>CAZKXI010000015.1:5896-74793 GCA_964556755.1 uncultured Eubacteriales bacterium
AATTCGATCGGATTGAGGCTCATTATGTCTTAAAACCGCCGGACGTGTCAAAACGCGGGCGAGCCTTGACAGGGCCGGCCGGAAGTCCTACGGTGACGGCCAGGGAGGCTCCCATGTCGCACTTCCGCCGCGCCTGCTCGCTTGCCCTCGGACTGGTCGCCGTCTTGGGCCCCGCCGCTCCGCCGGCCGCCGCCCAGGACAGCCCCTTTCTCCCCCCTCCGCTCTTCCGGCTTCTGGTCGATGAAGTCTCCGGCGACCGGGCCTTCAACGTCGTCCGCGGGCTGACGCCCTTCCACCGCATCATGGGCTCCGCCGCCTACGTGGACGCGGCCCGCCACCTGGCCCAGCTGGCCGAAGCCTCGGGCCTGGAGGCCGTGCAAGTCGTCGAACAGCCCTTCGAAGGCGGGCTGAGCTGGAATCCCCGCTCGGCCGTCCTGCGGATGATCGAGCCGGAGGAGGAGAAGCTGGCCGACTTCGCCGAGGTGGCCGTGTCGCTGGCCGTGTTCAGCCGCTCGGCCCGGGCCGAGGCGGAGCTCGTCGACATCGGCGGCGCGTCCGCGGCCGAGCTCCAGGGCCTCGACGTGGCCGGCAAGATCGTCCTGACCACGGCCGCGCCCGCGGCGGCCATCCGGACCGCGGTCTGGGGACGCGGCGCCCTCGGCGTCGTCTCGTGCGCCTCGATCCATCCCGAGGCCCGCTTCGATACGCCCGACCAGATCGCCTATATCAAGGTCCCGGCCGCCGTGCCCGACGGGAAGGCGGCGCCCTGGGCTTTCATGATCTCGCCCCGCCGCCACGGGCGTCTTCAGGACGTCCTGAAGCGGGCCCGCGCCGCCGGCCGGCCGGTCCGGGTCCGGGCGGAGATCGAGGCCGACGTCGCGGACAAGGCCAGCCAGGCCTACCTGTGGGCCGAGCTTCCGGGAGCCTCGATCCACGACCAGGACATCATCCTGACCGCCCACCTGGACGAGGAGAGCACCTCGGCCAACGACAACGGCAGCGGCTGCGCCTCCCAGCTCGAGGTCGGCCGGGCCATCAAGGCCCTCATCGATTCCGGGCGGGTGCGGCGGCCCAAGCGCGACATCGTCTTCTGGTGGCCCAACGAGCACACCTCGGAATACCAGTACCTGGCCGAGCACCCCGAGGCGCCCCGCGGCTGGCTGGCCTCGCTGAACCAGGACATGGTCGGGGCCCGCCAGAGCCAGGGCTCCCGCGTCCAGCATCTGATCCGGACGCCCTTCTCCCTGCCCAGCTTCCTCAACGACGTGGTCGAGTCGATCGTCGAGTCGATCGTCCTCGGCCAGACCGGCTCCTTAGCCGCCGAGGAGGCCGGCACGCCGCAGCCTTTCGCCAAGCCCGTTCTGGCCTTCCTCGGCTCGCGCGAGCGGTACGACGCCATGGCCCTGCCGCACAGCGGCGGCTCGGACCACGAGGTCTTCTGCGAGGGCATCGTCGGCGTCCCGGCCGTCGGGCTGATCAACAATCCCGACTTCTTCATTCACTCGAGCGACGACGACCTCTGGAACATCGACCGGACCCAGCTCGAGCGCAACGCCCTGGTCATCGCCGCCGCGACGCTCTTCCTGGCCGATGCCGGGGACGAGGATGTCCCGATGCTCGTCCAGGAGGTCTACGCCAGGGGACTGGCCCGGCTGGGCCTCGACCTGCGGACGGCCCAGGAGCGCCTGCGGGAAGGCGCCGGCGCCGGAGGGGAAAAGGCCGCTCACGCTTTCGCCGAAGCCGGGGAGCTCATCGACCTGGCCGTGGCCCGCGAGGTGGGCGCCCTTCTTTCGATCGAGGCCTTCGCCGCTCCCGGCGGCCGCAACGCCGCCCTTCCCCGGGAGCGGGCCGCGGCGATCGAACGGATAGCGGAAGCTCTCCGAGCCGACCTTCGGGCCGCCTGGACCGCCCTGACGGGAGAGACAAATCCTCCCGCCGCGGCGCTCTCGCCGCTTGAACGGGAGCTGGCCGGGCTGATCCCGGTCAACTCGGGCTCGATGGCCGGGTACTTCACCAAGCGCGGCTGGGGCCCGGGCTATCCCGGCCTCCATCCGACCATGGTCAAGGAAGTCTTCGCCTTCGTCGACGGAAAGCGGACCGGCCTCGACATCTTCCGCTCCGTTCGAGCCGAGGCTTTGGCCGGCGGCGCGCCCTACTACGGCCGGGTGGAAGCGGCCGCGGTCAAAGGCCTGCTGGACCAGGCTGTGGCGCGGGGCGTGCTGGCCTTGCGCGGGAGGACCCAGGCCAAGTCTTGACGGACCGGCCGTTTCCAAGTAGATTGCCGCCCATAGCCGGGCAAGCGGAAAAGAGAATGGCGCAACGAACGGACGGCGGCGAGCCGCGGGACCGGATCCTCGAGATCGACTTGACCTCGGCGTCCGCGAGTGTCTTCACGGTTCCCGACGAAGACCGCCGTCTCTATCTGGGCGGCAAGGGGCTCGGCCTCAAGCTTCTCTACGACCGCATGGAGCCCGGGGCCGACCCTTTTGGCCCGGACAACATGATGGCGATTATGCCCGGGATCATGATGGGGACGAAAGCGCCCTGCTCCGGCAAGTTCGCGGCCGCGGCCAAATCGCCCTTGACCGGCATTTTCACGTCTTCCTCCTGCGGCGGGCCGTTCGGCATGGCCCTCAAGACTTCCGGCTGGGACGGCATCCTGCTCAAAGGGAAAGCGGCCGGCCGGATCGTGCTGGCCATCGACGCGGCCGGCGTCCGGTTCCTGCCCGCCGACTCTCTCTGGGGCTTGGACACGGTCCGGGCCCAGGAAGAGCTGAGGCCCCATGGCGCCGGAGCGCTGGTCATCGGCCCCGGCGGCGAGAGCCTCGTCCCTTACGCCTGCGCCGTCTCCGGCCACCGGGTGCTGGGCCGCGGCGGGCTGGGAGCCGTGCTCGGCTCCAAGAACGTCAAAGCCCTGGTCGCCAAGGGCGGCGAGAGGGCCATCACGCCCGCCGAGCCTGAAGCGCTGGCGGCGGCGCGGCGAAAGGCCGTCGCCTATATCAACCGGAACTGGGTGTCGGGCGACCTCTACCGGAAGTACGGCACCGTGGCCAACGTCAGCCTCAACCGGGAGCATGGGCTGCTGCCGGTCGACAATTTCCGCGGCCGGGAGCGCCCCGGCATCGAAGCCGTCTCCGGCCAAAGATACGCGGAGCGCTATACCACCGGATATGCGGCCTGCAAGGACTGCTCCATCCTCTGCGGGCACAAGGGGAATTTCGCCGGGAGCGAGGCGCCCGTCCCGGAGTACGAGACCGTGGGCATGTTCGGCGCCAATCTCGGGATCCTCGATCCGGAACGTATCGCCGGCTGGGGCCGGACCTGCACGCGGCTCGGCTTGGACACGATCTCGACCGCCGGCACCCTGGCCTGGGCCATGGAGGCGACCGAAAAGGGCCTGTTCCCGTCGCCCCTGCGCTTCGGCTGCGCCGACGGCATCGACGAAGCCCTGCACGACATCGCGGCCCGCCGCGGCCTGGGGGCCGAGCTGGCCCTGGGCAGCCGGCGCCTGTCCGAGAGATACGGCGGCGCCGAGTTCGCCATCCAGGTCAAAGGCCTGGAGATGGCGGCCTACGACCCCCGCGGCGCCTGGGGCCAGGGCCTCTCCTATGCCGTGGCCAATCGCGGGGCCTGCCATCTCTCGGCCACGGCCTTCGCCGTCGAGACCTTCGTCGGGATGGCTTGGGCCAGGACCTGGCGGGGCAAGGCGTCCATCGTCGCCTTCTTCGAGAACCTCTACGCCGCGGTCAACTCGATGCATCTCTGCCTCTTCACCGCCTTTCCCTTCGGATTGGAGCCGGCGCTGGTCCGGTTGACGCCGAACTTCCTCCTCAAGCCCGCCCTGGCCTTTCTGGCTCCCCTGGCCACCCGATTGATGGATGTCAGCCTCTGGCCCGAGATCTACCGTCCGGTCCTGGGACGGCGGCTGGGGATGACGGCCTTCCTGCGGGCCGGCGCCCGTGTCCACGTCCTGGAGAGGCACATGAACGTGCGCGAGGGCATCAGCCGCAAGGACGATACGCTGCCGGCGCGCTTTTTGCGGGAGGGCCGGGAGACCGATCCCCGGCGATCCAGGGTCCCGCTGGCCAAGATGCTCAAGCGCTACTACAGGGTCCGCGGCTTCGATCGCGACGGAAAGCCCACGGCCCGCCTCCTGGCCCGCTACGGGATCATCAGGAATCCGGCGGGGGTTGGCTCCCGCTGAGGCGGCCATGAGTCGAGAGAGACGGGCTCCGGATTTCGAGTTCGACGCCCTGGTCATCGGCTCCGGCTTCGGCGGCAGCGTGGCCGCCATGCGCCTGGCCCAGAAGGGCTACCGGGTGGGTGTCGTCGAAGCCGGCCGCCATTGGCAGGCCGACGAGTTCCCGCGCCGCAACTGGAACCTGCGAAAGTTCCTCTGGCTCCCCGGCCTGGGGCTGACCGGGTTGTGGCGGCTCCGTCTGCTCAACAAGGTCCTCATCCTGTCCGGGTCGGGCGTCGGCGGCGGCAGCCTCAACTACGCCAACACCTTGTACCAGCCGCCCGATGCGATCTTCGAGCGGCCCAGCCTGGCGCGCCTGGGGGGCAAGGAAGCCTTCGCTCCCTATTACGATCTGGCCCGGCGGATGCTGGGCGCCGTCGACAATCCGGTCGAGACGGGCCAAGACGTCCTCATGCGGGAGGTCGCGGCCGAGATCGGGCGCGGCCATACCTACAGGCCCACCCCGGTCGGAGTCTACTTCGGAAAGAAGGGCGAGCCGGCCGCGGACCCCTACTTCGACGGCGAAGGGCCCGACCGGCTGGGCTGCGAGCTGTGCGGCGAGTGCATGACCGGCTGCCGCCGCGACGCCAAGAACAGCCTGGACAAGAACTACCTCTACTTCGCCCGCAAGATGGGCGCCCGGATCTTCGCCGAGAACAAGGTCGTCGACATCCTCCCTCTCTCGGAGGACGGCGGCGACGGCTACATCGTCCGGACCCGCAAGACGACGGGCCTCCTGCGCCGCTCCCGCGGGCTGACCTTTAAAGCCAAGGAAGTCGTCCTGGCCGCCGGGACGCTGGGAACCAACCGCCTCCTTCTCGATCTGAAGCGCCGCGGCCGCCTGCCGCGATTGTCGCCCCACCTCGGCCGCTTCACCCGGACCAACTCCGAGACGCTGCTCGGGGTCCGCTCGCTCGACCGGCAGGCCGACTTCAGCCGGGGCGTGGCCATCACCAGCAGCGTCCACCCCGACGAAGTCACGCACATCGAGCCGGTCCGCTTCGGCCCGGGGCACGACGCCATGTCGCTTCTGGTCGCCGCTCTGACGGACGGAGGCCGCCGCGTCCCGCGCGCCCTGCGCTGGATCGGCCGCGAGATCCTCCACCCCGTCAAGAACCTCAAGCTGCGCCGCCCCAAGAACTGGGCCCGCCAGACCATCATCCTGCTGGTCATGCAGACGCTCGAGAGCAGCTTCCGGCTCAAGCTGCGCCGGCCCTGGCCCTGGCCCTTCGGCCGGACCCTGGCGGCGGCCCGCGACGCCGGAGGCCGCGTGCCGACCTGGATCCCCCCGGGCAACGACTTCGGAAGGCGCCTGGCCCGGCGCATCCACGGCGTCGCGGGCAACGTCGTCTCCGAGGTGGCCCTGAACATCCCCATCACGGCCCATATCCTGGGCGGGTGCACCTTCGGGCCGACGCCCGAGGAGGGCGTCATCGACGAGCGCAACCAGGTCCAGGGATACCGGGGCCTGCGGATCTGCGACGGGTCCCAGATCCCCGAGAACCTGGGCGTCAATCCCTCGCTCTCGATCACGGCCTTCGCCGAACGAGCCATGTCCTTCGTCCCGGCCCGCAAGCCCCTCCGGCCCCTGGCGGCCGAGAGGCGCTGGGGCCTGGACGGGCTGCTGGCGCGCGGCGAGGAATCCGCGCCCCGCTCCGGTTGACCCCCTCTCCCCGTTCTGCTATTTTGGGGCCGCCATGCGCCACGATCCGCGCGCCCCGATCCTGAAGAATGCGAGCTGGGGCAATTTCCATCTCCTCCGCTTCGCCGCCCCGGAGATGGCCGCCGAGGCGGGGCCCGGCCAGTTCGTGATGATCCGGACCTCGCCCGGCGGCGATCCGCTGCTGCGGCGGCCCATCAGCCTGCATGACGCGGGCCGCGGCTGGCTGGAGATCTTCTTCCGGACGGCCGGCCGGGGCACGGCCCTCCTGGCGGCCAAGGCCAAGGGCGACTTCCTGGACGTGCTCGGCCCTCTGGGCAAGGGCTTCCGCCTGCAAGGCGCCTGGAGAGGACGGGAGGCCTGGCTCGTCGGAGGGGGCCGGGGCATCGCGCCCCTCTTCTTCCTGGGCCGGCGGCTCGCGGCCCGGGGAGCCCGGGTCAAGGTCTTCTACGGCGGCAAGACGGCCGCCGAAATCCCCATCACGGACAAAATTGAAGCGGCGGGTCTGAATCCGGTCGTCTCCACGGACGACGGGAGCCTCGGCTTCAAGGGCTTCGTCACAATGCTCCTGGAGAAGGAGCTAGGCGCGTCGGCGGCGCCTCCGCAGGCCCTCTTCGTCTGCGGCCCGGACCCGATGATGGAGAAAGCCGCCGCCCTGGCCCTGGCCCGCGGCATCCCGGCCCAGATCTCGCTGGAGGCGATCATGGGCTGCGGCTTCGGGGCCTGCTGGGGCTGCGTCCACCGCATCCGCCGAGAGGGAAGCCAGGCCTGGCGCAAGATCTGCGAAGACGGCCCCGTCTTCGCGGCCGAAGAGATCGTCTGGAGCGGGAGCTGACATGGCCGATCTCTCGACGGACCTCGGCTTCCTCAAGCTCCGCAACCCTGTACTGACGGCCAGCGGGACCTTCGGCTACGGCCTGGAGTTCGCGCCTTTCCTGGACCTGGCCGCCCTGGGCGGGATCGTGGTCAAAGGCCTCTATTACGGCCCCCGGGAAGGCAATCCCCCGCCCCGCCTGGTCGAGACCGCCTCGGGCTTGATCAACGCCATCGGCCTGCAGGGCGTCGGCGTCGAGCATTTCGCCGCCGAAGTCCTGCCCGAGCTCGCCCGACGCGGCGCCGTCGTCGTGGTCAACGTCTGCGGCGCCTCCGACGACGAGTACCTGAGGGTCATCGACTTCCTCAACAAGCGGGAAGGGATCGCCGCCTACGAGCTGAACATCTCCTGCCCCAACGTCAAGCAGAACGGGGCCTGCCCGGCCATGGACGCCCGGGCCACCCAATCCATCGTCTACGAGGCCAAGGAGAGAAGCCGCCGTCCGCTCATCGCCAAGCTCTCGCCCAACGTCACCGACGTGGCCTCCATCGCCCGGGCGGCCGAGGACGGCGGCGCCGACGCCGTCTCGCTCATCAATACCCTGCTGGCCATGGCCGTCGACCTGGAGACCCGCCGCCCCAAGCTGGGCAACGTCTTCGGCGGCTTGAGCGGGCCGGCGATCAAGCCGGTCGCCCTGCGCATGACCTACCAGGCGGCCAAGGCCGTACGCATCCCGGTGATCGGCATGGGCGGCATCATGACCGGGGAGGACGCCCTGGAGTTTCTCCTGGTCGGGGCCAAGGCCGTCCAGGTCGGCACGGCGAGCTTCGTCGATCCGGCCGCGGCCCTGCGCATCGCCGCCGAGATGGGCGCCTGGTGCGACGCCCACGGCCTGGCTCGGGCCTCCGACATCGTCGGCGCCCTCGAGACCGGGCGCTAGCGTCTCTTCCGCCCGCCGATTGAGAAAGCTCCCCCGAATCCCTATAATGGCGGCGTTATCGCCGCACGCCCCGGAGGACGACCATGACCCAAGCCATTTCCCCCGCCCGCCGCATCATCACCGCCCTGGACGTCGAGACCAAGGCCCAAGCCCTGGACTTGGTCCGGACGCTGGACCAGGCCTCGCTGTTCAAGGTGGGATTGGAGCTGTTCACGGCCGAAGGGCCCTCGCTCCTGCAGGAGATCAAGGCCCTGGGCAAAGAGGTCTTCCTCGACCTCAAGCTCCACGACATCCCCAACACCGTCGGCGAGGCGGCCCGCATCGGCGTCCGCCACGGCGCCCGGATGATGACCATCCATACGTCCGGCGGCGGAGAGATGATGGCCCGGGCCGCGGCCACGGCCTCCGAGGAAGCCGCCAAGCGGGGGACGGAAAGGCCCATCCTCTTGGGCGTGACGATTCTGACCAGCCTGAAGAGCGAAGATCTGGCGTCCATCGGCATGGCGCCGGACGCGTCCGGCCAGGTCCTGCGCCTGGCCGCCCTGGCCAAGGCTTCCGGCATGACCGGCGTGGTCTGCTCGGCCCAGGAGATCGAGATCGTGCGGCGCGAGGTGGGACCGGGATTCCTGATTGTAACGCCGGGCATCCGCCCGGCCTGGGCGGCGGCCCAGGACCAGAAGCGGATCATGACCCCGGCTTTGGCGGTGGAGAAGGGGTCGGACTACCTCGTCGTGGGGAGGCCGATCACCCGGGCGGCCTCCCCCGCCGAGGCCTTCGCCAAGATCGTCGCCGAGCTGTCCTAGCCGGCGGCGAAGCGGCGGCCGTCAGAAGCGCGTCAGAAGCGGGCCACGGAGCCGACGGCGAAGATCGCTCCCAGGATCAGCCCGACGACGAGCATCAGCACCACAACCACGACCATGCAGACGACCATGTAGCTGACGATCTTGTCTTTGGGCGTGTCCATCAGCGGGTTGTTGAACCCGAGGTAGAGGACATAGAGCCCGTAGAGCCCGGCGATGCCGGCCAGGACGCCCAGGGACGGGATGATGTAGAAGATCCCGGCCACGAAGGGGATGGTCATGCTGTAGACGGCCAGCTGCATGGCCTTCTGCAGATTGGGCTTGGTCCCGAAGTTCGGGGCCAGCAGATTGATGACGAATCCGAACCCGTAGACGCTGGCCAGGGTGAAGACGTAGTACAGGACGGCCCGCAGCAGGGAGCTGCCCAGGGGGTAGCGGACGTTGCCGAGGAAGGGGACGCGGATCCCGATCAGGCCGTAGCCGATGAACTGGGCGATGGCCGGGATGGCCGCCAGAATCGCCGCATAGCCCAGGATCAGGGTCATGGGGGGAGTCGACTCGCCCTTGATCTTGACCCACTCGTCCTTGGGCTTGATGATCAGATTCTGCACGCGGGGAATGAGGTCCATGGGTTCCTCCTTTCAGTCGCCCTCAATCTAGCCTAATCGCCTGGGGCTGTCAATCGAGGAATCGGGGGCTTCGGATCGGAGAAGGAAGATGGAGGCGCGGGCCGGACTCGAACCGGCGAATCGAGGTTTTGCAGACCTCTCCCTTAGCCACTTGGGTACCGCGCCCTCGCTGGACGCCGTGCGGCGGCCGCGGAAGGGGGGATGGAGCGGGCGATGGGACTTGAACCCACGACCTTCTGCATGGCAAGCAGACGTTCTACCACTGAACTACGCCCGCGTCCAGGCGCGCCGCCGGAGCGACCGCCCCGGAAGCACTGCGTTAAACTAGCAAAAACCCCCTGGGGTGTCAATCCCCGCGGGCGTCCTTGGCCTGGACGAGGTCGCCCAAACGCAGCGCGTCGCGGGCCGAAAGGACCTTGATGGTGGCCGTATCCAGCCCGGCGTCGATGACGACGGCGCTGGCCACGGCCCGGGGGGGATGGTCTCCTTCGGGCTTGGCGAAGACGGTCAGCTGCCGGCCGACCTGCAGCCCCTGTCCGCCTCCGATGTCGATCAGGATCCAGTCGCCGGGCCCGGCCTGGGTCAGCCCGTCGCGGAAGAAGGACAGCCGGCCCGTCACCGCCTCGCCGCCCTGAAAGGGGACGTCGTAGCCCTGGTCGCGGCCCATGATGGGAGACTTGTCATCCCAAGGCAGCAGGAGGCAGCCGGCCCGGATCGTGCCGCAAGCCTTCTCGATCCGCCCCAGGAATCTCGGCCCGTCGACGCGGACGACCCGCAGGCGGCCGCGGCGGAAGGCGATCGGTCCGGGGATCTTCCCGGGCTTGGCGCCGGGAGTCGGCTCGATCCGCTCGATCACGGCGAAGGCCTGGCCGGGACGGACGTCCTCGCCGGCTTCGCTTCGGGCCCAGACCATCCGGCCTTCCCCGATCAGGGTCAAGCCGTCGGCGGATTCGGCCGACTCGATGCGGGCCGGAACGGCGCTTTCCAGGACGAAGAAGGAGCAGAGGAGATCGGAGTCGGAGACGAGGGCCAGCGGCCTCTGGCCGATCCCCGCCTTCTCGACCCGGTCCCCGCCCCGGGCCGCCGCGCCGGCCGCAAGGCCGGCCAGGAGCACGATGATGAGAGCGCACGAGCCCGCTTTCCTGGTCATGACGCACCTCGCTTCCGGCATTCTAACACATTGCCGGCAGACGGCGCCACGAACCCGAAAGAGTCCCTCATGCCTTGACTTTCTTCATTCTCGGCTTTAACATTTGGATAATCGTCGTCATCTCAGCAAGAGAAGAGACCGGATCGGCAAGGAGGGTGGTATGGGAAAGAAAGACTTCACTTCGAGCATGGCCCGCGCCGCGGGAATCACGCATCTTCAGGCCCAGAAGGCCTATGCGGCCCTGCTCGGCTCGGTCAAGGAATCGCTCCGGACCGGCCGCAAGGTCAACCTGTCCGGGTTCGGCAGCTTCGAGATCAAGGTCCGCGAAGCCCGCCAGGGCCGCAATCCCAAGACGGGCGACTCCATCTCCATCCCGCGCAAGAAGCGGATCAAGTTCACGCCCAGCCGGCTGTTCAAGTCCAATCTCTAGTCCGGTCCGGGCGGACGGCGGGGCCCGGATCGTCCCATGGACAAACCGACCCCTCTCCTCTAGAATGGGACCGCCATGCCCGCCAAGAAAACCATCGCCCTCCTCTTCGGCGGCCGTTCGGCCGAGCACGATGTCTCCATCGAATCGGCCTCGGCCGTCTTCGACCAGCTGGACCGGTCCCGCTACGACGTCGTCTGCATCTACATCGCCCGGGACGGCCGCTGGAAGCCGGCCGCCTCGCCTCGTACGCCTCTATCCCGGCTCCGCCGCGGCCCGTTCCACCCGTTCCTGCCCTGGCAGAGCGGGTCGGTCGGGGCCCCGCTGCGGGCCGACCTCTATTTCCCCGTCCTGCACGGCCCCTACGGCGAGGACGGCACCATCCAGGGCCTCCTGGAGCTGGCCGACGTCCCCTACGTCGGCCCGGGCGTGCTGGCCTCGGCGGCCGGCATGGACAAGGACGTGATGAAGCAGCTCTTCCAGGCCCGCGGCCTGCTCGTGGCGCCCTGGATCGTGGTCCGGGAGCCCGAGTGGCGCCGCGACCGGGCCGCCGTCCTGCGGCGCGTCAGGGCCCTGTTCAAGCCGCCCTATTTCGTCAAGCCGGCCAACCTGGGCTCCAGCGTGGGGATCTCCAAGGTCCGCCGCCACGCCGAGGCCGAAGCCGCTCTCGGCCTGGCCCTGCGCTACGACCGCAAGATCCTGGTCGAGAGGGGCATCGACGGCCGGGAGATCGAGTGCGCCGTGCTGGGCAACGACGAGCCCGCCGCGTCCCTCCCCGGCGAGGTCTTCCCGGCCAACGACTTCTACGACTACAAGGACAAGTACATCGACGGCAAGACCCGCTTCGGCATCCCGGCCGATCTTCCCGCCGACGTCGCCGCCGAGGTCCGCCGCCAGGCCGTGATCGCCTTCCAAGCCTGCGGCGCCGAAGGCTTGTCGCGGGTCGACTTCTTCCTGGAGAGGCGGAGCGGCGCCCTCTACGCCAACGAGATCAACACCCTGCCCGGCTTCACCGCCATCAGCATGTATCCCAAGCTCTGGGGCGTCACCGGCCTCCCCTACGCCAAGCTGCTGGACCGGCTGATCCGGCTGGGATTCGAGCGCCACCGGAGAAAGAGGCGCCGCACGGTCCGGTCATGAGGATCCTCGGCGTCGACTACGGCGACCGCCATATCGGGCTGGCCCTCAGCGACGCGCTGGGCCTGATCGCCCAGCCCCTCGACACCATCCAGCTCGAAGGGAGCGACGCCGCCCGAAAGGCGGCGGTCCGCGAGATCGTCGCCGGCCACGACATCGGCCTGATCGTCGTCGGCATGCCGCTGCGCATGGACGGCAGCGAAGGGTCGCGGGCCGAGAAGACCCGGGCCTTCGCCGCTTGGCTGGAGAAGGCCGCCGGGGTGCCGGTCCGATTCTGGGACGAGCGCCTCTCGACCCACCAGGCCCTGCGCTCGGTGCAGGAGCAGAAGGTCCGGATCAAGTCCAAGCGGACCGTGGTCAACCAGATCGCGGCCGTCATCATCCTGCAGGGATACCTGGAGAGCAAGCGCGACGATGAGACTCTGGCTCCGTCCGATTAAGGCCCTGCTCATATTGGCCCAAGCGGCCCTCCTGGGGGTCTGCGTCTGGACGGCCCTCGAATCGGGGGCCGGGGCGGGCGCCCAAGGCCGTGAGGTGCTGGTCGACATCCCCCGCGGCGCGGGCGCCTCGGCCATCGCCGCCGAGATGAAAGCCAGGGGCGTGCTGGCCAAGACCACGCCTTTCCTCGTTCGCTACCGCCTCTTCCACGCCGGCCGGCCGCTGAAGGCCGGCCAGTACAGCCTGCCCCTGTCTTCCCCCCCGGCGGCCGTCCTGGACGCCCTGATCAGGGGCCGCGTCTACCTCCGCTCGGTGACGGCGGCCGAGGGCCTGACCGGCCGCGAGATCTTCCCCCTCTTCATCGCGGCCGGATTCGGAAGCGAGGCCGAGTTCGCCGCGGCCTTCAAGGACACGTCCCCGCTCGGGCTTCTGGACACCCAGGCGTCCGACCTGGAAGGCTACCTCTTCCCCGAGACGTACCGCTTGCCCAAGGGCATCACGGCGGCGGAGATCCTGGGGCTGATGACCGGCCAGTTCAAGGCCGTCTTCAACGAGGCCTGGCGCAGCGAAGCCGCCAGGAGCGGAATGAGCGTCCGCGAAGTCGTCATCCTGGCCTCGCTGATCGAAGAGGAGACGGGCCGGGCGGAAGAGAAGCCCCTGGTCTCGTCGGTATTCCACAACCGGCTGCGCCTGGGCATGAAGCTGGACTGCGACCCGACCATCGTCTACGTCCTCAAGGCCGAAGGGACGTACCGGGGGCGCCTCTATTCCAAAGATCTCAAGCTCGACTCTCCCTACAACACTTACCGCGTCAAGGGCCTGCCGCCGGGCCCGATCTGTAACCCCGGCCGCGAGTCGCTTCTGGCCGCCCTTCGTCCCGCCCCGACGGACTACCTCTATTTCGTCTCGCGCAACGACGGCAGCCATCAGTTCAGCCGCACCCTGCGCGAGCACAATCAGGCGGTCGACGCCTTCCAGCGCTGAGCCCGGTTGTCTTCGGGGCTTCTTTTTGGTATAGTCCTTTTTCTGTTGGCCGGGCGTAAACATCCTTTACAGGGCTTTTGCTGGAATGGCGCTGAAAAGAACACACTTCTCCATGAATGAAGTTGGCATATTCTTTGCTATTTTAGATAGCGAAGTTCGTCTTACGCATCACAGAGGAGGATGCCGATCATGAAAAAGATAACCGTCTCTCTGCTCATCTTCAGCTTCCTTGTCGCCGCCGGCGCGGCCGCCCAGAAGCCCGCCCCGGCCGCCGCCCAGAAGAACATCCGGGACATCATGGACTCCGGCTTGGCCGCCAAGCAGGCCAAGACCGACTTTCCCTTCGAGGTCTTCAAGAGCCAGTATCTCCCGGCCCAGCAGGGCTACCAGCAGGTCCTCTACCTGCGGATCAAGAACGCCGACCTGGGCTTCGCCGCCGCCCCCGCCTCCGATGTCGTCGACCCGTCCCAGCCCCCGGCCGCGCCCAAGATGAAAGCCGCCGCCAACCTGTTCCTGCGCATCCACCGGTCCGAGAACGGCGTCCCCGGCAAGCTGGTCCGCGAGTTCGCCTCTCCGGCCGCCTTTGAAGTCGACCAGGCCGGATTCGACCCCGAGAAGACCGAGTGGTACACCATCTCCTTCGGGATCAAGCCGGGCGAGTACGTGGCCGCCGTGGCCGTGACCTCTCCCGACCGGGCCAAGGTCGGCGTTCAGTACTACGAGTTCATGCTCCCCGATGCCAAGTCCTACGAGGGCAGGCTCGAGACCATCCCGTCCTTCTTCATCAAGGACTTCAAGCAGGGCCAGACGGTGGAGAAGAACCCCACGCTCAACAAGGGCTTCTTCTCCTTCGGCGACACCCACTTCGTGCCCAGCCTGGACAACGTCTTCGCCATCGGCGAGAACCTGAACCTCTTCAGCTACGTCTACGGGCTGGCCGCCTCCGAGACCGGCGCCGTCAGCATGGACGTGTCCATGGAGGTCTTCCAGGGCGACAAGGCCGTCATCAAGTTCAGCCCGGCGGCCTGGGATTCGAGCATCCTCAGCCTGCCCCTGAACCTCAAGCAGACCCTCCAGATCAAGCAGGGCGAAGCCGTCCGCAACGAAGTCCGCGACCTCCCCGCCGGCGCCTACACCCTGGTCATGAAGATCCAGGACAAGGGCTCCGAGAGAAACGTCGAGAAGAAGATCGACTTCACCCTCCAGTAAGCCCCCGCCCTCTCCGCCTTCCCAAGCCCCGTCCCCCTCGCGGGGGGCGGGGCTTTTTTTGTTTTTCTCCCATCTCCGGGAGACGAATGCGGTTCGGTGTATCGGCCGACGGCGAGATCGCGAGGGCCTAGTCTTTTTCCACCTCTCCCCGAGGGCAGCCAACGGCCGCCGGAGTATGTTTGAGCACGCATCCTACTGATGGGAAAGAGATAGGAGTGGGAGGTATGACAGGTCCGATCGGACAATGCTGCGGAGTTACGGAGGCGCCAAGGGGATCGGTGGAAAAAGGCGTTAAAGGCCCGAAGCCGCCGGGACGATACACCGAGCCGCTTCCCGGGGATGGGAGAAGAGCTTCTTCTCGGCTTAGAACGCGACGCGGGCGCCGAGGCGGAAGACGCACGGGTTGAGGATGAGGGTGTCCTGGAGGAAGTTCGAGGCCCCGATCCGCCCGGCCCGATTGAGCGCGGTGGAAGAGTTCAGGGCGTTGAAGGCGTCCAGGCCCACGGCCAGCTTGAACCGGTCGCCGAGGCGGAATTCCTTCTCCAGCCGGGCGTTCAGCAGGACCAGGGCCGGCAGGCGGGTGTCGCCGACCCGGCCGTTGCCGTATTCGTTGCCGTAGAGATAAGTCGGGCCGATGTTCTCGCGCTGGACGATGGTGTAGGTGGGGATGATGAATCCCTCCCGGGCCGTCAGGACGGCCGAGGCCTTGAGGCCCAGCGGCAGATCGAGCAGGCCGGCCAGCTTGACCGTCCAGCGCGAGCTGACCAGGACGCCGTCCAGGCCGTCGCCCAGGGACTCGGCCCAGACCACACCGTCCTCGAAGTAGGCCATGTTGCTGGGGTCCAGGTAGTCGCCGCCGTAGTTGATCTTCCAGTCGGCGTAGGTGGCGGAGCCGCTCAGCATCCAGCCCCGCGAATACCGCTTGCTGAGGCTCAAGGTGACCGCGGCATATTGCTCGTAGCGGTCCTTGGCCGCCGTCCGGTAGGATCCGTAGGCGGGGGCGAGGCGGGTCCAATACTCGATTCCGACCGTCGTATTGGTCCCCACCGGCACCCAGTTCGTGTAGTCCTCGACCACCCCGCCGGCCAGGATGCCGATGTCGTAGGACAGGCGGTGGCGCTTGCGGTACAGGACGTCCAGACGGGCGCCGAAATCGTCCAGGATCTCCTTCTCGTAGGACAGGAGAACCTCGTCCGTCAGGGGCGCGGCGTAGTCCGGGGCGAGGCGATTGGACGGGCTCAGGTCGGAGGGATCATAGGGATCGAAGCCCCAGGCGTAGAGCCAGGTGGCGGGATCGTAGGGCGAGGCATAGGAGCCCGTCAGCCAGTCGATCCCGAACAGCTCGCCGAGCGCGACCCGGCCGTCTCCGTCGGCGTCCTTCCAGAGAAGGCCGATGCCGGCCGAGGCGGGATTGACGAACACGGCCGGGTCCATGCCGGTCTGGCTGCCGTAGATGGCCAGCGACAGCCGGACGACGTCCCGCCCGTCGCCGCGCAGATCGTAGCTGAGGCCGAGCCGGGGCGAAAGGACGCTGTTGACGAAGCCGGGGTCGTATTCGGCCGTGCTCATGGCCGGCAGGTACTCGGGCAGCCACGGCGAGGCGGCGACGACCTGATCGCGGATCAGGGCGTGCTCCCGGTCATAGCGCAGCCCCAAGCTCAAGGACAGCCGGCCCCAGTCGATCGTGTCCTGGACATAGGCCGAAAAGCGGCTATAGCCGTAGGACGCGGCCGTGTCGCGGAGCAGCTCGGCCTCCACCCAGCCGTAGCCGTAGTCGTGGAGGACGAGATTCCCTTCGATGGTGTCGCTGAGGGTCATGGCGGCCGCGCGAGTCTCGAGGCCGAACGTCAGCTCGTGCCCGCCGCCCAGGATGTTGTCGAAGTAGGCCCGGCCCGTGAAGGCCAGCCCCATCTGGCGGGACTTGCGCCGGTAGTCGTTGGCGTTGCCGGTGACGTAAAAAGAGGGCTCGTAGCTCCGGATCTGGTAGCTCCCGGAGCCGTCCACGGTCCGGGCGCCGTCGAGGGGCGCCAGATGGAAGTCGACGGATGTCAGCAGGCCGGTCAGGGCCAGCTCGAAGGCCCCCAGCTTCTTCTCCAGCCGGGCCTTGCCCGTCAGGCTGGGGCTCCTCTGGGACCAGAGCGTCTCCGGGGCCTGTTCCGCGTATCCCCAGAAGGCCCGGTTGGAGGAGCTCTTGGCGTCGTAAGCCAGGAGCCCGTTCAGCCGCAGGCCGGGCGAGATCTTGAAGTCCAAGCTCCCGTACCCGGAGGCGATCAAGACCTCGTCGACGACCCCGCTCATGGTCCGCTGGCCTATGTCTTGGACGCCGAAGGCGGCGGCGGCCCAGATGCGGTCGCGCAGGAGCATGCCGCCGAGATTCCCGCCGTAGAGCCGGAGGCTGTCGAGGCCGGGGCTGCCCAGGCCGGCCGAGGCCAGGGCCGCCGGCACATTGTTCAGCTCGAAGATCCTGTCCGAGATGTCGAAGCGGAGGGCGCCCGAGGGGCGAGTCCCGCCGGATCGGGGCACCAGATGCAGCTGCAAGCCGGCCGTGCGGGTCCGGACATCGCCCCCCGCGACATCCACCCGGATCTCGCTGTAATTGGCCGGATCGACATAGGCCGGGGCGTCTCCGGGAGTCGCGGGATCCGTGATGTCGGTTCCCTCCAGGGTCCAGACGGCGTCCGTCCAGACCGTCCCGGCCCCGTGGACATAGGCCTGCTGGCCGGACTCGGCTCCGCCGACGTTCTCCCGGTCGGCCGCCAGGCCGGGGGCCAGGGCCAGCCACGACCAGGGATCGCCGGGCATCGGCAGGGCCAGGAGAAGAAAGGCATCGACGGCCAGCCCCGTGCGCCGGTTGGTCCGGTCGATGACGGGCGTCGCTCCGGAGACGGTGATCATCTCGTCGGGCGGGAGCGGGTCCAGGGTCAGGCTCAATCGGATGTCCCTCCCGAATGAGACCGCGAGGCCGTCCCGCCGCAGGGTCTTGTACCCCG
Organism: uncultured Eubacteriales bacterium; assembly: GCA_964556755.1. GTDB lineage: Bacteria > Acidobacteriota > Aminicenantia > Aminicenantales > UBA4085 > UBA4085. The sequence continues at coordinate 23,315 of CAZKXI010000015.1, forward strand.
GGAGGTCGAGCTCCAGGGCATAGTCGGCCGCCGCGGGCAGCCCGGTGAACCGGAACAGCCCCTTGCCCGACGTCACCGCGTAGCGGGTCGGGACGCCGCCGCCGGAAAGGGTGACCGCCACACCGGGCAGAAGGGTCCCCTCGGCATCCTTGACGCGGCCGGAGATGACTCCGGGCTCCTGGGCGGCCGCGATCCCGGCGGCCCAAATGATGGCGACGAACAGGCTGATCCTTTTCTTCACGCCGTCCTCCGTTGCGGACCTAGGATAGCCTAAGCCCGGAGCCCGATCAACTCCGGAGGCGTCCCCGGAGAGCGGGTCCGCCCGGCCGACGGGCATGAAAGTTGCATCTGAAGGAGACGGGATGGAGTTTAAGTTTCGCCCAGGGAGAGCGGCCGGACGGGAATCCGGTCCGAGGAAAGGAATTTTACAGGGTCCCGCGATTGACCCGAGCCCGGGCGAAAGATATAATCAAATGATGAAAGACAGACGTATCCGTCCCATTATCATTCTCTTAGCCGTCCTCACGGCCATTCCGGCCGGGACCGCCTTCGGCCAAGCCCGGAAAAAGACGCCCGCCGACCTGCCCGAGGCCTACCGCCGCTGGATCCAGGAAGAGGTCGTCTACATCATCTCTCCCAAGGAGCGGGACGTCTTCCTGCAGCTGGAGAACGACCGGGAGAGGGAGTCCTTCATCAAGGCCTTCTGGAGGCAGCGCGACCCGACGCCCGACACCGAGAAAAACGAGTTCCGCGAGGAGCACTACCGGCGCATCGCCTACGTCAACCAGTGGTTCGGCCGCGACACCAGCACGGCCGGCTGGCGCACGGACCAGGGCCGCGTCTACATCACGCTCGGCGAGCCCAAGGAGATCCAGCGCTTCGAGAACGTGGCCGAGATCCGCCCGGTCATCATCTGGTTCTTCGACGGCCTGGGCGACCGCGGCCTGCCGTCGCAGTTCAACATCGTCTTCTTCAAGCCCGAGGGGAAGCTGGAGTACCAGATCTACTCGCCGGTCAAGGACGGCCCGCAGAGGCTCCTCCGGTTCTACGAGGGCGACGCGACCGAGGTGCAGACGGCCTACTACCAGCTCATCGGCATCGAGCCTTCCGTCGCCGCCGTCTCCCTGACCCTCATTCCCGGCGACACGTCCTTCGCCGGAGCGCCCTCGGTCGCCACCGAGATCATGCTCAGCCAGAACCTGCCGGCCTCCGGCTACATGAAGGTCAAGGACGACTACGCCGAGAAGCTCCTCCGCTACAAGGACATCATCGAGGTCGACTACACCTCCAACATCATCGACAACGAGTCGCTCCTGGGCGTCTTCCTCGACGCCGGCGGCCAGGCCTTCGTCCACCTGGCCCTCGAGCCGAGCCGGCTGAACTTCGAGGCCGGGGCCCAGGGGTTCCACACCGAGATGGAGATCGAGGGCCGCATCTACGACGCGGCCAACCCGGCCCGGACGGTCTACCAGTTCAGCCGGACCGTCCCGCTCGACGTCAACCAGGCCCAGCTGGCCGCCATCCGCAACAAGCTGTTCAGCTACCAGGACCTCTTCCCGCTCATCCCGGGCCGCTTCAAGATGAGCCTGCTGTGGAAGAACCGCGTCTCGCGGGAGTTCACCTCCTTCGAGGCGACCATCGTCGTGCCGGGCAAGGACGAGTTCGCCCTTCTCCAGCCCGTCCTGGCCAACAAGGCCGACAAGTCCTCGCCCCACCGGGGCGCGACCAAGGCCTTCCTGCTGAACGGCATCCAGCTCGTGCCCTCGCCCCGCAACGACTTCCAGCAGAGCGACACGCTCTCGGTCTTCAGCCAGATGGCCAATCCCCCGGCCGACGTCCGCGAGGGCGGGTCCGTCGAGTACGCCGTCCTTCGCGACGGGCAGGTCTTCAAGTCCTTCGTCCGGAGCGTGGCCGACTATCCCGACCGGGCCGGCTTCTACGAGGAGATCCCCCTGGCCGACTATCCGCCGGCCAACTACCAGCTCCGCATCACCGTCCGTGACTCAGCCGGCCGCGGCCGGCTGACCGGCCAGGCCAACTTCTACATCACGCCCATGCTCAGCCTGGTCCGCCCCTTCGTGGTCTCCCTGCCCCATGCCGCCTCGACCGATCCGGCCAGCCTCCATATCCTCGGCCAGGAGTACCTGGCCATGGACGACGTCGCCCGGGCCAAGCCGCTGCTACTGGCGGCGTACCAGGGCGAGCCGGGCGAGGCCCGCTACGCTCTGGACTACGCCGGAATGATGCTGCGGGACAAGGACTTCGCCGGCGTCCTGGCGCTGGCCGCTCCCTTCCTAGCCGACGACCGAAGATGGGACTTCCTCCTGGTCGCGGCCAGGGCCCACCAGGGCGCGGGACAGCTGGAGCCGGCCATCGTCCGCTTCAAGGAATACCTGGCCCACTTCGGCACCAATCTCGAAGTCCTCAACGCCATCGGCGACTGCTACTTCAACCTGGGCAACATCCCCGAGGCCTTGGTGGCCTGGGAGCGCTCGCTGCAGCTGAACGGCAACCAGCCCCAGCTGAAGGAGAAGGTAGCCGCCCTCAAGGACAAGAAATGACCCGGATCGCGCGCCTGACGGCTGTCCTCTTGGCTTTGGGGGCAGCCTCAGGCTGCGCGAGCGTCCGGCTGGAGAGACGGCTGGACCCCGACAGCCGGACTTTCCTGTCCGAAGTCCGCTACATCGTCACGGCCAAGGAGCGGCGGACCTTCCGCAACCTCCCGGCGGCCGAGCGGCCGGCCTTCATCGCCGCCTTCTGGGCCCAGCGCGATCCCGACCCGTCCACCGAGGAGAACGAGTTCAAGGTCCAGTACTACCAGCGCATCGAAGAGGCCAACTTCCTCTTCAACGAGGGCCGGGGCAGCGAGCCCGGTTGGCTCCAGGACCGCGGCCGCATCTACATCCTGCTCGGCCCGCCGGACACCCGGGCCCAGTACCCGCGGGGCATGAGCTTCTACGGCGTCCCGGCCGAGGTCTGGCTCTACGGCTGGTTCCCGATCTACTTCTACGACGCCGACTGGACGGGCGACTACCGGCTGGAGCCCGACAGCGCCATCCAGCTGGCCGCCATCATGAAGACCCAGCTGACGCTCAAGCCCGAGGTCGCGGGCCAGGGCACGGGCCTCGACTTCCGGGTCGAGCTGCGGCCGGACGGCCCCGGACGGATGACCCTGAGCGTCCTCGTGCCGTATCGCAGGATCTGGTTCAAGGACGAGGACGGCCGGCTCCGGACCGTCCTGACCGTCCAGGCGGCGGCCTTCAACGCCAAGGAGGCCCGGGTCGCGGAGGCCTCGGCCGAGAAGAGTCTGGACCTGGAAGCCGGGGAGCTCGTCAAGCTGGGCCGGGCCGAGCTGGAGATCCAAATCCCGCTCTCGCTTCCCGAGGGACGCGGCACGCTCGAAGTGACATTGACCAGCTCGGGCGACGGCGGCAAAGTCAGCAAGCGCCTGCCTTATCGCGCGGTTTCCCCGGCGTCCTAAAAAGTGATACAATGTCCTCCCGGAGAGACCGCGGCGAGGCCTCAGGAAGGGCCCGCCGGGGCATACCGGGTCGGGAAAGGCGCGATCGACGTTCATCTTGTTTATAATAAGTGATTTTGGAGTCGGTCGGCCGAGCCGCCGATTTGGCATATTCTTTGCAAAAGATTCGTCCGGAGGCTTAAGATGAACAAGCAGCTCAGATTCTGGATCGTCCTGGCCGCCGCGGTCCTCCTGACCGCCGGCATCGCCTCGGCCCAAGCCGGCCGCGGCGTCGGCCGCATCGGCGGCACGGTCACCGACCTCGAGGGCAATCCCATCGAGGGCGCCAAGGTGGCCATCACCTATCCTCAGAACGAAAGCCTGAAGTTCGAGACCCTGACCAACAAGAAGGGCGAATGGTCGTTCATCGGCCTGGGCAGCGGCAACTGGAACCTCATCTCCTACGCCAAGGGCTTCGATCCCGTCAACCAGCCGATCTACGTCAGCCAGCTGCAGGTCAACCCGCCCGTCAAGATCCACCTGAAGAAGTCCGAGAAGCCGGGCGGCGGCTTCATCGAGGACGAGGCCTCCTTCGTCTTCCTGGAGAACGGGAACAAGCTCTACCGCGAGGGCAAGTACGACGAGGCCATCGTCCAGTACGAGACCTTCATGGAGAAGAACCCCCTGGCCTACCAGGTCCGCATCTCCATCGGCGAGTGCCACCTGCAGAAGGGCGACTTCGAGAAGGCCACCGCGCTCTACAACGACATCATCGAGAAGGCCAAGACCGACGCCGCCCTGGGCAAGGACATGATCGGCAAGGCCCTGGCCGGTCTGGGTAACGTGGCCCTCAAGCAGAACAAGCTGGCCGAGGCTCAGGAATACTTCAAGGAGTCCATCGCCGCCTCGCCCAAGGACGAGGTCCTGGCCTACAACGTCGGCGAGATCTTCTTCTCCAACCAGGGCTATGACGAGGCCATCAAGTACTTCACCCTGGCCTCCGAGATCAAGCCCGAGTGGCCCGACTCCTTCCTCAAGCTCGGCTATGTCTACCTGAACAAGGCCGACAACGCCAACGCGGTGATCAAGTTCGAGAAGTTCCTGACCCTGGAGCCGGACGGCGAGCGGGCCGCCCTGGTCCGCAACATCCTGTCTGCCATCAAGAAGTAACTCCGTCCAGCCGCGTCCCGTCCTCTCTTGCCAAAGAGAGGGCGGGGCGTTTTTTTTTACTCCCGAGGAATTCCGCCATGTCCAAGCCCAAGAATCGATCCCGCGGGTCCGTCGCCGACATCCGGCGAACCGGTCTACAGAACAAGCCCTGGCCGAAGGACGTTCCGCCGCCCTCCCGCAGAACGTTCTTGGCCCGGACCTGGCCGGTCTGGATCGCGGCCATTCTGATCGCCGGAGCCGGACTGGTCTGGGCCTTATCCCGGCCCAAAGCTCCCGCCGCGGAGGCTGTCGCCGTGCCCGCGGGGCCCCGCTTGAACGTGGTCCTCATCACCCTGGACACGACCCGGGCCGACCGCCTGGGGTGCTACGGCTACAAGGACGCCGTCACCCCCAACTTGGATGCCATCGCCCGCAACGGCGTCCGCTTCGCCAAGGCCTATGCCCCGGTGCCTCTGACCCTGCCCTCGCACGCCTCCATCATGACCGGCCGCAATCCCTACGCCCACGGGGTCCACAACAACGGCTCCTACGCCCTTCCGGACTCCACGCCGACCCTGGCCCGGGCCCTGAAATCCCGCGGCTACCGCACGGCGGCCTTCACCGCCTCCTTCTCGGTCGACTCGCGGTTCGGCCTGGACGGCGGCTTCGACCTCTACGACGACGACATCCAGCCGGGCTCGCCCTTCAAGTCGGCCAACGGCGAGCGCCGGGCCGAGCAGGTCCTGCAACTCTTCGAGCCCTGGTTCGAGAAGGCCGCGGCCTCCCCGGACCCGTTCTTCGCCTGGATCCACTTCTTCGATCCCCATCTGCCCTACAATCCGCCCTCCCCCATGCGGGAGGAGCTGGCCGGCCGGCCTTATGACGGCGAGATCGCCTACATGGACCTCATCCTCGGCCAGGTCATGCTCCGCCTGAAGGCCCGCGGCCTCCTCGGGCGGACCCTGGTCGTCGTGGCCGGGGATCACGGGGAGTCGTTCGGCGAGAAAGGCGAGTGGGGCCACGGCGTCTTCCTCTACGAGCCGGCCGTGCATGTCCCCCTGCTCATCTACTCCGACGGCCGCCTGCCGGCCGGCAAGGTCGTGGACAGCCGCGTCCGGCTGATCGACATCTTTCCCACGGTCCTGGACATCCTGGGGATTCCCGCCCCCGAGGGGATTCAGGGGCAAAGCCTCCTGCCTTATATCCAGGGCCGGCGGCAGGACGATCTGGAAGTCTACCTGGAGAGCTTCTACCCCCGCGAGAACTTCGGCTGGGCCGCCCTGACCGGGCTGGTCTCCGGCCTCTGGAAATACATCGAAGCCCCCACCCGGGAGCTCTACAACCTGCCCGCCGATCCCGGCGAGAGCGACAATCTGGCCGCCTCAGACGGCCGGGCCGACGCCGACGGCCTCAAGGCCCGGCTGGGCGCGATCCTGAAGGAGGGGGTGGCTTCCAGCCGGCGAACCGCAAGCGAATCCGAGATCGCCCGGCTCCGCTCCCTGGGCTACGTGGACTACTCCGATCCATCCGGCCGCGCCGGCGCGATCGATCCCAAGGACAAGCTCGACGAGCTGAAGATCGTCCAGGACGCCGAGAAGGCCGAGTACGAGGGCCGCTTCGCCGAGGCGGCCGCTCTCTACCGAAAGATGATCGCCCAGAGGCCCGAAGCGGCGTCCAGCTACATCGGGCTGGCCCTATCGCAGGCCCGGCTCAAGGACTTCGGCGGCGCGGTGGCCACCTTGCGCCAGGGGCTCGACCGTCTGCCGGATTCGGAGCTCTTGATGACCCGCCTCGGCTACACCTACCTGATGATGAACAAGCCTCAGGAAGCGGCCGAGGTGATGGGCAACATCCTCCGCCTGCACCCCGCCTCCCCGGACGCGCTGACCGGCCTGGCCATGATCCTGGAGGGGACGAACCGCCGGGACGAGGCCCGCGGCTATCTGGAGAAAGCCCTGGCCGTCGAGCCGGAGAGCAAGTTCCTCCGCACGGCCTACGCCGAGAACCTGGCGGCCGCAGGAAGGATGCCGGAGGCCGAGAAGATCTTCCAGGCCCTGATCGAAGACTACCCCAAGGATCCCGCCGCGCCCAAGGCGCTGGGCGCCGCATGGGCCCGGGCCGGAGACTTCAGCCGGGCCATTCAGGCCTTCCAGAGCGCATTGGCTCTGGGCCCCGATCCGGACGTCTATTACAGCCTGGGCGTCTGCTACAAGGAGAAGGGCGACACGGCCGCGGCCATCGACAGCTTCGAGAAGTTCCTGGCCGCGCCCGGGCAGGAGCCCGCGGCCAAGGTCCAAAGCGCGCGGGCCGCCCTGGCCAAGCTCAAGGCGTCCGGCCGGTAGAGGCGCCCGTCCTGCGGACGGCCTGCGCCTTAGCGGGAGACCCGCCCAAGGCCAGGTACTTGGCGAATGCGGCTTCGGCCGCGGCCGCTTGGCCCAGGGCCAGACGGATCCGCCCCAGCTCGAGATAGGCGTCGGGAGAATCGGGCTCGATCCGGACCGCTTCCTCCGCCGCCGCGAGGGCGGCTTGAGTCTCTCCGCGCTCCAAGCGGATCGAGGCCAGCAGGGTTAGGGCCCGGCAGCGGATCGAGTCCACCCCGACGGTCAGGGCGTGCGCGACCCCTTCGACTTTCTCCTCGACCGGCTTTTCGGACGCCGCCGAACGGGGCGATGGCCTCATCCGCCCGAAAGCGCCCGTCCGCAGGGGCTGCCCGCTCCGTTGGGCCGCGTCCCGATCGTCCGAATCAGCCCCCGCTCCGGCGCGATCCAGGTCCATGGCCCTCATCAGGTCGGCTTCGGCGCCCGGACCGTCTCCGCCGGCGAAGCGGGCGCAGGCCAGGTTGTACCAAGCCGTCGGATCGTCGGGCCGGAGGGCCAGGGAGTCCTCGTAGAGCAGGACGGAGCGGTCGAAGTCCCCCAGGACCAGGAGAAGCCGGCCCGCCTCGTCCAGGGCATTCCCGTAGTCGGGCTTGCGGGCCGCGGCTCCCCAGGCCAGGGGCAGCGCCTTGTCCGGCCGGCCGCGCGAAGATTCCAGCAGGGCCAGATTGTAGAGCAGCGTGGGCGAGCTGGAGTCGAGCCGCAGGAAGGCGCCAAGAAGTCCGGCCGCATCGTCCACCAGCCCTTCCGAAAGATATCGGGCAAAGCGTTCGTTGATGAAAGCGGCGACGGCCTCCTGGGTTCTCCAAAGAGAGTAGCTCCATCGCGGTTCGAGGTCCAGCCGGAGCTCGGCCAGGGCCGCGCGGATCGACTCGGAATACGAGCCCGTAGGTAGTCCCCGCCCCCCTTCCAGCCTCTCGAGATAGTCTCGCGACGTCATATCGGCCGGATTCAAGCGCAGAGCCCTCTCGAGGATCAGGACGGCCTCCGCCCGCCTTCCCCGGGCCTCTTCGGCGGCGGCCAGAGCTCGAAGCCGAGTGGGCCGAAAAGGCTCGAGGTCCACGGCCAAAGAGAGGAAATTATCCGCCTCGCTTCTCGCGCCGGCCGCATCGTGCGCCGCGGCAAGGGCCAGACAGAGATCCGGATGAAGGCCTGCTTCATCGCAAGCCGCCACGGCCGCTCGAATGGCGCCGCGGTGGTCGCCGGCGCTTATCCGTCCCAGAGCGACCCGAACCGCGCAGTCACGCGCGTCATAGGACAGCCGCTGGGCGGCCAGGAAGCATTCTTCGGCCTTGCGGCCCCAGCCGGATTCGCGCTCGGCGAGGAGGCCAAGAAGATAGGCGGCCAAGCCCGCGTTGAGGGGAAAGAGTCGCCGCCGAGAAGCCGCCTCGTCGGTCGATGCCGGCCCGCTCAATCCCGGCGCGAAGACAGGCGGCCAATCGGGCTTCCCCCCCCGCGCGGGATGCAGGCGATCTTCGGCTCGCCGAGCGGCCTCTCTTGCCAGAGCGCCGCTTTCCTCGAACCGGCCTTCTTGATATTTCCACAGCGCGGCCAAGGCCGGCGGACCGAAGCTCTCCATCGAGCCCGGCTCCTTGCGAGCCGCATCGACGGCCTTGTTCAGGGCCATCCATGCCACCTCGTCCCGGCCCAGCTTCTTGAGGACCACGGCCTGCCGAAGCCGCAGCGTCCACAAATCGGGATTGTCTTCCAGGGCCCGATTGGCCAGGCGAAGGCCGGTCTCGAAATCCATGGTGTCGAAACAGTCGTGCGCGTTTCGGATCAGCTCCGCGGTCGTTTGGGCCGGGACCGTCACAACTAGCACCACTAGGGCGACGAATGACGCCATCCCTATTGTATTCAGATACTTCCAAAGTCGCAGCATCTTCTCTTTCCGGCTGGCAGAAGGCATCTTTGAGGCTCAGCCTCACAAACTATACGACGAAACCGCGGCTCGTCGCCACACCCCCGGGCTGGATTTTTTCTCTTCGCCTCATTCCGGGAAGGCCGGGCGGTTCAGGGTATAGGCCAACGGCGGAGAAGCGCCGGTTGAGCCCGTGTCGGTAGCTCCTTAATGGAGAGTTGTCAGCAAGATCGAGTGAGAACTCCGAGGCCCATCAGAACACAGGTGCAGGCTCAACCAAGCAGCCGTTGGCCTATATTCTGAACCGCCCTGCCCGGAATGGGGCGAAGAACAAAAAAAAAGCCCCGCCCCCATCCCCCCTTGTCGGGAGGATGAGGACGGGGCGGTAGGACTAGGCGTTAAGCGCTAGCAGTTCCCTCTTAGAAGGAAATGCGGGCGCCGGCGCGCCAGGACCAAGACCCGTTGCGGGCCGTCCACCAGCCGTAGACCGGGTTCAGCTTGTTGACGGTGATCTGCTCATCCATCCAAACTTTCCAGTCCTTGTAGTTGGTGCGCTGGCCCAGCAGCTCGTCGTCGGTCATGCGCAGCATCGTGTAGTTGTACTGCATCGAGTAGCCGGTGATCGTGTTGGTGTCGGTGAAGTTGGAGATCGTGGCGTTCAGGTTGATGCTGTACTTCTTGGCGATGCGCAGGGTGTACTCGATGTACATGTCGGCCCAGGCCATGAACGGCGTGCGCTCACCGGTGTCATAGTAGCCGTCGGGGAAGACCTGCATGTCGTTGAAGCTCAGGGTCGTGGTCTTGGGCAGACCGGACCGGCCGTAAGCGACGACGCCGACAGTCAGGCCGAAGGGGAAGGCGTAGGAGCCGAAGGCCTTGAAGTAGTGGGTCCGGTCGGAGGGCAGGGTGCCGTCCAGGGGGTTGCCGTGGAGGTCATAGCGCTCGAACCAGAGGTCCCAATACCGCTCGACGTTCGGGGAGTTGCGGCCGTTCTCGTCGGAGGACGACAGACCGCCGTAGTTGCCGGTCAGGTGGCTCCAGGTGTAGTTGATGCCGCCCTGCCAGTTGTTGCTGAAGCGCTTCTCGAGGGACAGGTTGACGCCCCAGTACTCGCGCTTCGGCTTGGGAGCGGGCCAGTACACGTCAGAGAACTTGCCGCCCTCGGAGACGGGCATGGTCCAGCCCTCGCCGGGGTTGGCGACGAAGTATTCCTCGGACCAGTTGCCGTCGGCATCCTGCATCAGGACGCCCACGTCCTCGATCGTGCGGATGAGGTGCTTGTAGACGATGCGGGCGCCGAAGGAGATCTCTTCCGTGATCTTCTTGTCCGCGCCGAACGACAGCTCGCTCTGGGAAACGGGCTTCAGGTCGGGATCCGTGGTGTCCCAAGAAACCGTCCGCCAGTTGCGGGAGCCGGCGTACCGGCCGGCGGCGGCCTGGTCGGCGGCGTTGCTGATGTCGCCGGAAGCGGCGATCTTGTCCCAGTTGTAGTTGTCGAAGTAGTAGTAGGAGGTCCACCACTTGAAGCCGCCGTAGGCGCCTTCGGCCATGTACAGCTTCATGACGTCGTAGTAGATGCCGAAGCTGGCGAAGACCTTCAAGCTGGAGTCGCCGAAGACGTCATAGATGGCGCCGACGCGGGGAGCCATCTTCTTGTCGAAGCCGAACTGGATCGGCTTGTAGTCGGCGTACTCGGGATCGTTGGTGGCCAGGGAGGGAACGTACTCGCTCTCCGTCCGGAGGCCGAAGTTCAGGGTCAGCCGCTGGCCGATGGTCCAGGAATCCTGGATGTAGAAGGCCCAGTTGTTGCTGGCCACGTTGAAGTTCGAGCCGTAGGGCGACTTGAAGTCGTTGCGGAGGGTGTAGTAGCCGTAGTCACCCTGCACCTTGGTCCCGACGGGGTCGGTGTAGTAGGTGCCCCAGTAGAGGTTGACCAGGGGGGCCACGGGCCCGGAGTCGACGTCCTCATGCAGCCGGACATACTGGAAGCCCGCCTTCCAAGCATGCTCGCCGGCCAGGTTGAGGTAGTACGTCAAGTCCAGGTTCACGCTCATGCGCTCGTTGATGTACTTCTTGGTCACCGTCGTGCCGGCGCCGTTGCTCCAACCGGAATAGTGCCGCAGGTTGTCCGGGATGTCGGCGAAGACGCCGTCATACCGCATGTTCGACTGGTTGAAGTAGTAGTAGGTGCCGGGAACGAACAGCTGCTGGTTGGTCGTGTTGGTCCGGTAGTAGCCGAACCGGGCGCTGACCAGGAAGTTGTTGCTGACGGTGTAATCGACGTTGGCGTTGCCGGAGATGTTCGGGTAGTCGTACCCGTACTCCTGGCCGGCCGTCAGGAGGCCCAGGCCCGTGGAGGGGTTGATGGGGTTCCAGTCCGTCCGGTAGGAGTAGTACTTGTTGCCGGTGCCGGTGATGCCGGGGATGCTGCCGCGGACCTTGGAGAAGTTGTTGACGACGCTCAGAGACACGCGCATGCCCTTCAGCGGGGCGGCCGTCAACTTGCCCGACCAATACCAGTACCAGTTCTTGTTGTAGAACTCATACATGTCGCGGCCCTGGCGGGGATCCTTGATCGTGTCGCCGGGGATCTTGGCGTTGGCCAGATTGACCGGGTCGGAGGTGAAGAACCGGTCCGCGATGGTGTAGGAGTAGATGGGGTTGAAGGAGGCGAAGAACCACAGCTTGTCCTTGAAGATGTAGCCGCTGAGGTTCACGACGCCTTCCAGGCGCTGGGAGTTGTCGCGGTTCTTGCCGCCCTCGTAGTACAGGTCGTCGGTGTTGATGTACTCGTAGTCGTCCGTGTCGTACGGCGAGGAGGCGTAGGGGCTGGTCCGCAGATAGTCGCTGCTCTTGCCCTGCATCCACAGCTTGTTGTTGTTGTAGTAGCCGAAGATGTCGCCGTGGAACTCGTTGCCGCCCGACCGGGTGATGACGTTGACCACGCCGCCCATCGAGCCGCCGAACTCGGCGCTGTAGCCGGAAGCCGTGACCTTGACCTCTTCCAGCTGCTCCATGACGATGCTCTGGCCGCGGGTGCCGACGCGCATGTTGTTGACGTTGGTCCCGTCAATGTACCACATGTTCTCGGTACCGGAAGCGCCGTCGACCGACAGGCCGCCCTGGTTGTCTTCGTACTGGACGCCGGGCACGGTGGCCAGCAGTCCGTCAAAGTTGCGGCTGCGGGGCAGCTGCATGAAGACTTCCTTCGACATCGTGGCGCCCTTGGTGGTGCTCTTGACGTCGATCAGCGGGCTCTGGCCGACGACCGTGATCTCGGCCTCGATGCTCGACTGCTCCAGCGTGACGTTGAGCGTGATGGTCTGCTCGAGCTGGAGGATGATGCCTTCGCGCTTGACCGTCTTGAACCCCTGGAGGGTGTAGGTGACGGAGTACGTGCCGGAAGGCAGGGAGAAGATGCGGTAGGTGCCCGACTCGTCAGATACCGCAGACGCGATACCGACCAGCTTGGAGCTCGCCGCGGCGATGGCTACGCCGGGGAGGGGAGCGCCTTGATCGTCCTTAACCGTACCGACGATCTTGCCGTTCGGAATCTGGGCGGCTGCGACGCCGACGAGGAGCAGAACCGCGAGCAAGGACAACAGGATCTTTTTCATGCTAGCGATAGTCTCCTTATTTCCCATGAATCCCTTTGTCTAGGCGATTCCAGGAAGAAGCCCGGCCGGGGTCCTTGTTCCCCGGGCGGACTTTCCGAAGCCCGGGAGCAGGCCGCAAAGCCCGCTCCGACCTCGCAGATGCAGGGATCTGCCTACTACGGTGATTCTCACCTCCTCACTTGTAAAGATAGTACGCATGACTCAACTCTCGATTCGCCTGTTACTAAGCAAGTAACATGCCAACAAAACATACACTTTAAACAATTAATAATAAACAAAATAACATCACGGCCGCGACGGCGGGCAGGCGACCTCGATCCATGGAAATGGATAAAATCCATAAATTTGGATGACCGCCTTTCTTGACAACCATCCCTCGCGCTTTTATATTCAAAATCCGCCCGACTCGGTAGGAAAGAAGCCATGGAAATCCGCATGAGGATCAAGGGTCTGTTCCAGGACCCCATCTCGCATATGCCCGTCGTCCTGCTCGAAGAGGAGGAGGGCGGCCGGGCCCTGCCCATCTGGATCGGGACCTTCGAGGCCAACGCCATCGCCCTGATCATCGAGAACGTCCCCACGCCCCGTCCGATGACCCACGACCTTCTCAAGGCCTTCCTCGGCCGGCTGGGCATCGAGGTGGAGCGCATCGTCGTCACCGAGGTCCGCAACGACACCTACTTCGCCTCGATCCACTGCCGCTCGGGCGAGAGCCGCATGGTCTTCGACGCCCGTCCCTCCGACGCCATCGCCCTGGCCCTGCGCACGGCGTCGCCCATCTTCGCGGAGCAGGACGTCGTGGAGAGGGGCCGGGAGAAGCAGGCAGCCCAAGAGGACAGAGGCGCCGATCCGTTGCTGCGCTGGATGGAGCGGCTCGGGACGGCCGAGCTGGGCAAGTACAAGATGTAAAAGGCTAGGTTCGGACGCGCAGGAACAGCCAGCCGCCCAGGAGGCCGAAGAAGACGTTGGGGCCCCAGGCCGCCAGCGGGGCGCTCAGCACGCCCACGTAGCCCAGGCTGCGAAAGACGCCCAGCATGATCCAATAGACGACGGCGATGCCCAGGCTGACCGCGATGCCGACCAGGGCGCCGCGCTTGCCCATGGCGAAGGCGAAGGGCAGCCCCAGCAGGGTCATGACCAGGGACACCCAGGGAAAGGACAGCTTGAAGGCCAGGTCCACCCGGGGCCGGCGGGCGTCGAAGCCGAGGCCCTGGATCTCCCGGACGTGGTCCCGCAGCTCTCCGTAGGTCATCTGGGCCGGCTCCTTGGCCTCGGCGAAGAAGAGGCTGCGCTCGTCGAGAAGCGGCGTCTCCCGTTCAATGAAGGGATCGAAGGTGACCGGGACGCCGTCGCGGAATTCACGGCTCCAGCCTTCGTGAAGGACGAGGGTCTCTCCCCGCAGCTCGGCCCGCTTGGCGTAGAGGCGGCTGCGGACGGCCCACTTCTCGATGTCCAGCTCGATCACCTGGAGCCCGCTCCAGGCGGCCTGGTCCGGGTCGAAGTACTGGTAGTTGTAGAAGCGGTCTCGTGTCTTGTTGGCCACCCAGCGCTGGTGAAAGACGGCGTAGGTTCTAGCCGGGGCGTCATTGAGCTCGTTCCAGGCCTCGGACGCCGCCCGGGCCGAGCGGGGCAGAACCCGCTCCTGGAGGTAGAAGGAAGCTAGGCCCAGGAGAAGGGCCATGGCCAGGGCGGGCACCACGGCCCTATAGAGGCTGATGCCGCAGGCCTTCATGGCCGTCAGCTCGTTGCTCTTGGTCAGCAAGCCGAAGACCAGCAGGGTGGCCGTCAGGGCCAGGATCGGCAGCCCGATGTGGAGGAACTCCGGCATCCGGAAGGCCACATAGGACAGCAGCAGTCCGATCGGCTTGCCGTGCTCGTAGAGGTTGTCGATCTGCTCGAAGAAGGTGACGATGGCCGAGACCGCGGCCAGGCTGGCCAGCGCCAGCCCGGCGATGAAGAGGTATTTGCGCAGGATGTAGCGGTCCAGCGTCTGCAGCACGGGAAGGGCCCGCCGGATGCGGATCACGGGAGCGGGCCGGGACTCGGGCGGCGCCGGGTCCGCCTCCCCCGTCCGGGCTTGGCCCCGACGCCGGAGAAGCAGCGGGACCTCGCGGGCCGAGGTGGCGAAGAGCCATAGCCCCAGGACCCCGAAGACGATGTCCGCGCCCCACATCCCCAGCCAGGGCTCGATCCGGCCCTTGATGGCCAGGTTCTCCCCGGCCGTGATGAAGACGTAGTAGAGGAAGATGATGACGATGCTCAGGGTGAAGCCGCTGGCCCGCCCCCCCTTGCGGGTGGAGATGCCCAGCGGCAGCCCCAGAAAGACGAAGATCCAGCAGGCGAAGGGCAGGGCGTACTTCTTGTGGATCTCGACCTCGTAGCGGCGCAGATCCATCTCGGCTTCGGCCCGGGCCGGGGCGTTCCCCTCGCGGAGGGAGGCGGTCCGGCGGGCCTGGGCCTCGGTCCGGGCCTCCCGCAGCTCGCCGATGGTCATCTCCCGCTGCCGCTTGACGGCGCTGAAGGAGCCGAAGACCTTCTCGCCATCCAGCTCCTCCTCGACCCGGCCGGAGAACGTCATCGGGTACTTAGCCGGATCGTTCATGTCGACGTCGTGCTCGGAAGCCTCGGTCAGGCGGAGGATGGCCCGCCGGGCCTCCGGCAGGATGCTGAGGCCGCCTTCCCGGGCCAGGAGGATTCTCTGCCCGGTGCGCGACTCGCTGGAGGCGATGAAGACCTTGGACCAGTCTCCGTTCGGGGCGGCTTCGCGGTAGTAGATGGTCAGGCCCGAGATGAGCTGGTTGAACGTCCGCGGCGCGACCTGGGTCTCGGCCCGCTGGGCCAGGGCCTCGGCGAAGGTCCGTTGGAAGCGGAAATTGGCCGCCGGCGCCGCCGACTGGGCCAGCCAGGACGTCGCGGCCCAGCCGGCCAGGCCGAAGAGGAGCAGCGGCAGAAGCAGCCGCCCGTGCCCCACGCCCAAAGACTTGAAAGCGGTGATCTCGGAGTCGGAGGACATCCGGCTCAGCCCGGCCAGCACACCCATCAGGACCGACATCGGCACGGTGAAGGCCAGGATGCCCGGCAGGACGTCGACAAGGAGGCGGCCGATCAGGCTCAGGGGGACGCCGCGGGTGATGAACAGCTCCGGGTAGAGCAGGAGCTGGTTCATCAGCAGGACGAAGCTGTAGACGCCCAGGCCGATGAGGAAGGGAGTGGCCACTTCGCGCAGGACGTAGCGATCGAAGCGCTTCATGGCTCCGCCATTCTGACACAGGCGAAAAACCGGGTCAATTTACCGGGCGAAGAGCGAAAAAAAAGCCGCCCCCATCCCTGTCCGAAGACGGGGATGAGGGCGGCTGGAGGGACGTTGCGATCGCCGCGGGGGCGCGATCAGTACATATCGCCGCCGGGGGGGGTCGGGTAGGCGGGCTTCTTGTCCTCTTCGGGCAGCTCGGTGATGAGGCCCTCGGTGGTCAGCATCAGCCCGGCGATCGAGGCCGCGTTCTGCAGGGCGATCCGGACGACCTTGGTCGGATCCAGGATGCCGGCCTTGATCATGTCCTCGTACCGCTCGGCCAGGGCGTTGAAGCCGACGTCCTGCTTCTGCTCGCGGACCTTCTCGACCACGATCGAGCCCTCGAGGCCGGCGTTGTTGGCGATCGTCCGCAGGGGCTCCTCGAGCGAGCGGCGGATGATATCGGCGCCGATCTTCATGTCGCCGTCGAGCTTGAGGGCCTCGAGCGACTTCTGGGAGCGCAGCAGGGCCACGCCGCCGCCGGGCACGATGCCCTCCTCGACGGCCGCCTTGGTGGCGTGCATGGCGTCCTCGACCCGGGCCTTCTTCTCCTTCAGCTCGGTCTCGGTGGCCGCGCCGACCTTGATCAGGGCCACGCCGCCGACCATCTTGGCCAGCCGCTCCTGCAGCTTCTCGCGGTCGTAGTCGGAGGTGGTCTCGTCGATCTGGTTGCGGATCTGCTTGATGCGGGCCTGGATGTCGGCGTTCTTGCCCTTGCCCTCGACGATGGTGGTGTTGTCCTTGTCGATGACGACCTTCTTGGCCTCGCCCAGCCAGTCCATCCCGACGTTCTCCAGCTTGACGCCGATGTCCTCGGTGATGACCTTGCCGCCGGTCAGGATGGCGATGTCCTCGAGCATGGCCTTGCGGCGGTCGCCGAAGCCGGGGGCCTTGACGGCGGCGCACATGAAGGTGCCCTTGATCTTGTTGACGACCAGGGTGGCCAGGGCCTCGCCCTCGACCTCCTCGGCCACGACGACGAGGGGCTTGCCCATGCGGGCCACGTTCTCCAGCAGGGGCAGGAACTCGCGCAGGTTGCTGATCTTCTTCTCGTGCAGCAGGATCAGCGGGTTCTCCAGGACGCACTCCATGCGGTCGGCGTCGGTGATGAAGTAGGGCGACAGGTAGCCGCGGTCGAACTGCATGCCCTCGACGATGTCCAGGGCCGTCTCCATGCCCTTGGCTTCCTCGACGGTGATGACGCCGTCCTTGCCCACCTTCTCCATGGCCTCGGCGATGATCTTGCCGATGCTCTCGTCGTTGTTGGCCGAGATGGCCCCGACCTGGGCGATCATCTCGCCGCTGACTTCGCGGGACAGCTTCTTCAGGTCGCCCACGACGACTTCGACGGCCTTGTCGATGCCCTTCTTGATCATGGTCGGGTTGGCCCCGGCGGTGACGTAGCGGAGGCCGTCGCCGTAGATGATCTGGGCCAGGACCGTGGCGGTGGTGGTGCCGTCGCCGGCCACGTCCGAGGTCTTGGACGCGACTTCCTTGACCAGCTGGGCGCCCATGTTCTCCAGGTGATCCTTCAGCTCGACTTCCTTGGCCACCGTGACGCCGTCCTTGGTGCTGGTGGGCGAGCCGAACTTCTTGTCGATGACCACGTTCTTGCCGCGGGGGCCCAAAGTGGCCTTGACCAGGTTGCTCAGAACGTTGACGCCCTTGAGCAGCTGGGCCCGGGCGTCGTCTCCCAACATGATTTGCTTAGCCATATCCGTTCTCTCCTTATCCTATGTCGCCCGGTTCAGCTGACGATGGCGAGAATCTCTTCCTCGCGGAGGATGAGGTGCTCGACGCCGTCGATGTTGACCTCGGTGCCGCTGTACTTGCCGATCAGGACCTTGTCGCCCTTCTTGACCTGCAGCGGGACGACCTTGCCGTCCTCGTTGACCTTGCCCTTGCCGGCCTCGATGATCTCGGCCTGCTGGGGCTTTTCCTTGGCGGTATCGGGGATGATGATGCCGCCGCGCCGGACTTCCTGCTCCTCGATTCTCTTGACCAGCACTCGGTCATAGAGCGGGGAAATCTTCATGAAAACCTCCTCGATGATTGGAATTAGCAGTCTCTTGCGAGAGGTGCTAATAATAGGCAAACAGAAGCCCCTTGTCAAGGGGGAAGAAGCAAAAATTAGCAGATCTTAGCGTCGACTGCTAAAATTTCTTGATTTTGAGAGACTTGGCCCTGTTGTGAAGGGTGTTCCGGTGCAACCCGAGGGCCTTGGCCATCTCGGTCTTGTTCCCGTTGTGCCGCTTCAGCGAGGCCTCGAGGAAGAGCTTCTGGAACTCCTTCTCGGCGTCGCGGAAGCGGACCCCCTTCTCGACCAGGTCCTCGATCAGGAGCTCCATCTTCTGGTGGATGTTGAGCTCCTTGAACTTTCTATCCATTATTTGATCGGCTCGGGAGCGGGCTCGGCCGTCGGGACGGGAGCCTCGGGCTTGGCCATCAGCTCGCCGTAGGCGGTCTTGATCTGGTCCTTGAGCTCGGCCGGGACCAGCTGGACGGCGGCCTTGGTGATCTTGTAGACCGTGGGCGCCAGCTTGGAGCCCATCAGGGCGCTCTTGTTGACGGGGAAGGCCAGCATGGCGAAGACGATGGCGCCGGCGATGAGGACGCCCTCGGCGCAGCCGATGATGCCGCCCAGGAGATTGTTGACGAAGCCGAGCGAGCCCTTGGTGGCCTTGCCGATCAGCCCGGCCAGGAAGCCGCCGATGATCAGGACGGCCAGGAACAGAAGCAGGAAGCCGACGAAGTTGGCCGCGGCCGGATTCTTGATGAACTTGCCGGCGAACGAGGCGACCGGCTTGTAGAGGCTGGCCGCCACGAGGATGCCGGCCACGATGACGAGCAGGCCGATGATCTCCCGGACGAAGCCCTTGACCAGCCCGACGATGACCGCGATCAACACCAAGCCCGCCAGAACGATGTCCAACCAGTTGAACGGCATTTAGGCTCTCCTCCTCGAAATCAGTGCGCTTATCATTCCATAATGGCCGTCCCGAATCAAGCCGAAAGGCACCTGCGGCTTGACCCGGCCATGGAAGTCGGAGCCGGCGGTGGCCACCAGGCCCAGGGCCTTGGCGGCGGCCGCGTAGAAGCGGGTCTGGGCCTCGTCGTGGTAGGACGTGAAGACCTCCAGCCCCTCCAGGCCGCGGGCCCGCAGGACGGCCAGGTCGGCCTCGGTCGTGTTCTGGAAATAGGCCCCCGGATGGGACAGCACGGGGACGGCGCCGGAGGCCGGGGCCCTCTCGAGGACGTCGAGCAGCGGTATGTGGCGCTTGACGGCGAAGGCGGGCTTGCCCTCCATGAAATAGTCGATATAGAAATGCTTGGGCGCGAGGGGCTGGCCGGACGCGTCGTAATAGACGGCCAGGCGCGGGTCGCGTCGCGACTCCGGCTTGTCCAGCAGGATCTGGGCGATCTTGACGCCCAGGGGCGGGGTCGACCCCGTCGCGGCCGCCACCTCCTCCCAAGTCAGATCGAAGCCGAGCCGGCGGAGATTGTCGACCCGCTCGCGGGCCTCGATCCAGCGGCCGTCGTTGACGTGGGCGGCGATGCGGGCGATGGCCGGGTGGGTCCAGTCGAGGAACGGCAGGAGGCAGTGGAACTCGCGGCCGCCGTAGGTCGCGGTCACTTCCATCGAGGGGACGATCTCCACCCCGGCGGCCCGCCCGGTCTCGATGGCCTCGGGGTAGGCGGCCACCGAGTCGTGGTCGGAGAGGGAGATGGCGACGAATCCGGCGGTCCGGGCCATGTCGACGATCTGGGCGGGCGTGAACTCGCCGTCGCTGGAGAAAGTCGAGTGGATGTGGAAGTCGACGAAGCCCGGCTTCATGGACGCCCTATCCCCTCCGCCATTTCGCTCATCCCGCAGAGAATGGCGCGCTAGATCTCTGCCTTGCCGGTCAGGAGGCGGAAGATGTCCAGGTACTTCTCGGACGTCTTGGCGATGATATCGGGGGGCAGAGCCGGCGGATCGGACTGCTTGTCCCAGCCGGTCGTCTCGAGGTAATCGCGGACGAACTGCTTATCCAGGCTGGGCTGGCCCTGGCCGGGCTCGTAGGTGGCCAGCGGCCAGAAGCGCGACGAGTCGGGGGTGAAGATCTCGTCGACCAGGATCAGGGTCTCGCCGTCCAGCCCGAACTCGAACTTGGTGTCGGCGATGATGATGCCCTTGGACAGGGCGTGTAGGGAGGCCTTCTGGAAGAGATCCAGGCTGACCTTGCGGATCTTCTTGGCCAGAGCCGGGCCGGTGACCCGCTCCATGTCCTTGAAGGAGATGTTCTCGTCGTGGCCCTGCTCGGCCTTGGTCGAGGGGGTGAAGATGGGCTCTTCCAGGCGGTCGGACTCCTTCAGGCCGGGCGGGAGCTTGAGGCCGCAGACCCGGCCGCTCTTCTTGTATTCCTTCCAGCCCGATCCGGAGAGATAGCCCCGGACGACGCACTCGATCGGGACGACCTGGGTCCGGCGGACGAGCATCGAGCGCTTGTCCAGGGCGGCCCGGTGCGGCTGCAGGGCGGCCGGGAAGGCGGCCGCGTCGGCGGTGATGACGTGGTTCTCGACGATCAGCGAGGTGGTGTCGAACCAGAACGCGGACAGCTGGGTCAGGACCGCGCCCTTGTTGGGGATGAGCGAGGGCAGGACGTAGTCGAAGGCCGAGATGCGGTCGGTGGCGACGATCAGCAGGTCGTCACCCACCTCGTAGACGTTGCGGACCTTGCCCTTCTTGAAGAGGCGAAGGCCGGGCAAGTCGATGTCGGCGGCGGCTTGGGTCATGGGGCACCTTTCTGGCGCTGGGGCTCGTGGCTCGAACGCCTGGAATCATACCCCAAGAAGGAAAGAGGAAGCAATCAAGGGGCCGGCGCTAGTCTTTGTGCCTGGGCAGCCCGGCCAGGTAGCGCTGCCGGATCTCCTCCGCGGACAGGGCCCGGTCGTAGATCGCCACCTCGTCGATCGAGCCGTCGAACTTCCAGTCCGGCTGGCCGCGGTTGGAACCTGAGCCGATGCGCAGAGGCTCGTCCGGCTGAGACAGGATCGACTGGGTGATGGCCCCCGTCTTCAGCAGAGCGCCGTTCAGGTAGATGCTGGCGCTGCGGGACGAGAAGATCACGCCGGCCACGTGGCACCAAACGCCCTGCGGAAAAGGGGCGTCGGCGACGACGGCATCGATGCTCCAATCTCCCCCATCGCCGTAATAGGAGTGGCCGTGCCGGACGCCCCAGATCAACTGATCCTTCGAATTCAGGAAGAGGGCGTAGGCGACGCCATCATAGGTCATGGCGCCTTTGGCGATGATCGTTTGGATCGACCGGCCCGGGCCGGCGACCTTGATCCAGGCCTCCATCGTCAGCTCGTGCAGGATGTCCAAATAAGGGGGCGTCCTCGCCGCGGGCTGAAAGCTCTCCATCTTCCAGATCTCCGGGCGCCTGGCCCCGGCCTGAAAGGCGATGCTCCCGCCTTCAGGGTGGATGCGCAGCCCGGAGGAGCCGTCACCGAAAGCCGTGTCCGTAGCCAGAACGCCGGCCATCGCGGGCTCCCGGTCGCTCGGCGAGATACGCCACATTTCCAGCCGGTAGGCGGACGGGGCGCTCTCGACCGCCTTGGCGAAGAAAAGGTATCGGCCGTCGGGCGCCCAGACCAGCCCCTCGCGCCGAATCGCTTCGCGGCCGCCCAGTCGGAGGATCTCGCGGGCTTCGCCCCCCTGGCTCGGCATGGTCCACAGACTGTCGGAGAATCCTACCGCCGTCCGGGCGCGGAGCGTGAAGGCCAGCTCCATCTCGTTCGGGGAGAGGGCCAGGTTCGTGATCTCCGATCCCAGCGGCGCGCCGTAGAGATCCGCCTCGCTTCCCGAGGCCGGATCGCGCTTCAGAATACGGTAAGCCTTGTCGGCGAAAGCGATGTCGGGCCGGGCCAGATAGAGGGTTTTCCCGTCTCGCGTCCATTCGCCTCCCAAGGCGTCCGCCTCGGGGTTGCTCGAGAGCACGCCCGCGACTCCCCCGGTCCGGACATCGACCCGACAGAACCCCCTGTGCCGGAGCTGGCGGTCAGAACCGGACAGGAAAATCGAAGTCCCGTTCCCGGTCCAGCGGGAGATACCTGGCGTCTCCAGGTCGAACGGAAAGGGGATTTCCTTCTCCTCCCCGGTCTGAAGCGAGCGGACGCAGAGCACCCAGCGCCCGTCCTCCCGGCTCGCGTAGTAGGAGAGCATTCGCCCGTCGGGCGAGAAGAGGGGATACCGGGTCGTTCCGGCGGAGCGCGCGCCCATGCGGGCCGGGGCGGCCAGAAGCTGCGCCGCGGCCGCATCATACCCGACGGTGTAGGCATCCGTCCCCCCGCTCTCGAGGGCGTAGTAGAAGGACCCGCCTCGGGTGAAGCCCAGAGGCTCGATCGGCCCGGTATCGGATTTGACCGCCAGGGGAGCGCCCGAAGGCTTCCCGTTGGCCACGGGGATCGACCACATGCCCCATTGGACGGCGCGGTCGCTGATGAAGAGAACGCTCTTGCCGTCGGGCGCCCAGCCGAGCAGCCGGTCGTCGGCGGGATGCTGGATCAGGGGAACCTCTTGGCTCCCGTCGACCGCCAGGAGGAAGATGTCGCTGCCGTCCGAGTCCTCCGGCTGCGGATAGTCGTAGGCGACGAAGCGGCCGTCCGGGGAGAAGCAGCGCGGACGCGCTCGGCGCTTGCCGAGCGTCTTCAGGATGCGGACCGAGCCGTCGCCCGCCGAGATCAAGGCGATCTGGTGGGCCTCGGACCCGCCGCTCCCGTCCCGGAGAGAAAGCGAGGCGAGGATGCGGGCGCCGTCCGGCGACCAGGCGCCGAGATCGAGGCCGCTGAGGCGCTCGTTCCGGAGGAGGGCCCTCTGCCCGAACCCGTCCGTGCCGATCAGCCGCAGCTCGTAGAGAGAGTCGTCGGTGACCCAGACGTAGGCCACGCGCCGGCCGTCCGGAGAGATGATGGACCTGGCGCCGGGATACTCGAGCCGGTTGGTATTCTTCGTCAGGTCGCGCGTCTCCCCGGTGGCCAGATCGCGCAGGGCGATATTGGCGGTGACCCGATTGGTGAAGGACAGATAGCGCCCGTCCCAGGACGGGGCGCCCTCGGCGTTCACCTCGGGCCCCGTCCACACGCGGCGGACGACCGGGTAGGAGCCGCCGGGCTTGGGGCTCAGAGCGGCCAGGCGCGAGCGGGCCTCGGCCAGAGGCTCCTTTTGGTCGGCGAACTCGCGGACCACGCGCTCGTAGGCGGGACGGGCTTGGGGATTCTGGAGGATCTCGTAGCACCGGCCCAGCCGGACCAGCGCCTGGGCCGCCACGGCCCGATGAGAGCCGTTGGCCAGCTTGCGGTACTGCTCGATGGCGCTGGTCAAGTTTCCGTCGACCAGCTCCGCCTTGAGGGCCGCCTGGAGGGCCACTTCCGCCTGGATATCTCCGGCCTGGCCGGCCGGGAGACCGGCCGGCCGGACCGGGCCGAGCAGAGCCGCCGCCAGCAGCAGGCATTTCAGCTTCATTCCGTCCCCCTCGCCTCCCTTACGCTAGCGGCTCTCCCATCAGGCTCACATCCCCATCCCGGTTATGATCAGGCATCATCTCACCCGTCGAAGCGGTAGCCCAAGCCCCGAACGCTGACGATGTGCCGGGGGCGGGTCGGCTCCGGCTCGATCTTCTTGCGCAGGGTCACGACGTGGTTGTCCACCACGCGATCGGTGACGAACGCCCCGGCCCCCCAGACCAGGTCCAGGAGCCGGTCGCGGCTGAGGACCTTGCCGGCGTGGCGGACGAAGGCGGCCAGCAGCTTGAACTCGTAGGCCGTCAGATCGACCGGCCGGCCCGCCCGCCGCAGCTCGCAGCGCTCGAAATCCACCTCCGCGTCGCCGAAGCGGAAGACAGGCGCCTCGTCGCCGGCGCCGCGGCGGAGGGCCGCCTGGACGCGGGCCCTCAGCTCGCGCGGGCTGAAGGGCTTGGTGACGTAGTCGTCGGCGCCCATCTCCAGCCCCATCACCTTTTCCGCCTCCTGGGCCTTGGCGGTCAGCATGATGACCGGCGTCTTCGAGCCGCCCCGGCGCAGCTCGCGGCAGATCTCGTAGCCGTCCTTGCCGGGCAGCATGACGTCCAGCAGGATGAGGTCGAAGCCGCCGGCCTGGGCTTTCTTCAGGGCGTTGTGGCCGTCCCCTTCGACCTCGACCTCGTAGCCCTCGTTCTTCAGGTCCACCTGAAGCCCGAAGGCGATCGCGGCGTCGTCTTCCACAACCAGGATGCGCTTCATGATCTTGTCTCCAGAGGCAGGAGGATGGTGAACGTGCTGCCCCGCCCCGGCTCGCTCCGCAGGCGGATCTCGCCCCCGTGGGCCTGGACGATGTGGCGGGCCAGGGCCAGGCCGATTCCGGTCCCCTGGATCTGGGCGGCCTGGGAGCCGGATCCGCGGACGAATCTTCTAAAGACGGCCTTGTGCTCCGAGGCGGGGATGCCCATGCCTTGGTCCTTGACCGAGACGGCCAGCTTGTCCCCGTCGCGGACCGCCTCGACCCAGACGGTGCGGAAGTCGGGCGAGTACTTGACCGCATTGTCGAGGAGGTTGCGCAGGGCCAGGCCGAGAGATTCGCGGTCGGCGTGAAGGGGCGGCAGACCTGCGGCGAGGCTCGTCTCGATCCGGTAGCCCCGGGCCGAGACCTTGTCCTGGAATTCGGCGACCACGCCGGAGATCCACTCGCCCGGGTCGAGCGGCTCGAAGCGGTAGCGAAGCGTGCCCGCTTCGATGCGGCCGAAATCGAGAAGGGACTCGACCAGCCGCTGCAGCCGCTCGCTCTCCTGGGAGAGGATGCCATAGGACTTCTGGCGGAGGCCGTCGTCGGCGATCCGGCCCGTGGACAGCATCTCGGAGAGCTGGCGGAGCGCGGTCAGCGGGGTCCGGAACTCGTGCGAGACCGCGGACACGAACTCCGACTGGAGCCGGGCCACGGCCCTCTCGCGGGCCAGGGAGCGGCTGATGAAGAACGAGCCGGCCAAGAGGGCCAGCGACAGCACGGAAAAGACCCCGAAAAGGAAGCGGCGGCGGCCCCGGAAGAGCGCGGTCTCGGGGGGCGGATCGAGGCCGGCGGCATGGAGGTTTCCGGGAAGCTTGGTCTCCGCGGCCGTCCGGACGGTCCGCGGCCCGTTGGCCTTGAGGGAGCCCAGGAGGATGCGGCCGTCCGCGTCGATCAGCGCGGCTTGGATCCGCCGTCCCCCCAGGGCCGCGGTCCACTTCCCCGCCAGGTGCCGGGGTCCGGCCAGGACGGCGGCCAGGCGATCGGGCGCCCCCGACCAGAGGGCCATCACCGGCCGGTCGTCGATCATCAGGATCCGCCGGCCTCTCGATGGCGCCCCGGCCCGCCATTGGCCGTAGATCGCCTCCGCGGCCCTCGCGAGGGCCAGGGCCTCGCGCTCCCGCTCCGTCGGAGGAGGGGCGCCGTCCCAACGGGCGGCCTCCCCGCGGTAGAACTCCCAAGCCGGCCGCGGGAGGCGCCAACGGCCGCTCCAGAGCGCCGCCCGCAGGAGACCGGCCTCCCGGCGGAGATTCTCCGTTCGGCGAGTCTCCTCCAGAACCGAGCAGCGGGCCGCCATGGCCGCCAGCTCGGCCGGCAGGCCGAGAGTGGAGGTCGCGCCGAGCTTGGCCAGCTCATCGTAGGCCCGCAACGCCTCATCGGCCCGGCCCAGCTTGCGGAGGTTTCTCCCGAGGCGCAGCCAAGCCCCGGCCCGCACGGCGGAATCCGATGATCGGGCTTGGGCCCGGAAGAGGGCCGCGGCTCCAGCCGGATCGCGGCGCTGGTGCTCCAGCGTCTCGCCCGGGGCGAAAGTCGAGGACGGCGGCTCGGGCGGATCCGGAGCGACCGGGACGTAGAGCAAGGCGCCGGAGGGGAAGGTCTCGATGGCTCTATCGGTAGCCCGGAGCACGAGGACGCCATCCGGGGGGGACTCCGCGCCGGGTCCGGGGACAGAGGCCAGATAGCTTTCGAGGCCGGAGAGGTCGCGCTGCAACGCGACGGCCATCTGGTCCGCGGCGAGATCCAGGCTTTCCCGCAGGCGATTCCCTTCAAGCTGGCGGTCCTGCTTCAGCCACTGCCACCCAAGCCAGATGAGGGATCCGCCGAGGACGAGCATGAGGCCGAGGAAGACGGCCAGAGTGCCGCCGGTCGGCCGCTGACGGCGGCCTAACCCCACGGCCTGCCCTTCCGCGGACATTGCATGTGGAGCATAGATTCGACCGGATCAGGAAAGAATGACGATCGTGTCAGGATTGCGTTTGGATCCCCGGAAACCGCTTATCCCGGTCCGAAGGATAGCCCCGGCCGCGGGGCTTGTCAAACGGCGGGACGGATGCCGGCGAAGCTGTAGAGGCGGGCGTCGGAGCGGTGATCGCGGCGCCAGGAGAGGAGGTCCGGCGAGCAGTGGGTGCAGACGCCGGCCGGCCCGATCCGCTCCGGTGTCAGGCCCGCGGCCAGGAGCTGGGCCCGGTTGGCCCCCGGCAGATCGAGCGTGAAGCGATCCGGGCGGCCGGGGAGGGGACGCAGGGCTTTGCCCCATTCCGGCCGGCCGGGCCGCGGCTCGGCGACGTCCCGGCCCACTTCATAGCAGCCCGGGCCGATGGAGGGCCCGAGCCCCGCCCAGAGGTCGGAGGGATGCGATCCGAAGCGATCGCGGAGGGCGTCCACGGCGGCGGCGGCGATGCCGGCCGCGGTGCCCCGCCATCCCGCATGGACGGCCGCGACGGCGCGGCGGATGGGGTCGACGAGCAGGATCGGCAGGCAATCGGCCGTCTTGACCACGAGAAGGAGGCCGGGCTTGTCGGTGATCAGGGCGTCGCCGTCCGCTCCGGCCGGCGGGACGGCGGCCGCATCGAGTACCCGGGTCGAATGGATCTGGTGAAGGAGAACGGGTCGCATCCCCTCGGCCGCGGCGAGAGCCCGCAGGTCGGGCTCGTCGAAACGGCGCGTGCCGAAGCCGTGAAGAAGCCAGGCGAAGGCGGACAGTGCGGGGTCGGCGGTGAGGGAGTCCATCGGAGCCGTATTATATAGGACGGCGCCTCGCACGTCATCGCGAGGATCGGCGCTTCGTCGTCCTCGTTATGACAGCGCCTCGCACGTCATCGCGAGGATCGGCGCTTCGTCGTCCTCGTTATGACAGCGCCTCGCACGTCATCGCGAGGATTTGGTATGATCCCCCCCAAGGAGGGCCTCTCCATGCACCTCACCACGCATTGGCGCCGTTCGGCCGCGAAGGGCTCGCGCGCCATCCTGTCGCTCGCCTTGGCCCTTGCCCTCATTCCCGCGGCGACCGACGCCGCCGGCCAAGCCGGACGCGCCGGCGGACCGGAAAGGCCGCGGCTGCGGGAGCTCGGGATCAAGACCGGCATTCTCGAGCCGGGCCCGCTCAACGCCATCACCGACGTAGACGGCGTTCTGGTCGGGCAGGTGACGCTCATCGAGGGTCGGGATATCCGCACGGGGGTCACCGCGATCCTTCCGCATGGCGGCAACATCTTCCAGGACAAGGTGCCGGCGGCGATTCACGTGGCCAACGGCTTCGGCAAGCTGGCCGGATCGACCCAGGTGGCCGAGCTGGGCGAGATCGAGACGCCGATCGTCCTGACCAACACCCTGTGCGTCCCGACGGCGGCGGCGGCCGTCATCGGCTACACCCTCGGCCTGCCGGGAAACGAGGCCGTGCAGTCGGTCAATCCCGTCGTGGGCGAGACCAACGACGGATTTTTGAATGATATCCGCGGTCGCCATGTGACGGAGGCTCATGTCCTGTCGGCGATACGGGGGGCCAAGGCCGGACCGGTCGATGAAGGCGCCGTGGGAGCCGGGACGGGGACGATGTGTTACGGCTTCAAAGGCGGGATAGGGACCTCTTCCCGCCGGTTGGAAGCTAAGGACGGCGGTTGGACGGTTGGCATATTGGTCCAGACCAATCACGGTGGAGTATTCCAAATAGCCGGTGTCCCACAAGGAGATCTCTTGGGGAAGCTTCCCGTTCCAGAGTCCGCTCTCGAGCCACCGGCCGAAGGCTCCTGCATGATTGTGGTGGCGACGGACGCGCCGCTGGACGCAAGGAACTTGAACCGCTTGGCCCGCCGCGCACTGTTGGGCATCGCCCGCACCGGGGGCTACTACTCCAACGGCAGCGGCGACTATGCCATCGCCTTCTCCACGGCCAAGAGCGCAAGGATTCCGTTTAAAGCGGCCGGGCCGACCTTGACGCCGACCATCCTTCGCAATGACGCTGTCTCGAGGCTGTTTCTGGCGGCGGCGGAGGCGGCCGAGGAGGCCATCCTCAACTCGCTCTGCAAGGCGGTCCGCATCGAGGGCCGCGCCGGCCACGCGGCCGAGCCCCTCCCCCTCGACCGCATAAAAAGATAGGGGGACACCATACATAACTCCCGATCTTTTTGTTTACGCTTTCAGTAACCAAATGGATACAGTATACACAGCCCCCTATCTCCCGCGCCTTGAAGACTCTCTTCCGAGGCTGGTGGCTGAATGAGGACAAAACCGGACGCCCCGAAAAAGGGGAATTGCGCACACTACACCCCAATTTTCTGGACGCGCCGATGTAAACAAAAGTTTCGCTAAAGTGTAAACAATAAGTTCGGGAGTTATGTATGGTGTCCCCCTATCTTTTTGGTTGAAAAATTGACTTTGGGGCGCGAAATCGTATAATGCTTCTACTTCCCAGACGGGAGGAGGTGAATTTAGTGGCTTTTGTCGTCATCGACGAAGGTGAATCGCTGGAGAGCGCGCTGAAGCGCTTCAAGCGCAAAGTGCAGCAGGAAGCGATCATCAAGGAGATCAAGAAGCACTCCGTGTACTTCAAGCCGGGCGAAAAGAAGCGGATGAAGGAAGCCCAGGCCAGGAAGCGGATGCGGCGCCGGATGAAGCGCGAAAAAGATTTCGACTATTGACGAATCATCCTCCCGACTCCACCCCGTCTCCACGTAAACCCGACTGGTTGAAGGTCAAGTTCCCCTCGCAGGATGACTATTTCTCCGTCTCCGCCCTCCTGCGCAAGCACGGGCTGAACACGATCTGCCGCAGCGCCCAGTGCCCCAACCGGGCCGAGTGCTGGACAGAGCGGACCGCGACGTTCCTCATCCTGGGGGACGTCTGCACCCGGAATTGCGCCTTCTGCGCCGTGGCCAAGGGAGCGCCCGCGCCGCCCGAGCCGGACGAGCCCGGCCGGGTGGCCGAGGCCTCCGCCTCGCTGGGCCTTCGCTACGTCGTCGTCACGTCGGTCACCCGGGACGATCTGCCGGACGGCGGAGCGTCGCACTTCGCCCGGGTGATCCGATCGCTGCGCTCCCGCATCCCCGGCGTCAAAGTGGAGACGCTCGTCCCCGACTTCGCCGGAGACGAGACCTCTCTCCAGATCGTCCTCGACGCCGCCCCCGACGTCCTGGCCCACAACGTGGAGACCGTGGAGGCCTTCTACCCCCGCATCGGCCGGCCCGCCGCCGGCTACCGCCGCTCCCTGGACGTCCTCCGCCGCGCCGCGGCCCGCGGTCCCGCCCTGGTCAAGTCGGGGCTGATGATCGGCCTGGGCGAGACCCCCGCCGATCTTTCCCGGACCATGGCCGACCTTCGCTCCGCCGGCTGCGCTCTCCTGACCATCGGCCAGTATCTCCGCCCCTCGAAGCTTCACGCCCCCGTGGCCCGCTACTGGACCCCGGCCGAGTTCGAGAGCCTGCGCCGCGAAGCGCTGACCCTCGGCTTCACCGGCGTCGAGTCCGGCCCCCTGGTCCGCAGCTCCTTCCACGCCGCCCATCTGCACGCCTCCCTCGCCTGACCCCATGCGCTGCCTCGTCTTCAGCGACATCCACGGCAACCTGGAAGCGCTGTCCGCGGTCATGCGCTTCGCCGAGAAGCGCCGCATCGACCGCTACGTCTGCCTGGGCGACCTGGTCGGCTACGGGGCCTCGCCCAACGAGGTCATCCGCTACGTCAAGCGCCTGAAGCCCCTGTCCATCATCCGCGGAAACCACGACAAGGCGGTCACGACCCGCGAATCCATCGATTCCTTCAATCCCATCGCCGCCGCGGCCATCCGCTGGACCCGCCGGACCGTGACCAAGACCAGCCAGGAATTTTTGCACGCCCTGCCCCGCGGCCCGCAGGTCGTCGAGGAGCTCTTCACCATCTGCCACGGCGCCCCGTTCGACGAGGACTTCTACATCTTCGGCGAGTACGACGCCGACGAGGCCTTCGGCTTCCTCAAGACCCCGCTCGGCTTCTTCGGCCACACCCACTTCCCCTTCCTCTACGTCCAGCGCGAAGGGGCCCTCGTCGGCACCCACATGGACGGCGGCGAGGTCAAGCTGGAGCCGGGCTCGACCTATCTCGTCAACCCCGGCTCGGTCGGGCAGCCCCGCGATCGCAACAGCAAGGCCTCTTGCCTGGTCTACGACAGCGACCACCGCATCATCCGCTTCCACCGCCTGGAGTACGACGTCGAGGCGGCCCAGAAGCGGATCCGCGAGGCCGAGCTGCCGCACGCCCTGGCCGACCGGCTGGCTGCCGGCCTCTGAGCCGTCCCCCAGGCCCCCTCCTCCGGCCGCCCCGCCGCCCCCCCCCGGTCCTTGACACCCCTTCCTCCCCCCGGTATCGTAGCCGGCGAGGCCACGCCGCACCCATGCCCCTCCTCGAAGCCAAACGCCTGGTCAAAGCCTTCGGCCGGCGCACGGTGGTCAAAGGCGTCGACATCCGCCTCGAGTCGGGCGCCATCGTCGGCTTCCTCGGCCGCAACGGGGCCGGCAAGACGACCATCTTCCAGATGATCGTCGGCCTCCTGAAGCCCGACGCCGGCCGGATCGATCTGGATGGCCGGGACATCACCCGCTGGCCGACCGGCAAGCGCGCCGCGGCCGGGGTGACCTACCTGCCCCAGGAGAGCTCGGTCTTCCTCAAGACCACGGCCGCCGGCAACCTGAAGCTGGCCCTGGAGCTCCTGCCCTACAAGCGCTCCGAGCGCAAGGAGGCGGCCCGCGCCCTCCTGGAGGAGTTCGGCCTGGCGAGCCTGGCCGGCCAGTCGGCCCACAGCCTCTCCGGCGGCGAGCGCCGGCGCCTGGAGATCGCCCGGGCCCTGACCCTGCGCCCCAAGTTCGTCCTTCTGGACGAGCCCTTCACGGGCATCGATCCCCTCACCATCCTCGAGATCCAGAACATCCTGCTCCGGCTCAAGGAGCGGGGCATCGGCATCCTGATCTCGGACCACAACGTCCGCGATACGTTCAAGATCGCGGACCGGGCCCTGATCATCGACCACGGCGAGATCCTGGTGGAGGGCGCGCCGGCGGCGGTGGCGGCCAATCCGCTGGCCCGGCAGAGATTCCTGGGCACGGAGTTCGCGTTCGGCGGAGAGCGGGCGGGTCAGGACTTGGGCGAGGCCATGCGGTCTCCCAGCGTCTCGCCCAAGAAGAAGAGGAACAAGAAGAAGTAGCTGCCCAGCAGGGCGGCCAGCAGGACGCCGGACGCGACCGGCGCCATCGTGACGAGCTCGGGCAGCGTCAGGCCCATCAGCCGGCCGGCCAGCCACAGGGCCAGGCCCCAGATCGCCGCAATGAACGCGGCGTCGAAGATCAGGGCGACCGCCTTGCGGAAGAAGCCCATCCGCCGCCGCGGCGACGGCTCCCGGTCCAGGAGCTCGGCTGTGGACGGCGTGGGCGGCGAGGGGCGCAGGCGCATATCGTCGAAGACGGACTCGGGCGGCGTCTCGTTCTCATCCCGGTCCTGGAAGATCTCTTCCCGCGTGATGCGCTCGGGGATGCCCATGCGGGTGGGCTCGGGGGGCGGCGCCGGCGCGACCGGCGGCCGGGGGATCTCCAGCGGCGTGCGGGACATGACCTCCTGCTGGAAGTCCATGGTGTCGCCCGGGGCCAGGCTGCTTGGAGGCTCCAGGATGCGGTCCTCGTCGCCCGCCTCCTCGGCCTCGTCGCCCCGGAAAGACGAGCCGATCTTGCGGACCGCCCCGTAAAGGTCTTCCTCGGGCGAGGTGTCGGGGATGCGGGGGATCTCGATCCTTTCGCCCTCGACATCCACCGTGGGCGGCTTGCGGAGCAGCTCCTCCCAAGCGGCGTCCAAGCCCGGCTTGCGCTCCATCACCGGCGGGACGGGCTCGGGATCGGGGGCCGGAGGAGAAGCCGGAGACGGCGGCGGAGGGGGCGAAAAAGCGGGCGGCGGAGTCGGAGCCCAAACCGGCGGCTCGTCCCGCTTCGGCTCCCCGTCGATGGGACCCGTTGCCTGGCGCTCCTTCTCCTCGAGCACCGCGATCAGCTTGGCGATCTCTTCCTTGGTGTCCAGCTTGGGCTTGGCCTCGACCGCCTTCCGGGGCGCTCGGGGCGTCGGCTTGGCGGCGGCTCTGCGAACCGGCTTGGCGACCGGCTTGGCGACCGGCTCCAGCTCGGGGTCGCGGGCCTCGAGCTCCGCGGGCGGCTGAGGGGCCCGCCTGGCCCTGGGCTTGGGCTTGGCTTCCGGCTCGGGCTCGCGCTCGGCCTCGGGCTCGTGCTCAGCCTCGTGCTCGGCCTCGGGCTCGTCGGGGAAATGGCCGCTTCCCTCGAGGACCTCCTCCAGGTCGATCTCCTCGAGGTCGGCCTCGTCCTTGGTCAGGAGCCGCTCGTCCTCCTCGCCGTCATCCTCGCCTTCGACGACGTCCTTGAAGTCCTCATCGACGATCTTCTCGCCCTTGATGGGCTCTTCCTCCGCCTCGTCGGCCGGGAAGAGAAGCTGGGTGCCGCAGTTGTTGCAGTATTTCTGCGACTCGTCGATGATCGCCTTGCAATAGGGACAGCGTCGGATGGCCATTGGTCTAAATATAAGGGGACAAGGCGTGGGAAGTCAAACGTTTAGAATCACTTGGTTGCGGTCGAGGCCGGAGAGGCGGCGGCCGGCCAAGAGACCGCGTTCATGCACTCCGGCGTCGTGGGCGGGACCGGCCGCGGCGGCACCACGACCGGCGCGATGGCCGGCGCCCGGACGCCGTAGCGGGGAATCCGCAGCGAGCGGCCGGCCCGGATGAGAGTGCCGGAAAGCCCGTTCTGGGCCTGGATGGCCCGGACGCTGACGCCATAGCGGCGGGCGATGTGCCCGAGGGTCTCGCCGTTGCGGATCAGGTGGGCCACGGTGTAGACGGGCGGCTTGATGCGCTGGATCTGGATCAGGTAGGGATAGACCCGGCGGCCGATCTCCTGGGCCACGCGATTGTAGAAGCGGACGTGGTAGTGCGTCCGGTGACCGGCCACATGGACGATGAGGGCCTTGGAGTAGCCGCGCGAGAACTGGAAGACGCGGTCGAGCCAGTCCTTGTCCTCGCCGATCTGGATGGCGTAGGCGTAGAGGAGCCTCTGGATTCGCGTGTCGAGCAGGATCGTCTCGATGTCCGTCCGCAGGAGCAGGGCCCGGACCAGGGCCCAGTTGCGGGGCAAGTCCAGGTTGGCCGCCGTGCCCGGCAGATACCAGGACGTGGCCCCGCTCTTGTAGTAGAAGCCGAAGTCGACATCGCGGCCGGACTGGTGGGTGATGTGGCGGCGCATCCGGCCGCCTTCCTGGAAGCTGATGTCGCCGATGCTGATGGCGGGCGTGTCGGGGTAGAGCTCGTGGACGGTGCCGATGGCGGCCCGGATGAACTCCACGGTCTCCGTGGTGCCGTAGGCGCCGTCGGGGGCGATGGGATGCCACCCCGGTCCCTCCGGCAGGGGGACGGGATTGAGCAGGATGCCGCCGCCGGGAGCGCCGATGGAGATCGAGCCGAGCGAGGCCTGTTCGGTCTCCACGACCCTGAACAGCTCCTCGTCGGGCCGATCAAGGAACGACTCCGGCGAGGGAACGGCGGCGGGAGCGGAGGATTCGGCGGCGGCCGCAACCGTCGACGCCGCGGGCGGAGGAAAGAGCGCCGGGTTGACCTGCTGGACGGCGGCCCGGATCGGGCTCAGCCAGAAGGCGGCCGCCAGCCATATGCTCAGCATGAAGGGTTCATCCGCGATCATTCTAGCCGATCGAGGATATCGGTCAAGAAGAAATCTCGAGACGCGTTATATCGCAAAACGGCTCTACGCAACGGATTGACAGCCCGGGCTCGGCCGCTTATCTTGAGAGCGAATTACCGGGGGAGGATATCGATTGAAGACGACCGGAATCGGACGCGGAGGGGCTTGGGCGCTGGGGCTCGCGTTGGGATGGCTGCTTCTTGGAAGCGCCCCGGCCGAAGCGAAGTCGAAGATCAAGCTCTACGCCGGCCTCGACGGCGCTTACACGACCGCGATGATGCATTCCGGCGGCTTCAATACGGTCGGGGATTTCCGCAACCAGGGCGACGATACCGGCACCCTCATCGTCGCCGGCGGCCATGTCGGCCTGGAGTGGAACCGAATGGTGCGGCTCGATCTCGGCTACCACAAGCGCGGCGGCCTGCAGTTCACGACCTCCGGCTTCAGCTGGGAATACCCCTATCGCACCGCCGTCGATACCGCCTCTCTGATGGCCTCGGTCATCGTCAAGATCGTCCCCAAGGGAGTCGTCTCGCCCTATCTGGGGGCCGGGATCGGACAGACGGCCATGGAGGGGTCCACCACCGACCTGGTGGTCCAAGGGAGCGCGAGCGCCAAGCGCCTGTCCTGGCAGGCGGAGGCCGGGATCCAATTCGATCTTCTCCGTTGGGTCAGCCTCCAGCTCGGGTATCGCATCGTCTCTCTCGGACGGCTGGATATCCCTCTATCCGAGAGCGGTCTCGAGGCCGGCGACTTCACCGCCGCGCTCAAGACGGGCGAGCTTGTGGTCGGGGCGCGGATCAGGATCTGAGCGCCGAATCTCCCGCCGATTTCCGATTGATTCGCCCGCGAGGATCGTTCTATAATCCGGCCCGGGTGCGCGGCGTGCAAATCCGCCGCGCAGGCAATGTCCATTGGGATGGTCGGGCCGCCATCCATATCCGGCCGGAGCCGCCGCGCCGCGGGGGCTCCGGGCGACGAGTCCATGCCTCGGATATGGAAAGGAGCCCTGCATGTCATCCCTTATCGACTCCACCGCCCGCTTCCTGGACCAGTCCGCCGCCCATATCTGGTCCTATATGCTCTTCGTCCTGCTGGCCGTCGGCCTGTGGCTGTCGCTCCGGACCGGCTTCGTCCAATTCCGCAAGCTGGGCGCGGCCTGGAAGCTGATCTTCTCGGGCTTCCTGGGCAAGGGCAAGAAGAGCCGTGACGGGGATGTCTCTCCCTTCGCCGCGCTGACGACGGCCCTGGCGGCCACCGTCGGAAACGGCAACATCGGAGGCGTGGCCACCGCCCTGGTGATCGGCGGCCCCGGCTCGATCTTCTGGATGTGGGTCTGCGGCTTCCTGGGCATGGCCACGAAATACTCGGAGGCCCTCCTGGGGGTCAAATTCCGGGAGCACTACCCCGACGGGGCCATCGCCGGCGGGCCGATGTACTACATCGACAACGGCGTCAAGAACAAGCGCTTCGGATCCTTCCTGGCCGGGGCCTTCGCCGTGTGCGGGACCTTCGCCGCCCTCTTCGGGACCGGCAACATGATGCAGGCCAACCAGATGACGCTGGCCATGAACAGCGAGCTGGGCATCCCCAAGATCGTCACGGCCGTGGTCATCACCGTTATGACGGCCCTGGTCATCCTGGGAGGCATCAAGCGCATCGGGGCGGTGACCGAGAAGATCGTCCCGACCATGATCCTGCTCTATTTCGGGACGGGGATCGTCGTCCTGATCCTCAACATCAAGGCCGTGCCGGGGGCTTTCGGCTTGATCTTCCAGCACGCCTTCACCCCGGCGGCGGCGGCCGGCGGCTTTCTGGGCGCTTCGGTCCGGCAGGCCATGCAGATGGGCGTCAGGCGCGGCCTGCTGTCCAACGAGGCCGGCCTGGGATCGGCCCCCATCGCCCACGCCGCGGCCCAGACGCCCTCCCCCGTCCACCAGGGGCTGATCGGCCTGGGCGAGGTCTTCATCGACACCATCGTGGTCTGCACGCTCTCGGCCCTGATCAACCTGACCTCCGGCCTGTGGTCCAGCGGGCTGAACGGATCGGCCATGACGGCGGCGTCCTTCTCCCAGAGCATCCCGGTCGTCGGGGGGATCATCGTGGCCTTCTCGTCCTTCCTGTTCGGGTACTCGACCCTGGTCGGCTGGTGCTACTACGGGGAACAGTGCGTCCGCTACCTTTTCGGCAACCGCAGCACCATGCCGTACCGGATCGTCTTCACGGTCCTGGTCTTCGTCGGGGCCATGGTCTCGCTGGAGCTGGTCTTCTACATGGGCGACATCGCCAACGCCTTCATGGCCCTGCCGAACCTGATCGCCCTGGCCGCCCTGTCGGGCGTCGTGGCCAAGACGACCAAGTCCTTCTTCAAGGATTATCCGACTATGAAGGACTTCGACAGGCGCAAATCGGCCCCGCTGGATGCCGGCGCGACGGAATGAGCCGGGCGGGGGGGAAGCGGTGGGACGGCAGCGGCGAAGGCCAGAAGGGAGGGCGCAAATTGACTTTCCCTCCAGATTCCGCTACAAATACCCCCGCCTGAGTGGGCGATTCACTCGGTAAACCGCCTCTTTAGAATCCTGTATTTGTTGATAATAGTAAGACTTACAAATCCACAAAAAGACAGGAAGGGACTTTCATTGTCAATCTTGAGGCAAAATATAGGGCTACTGAGTAAGGGACGAGGTCCCGCTCTAAATAAGCCCTCCCAGGAAGCGATCGGCCGAGACTATATGAACGCCGCGAATCAAGCTATGAACGCCGCTTTTTCGGATGACTTGGTAAACGAATGGAATTTTCAGCTTGTCTAGGAAGTAGCGGAGGTTCGTCGACACATTCTCCTCCGAAAGCTTCGCTTCGACCGCAAACCAGGGCTTCCTGTCTACAGTGACGAGGAAATCCACCTCCCTCTTGTCCACGTCCCGAAGGAATGAAAGCTCCGCCCGCAGCCCATCCCGGTCATAGAGGAAGTGGCACAGCTTGAGGAGATGGCCGGCGATCATATTTTCAAAACGCGCGGCAGGATCCGGGACCTCCGACCAATCCCAGAGATAGAGCTTGGGTTCTTTCTTGATGGACCGGATCCATCGGTGCGCGAAGGGCCGTATGCGGAAATGATAGTAGAACGACTCGAGGACCACGAGCCAATGAGAAACGGCCTTGAACCCGGACTCTAGGTCTTCGCGGACGGCATTCGTCGAGAACAGCGATCCGACGCGCTCGGGAAGCATATCGCTCAGGAGCTTCATTCGGCCGAGATCGCGGACCTGTTCGATGCTGACAATGTCGTCCCGGAACATCCGCTCGATCTTCTCATTATGCCAGCGGCGGAGGAAACGGTCGCTTTGTTTGAAGAGAGGCTCGGGGAACCCCCCGAATTCCAGAAGCGCCTCAAATTCTGAGCGGGAGGCCGTCTCGGAAATCGGGATTTCTTTGAAAGGCTCAGGAAGAGCCCCACGGCCAGCAAGCTCCGGCAGCGAGAAAGGATGGAGGCGGTAGTAGTGGTAGCGGCCTTGCAGGGAATCTCCGCCGCGGCGGACGACATCAAGCCTAGCGCTGCCCGTTACAAGGAATTTATATCTGTTCTTGAGCTTGTCGTATTCTCCTTTGATCAGGTTCTTCCAGCCACGATGCTTGTGGATTTCGTCCAGGATAATCAGCTCGGCGTCACCGGGCCAGCGCGAGTCCAGGATCGAGCGACGGTCGGCGCGGCTGTCCCAGTTGAAATAGGCGGGCGAGCGGAATCGCCGGCCCAGGAGGTCTGTGGCCAACGTCGTCTTGCCAACCTGTCGGGCGCCGCCGACGAAGACCATTTTTTCGCAAAGGTCATCGGCCACGGCGCCGGTCAAATATCGTTCCTTGAGCATGATCCGATTCTAAACCGGCCCGCGATCCATGTCAAGAATATTTGCCATTAGGCAAATAAATAAGCTTATATTTTCGCCTCCATGCAAATCTAAAATTCTCCATTTTAAGCTAGACATCTCTAAGGGATGAGGTCCGTCCGCCGCCTTGAAGATCGAATTGAGAATTAGTAAACTTTTGCTACGCTTCCTCTGGCAAATTTTCCCCCGGGCGGGGAATTTTGAAAGAGATTGACGGCATCGCAAGTCAATGTTTATTGATTCTGCGACAAATGAAGCAGTGCCTTTGGGGCGATTAAATAATAAACGTCTTCGTTCAAAATCCGCATCTGTTGACAACAATTCGACTTACATGACCACATAAGGACGGCAAGAGACATCTTCCGTCAATCTTGAGGCAAAACGACGGGGCTTACTCTACCTGATAAGCTCAACCACTACCGGCCTCGGCAACTTGAACCCTAGGCCCTCTCATCGCTTCCTATACGCGCTCGCGTCATAGGGAGGGTTTCCCCGCCTCGCCAGCTCCCTCTTAGCCATGAGCCGGCGTTCCGAGTAATCAGCCAGCGCTTCGCAAGCGTCAAACGACTCGCTGCGATTGTTCATCCGAGTCACGAGGTGCAGGATATTGGAGCTCAACGGGCCCTCGATAGCGCAGAGATCCTCAACGGCCCGGTTGCCTTCTTCGACCGAGACATGGCCTCCCCCCCGTTCAGCTGAAACAGCACGATGGGACGCTGAGGCTAGAGCAAGATCAAGGACATGCCCCGGCAATTCCAGTTCCTGCCACGCCTTTCTCAGGCCTTCTTCGAAGAATAGGCCATCAGCATGAAGGAACAGGGTTTCTACGAGGGCCGCCACCGTCAAGGGCAATCCCTGGCGCATTTGAAGCAAAGCCTCGGCGATTTTCTTCCAAGCCGTCGCCTTCAGCAGGCTCAAGAGTGGTTTCGCGGCTCTCATGTCACCGATCCGCCCGAGCTTGAGGGCTGCCTCCTCAGCTTTTTCTTGAGCCCAGCGCATGTCCTTGTATTCCTTGGTAAAACCCTCAGCAATTCCGTAAGAACGATAATCACTATCCAAGGCGCCATCGGCGCGGGCGAATCGACGGGCTTCTTTCTCGCCATACCTGACGAGCGCGATGAGCAATTCGATATCCGGATGAGGAGTCAGCGCGGCCAGGTCGGCGAGCTTCTCGGCTGCCCTTTTTGAATCATCCGCATCTTCTCCGACCAGGGCAATTTCCGCGAGGACGGCGATGACGACTTGATGATTGGCAGCCGTGCGACCTAGGGGATCTTGGCCAGCCCCCCCGATAGCGCCCGGCTTTGTCAGATCGAAATATTTTTCCGCAGCGGACCAACGCACATGGAGATTTCCATCATTCTTCGCAATTTGGGCGAGCGTGGATTCGTCCGCGAGTCCACGGACGGCCGTCGCGCGGACAGAAGATGACTTATCCTCAATCGCAACTTTAGCCAGCACGGCTTGATCCGAGAGCTTGGCGACGGCGGCGCAGCGCACCTCTTCATCTTCATCGGTTTGCGCGATTTCGGAGAGAAGAGCCTGGTCCGTGAGCCTCTTGACGACCGCGATGCTTTTTCCCGCCGACTTGATGATCTTGGCAAGCAAGGCTTGATCAGTCACCCTTTTGACAGCCGCCTGTCTCTCTTCCCAGTTCTCGTTTGCCACGGCAATCTCGGCAAGAGCCGCTTGATCGGTGATCTTGCCGATAGCGACCCGGCGCGCTTCCGGGTCTAAGGCTGTTTCGGCTACCTCTGCCAAGAGGGCTTGATCGTCGAGGAAATCCAACGCCTCACGCAAGGGCAAGTCCAATGGGTTTTCTCTCGGATTCTCCTTCTTGGCAATTTCCGCGAATGCAGTTTGAGCTACGCTCCGATCACGAAGCTTCTTGGCCGCTCCGAAGCGGACAATCAGAGACTCGTCCGTCTTGGCGATCTCGGAAAGAACAGACTGGCTGGTCAGAATCGTGACGGCGGCTTCGCGGACCTCTTTGTTCTTATCAATCCTGGCGATTTTTGCCAGTAATTTCTGGTCGGTAAGCCTCCGCACCGCAGCTTTGCGGACGTACTCTTCTTCATCAAAAACTGCGATTTTAGACAGTCGCGTCTGGTTGGAGAGCTTATTCACTGCCTTAGCACGAACAGATGGCGAAGAGCTCTTCCATTTCGGTTTGAAAATATCAAAGAAACCCATTCTCCCCTCCGCAGCTTCCCAAGAGATCGGATAATTTCTGCCTGCCCGACTATTATCTTCTCGTTTTCCATAAAAAATTATCTTGGATCTCCTCCCCTGAGCGGATTTAATGGGTTGGACGAGTTCAGGCTATTGAAAGCGGCCCGAAGAAATGATATTCTTCCGCTGAATTTTGCCTGCATTTAAGTGCCCCGGCTTGAGAATCTTAGGGTAAAGCAAGGGCGACTTGGATGCTAAGTCGATGATAATAAATAGTTTGAAGACGCCTTTT
Organism: uncultured Eubacteriales bacterium; assembly: GCA_964556755.1. GTDB lineage: Bacteria > Acidobacteriota > Aminicenantia > Aminicenantales > UBA4085 > UBA4085. Next base: position 63,426 of record CAZKXI010000015.1, read on the forward strand.
GGGGGCGATTAACTCAGCGGCCAGAGTACTACCTTCACACGGTAGGAGTCACAGGTTCAAATCCTGTATCGCCCACCACCCCGCCATCCTCTTCAAAAACCGGCTCGGCCTTCCTTCGCCAGCTTCGCCTCGACGCTTTCGAGATGTTTCCGGAATGTCGACAGTCGCGGATCGGAGAGCTGTTCGGCCAGCCGACAGGCGGTCCGGCAGCTGTCGAGGGCGAGCTTCATCCGGCCGGCGGCCTCATAACCCTCGGCCAGCGAATCATGGGCGTTAGGGGACTCCGGGTAACTGCGAACGTTGTACAGGAACATGTCAATGGCCTCGGCCACCTTCTTGCGAACCCTCAGCAGCCCGTAAGCCATGTCGTTAATCCGTCCTTCACTGGGACGGCAGGGAAAGCCGTACTCTCCGGAGAGTGCCGCATAGCGCTTCTCGAGATCGGCTGCGGCGGGAATGGTGTTGTCGGGGATAGCCCAGCCTACAAAGAGGCCCTCGAGGCCGTTGTAGATCGCCCTGGCTGGTACCGACATGTGATTATCCCCGGCGAAGTAATCGAGCTTCCACTTCAGGCCGGCCGGAGCCTTGCGTCCCAGAACCGTGGCGAAGGCCTGAACGGATTCCGGAATACCGTTATTCTCGCGGCCATGGCTCAGGTAGAGGAACTTCCTCAGCTCGGCGCCCGACTCAAACAGCTTGGCGGCGGCCGCGGACGGAGCTTTGCCGTCCCACCAGAGGCTCGGGCTGGCGGTGATGTAAGCGTCGAAGCTATCGGGCTCGCTCAGCAGCGCATGGACCGCGAAAAGCCCCCCCAAGGACCATCCGATGAGGATCCGGTAGGGCTCGGTCCGATATCGCCCCTCGATGTAGGGGCGAAGCTCCTTAGTCAGGAAGCCACGGAAGCGGTCGGCCCCGCCGGCCGTGGGAAAGTCTTTCTCCGGCATGGCCGGGGCCGGCGTGAAGTCGCGGTTCCGGTCGGTGTTCAGGATGGCCACCACGATCATCTCGGGCGTCATCCCCGCCGCCGCCAGGGAGCGCGTCACGGCTACGGTCTGGAGGAAATGCGCGTCCCCGTCGAGGAGGTAGACGACGGGGCAGCGGAGCCGGCTCTGTTCATAGGCCGGCGGCAGGGAGACCAGGATGGCGCGGCCTTCGTTCAGGAGCTCGGAATGCAGCTTGATCCGGTTGCCGATGGAGATCGGCTCGTCCTGGGCCGGCGCGGCCGCTCCGCAGAGCCACAGCAGGGTCGTTATGGCAACCATCTTCTTGATCGGGATGAGCATGGCCTTGACTCCTCTATCGAGAAAGACGCGGGAGCCGGCCCAGAGTTGCCCGGCGAGGATTCGGCTGGCCCGCATCGCCTGCCCGTTCTTTACCTCAAGCTATCCCCGAGCGGGAAACGAGAATCGGCTTTGACTTTCCCCCGCGGGCCGGGGTAGATTCTCGCCCGAGGAGGCCCTCGACCATGACTGATCCCAAGTCCTCTTCCGCCCACCCTGCGCATCCCCGCTGCTGCCCTTGCGGGGAGCTCTCCTCCCCGGCCGGATCCCCCCTGACCAGGCGCGACTTTCTCAAAGGCACGGGCGTGACGGCCCTGGGGAGCGTCGCCCTCAATGGCTTGAGCTGGCCCCTCTCTGGCGAACAGGCGACCTCGCCCGCCATCGCCTCCCACAGCCGCCGCCCCCTCAAGGTCAAGCCCATTCTCGTCTATGACACGCCGCAGCGCCGGCACCAGACGAGCTGGAGGAACTGGGGCGGCATCGAGACTGAGGCGCAGGCCGGCGAGGAGGTCGCCCGGATCCGGGCCGAGCTCGCGGCGCTGACCCGGAAAGCGGAATTCCCCCTGGACGTGCTGCCGGTCTCGCCGGTTCGCAAGGCCGGTGACCTGGCCGGGGTCAGGGACATCGAGTCCGCCGACACGCTGATTGTGTACGCGGCCGGCGGCTGGCTGGACGTCTTCGACGCCCTGGACAAGACGGGCAAGGACCGGATTCTCTTCTGCCGCCACAAGTCGGGGCCGGTCTACCTGTGGTACGAGATCATCAGCCCCCGCTATCTGAGAAAGCACGGCGACAGCCTGGCGGTCAAGGGTGTCGGCGAAGACGACGTGGTGATTGACAGCCAAGACGAGATCCTTTGGAGGCTCCGGGCGTTGGCCGGTTTGCGCAGCGCCATGGGGACCAAGATCCTGGCTATCGGCGGCCCGGCGGCTTGGTCCGAGCCGGAGGGGCCGGGCTCTGTCGTGAGATCCGTCGTCGAGACTTGGAAGCTCGACATCGCGACCGTGTCCTACGACGACCTGGGGCGGCTCATCCGTCAGGCCCGAGCCGACCAGGCAGCCGTCCTCCGGGCCAAGTCGCGCGCCGAGGCCTATCTTCGCCTGCCCGGGACCAGCCTCGAGACCCAGCGGGCTTTCGTCGAGAACGGCCTCCTCCTGGACGAGGTCTTCCGGGCCTTGTTGAAAGAAGCCGGCGCCCGGGCCCTGACCATCAATGGCTGCATGGGGACGATCATGCCCCTGGCCGAGACTTCCGCCTGCCTGACCCTGAGCACGCTCAACGACGACGGCTACCTGGCCTTCTGCGAGTCGGACTTCGTCGTCATCCCATCCGGCATCCTGTTGGCCGCGATCGCCGGGCGGCCCGTCTTCCTCAACGACCCGACCTACCCCCACGACGGGATCATTACCCTGGCCCACTGCACGGCGCCGCGAAGGATGGATGGGCGGGCGACCGAGCCGGCCCGCATCCTGACTCACTTCGAGTCGGACTACGGCGCCGCCCCCAAGGTCGAGATGCGCCGGGGGCAGGTCCTGACCAACATCGCCCCGGACTTCGCCGGCAAGCGCTGGCTGGGCCTGCGGGCCGAGATCGCGGATGCCCCCTTCCTGCCCATCTGCCGCTCCCAAATCGACGTCCGCTACAAGTGCGACGATCTGACCCTGGCCAGGCGGATGCCCGGCTTCCACTGGATGACGGCTTATGGGGACTACGCGCGGGAGGTCGGCTACGCCCTGAGACGGGTCGGCATCGCCTGGGACTTCCTGGGCTGATCGAAGCGGGCCGGTCGCGGGGTCCGGGCCGATGGCCTAGAAGCGGATGAGTGCGCCCGCCGAGGCGTAGTTGACCCAGGTGAAATTATAGACCTCGTCATTGTCGGCGCCGCCCTCCACCAACCGGTAGCCGGCCTTCAGGGCCAAAGCCTTCGACACATCCCAGTTCAACCCCAGGAAGATGTCCTCGGCCCGGCCCTGCGGGGCGGCCAGGGCATCGCCTTCGAGGATCAGGCCCAGCTTCTCGGCGAATCTCCAGTCGAGCCGAAAGTTGATGAGGGGCACGAATCCGACATTCGTCTTCTCGGTCGACTGGCCGCCGCCTTCGATCCGGACGCCGGCATCACGGATCTTGGCCGTGAAGCCGATCCCGAATTTGAGCCGCGCCCCATCGACCAGCGTGTAGCGGTAGGTCAGCCGGTAGGAGTTGAACATGAACCGCCCGGATAAGGGTGTTCCAGCGGCAAAGGCCTCGCCGTTGAAAAGGAGCACCTGGTCGATGGCCCCGGAGGCCTTGAGGACCAGCGGGGCATAAAGGACCGAGAGCGCGTGGCGGGCCCCCACCTGCCAGGTCAGGCGCGCCCGGATAAAGGCACCGGGATCGGTCTCCAGGTCCCGCGAGAGCGAGAACTGGGTTCCCCCGGCTCCCGGGATACGGACGTTGTTATAGCCGCTCCAGACCAGCCCCGTCTCGGCGTCCAGCGTCCACTGGGCTTGGAGCGCCCTGGCCGGGACGAGGAGCGCCGCCAGACCGAACATTAAAACCGCTACAATCTTCGCTCTCATGGGCCTGTCTCCTCCTCTTTCGTCCCTTAAGCCGCTATCCGGAAATTATCGGAAATTTGCCGAAATATTCTTCTTGGCTCACTAAGTCTACAAGCACCCTGGCGGCCTTTTTTCGACTGGTCAGCAGCTCCGCGGGACCGCCATCGGTCAGCTTGTATTCGTTTATGGCCTTCCGGCTTTGACCCAGCTTGAGCACTCTGACGACGGTCCAGTCGAGGCCGGATTTTCTTAAGACTTCTATATGCTCCACGCCATCCCTGATCCGCTCGGGATCGACCTTCGCCACGATGGAGTTGAGCGCTTGATCCAAGATGGAAGGCTCGTCGCCCGTCACTCGCGCCCCGGTTCCGGTCAGGCTAAGGACTCTCTTGACGCCTGCTGCTTTCATGGCTTCAACGAGATGGGCCATCCCCTTGGTTTGTAAAAGCGGGTCAGAACCCCTGGCGTGGCCAATCACGCTGATCACGGCGTCCGAGCCTCTGACGGCCCCGAGCACACTGATATCATCCAGGATATCGCCCTTCTTGACCACCGTATCGCTTGGAAAAAAACCCGCCGATCTGTCGCTTCGGACACAGGCTACGACTTCGTAGCCATGAGCCGCCGCGTCGTTTACCACTTCTATCCCCGTTCTTCCGGCCGCCCCGAAGACGCACAATCTCATCCGCTAATTCCCCGGAGGAATGATCCTCATCAAACACAACATGCGGCATCTACTCCCAGCGGAAGAAACGCGCCGAAAGGGCCATCCCCGCGATAAGCACGCCACACAGGACGGCCGTTTCGAGCAGATGACGGCCCCATCCCTCGCCCGCCCACAGGCCTCGCATCAGCGTCACGACATGGGTCAGCGGGAAGAACAGCGCCACCTTCTTGACGGACGCCGGCAGGACTTCCAAGGGAATAGCCGCGCCGCCGAGGAACATCATCGGGAACCCCAGGATCATGCCAATGGCCTGGGCGCCGCGGGCCGTCGGCGCGAGGCCCGCGATGAGATACCCGAGGGCGAATAGGGCCAGGCAGCTCAGGCTGAAGCCGACCCAGACGGAGAACAGGTTGCCTTCGAATCTCAGGCCGTAGACGGCTTTCCCGACAACGATCAGCGCCGTTACGCCGATGGCGGTCATGACGTAATACGCGGCGAAATCCGCGGTGAAATAGGCCGAAGGCCGCAAGGGCGTGACCCGGAAGCGCCGGAGAACGCCCGCCTCGCGGCTGGCCGCCACGGCGATGGGGATGCCCATGAAGCCGACCGAGATGATGACGATGGCGAAATAGGACGGCACCGAGACATCGACCATGCCCCGGCCGCCGAAGAAGGGATTCGGCTTGTTTCCGTAGATCGTCCCGAACAGGAGAAGGAGCATCGGGGCGAAGGCGATGGTAAAGAACGTCGCCGCGGGCTCGCGAAGGAAGAGCTTCATCTGAGCGAGAATGAGCTTGGTCAGGCCCCGCATGAGGCTCTCCTAGTCCCGGATCTCGTGGCCGGTCAGGGCCAGGAAGACGTCCTCCAGGCTCGGCTGCTCCGACCTCAAATCGCGGAAGCGCGTCTTGGCCGCCGCAAGAGCCATCACCACGCGGACGACAAGGTCGTCATCGCGGCCGAAGACGATGATCCGGCTGCCAGAGCGATCGACGCGTGTCGCTCCCGGAACGGCCCGCAGCGTCTCGAGGTCGAGATCGTCCTCGACGGTGAAAGCCACCCGGCTCTCGGCTCCCAGCGAGGCGATCAGCCGGCCCGGCGTGTCCAAGGCGACGATGCGGCCGTAGTCGAGGATGGCGACGCGGTCGCACAGCTCTTCGGCCTCCTCCATGGAATGGGTGGTCAGGAGGACCGTCTTCCCCTTGTCGCGGATGCCCTTGACAAGGCCCAGCATCGCCCGGCGCGCCTGCGGGTCGAGGCCCGTCGTCAGCTCGTCCAGGAAGATCACGTCGGGATCGTTGAGGAGGGCGAGGGCGATGAAGAGCCGCTGCTTCTGCCCCCCGGAAAGCTTGGCCACGGGCGCCTTGATCTTCTCCTGGAGGCCGAGCTCGCCGAGGACCGGCCGCCAATCGATCGCGCGCTTGTAGAAGGCGGCAAAGAGGCCCAAGGCTTCGCCCACACGGAGACGGTCGGGAAGAGAGCTCTCCTGGAGCTGGACGCCGATCCGCTGGCGCAGCTCGTAGCCTTGCGTCCGCGGATCGAGGCCCAGGACGGACAGCCGGCCGCGGGTGGGCCGGCGCAGGCCTTCCAGGCACTCGATCGTCGTCGTCTTCCCCGCGCCATTCGGACCGACCATGCCGAAGATCTCGCCTTGGAGAACCGCGAAAGAGACGTCCTTGACGGCCTGGATTTCGCCGTAGCTTTTGTGGAGGCGCTCGACGACGATGGCGTTCATGGCTCGCGTCCGGCGAATATAGCACGCCTGGCAAGCCGGGACAATATCCGGTGGGGGCGGGGAATCACGCCTCCCGGCGAGGGCTACCGGCCGCTATCAGGCCCGTTTTTTCCGGCTCAGAATCCGGTCCGCGGCCAGCTTCCCCGTCAGGATCGACATCGGCACGCCGGCGGGGCTGTAAGTCCATTGCCCGGCTTGATAGATCGAAGGGATGGGCGTTCGAACCGCGCGGCCGCCGCTCAGAATCTTGTTGACGACGGGGACGGGCTCTTGGAAGGACCAGCCCGTGATGGCCCCTTCGGAGCTGCCGATCCGCTCCTCGATGCTGAGGGGCGTGGTGATGAAGCGGGCCATCACCTTCTCCTTAAGGGAGGGATAGATGGAATCGCCCAGGACATCCAGCATCCGGTCGGCGAGCTCCGCCTTGAGCTCGTCATGCCAGCCGGCCTCGCGAGCCTTGCGGAACAGATCGTATTCGGCCAGACAGCTTACGATCAGGCCGGTCTTCCCCGCCGGGGCCAGCGCGGGGTCCTTGAGCCCGGGGATGGAGATCTCGTAGGTGTTGAGCTTGGTGAACCTGTCCAGCCAGGCGACAACAGCCGCCTTGTCGATCCGGTCCCAGTCCCGGAGCAGCCGGTCGAGCTCCTGCCTGTGCGTCTCCCCCAACCCCGCTTTGGACGGCGTGTAGAAGAAGTGCCCGTGGGAAATCGCGCGGAAGCTCTCCAGCGGCGCGTCGACCTCAAGAAACAGGGTGAAGACGGAATCGCCGCCCCGATGCGCGGCCAACGCGTCTTTCCTGCTCTCTATTTTCCTTGTGATCTTGGGCGGAAATCCCGATGTGTCCGCGACGGCATAGAGCGTCTTGAGATCGGCGGCCCAGACGAGATCGCCGTATTCATAGGTCGCTTGGCTTTGGTCCTTGACGAGCCGCTCCCGGGCCTTCACCTCGACGATCCTGGTCTCGGTCTTGATCTCGCCCCCCAGGGCTAAAATCCGATTCCTCAACGCCTCCGGCAGCCGTCCTGTTCCGCCCTGGGGGTAGAAATAGTCGAGATAGAGGGAGAAATAGCTCATGGCGAAGAAGGCGGGCGTGTTCCTGAAGAAATGCTGGGAGATGATATCCTTGAGCGCGGGATTCGTGACGATCCTCCCCAAATACTCCTCGACCGGCCCGCTCATCCGGTTGATCTTTCGCACGGTCAGCAGCAGCTTCGGCAGCCAGGGCAGAAGCTCCCGCAGCAGATAGCTCCGGTCCCGCTTCGGGTCCTTGAACGACGGGTTCTCGACGCCATAGAGCACGTCCATGGCCTTCATGATCTTGCGGATGAGCCGGATGACCCGGTCGATCTCCCCTCCGCTTTCGGGGTAGTGCCTCTTCAGAAGATCCCCGTAGGCCGCCAGGCTCTCGGGGCCCTCGACATGGAAGATGTCCTTCTCGATGCCGACGGAGACGGGGCTCTGGACGACCTCGAGCGCGAGGCCCAGCGACTTCAGCATGGGAAAGACGATGCCCGCGTCCAGAAGGGCTCGGACTCCGGCGTCGAAATGGAATCCGTCCCGGACGAAGCCGCCGACGAGGCCGCCGCATTCCTTGTTCTTCTCGATCAGCAGGACCCTTCGCTTCTCCCGCGCCAGGAAAGCCGCCGCGGTCAATCCCGCGATGCCGCCTCCGACGATGATCGTGTCGTACGCGTTGTCGGCCATGATCTTTACCCCTCGCATCCCGGCTTGGAGAGCCCGCTGAGGGCCAGGCTCTTCTCCCACAGGGCCCGCGCCGCGTCCCGGTCGAGAGCCGGCGGCGCGGGCTCTTCCTCGGTGGTCAGGTTGAAGAATCTTCCGCTGACGCCTTCGATGCTCCTGGACACACCGAGGAAATACAGCGCCTCGGCCGATATCTCGGGGGATCGAAGGGTCCTGTCGATGAAGCGCCTCTTGAACCAGCCGTAGAGCGGGCCGTTCTCCCGGCCCGACTCGGTCTTCACGGCGCCCGGATGCATGGCGTTGATCGTCACCCCCGAGCCCCTCAGGCGCTCATGAAAGACGATCATGGACTGCAGCTGGGCGGTCTTGGCGGATCCGTAGCTCCGCAGGCCGGAATAGCGGCGCTTCTCCCAATTCAGATCGTCCAGCCGCAATCCCCAGACGGCGAAGCGATGGCCCTCGGAGCTGACCAGGAGGATCCTGGCTCTCTCCTGCCGCCGGAGCTTGTCCATCAAAGCGATGTTGATCATGAAGCTGGACAGATAGTGGACCGCGAAGACCTTCTCCAGCCCGTCGGGCGTCAGGCTCCTCTTCGTCAGGTAGACGCCGGCATTGTGGATCAGGACGTCGATCGGGGCTTCAAGGCGCGCCAGCTCTTCCGCCACGCGGCGGGTGTCCTCGACGTCGCTCAGGTCGGCGATTCGATAGTCGCAGCGGACGCCGAACTCGCTTTCGATCTCGCGGCGCAGGGCCTCCGACTTTCGCGGATCGCGGTTGACGCAGAGCAGGTCGGCCCCATGGGAGGCGTACTTCCGGGCCGTGCTGCGGCCGATCCCCGAGGTGGCGCCTGTGATGAGGACGAGCCGGCCCCGGAAATCCTCCGGACAGATCTCCGGATCGCGCCCGTTGTTCCTGATCATGGCCAGGATGCCGGACCAGCGGTATTGCCAGAAGTACTTCGAGTATCTCTCGGCTGCTTCCGTCATCGGCGGCTATCCGAACTTCCGGACCATGAACTTCCTGTAGGCCTTGCCGAATCTCGGGATGTTGTCGAAGATGTCGCCCCACAGATCGTAGTAGTCCCTCTGCTCGATGATGCGGCGGTCCTCATTCAGCGTCAGGCGGCTGCAGCCGTACAGGACGGAGCTCGGATTCCTCTTGTACCGGATCGTCATCTCCCATTCCAGGAAGATGACCTTGTCCCGCTCGACCACGCCGACGATCCTCATCTTCAGGTCCTTGGAGCGCTTGGCCAGGCGCTCGGTCATGGCCCGAAACTCCTGGATCCCCCGGATCTCCTGAATGGAATCCTTGAAGTGGATGGCGTCGTCGTAGTAGGGAAGGATATGCGACCAGTCGGGCCGCCCCTCCGTGTTGTAGGTCCGGGCCCATAGCTCCTGGACGACGCGGGCGTCCAAAGCCGGCCCCCGGCCCGGGTCGCGGGGTCCCTCGGCCTCGTGGATCATGCTCGTCCTTCCTCCCATCCCGCCCGATCGGCCCCGGGCGGCCTGGCGGAATCATACAGGTTTTCCCTCTCAATTAACATCGCCTCGCCGGCCGGATTCGCATTGACACGAGGCGGCTCATCCCCGGATAATCCGAATCGCCGCGGGGAGGCTTGCCGCTCTGTCCGCGGGGAGGCCATCATGGACGCGATTCGTATTTTGGTCACAGGAGGGACGTTCGACAAGGAGTACGACGAGCTGGCCGGCAGCCTCTTCTTCCAGGACACCCACGTCCCCGAGATGCTGCGGCTGGGGCGGTCGGGCCTTAAAGTCGAGATCCGGACTCTGATGATGGTCGACTCCCTGGACATGACCGATGCCGACCGGACCAGCATCTTGGAGCACTGCCGGAGCTGCCCGCGCGAGCGGATCGTCATCACCCACGGCACCGACCGCATGGAGGTGACCGCCCGGCTGCTCGGCCCGGAGATCCGGGACAAGACCGTCGTCCTCACCGGCGCCATGGTGCCCTACAAGTTCGGCTCGTCGGACGGCCTGTTCAATCTCGGCGCGGCCCTGGCCTTCGTCCAGGTGCTGCCCCATGGCGTGTATGCGGCCATGAACGGCCGGGTCCTGCCCTGGGACAAGGTTCGCAAGAATCGGAAGACCGGCGTCTTCGAAGAGATCGAGTAGCGCGGCGCGGGCTCCGAGAATCGCCAAGGCGATCGGCCCGGCGCCGGACCTTCCACGCACGGCAGAATCCCCGGACGGCCTATCGGGAAGGAGTGGTTTCCTTTTAAGTATATTTACAACTTGATATTATTTTTTGTCAACTGTATCATTCGGGCGGGAGACGTCACATGTCCATCCAAGAAGAAGTGCTAGCCGCCGCCCGGCGCATCTGCCGGGAGCGGGGAGTCGAGACGTTCCGCGTATCGGATATCGTCCAGTCTCTTCCCCATCTCAATCCGAGCTCGGTCCGCACCCACGTCGTCAGCCGCTGCTGCGTCAACGCGCCCAAGAACCACCCCCATAAGTGGCCGTATTTTCGCAGGTGCGGCCGGGGCGAGTATGAGATCGTCGCCAAGCCCGACGCCTCCCGCGAGATCTCCAAACGTGTCGCCGAGAGCCCCGCTTCCTACGCCTCCACCCTTCCGCTACGGGACACGATCCACGCCGTGGTTCGACGCTCGGCCGGCTCCTTCTACGCGGAGGGCTTGGAGCTGGCTGTGGTGACCCAGGCCCGCTCCCTCGACGAGCTTGTGCGCAACCTCCGGCAAGCCATCCGCCTTCACCTCGAGGGCGAGGATGCGTCCGCCCTGGGCTTGGTGCGGTCGCCCCGAATCGCCATCACCTACGAGGAAGAGTGGAGCGGCGATGCCGAAGCTTAGACGCCTCTCGGCGCGCCAAGTGACGGCTATCCTCCGGTCTTTCGGATTCGAGGTTGTCTCGGTTCGGGGGAGTCACGCTAAGCTGAAACGGGAGCGGAACGATATCCCGCCCGAGATTCTGACGCTCCCGCTCCACCGGGATTTGGCGCCCGGGACGATCCAAGCGATCTATCGCCAAGCCCTTCGCTTTATCCCCGAGGCCGAGCTCCGGCCGCGCTTCTACGGCGAGGGTTGACAGCTCCTTGGGCGCGGTATGGGCCCTGCAGGAGTCTTCATCAAGGCCGCCGGATCATACGGCTCGGTCATCAGGCATCCTTCCGGCCGGCTGCTTTACGAAATAGCCTTCGATGAGCTTGAGCGCCAAATCACGGACAAGGATCTTCCGTTCGCTCTCACCGAGCTCCCGGGCCTCCCTGGTCGCCATCCGCCCCTCCCAAGCCGACGCGTTGTAAACGGCGGGTTTTATGCCCGTCAAGAAGCCGAAGTCCCCGTTCTCCAAGAGAAATGCGCTCTTCTCCCCTTTAGAGGAATCGGGCATCCAGGGGCCGCTCAGGCGAACGCCCCGCCTCTCATAGTGCTTGCTGTCCCCCTGATAGGTCCCTCCGCAGCGCTCTA
>CAZKXI010000016.1:0-66781 GCA_964556755.1 uncultured Eubacteriales bacterium
AACGAAGGGGAATGGCGAGGGACGGAATTGAACCGCCGACGCAGGGATTTTCAGTCCCTCGCTCTACCAGCTGAGCTACCTCGCCATTCGGAGGCGCTTCCGGATCCCGGAAGCGCGGCCTAGTATATGGGCCTGGGCCTCGGTTGTCAACACGAAGCCGGGCCGCGCCTGTCGCTAGGAGGCGGACGGGGATTCGTCGCAGGGCCGCAGCGGAGGGCGCTCCTCTGACGGCAGGCCGGCGGCAAGAAGCCGCTTATTACGGAGGACGAGAAAGCCCTGGAGGATCATGCCGCCGCCGGTGGCCAGGAGCAGAATCTCGATCCGGACCGCCTCCGCCAGGGGGCCGAAGGCCAGCATGCCGAGCGGCATCAGCGAGGTCATCAGCATGGTGAAAAGGCCGAAGACGCGGCCTTGGAACTCGGCTTCGACGTGCTCCTGGAGCATGACCGTGGCGCTGGTGTTGTAGAAGGGCATGATCAGCCCGAACAGGCCCATGGGGACAAGATAGGCCCAGAAGCTGGGAACGAGACCGAGAAGAATCGTGCAGACGGCCATGCCGAAGGTCGCCATCAGCATGGTGTGGACGCGGTTGCGGAATCCGCCCCACAGGGAGATCACGCCGCCGCCGGCCATCATCCCGACCGAGAAGACGACCTCCAGAGCGGTCAGGCGCCAAACCTCGGGTCCAAAGCTGCGGGCGACCTGGAGCGGGGTGAGGAAGGCGGCCGGAACGAACAGCAAAAGGAGCGTCCCGACGAACGTGAAGAACGAGACCAGGTAGGGGTGGCAGCGGATGTAGCGAAGGCCCAGCTTCAAGTCGGCGAAATACGAGACGGCCTGGGGAGCGGCCGCCTTGGCATGGGGGGGGACCCTGAGGAAGAAGGCCAGGATGGAGATGGCCAGCGCGGCCGTGACGACGTCGATGAGGAAGACCCTGTAGAGCGGCCAGACCGTCATCAGGGCCCCGCTCAGGATGGGGGAGACCAGCATAATGCCCGACTGGAGGGAGCTGAACAGTCCGTTGACCCGCGTCAGGCGCTCGGCCGGCACGAACTGGGGCAGGAAAGCGCCGGCCGCCGGACCCTGCACCGCCGTGCCGAGGGCCCGGACCGCGGCCGTGACCATGATCAGAGGCAGGGCCTCGGCGCCCGAGAGCAGGACCAGGGCCAGCGTCAGCGTGGCCATGGCGATCAGCCCGTCGGAGAGCATGATCAGCTTCTTGCGGTCCATCCTATCGGCCCATACCCCGGCGAACGGCGACAGCAGGAAGGTGGGGATGAAGCCGCAGATGACGTAGAGGGTCATCATGAATCCGGACTTGGTGGCCAGGGTCACATGCCACATCAAGGCGTACTGGACCAGGGAGGAGCCGAAAAGCGACAGGGCCTGGCTGGACAGGTAGAGCCCCGCCTTCCTCTTCCAGCTCTGGTTGTTCGTCATGGTGTGTCTCGGGTGGGGGCGCGCAACCGGGCCAGTGTAGCACAGGAGCGGGCCCGGCCCGATATGGTAAAATGGCCGCCGTGCCGCCCCTCCGCATCGCCGCCCTCCTGCCCCACGTCGAGGTCTTCGGCGGCGTGCGCCGCTACATCGAGCTGGGCAACGCCCTGGCCGCCCGCGGCCATCGCTTCGTCCTCTTTCACCCTTCGGGCGAGAAGCCGGCTTGGCTGGAGCTGCGGGCCGAGACCCGGCCCTTCGCCGCTCTGGAGCGGGAGCCCTTCGACGCGGCGATGTGCGGCGAGCCTTCCATCCTGGACGCTTTAGCCAGGGTCCCGGCCGCGCGCCGCTATTTCTACTTTGTCCTGGAGGGGCACAAGCGGGAGAGGGAAGTGGCCCGCCGCCGCGACCTCCTCTTCCTGGGCAACTCCGAGGGCATCTGCCGCCGGCTGGAGAGAAAGTACGGCCTGGCCATCCAGCGGGCGCCCGGCGGCGTCAATCCCGAGATCTTCCACCCCGAGCCGCGCCCCCCGGCCGACGGCTCGTTCCGGATTCTCGGCTACGGCCGACTGACACGCCGCCGCAAGGGGGTGCCGGAGGTCATCCGGGCGGCCGAGAGGCTGGCCCGGCGCGGCGTCCCGGCCCGCCTGATCCTCTTCGATACCCCGGTCGGACAGGATAAGCGAGACCCCCGGACGCTTGTTCGGACACGCCTTCCGCTCGACTTCCATCTCGGTCTGCCGCAGGAGAGGATGGCCTGGCTCTACGCCCAGGCCGATGTCTTTGTCAGCGCCGAGCGCCGGGCCGGCTGGTCCAACACTTGCGCCGAGGCCATGGCCTGCGGGCGGCCGGTCGTCTGTACGCCCAGCGGCACCCGCGATTTCGCCGAGGACGGCCGGACCGCCCTGGTCATTCCCAGGCCCTCGCCCCGGCTGCTCGTCAAGGCGCTGGAGCGCCTTCGCCGCGACCCGGAGCTTCGCGACAAGCTGGCCGCCGCCGGCCGCGAGCGCATCCTCGGCTTCCGCTGGGAGGCCCTGGCCGAGCGCCTGGAGGGCCTCTTCCGGGCGGCCGGGCCAAATTGAATTGGCCTCCCCCTTGTGCTATCCTTCTCCCCCCGAGGCCGGCATGGATGAACAGAGAATCAAGGACCATCTGCTGATCTCCGATCCGGATTTCCGCCGGCTGCACGAGGAGCATCAGCGCCACGAGTCCCGCCTGGCCGAGCTGGCCGCCAAGCCCTTCCTCAGCCCCGAGGACGAGGTCCAGGAGCGCGAGCTGAAGAAGCTCAAGCTGGCCCTCAAGGACCGGATGGCCCACCTGATCTCCGCCTACGGGAAGAATCCCTGAGGCGGGCGCATCACCCATGGCTTCCCAACCCAAGATCAAGCTGGCCCTTGTCGGCGGCGAGACGCTGCGCGGCCGGGAGATGAAGGACGCCCTCGGCCGGGCGGCCTGGCCGGGCATCGACCTGGACTTCTTCGATCCCGACGTACAGGAAGAGTACAGCAAGCTGACCGATTTCCGGGACGAGCCCCGGGTGGTCAAGCCCCTGCGGGGAGAGGACCTGGAGGGGAAGGACCTGGTCTTCAACGCCGATCCCGAGGCCGCTTCCGACCTCCGCCGCCTGGCCAAGAAGCACAAGCTCCGTCTGTACGACTTGAGCGAGTCCTTCAACGCCGATCCGGATGTCCCGCTGGCCGCGGCCGGGATCAACGACCGGGCCGTCACCCGCCGGACAAGGCTTCTGGCCAATCCCGCCCCCGACGCCCTGATCCTGTCCCACCTCTTCCATGCCCTGGAGCCGGCCTTCGGCCTGGCCAAGGCCGTGTCGTTCATCCTCCGCCCGGTCTCGGCCTTTGACGATGCGGGGATTCAGGAGCTGGCCAGCCAGAGCGCCTCCCTGCTCAACGGGGCCGATCCCGAGAAGAAGGTCTTCCGCGAGCAGATCGCCTACAGCTTCCTGTCCCACACCGAAGATCTGGACGGGGACGGCGCCTGCCCGTCCGAGACGCGGACGGCCTCCGAGATCCGGCGGATCCTGGAGCGGCCGGACCTGCCCCTGTCGCTGGCCTCCATCCAGGCGCCCGTCTTCCACACCTACACCCTGGTGTCCTGCTGCGAGCTCCGCCGGGAGGCCGATCTGGAAGGCCTGGAGGCTCTCTTCTCGGGCTTGCCGGTCTTCCACATGACGCCCTTCCGCGAGGGCTGCTCGGCCTCGCCTCTCTCGGTGGCGGGCAAGGACGAGATCTATGTCGGCCGCCTGAAGCGCGAGCCCGCCTCGCCCCGATCCTTCTGGATCTGGCTGACGGCCGACAACCTGACCCGCGGCTCGGCCCAGAACGCGGTCGAGACGGCCCGCCGCCTCCTGGGGACCAAAGCCCGCTGAGGCGGGGGCGCCATGTTCAGGCTCCTCAGGCTGACGCTTCACGAGAGGAGATACGTCGCCCTGTCGTTCCTGGCCACGCTGTTCGTGGCCCTCTTCAGCTCGGCCTTCGTCTACCTGGTCCAGCCGATCATCGACAACATGTGGATGAGCCCGGCCCAGCAGGCCGCCCAGGCCCAGCGCATGGCCGCCGACGGGGCTGGCGGCACGGCCCGGACGCGGGTCATGGACCTGCTGTGGAAGGCCTTGGGGGTGGCCTCGGATGACATCCGCCGGGTCCTGCCCTGGGTCGTCTTGGCCGTCCTGTTCGGCAAGAGCCTGTTCACGTTCCTGGCTTCGTTCTTCATGAAGGCGGTCGGCAACAAGGTCGTCAAGAGCCTGCGCGACCGGCTCTACGGGCACATCCTGTACCAATCCACGTCGTTCTATGACGCCGCGACGACCGGCGACCTGATGTCCCGCCTGACCAACGATGTCGACCGCATCCAACAGGCCGTCGGGACGGCCATGAGCGACCTCGTCGAAGAGGCCATCGTCATGGTCGGCTATCTGGTGGCCATGCTGCTGATCGACTGGAAGCTGGCCCTGATGGCCTTCGTCCTGACGCCCCTGGCCGTCCTGCCCATGGCCGCCTTCAGCCGCCAGCTCAAGAAGCAGGGCCGCCGCAGCCAGCTGAAGATGTCGGAGATCTACAACCACATCCACGAGACGGTCTCCGGCCACCGCATCGTCAAGGCCTTCACCACGGAGCCGTTCGAGCTGCGCCGCTTCCTCAAGGCCTCCTACCGATACTTCCGCATCAATCTCAAGCTGGCCTGGATCTCCTCGCTGTCCTCGCCGTTCATGGAGTTCGTCGGCGGGCTGGTCGGGGCCTTCATCCTGGTCGTCGGCTCCCGCCGCATCTCGGCCGGCTACATCAGCGCCGGCGACTTCGCCGCCTTCGCCCTGGCCATCTTCTCGCTCTTCACCCCCATCAAGCGGCTGACCCGGGCCCAGAACGTGGTCGTCCAGGCCACCGCCTGCCTGGACCGGGTGGAGGAGATCCTGAACGTGCCGCGCCAGGTCCAGGAGAAGGACGGCGCCTTTCCTCTGCCGCCCGTCCAGGGCCGGGTCCGCTTCGAGGCCGTCCGCTTCGCCTACCGCCCCGACCGGCCGGTCCTGCACGACATCAGCTTCGAGGTCGAGCCGCGCCAGACGGTGGCCCTGGTCGGCTTCAGCGGGGCCGGCAAGACGACGATCATCAACCTTTTGGCCCGCTTCTACGAGCCGACGGCCGGACGGGTCCTCATCGACGGCATCGACGTCCGCGACGTGACCCTGCCGTCGCTGCGCTCCCAGATCGGCTTGGTCACCCAGGACATCGTCCTGTTCAACGACACCGTCCGCGGCAACATCGCCTACGGCCTGGAGGACATTCCGCTGGACAAGATCCAGGCGGCGGCGGAGGCGGCCGAGTGCCACCGCTTCATCACCGAGCTGCCCAAGGGCTACGAGACCGTGATCGGGGAGCGGGGCGGCCTGCTCTCGGTCGGCCAGCGGCAGCGCCTGGCCATCGCCCGGGCCCTGCTGAAGAACCCGCCCATCCTGATCCTGGACGAGGCCACCTCCTCGCTCGACTCCGAGTCGGAGCGGCTGATCCAGAAGGCCCTGGCCCGGATCATGCGCGACCGGACGACCTTCGTCATCGCCCACCGCCTGTCGACGATCCGCAACGCCGACATGATCCTGGTCATCGAGAAGGGCCGCATCGCCGAAGCCGGCTCGCACGAGAAGCTCCTCCGCAAGCACGGCGTCTACCGGATGCTGTACGACCTGCAGTTCGCCCAGGACGAGGAGATCGCCCCATGATCATGAGCATGACCGGCTTCGCCGAGCGCAGCTTCGACGCCCCGACCCTGCGGCTGAAGATCGCCATCAAGACCCTCAACCACCGCTTCTTCGACTGGAGCTACAAGGGCGCCGCCATCGGCGAGGCCGAGAGCCGGCTGCGGGCCCTCTGCCAGGAGCGCCTCCACCGCGGCCGCATCGAGGTCGTCCTCGACCTGCAGTGCCCCGATCCCTCCAGCTGGGACGTGACCGTCAACGAGGGCCTGCTGGAGAAGCTCCTGGCGGCCGTGGACCGGGCCTCCTCGCGGCTGGGACGGGAGATGCCCATCTCGGCCGAGACGCTGCTGCGGATTCCCCAGGTGCTGGAGCTGCGGCGCAAGGACTTCTCGGCCGCCGAGACGGAGTTCCTGCAGCGCTGCTTCCTGCGGACCCTGGAGGACCTCTTCAAGGCCCGCCGCAAGGAAGGCCGCCAGACGGCCCTCCAGCTGCAGGCCCACGTCCAGGCCATCCGCAAGTCCCTGGCACGCTTGGAGCGCAAGGTCCGGGCCCAGCCCCGGCTTGTCCGCCAAAGGCTGCGCCGCAAGGTCCAGGAAGGCAACAACAAGACCTCGGCCTCCGAGGGCCGCCTCAACGAGGAAGTCGCCTACCTGGCCCAGCGCTACGACGTCAGCGAGGAGATCCACCGCCTCAAGGTCCACTTGGCGACGGTCCTCCAGCTGACCCGCTCGACCAAGGGCGAGCCGGCCGGCAAGATGCTGGACTTCCTGGCCCAGGAGCTCTACCGGGAGGCCAACACGCTGAACTCGAAGTCGCAGGACATCGACGTGACCAAGGAGGGCCTGGTCATCAAGGGCGAGGTGGAGAGCATCCGCCAGCAAGTCCAGAACTTGGAATAGGGAGAGTCCGCATGGTCTTCGTCGTCACCGGGCCGTCGGGAAGCGGCAAGTCCACCATCCTGCGCCACATCACCAAGGACATGCGCGGCCTGGCTTTCTCCGTCTCCCACACCACCCGGCCGCGCCGCGACTCCGAGCGGGACGGGCGGGAGTACCATTTCGTCTCCGAGGCGGAGTTCCGCCGGCGGGTCGCTCGGAAGGGCTTCCTGGAGTGGGCCGTCGTCCACGGCCACCTCTACGGGACGTCCAAGGAGGAGATTCGGCGGCAGGGCCGCGGCTCCGACGTCATTCTGGACATCGACGTCCAGGGCGCCCGCCAGATCCGCCGCCGCCTGCCCGAGGCCGTCTTCGTCTTCGTCCTGCCGCCCTCCTTCGCCGCCCTCCGCCGTCGCCTGGCCGACCGCGGCGAGGACGACCCGGCCGCCGTTCGGCTCCGGCTGCGAAACGCCAAGGCCGAGATCCGCGAGGCCGCCGCCTTCGACTTCCTCATTGTCAACGACCGGCTGGACCGGGCCATCCTGGAGCTGGAGGCCATCATCCTCAGCGTCCGCTGCCGGGCCGGCAACCGCCTCCGGGCCGTGCGGGCCGCCCTGGCCGGCCGGGCGGGATAGGAGTCGCCATGCCGACCATCGCCCTGGGCGCGGCCTCATCCGTCAGCCTCTACAAGGCCTGCCAGATCCTGCGCGGCTTCCAGAAGGCCGGCTGCGAGGTTCAGCCGATCCTGACGCCCAACGCGGCCCGCCTCGTCTCGCCGCTCCTCTTCAGCAGCCTGAGCGGCCGCCGGACGATCGTCGAGACCTTCGACCCGGACCACGAGTGGTCCGTGGCCCACGTGGCCCTGGCCAAGGAGATCGACCTTCTCGTCATCGCCCCGGCCACGGCCAACATCCTGGCCAAGCTGGCCCACGGCGTCGCCGACGACTTCCTGTCCACCTTCACCCTGGCCGTGGAGAAGCCGGTCCTCTGCGCCCCGGCCATGAACGAGGCCATGTGGCGCCACCCCCAGACGCGGGAGAACATCGACCGCCTGAAGGCCCGGGGCGTGGCCTTCATCGAGCCGGACGCCGGCTACCTGGCCTGCGGCGACAGCGGCCCGGGGCGATTGGCCGATCCGGAAGCGATCGTGGCCGCCGGGCTGGACCTTCTCCGGAAGGCCCGCAGCCTGGCCGGGCGGCGGGTCCTGGTGACCGCGGGCCCCACCCGGGAGGCCCTCGATCCGGTCCGCTTCCTGTCCAACCGCTCCTCCGGCAAGATGGGCTACGCCGTGGCGGCCGAGGCCGTCCGGCGGGGGGGGCGGGTCGTCCTGATCTCGGGCCCGACCGGAATCCAGCCGCCGGCGGGGGCCGAGCTCGTCCGGGTGAATTCGGCCGCGGAGATGTGCGCGGCCGTCCTGGAGCGGGCCAAGTCCGCCGACATCGTCGTCATGGCCGCCGCCGTGGCCGACTTCACCCTGTCCCGCCCGGCCAAGGCCAAGATCAAGAAGAGCGCCGGGGCGCCGGTCCTGAGGCTCGTCCCGACCGTCGACATCCTCAAGGCCCTGGCCGGCCGTCCCGGCCGCCGCTTCGTGGTCGGCTTCGCGGCCGAGACCGGGAGCCTGCGGGCCCGGGCCAGGGCCAAGCTGAAGGCCAAATCCCTCGACCTGATCGTGGCCAACGACGTGGCGGCCGAGGGGCGGGGCTTCGACTCCGACCTGAACCAGGCCGTCATCATCGACGCCGCGGGCCGCGAGACATCCACTCCCGTCCTGTCCAAGACCGAGCTGGCCCGGCGGCTTTGGGATATCATCGAGAGCCATGCCGAAAAGAAGCCCTAAAATCCTGGACGGGCTGGAGGCCCATCTCCGTTTTCTGCGCGAGATCGGCGTCGAGGACCTCGTCCGTCCGGCTCCGGCCCGGGCCGCCGCGGCCGAGCGCGTGATGCAACCCGCGTCCCGCCCCGCGGCGCCGTCCGCCGCCGGACCGGCCGCGCCGGCCCCGTCGGCGGCGCCCGCGATGCCGGCCGCGCTGGCGGCGCTGCACCGGGAGATCCTGGCCTGCCGGAAGTGCGGCTTGGCCCAGAGCCGTATCCAGGCCGTGCCGGGGGAGGGCGATCCCAAGGCCGAGCTGATGTTCGTCGGCGAGGGCCCGGGCCGGGACGAAGACGAGCAGGGCCGGCCGTTCGTCGGCCGGGCCGGGCAGCTTCTGACCAAGATCATCGCCGCCATGGACTTCAGCCGCGACCAGGTCTTTATCGCCAACATCGTCAAGTGCCGCCCGCCCGACAACCGCGTCCCGCACCGCGGCGAGGTCGAGGCCTGTACGCCCTTCCTGATGCGCCAGATCGAGATCATCCGCCCCCGGGTCATCGTCACCCTGGGCAAGACGGCCACCGACCACTTCCTGCCCGACCTGACGGGCAGCATGACCTCCATCCGCGGGCGCTTCTACGACTGGAACGGCATCCGGATCATGCCCACCTTCCACCCCTCGTATCTCATCCGCAACGAGGGCAACAAGGCGCCCAAGAGGATGGTCTGGGAGGACATGAAGCTGGTCATGGCGCTGCTGCGCGGGACATGAGCCTTTTCGCCGACGTCGTCTTCGCCCTGCCCTTGCCGCGGGCCTTCACCTACGCCGTCCCGGAGGCCTTGGCCGGCCTTCTGCGGCCCGGGCAGAGAGTCCGGGTCCCGCTCCGGTCCCGGCCGGCCGAAGCCTTCGTCGTCCGGACGCACGACCAGGCCCCGCCGGCCGAGGCCAAGCCGATCCTCGAGCTCATCGACGCGGAGCCGGTCATCCCGGCCGACATTCTGGATCTGACCGCCCGCCTCAGCCGCCGCTTTCTTTCCTCGCAGGGGGAGATGCTCCGGACCGCTCTGCCTCCGGCTCTGCGGTCGATCCAGCCGGCTTCCAAGCCGGCCCCCAAGGCCCGCCGCCGGGCCGCCGCCCCTCAGGAAGAGCCGCTCCAGATGGGCTTGGACTTCCGCGTCGACGGCCCGACGGCCGCCGCCATCCAAACGCTCACGGCCGCCTCGGCCGGCGAGGGATTCCGGCCGTTCCTGCTGACCGGCCCGCCCGGACGCCGCACGGCGGCCGTCCTAGCCCTCTGCGGCCAGGTCCTGGCGGCCGGCCGCTCGGTCCTGGCCCTGTTCCCGGAGATCGGCATGAGCCGGGCCGTGGCCGAGGCTTTCGCCGCCCGCCTGGGAGAGAAGGTCGTCTTCCTGCACGGAGGCCTGAGCGGCCCGGCTCGCGAGCGGGCCCTGCGCCGGATCGCCGAGGGCAGGCCCTGCGTCGCGGCCGGCCCCCGCTCGGCGGCACTCGTTCCCGTGCCGTCGCTGGGGCTTCTGGTCGTGGACGAGGAGTCCGACGAGTCCTATCGGCAAGCCGAAAGCCCGGCCTATGACGCCCGCGACGCGGCCTGGATGAGGGCCGAAGCGGCCGGCATCCGCCTCGTCCTGTCCGCCGAAGCGCCCCGGGTGGAGACCTTCGAGAAGGCCCGCCGGGGAGGCTGGCTGGTGGAGATCGCCGGCCCGCCGCCCCGGCCGGTGGAAATCGTCGACGACCGCGGCCGGCCCGGGATCCTGGCCCGGGCCGTCGCCGCCCGGATCGGGGAGGCCTTGGACGCCGGCCGCCGGGTTCTCGTCTTCGCCCGCCGCAAGGGCTACGCCTCGCTTCTCTTCTGCCCGCGCTGCGGCCATGTCCCGTCCTGCGACCGCTGCGGCGCCGCTCTCGGCCTGACCGGCCGGCCGCGCCGGCTGCGCTGCCGGCGCTGCGACTTCTCGACGGCGGCGGCATCCGCCTGCCCGGCCTGCGGCGGCCGGACCATGGAGCCGTCCGGGCCGGGGGTGGAGGCGGTGGAGGAGGAGGTCCGCAGGCTCTGGCCCCGGGCCCGGGCAGCCGGCTTCGATCCGGACCGGGTCCGGACGGCGTCGGCTCGGGCCGCCGTCCTGGAGCGCTTCGCCCATGGCCGCCTCGATATCCTCATCGGCTCGCCCCTGCTGGCCCATCAGCCGGCGACGAGCCTGGCCTCGCTGGCCGTTCTGTTGAATCCCGAGGGCATCCTCGGCCTGACCGATTTCCGGGCCTCGGAGAGGCTCTACGCCGAGATCCGCCGACCCCTGCGGCTTCTGGATAAGGGCGATCCCCGGGCGGCGGCCGTTCTGCAGACGTCCTGGCCGGACCACTTCGCCCTGCGGGCCGCGGCGGCGGGGGATTACCAGGCCTTCTTCGAGGAAGAGATCTTCCGCCGCCGTTCGATGGGCGATCCGCCGTTCTCCTCCCTGGCCGAGATCGTCCTCACGGCGGCCGATCCGCGGGCTCTGGGCCGGGCGGCGAGAGAGACGGCCGAGCGCTTGCGCGCCTCCGACGCCAGGCTCGATGTCCTGGGCCCGGCCGAGTCTTTCCGCCCGGGCTCGGCGCTCGCGGCGAAGGAGCCTTCCCGGACGGCCGGGCGGGGAGGGACGCGGTCGGTCCAGATCATCGTCCGGGCGGACGACCCCGCCTTGTTGGACGAGGCGCTGGGGCGGGCTCTGCGGGATGTCGCGATCCGCAAGTCCGTGGCCCGGGCCGGCTGAGCCGCCGGCCGGTCTCTCAATCCCCCTTCAGGACCCGGACTTCGATGGTCTTGTGGACGTAATCCGCGCCGGACGTCTCCGGCTGGCCCTTGATCAGGACGGTGGTATCGGCGAAGATCTCGTCGGCCGAGGGCGCGTAATAGGTCACCCGGGCCGTCCCGGTCGAGTCGGTCAGGGCCATGGCTCGGGTTAGGTATTCGTCGAACTCGCCGGGGCCGGACAGGACGGTGAAGTAGACCGGCAGGTTGGCCACGGGCTGGCTGTTGCGGCGGACCACACCCTTGATGATCGCGCTGGGGCGCTCGGCCGTCGCCAGGAGGACGTTGGGATTGGCCTCCAGGCTGAAGGTCCAGGACAGCGTCGAGGGCCCGGCGGGCGATTCGATGCCGATCTCGGACCGGGTGCAGGCCGAGGCCAGGGCCAGGAGGACGGCGATTCCTAAGAGGGCGACCGCGCGGCGGGGACTCATGGCTTGTCTCCTCATCAGTTGGCGAAGTTGGCGAAGGTGATCGGCAGGTAGCCGATGGCCTTGACCGCCCGCCCGGACAGATCTTTGCCCCAGAAGGTGATCTCGGCGGTGACCTCCAGGGTCTCGGCCACGTCGCGCAGCTGGATCAGCGGCGATTCCAGCTTGGCCGCTTCGCGGACCAGGGTGAAGGACAGGGTGAAGAGCGTCCCGACCCGGACCGTGCCGGACACGCCCGCTTCGAAGGGGTAGGGCACGTCCTGGCCCGGAGTGTTTCGGCCGTCGGCCCGGACGTAGACGATGGAGATCTTGGTCAGCTGGATGTCCAGGTAGGCCGAGTTCCCCAAGATCGGGTCGGGATCGAGCGGCTGGGAGGACAGCACGGCCGTGCCGATGTCGGCCACGACGGACGTGGCGCCGGTGCTGGGATCGACGTAGAGGACGTCGGACTTGCAGAAGCCGCTGGCCAGGCCGTCCAGATCGAGCCCGGTCAGGCTCTCGATGATCAGCATCGTGTTGGAGGTCGAATCGTTGACGATCGGATTGCAGGCGGAGACGGCCAAGGCGGCCAGGAGGAGCAGCGCCGCCCTGCCCGCGGCCGGGAGGATCGATCGGATGTTCATGGCACCATCTCCTATTGGAGGATCCGGGGAGTGATGAAGATCAGCAGCTCCCGGGTCGTCTTGGTCCGGGCGAAGTTCTTGAACAGGGCGCCCAGGATGGGGATCTGGTGCAGGAACGGGACCCGCTCGCGGGTGATGGAGTCTTCCATCCGGGAGATGCCCCCGATGACGGTGGTCCCCCCGTCCGGCACCATGACCTGGGTCTTGGCGCTCTGGGTCGTGATGGGGGGGATGCCGTTGACCAGGTTGGAGAAGTCGGCCGCGTTGTTCTGGATGTCCAGCTGCATGATGATGGAGCCGTCGGCGGTGATCTGGGGCGTGGCCTTCAGCTGCAGGGCGGCGTTGAAGAACTGGGTCGTGACGGTGAAGTTGGCCGTGGTTTGGACGGGGATCTGGCGGCCCTGGATGACCTCGGCTTCCTTGTTGTTGAGGGCCGTCACCTGGGTGGTGGAGATGATCTTGCCGTCGCCGTTGGTCTCCATGGCCGTCAGGGCCACGTCCAGCCGCAGGGTGTCCAGGACGTTGGCGAAGGACAGCCCGACGGCCGAGGAGAAGGACGTCGCCGGCAGGTTGACGGCGTAGCCGCCCAGCGGGCCGCTGATGCCCTTGGTCGTGGTGCCCTCGGGGATGAGGGCCCCGTCGACGGCGACCTTGTTGGGGAACTGGAGCGAGGTCTGGTTTCCGTAGAAGGGGTCGGAGACGGCCTTGGTGCCCCACTGGATGCCGAGGTTGCGGACGAAGTTGGAGGTGGCCTCGACGATGCGGGCTTCGATGACGACCTGCGGCGTGGCCGTATCCAGGACGCTGATGAGCTTCTCGATCAGCTCCAGCTTCTCCTTGGTGTCGAGGAGCAGCAGGGTGTTGGTCCGGGCGTCGATGGAGATCTCTCCCCGCTGCGACTTCTTGCTCGCAATGAGGGGCTCGACCTCGGCCGCCTTGGCGTAGGACAGGGTGTAGGTCCGGGCGATCAGGGGGCCGCCTTGCTCCCGGGCGTCGAGGAGCTTCTGCTCCTCCGCCTGCTCGGTGGCCAGGGTGGCCATGGGGGCGATCCGCATGACGTTGCCTTCCAAGGTCTTGCCCAGCTTCTTGTCCTTGAGGATGATGTCCAGGAACTGGTCCCAGGGGATGTCGTCGAAGCTGCAGGTGACGGTGCCCTTGACCTCGTCGTTGAAGACGATGTTCAGGCCGACTTCCTCGCCCAGCCAGAGGATGACGTCGCGGATGTCGGCGTCCTTGAACTTGGGGCTGTAGCGCTCGCCGGTGTACTTCGGCTGGGGGTCGGTGATCGTCCGCGAGGCTCCCGTCTCGGCCTTAGCCGGGGCTTGGACCGGGGGGGCGCCCGCGGGGGGGGGCTGGACGGGCCGGGGCGCCGCCGCGGCGGCCGCGGCCGGGCTGACCGGATCATCCTGAACGGACGCCGGCTTGGGAGCCGGCTCCGAGGCGACCGGGGCCGCGTCGGCCGGGGCGCTCGCGGACGGCAACCCGAAGCCGATGCGGAAGCCGTCGCCGGCCTCGGGGAGGTAGAAGGGTCCCGGCTCGCTCAGGTCGAAGACCATCCGGGTGATGGTGTAGGGGGCGCCCGACATGAACTGGCCGACCCGCATGGCGGCCACGCCGCCCCGGCCCAGGGGCCGGTTCTCGGTCGGGCCGCCGTAGACGGCGTCAAAGACGTCGACCACCAGGCGCAGGGGGTTATCCAGGGCGAAGACGGCGGCGGTGCCCCGGCGTCCGAGCCGGGCGGCGATCTCCACCCGGCCGTCGCCCTCGATGACGGAGGGCCCGGCCAGCGGGACCGGGGCTTGCCCCGCGGCGGCCAGGGCCGCTTCGATCTCGGGCTCCACCGCGTAGCCTTCGCCGCCGCGCCGGAACTTGAGGAGATCGATGATCAATCCCGCCTCGCCTCGAACGATGCGGAAGGGCACCTTCTCGGCCATGGTCAGGAGAAGCTCCGTCCGGCCGTTGGCCTGGGTCTCGAAGCGCAGGCCCTGCAGCAGGGCCTCGCCGCCGAAGGCCTCCGTGGACGCGCTCCAGCGGCTGGGCCCGAACTCGATCCGCAGCTCGGCCGGGGAGGTGGCCGGGCCGTAGGCGGCGGCCAGGGGGACCAGCGGGCCCGCGCCCCGCAGGGTGATCCGGGTCAGCGACGGGGCCGGCGCCACCCCGATCGAGTCGACCGTGGGCAGGGTCTGGGCTCCGGCGGCCAGGAGGACACCCAGGATCGCCGCGGGCAGGCTGAGCCGAACGAGAGTCCTGGCCATGTTATCGCTCCTCGGAGGTGATGTCCCGCACGATGTCCTTGGGCCGGGGCAGGGGCAGGCCGCGCTCGCTCGTCTTGCGGAAGACGACCTCGCCGTCCCGGATGGACAGGATGTAGCCGTCGGCGAAGCGGTCGCCCTCGCGGGCCGTCAGGGGGAAGCCGTCGCTGACGGCGATCAGGGCCCGGTAACCGCTCTTGGACTTGACCACGCCGATGATCTGGATCTCTTCAACCCCCAGCCCGGCCGGATCGCCCGCCGAGCGGCTCTCCTTGACCGCCTGTCCGCCGAAGAGGTCCTTGAACGGATCGCGCCGTCCGCCGGGGTCGTAGGCGGCCGGGGGCGCCTGCAAGCCGGGCTTGGCGGCTTCCTTGGCCGCCTCCTGGGCGGCGGCGGGGGCCGCGGCCAGGAGGGCCAGGCCGATGACGAGGGCGGTCCGGGTCTTACATCTCATCGCGTTCCTTCGCCGGCGCGGCCGCGGCCCGGGGCTTCTCCGGCCGCTTGACCTGGCTGATGTCCAGGAAGAAGTAGGTCTTGGCGGTGAAGAGGGCCGAGATGGTGGCCTCGGCCGTCTGTCCGGGCAGGGCCCGGATGGTGAAGTCGTCGATGTTGAAGATGCGCGGGAAGCGCAGCATGCGGTCGAAGAAGAGGCCCAGATTGTGGTAGGAGCCGACGATCTCCACCGCGATCGGCTTCTCGTTGTAGTAGTCCTTGGGGATCTCCCGGTCGGGCGAGAAGCGGATGACGTCGAGCTGGGTGTCGAAGGCCAGCTGCTGGACGTTGCGCAGGATCTCGCCCTCCTCCTTCTTGGCCGGGATGAGGGGCTCCAGCTCGGCGATGGCCGTGCCCAGCTCGGCCAGCTCGGCCTGGAGCCTGTCGATCTGGCGCTTCTTGACCTGCAGCTTGGCCACCTGGTCCTCGACCTGGATCCGCTCGGCGCGGACCGAGCCGAGGGCGGCCTGCTTGGGCTTGAAGTAGGCCAGGTAGGCCAGCAGACCGACGATCAGGCTGAGAATCAGATACTGATACCAGGGCCGCTCGTTCATCGGGGGCCTCCGGCCGCCGGCCCGGCCGCCGCGGCGGGCGCCTTGGGCTGGGCCGCGCCGTCCGTCGCGCCCGGCGCGACGTACGGCAGCAGCGTCGCGTTCAGGGTGAACTCGATGTAGGAGGAGTTCCCTTCCGTCCTCTGCTGGGTGTTGACGATGCCGACGGAGGCGAAGGGACCGCCCCTCTCCAAGTCGCGCACGAAGTCGGAGACCAGGACCAGGGTCAGGGCCCGGCCCTTGACCAGGACACCGGCCTTGTTCAGGACCAGCTCGGTCAGCCAGACCCATTCTGGGATGTCGCGGCTGACCGCGTCCATGATGCCGACGGCCAGGCCCTGCTGGGACCGCAGATCGCGGATCAGCGCGACCTTCCTCTCCAGGTACAGCTTCTGCCACTCGATCTCGTCGAGCTTGTCGACGACCGGCTGCAGGCGGCGGACCTCGTCCTGGGCGGCCGCCAGCAGCGACCGCTCCCGGGACAGGGCTCGGCTCTGGAGCAGGGCCAAGGCGCCCAGGGCGACGACCGCGAGGGCCACGATGAGATTGCCGAGGGAGGTCTTGCGGGCCGCTTCGCCGGCTTTGGCCTTGGGCGGAGCGGCTTTGACCCGGACCCGCTTCTTGCGGCCGGCGCCCGGCTCCTCGGCCGGGGGAAGGCGCGACGCGTCGCCGCGGTCGGCTTTGATGAGGTTGACGCGGATCATGGCTTCATTTCTCCCGCGGCCGCGTAGCCAAGCCCACCGCCACGCCGAAGAACGGCGCCATCTCCTGGTAGTACTCGGATCCCAAGCGCTTCTCATTATAGTGGACGCGCCGGAAAGGATCAAACAGGGTCGTCTTGGCCCCGAACTTCTGCTCGAAGGAAGCCGTGATCGTCTTGAGATTGGCCAGCCCGCCGCCGAGGAGGATCTGCTCGATGCGGCCTTCGCGCTTGTCCTCGGCCTGGTAGAAGGTGAAGGTCTTGTCGATCTCGTCGAGGAGGGCCCGGGTGTTCAGGGCCAGGATGGCGTCGATCTGGAAGGCCTCGACGCTCTTCGAGGCCCGGCCCCGCAGCAGGTCCTCGGCCTCGGCCAAGCCGATCCCCAAGTCCTTGCGCAGGTTCTCGACGAAGGCCGAGCCGCCGAACGACAAGTCGCGGAAAAGCTGCGGCGCGCCGTGGTCGGAGATGACGATGGTGGTGACGTTGGCCCCCATGTTGACCAGGGCCACGGTCTTCTCGGCGAACTCCTCGGGGTAGTTGATCTCGAAGGCGTTGAAGAGGGCGAAGGCGTCAACTTCGATGGCGGCCAGGTTGCGGCGGGACTGGCTGACCAGGTTGGCGAAGGCGGCCACCTTGTCCTTCTTCACCGCCACCAGGAGGATCTCCAGCCCTTCGCCGGCCCCGGGCCGGGGCTTGAGGACGGCGTAGTCGACGTTGGTCTCTTCGTAGGGATAGGGGATGTTGTGCTTGGCTTCCCAGATGATGGACTCGGCCAGCTCCTCGGTCTCCATGGCCGGCAGGCTGATCCTCTTGATGATCACCGAATTGCCGGAGATGGAGACGGCCATGTCCCGGCCGGATATCTTGGCCTTGTCGAGGACCGAGCGGATGGCCTCCGCCACGGCGGCCGCGTCGATGATCTGGCCTTCCACGATGGCGTCATGGGGCAGGGCCTGGTAGCCGATCCGGGCCACGCTGAAGGCGCCGCGGCCGGCCTTGCCCCGGGGCTCCAGCTCGACGGCCTTGACGCCGTGCGAGCCGATGTCCAGCCCGACGACCGGCCGGGAGGGCTTGATTCCGAACATGGCGCTCCTTATCTCTCCTTGTCAGGGGACGGATCCGGCCGCTGGAACTTCTCACGCAGTCGCCGTTCGACGACGGGGGGGACCAGGCCGCCGACTTGGCCGCCCAAGCCGAAGACCTCCTTGACCAGGCTCGAGCTGAGGAAGGTATAGGGCGAGCTGGGGGCCATGAACAAGGTCTCCAGCTGCGGATCGAGGGTTTGATTCATGAGGGCCATCTGAAACTCGTACTCGAAGTCCGAGACGGCCCGCAGGCCGCGGATGACGATGCGGGCCCCCTGCTCCTCGGCGAAGCGGACGAGGAGGCCGTGGAATGGGACGGCCTCGATGCCGGGCTGGCCGCGGAAGATCTCGCGGATCATCTCGATCCTCTCCCCGACGCTGAACAGGGGGGTCTTCTTGGGATTCTCCAGGACCGCCACCACGATGCGGGGAAAGAGCCTGGCGCCGCGCAGGATGATATCGACGTGGCCGTTGGTAATGGGATCAAAGGACCCCGGGTACAAAGCGACTCTTTCCATCGGGATTGTCCTCTATACCTCCTCAGCCTTGCCCCACTGATTAACAAAAAACGTCACTCCTGTCAAACCCATGGAGCGGCCGGGGGAGCCTAACTGACAGTCCTGCTTCTGTTTGTTCACCACGGGGGCATCTTCGCATGTTGACGTTTTTTGGCTATCCCCCCCTCCGATGAAGCGCGGGGTGAATTTTGGGGGGAGGGGAGGAGGGGCGGCGGCGAGCCCGATTGATTTGCGGCCCCGTTTTGGCGGACAATAGGCTCATGAGACGGGAGCGGATGCGTCCGCCGGGAATGATCCTCATGACCCTGCTTGGCTTGGCGGCCCTCTTCACCCTCCTGCCCGGGCAGGATGGCGAAGCCTTCTACGCCGCCAAAAGGAAGGCCATGGTCGACCTCCAGCTGAAGTCCCGCGACATCAGCGATCCGCGCGTCCTGGAAGCCATGGGCGAGGTGCCCCGCCACTTGTTCATCGGCCCCGAGCACCGGAGCCGGGCCTACGAGGACTATCCGCTGCCCATCGACGAAGGACAGACCATCAGCCAGCCCTACATCGTGGCCCTGATGACCCAGGCCCTGGGGATCAAGGCCGGCGACAAGGTCCTGGAGATCGGGACCGGATCGGGCTACCAGGCGGCCGTGCTTTCGCGCCTGGCCGGCCGGGTCTACAGCGTCGACATCAGCGTCGCCCTGACCCGCAAGGCGGCCCGGACTCTGGCCGGGCTCGGCTGCGCCAACGTCGAGGTCAAGAGCGACGACGGCTACTACGGCTGGGTCGAGCAGGCGCCCTTCGACGCGATCATCGTCACCTGCGCCGCCCGGCAGATTCCGCCGCCCCTGATCCAGCAGCTCAAGGAGGGCGGCCGCCTGGTCATCCCGCTGGAGGAGACCGACGAGTACCAGGCCCTCAAGCGGGTGACCAAGGTCGGCGGCAAGCCCGTCATCGAGCAGCTGGCCATGGTCCGCTTCGTGCCCATGCTCGGCCAGGACAAGAAGGCCGGCGGTCCGGGGGCCGACCAGCCGTGATCCGCTTCGGGACCAACGGCTGGCGGGCGGTGATGGGGGAGGCGTTCACCTTCCACAACGTCCGCCTCTGCGTCCAGGCCATCGCCAACGTCCTGCGGGCCAAGTTCCCCGGCCGCGACATCACCGTCATCGTCAACCACGACACCCGCTTCCTGTCCGAGCGCTACGCCGCCGAGGCGGCCAAGGTCCTGTCCCACAACCGCATCCAGGTCTTGCTGGCCGAGCGCGACGCCCCGACTCAGGCCCAAGCCTGCCAGATCATCCGGCGGGGGGCCCAGGGCGGCATCAACTTCACCGCCTCCTTCAATCCGCCCGAGTACAACGGGCTCAAGTACGCCACCGAGACGGGCGCCCCGGCCCTGCCGTCCGAGACGGCGGCCATCGAGGCCGAGATCGGCCGCCTGGAGAAGAGCTTCGCCTACGTCCCCCTCTATCCCCGCTCCGAGGCCATCGAGCGGATCGACCTGCGGGCCGACTACCTGGCCTACCTGCAGGAGAAGATCGACTTCCGGGCCATCCGCGAGTCGGGCTTGCGCATCGGCATCGACCTCCTCTACGGCACCAGCCGCGAGTATCTGGACGAGATCCTGGAGGAGAACGGCATCGAAGTCGAGGAGCTGCACGGGTTCGTCGATCCCTACTTCGGCGGCATGGCCCCGTCCTGCACCGAGGAGAACCTGGCCGAGCTGGTCGCCCTGGTCAAGGATCGCGGCTGCCACTTGGGCCTGGCCACGGACGCCGACGGCGACCGCTTCGGCATCGTCGATCCCGCCGGCGGGGTCCTGCTGCCGAACCTGGTCCTGGGCCTCCTGCTGAGCTACCTGGTCTCGCAGCGCGGCTGGCAGGGCGGCGTGGCCCGGTCCGTGGCCACGACCCACTACCTCGACCGCATCGCCCGCGTTCATGACCTGCCGCTGACCAAGACCCCCGTCGGCTTCAAGTTCATCGCCGACCTGCTGCTGCGGGACGAGATCATGTTCGGCGGCGAGGAGAGCGCGGCCCTCGGCCTGCGCGGCTTCCTGCCGGAGAAGGACGGCATCGCCGCCGGCCTGCTGGTCGCCGAGATGGTGGCCAAGACGGGGCGCTCGCTGGCGGAGCTGCTCGGCGACATGGAGAGGGAGTACGGAGAGCGCTTCGGCGGTCAGAGGGACGTGCCCCTGACGCCGAGCCGGGAGAAGGCCCTGCGCAAGCTGGTCAAGTCGCCGCCGACCAAGATGGCCGGCCGCTACGTCGTCAACGTCGAGACGATCGACGGGATCAAGCTCGACTTCGCCGACGACGATTGGCTGCTGGTCCGCTTCTCCGGGACCGAGCCCCTGGTCCGCTGCTACGCCGAGGCCCGCTCGCGCAAGGACCTGCGGGAGCTCCTCAAGGCCGGCCTGGACAAGATCGGATGACCGAAGAGGGCCGGATCCCCAAGCCGGCCAAGGCCGCCGCGGCCGTGGTCGCCTTCCTGCTGTTCGTCCTGCTGGTGACCACGATCTTCGGCAAGAAGGGCCTCCTGGAGATCGCCCGGGTCCGGCGGACCTACGCCGAGCTGGAGAGGGAGATCGCCCGCCTGAAGGAGGACAAGGCCCGCCTGGAGAAGGAGATCAAGGCCCTGGAGTCGGACCCGCGCGCGGTCGAGCGCGAGGCCCGCGAGAAGCTCTGGCTGACCGGGCCGGACGAGAAGATCGTCATCAAGAAGAAGGATCTCCCGCCGCCTTGATTTGCGCCGCCGGCCTGTGGTTGAATGGGCCGACCTTGTGAGGAGGATCGCTTTCATGAGTTCCAAGAAGCTCTACGTCGGCAACCTCAACTACCGGACGACGGACGAGACCCTCAAGCAGGCCTTCTCCGCCTACGGCGAAGTCGTCTCGGCCAACGTGCTGCAGGGCCGCGGCTTCGGCTTCGTCGAGATGTCCAGCGAGGAAGCCGCCGACGAGGCCCGCGGCCGCTTGAACGGGACCGATCTCGAAGGCCGCAAGATCATCGTCAACGAAGCCCGGCCCAAGTCCGACCGGCCCCGCGAGCCTCGCGCCGGCGGCGGCCGGGACTTCAACCGATACTGAGGATTCGCCTCCCCGCCTCCGGCGACGGCCCGGCGGCCCGGGGGCCGGCAACCTTTCCCCGGCTCCCCTCGTAGGGGTGGGTGAGAGTCCTATTCCGACGAGGAGGATCATGCCGCCCTGCGAAGCCGCGGGCCCGGCGCCGGAGGCGCTGGCCGGCCTCTTCCGCCGCATCCGGGAAGGCGACCGGGACGCCTTCCTGGCGCTGACCCGGGCCTACCAGCAGAAGGTCTTCGCCCTGGCCTACGCCTTCTTCCGGGACAAGGAAGACGCCCTGGATCTGGTCCAGGAGACCTTCCTGCGCCTGTTCCAAAAGATCGACTCCTACGAGGAGGGGCGCAGCTTCGAAGCCTGGCTCCTCCAGGTGGCCCGGAACCTCTGTATCGACCGCTACCGCAAGGAGAGGAGCCGCCGCGTCCTGGAAGCTCCGTTGCCGGTGGACGATCTGCCGGTGGCCGCGGCCGGGGCCGAGGAGGCGGTCCACGCCTCGGACCTCAGGGACATCCTGTCGCGCTGCGTCGAGAAGCTGTCGGAGCGGCAGCGGCAGATCTTCATCCTCCGCCACTACAGCCAGCTGAAGAACGAGGAGATCGCCCGCTCCCTGGGCCTCTCCCTGGGAACCGTCAAATCCATCCATTTCAAGGCCCTCCAGAGGCTGCGGGTCCTGATGGAGCCTTACCTGGAGTGCCGGACATGAGCGCCTGCCGGGAATTCCGCCGGGCCGTCCGCGCCGCCATGGACGAAGGCCGCGCCCTCTCCGAAGGCGGGGCCGAGGAGCATGCCGCCGTGTGCCGAAGATGCCGCAAAGAGAGCGATGAGATGAAGTCGGTCCTGGCCGGGGCCGCGGCCGTCCGGGGCGAGATCGACGCGGCGATGCGGAGCGTCGATTGGGACGGCCTGTCGAGCCGGATCGCCGAGGCGGGGCTGGCCGAGAAGAGGGAGCGGGACATCCGCCGGGCTTCCGCTCCTCCCGTCTCATGGGCGAGCCGCCCCCCCCGCCGGCGGGTCTGGCGGCCTCTGCTGGCCGGGGCCGCGGCCGGCCTCGTCGTGGGCGTCCTGGCCACGGCCTTGATGCTGCGGCGCGGGCCGCTGACGCCGGCGGCGGCGGGATCCGCCTACGCCGCGACCGGGGACTTCCTGCAGAGCGTCGAGCTGGAGCTGGCCAAGCGCGAGGCCATCGGCTATCTGGAGGAGAGCGAGTACCTCCTCCTGGACCTCCTGGAGCGGAAGCCGGAGGCCGCGAGGACGGCGGACGAAGGGCCCGGCGGAGCTTCCCGGACGACGCTGGCGGCCCGCGATCTGCTGGCCCGGAAGCGGTACTTCAACGCCCACCTGGACGACGTGCGGATCGCCAAGGCCCGGGCCTTGTGCGATCAGATCGAGGTCTTGCTCCTGGAGCTGGCCCGGACCAGCCGCGACCTGGCCCCGGACGAGGCCGACGAGATCCGCCGGACCGTGGAGGACAAGCAGATCCTCCTCCAAATCCGTCTGCTGAAGAAAGAGCTCCGGAGCAGCGAGGCATGACATGAGAAAATCGATCCTGATCCTCTTTTCCTGGCTGATTCTCGCCGCCGGCGCCGCGGCGGCGGCCGCCGAGGGGCTGGAGCCCCAGACGCCGGACGAGAAGGCCTTCCAGGAGGTCAAGATCCTCATCTTCGACCAGAAGTGGGAGGAAGCCGAGGCGAAGCTGGACGGCTTCGCGGCCCGATTCCCCCAAAGCCCGCTCGTCCCCCAGGCCGTCTATTACAGGGGCAAGTGCCTGGAGGAGAGAGGCGGCCGGGAGCGCGAGGCGCTGGCCGCCTATCGCGAGTTCCTCCGGTACCGGGGCCAGAGCCGCGGCCTGATCGAGGACGCCGAGGTATCCATCATCGACCTGGCCTTGGCCCTTCACAACCGCGGCGACCGGGAGGCCTGGGATGAGCTCGAAGCCGGTCTGACCCACCCCAACCGCACCGTCCGGCAGTACGCCGCCCTGCGCGTCAGCACGGTCAAGGACCGCTCGCGGGCCGAGATGGCCGTGCCGACGCTGGAGCTGATGGCCGAGAAGGAGGCCAATCCGGACCTCCGCGACCGGGCCAAGATCGCCCTCCTGCGGATCGCCCCGGACCGGCTGCCGGCCGAGCGGGACGAGTCGCGCCACCCGCGCCGCGCCCGCCTCCTGAAGCTCGAGGTCTTCGAGGGCGGAGGCCGCAAAGCCTCCCTGTCGCTGGCCCTGCCCTGGGCCCTGGCCGACCTGGTCCTGTCCTCCATTCCCGAAAAGGACAAGCAGGCCATGCGGCAGAAGGGGTACGACATCCCCCGAATCATGCGGGAGCTTGAGGCCGACGAAGGCCGCATCCTCGAGTTCAAGGCCGAGGGGAGCCTGATCCGAATCTGGATCGAGTAGCCGCCGCGCCCGCCGCCCGCCGTCGATCTTGCGCCGGCCGCCTCAAAACGGTATTCTTGCGCTTTCATCCGAGCGGAGGACGAGGCTTCCATGGACATCAAATTGAGCCGGGCGCAGTATGAGACCTTGATGCGCCTGGTCTATCTCGGCAACTGGGTGGTCAACGGGTTCCGGGACAAGGACAAGGACCCGAGCACGGACGCCTTGGAGAACTACGTCTACGCCAAGGCCCGCGACTTCGGCCTGGGCGACAGGATCACCTACGACGAGGACGCCGACGCCCACTTCCCGACCGAGGGTCAGGAATCCGAGTGGCTGGCCGACCTGGACGACTACAAGAACGACCTGTTCTGGGACGAGCTGATGTACCGGCTGGCCGACCGCGACCTGGTGGCCCGCTTCGGCGAGGCCAACGTGGAGGCCATGCCGGAGGAGGAGCGCAAGCGCATGGAAGACGAGCTGGCCGACCAGTACTACAAGGAGTTCGAGAAGACCGGCCTGGACCGCCTCCAGCTCATCCGGCCCAGCTGACCCCGTCCGCGCCCGGAGCCCCGCCTCAAGCGGCCTTGGCCGACTTCCTCAGCCAAGCGTCGTAGATCAGCAAGCCCAGCAGCGAGACCAGCCCGATGCCGCCGATGATCAGCCACATCGGGGCCGGGTTGGCGGTCCCGCCGTTCTGGGCGGGCTGCTTGACGTAGATCTCGAACAGCCGGCCGCCGATCGGGCCGCCGATCATGCTGGCCAGGGCGATCGGCAGGTTGGCGTATCCCAGGTAGAGGCCCTCCTGGCCCTTGGGGGCGATGCCGCCGATGTACTCGTAGATGCGGGGCGAGGCGAACATCTCGCCGACGGCCATCGAGGCGATCGAGAGGATCAGGAAGAGGCCGGCCACCGGGATGATCAGGCCCACGTTCACGGTCTTGCTCAGGCCGCCCGGCAGGAGGGCGGGCACCACGTTGAGGAGCATGAAGGCCGTCGTCACCCCGACTCCGACCAGGATGGAGCGGATGGGCTTCCAGCCCTTGGACATCCGGGTGATCAGCATCTGGAAGGCCACGATCATGATCGGGTTGGCCAGGGTGTAGAGGTCCATCGGCGCGTTGGGATCGATGTGCCGCATATAGAGGGGCATGAGGTTGTAGAGCTGGATGTAGAGGAACCAGAACAGGCTGATGACGATGATGAAGAAGACGAAGCGGATGTTGCCCAGCACGGTGAAGATGCCCAGCAGGGCCTGGCCCACGGTCCGCTTGGCGGCCGGGGCGGCGCCGGCCTTGCCGTCGGGGACGTACTCGGGCTCGCGGTAGAGGAAGATCGTCACGGCCAGGCCGATCAGGGCGAAGGCCGAGGCGGCGTAGGTGAAGATGGCCGGGATGCCCAGGCTGGTGCGGATGAAGTAGGAGACCCCGCGGCCCGTGATGGAGCCGATGTTGATGACCATGTAGAAGATGCCGAAGCCGAGGACCTTGGCGGTCCCGGAGGTCTTCTGGATGGTCCCGGCGATGCAGGGCTTGACGATCGAGCCGCCGATGCCGATCAGCACGATGCCCAAGATGACCGGGACGGTGAAGTCGACGGCGGAGGCGGCCTTGGCCCCGATCAGCCCCGGCCAGACTCTCTGCAGGTTGCCCAGGATGAGGTACCCGAAGGCGATGAAGACGAAAGAGGCCGTCAGGGAGCGGCGAAAGCCGAACTTGTCGGCCAGGGTGCCGGAGACGATGGGCAGGAAGTAGATCAAGCCCCACAGCACGGTGCCGTTGAGCAGGGTCGCGGTGGCCGGGCGCATGCCCAGCGTCTCGACCAGGTAGATGACCATGAAGGAGGCCATCGAGTAGTAGGCGGCGCGCTCGAAGAGCTCGATGACGTTGGCGGTCCAGAAAGTGCGGGGGAATTTGGCCTTGGCGGCGGGGGCTTCGGGCATAACCTCACTCCTTGTGAGAGAAGGGCTGGAAAATCGGATCATTCATACCGGAAACGGAAGGCGATGTCCAGCGCCGCGGCGCCGCGGGGGGGGCGGCCGCGTGGGCGAAAGAGGGAGACGGGCC
Organism: uncultured Eubacteriales bacterium; assembly: GCA_964556755.1. GTDB lineage: Bacteria > Acidobacteriota > Aminicenantia > Aminicenantales > UBA4085 > UBA4085. Next base: position 25,278 of record CAZKXI010000016.1, read on the forward strand.
CGGGGGGCTAACGGAACAAGGCTTCGACCTCGGCCAGCGAGGCGACGGCTTGCTTGACCGCCGGCACGTATCCCCAGACCATGACCTTGGTCATGGCGGCCGACAGGCGGGCGCCGGCTTCTTCGGCCTTGGCCACCTCGGGCTTGAGGGCGGCGGGAGCTTCGGAGGGGTCGGCAAGCTCGGGGAAATCGGTCCCCAAGGCCTTGATGGCGGCGGCCACGGGAAGAAGATCGGCCCTGAGGGCCGACACCGCAGCCGCGGCGGAGGCGGCATCGGAGGCCTTATCGGCCTTCGCGGCGAAGGAGTCCACGGCGGCGGCATAGGCGGCCAGGGCGCGACGGGAGGGCTCGACGGGATCTTGGCGCTGGCAAGCGGCGCAGAGGCCGATGGCGACCAGAAGGGCGGCGGCGGCGATCCTTCGACCGGTCATGGCGGGGCCATTCTAGGACGGATGGGGGGGCGGCGGCAAATCGGTCTGGCGCGGGGGACGGCGGCCGGATAGAATAGGGAGGCCATGCCGCGAAGAGAGGGACCAGCCATGAGCCGATTGACCCCCATCCGCCCAGGAGGGCGGGCCTGGAGCCGACGCGAATTCCTCAAGTCGGGAGGAGTGGCGACTCTAGCCGCGGGAAGCGGCATTCTGGCCGCCGCGTCTCCCCGTCAGGGCGCCGCTCCCGCTGCCGGGGGAGCCTATGACGCGGTGGTGGTCGGCGGCGGGATCGCCGGATTGACGGCGGCTTACTACTTGAACGGATTAAAAGTCCGGGTTCTGGAGAGGGAAGCCGGGCCCGGCGGCCGCATCCGCGGCGGGGGAGGCGTCCGGGACGAGATGGCCCGGGCCACTTACATCGGCCGGCCCTACGGCGCCCTCAAGGAGATTATCGAGAGGCTGGGCTTGGAGCCGTGGGAGATCCGGGCCCCGCTGGAGGCGGTCTTCCGAGACGACCGGATTCATTTCGGGCCCGAAGGCACGGCCCAGCTTCTGGCGGAGCGGAGCTCGGCGGCGGATTTCGAGCGCTTCCGGTCCGAGGTCCTGGCCCATGCGGCCGCCTATCAGGACATCCCCGAGCTCGACTTCACCATCCCCACGGCGCGGCTCGACGACGTGCCGGCCCGCCGGTGGTTCGACGGCCTGAAGCTGCCGCCGGTCTACGCGGACTTCTATGACTTGGCGGCCCGGTCCCGGTTCGGCGTCTCGCTGGACGACTTGTCCGCCCTGGCCCTGATCCCGGAGATGGCTTTCGGGCTGGGCGGGGGGACCGGGGATGCCGCGCTGCCGGAAGCGGGGGGATCGGGAGCCTTCACGTTCGACGGCGGCCTGGCGGCTCTGGCGACGGCCCTGGCGGATTGGCTGGCGGACGTGTTCCAGCCGGGGTCGCGGGTCGTCCGCGTCTCCAAGCCGGATGGGGATTATCGGGTGGAGTACGCGGATGCGGCCGGCAAGATCCGGTCCCTGCGGGCCAAGTTCGTCATCCTGGCCGTTCCGGCCGCCGAAGCGCTGGCACTGGACTCCGGCGCGCTCAAGGCGGAAGCCCGGCGGCTTCTGACGGAAGTGGCCTATTCCTCCGTCGCTTCGGTGGCCCTCCGGACGCGGGAGAGCCTTTTTGGGCGGGCTTTTCAGCTGGCCTTCCCGGGCGGCGGCGAGGCCGTGAGCCTGCGCGACACCTTCTGGCTGGCCAACGGGAGACAGGCGGCGGGGGCGGCGGCCGGCGGGGCCGGGACGCTGGTGGTGCAGGCCGCCCCGGTCAAGCGGGGCGACGCCGCCTGGGCCCGGCTGTCGGACGACGACCTCTCCAAGGCGGCCGTGCGGGCGGTCAGCCGGATCTTCCCGGGGCTTCCCGGGCAGATCGCCGGGAGACAGGTGGTCCGACACGCCAGGGCTTACCCCGTCATGGGGCCGGGCGCTTTCCGGCGGGCGGCCCGGCTGAACGAGATCTGCGACGGCCGCATCCTGCTGGCGGGCGACTACATGATCTACCCCGACTTCGAGGCGGCCGCCGACTCGGGCGACTTCGCGGCCGAGAAGATCCGCGAGCTCCTCTAATTAGCCGACACATACCGAGCTCAGTTTCCGGACATATACCGAATTGATCCGGTATGTGTCTGCCAATTGAATTCGGTAGGTGTCTGAGAATTTATATATCTGTTATACTAGCGGCCCGCTGATCCGAGGTTATCGACATGGCTAAGCTGTACGAATATCAAGGCAAGAAGCTGCTTCGGGAGGCGGGGATCCGGATTCCCGAGGGGGGCCTGGCCGGCACCCCCGAAGAGGCCCGCGAGATCGCCGCGGCCTTGGGCCGGCCCGTGGTCATCAAGATGCAGGCCTGGGTCACCGGCCGGGCGGCCTTGGGCGGCATCCAGTTCGCCGAGACGCCCGAGGAAGCCGGGGAGAAGGCTCGCGGCCTGCTCGGACTCAAGGTCAAGGCCTACGTGGTCGAGAAGGTCCTGGTTGAGGAGAAGCTGGCGATCCGGGCCGAGTACTTCGCCGGCCTGGTCATGGACGATGCCCGCCGCGTGCCGCTGCTGGTCTTCTGCCCGGCCGGCGGATCCGGGATCGAGGAGATGGCCCGCCTCGCGCCCGAGAAGGTCATCACCCAGCCCATCGACGTCCGCCTGGGCCTGCACGAATTCGAGACCCGCAACGTCGCCCGCCGAGCCGGCCTGAGCGGAGGCGCCCTGCTCCAAGTGGCCGACGTCCTGGCCCGGCTCTACAAGACCGCCCGCGCGGTGGAGGCCCGTTCGGCCGAGATCAATCCCTTGGTCGTGACCGAGGACGGCGCGGTCTATGCCGCCGACTGCCATCTGGTGATCGACGACTACGCCGTCTCGCGCCACCCCGAGCTGGGCATCGAGATCGCCCGCGAGTTCGACCGCCCGCCGACCGCCCTGGAGACGATCGCCTACAAGGTCGAGGAGAAGGACCACCGCGGGACGTTCTACTTCCTGCAGATGGCCGAGGCGGGGGAGGGCCGGACCCTGATCGGCTTCCACGGCGCCGGCGGCGGCGGCTCGATGATGTCCATGGACGCCGTCCTGGCCAAGGGCTTCCAGCTGGCCAACTACTGCGACACCAGCGGCAATCCCCCGGCGAGCAAAGTCTACCGGGCGGCCAAGATCATCCTCTCCCAGCCCGGCCTGCGCGGCTATTTCGCTTCGGGCTCGGGGGTGGCCAGCCAGGAGCAGTACAACTCGGCCCGCGGCCTGGTCAAGGCCTTCAACGAGGAGGACCTGGAGATCCCGGCCGTGATCCGCCTCGGCGGCAACTGCGAGGAGGAGGCCATCCGCATCCTGGGCGCCTACCTCAAGCGGGTGCCCGGCCGAGTGGAAGGCTACGGCCGCGACGACGCGCCGGAATTCTGCGCCTCCCGCCTGGAAGCGTTGATCCGGGAGCGCGGCGGCATGGCTCAGCCCGTCCGGAAGACGCCGCCGCCGGCGCCGCCCGAAGGCTGCTACCGATTCGCCACCCTGACCGGGAGCGTCTCGATCAACCACGAGCGCTGCCGCAAGTGCGCCAACAAGTCCTGCATCGCGTCCTGCTCTCCGGGCATCCTCAAGATCGAGGACGGCTGCCCGGTCCTGGCGGTGACCCCCGAGGAGGCCCGCCGCGGCAAGTGCACCGAATGCCTGGCTTGCGAGATCCAGTGCCGCTTCCATGAGCGGGCGGCCATCTTCATCCAGCTCCCCATCCCGGGGCTGGAGGAATACCGGAAATCCCTGTAGAGGACGCCGATGTCGATCCTGGTGGACGAGCGCTCACGAGTCATCATCCAAGGCATCACCGGCCGCGAGGGCATGGCCCGGGCCCGGCTGATGAAGGACTATGGAACCCGCCTGGTCGGGGGCGTGACTCCCGGCCGCGGCGGCCAGGACGTGGAGGGCATCCCCGTCTTCGACTCGGTCGAGGAGGCCCGCGATAAGACCGGGCCGGTGGATGTCTCCGTCATCTTCGTCCCCGCCGCCCTGGTGCGGGAGGCGGCTCTGGAGGCGCTGGCGGCCGGCGTCAAGCTGCTGGTGCTGGTGCCCGACCGGGTGCCCATCTACGACGTGCTGGAGATCGCCCGCACGGCGGAGGAGCGGGGCGCCCGCTTCGTCGGGCCCAACACGCTGGGCCTGTTGAGCCCCGGCAAGGCCGTGCTGGGCATGATCGGCGGCCGGGCCGAGCGGGCCCGCGAATGGTTCCGGCCGGGGCCGGTCGGCGTCTCCTCGCGCAGCGGCGGCATGACCTCTTCGATCGCCTACTACCTGTCCAAAGCCGGCATCGGGCTGAGCACCATCGTCCATGTCGGCGGCGACCCGATCATCGGGACGTCGCACCCCGAGGTCATGGCCCTCTTCCAGGACGACCCCGAGACCAAGCTGGCGGTCATGTTCGGGGAGATCGGGACGACCCAGGAGGAGAGGGTGGCCGACCTGGTCCGGGACGGGCGCTTCACCAAGCCGCTCATTGCCTATATCGGGGGCAAGGCGGCCAAGTCGGGGACCCGGTTCTCGCACGCCGGGGCCATCGTCGAGGGCGGGCGCGGCGGCTACGAGACCAAGGTCCAGCGATTGCGAGAGGCGGGCGTCCACGTCGTGGAAGCCATCGCCGACATCCCCAAGAAGGCGGCCGAGCTCCTGGCCGCGCCCATGGAGGCCTGACATGGCGGACGACAGCGCCAAGTGGATGACCGCGGTCACCGACGTGCGGCCGAACCGGATCGTAGCCCGCGGCTACGCCATCGACGAGCTGATGGGCCGGATCACCTTCTCCCAGGCCATCTACCTCATCCTCAAGGGCGAGCTGCCCGGGCCGGCGGTCGGGCGCCTGCTGGACGCGATCTTCGTCTCGTCCATCGACCATGGGGCCTCGCCGCCGTCGGTCCTGACGGCCCGGACCGTGGCCTCGACCGGAGCCGACCTCAACGACGCAGTCGCGGCCGGCGTGCTGGCCATCTCGCGCCTGCACGGCGGGGCCATCGAGGAGGCCCAGCGGACCTATCTGGCCATTGCGGCCCGGATGGAAGCCAAGAAGATCGATGAAGCGGGCGCGGCGGCCGAAGTCCTGGACGAGATGAAGGCCCGGGGACGGCGGGCCAGCGGCTTCGGCCACCGGCTTCACACGAAGGATCCGCGGACGGGGCGGCTCTTCGACCTGGCGGAAGAGCTGGGCCTGGCCGGCAAGCACGTCGCCATCGCCCGGGCGGTCGAGGCGGCCCTGGCCGCGCAGCTCGGCAAGCCCCTGCCGATCAACGTGGACGGCGCCATCGCGGCCCTGCTCTGCGACTTGGGCCTGCCGCCGGAGATCGGCAACGCCTTCTTCATCATGGCCCGCGTGCCCGGCCTGGTGGCCCACGTGCACGAGGAGAAGACGCGGATGAAGCCGATGCGCCGAATCGATCCGGTCAACTATGCTTACGACGGCCCGGCCGACAGGAAGCTGCCATGAAGACGGATCTCTTGAAGCTGCTGCCCGAGATCGCGGAGATCAAGGACGATAGGCTTCGCGAGCTGACCCGCGGGGTCTGGGAGAAGGCCGTCGAGCGCGGCGGCTGGAGCGAAGCCGATCTGGAGGCGATGCCCTTCACGCTCCTGATCAAGACGGTCACGGTCAGCCTCGTCGAGCACACCCGGGCCGTGACCCGGACGGCCTTCGAGATCGCCAAGGCCATGAACGAGGCCTATGCGGGCAAGCTGCGGGTGGACTTGGACGTGCTGCTGGCCGGCGCCATCCTGCATGACGTCGGCAAGCTCTTCGAGTACGAGCTCCGGGACGGCTCTTTCGTCAAGAGCCGGGAGGGCGAGCTGCTCCGGCATCCGGTCTCGGGGGCCGCTTTCGCCTACAAGCACGGCTTGCCCCAGGAGGTCGTCCATGTGATCGCCGCCCACAGCAAGGAGGGAGACGGCGGCCGCCGGACCGTCGAGGCGGTCATCGTCAACCACGCCGACTTTGTCAATTTCGACGTCTTCAAATAGGGGTCAGGTCTTAAGATTCGAGTTATCTCCGGTAGAAATTCCTGGGGGCGTAAACGGTAGTTGGCAGAAAACTTGAATCTCAAGACCTGACCCCTTCCGGGGAGGGAAGATGGGCCTGACGTTTTCGGAGAAGATCCTGGGGCGCAAGGCGGGGCGCGCCGTCCGGGCGGGAGACGTCATCACCGCCTCGCCCGACTTCTACTTATCCCACGACAACTCCTCGGCCATCATCGGCGAGTTCCGCAAGCTCGGCCTGGCCAAGGTTCAGTCTCCCGGCAAGATCGTCATCATCCTGGATCACATCGTTCCGGCCTCGGACGAGAAGTACGCCCAGAACCACAAGACCGTCCGCGAATTCGTCCGGGCCCAGAGCCTGCCCCATTTCTACGACATCCAGCACGGCGTCTGCCACCAAGTGCTCTCCGAGAACGGCTTCGCCCTCCCCGGCCGCCTGATCATGGGCAGCGATTCGCACACCACCACTTACGGCGCCTTCGGGGCCTTCTCGGCCGGCATCGGACGAACGGAGATGGCCTCCCTGTGGGCCACCGACGAGATCTGGCTCCGCGTGCCCGAGACGCTGCGCGTCGAGTTCCGGGGCGCTTTGGCCGCCGGCGTCTTCGCCAAGGACGCCATTCTCCGGATCATCGGCGATCACGGCGCCGACCGGGCCAACTACGAGGCGGTCGAGTTCGCCGGGCCCGCCGCCTCGGCCTTCAGCCTCTCCTCCCGCATGGTCCTTTGCAATATGGCCGCCGAGATGGGGGCCAAGAACGGGTATTTCCTCCCCGACGAGGCGACGCTCGCCTGGGCCCGGGACAACGGCTTCGGCGCCTTCGAGCCCGTCCTCTCCGATCCGGACGCCTCCTACGAGGCCGTCCTGACCTACGACCTGGGCGCCCTGGAGCCGCAGATCGCCTGCCCCCACACCGTGGACAACGTCAGGCCCGTCCGCGAGGTCGAAGGCCGGCCCTTCCAGCAGGCTCTGCTGGGCACCTGCACCAACGGCCGCCTGGAGGACTTGCAGGTCGCCGCCCGCATCCTCAAGGGCCGCGCCGTCCATCCTTCCGTACGCCTGCTGGTCCTGCCGGCTTCCCAGGCCGTCTACCTCGAGGCGATGCGACAAGGCTTCCTCGAGATCCTCTCCCGCGCGGGCGGCGTCATCCTCAATCCCGGCTGCGGCCCCTGCTTGGGCGCCCACCAGGGCCTGCTGGCGCCCGGCGAGGTCGTGGTCGGCACGTCCAACCGCAACTTCAAGGGCCGCATGGGCGGCCGCGATTCCGAGATCTACCTGGCCTCGCCCGCCACCGTGGCCGCTTCCGCCCTGGAAGGCAAGATCGCCGACCCGAGGAAATACCTATGAGCAAGGGACGCGTCTGGAAGTACGGGGACGACGTCAACACCGACGTCATCTATGCCGGCCGCTACACCTACCAGCAGCTCGAGCCGGCCGAGATGGCCAAGAAGGCCTTCGAGGACTTGGACCCGTCCTTTGCCGCCGGCGTCCGTCCCGGCGACGTGATCGTGGCCGGCCGCAACTTCGGCTGCGGCAGCTCGCGCGAGCAAGCCGCCGCCTGCCTGCGCTACGCGGGCGTCCAGGCCGTGGTGGCCAAGAGCTTCTCGCGCATCTACTTCCGCAACGCCATCAACCTGGGGCTGGCGGTCCTGCAATCGCTCGACGCGCCCGACGCCCTTCGCTCCGGCGACGGGATCGAGATCGACTTCGAGGGCGGCCGCATCCTGTCCTCCGGCCGCGTCTTCACCTTCTTCCCGCTCCCCGAGTCGGTCCTGGGCATCGTCCGAGCCGGCGGTCTGCTCGAGTGGACCAAAAAGAAGCTGTCGACGCGCTGATCTTTCCCCCGGCGCCCCTCGCGCGCTTGACATCGCCCGCGGCGCGGCTTACCGTTGAGTCAGAAGCGGGGGACCGGCCTCCCGCCAGCCGGGATGCCGGGCCGCGGATCGTTCAGGGGAGGGAAGCAGCATGCCCATTCGGCGCGATCGGCTCCGGCTCGTATTTGGCGCCGCGTCCATCCTGATGGCGGCTCTCGTCGTCTCGCCTCTTTCGGGGTTCCTGACTCCCGTCGCCATCGACTACAAAGCCCAGGCTTCCGCCTACATAGCCCGGGGACAAGCCCTTGGACCGCCGGCCGGCCTGGACAAGCTGATAGCCGCCAATCCGGCCAATGGAGCCTATGGCTGCGCCATCATGGTCGGTAAGACCGATCCGGCCGAAGCCGTACGCATTCTCATGCGCATCGGCCAGGCGCTGGTCGTCTTCGCCAATACGACCAGGCAGTGGCGGGAGGGCATCAACGCCGCGGATCGGACCAAATACTTCCGCGATATGTACTTCCAACAGGGGAAGACGACCGTGGACCATGCCAAAGGCTACTTGAGGGCGCTGGCCGTGACGAGGGCCGATCTGGCCGTCGGGCTGGCCCTGGACGTGGCTTCGTTCTTCTACAACTCCCGGGCCCGCGACGAAGCCTACCTGTCGGCTTACGTCGAGATGGCCCGTTGGTACCTGGGCGAGGCCCGAAGCCTGGCCGCCAAGGCCAAGGACCAAGCCGCCAAGAAAGCCCTCATCCTCCAGATCGACAACAAGAAGAGAGCCCTGGGCCTGTAGCGCCCCTGGCCCTCGATCGAGAAAGGCATGGCCATGAAGCCCAACCTTAAAGCCCTCGCCCTCGGACTCGTCGGATCCATCGTGATCCTGGGGTCCGAGGCGGCGTCTCTCGGTGCCCGCCTTCCCGCGCCCGCATCCCTCGCCGCCTCTCTCCAAGCCGGCCCGCCGAACGGCGTCTTCCGCTTCGTCGAAGACACGGACGGGGGCCGGCCCGAGGCCGGCGCGATCATCACCCTGACCTTCTCCTCCGGCCGCGTCGTCTTCAGCTCCCTGCGGCCTTCGGGCGTTCAAGCCGACACGGGCGTCTTCTCCGCCCAGGGAAATCGCCTGACCATCCGCTTCGACCATCTCTCTCTCGGCTGCCAGAACAAGGTCTTCCTCTCCGACGGAACGACCCTTTCGCTTCCCTTCAAGGTCCTCTCCGCCGGCGAGGGCTTCTCGATCTGGACCAAAGACGCCGCGGACAACAAGGCGAACGAGCCGGCCGAGAGTCAGGAGGGAGCGCGGGGCGACAAAGGCGATCCGGGCGAGGCGGGCCGGGGCAAGGACGGCAAGGCCGGGCGCGACGGCCGCGACGCGACGGGACCGACCCGGAAGATCGAGTCCATCTCCGAGCTGGTCGGCGATTGGGAGGGCAAGGGGGTCGGGGCGGAGGTCCGATTTCGCCGCCAGGCCTCTCTCGGCGGCGGCAAGTTCAACGTCATGACCCTGACCACCAGGCATTTGACGGAGTTCTTCTTCCACGTCTTTCCCGACCAGCGCATCGAGGGCGAGGGGATCATCTATTACAGCCTGGAGCCCGACCTCAGCGGCGTGGAGGCCCTGGCCGGCGCCGTCAAAGGCCTTCTGGGCCTGATGCCGTTCCCGTCGGCCCCGTCCCTCAAGGAGGGCGACTGGGGCAAGGCGGCCGGATCGGTCTCCGACAAGATGGCTTCCGGGACCCTGTCGGCGGGCGGCGTTACGTCGCCCTCCTACAGTTACAAGATGAGGCAGGCGCCCCAGAAGCGGCATTTCAGGATCGGCGGGCGGGCGTATCAAGACCAGGCCGGCGCCTTCATGATCCACCTCGAGGCGGCCGGGGATTATTTCCTCAAGTCCGACCTGTCCCAGCCCGACAACAAGCTCTGGGTGGACTACGAGGTCAACCTGGCCCGCGAGGAAAGCTCGTTTCCGACCTGGTCGCCCTTTCTGGCCAAGTCCGACGGCGACGCGCTCGTCCGCGCCTCCGCCGGCGGCGCGGTCATGGCGGCCGACTCGGAGCTCTCCGGGACGCACCGCAACGGCGTCCGCCCTTGGGAGGAGTACACCTTCTCCTGGAGCGCCCGGAAGTCGAAGATTTGACTCCATCCCGCGGCCGCGGATATGATGCCGGAAGCCCTCTGAAAGGACACTGCCATCCTCGACGACAGCCGCTCCCGCCCCGCCGTCCCTCCCGAGAGCCTCGAATCCTTCGAGCTCTTTGAAAGCCTCGATCCGGCCGCCTTCGCCGACCTGGCCCGGTCCGTCTCGTGGATCGACCTGCCGGCCGGCCGGGCCCTCTTCCATCGCGGCGATCCGGCCGACGCGGTCTATCTGGTCCAGTCCGGCCTGCTCCACGCCCAGGCGGACGACATGGGTTGCGCGCCCGTCCTGGTGGGACGGATCGAACCCGGCTCTCTGGTCGGCGAGATCGGCCTCCTCATGGGAGGCCGCCGCGGCGCGACCGTCACGGCCGCCGAGCCGACCCGCCTCGGCCGCCTGAGCGCCGCCGATGTGGAGGCGGTGCTGGCCCGCTATCCGGAGACCCGGCGGGAAGTCCTGGAGACGGCCCGCCGCCGCCTCCGCCGGACCCAATGGCTCAAGATCCTGGCCGCCTACTTCGGCGAGATCGACGCCGACAAGCTGGCCCTCATCGAGCCGCGCTTCGAGTGGCGGCACCTCGACCGGGGGGAGAAGCTCTTCGCCCAGGGCGACGAGGCCGACGGCCTCTACATCCTGATCCACGGCTTTCTGCAGGCCGTGGCCTCCGATGCGCCCGGCGAGGAGCGGATCATCGGCTCGATCTCCCGCGGCGAGATCGTGGGCGAGATGGCCATCCTGTCGGGAGACCGTCGGATGGCTACCGTTCGGGCCGTCCGCGACAGCGACGTGGTCCGGCTGTCCAAGGCCGATTTCGAGCAGATCAGCCGGGCCTATCCCGCGGTCAGCCTGGCCATCATGCGCATTCTGGTCAAGCGCCTCCGCGAGCGCGGCCGGGTCGCCCATCGTCCCGGAGCGGTCAACGTAGCCCTGGTCCCGGCCGATCCCGGAGTCCCCCTGGCCGAGACGGCCGAGCGGCTTCGGTCCGCCCTGGCCTGCGCCGACCGGACCGCCCTCGTCAACAGCCGCTCGCTGGCCGCCGAGCTGCCGGCCCTGGAGAATATCGCCCAGGTTGAGGACGATTCGCCGCTCTATCTCGGCCTGGCCACTTGGCTGGAAGACCTGGAGTCCCGCCATGACTATGTCCTCTACGAGTGCGATGCCGAGGCCACGCCTTGGACCCGGCGCTGCCTCGGCCAGGCCGACCAGGTGCTCGTCGTCGGCCGCGCGGGAGACGATCCCGCGCCGGGACCTATCGAGCGCGCCTGGCTGGCCCAGCCGGATGGCGCCGCGGCGGTCCCGCAGACCCTGATCCTGATCCACCCCGACGGCGAGAAGCTCCCGTCCGGCACTCTGGCCTGGCTGACGTCCCGCCGCCTGGATGGCCATGTGCACCTGCGCTGGGACCGCGAGGAGGACTTCGCCCGCCTGGCCCGCATCGTCAGCCGTCGGGCCGTCGGCCTGGTCCTGGGCGGGGGAGGGGCGCGGGGCATGGCCCACCTGGGCGTCATCAAGGCGCTCCGCGAGCGCGGCATCCCCGTGGACATGGTCGCCGGGACGAGCATCGGGGCCATCGTCGGCGGCGCCGTGGCTATGGGCATGGACGAGGACAAGCTCCTGCGCCTCTGCCGCGAGACCCTCCAGGAGAGCAATCCCTTCAACGACTTCACCGTTCCCCTTGTCTCGCTCCTGCGCAGCGGCAAGATCAACCGGGCCGCCCGAAGGGCCTACGGCGAGGCCCGGATCGAGGACCTCTGGCTCGGCTTCTTCTGCATGTCCTCCGACCTGAGCGCCTGCGACGTGAAGGCCCACAGCCGCGGGCCCCTCTGGATTGCAGCCCGGACCAGCGCCTCTCTGCCCGGGATCATGGTCCCGATCGTCCACGACGGCGCCGTCCACGTCGACGGCGGAGTCATGAACAATCTGCCCGGAGACATCATGCGGAGCCGGGCCGGCATCGTCATCGCCGTGGACGTGGACTCGCGGGAGAACATGCGGACCGACCTCGGAGAGCTGCCGTCCGCCTGGAAGATCCTCTGGAGTCGGATCCTGCCCTGGAAGAAGCGCATCCTGGCCCCCAACATCGCCGAGATCCTGATGGCCGCCATCATGACCGGCAGCCGCAAGAACGCCGATGCGGTCAAGGACGACGCCGATCTGAGCCTGGAGCCGCCCGTCCATGGCATCGGGATCCTCGACTTCAAGGCCATCGACGAGACCGCCCGGGCCGGCTATGAGTACACCCGGGGGAAGCTCGACGCGCTGCCGGCCGATTCGCCCCTGCGAAGGCTCTTCCGACCCGCTTGAAGCGCGGGGCCCGCGTCCATGAAGCCCATCAGCATCTTCAACCACGTCCTGGGTCCCGTGATGCGCGGCCCGTCCAGCTCCCATACGGCGGGGGCCTACCATCTCGGCTTGATGATCCGGTCCCTGGCCGGCGGCTCCGCGCGCCGGGTGCGCATCGCCTTCGATCCCGGCGGATCCTATGCCCAAACCTGCGCTCAGCAGGGCGCGGACCGGGCCTTTGCCATGGGGCTGATGGGCCGGCCCCTGACCGACGCGTCCTTCCTCACGGCCCTCGAGGACGCCCGCCGCGCCGGCCTCGACCTGGCCTTCGAGATCCGCCGCCTGGCCCGGCCCGATCACCCCAACGCCATGGAGATCGAGGCTGACGGACTGGCCGTTGAAGCCCGGTCCATCGGCGGCGGAGACGTCGAGATCGCCCGCCTCGACGGCTTCCCCGTTTCCTTCGGCGGAGCCGCCTACGAGCTGCTGATCGAAGCCTCCGCCGCCGACGGGGCTGCGCTGCGCGGCCCGCTCGCCTCGGACGGCGCCCTTCGGACGGGCCCGGATCTCGTCTCCGATGGCCGGCGGACGGCTTTCGTCCTGCGCCGCGCGCGCGGCCTCTCCCCAGGCATGAGGGAAGCCGTCGCGGCGAGCGTCCCCGGCTCCCGGATCTTGGAGTCACACCCGGTCTATCTCGTCGCCGCGGGCGATCCGCTCTTCGCCGATGCGGCCTCCCTGATCCGGCTGGCGGGTCAGAAGGGATGGTCTCTGGGCCGGGCCGGCTTGGAGTACGAGTGCCGGCTCCTCGGGCTCTCACCGGCCGAAGCCGAAGCCGAGATGCTGCGCCGCTTCGACGTCATGGCCGAGGCGGCCCGCGGGGGGCTGGCCGGCGACTTCGGGCCCATGCAGCTTCTCGCCCCCAGCGCCGGGTCCGTCTTTCGAGCCGCGGCCGGCGGCCGGCTCTCCGTCTCCGGGCCCCACGCCCGGGCCGCCGCGCGGGCCCTGGCCGTCATGCACGTCAACAGCGCCATGGGTGTCGTCTGCGCCGCGCCCACGGGCGGCTCGGCGGGGACGCTGCCGGGGACGGTGCTGACGCTGGCCGAGGAGCGCTCTCTCGACCGGCCCCGAATCGCCCGAACCCTCTTCGCCGCCGGCGCCGTGGGGCTTATCACCGCCGCCAGGGCCACTTTCGCCGCCGAGGTGGCCGGCTGCCAGGTCGAGATCGGCGCCGCCGGGGCCATGGCCGCCGCCGCCGTCGTCGAGGGCTGCGGCGGCAGCGCCGCCCAGGCCTGCGATGCCGCGGCCATCGCCTTCCAAAACACCATGGGATCGGTCTGCGACCTCGTCCAAGGCATGGTCGAGATCCCCTGCCACACGCGCAACGCCGCCGCCGCCGCCTCGGCCTTCATCTGCGCCGATCTCGTCCTGGGCGGGTACGTCAATCCGATCCCGCTCGACGAGACGATCGACGCCGTCTACGCGACCGGGCGGCTGCTGCCCGACGAGCTCCGTTGCACGGCCCGCGGCGGCCTGGCCCTCTGCCCGTCGGCCCTGACCTTGGGCCGCAAGGACAAGCCGTGAGCGCACCTGGAGCCGAAGCCCGCCGCTTGGATGTCCCGCCGCTTCTCTATCTGGGAGCCGAGGACGTACGCCGGGCCCTTCCCATGGCCGCCGCCATCGAGGCCGTGCGCGAGGCGTTCCGGGACTTGGCCGAAGGCCGGGCGACGATGCCGGCCCGGATCCGCATGGATGGTCCTCGCGAAGGCGAGGTCAGCCTGGTCATGCCCAGCCGGAGCCAAGGGATCTCGCGCCTGGCCGTCAAGCTCATCGACCTTTTCGACGGGAATCGGGAGGCGGGGCTGCCGCTGGCTCACGCCCTGGTCATCCTTGCCGACGGCGTGACGGGCGTCCCGCTGGCGGTCCTGGACGGAGGGTCATTGACCGTCCTTCGGACCGGGGCGGTCTCCGGCTTGGCGAGCGATCTTTTGGCCCGGCCCAAGTCGGCGATCGCGGCGATCCTCGGCGCGGGGCGCCAGGGAAAAGCCCAGCTCGAAGCCCTGGCGGCCGTCCGCCGTCTCATAGAGGTCCGCGTCTTCGATCCCGACCGATCCGCCGCCGAGTCTCTGGCGCGCCATGCGGCGGAGGCCCTTGGCGTCGAGGGCCGCGCCATGGCCGACTCCGGCGAAGCCGTCAGGGGCGCGGATCTGATCTCGGCCGCCACCACGGCCCGCGAGCCCGTCTTTGCCGACGCGGACATCTCCGACGGAGCCCACATCAATGCCGTCGGCGTCTACCAGCCGGACAGGGCGGAGGTCCCGCCCGAGACGGCCCGGCGGGCCCGCGTCGTCGTCGATCAGACGGCGGCGGCGCTCGAGGAGGCGGGCGATCTCCTCCGCCCTCTGGCCGCCGGCCTGATCGGCCGCGAGGCCTTCGGGGTGGAGCTGGGCGATATCCTGCTGGGCCGCGCTGCCGGGCGCCGCTCCGCCGCCGAGATCACCCTGTTCAAATCGGTGGGCCTGGCCGTGCAAGACCTCTACGCCGCCGCCCGGGCCTACGAGCGCGCCGTCGAGCGCGGCCTCGGCATTCCCTTGCCGCGCTGAGGAGAATCGCCTCGCCCATCGCCCGCCGCTTCCGTCTGGCCGCGGCTCTCCTCAGCGGCAAGCATCCCGCACCCAGGCCTCCAGCGTCTCGAAGCTGACGCCGCCGCTTCCCGGGTTCTTGTAGGCTCTCTCCGGACACTGGTTGACGATCTCGAAGGAATAGGTCAGACGCTGGGCCTTGGGATCGATTGATAGGGAGACGATCCTGCCGGAGACCTTGCAGGAGGTGCGCTTCTGGGCGCTGGCCACGAGACAGTCGACGTACTTGGAGAAGAGCGTGCCGTAGAAGACGACCCGGGCCGGCATCTTATCCGCCGCCTTGGCTTCCATGTCGACCTTCAGCTTGGCCAAGTCGAGAGGCACGCCGGTCCGCTGGGCGTAGGCCTTGGCGTAGTCGAGCCAGGTCCGGATGTCGGCCTGCGCGTCGGCGCGTTCGATGCGGCGAACCCAGCCGCAAGGCTGGCGATGACGAGTAGGAGAGACGAGACCCTTCTCCCGCGCTTGGACATCTTGTCCTCCTCGAGAACCGTTGGCTTGTCTTCATTATAGGGCTTTCGCTACCGCGTCAAAACAAGCCGGCCGTGGACCGGTGTCTCCCCGTTGACCCCCGCCTGTCGGCCCGGGTAAGATAGCCCCGTCCATTGAGCCTTCCGAAGGAGCCCCTCATGTCGAAGTATCGCATCGCCATCCTCCCCGGCGACGGGGTGGGCAAGGAAGTCGTCGAGGCCTGCCTGATCGTCCTCAACAAGCTCGGGGTGGACGCCGAATACGTCTACGGCGACATCGGCTGGGAGTTCTGGTGCAAGGAGGGCAACGCCCTGCCCGAGCGCACCACCAAGATGCTCAACGAGACGGACGCCTGCCTCTTCGGAGCGATCACGTCCAAGCCCAAGGGTGACGCCCTGGCCGAGCTCGACCCCTCGCTCCGCGGCAAGAGCCTGTCCTACTTCAGCCCCATCGTCCGCCTGCGCCAGGAGTTCGACCTCTACTCCAACCTCCGCCCCTGCAAGGCCTATCCCGGCAATCCCCTGAACTACCGCGACGGCATCGACATGGTCATCTTCCGCGAGAACACGGAGGGCATGTACGCCGGCGTCGAGTACTTTCCCATGCCGCCCGCCGTCCGCGACGCCCTCTCCGGCCACCCCAAGATGAAGCCCTTCCTGTCCGTGCCCCTCGAAGAGGTGGCCCTCTCGACCCGGATCATGACCCGCCAGGGCTGCGAGCGCATCTGCCGGGCGGCCTTCGACTTCGCCCGCCGGGCCAAGCGCCGCTCGGTGACGTGCGTGGAGAAGCCCAACGTCCTGCGCGAGACCGGCGGCCTGATGCTCTCGGTCTTCCGCGAGGTGGCCAAGGACTATCCCGAGATCCAGGCCAAGGACGCCAACATCGACGCCATGTGCATGTGGCTGGTCAAGAACCCCTTCGACTACGACGTTTTGGTGGCCGAGAACCTCTTCGGCGACATCATCTCCGACCTGGCCGCCCAGCTCGTCGGCGGCCTGGGCTTCGCCGCCGCCGGCAACATCGGCAAGCGGTATGGCGTCTTCGAGCCCACCCACGGCTCGGCTCCCAAGTACGCCGGCCTCTACAAGGTCAATCCCATCGCCACCTTCCTGGCCGCCAAGCTGATGCTGGAATGGCTGGGCGAGGGGGACAAGGCGGCCCAGCTCGAGGCGGCCATCGCCGCCGTCATCAAGGACGGCCAGGTCCGGACCTACGACATGGGCGGCAAGTCCACCACCCTCGAGATGGGCCGGGCCGTGGCCCAGAAGCTCTGAGCGGGGGAGTCGGGCATGGGCCGCACCGTCATCGAGAAGATCATCGCCGGCCACGCCGGAGGCCGGGCCGAGCCGGGCCGCATCGTCTGGATGGACCTGGACGTCCGGTCGGCCCGCGACTTCGGCGGCCCCAATGTGGTCCGCAGC
Organism: uncultured Eubacteriales bacterium; assembly: GCA_964556755.1. GTDB lineage: Bacteria > Acidobacteriota > Aminicenantia > Aminicenantales > UBA4085 > UBA4085. The sequence goes on from CAZKXI010000016.1 coordinate 42,011, forward strand.
TATGCCCGCGAGTACGGCGACGCCCGGCCGGCCGATCCGGCCAAGACGGTCTTCACCTTCGACCTCTGCGCCCCGGCCTGCACCCTCAAGTACGCCGACAACCAGATGGCCTGCCGCGACTTCGCCCGCAAGCACGGCCTGGCGGTCTATGACGTGGACAAGGGCATCGGCTCGCACGTCCTCTTCGAGGAAGGACTGGCCCGTCCCGGAGCCACCGTGGTCGGCACCGACAGCCACCTCAACATCCTCGGCGCCGTCAACGCCTTCGGCCAGGGCATGGGCGACGTGGACATCACCTTCGCCTTCAAGACGGGCCGGACCTGGTTCGAGGCGCCCGCCAGCGCCCGCGTCTTGCTCAAGGGCCGGCCCTCGTCCGCGGCCTCGGCCAAGGACCTGACGCTGTTCCTCTGCCGCGAGCTGGGGACCCAGCGGATCGCCCTGCGCTCGGCCGAGTTCTTCGGCGAAGCGGCCCGCGGCCTCGACCTGGCCGGCCGCATCACTCTGTGCAGCATGATCACGGAGATGGCCGGCATCATCGGCTTCGTCCCGGAGCGGGGCCCGGCCTTCGCTCACGACATGGAGAAGCTGGGCCTGGGCGCGGCAGCCGACGTGGCCCCGGATCCCGACGCGTCCTACGCCGAAACCCTGGACGTCGACGTCTCCGGCATCCCGGCCATGGTCGCCGTGCCGCCCTCGCCCAACTCCGTCAAGCCGCTCTCGGAGGTCCGCGGCACGCGCATCGACTCGGGCTTCATCGGCTCCTGCACCAACGGCCGGACGGAGGACTTCATCCGGGCGGCCGAGGTCCTGCGCCACCGCAAGGTCCGGCCGGGCGTCATGCTCAAGGTCGTCCCGGCCACGCGCCGCGTCTACCAGGAGCTGCTGGAGAAGGGCATCCTGGCCGATCTGTTCCGGGCCGGGGCCATCCTCATCAACCCCGGCTGCGGCGGCTGCGCCGAGGGCCACGCCGGCCTGACCGGCAAGGGCGAAGTGGAGATCAGCACCGGCAACCGCAACTTCCCCGGCAAGCAGGGCAAGGGACCGGTCTACCTGGCCTCGCCGGCCGTGGTGGCGGCGTCCTGCGTCAAGGGCGAGATCGCCGGGCCGGAGGACATCTGATGAAGGCTCCCGCCGTCAGAGGCCGCATCTGGACGCTGGTCGACGCCGCCGGCCGGCTGATCGAGGACATCGACACCGACCAGATCTTCCACAACGCCCACCTCCACATCACCGATCCGGCCCAGATGGGACCGCTGGCCCTGGGCAACCTGGAGGGCTGGAAGGACTTCCCGCAGAAGGCCCGGCCGGGCGACATCGTCGTGGCCGGCCGCAACTTCGGGGCCGGCTCCTCCCGCCAGCAGGCCGTGGACTGCTTCATCGCCCTGGGAATCGCCGCCATCGTCGCGCCTTCGTTCTCGGCCATCTACTTCCGCAACGCCGTCAACTCGGCCCTGCCGGTCGTCCGGGCCTCCGGGCTGGAGCGGGCGGTCGAGGCGGGGATTCTCCGCTCGGGCGACGAGCTGGAGATCGATCTTGTCGGCGGCGCCGGCCGGGTCGTCGGCCGCGATGTGACGCTCTCGATCGAGCCCATGGCCTCCGTGCCGCTGGAGATCTTCCGGGCCGGGGGCCTGTTCGCCTACGGCCGCCGCGAGAAGAAGTCCGGGGAAGGCTGAGCCGTGCGCCTCCTGGCGATCGACACCACGACGCCGAGCGGCTCGGTGGCCCTGCTCGAGGACGAGCGCGTCCTGGGCGAGGTCGGCATCGAGTCTCCGGCCACCCACTCCACCCGGCTGCTCCTGGCCGTGGACATCCTGCTCAAGTCCCATGGCCTGGAGCTCGGCGGCCTGGACGGCTTCGCCGTCTCGCCGGGCCCCGGCTCGTTCACCGGCCTGCGGATCGGGCTGAGCACGGTCAAGGCTTTCGTCTTCGCCACCGGCAAGCCCGTGGCCGCGGTCTCCTCGCTGGCCGCCCTGGCCTGGAAGCAGCGGGCCGACAAGGCCGTCCTCGTCGGGCCGATGCTCGACGCCAAGAAGGGCGAGATCTACGCCGCCCTGTATGAATCCGGCCCGCGGGGCCTGCGGCCGGTCATCCCCGAGGGGGCCTATGCCCCCGAGGACTACATCGCCCGTTTGCCCCGCCGCCGGACCATCGTCTTCGCCGGCCCGGGACTGGGGCTCTGCCGCCGCCGCCTGACGGCCCTGCTGGGCGGCAAGGCCCTCTTCTCCGAGCGGACCTCCTTTATCGCGGCCGAGGTCGGCCGGCTCGGCCTGGAAGAGCTGCGGCGCGGGCGCGGCGTGGACGCCTCGACGCTGGAGCCGCTCTACCACCGCCGCTCGCAGGCCGAGGAAGGCCGCTAGCCCATGGCTGGTCCAGGGGAGGCCGACTTCGAGCTGCGGCGGATGCGGCCCTCCGACCTGCCGGAGGTCCTGTCCATCGAGCAGCGGTCCTTCAGCCACCCCTGGCTCGAGTCGACGTTCCAGGGCGAGATCCAGAACACCGGCATCTCCCATCCGATCGTCGCCGTCGCCGTCCCGGATCGCCGGATCATCGGCTACGTCCTCTACTGGCTGGTCGGCGACGAGATGCAGATCAACAACGTGGCCGTCCATCCCGACTGGCGCCGGCGCCGGGTGGGAGAGAGGATGCTGCGGGCCGCGATCGAGGACGCCAAGGATTCCGGGGCCCGCGTCGCGGTGCTCGAGGTTCGGGCCTCCAACGCGGCGGCCCGGGCGCTCTACGAGGCCAAGCTCGGCTTCAGCTTCCTGGCCGTCCGGGAGGGCTACTACACGCACCCCGACGAGGACGCCATCGTCCTGGCTCTACCCCTCTGAGCCGTAGTCGACCCGCAGCAGGCAGAGCCCCTTGGCCGGCGCCGTGGGGGAGGCCAGCTGGCGGGTTCGGCCGGCGAAGATCTCCTCGATCCGCTCCACCGGGACCCGCCCCCGCCCGATCTCCAGAAGCGTCCCGACCATCGTCCGGACCATGTAGCGCAGGAAGCCGTCCGCTTCGACGGTATAGACGATCTCGGCCCCGCGGCGGCGCAGCCGCGAGCGGGTCACCCGGCGGACGGGGGAGCGGTCGCGGTTGGAGGAGAAGCCCTGGAAATCGGCCTGGCGGACGAAGAGGGCGGCCGCCTTTCGCATGCGGGCCAGGTTGAGGGGGTGGGTCCAGTGGAGGGCGTAGCGCAGGTCGAAGGGGCTGATGGAGGGCGAGGTGATGATGCGGTATTGGTAGATCTTGGAGCGGGCGCTGCGGCGGGCGTGGAAGGAGGCCGGGACCGCGGCCAGGGAGAGGATCCGGATGTCCGGCGGCAGGATGCCGTTGAGGGCCTTGAACAGCTCGGCCTCGCCCAGCCTGAGGGCGGCCTTGAAGCTGGCCGTCTGACCCAGGGCGTGGACGCCGGCGTCCGTGCGGCCGGCCCCGAAGACCGGGACCGGCTCTCCGGCCAGCCGTTCCAGGGCCGCTTCGACCGTGCCCTGGATGGTCCGGCGGGAGGGCTGCCGCTGCCAGCCGAAGTAATCCGTCCCGTCGTAGCAGAGCGTCAGGCGGTAGCTTTTCATGCTCTACCGCGCCGCCTTGGGGCGTCCGGATCGGCCGGGATCGCGTCCCGCCAGGCGGAGCGCCGCACGGACGGCTTCTTCGGGGCTCTCGGCGGGGACGACGCCCTTGACCTTCCAGGTGCCCAGCCCGACCACCGGCTTGCCGAAGATGTTGCCGTAGGCGATCTCGCTGAGGGTGCCGAATTCGCCGTCCACGGCGATCAGGGCGTCCGCGTTCATGGCCACCAGGGAGTTGCGGCTGTAGCCCAATCCGGTCGGGACGGCCACGTCGATATAGGGATTGGCGTCCCCGGCCGAGACGCCGGGCAGGATGCCGATGGTCAGGCCGCCGGCTTCGCGGGCGCCCCGGGCCGCGGCCGTCATGACGCCGCTCAAGCCGCCGCAGACAAGCACGGCCCCGGCTTCGGCGATGAGGCGGCCGACTTCCCGGGCCTGGTCCTCGAAGCCGGGCTTGGGACGGGCTCCTCCGATGACGCCGATGCGGGCGCGCTGGCGGATCTCGGTTGGCATGGCGATCGTCCTCCCTCGGTCCACTATAGGGAATTCCTCAGGCCGCGTCAAAATGCTAGAATAGGCCGCCTATGGCAGAACATTCCTTCATGCTTCACCGCTTCGGCAGGCCGGTCGCCCTGGCCGCCCTCGGGGCGTTGGTCGTCCTCGCCGGCTGCCGGAAGAAAGCCGGTCCGGATCTCCATTCCCTGAGCCTGATCCACGCTCTGACCGCCCGGGGCGTCGTCCAGAGCCCGCTCCAGGCGGCCGGCGCGGTCCCGGGCGAGACGGCTTACCCGGTCAGCTCCATCGCCATGGAGCAGCCGGGCCGGGGCGAGAACCCGCTGGGGCTCAAGCGGCGGGTCAATCTGGGCGTCACCGACAACCAGATTCTCTTCGCCCCCCCGCGCAGCGAATACCTCGTCGATCTTCCGGCCGGACCCGCCGGCCGTCTGGATACGGGCCTGCTCGTCATCCGGGACGCGAACTCCATCGCCGCCGGCGGCGACGGCTTCGCGGAGGCCGCGCCGGTCAACTTCCACGTCTTCCTCGAGTCGGGCGGGCGCCGCAAGGTCCTTCTCGATCAAGCCCTCGGACTTCCCCCGGCGCGCGAGTCCCGCACCATCCGCTACGTCTTCCGCAGCGTCGAGGTCCCGGCCCGCGACGAGCGCAGCGCGCTGCGGCTGGTCACGGCCGGGCCCAAGGGCGCCTTCGCCGCCTGGCAGGCGCCGGCCTTCTTTGTCCCCCGGCCGGAGGCCGTGAACGTCGTCCTCATCTCCATCGACACCCTGAGGGCCGACCACGTGGGCGCCTACGGGTACGGCCGGCCCGTCACGCCGGCCCTGGACGCCTTGGCCGGAGAGAGCGTCCTCTTCCGGAACGTCTACTCCACGGCCCCTTGGACGCTGCCCGCTCACATGTCGATCATGACCGGTCTGACCTGCGTCCGCCATCGCGTCTTCTACGAATACGACCGCCTGGCTTCGGATATCCCGACCTTGGCCGGGTGGATGCAGGAGAGAGGCTACGCCACTCACGCCATCACCGGGGCCGGCTTCGTCATGTCCGTGTTCGGCTTCGCCAAGGGCTTCGACGAATATTCCATGAGCCAGGGCGACCTGGCCGACGCCCGGCTGGCCGAGGCGGCCGGGCGCGAGGCCGTGGACTGGATCGACAAGGAAGGCGACCGGCCGTTCTTCCTGTTCCTCCACACCTACCAGGTCCATGCGCCCTACAAGGGGCGGGAGAACGTCAAGGACCTCTTTCTCAAGCCCGGGGCCCGCTGGCGGGACTTCGACGTCAACCGTGACCTGGGCGGGCGGCGGGGCCTCTTCACGCCGCTGTCGGCCGCCGAGCGGGACAACGTCACGGCCCTCTATGACGCCGGCATCCGGACGACCGACGAGGCCATGATCCAGCCGGTCCTCGACGTCCTGCGGCGCAAGGGCCTCTATGACCGGACCATGATCGTCGTCACCAGCGACCATGGCGAGGGCCTCTACGAGCACCAGGCCTGGGACCACACCCACAGCGTCTACGACGAGCTGCTCCGGGTGCCGCTCATCATCAAGATGCCCGGCGGGGCGAAGGCGGGCCGGCGCCTCGATCCGGTGGTCCGTCTGACCGACATCATGCCGACCATCCTGGACGTGGCCGGCGTGCCCCTCGATCCGGAGTCGATCGACGGCCGCAGCCTCCTGCCCGTGATCTCCGGCCGGGAGAGGGGCGACCGCTTCGTCCAGGCCTCTCTGGCGGAGAATATCAACGGCGTCCACATCCCGCAGAGGGTGGCGGTCATCGAGGCCGGCCTCAAGGCGATCCTCAACCAAGCGTACAGCCGGGAGCACCTTCGCTTCTTCGAGCCGCCGCCCTTGATCCCGGCCCCGCTGGAGGCCTATGATCTCAAGGTCGACCCCGGCGAGCGCGTCAACCTGGCCGCCGACGCCTCGCGGGCGGCGGCCATCCGGGCCCTCCTGCGGCGGGCCGAGGAGATCGCCCGCCTGGTGGCCAAGCCGGCCCAGGCGGACGGCCGGATCGATCCCGAGCTGGAGCGCCAGCTGAGGACGCTGGGATATATCCGCTGACGGCGGACGAGGGAGGAGCGAGATGAGCGATTGGCTGTCGATCCCGAGCCTGGGCGAGGAGGAGACCCGCCGCTTGGAGGAGGACGTCCGCCGAGCCATCGCCGAGCGGAAGGCCCGCGGCCTTCTGACCGACCGCGACGTGGAGGAGATGACGGCCATGCGTTTGAAGCCCCTGGCCGACATCCAGGACGTCCAAAGCGTCTACGAGAACATCCTCTTCGTGCCGCGTCGATAATCCCGCCGCTCCGTTCCGGGAGACGAAGTCCCGAGCCGTCGGGCTCGGGGCGGGGGGCTCAAGCCGTTCAGGCTCGACCGGCGATCGTCCGGGCGATCATGGCTTCGATCTTGGCCGTCAAGTGGACCCACTCGAAGTGGGCCTCGATCCAAGCCTTCCCGGACCGGCCCAGCGAGGCCCGGATGGCCGGCTGGTCGAGAAGGAAATCCATGGCCTCGCAGAACTCGGCGAAGCTGTCGAAATAGAGGCCGCCCCGGCTTCGGCGGGTCTGCCCGCGCAGGACCTTGCACTGGCCGTTGACCAGGGTGCAGAGGCCGGCCTTCCAGGCCTCCAGGACGACGATGCAGAGGCTCTCGTAGGGCGAGGGCATGACCAGAAGCTCCGCTCCGGCGATGGCCTCGAACTTCTCCCGGTCGGTCAGGAAGCCGAGGTACTTGATCCGGGGGTGATCGGGGACCGACAGGGCGGCCGAGCCGCCCAGGACGAGGTCCAAGTCGTGGGTGCCGCGCTTGAGGTACTCCTGAAAGTAGCGGAACAGGAGCTCGCAGCCCTTGTTGCGGTCGACGCGGCCGACGTAGAGGGCGTAGGGGCGGTCCAGGCCGCGGCGCTTGCGGAAGCTCGCGGGATCGAGCGACTCCGGAACGTCGACCGCGAAGCCGATGATGTCGCTCGGCGGCAGGGCCCCGAAGGCGGCCCGGCCGACCAGGTCCTGCTCCTCGGGCGTCAGGAAGAGGACGCCGGCGGGCCGGGTGAACATGTCCTGGAAGACGCCCAGGTGGATGGCCGGGTCCTCTTCGGCCGTGGGGATGAGGATGGCCTTGTCGGCTACCTCGGGCAGGACGTCCCAGGCCGTGGCGTAGCGGTAGCTGTAGACGATGAAGACGTCGTATTCGTCTTGGTGCTCGCGGACGAAGCGCAGGAGATCGGGGCTGTCGGGGCCGTTGGCCCGGATCCAGGCTTTCTCGTCCTCGGGCGTGTGGGCCCGGCCGTGAAAGCAGCGGTCCGAGATCTCCTTGAACCGGACCAGGTCGCGGCGGGCCTTGACCCTGAAGCGGCGGACGGTGACGCCGTTGATCGTCTCGACGCCTTCCCGGTAGCCCTCCTTCCAGGTGACATAGTCGCTGGCCGTGGTGGTCAGGACCTCGACCGCGTGGCGGCCCTGGAGCTGCTCGGCGATCCGCCGGGCATGGGTCTCGCTGCCGCCGACGATGTCGGCGCCGTAGCGGTGGATGACGAAGGCGATTCTCATGGCCGGTCCGGGTCCCGGGGCCGGTCTTTCTCCAGCCTGGCCAAGCGGGACTTCAGGCGGCCGATCTCGGCCGCCATCTCCTCCACCAGGCGCAGGAGCCGGACGTTCAGGCGGTCCTGGCGCCAGGCGTTGGCTTCGACCGGCTCGACCAGCCAGCGCAGGGGCGGCAGCAGGATGCGCCGCTTGACCCACAGGCCGATGCGGCCGGCCAGGCCCCGGTGGGTGGTGAAGTTGGGGTGGAGCATGGGCCGCCACTCGCCCAGGGCGTCCAGCTGCTGGTGGAGGGCCGTGGCGTCCTCGTCTCTCTCGACCAGGATCTCCGAGAGCCACAGCGAGGCCTCGGAGCGGATCTCGTCCTCGTAGAGGGCGCCGCCGCGGCGGCGGGCCTCGATGCGGCCGCGCAGGTGGGCCATGATCTCGTCCACGTCGGGAGAGGAGGTCCAGCGCGCGAAGAGGGCTTTCTCGTCCATGGCGGAGGACGGCACTATAGCTCCCCCCGGAAGGCGTGTCAACTCGGGCAAGCGGTTGAACCGGGCCGGGTTATCCCATAGAATGGGTGCGGCCGAGACGGAGAGAGCCCATGGAAAAGACGGAGCCGTTGGACTACGAGAACGTGGACGTGGCCGCGCTGAGCGAGCGGATCCGGGCGGCCGCCGCGGCCCGCTCGGCCGGCGCCTCGGCGGACCCGGCGCCCGCTTCCGCCCCCCGGCCGGAGCCGGCCCCCGCCCCGGCCGGCCTTCCCCCCCTCGCCCCGCCGGCGGGATTCAAGTCCCGCCTCAAGGGCCTCGCCATCCGGATGCTGCGGCCGCTCTTCCCGCTGATGAGACTCTTGGTTCTGCCCCTGCACGAGGACGTCGCCGCCCTCTACCGCAGCGTCGACGCCGCCAACGCCAAGACCGACAAGTTCGTCGCTTCCATCCAGCTCCTCCACCTGCTGGACCACAACCTGGTCGTCGAGCTGACCAAGCTGCGCCTGGAGCACGAGGCCCTCAAGAGCCGCCTGCGCCTGGCCGAGAAGGACCTGGAGATGCTGGCCAAGCGGGAGCGGGCCGTCGAGGAGCGGGTCTTCCCGGAATGAACGTCCACCAGTTCGCCACCTCGCTGGTGGCCGGTGACGCCATCTCCGACGAGATGCTGGAGATCCGGTCCGTGCTGCGGGAGAAGGGCTTCGCCTCCGAGATCTTCACCCACGGCTTCGAGCCGGCCACGGCGGCCGAGGTCCGCAGCTATCGCGAGTATAGGGCCTTCTCCTCGCCGGACAACATCATCCTCTTCCACTTCTCCATCGGCTCGCCGGTGTCCAAGATGGCCTTCCAGGTCCCCGACCGGAAGATCATGATCTACCACAACATCACCCCGCACGGCTTCTTCCTGGACAACAACCGCATCCTGGCCCGGGAATGCTACCGCGGCCGGCTGGAGCTGGGCCTGTTCAAGGACAAGGTCAGCCTGGCCCTGGGGGACTCGGACTTCAACCGGCGCGAGCTGGAGGAGGCCGGATACGCCCCGACCGGGGTGCTGCCGATCCTGATGAGCTTCGCCAAGTTCGACGGCCGGGCCGACCCCGTCACGGCCCGCCTTCTGGCCGAGCCCAAGACGACCCTCCTCTTCGTCGGCCGGGTCATCCCCAACAAGAGGCCGGAGGACGTGCTCAAGGTCTTCCATCTCTACCAGAAGGTCTTCAATCCCGTCTCGCGCCTGATCCTGGCCGGCGACTACCGGGGCCAGGAGCGGTCCCTGGCCGCCCTGCAGGATTTCGTCGGACGGAACGGCCTCAAGGACGTCCTCTTCACCGGCCATACGACCTTCCCGGAGCTTCTGGCGTACTACCGGGCGGCCGATGTCTACCTCAGCATGAGCGAGCACGAGGGCTTCGGCGTGCCCCTGTTGGAAGCCTTCTACCAGAAGATCCCGGTCGCCGCCTACGCCGCCGGGGCGGTCGAGGAGACCATGAACGGGGGCGGCATCCTGCTGCGCCGCAAGGACTACCTGGGCACGGCGGCCCTCATCGACCGCCTAGCCCGCGACGCGGCCCTGCGGGACAGGATCATCGCCGGCCAGCTGCGGGCCTTGGATAAGTACGCCCGCCCGAACGTGGCCCGCATCCTGCTCGATCATGTGGACAAGGTGGCCGGGACATGAGAGTCGACCAGCTCGTCCCGGCCTATCACCGCGGCGACGCCATCGGGGACGAGGCGACCGAGCTGAAGGCCTTCTTCCGCCGGCAAGGCTTCGAGTCGGATATCATCTGCCTGGACTGCGACCGCGGGCTGGAAGGGGAGTGCCGCCGGCTGGCCGACGGCCCGGCCCCCGGCCCGGCCGACGCGACCGTCCTCCATTTCGCCCTGGCCTCGCCCCTGACCGCCGCCCTGCGGGCCGCCTCCGGCCGCAAGATCCTCATCCACCACAACATCACGCCGCCGGAGTTCTTCCGGGAGCACGACCCGGAGATCGCCCGCCTGACCCGCCTCAGCCGCGAAGAGCTGGCTTCGCTGAAGGACGACGTCGACCTGGCCCTGGCCGACTCCGAGTTCAACCGCCGGGAGCTGGAGGCCCTGGGCTTCCGCCGGACTCAGGTCTTCCCCCTGTTCGTCGATTTCGCCCGATACGAGCGCCCGGCCAGCCGCTTCGTCCAGGGCTTGCTGCGGGACGGCCGGGTCAACATCCTGTTCGTCGGCCGGATCGCCCCCAACAAGAGGATCGAAAACCTCATCAAGACAGCCTTCTACTACAAGAAGTTCGTCTCGCCCCTGGTCCGGCTGATTCTCGTCGGCAAGACCGCCACCTTCCCCCGCTACTACGAGGCCTGCGTTCGGATGGCCGACGAGTTTCACATGGCCCCCGAGGAGGTCCGCTTCCTGGGCCATGTGCCGGACGCCGAGCTGTATGCCGCCTACCGCGCCGCGGACGTCTTTCTGTCTCTGAGCGAGCACGAGGGCTTCTGCCTGCCGCTGCTGGAGAGCATGGCCTTCAACCTGCCGGTGATCGCCCTGGCCTCCGCGGCCGTGCCCGGGACCCTGGGCGGCGCGGGCATCCTTCTTGAGCGCTGGCGGCCCGACGAGACGGCCGAGCTGGTCGCCCGGGTGGCCCGTGACGAGGCCGTCCGGGCGAGACTGATCGAGGCCGGCCGGCGCGAGCTGGCCCGCTACAAGGCTTTCCCGCGGGAGAAGGTCCTGCTGGACGGCCTGAAGGGGATTCTCTAGCATGGGCCTGAAGATCGCCTTCCTCATCCAGCGCTATGGAGCCGAAGTCATGGGCGGCTCGGAGCTTCACTGCGCCATGATCGCCGAGCGTCTGGCCGCCCGCGGCTGCGAATGCACCGTCTACACCACCACGGCCAAGGACTACGTCACCTGGCAGCCCGACTATCTGAAGGGCGAGACCGTGGTCAACCGCGTCCGGGTCAAGCGCTACGACGTGCTGCGGGCCCGCGACATCGTCTCCTTCAACGCCTTCTCCGACCGGGTCTTCTTCCATCCTCACGCCCCGGCCGACGAGCTGGAGTGGATGGAGCGGCAGGGTCCCTACAGCCCGGCCCTGATCCAGGCCGTGGAGAGGGAGGCGGGGGAGCATGACCGCTGGGTCTTCTTCACCTACCTCTACTACAATACCTACTGGGGCTTGAAGGCCGTGCCCGGCCCCAAGACGTTGGTCCCCACGGCCCATGACGAGCCGGCCCTGCGGCTGGGGATCATGAGGGAGGTCTTCGAGAGGCCGGCCGCGTTCATGTTCAACACCGAAGCCGAGAAGAATATGCTGGCCCGCCATTTCTCCTTCGCCGGCAAGCTCCAGGAGACGGTCGGCGTGGGCGTCGACGTCCCCGACAATCCAGCCTCCTGGCCGATCGCCGGCAAGTACCGCGACCTGCAGCCCTACGTCCTCTACGCCGGCCGCATCGAGCCGGGCAAGGGCTGCGCCGAGATGTTCGACTATTTCATCCGGGCGGCCGCCCGTCGGCCCCAGCTCCGCCTGCTGCTCGTCGGCAAGCTGCTGATGCCCCTGCCCGAGCACCCCCGCATCCACTATCTCGGCTTCGTGCCGCCGGAGGAGAAGATTGCGGCCATGGCCCTGGCCCGGGCCACCATCCATCCCTCCCACTTCGAGAGCCTGTGCATGGCCGCCCTCGAGTCGCTGGCCGTGCGGACGCCCATCCTGGTCCAGGCGGCCACCGACCCCCTGCGGCAGCACTGCCTCCAGGGCAACGCCGGCCTCTTCTTCGCCGACGCCGACGAGTTCGACATCGCCCTCGATTGGCTGGTCCGCGACGACCGGCTGCGCCAGGCCCTGGGGCGCAACGGCCTGGCCTACGTCCGGGAGAACTATACCTGGGACCGGGTGCTGGACAAGTACGAAAGGGTCTTCAAGGCGCTGACATCATGGCCTTCATTAACTATACCTCCAACGCCCTGACGATCAAGATCGTCTACTACGGCCCGGGCCTGTCGGGCAAGACGACCAACCTGAAGTATATCCACCGCAAGATCGATCCGGCCGCCCGGGGCGAGCTGGTCAGCCTGGAGACCGAGACCGAGCGGACGTACTTCTTCGACCTTCTGCCGATCAAGGTCGGCTACATCGGCTGCTTCAAGGTCCAGTTCCAGCTGATGACGGTGCCCGGGCAGGTCTACTACGAGGCGTCCCGGCGCAACGTCCTGGTCGGCACCGACGGCCTGGTCTTCGTGGCCGACTCCCAGGCGCCCCTCTTGGACGCCAATCTGGAGAGCTTCGAGGGCCTGCGGCGCAACTTCCAGGACCAGAAGGTCGACCTGATGCAGGTGCCCATGGTCTTTCAGTACAACAAGCGCGACCTGGACAACCTTATCCCGCTCGAGACCCTCAACGGCCTGCTCAACCCCCGCCGGCTGCCGTGGATCGAGGCCGCGGCCGTCAGCGGCCGGGGCGTCTTCGAGACGCTCAAGGAGATCGCCCGCCTGACCGTGCCCCGGGTCCGGGAGAAGGTCTTCGGCAAGGACGGGCTCGGGCCCGCGGACAAGAAAAGCGTCGATTTGATATAAACCTCACCGTCCGAGCGTCTACCATTGAGGCGGAGCGGTCCGCCGGAGGAGGCGCCGGTGCTCTTTAAAGCGTCCAGCGCGGCCCTGCAGGGCATCGAGGCCTATGTCGTCGAGGTCGAGGTCGACATTGCCTCGGGCCTGCCCTCCTATATCGTGGTCGGCCTGCCCGACCCTTCGGTCCGGGAGAGCAAGGAGCGGGTCCGGGCGGCCCTGAAGAACAACGGCTACGACTATCCGCCCCGCCGGGTGACGGTGAACCTGGCCCCGGCCGACCGCCGCAAGGAAGGGCCGGCCTTCGACCTGCCGATCGCCCTGGCCCACCTGGCCAACGTGGACGCCGTGGACCCGGCCCGCCTCGCCGGCCGGCTCTTCATGGGCGAGCTGGCCTTGGACGGGCGGCTGAAGCCGGTCAAGGGAGTGCTCTCCGCGGCCATCCTGGCCCGCGGCCGCGGCTTCGGCTCGATCGTCGTGCCCAAGGCCAACGCCCGCGAAGCCGGCCTGGTCGAGGGGATCGAGGTCTACGGCTTGGACGACTTGGACCAGGTCGTCCGGCTCTTGGCCGGGGACGCTTCCATCGCGCCCTGCGTCTTCGACCGCCGGAGCTGGCTCGAGCCGCCGTCGCCCGACGTCGACTTCGGCGACGTCAAGGGCCAGGCCCACATCAAGCGGGCCCTGGAGGTGGCCGCGGCCGGGGCCCACAACCTGCTCATGATCGGCCCGCCCGGATCGGGCAAGACCATGCTGGCCCGGCGCATCCCCTCGATCCTGCCGGCCATGACCTTCGAGGAGATCATCGAGACGACCCGCATCTACAGCGCGGCCGGCCTGCTGGGCGACCGGGGGCCGGTCGTGCGGCGGCCCTTCCGCTCGCCCCACCACACTATCTCGGCTGCCGGACTCATCGGCGGGGGCCTGGTGCCGAGGCCGGGGGAGGTCAGCCTGGCCCACCACGGGGTTCTCTTCCTGGACGAGCTGCCCGAGTTCGAGCAGGACGCCCTGGAGGCCCTGCGCCAGCCGCTGGAGGACGGCCAGGTGACGGTGGCGCGGGTGGCCTTGACGGCCGTCTTTCCCTCCGCGTTCATGATGATCGCCGCCATGAATCCCTGTCGCGACGTCCTGCGCGGCCCGGCCGGGCGGGACGGGGACTGCACCGAGCGCCAGCGCAGCCGCTACTACGCCAAGATCTCGGGGCCGCTGCTGGACCGCATCGACATCCAGGTGGAGGTGCCGGCGGTGGCTTTCCGGGAGATCATCGCCCGCGGGGCGGGCGAGAGCTCGGCCGCGATCCGATGCCGGGTGGAGGCGGCCCGGGAGCGGCAGCTGGCCCGCTTCCGGGGCCGCGGCATCTTCGCCAACGCCCGCATGGGCCCGCGGGACGTGCGGTCCTTCTGCGTCCTTGGGCCGGAGGAGGAGGCCCTGCTGGAGGCGGCCGTCAACGCCCTCGGCTTCAGCGCCCGGGCCTATGACCGGTCGCTCAAGGTGGCCCGGACGATCGCCGACCTGGCCGGCGAGGAGAGGATCTCGGCCGCCCACCTGAGCGAGGCCATCCAGTACCGGGCCATGGACAGGTACTACTAGCCGAATTGACGCCTCCCGGGGAAGTCTGATAAGTTGATCTCCTCGGCCGGAGCTTGGCGCAGGACGGGCCGGTCTTCGGACGCTCGGCGGAGTCCGTCCTCGAGGCCGGAAAGGATGCCTTGAATAAAAGCCGGTTCCAGCCCGCTCAGATGCTGGCCTTCAGCTTCCTGGGGACCATTCTCCTGGGGACTCTCCTCCTGTGGCTGCCGGCCAGCGCCCGCTCGGGGCGCCTGTCGCTCATCGACGCGGCCTTCACCTCGACCTCGGCCGTCTGCGTGACCGGGTTGACGGTCCGCGACACGTCCTCGGCTTTCTCGCCCTTCGGGCAAGGCGTGATCCTGGGCCTCATCCAGCTGGGCGGCCTGGGGATCATGACCTTCTCGACCATGATCCTTCTGGTGGCCGGCCGTAAGATCGCCATCGCCGACCGCGTGGCCGTCCAGGAGGACTTCTCGCCGGCCGCGATCAAGGACTTCCGGTCGCTCATCCGGGACATCTTCCTCTACGCCGTGGCCATCGAAGCGGCGGGAAGCCTGCTCCTCCTGGCCGGCTTTTTACGGCGCTTCCCCTTGGGCCGGGCCATCCCGCTGGCCATCTTCCACAGCGTCTCGGCCTTCTGCAACGCGGGCTTCACCCTCTTCTCCGACAATCTGGCCGGCTTCCGCGGCGACGGCGGGATCAACGTGACCATCATCGCCCTGATCGTGCTGGGCGGCCTGGGATTTCTGGTCCTGAAGGACGCGGCCGGATACGCCGCCGGGGTCGTCCACGGAAAGCGCGCCCGATTGATGCTGCACTCCAAGCTCGTGCTGACCATGACCCTGGGGCTCATCCTGATCGGCTTTGGCCTGTTCCTGGGGCTGGAAGGGAAGGGGGCCCTGGCCGGCCTGTCGACGCGGGACAAGGTCTTGGCCTCCCTGTTCCAAGCCGTCACGCCGCGGACGGCGGGCTTCAATACCATCGACCTGGCGGCCGTCGGCTCGGCTACCGGGCTCTTGTTGATGGTCCTGATGTTCATCGGCGCTTCGCCCGGCTCCACCGGCGGCGGCGTCAAGACCAGCACCATCGGCGTCCTGGCCGCCTTCCTCCGCTCCAAGATCATGGCCCGCGATTCGGTCGGGCTGTTCCGCAGGACTCTTCCGGCGGCGACGATCCTGAGAGCCCTGACGGCCGTCCTCTTGGCGCTCGCCCTGGTCTTCCTGGCTTCCTTCCTGATCTTGGTCGGTCAGCCGGACTTGGGCATGCGGAACGCCGTGTTCGAGGTCTTCTCGGCCTTCGGCACGGTCGGGCTGTCCCTGGGGGCGACGGCCCGGCTGAACGGCTTCGGCAAGATCGTCATCATCCTGACGATGTTCATAGGGAGAATCGGCCCCCTGGCCCTGCTCTCGGCCTTCAGCCGGCAGCGAGCCAAGGGACGGTTCGACTACGCCGAGGAATCGGTCATGACCGGATGACGGGGGGAAAGGAGCGCGGCGGGTGAGATTCGTGATCATCGGGCTCGGCAGCTTCGGATGGAACGTGGCCAAGACTCTCTACGAGAACGGCGAGGACGTCGTGGCCATCGACATGGACAAGAACAAGGTGAACGCGGCCAAGGCCTTCGCGACCCAAGCCGTCCGGCTGGACACCCGGGACAAGGAGAGCCTGGCCGCCCTGGGATTGAAGGAGGCCAATGTGGCCATCGTCAGCCTGGGCCCCGATATGGAGGCGTCCATCTTGACCGTCCTTTACCTGAAGGAAGTCGGCCCCAAGAGGATCGTGGCCAAGGCCCTGAGCGAGGACCATGCCAGGATTCTCGATGCGGTCGGAGCGGACGAGGTCATCTACCCGGAGAAGGACATGGCCGTGCGGACGGCCCATCGGCTGTCCAATCCCAACGTCCTGGAAAGTCTGCCGCTCCTGTCCGGCGTCATCATCCAGGAGCTGGCGCCGCCCGACAAGTTCATCGGCCGCAATCTGATCGAGCTCGACCTGAGGAACAAGTACGGCATTCAGGTCCTGGCCATCAAGGAGATCGTGCCCGACCGGACGGTGGTCGTCCCGCCCCCCGATTTCGTCATCAAGGACAGCGATACCCTCATTCTGATGGGGGAGGAGAAGCAGCTGAAGAGGATCGCCTCCCTGTAGCCGTCCGCGGACTATCCCGGGAGCGGGGCCTCAGGGCGTCGCGTCGAAGAGCTGGCAGGCATCCTCGGCCGTCCGGATCCGGAGCAGCCGCCGGCGGGCTTCCTTGCTCTTGACCACGGCCGCGATGCGGGCCATCGCCCGCAGGTACTCTCCGGCATCGCGGGGAGGTGCCAGGACCAGGAAGATGAGGCGGGCCGGCTGGCCGTCCGGAGCCCGGAAATCGACCCCGTGCTCGCTTCGGCCGAAGGCGATCTGGATCCGGTCGACCGCGTCGGTCCGCGCGTGCGGCAGGGCCACGCCGTTTTCCAGTCCCGTGCTGGCCTGGCTCTCCCGGTCGAGAAGCAGGCCCAGCAGCTCGGCCGTCTTGTCCTGGGGGAAGGCTCCCGCGTCGGCCAGACGGCCGAGAAGCGCCGCCAAGACGCCGGCCCGGTCCGCGGCGTCCAGATCAAGACGGACGTGGTCGGCTTTAAGGCAGCGCGCTAAATTCACGGCTCCCTTTATAGCACATTTCAGGCCTTTTTTCCGGAGAAGGGTGAATGCGGGGCCAAGCCGGCCCGACTCGAGAAACCGATTGAATAAAGACCTGTTATCCCGCATAATCCTGGATCAAGGCGCCAATATGGAATCCTCCCTGGCCCGAAAGCCCGCCGCCGGCCGCCTGAACGGGAAGGGGTTGTACTTTGCCTTTTTAGCCGGGGCCAAGAAGATCCTGGAGAACCAGAGGGAGCTGAACCGGATCAACGTCTTTCCCGTGCCCGACGCCGACACCGGCTCCAACCTGGCCTCCACGGTCCGCTCGATCATCGAGCGGGTCCGCCCCGGCCGCTCCTACCACGAGACCTCCTCGGCCATCGCGGCCGCCGCCCTGGAAGGCGCGCGGGGCAACTCGGGCATCATCTTCGCCCAGTTCCTCCATGGCCTGGGAGCCGAATCCCGCGGCTGGCACGAGGTCTCCCTGGCCCACTTCGCCCAGTCCGTCCGGCGGGCCGTCCGCTACATGTACGAGGCCATCGCCGAGCCGCGGGAAGGGACCATGATCACGGTCATCCGGCGCTGGGCGGAGTCGCTGGCTTCGCTCAAGGACGAGCCTCGAAGCTTCCTGAAGCTCATGACCCAGGCCTACGGCCAAGCCGTCGAGGCCCTCCAGGAGACCCGGACCCGATTGGAGCCCATGCGCAAGGCCAATGTCGTCGACGCCGGCTCCAAGGGCATGGTCCTCTTCCTCGAAGGCGTCCTGGATTTCCTCCGCAAGCCCTCTCACAAGAAGATCCTCAGCCTCCGCCAGGACGTTATCGACATCGAGCCGATCGAGGAGATCGCCGACGGCCCGGTCGGCCGCCGCTACTGTACCGAGACGCTGATCCGGCCCCGGCCGGGAAAGGGCCCCGCCGGCCTGGACAGAGACGCCCTGAGGCGGGCCGTGGAGGGGTTCGGGGATTCGATGGTCATCGCCGGCTCGCCGGAAGCCCTGCGCCTGCACATCCACACCGACGATCCGGCCGGGATGCTCTTCTCGATCCGGGACTTCGGGCGCTTCGTCCAGCAGAAAGCCGACGACATGCTCCGTCAGCACGAGGACGCCCATGACCGGCGGCGGCCCATCGCCCTGGTCACCGACTCCTGCTGCGACCTGCCGCCCGAGGTGATCGACCGCCACCGGATCCACGTCGTTCCCATCCAGATGGCCTTCGGGGACAGCCTCTACCTGGACAAGGCGACCATCTCCCCGGACCAGTTCTACCGGATGCTGGACGAGGGACGCGAGTTCCCCAAGTCGGCTCAGCCCAACGTGCGGACCTTCGAGGTCCTCTACGAGCGGCTGGCCGCCCATTACGACTCGATCCTGGCCATCCACCTGTCGCAGAAGCTGAGCGGAACCGGCTCCAGCAGCGCCACGGCCGCCGCCAAGGTCGCCGCGGCCACCGGCAAGAGGATCACGGTCATCGATTCGCGGACCCTGTCCGGCGCCCTGGGGCTGGTCGTCCTGCGGGCGGCCCGGCTGATCGATGCCGGGCGCGGCCACGACGAGATCGCGGCCGAAGTGGAGGGCCTTCTGCCCCAAGCCAAGATTCTGGTCGCCGTCCGGACCCTGAAATACATGGTTCGCGGCGGGCGGGTCAGCCCCATGGCCGGTCTGGCCGGCCGGATCCTGAACCTGAAGCCGATCGTCTCCATGGCCGAGGGCGGGGAGTCGACGATCTTCGGCAAGGCCTTCAGTCAGCGGGGCACCCTCAAGGCCATCCTGAGGCAGATCGGAGCCTACGCCGGAAGCCGCCGGGTCGGGGAGTACTGCCTCCTGCACGCCCACAATCCCGAGGGCGCCCGCGGCTACGCGGAGAAGCTGGCCGGAATTCTCGGCTATCCGCCTGCCTACACCATGGACATCTCGCCCGTCATCGGCTTGAACGCGGGCGTCGGGGCCGTGGCCGTCTCGCTCCTGCTGGAAAGCTGAAGGGCCGCCCGGCCCGGAGGAGGATCCATGCTCAGCCTGATTCCCCCCGTTGCACTCGGCGTGTTCCTCTACATGACCGCGTTCTTTCTCGCGGCCCAGGCCCGCCGCAACAATGCCATCGTCGACATCGCCTGGGGGCCGGGCTTCCTGGTCGTTATCGCGGCCTTGTTCATCGCCCGGCCCGGCTTCTTCCCCGCCCGGCTGCTGTACGCGGCCCTGGTCCTGATCTGGGCCTCGCGGCTGGCGATCCACATCGGGCGCCGCAACGCGGGGAAGCCCGAAGACTTCCGCTACGCCCGGATGCGGGCCCGCTGGGGGAAGGCGGCCGCGGTCAAGGCTTTCTTCTTCGTCTTCATGACCCAGGGCGCCCTGATGCTGGTGGTGTCCTTCTCGGCCACGGTCCTCTTCGCCGGCCCGGATCGGCCCTTGGGCCTCTTGGACGCGGCGGGAGCTGTGGTCTTCGCCGCCGGTCTCCTCTTCGAAGCCGTGGGGGATGCTCAATTGGCGGCCCACATCCGCCGGCCCGAGAACAAGGGCAGGCTGATGACCCGCGGGCTATGGTCGATCACCCGCCACCCGAACTATTTCGGGGAGGCAGCCTTATGGTGGGGGCTCTCTCTGATCGCCCTGCCCTCGCCGGCCGGCTGGGCGGCGGTCATCAGCCCGATCGCCATCACCCTGCTGCTGGTCTTTGTTTCGGGCGTGCCTCTGCTGGAGAGAAAGTATGCCGGCCGCCCCGACTGGGAAGCCTACAAGCTCCGGACGAGCAAATTCATCCCCTGGTTTCCCAAGAAAGACTGACCGACGGCTCAGACCGTCTCAACGACGGCCAAGCCGCCGCGGGACGTCTCCTTGTACTTGGCCGAGAGGTCGCGGCCCGTCTGCTTCATGGCCTCCACCACCTCGTCGAAGCTGATGCGGTGGCGCCCGTCCGAGAGCAGGGCGAAGGTATAGTGGTTGAGGGCCCGCGAGGCGGCGAAGACGTTGCGCTCGATGCAGGGGATCTGGACCAGGCCGGCCACCGGATCGCAGGTCAGGCCGAGGTGATGCTCGATGCCCATCTCGGCCGCGTACTCGATCTGGTGGATGGTGCCGCCGATGAGCTGGGCGGCTGCCGCGCCGGCCATGGCGCAGGCCACCCCGATCTCGGCCTGGCAGCCCAGCTCGGCCCCGGAGACGGAGGCGTTGCGCCGGACGACGGAGCCGACGAGGCCGGCCGCGGCCAGGGCCCGGATGATCTCCTGGTCGGAGAAGCGTCTCTCCTGGCGCAGATGGTAGAGGACCGCGGGAAGGACGCCCGCCGCGCCGCAGGTCGGAGCGGTGACGATCACGCCGCCCGAGGCGTTCTCTTCGGATACGGCCAGGGCATAGGCGAACAACTGAGCCCGGCGCCGGATCGAGCCGCCGAAGGCCTTGGCCCTGACGGCGTAGGAGCGGGCTTTGCGGGGGAGCTTGAGGACGCCGGGCAGAATGCCGTCGGCCTTGAGGCCCCGCTTGACGGCAGCCTGCATGGCCGTCCAGACCTCGGCCAAAAAATCGTTGATGCCGGGGCCTTCCACGGCCTCCACGATCTCCCAGAGGGAACGGCCGCTCCGGGCGCATTCGGCCAGGATATCGTCCATGCCGGCGAAGGGATAGATCCGGCCGGCATTGGGCGGAGTCGCGTCATCCACGACCTTGCCGCCGCCGATGCTGTAGGCGGTCCAGGACCGCAGGATCCCGCCGTCGGCGTCCAAGGACTCGAAGCGCATGGCGTTGGTGTGGCGGGGAAGGATCTCCTCGGGCTTGAGGACCATGGCCAGCTTTCGGCCGGCGAAGGCCTCCTTGAGGGTCTCCATGGTCAGGTGGCCCTTGCCGGTCGCCGCCAGGCTGCCGAAGAGCGTGATCCTGTAGGCCGGCGCGTCAGGGGCCTTGGCCAGGAAGGACTCGGCCGCCCGGCGCGGGCCCATGGTGTGGCTGGAGCTCGGGCCGGGCCCGATGCGGTACAGCTCGTGTAGGGATTCCATGGTCTATCGTTATTTATCATGTCAAATGGCGACGGTGTCGTCAAACGACACCTCCCTTTTGCGAACGGTTTCCCAAAATCGTTATAAATGGGGAGCGGATGGGGTTGCCGCAAGGAACGCACTCGGGGGAGGAGATCGTGCCGAGGCGAGGGTTCCCCAGGGCCATTGACGGCGGGATCGCGGCGATTTTGATTTCCTTGGCTCCCCTGGCCGGTCCGATGGCGGCCGGGGAAGCCCAGAAGCCGGCGTCGGTCGTCTTCCGGATGCTCCTCTTCCAAGGCCTCAGAGAGGAGCGGCCGTGATCGAAGCCCTCTTTGACGCCTACGAGCTTCCCGCTGACCTCTCCCGTGACGGCGGGGGACCGGCTGGAATCCGGTCCCCGTTTGCGCTAACCTAGCGGGCATGAAAGAGCGAGCGGACGGCTCGGTGTGGATTCTTCGCTTGGATCCGGGCGATCCCATCGTCCGGAGCTTGACGTCCTTCGCGGCCCGGAAGAAGATCGGCGGAGCGGCGGTCTCCGGGATCGGATCCTGCCGCAATCCCGAGCTCGGCTTCTTCGAGATGGGGGAGAAAAGCTATCGGTTCCGGACCCTGGCCGGCGACTTCGAGATCGCCTCTCTGACCGGCAATGTCAGCTTGTCCGAGGGCAAGCCCTTCCTCCATCTCCATGTCGTCCTCGGCGACGCCGAGTCGCAGGCCTGGGCCGGCCACCTCAGGGAAGCCGAGGTCCTGGCCGCCTGCGAGATTGTCTTGACGCCCCTCGCCGCTCCCCTGGGCCGGGCCGTCGATCCCGAAACCGGGATCAAGCGCATAGAGCCCTAGCGTACCCCGGGGTCCGGTCAACACTTCTCCGCCTTCTCCCGTCTAACGGGGTGGAAACGGAGATATACTCGGGCCATGGAATCCTATGACGAGGACCTGATCCTCGAACGGTGCCGGGCCGGCGACCTGGACGCCTACCGCCGAATCTACGAGCGCTACGAACAGCCCCTCCTGCGGATGGCTTGGCGGATGCTGGGCCGCCCGCAGGAGGCCGAGGACGCCGTTCAGGATACGTTTCTGAAGCTGTATCGGAGCATATCCTCCTACCGGCGGGGGGCTCCGTTCAGCACCTACCTGTTCCGGATCCTGATCAACACCTGTACTGACGTCCTGAGAAAGAGGCGTCACATCGAGTACGCCGACTGGGACGCCGAAAAGCTGCCGGGGTCATCCGAGACGGTCGATCCGATCGGCTCCTGCTTGGCTCAGACCGTCGACCGGCTGCCAAGCCGGATGAAGGCTTGCTTCCTCCTGAACGCCGTCGAGGAGTTCACCCTCCAAGAGACGGCCGAGATGCTGGGCCTCAACATCGGCAGCGTGAAGACGCACGTCCACCGGGCCCGCAAGAGGCTGCGGGCTTGGCTGGCCCCGGCGGCTGAGGGAGAGACGACATGAGCTGTCCGCGATTCGAAGATCTTGAGCAGGGCCAGTTGAGCCGCGAAGCCTGGGAGCGGCACATCCGGGAATGCCAGGATTGCCAGACCGAGGTCGAACGAGACGGCCGGCTTGCCAAGGAGATCCGCCTGATGCGAGCGCCGCTTCGCTCTCCCGAGCTGTGGGCCAGGATCGAGAAGGCCCTGCGGGCCGAGGCAGAAGCCGGGATGAAGGCCGCGGCCCGCCGCCCCCGGCGCTCCTGGCTGCCGCGGCTCCTGGTCCCGGCGACCGCCGCCGTCCTGCTGGCCGCCGCCGCGGTCGTCTTCCTGCCGCCCCGAGGGCCGGATCCGGCCGCGGCTTCCGGGCTGCTGGACACGCGGGCGCTGGCTAAGGTCGATGCCCAGGAGAGGGCTTATGTCGAGGCCATCGAGGGCCTGGAGAAACTGGCCCGGCCGCGGATCTCGGCCATGGATCCGGCCCTGACGTCCCTCTACCGCGACCGGTTGGCCGTCATCGATGCCCAGATCATGAAATGCCGGGAAGCGCTGGACCGCAACCCGGGCAACGCCCACATCCGCCGCTACTTCCTGGCCGCCCTGCAAGACAAGAAGCAGACTCTGGCCGAAGCGCTGGGGTCATGAGCGATATCGAAGACAAGGAGAGAACCATGACCAGCCCTAGCCGACGCATCCGAACGATCCTCGCGGCCGCTGCGGCCCTTTTCGTCCTCGCCGCCGGGCCGGCGGGAGCCTCCGAGCGAAACGAAACGCTTCTTCCGGGGGCGCGTAATGTCCAGAACCGGACCTTCAGCAAGACGGCCGCCTGCGAGCCGGGATCGCTGCTGAAGATCGATCTCAGCCAGGCTCAGCTGTCCATCACGGCCTGGGACAAAAAAGAGGTTTCGGTGGAGGCCAAGGTCGAGGTCGGCGAGGCCCGCGACGAGGCCGTCAAGGAATTCCTGGACAACACCAGCCTGATCCTGGAGCGGGCCGGGTCGGGCCTGGTCCTGCGTCTGGATTCTCCCTGGAGCTGGGAGAAGGGGCGCAAGGTGAGCCTGCGCTGGCTGGAGGATATGTTCCGCCGCCAGTCCTGGAAGCTGTCCTACGCGGCTCAAATCAGCGTCCGCGTCCCCGCCTCGCTATCCCTGGAGGCGCGCAACAGCTTCGGCAACGTTGAGATCCGGGGCCTGTCCGGCCGGATGACGGTTAACAACGAATCCGGGCGGGTGACAGTCGAGGGCGGGGGCGGCTCGCTGAACATCGACAACAGCTTCGGAAGCGTCCGGGCCGCCGCCTTCAAGGGCGGCGTCGACATCCGTTGCGAGAGCGGGGCCGTCGAGCTGGACGACGTCGCCGGGCCGGCCGTCGTCAAGAACAGCTTCAAGCAAGTCCGCTTCCGCAAGATCGGAGGCTCATTGACGATCGCTTCGGAGAGCGCGGCGGTCAGCGGTTCCGATGTGGGCGGCGACTGCCGGATCAGCTCCTCGTTCCAGGCCATCGACGTCCGGGGCGTCCGGGGCGAGTGCGAGATCCAGGGCGAAAGCTGCGGCCTCAAGATCGACGGTGTCGACAAGAACGCCGTCCTCAAGAACAGCTTCAAGCCTGCGGCGGCGACGAACGTCAAGGGCCATCTCCAGGTGATCGGCGAGTCCTCGAGCGTGACGGCGGCCGATATCGGCGGCTGGGCCGACATCAAGACGTCCTTCCAGTCCGTCCTGGCCGAGAGGATCCACGGCTGGGTGAAGGTCCAGGGCGAGTCCTCGGCCGTCACCCTGCGGGCCATCGACGGCGACGCGACCGTCTCCTCGTCCTACCAGAAGGTCGACGTCTCCGGTGTCGGCGGGACGCTGACGATCGACTCAAAATCGGCGCCGGTGGTCGTGAACGGCGTCAAGCGGTGCGCCGACATCCAGGCCAGCTTCGGCGGGGTCGAAGTCCGGACCGTCGGCGGGACGCTGAAGGCGAGCGGGGAGTCCTGCTCCGTCCTGGCCGAGGACATCGGTGGGGCCGTCGACGTCCACAACAGCTTCAAGAGCATCATCCTGCGCCGGGTTCCAGCCCAGATCACCGTCGTCGGCGAGTCGAGCCCGGTGGACATCTCCCGGCTCAAGTCTCCCATCGCCGCCGGCCTGATCAGCGTCCGGACCTCCTTCAGCCCCATCACCCTGACGGTCCCAGCCGGGACCGGGATCCAGGGCTCGGCCAAGTCCGAGTTTGGGAAGATCGTGACGGACTTCCCGGTCTACCTTCGCGAGGCCCGGAACGAGGACAGCCATGCCGTCGAATTTGGATCCGGCCAGGGCGGCCTGACGGTCAAGCTGGAGACCTCGGGTCCCATCACCATCAAGAAAGAAATATAGCCCGGCCTGTTTCCCGCTCCCCTAAATGAATTGGGCCGCCCCTTGGGAGGGGGCGGCCCGGAAAGAAATGGGAAATGGGAAATGGGGACTAGGTTATGTCGCTCCGCCGGTGGAGGTAGACGAGCTTCTTGTCGGCGACGACGATCCGGCCCTTCTTGATCACGTGGCGGACCGGGTTGACGCCCGGGTGATAGGCCAGAA
>CAZKXI010000017.1:0-42617 GCA_964556755.1 uncultured Eubacteriales bacterium
GGGCGTCCGGCTGCTGCGGGCCCTGATCGCGCTGGCCGCCGCCGTCTGAGAGGAGGGAGGACCATGGGAGGCTTCTTCGGGGTGGCCGGCCGGCAGGACGTCATCGCGGACCTCTACTACGGGGTGGACTACCACTCCCACCTCGGCACCAAGCGCGGCGGCCTGGCCGTCGTCCGCGCGGACGGATTCGCCCGGGCCATCCACAGCATCGAGAACGCCCAGTTCCGGACCAAGTTCGATCCCGAGATCCCCCGGCTGCGGGCCGACCGCGGCATCGGCGTCATCAGCGACACGGACGATCAGCCCCTGCTCATCCGCTCCCACCTGGGCGAGTACGCCCTGGTCACGGTCGGGGCCGTCAAGAACGCCGACGAGCTGGTGGCCGGGGCGCTGCGCAGCCGCCGGGTCCACTTCGCCGAGATGAGCCAGGGCGGGATCAATCCGACCGAGCTGGCCGCCGCCTTGATCGACCAGGGCGACACCTTCGAGGAGGGCATCGCCGCGCTGCAGGACGCCGTCGAGGGCTCCTGCTCGCTGCTGCTGCTGACCAAGGACGGATTCTACGCCGCCCGCGACCGCTACGGCCGGACGCCGATCATCATCGGGGGCAGGGACGGCGCCTGGGCGGCGACCCAGGAGACCTGCGCCTTCCCCAATCTCGGCTACGAGGTCGTGCGCGACCTGGGGCCGGGCGAGATCGTCTTCGTCTCGGCCGACGGGGTCGAGGTCCGCCGGGCCCCGGGGCCGGTCGACCAGATCTGCGCTTTCCTGTGGGTCTACTACGGCTATCCCGCCTCGACCTACGAGGGCATCAACGTGGAGTGGTCCCGCAACCGCTGCGGGGCGGCCCTGGCCCGGCGGCACCCGGCCGACGTGGACTTCATCGCCGGCATCCCGGACTCCGGCGTCGGGCACGGCTTGGGCTTCGCGGCCGAGGCCCGACTGCCGTTTCGCCGCCCCTTCGTCAAGTACACCCCGACCTGGGCCCGCTCCTTCATGCCCCAGGTCCAGGACGTCCGCGATCTGGTGGCCCGGATGAAGCTGGTCCCCGTGCGGGAGCTCATCCAGGGCAAGCGATTCCTCTTCTGCGAGGATTCCATCGTCCGCGGCACCCAGCTGAAGGACACCATCCAGAGGCTCTACGACTTCGGGGCCCGGGAGATCCACATGCGGCCGGCTTGCCCGCCCCTGGTCTACGGCTGCAAGTTCCTCAACTTCTCGGTCTCCCGCTCGGAGATGGATCTGGCCGCCCGCCGGGCCATCCGCGAGATGGAGGGCGAGACGCCCAGCGACCTGGCCGCCTACGCCGATCCGTCCAGCGGGGCCTACGCGGCCATGGAGGAGCGCATCCGCCAGCGGCTCAACCTGACCACCCTCAAGTACCAGCACCTCGGCGATCTGGTCGAGGCGATCGGCAAGCCCAAGGACTCGATGTGCACCTACTGCTGGGACGGGGCGGAGGTCAAGAGCCCGCCGCTGCCGTTCCCGAGAGGCTGAGCCCGGAGCGGACCTCAGAGGTCGATCACCCGGCCCACGCCCAGGGGGATGTATCCCGTCCCGAAGGCGGCCCGGAATTGCGCGATCGCCGCGTCGCCCGTGCAGTGGGTGGCTCCGCAGCGGACGACGCCGGCCGCTTTCATGTCGGCGATAATGGAGCGGACTTCATCGGGGGGCGTGGCATTCAGATGGAAGCCGCCGAGGACCGCTTCGACCGGCTTGGACCGCTGAGCCGCGGCGCGACGGGTCATAAGAACGATGCCGGGATGGGCGCAGCCTGTGACGAGCATCCCCCCGGATCGGGTCTCGAGGAGCAGGCCGACCTCGGGAATGCCGTTGGGGCCGACGATCGGCCCGGTCAGCCGAATCCCGGGGCCGATCTCGACCGGGCCGTCGACTTGGATGATCGTCGTCTCGGGACGGGACAATCTGGCCAGGGACGGCACCCGGCTCCGGTCATAGGCCGAATCGGGCACGGAGGCGATGGCCGCGGGGACGTAGAGCTTGACGTTGGGGCGCTTCTCCAGCGCCGCCAACAGGCCGCCCGTATGGTCCCCGTGCAGATGCGAAATGACGATGGCGTCCACCCGGCCGAGGTCGACTTTTAAAGCCTGGATATTGGCCAAGAGGATTTCGGGCTTCGTTCCCGTGTCGAAGAGGATGGTCGGGCCCATCCCTTCGATCAGGCAGGCGAAGCCCCAGTCGCCCTGGACCCCCTCCCGCGCCGTCGTGTTGTCGTAGAGGATGGTCAAGCGGGCCCGTTCGGGCGCGGCCGGGGACGGAACGGCGGCCGGAGCTATTCCGCCTGGAAGGAGCATCAGGGCGGCCAGCCCTGCAAGCCGAGCGAGAAGCCTTGTCATGGTGCGCCTCCTCACCTTAATACGGTTGGCGGCCGGGCGCCGTTGCCGGCCCGGAGCTATCTCTTGGTCCGAGCGACCACGGTCTCCTTCAGCGTGACGGGGCCGAGCAAGCCCGAGGGCTGCAGAGCCTCGCCTTTCTTCCACAGCCGCCAGGACGAAAAGGTGAACCGGCCGGTCGGGCTGGCCTTTCCCTCGAGAAGCCAGCTCGGCCAGGCCATCAGAGTGCCGTCGGGCCGGCGGTCGCCGTCTTCGGGCAGGGATTCGTCGCCGATCTGGCGGTTGATGAGCAGGTTGGCGACCCGGATTTTAAGCTCGTTCCGCCCGGGCCGGGCCGCCTCCGCGATGTCCACGTGGTAGGGCGGCTTCCACAGGATGCCCAGGTCCTTTCCGTTCAGCTCGACGGCGGCCATGACTTGGACATCCCCGAGGTCGAGGCTCAGGCGCCGGTCCGCGGAGAGCTCCGGCGCGGCTAAGTCGAACGAGTTCAAGTAGGTCGCCTCCCCGGAGTAGAAAGCGATGCCCCGATCGGGATGATCGCTCCACGAGAGAAGCTCCCCGAAGACCGCCGCCTCGGGAGCGCCGCCGCCGGGAGCGAAACGGACCTGCCAAGGGCCGGCAACCTCCTTGGGCGCCGGCAGGGCCGGCAAGTCGACTGTCTCCTTGCGGCCGTCGGCCCAACTGAGCTCGTAGCGGCCCCCCTTATCCGATCGGATCCTGACTACGCCCTTGGACTCTTCGGTCACGGCCAGGTCCGGATCCTCGATCCCTGCGTCCGCCGAGAGGACCGTGCGACCATCTCTTTTGAGCGAGGAGAGCCGCCGCCCTGTCGGCTCGTCCTTCTCCCGGAAGACGACGAACACCGAGCCCGAGGGCTCGAACGAGACCGGCAGGCGGGTAATGCCGCCGACTTCGTCATAGATCACTGGCCGCTCGATGAGGCCGTTGTCGGGTCGCCAGATCTCAGGCCTTCTCCCCGCCGTTCGCAGGGACAAGACGGCCTGCAAGGGGCGCGGCAGCTTATTGGCCACGAAGTAGATCTCCACTTCGGGCGAGGACCGATGGATGAAGCGCAGGGCTGGAAGGCCGTCGGCGGTCTCGGCATTGAAATCCGGCGGCAGCTGAAGGTCACGGAGCACCTCGGCTGCGATCTCATCGCCGGGGATCACGTCGGCCTCGCCGTAGGTGGGCGTCCACTCACCCCAAGGCGCCATGCCCAGCGGGCCGACGTCGCGGGCGGCGGTCCACCGCGCCGCGGGAGAGGGAGATCCGTTCTCGGTCTTGGCTGAGGCGCTCGTCCAGGACCCGTCCGTGAAGATATCCTGGGAGGTCCCGTCGTTAAATCGTACGGCGATCCGGCCGATCAGCCCGGCGGGATTGGGCGCATCGCCGCGGTTGACCGCTTCGACGAGCAGGGTGTTGGCCCCCGCCTTGAGGAGCCCGGCGATGTCGGCGTCTTCGTTGCGGTGGAAATTGTGCCCCTCGCCGGCCTTGTGTCCGTTGAGCCAGGCGGTGAAGGCATCCTCGGCGTGCATGAAGAGGCGGGCCGAGGCGACCGTCTTGCCTTCCGCCAGTTTGAAGACTTTTCGGAAAGTGCGTACCCCGGGCGGCACGGCCGTGGCCGGGTCGCCTTCGGGGTGCCAGATCCAGCGGGCCTGTCCCAGGACCTCGCCCGGCGTCGGCGTGGCGACGGCCTTGGCCTGGATAGCGGCCGACCAATAGAGGCGCCCCTTCCCGACGCTCTTGGATGTCAGGGCGGCGGGCGGCTCGCCCGTCCCCCAGATCTCCCCGGCCAGCTTGCGGACCTCCCAATCACATTCGGGGTAGCCGGCCAGTCCGGGCGAGCGGACCGGCCTTGGGCCGACCACGGTCGCGCCCGCCTCGAGGAGATCCTTGACCTTGAGCAGCAGGGGCAGGGTCATGGTCGCCGACTGGGGGAGGACAAGCAGGCGATAGCTCATGCCGTCCGGCAGGACCAGGCGGCCGTCCTTGACCGACATCCGGGTCATCAGGGCATCGGGCGGGCAGAGATCGTAATTGTATCCCGTCCGGTCGAGAGGCTCGTCGCGGTTGTCGTTGAGGCCGGAGAAGAAGCGCTGCTGGGCCCCGATCGAAAAGGGCGCCCCCTCCGGCGTGAGATAGCACACGTCGGCCACGAAAAGACCCTGGCGCAGGAGATGCTGGCAGCGGGCCAAGTACTCGTGCCAGGCTCCCGAAAGGCCCCACCAGCTCTGGGTCCGCTCGTAGTGCAGGCCCCAGGGGCCCATGGCCATGCCCGGCCGGACGCCGATCCAGGGCTGCATGGCGTAGCGGTGGAAGACGAAGCGATTGATGCCCTCGGCGAAGGCCCAATCGCCGATCTCCTTGATCAGGGCGGGATGGAGCTGCCAGCGCTCGGCGTCGGTCGAGGTGAAGGCTTCGGCCCCGATGATCCTCTTGCCGTAGACATGGCCCGCGGAAGCCATCTCGGTGCAGGTGAAGCCGAAGCCGTAGGGCTTGCCGCTGGAGAACCAGATCGGCCAGAACTCTCCCATGGGCTCGTCGGCCCGTCCGCCGTAGGCCAGCTCGTCCGTCGGGCAGGTCGTGTAGGCCTCGATGGAGAGCCGCAGGCCGCGCGCGGCGGCCAGATCGCGGAGCCCCGCGGCGTAGCGGTCCAGGACCAGCTCGGAGATCGTCTTGCGGAAGTCCCAGAGGAAGCGCTCCGAGACCTCGCGGCCGTCCACGAGGCGGCCGGTCAGGACGGGAAGGAACGGCTTCAGGTCATAGCCGCGCCGGCGGCGGAACTCCTGGGCGAAGTCGCCGGTCCAGTTCTGGGTGTTGGTCTCCCAGCTGTCGATGTGGACGGAGACGAAGGACTTGCCGGTCCGCTCTCCCACGGCGTCGGCCAGCGGGCCGAGGAAGCCGTCGAAATGGGCTTTGATCGCCTCCAAGCTCATCTTGTCGCAGTCCAGTCCGGTCCCTGAGGCAGGGGCCGGGGCGTTGACGACGCCGGTCGGGGTATACCCGAGCCGGAGGATGGTCCAATCGCCTTCGGGAACGTCCCAGACGAGCCGCCCGGCCTTGTCCATCCGGTCGCTCAGATCGACGACCCGGTCCCGGGGAATCGTCTCTCCCGCAGGCGGCTCGGGCCAGACGGCTCGCGACGGGAGCAGGCTGGAGCGGCCCATGTAGTGGAAGTCGGTGGACGCTTCCATGGCCTTGAAGCGGATGCCGTCGATTCGGGCGGCGCCCGCGGGGAGAGCGGGGAAGGCCAGGACGCGGATGTCGCGGTAATAGTCCGCGACCTTCGGCGGGGCCGGCAGGGCCATCTCGAGACGGCGCGGCCCGCGGGCGGCGGTCTCCGTCCAGACGACCCTCTGGGCGGCATGCTCGGGCTTGATCCAGGGCCCGCCGCTGCCGCACCAGCCGGCGTCGTTGTTCATGTTGACTTCCAGGCCCAGGCGCTCGGCTTCGGCGCAGACGAAGGCGAAGAGCTTGCGCCATTCGGGGCCGCCAAAAGCTGTCGGTCCCTGCGGGGCGCCCTGGTCGACTTCCATGATCAGGACGCCGCCGATTCCGGCCGCCTTCATGGCTTCGAGGTCCGCGGTGATGCCTTGGCGGGTGACGTTGCCGTTCAGCCAAAACCAATAGACCCAAGGCCGGGACGATGCGGGAGGGGAGGCAAATTCGCGGGCCAGACTTTCGGCGGCCGGGGCAGGGGAGGGGCGGCAGGCGACCGCGGCGAGGACCAGCGCGACGATCGACGAGCCGATTAGAAACGCGGCTTTACGGGACATGGACACCCTCCCTTCGATGGATCGGGCGGCGGTTGTGGCGGGGACTCCCCGTTTCCGGGGCGCCGGGGGCCTCTTGATCCTCGCGGCTCCGGGGCCCGGCCGCTTCCCGCCTCCTCGGCGGCTTCCCGGATCGCCGCGATCATAGTCCGGGGCGCGCGGCGAAAGCAAGGCGGAAGGCCGGCCCCGCGAGCGGGCCGCTTGGGGCGGGTTGACGTCCGGGGCCGGGGCGAAGTAGAGTTGTCCCCTGCGGTCGGGCCGCAGCCCATCCGCAAGGGAGGAGACTCATGACAACGCGCCGTGAATTCCTGGGATCGGCGGCGGCCGCGGCCGCCGGCGTGATGGTCGTGCCCCGCCACGTCCTCGGCGGCAAGGGCTACACCGCCCCGAGCGACAAGCTGAACATCGCCGGAGTGGCGGTCGGCGGCAAGGGCTTCTCGGACGTGCAGGCGGCCAGCACCGAGAACATCGTGGCCCTCTGCGACGTCGACGACGAGAAGATGGCCGCCTTCCTCAAGTCGGACCAGCACACGCCCGAGCGCAAGGCCATGTACGAGAAGGCCGCCAAGTTCAACGACTGGCGGAAGATGCTGGACCAGGTCAAGGACCTGGACGCGGTCACGGTCTCGACCCCGGACCACAACCACGCCGTCATCGCCATGGCGGCCATGAAGCGGGGCAAGCACGTCCTCATCCAGAAGCCGCTGACCCATACCATCAAGGAAGCCCGCATGCTGGCCGAGGAGGCCACCAAGCGGAACCTGGTCACCCAGATGGGCAACCAGGGCCACTCCAAGGAGGGGGCGCGCCTGATCTGCGAGTGGATCGCGGATGGGGCCATCGGCGACGTGTCCGAGGTCCATGTCTGGACCAACCGGCCGATCTGGCCGCAGGGCGTGGAAGCGCCCAAGGAGATCCCGTCCTGCCCGCCCAACCTGAACTGGGACGTCTGGCTGGGACCCGCCCCCTGGCGGCCCTATCACCCGGCCTTCAGCCACTTCGTCTGGCGCGGCTGGTGGGACTACGGCACCGGCGCCCTGGGCGACATGGGCGCCCACCTCATCGATCAGCCGTTCTGGGCCCTCAACCTGGGCCACCCGTTGACGGTGCAGGCCAGCTCCAGCAAGTACAACAAGGACTCTTACCCCGAGGCGGAGATCGTCACCTACACATTCCCGGCCCGCGGCAAGATGGGGCCGGTCAAGATGATCTGGTACGACGGCGGGCTGACCCCGCCCCGGCCCGAGCTCCTGGACAACGGCCGGATGATGGGCGACGACGGCGGCGGCTGCCTGTTCGTCGGCTCCAAGGGCATGCTGATCTGCTCGACCTATGGCGAGAATCCCCGCCTCCTGCCCGAGAAGCTGATGCAGGACTACAAGCGGCCGGCCAAGACCATCCCCCGCTCGCCGGGCATCATGGAGGAGTGGGTGGCGGCCATCAAGGCGGGCCAGAAGTCGACGACCGACATCCCGACCTACTCCGGCCCCCTGACCGAGGTCATGCTGCTGGGGGTCGTGGCTCTGCGGTTCAAGGACAGCAAGACCATCCTCCAGTGGGATCCGGTCAAGATGGAGTTCCCCAACCTGCCCGAGGCCAATCCGTTCGTCCATAAGGCCTACCGCGAGGGCTGGTCGCTCTGACGAATCTACCACGGCGGAGGGAGAGGGACGACCTCTCTCCTCCGCCGCGCTTTCATCTCAGTGCGGCCCGGGCGGCCGGCCGCCTCAGGAGGCTCATGTGAGACGACATGCCATGATCGCCTGTTCGGCCGTCGCGGTCCTCGGCCTGCTCGCCGGGGCCGTCGCGTTCTCCGCGTCCCCGTCCGTCCAAGCCAATCCGAGGGCCGGCGAGCTCCAGAAGTGGGGCGTCCACGACGAGAGCCGGCCGATGCCCCCCGTAGTCGACCCGGGGCCGGCGGGTTCTCCCGTCCCCGCGCCGTCCGACGCGGTCATCCTGTTCGACGGATCAAGCTTGTCGCAGTGGACGACCGCCAAGGGCGAGCCGGCCAAGTGGAAGGTCGAGAACGGCTATATGGAAGTCAGCCGGGGGGGCGGGGAGATCCGGACGCGGGCCCGCTTCGGCGACTGCCAGCTGCATGTGGAGTGGGCTTCGCCGGCCGAGGTCAAGGGCGAAAGCCAGGGGCGCGGCAACAGCGGCGTCTTCCTGATGGGCATCTACGAGGTCCAGGTCCTGGACTGCTTCGAGAATAAGACCTACGCCGACGGCATGACCGCCTCTCTCTACGGCCAGTATCCGCCGCTGGTCAATGCCTGCCGCAAGCCAGGCGAGTGGCAGACGTACGATATCGCCTTCACGGCCCCGCGCTTCGATAAAGGCGGGGCCCTGCTCAGCCCGGCCCGGATGACGGTCTTCTGGAACGGCGTCCTGGTCCACAACGACCAGGAGCTGAGCGGGCCGACCGCGCATAAGGCCCGGCCGCCTTACGCGGCCCATGCCGAGCATCTGCCGATCGCCCTCCAGGACCACGGCAACCCCGTCCGCTTCCGCAACATCTGGATCCGCGGGCTTGAATGAGGGGTCAGAATGAGGGGTCAGGTCTCAAGATTCAAGTTATCTGTGCGTTTCAGGCGATTATTTTGTTCGAACTGACGCTTCGTGTCACAAGAAAACTCGAATCTTGAGACCTGACCCCCCATCGACGGCAAACAAAGGAGTCGATTATGATTCATGCACGGATCAAGGGCGCGGCCGCGTGGATGGCGCTGGCCTTCGTTGTCGCCGCTATTTGCGCGACTTCCGCTTCTGCTCAATCCCTGCCCGGAGCCGGTAAGAAGGTCCTGATGGTCTGGGGCGGTTGGGACGGACATGAGCCCAGGCAGTGCGTGGACATCTTTGCCCCCTGGCTCAGGGGGCTGGGCTTCGAGGTCGAGATCGCCAACACCTTGGACGCCTACAACGATGGAGCCAAGCTCAAGGCGCTCGATATGATCATCCAGATCTTCACCATGGCCACCATCTCCGGCACTCAGGAGAAGAATCTGGAAGAGGCCGTCAAGAGCGGCGTCAGCCTAGCCGGCTGGCACGGCGGCCTGGCCGACTCCTTCCGCAACAACACCGAGTACGAGTTCATGGTCGGTGGCGCCTGGGCCGCGCACCCCGGCGGCGTCATCGACTACGACGTCGACATCCGGAGTCAAGCCGATCCGATCACGAAAGGGCTGACCGGCTTCCATATGAAGTCCGAGCAGTACTACATGCTGGTCGATCCCAATGTGGAAGTGCTGGCCACAACGACCTTCACCGGCGAGTATGCGCCCTGGACCAAGGGGGCGGTCATGCCGGTGGTGTGGAAGAAGATGTACGGCCAGGGCCGGGTCTTCTACACGTCGCTCGGCCACGTCTCGGCCGACTTCAAGGTGCCGCAAGCCCTGGAGATCGTCAAGCGGGGCCTCCTCTGGGCGGCCCGCGTCCCCGGCTCGGGCGACGATCCTAAGCCGACCAACCCCTACGCCCCCCTGAAATAGGGGTCAGGTCTCAAGATTCAAGTTTGCTTCTCGTTTCTGACGGTTTTTTGTCAATGATGACGGCCCGTGTCTGGAGATAACTTGAATCTCAAGACCTGACCCCTATCAACCGATCAGAACGCCCAGAGCAGGGCCAGGAGGGCGCAGACGGCCGTGATCAGAAGGGAGATGACGAAGGTGGCCGGGATGACCTTGCTCTCCTCGCCGATCCGGTCGATGCTGGCCGCCGCGTTCTGAAGCTTGGCCGGCGAGATGACGCTGGCCAGCCCGCCCCCGATGCCGCTGACCGCGGCCACCAACAGCCCGACGGCCCCGATCCTCTCCGCCGCGCTCAGATGCAGCGGGGTGAGCATGGCGATGGCCGACGACTCCGAGCCGCTGATGAATCCTCCCAACAGGCCCAAGAAGGGCGCCACGGCCGCGTACAGCCTTCCGAAGGCCGCCGCCGAAGCCCCGGCCAGGACATGGACCATGTTGCGCGCCGGATCGACCAGCTGCCAGGCTTCGTTGCGGCCGCTGTGGTTGATGACGTAGGCGATGGCGAAGAACACGGCCGCGGCGAAGACCGGCCGCGGGGCCCTCTTCCACCACTTGGCCGCCGTTCTCCGCATCGTTCCCCTGGCCGGCTTGAGGAACGGCAGGGCCAGGAACGAGGCGACCATGATCCAGAAATAGGCCTGCCAGAAGAGGCGGATTCTCTCGGGCGCCCCCGGGATCAGCGGCAGGGCCATCTCCAGCTTCTTGTAGGTCAGGTGGAAGAACGGCAG
The DNA here is from genome assembly GCA_964556755.1 of uncultured Eubacteriales bacterium. GTDB lineage: Bacteria > Acidobacteriota > Aminicenantia > Aminicenantales > UBA4085 > UBA4085. Next base: position 10,383 of record CAZKXI010000017.1, read on the forward strand.
GAAGGGCGCGTTGACCAGGAGGCAGGCCGCCATCAGGATGATCCAGGGCGAGAGGGCCGCCGGCAGCGACATCCTCCGCTCGGCCGCGTGGTCGGCTTCGGTCAGGGCGCCCCGGTCACTCAGCTTCCGCCCGGTCGCCTTGAGGAAGAGGAGCATGGCCGCGACGACGGCCAGCCCGGCCGCGATCCCGGTCAGGGTGACCAGCCCGAGCGCGTTCATGCCGATAGCCGTGAAACCGGCCGTCAGGCCCGCGATCAGGGCCGGCAGAAAGCCCTGCCGCAGGAACTTGCCCCGCCCGGCCAGCCAGAGCATGCCCAAGGCGATGCAGGTGGAGACGATGGGCATGAAGCGGGCGAAGTACATGCCCACCTCGGCCACCGGCTTGCCGACGAAGTTGGAGAACACGACGACCGGGATGCCCAGCAGGGCGTAGGTGCAGAGGGCGTCGTAGCCGATGGCCGGCAGGGCGATGGCGGCGAAGGACGAGTAGCCCAGGGCCAGCATGATCGGCGGCAGGATGGAGACCGGGACCGCGCCGAGCGCCGTCAGCAGGGTGCCGACGCCGACGTTGATGAGCATGATCTGGACGGCCCGGCTCTCGGGCGAGACCGTCTTGATCAGGGCGATGACCCGCCCCAGGGCCCCCGTCTCCATGAGCAGGGTGACTTGGAAGATCGAGGCGGCTACGACCAGGCTGATGGGAAAGGAGGCCACGATTCCCCCGGCGCTGGCCCGCAGGGCGACGAGGAGAGGGGTCTTGAAGTAGAGGCAAGCCACGGCGACCGTGACGACCCAGCCGGCGACGCCGGCCGTGTCGGCGGGGCTCTTCTTGAGCGTCAGGAGCAGGAAGATGACGATGACCGGCAGCAAGGCCAGAAGGACGGGCGCCAGGCTCATCGCGCGTCCCGTCCGTCAGTCGGCCAGGCCGGAGACGTCTTCCTTCTTCGCGGCCTGGATGCCTTCCTGGGGCAGGGGCCGATGGATCTCCGGCGCCCGCACATGCGCGGCCACGGCCTCGGCGGTGCCCCGGATGGCCAGCTGACCGAAGAGGAAGGCGAAGGTCTTCTCCAGATCGGCCCCGATCGCCGCCCGCACGCCTTCCGGCAGGGACCAGAACTTCTCCTTGAACGGGCCGACGGCCTTCTTGCGGGCCTTGTAGATGAACTGGGCCTCGGAATCCTTGGCCTTGCGCTCGTCGGCGGCGTGGACCTTGACCCACTCGACCATCTCGGCCTTCAGGTCCGCGGGGACGGCCGGGTGGTCGAGGACCAGGGTTTGGAAAGCCGTGGCCAGATGAACCTCGCAGGCCTTGACGTCGACGAACTTGTGGAACGCCGTCTCGGGCAGGGTGCTGGCCCCGTGCTGGACCGCGCCGCCCATGCCGTAGGCGGCCCGGGCCCGCCGGCTGACCTCTCGCAGGGCCTCGAAGTCGATGGCCACCTGGGCCAGGCTGCCGTCCGGCAGGACGACGCCGCCGTGGCTGGTGCCGGTCTGGATGCTGATCTTGCTGATGCCGGTCCGGCCGTCCAGGCGGGCTTGGAATCCCCTCATGAAGGCGTCCAGATCCTCGGGCGTGCTGTTCTTCTGTCCGACCTCGCCGATCTCGCCGCCGACGGAGATCGTCACGCCGGCCGGCTCGCGGCCGCGGATAAAAGCCAAATAATCGCCGCACAGCTCGTAGTTCAGCCTCTGCTGCTCGTCGAGGGTCGGCTTGGACAGGTCGACCAGGGTCGAGGTGTCGATGTCGATATTGTAGAAGCCGGCCGCGATCGCTTCCTCGATCAGGTCCCGCACGGCCTTGACCTCGGGCTCGGGGGAGGCGGCGTATTTCTTGGCCGAGACCTGAAAATGGTCGCCCTGGATGAAGACCGGTCCCCGGAAGCCTTCCCGGATGGCCGCGGCCAGCACGACCGCCGCGTACTCCGACGGCCTCTGCTCGGTGTAGCCGATCTCGCTGCGGGCGATCTCAAAGATGAAGGCGCCGGCGCCGATCCCGCGGGCGGCCCGGAAGACGGCCCGGGCCGCGTCATAGGCCATGACCCGCAGGTTGATGGCCGGGACCGTGAACCAGGGCTCGACCCGGCCCTGGCCCATGGCCATGTAAAGGCCGTGGATGGAAGCCGGCCGGATGCCCAGCGCCTGGGCGGCTTCGCCGATAATCCAGCGGGCGGCGGCCTTGGTCTCGGGATCGCCAAAGACGGCCCGGCGGATGAGCCCGTCCATGAGAGGGGGGAGAGCTTCGGCGTTCTTTACGGCCAGGCGGCCGTCGGTGGCGGAGACGGCTCCGGCCAGGGATTCGATCAATCGGTCGAGAGCGGTGGGGTGCATCAGGGGACTCCTTGCGTCAGGGGACGGTTCAAACGCGACAGTATACCAGAATCAGCCGCACTTTTTGCGGCCGAAGATGCCGCCGCCGAGGAACAGCCCGGCTCCCAGAACGAAGCCGAAGTTGTACCAGCTCCCGTTGTTGTGGACCTCGTACAGGCGAACCGTCTTGGAGAACAGCGAGATGATGAAGGTGACCGGCGAGATCATCCCGTGCCACAGGCCCATCCAGAAGCCGGCGACCTTGCCGTCGGCCCGGGCCGTCTTCTCGGCGGAATTGGGCCCCGCGGCGCAGCTCCAAGCCATCAAGGCGACGATGAGGACGAGGACGGACAGACACACCGCTCGACGATTCATGATCCCTCCTTGTTCGTCGCCAACAGTATAGAGGGGCGATACGGCCCGGTCAATGCGTCTTGGGGTAAGGACGGCTTTGACGGCTGGAATCCCCTGACCTAGAATGAAGCTCCGTGCCGTGATCCCCAGGCCGGCCCCCGCCGGCCTGAAGCAGAGCGCACCCGACGTCGAGTCGGGGGCGCAAAGGAGCGCCGCGATGAGAGAGAAGCTGTCTCGCCGCCGGTTCGTCGGCTCGTTGACCGCCGGCTTGGCCTCGGGCCTGGCCTGGGCCCGGCCCTCGCCAGGCGCCGCGGAGGATTCCGGTCGGCGGCCCGCTCCCGAAGCCGGAGATGAGATCCCGGCCGAATACGACATCGCGCTGGGGCAGATGTTGGTCGAAGGCGGCGCGCCCGCCGCCAACCTCGACCGGGCCGAGGCGATGATCCGCCGGGCCGCCGATCGCGGCTGCCGTCTCGTCGTCCTGCCCGAGTGCATGGACTGCGGCTGGACGCATCCGGATTCGCCGCGGCTGGCCGAGCCGATCCCGGGGCCTCGCTTCGCGAGACTGGAGAAAGCGGCCCGGGCCGCCGGCATTTATGTCGCCGCGGGGCTGACGGAAAGGGACGGGAGCCGGGTCTATAACGCGGCCGTCCTGATCTCTCCCCGGGACGGCCTCCTGCTGAAGCACCGGAAGATCAACGAGCTGGCCATCGCTCACGACATCTACGCGATCGGCGATCGCCTGGGCGTCGTCCGCACGCCGCTGGGGACCATCGGCTTGGCCATCTGCGCCGACAACTTCGCCGATTCCCTGGCCCTGGGCCATTCCCTGGCCCGAATGGGCGCCCAGATCATCCTTTCGCCCTCGGCCTGGGCCGTCGACGCCGATCATGACAACGCCAAGAACCCCTATGGCCCCTTCTGGCGGGAGTCTTATGCCAGGCTGGCCCAGATGTACGACCTGACGGTGATCGGCGTCAGCAACGTCGGCTGGATGAACGGCGGCGTCTGGAAAGGCCGCAAGTGCATCGGCTGCTCCATGGCCGTCGGCCCCGGTGGCGCGGCCCTGGCCGACGGCCCTTACGGCGAGAGCGCGGAGGCCATGCCTGTCGCCAGGGTTCGGCCCGTTCCGCCTGCGGCCCAGGGCACGGACATCTCCAAGATGCTGAAGAAGAAAGGCTACGACCCTAAGGCGCTATAAGTCCGCCCGCGATGCGGCCTTATTCCGCGTCGATCCAGGCCGCGTCATTCATGTAAGCCAGGGCATACTCGTATGTGACGAACCCGTCGCGGGAGGGCCCGCCCGAGTTGCGGATGAGGAAGACCCCGCCTCCTGGCATCTTCGGATCGCTCCGGAAGCCGACCAGGAGCAGGCTGTGCCCGTCGAAGACCTGATCCCGGGGGCACATCCCGAGCACGCCCTCCGTCCAGACGGCCTTCTTGGGCCAGAGGAAGCCGCCGCTGACGGGCCAGCCCTTGGCCAGGGCGGCGGTCACGGCGCGCAGCTCCGCTTCGTTCAATCCGCGCTTGGGATCCCACTCCTTGATCCAGTGGAAGCGCAGCCCTGCGTTCCGCCGGGCGGCGGCGTCTTCCAGGGCCTCCCGGCTCGGCTCGGCCGCGGGATCGAAGGCTTCGGCGTAGGGCATGGCGCTCTCCAGGCAGATTCCGTAGGCGACAAAGCCCTTCCATAGATCCGAGAAGAAGCTGCCATCGTCCTTGTCGCCGGCGGCCTGGTTGGAAGCCCAGTTGAGGAACTCGGGGCTGAGGCGCTGGACCGGCCCGCCCTGGCGGGCCAAGGCGAACTCGATGGCCTGGGTCATGGCGAAAACCGAGCAGGTGCCCCGCCGGCCTTGGATCCGGGGCGTCAAGCCGCGGGCCGATAGGGCCGGGCGGAGATCGGCGGACTCGACCTGTTGGCCGGCCCGTCCGTCGGGCCGGTTGCCGGTCCGGCTGAACGAGCGTGCCGGCGATAAGACGACCGACAGGATGACCGCGGCAAGACAGCCAAGGCAAGCCCGGCGGGTCGGTGCGAGGTGTTTCATCGATCGATTCCTTCCTCTTGTCACTTTCTTCGCCGCTGTCAGCTGCGGATCCGGCTCTTCAGAAAATCTTCCCAGAGGGTCCGTTCAACGAAGAGCGTCAGGACCACCTCGGGGCGGAGGCCGTAATGAGAGGGCTGGTAGGCCTCGCCCGCCGCGGCCTCCATGGACGCGGCGAACGTCTGTGAGGCGATGACGACCGGGAATCCTTCCAGGCTCCCGGCCGCTGCCTCGTCGCTCCAATAGCCTACGCTCTTAAAATCCCTGAGGTACCACGGCAGAGGCCACTGCTGCGACGGCTCGGCCAGGACCTTGATCGGCATCGCTTTGCCCTGGGCATGGAAGCCGGACAAATCCTTGATCCGGTCCGCGAGCCGCAGAAAGTCCGGACTGGTCTGGGCGTAGACATAGGGATTGCGGGGATCGGCCGGATAGACCTGATTGGCTAGCAGGCTTTGGCGGCCCAGGTGGAGGACGCCCAGCAGCAGAAGGGCGGCGATGGCGAGCCGGGCCGCCGGCGGGCGGACGAGCCGCAGCAGGGCGTCGGCGCCGATCCCGCCGAGGATGGCGAATCCGGCCTGGAAGATGACCATATTCCAAGGCGTCTTGTAGGATAGGGCCGAGAACATCCCGGCCAGCAGGACCGTCGAGATAGCCAGGTAGCGGAGCCAAAAGGCGTGCGCCCATCCGGGGGACACTTCTTGCGCGATAACCGGGCCGTCTTTCGGCCTCCGCTTGCCGCCGATAACCGCGGCCGTGATGCCGACCAGGGCCAGGCCCAGGATGAGAGATTCCGTCCAGGAGACTCCCTGAGTCCTCGTCCAGGCCAGCGTCTTAAGGTAATAGAACCAGGGTTGGGAGTGGAGACCCGCCTCGGTGCCGCGGGCGGCGTAATCCCCGAAAGCCGTCAGAGAATCGATGATGCCCGCCGGATGGCGGAGGAAGGAAGAGTAGAAGAGAGAGGCGGTTCCGGCGGCCGAGACTAAACCGGCCAGGGCGTGAACCGGCTTTGGAAGCTTCCTCTTGGATCCCGGCTCCGGCCTTGTCCCAAGCCAAGCGGCCGCGATCCCGGCCGCCGCCGCGGCAAAGACCAGGACGCTCGTTTCTTTCGTCGCAAAGGCCATCCCGGCCGCGGTTCCGGCCGCGACGGCTTTCCAAACGCCCGGCCTGATGAGGAACCAGCCCAAAGCAATGAGAAATGCCCAGGCGAAGAAGGCGAACAGCATCTCCTGGATGTAGGACCGGCTGTAATAAGCCAGGGCGGGGGAGACGGCGGCCAGGACCATGGCTCCGGCCGTCGCGCCACGCCCCATGGCCCGGGTCAAGAGCAGGAGAAGGGCGATCAGCCCCAGTCCGAACACGGCCGGTACGGCCCGCAGGGTTGTCTCGTCGAGGGCGGCCAGCGTCTTCTGGCCCCGGACCCAAGCCGCCGGCAGGGTCAGGTAGTAGAGGGTCGGCCCGTGGTGGTCGGCCTTGTCGTAGACATAGTCGCCGGTCTCCAGCAGGGTGCCGAGCTTGACCGCCTGGTTGGCCTCGTCATGATGCATGGGCCTGCGGTCGAGGCGATCGAAGCGCAGAACGGCGGCCGCGATCAGAGCGGCCAGGACCGCTAAGCGGAAGGACGACTTGCTCATTTGGCCGGCAGGCCGTAGACCTCCACTTCGACGTAGTGGTTCATGTCGTTGGACGTGTTGCCGCCGGAATAGAGGCGGACATAGCGACCCCTGGCCCCCTTGGCGTCGATCAGGCGGCCTTCGTTGGTCTCGATGTACTCCTTGTCCTTGCCCAAGCCCAGGCCGGCCGAGCCGTCATGGTCGTTGTTGTAGACGGTGGCGACGCCCTTGAGGAAGTCCTTGTCGTCGGAGATCTGGATAACCACGTCGCGGTAGACGCGGGCCTGGCTGTGATAGTGCCAGACCAGGATGGGGCCGACGGCGTAGGGCGCGCCCAAGTCGATCTGGACCCACTGCTTGCCGGGGCCCAGCTCGACGAAGTAGCCGTCCTCGCCCGACTTCTCGCCGTCGCAGACGAAGGACAGCTCGCCGATGACCGGCTGCATGTCGCTCGACTTGACCGGCTTCTTGAGCGACAGCAGCTTGGTCCCCTTGGCCACGAAGAACGGGCCGCGGGGCTTGCCGGTGACGAGCTCCAGGTTGGGCGTCTTGATGTTGCGGGGCGTGCCGACGAACATCGGCTTGGGCAGGCTGAGCTTGAGCTCTTCCTTGCTGGGGTCCTGCTGGGCCGAGGCGGCGGCCGCGCCGAGGGCGGCCAGCGAGGCCGCGGCGAGAAGGATCAAAACGGTCTTCTTGGCCATGGGGCGACTCCTCATGATTTGCGGACGGATAATATATCCCGCTCCCGGCCTGAGGGTCAAATGAGCGAAGATCCCAATACCTGAGCGCCAGGTCCAGGTGTATGCGCAAAGACCGTCGTAGCGAGGCTCTCCGATGCCTGTCCGGGACGACGCTCCCGGCGGCTTTTCACCCTCTCTTCACCGGATAATCTGATGTTCCGATGAAACGGTGAAGAAACGATACTGATCGTAAGAAAAAACGATGTCGTTCTTGGGAATCGAAAGCTCCGGACTCACATCCGGGTAGGCGACCCGGACCCGGGACCGCCACGGGAACAGGATTCCTTCCTTCTCGAGCTTGTACTCATGGGTCGTGGTGAAGCGGGGGCGAATGTTCAGCTGAGCGCAGTCCGCCAAGATATCCTCATATCCTTCGATGGGAATTCCCTCGATCTCGCATTGAAGGACGGTGTATCTCTCCTTGTCGATCCAGATTTTCGCGGACCAGATCCCGTCCTCGTCTCCGGACTTAGGGCTCGCTTCAAGGACATAGACATCCCGTCCGCGGATCGCGTCCTCCTTCCGGATGCGGAAGAAGAAATCGGCCTGCTTTTCGGGGAGGAGGATTCTCAGCGGGGCGAAGAGGGGGCTCAGGAGGGCGAAGCGGCGGTCCTCCAACAGCTTGGCCGGATCATGGAAGGCTTGGCGGTTCTCTTGGAGCAGGATTCTCCTCTCGGTGAGCGAGCCGTCCTTCCTGACGACCTGGTAATCGCAGACATAGGTGGTCCGCTTGGTCTTGGATGGGTCGATGACCAGGCGGGGATTTATCGCGAGAGTTCGAATTTCGCGATCCGTCTCGAGCATGACGACGTCATTCTCGACTTTCAAGCTGTTCCGCAGGCTGAAATGCGTGTCCCTGATCTTCTCTTCGCAGACGAAATCCATGACCGCATCCGACAGCCTCCGGCAATACAGCCCGGATCGAGCCAGGACCTGGTCGAGGACCGCGGGGGAAGTGGCGCCAGCCTCGGGCCAGGGACTCTCTGGACGGAGAGCTGGCTTATAGCTTAGAGGCTCGAAGCGATACGCGAGGACGAATCCCGCGGCGACGGGCTTGCCGCCAAATGAGACTGGTTCGAATGTCGATTGGAGCATGGCCTGGACGGCCGTGTAGTCGAGGTAGGGATGAGCCGACTGATCAAGCCCTACGGCGGTGACTTTTCCGGTTTTTTCGATTTGAATGACAAGACGGACGATGCCGCCGATGCCGCTCTTCCGCAGCGCTTCGGGATAAGAGGGTCGGACAAGGCGAACGGCCGGCGGGGCCGGAACGAATTTCAGCTTTGAGGTTGCCTCCGCCGGGGACTCATCTCCCTTGGGCGGGGCGTCTTGGACCAAGACGACGGCGAAATAAGCTTGCCCATTCCGCCTCGCGGCCAGGATCGCCGGCTCGCTTCTGACTAAAGGGACGTCTTGGTCAAACAAGGCATCCGGGGCGGCGCGAGTCTTCCCGCTCGAGATCTCCAGATGGAGAGAAATCCGTCCATCGACGAGCCTTTTCGAAGAAAGACCGAGCTTATAGAAGGATTTCTCCCCGCCGATAAGATCGCTCCATTTAGCGGATCTCGAGCCGCTCCAGGGCTTCTCGATGAAGAAGAGAGTGTCGATGGCCTCGAGGGCATGGAGGTTGAGGAGCCATTCGTTTGTCGCGGCAGCCCATGCGCCCAGAGACCCGGTCTCAGCCGCGCGCAGGGACGCGATCTCGGGGCGGGTCGCCGAAGTTAGAACCTCGACTTTCTCGGGCGCCGATTCACCCGTTTCGGACCTGAGGAGAACGACACGTATGAGAAGCTCATCTGCCGGTTGAATCGGGAATGCCGAAAGAACAATGATCCATCCCTTTAAGAGCATCCCCCACAGGATCTTTCTCATCATGACCTGCCCTTGTCGAATATTCCACCAATCCAGGGGAATATCAAGGGCTTTGTGCCCTGGGACCCGGATGACACGAGCCTGGAGATCTCCCGATCCTTGACAACTACGGAGGGCATCCTCTATTCTCCGGGCCGATGAATAAGGGGAATCTCTTTCGCCGGCTGGGACGGGCCGATCCTGTCCCGTGGATCCTCTCCTCGGACGAGCCGCAGGCGCGGCTCGTGGCCCTAGCCTCTCTTCCTCTCGAGGGATCGGCCGGCCGCCCGGTCGCACGCCGGGCCGCGCTGGCCGCAGCGACCGAGGATGTCCGCTCCCATTCGGCTACGCAGCGATTGATGGCGATGTTGCCTAAGACGGGGAGCGAGCCCGCCCGCGCCAGCGGCCACGACAAGCCCGAGCTCGTCACCAACGTCCTCGATCTCCTGGCCGAGCTTGGACTGACGGCCGAAACCGAGCCGCGCATTTCTCGCCTCCTCGACAAGCTGATCTCTCACACCGACGCCGACGGCCGATTCCAGGCTTTCGGCGCCCAGAGGTCCGGGCCGCCCTTGTGGGGCTGTGTGCCCTGCGACGCCCACGCCATCGCCGACGCGGCCGGACGGCATGGACTGGCGGACGAGCCCCGCGTGCGCCGCGCGCTCGCGGCGGCGGAGTCGGATATCATCGAGACCGATCTCGGCCCGGCTTGGGGCTGCCGCCCCGATCCGTCGACGGGCTTCCGGGGACCGGGCCGCAAGGGCGAGCCCTGTCCCCAGACGACCTTGGAGGCGCTCCGCGCCTTCTCCTGGCTGCCGGTTCGGGAGCGACCCCCGAAGCTGACCGCCGTCGTCCATACGGTTCTCGAGACCTGGCGGCAGCGCGGCGCGCGCAAACCCTACATGTTCGGCCACGGGCGGACGTTCAAGACCGTCAAATGGCCGCCGACATGGTATGGAGCCTATGAGGTCGTGGATGTCCTCGGCCGCCTGCCCGAAACATGGCGCAAGTCGGCCGCGAACCGCCGCTCCCTGGCCGAGATCGCCGCTTGTCTCCTGGCCTACAACGTCGCCGAGGACGGCACCGTGACCCCCCGGTCGGTCTTTCTGGGCTGGGAATGGCTCTCAATCGGGCGGAAGAAAATGCCTTCGCCGCTGGCGACCGCGATGGTTTGGGCGCGACTGGCCGCCATCGGGGAGCTGGCCGACGAGATCGTCGCGGTCGATGTCCTGGCCCTGTCCAGCTCCAAGGGCGGAGCGGGGAAGGTCCTGCCGCCCCGAATCGGCCGGACTCCCGGGCCTAAACCGCGTCAGGGTTGAACGCCCGGCATTTTCCGTAGTCGATGACCGTCAGGGCCCAGACGTCCGGGTTGGCTTGGCAGAAGGCCTCGACCTCATCCGTGCCCATGACCATGAAAGCCGTGGACAGGGCGTCGGATATGGAGGCCAGGGGGTGGACGGCCCAGGCGGCCACATGGCCGCGGGCCGGCTTGCCGGTCCGCGGGTCCAGGATGTGCTGTCCCTTGACCTCCGTGCCCGATCCGCTCAGGGCGCGGTCCTCCAGGACGATCTCGCTCGGCACGCCCAGGCAGGGCCAGCCGCCGCCGACGCCGACGGGCCAGCCCGGCCTGTCCTCCCCCCTCTCGGGCGCCGTCCCGGCCGCCAGGGCCGTGCTGGTGCCGCCGTGCAGAAGGACATCCCCGACGTCCCAATCGGACAAGACTTCCAAAGCCTGGTCCAGGGCGAAGCCTTTGCCGATAGCGCCTAGGTCGAGCTCCAGGAGGAGGGGCCCGTCCTCGCCGTCGAGGCGCTGGACCCTGTACCCGTCCGAAGCTTCCTCGAGGGAAAAGGCCGGCGGCGGCGGCTCCGGCTTCCCGTCTTCGCCGACATCCGCCTCGTCCCGGTTTTCCCAGGCCCGGCGGTTGGCGTCGAAGGCGCCCCCGGTCTCCTCCCGAATCTGCTCGGCCTGGGTCAGGCAATCGAACGTCTCCACGCCGATGATCATGGATTGGAGCGGCTTGAGACGGTTGATACGGGCGATCTCGCTGCGGATGTCGAAGCGGCTGAACAGGCCCTCCAGCCGGTCGATCTCGGCGAAGGCGGCCCGGGCGGCCTGCCCGGCGTAGGTCGGGTCGTCCGAGGCGATGACGGCCTCGAAGAAGGTGCCCATGGCGTTGTGGGCGAAGCGATGGGCCTCGATCTTCGGCATCACTTGGCCTTGGCGGGAACGAGCTTCACGTCGGCGAAGACGATCAGCGCCAGAGCCGAGACAAGGGCGGAGTAGCGATGGATCTCCAGCAGCGGCCTTTGAGCGTCCCCCGGCAGGATCGGCAGCATGGAGAAGAGGGCCGACAGGATGATGGCCAGGCCGGCCGTGGCTTGGGTCCAAAAGAGAGCCTTGGCGACCAGCGCGGCCGGCAGGCTCTTGAAGACCGGGCAGGCGAAGGAGCCGGCGGCCTCTTCCTTCCTCCCGTCAAAGGCGTAGTCGCGGGCCCGCCAGAGAAGGATGAAAGCCAGGCCGATGGCGAATACGGCGCCCATGGCGACATGGGCGACCAACGGGAAGCCGAACATGCCGCGGGGCACGAACACGCCGTAGAAGAAGCCCGAGGCGGCCAGGTAGAGGAAGCTGAGGGCGACGGCCAGAAAGACCCAGCGCATCCAGCCCGGATAGTAGCGGGCCGTCCAGTCGAGAAACCACGTCCACAGCTTGGTCAAGCCCTCGCGGCTGAAAAGCCGGCTGAGCCGGGCGGTCAGCCAGGACGGATAGGACGGCCTCTTGATCCTGTGGGCGACGGTCCAGGTGGCCGGATCCGTCTGGGCTTTGTATCGGGTGTAGGTCCTCTGGAAAGCCGCGCCGGTCAGGGTGACGACGGTCAAGACGGCGAACAGCATGGCTATCTCCGCTTCTCGATCAGGCCGGACGCCCGGCCGATCAGGGTCAGGAAGAGGACGGCCAGGACCGCGGCGATGACAACGGCCGCGACGGCCAGGACGATCTTGAAGTAGGGCCGACCGAGGAAGGTCAGGCCGAACAGCCTGTGGAACGGTTGGGTGGCGCCCATGAAGAAGACCGCCGAGCGGGACTTGGCCTGGTCCGTCAGCAGGGGGCCGGAGGGCGTGGTCTTGGCGAAGAAGAAGTCCGAGCCGACGCTGTGACAATCGGTGCACTTATTGGCGCCCAAGGCCTGCCTGGCCGGCCGGACGTTGTGGGCGAAAGGCCAGCTGACCGGGCCCGCCGCGTCGGAGCTCTCCGCCGCCAAGGCGCCCTTATCTCCGATGCGGAAGAGGCGGCCGGAGGCGATGTAGACATACTCGCCCGAGCTTCCGGGCGAGGCCTTGGCCCGGTCGGTCAGGGCCGTCAGCACGGCCTCGACCTGGGCCTCCGTCAGGGTCTGCTCCTTCCCGTTCAGGGCGGCGATGGCCCGGGCCTTGGCTTCGGTCAATAGAGGCGCCCTGGCCTCGCCTTTGATCCAGAAAAGGGCCTGCGAGGCGGCGGGGGCATCCTTGACCTCGGCCTTGTCGAAGACCCCGTCGACGAGCTTGTAGACGACGTTCCCATAAGCCCAAGCCGGCCGGCCCGGGGCGCCCGGCATCGTCGCCAGAGCCGCCAGAACGTTCTGGATGCGCGTTTCCGGCTCGATGGATGCCTCGGCGTCGGCCGGATCGAAGTCGGCGACGAGGGGCGTTGCGGCGCCGTCCTTGAGTACGGCCCATTGCGGCGTGAACGATCCGCGCGAGGCGGGCGCCTCGGCGGCCTGGCTCAATCCCGCGTCGGGATTGACCTCGAAGGCCCGGCCGTCGAGGACCAGCACGGGCGTGCCGCCAATCTCGGGGACGCCGGCCAAGGCGTTGAGGACGGCCACGGCCTGATTCTCGGGAAAGAGGATGTCGCCCGCCGCCGCAGCCACCTCGGCCGGCGGAAGCGGCTTCAAGGCCTCTCCATCACGGCGCGCCCAGTAGGCGGGCCACATGACCCGGCTGGGGACCAGCTTCTTGTCTTCGCCGCGGACGTAGATCGGCTCTTGGATGGTGGGCAGGTCGGTCGACCAGTCGGCGACTCCGAAGATGCCCAGCCGGTTGGCCTTGGCCGTCCGGACTCCGGTCGTGGTCTTGGCCGGCATCGGGCCGGAGTGGCAGACGGTGCAGGCCAGACGGTCGAAGTGGACGGCCGGGATGCCCTTGTGGACGGGCCGCGGCGCGCCGAGGCGGCCGGGGACGGCGTCCTTCTCCTTATCGCCCGCCTCGCCGCCCAGGTGGCAGCCGCGGCAGGTGAAGTCTCCGCCCGCGGCGGCCGGATTATCGCGGCCCTCGCCTTCGTAGCCGCGGATCATGGCGTGCGAGACGTCATTGCGGTGGCAGTCGACGCACCGGAGTCCGGCGGCCGTATGGACGTCGTCGTCAAAGTCCCGCTTGGCCATGCCTTTGGGCGCGGCCGAGTGACAGGCCATGCAGTTGGCGTCGGGAGGCTTCAGGGGCAGGCTCAGGAGGGCCTTGTGCTTGCTGTCGAAGAGCGTCCGATCGTACTGGACGGCCGGCGCCACGGCCCACTCGGAATCGTCGGGGTTGGGTCCGTCGAAGAGGTCCCACGTGCCTTTGAGGCGCGAGGCCATGCCGATCACTTCGCCCAGGCCGGAGGCGGCCGTGGCCGCCCAGCGGAAGTTCTCCCGCAGGACCTGGCGGGCCCATTCGCTGAAGTCCTGCCTGGGCGAGGCGTTGTGGCAGCCGAGGCAGTTGATCTCCAGGCGGCCCGATACTTCCCAGCGCGAGCCGGGCGTCGGATCGTCCGCGCCCGCTTCGGCCGGTCCGCCGCCGGGCAGATGGCGGGCGAACATCTGGGTAAACTCCCAGCCGCTCAGCCCCAAGTCCCGAGGCTTGAACAGCCCCGGCCAGGGCCGGTAGCTCAGGGGGATCTGGGTGCCCGTCCTCTCGTCCAGCCAGATCCAGGGCTCGCCCATTCGTCCGGCCGGCCCGCCGGCCGCGGCGTTGAAGTGCCAGCCGCCCTGAATCACGCCGTAATCGTGGCAGGGCGCGCAGGTGAAGCGGGCGGAGAAGGGCAGGGGATGGGCTTCCGTCGGGATGATGGGCTGGTCCATCTCGTCCTTGAGGGGGATCTTGTGGACGGGCGAGACGCGGCTGCCGCCCCAGCGGGCCGGATCGTTGGCGGCGGCCGCGACGACGGCGCCGGCGACGGCCAGGGCGATCAGGACGCCGGCCAGGCCGGGCCGGCGGCCCAGCCCGCCGCGCCTCCGTCCGGTGGGATTGCGGGTCTCTCTCATCGGAGTCACGCCTTGAAGATGGCCGGGGTGAAGCGGTAGGGCAGGCGGCTGCCGACCGCCTCGTTGACCTTGATGACGGCCACGGCGCTCTCGTAGGCCAGCTCGGCCGGGCAATTCAGCTTGGCTTCGCCCTTGACGGCGGCGAAGAAGTTCTCCAGGTGGGGCTGGTGGGCGGGCTTGGCCAAGTCCACCGGCAGAGGCCAGCGGCCGGCCTCGGCCGTGACCCGGACGTCGACGAAGACGTTCTTGGTCGCGACCTTTTGGATGGGGGCGGCCTCGGTCAGCAGCAGGCCCTCCCGGACCAGAGAGTCCCACTCGGGGGCGTGGGCCTCGCGCATGGCCCAGTTGCCGCGCTCGGCCACCTCGGAGATCTGCAACGCTCCGTCGTCGCCCATGAAGACCTCGTAGAAGCCGCCGTTCTTGGTCGTCGTTTGGACCTGGTACATGGCCCGCGCCGTGCCCTGCTCCGTCGGATACTCGAAGATGGCCATGACGTTGTCGTACCATTCCCGGCCCTTGTAGTAGTCGACGCCGCCCGAGGCCATGACGGAGCTGGGATTGGAGCCGAAGACCCAGGAGAAGAGGTCGATCTGATGGGAGCCGAGGTCGACGATGGGCCCGCCGCCGAAGCGCTTGAACCAGCGCCAGTTGCGGAACTCCTCCATGTTGGCGTAGCCGTAGGCCTGCAGCTTGTCGGCCGCGATGGGGTAGGTCTTGGGCCAGCCGAGCATGTCGGCCCGGGAGCGGTTCCACTGGGCGTAGGCCAGGTTGACCCGGCCGAGGACCTTGCGCTCGCGCATGACCTTGTCGATGGCGTGCAGGTAGCGGGGATTGGAGCGGCGCTGGTGCCCGATCTGGAGGAGGCGGCCGGTGCGGCGGGCCGTGGCGACCATGGTCCGGGCCTTCTCCAGGGTGTTGGACATCTCCTTCTCGCAGTAGACGTGAAGGCCCGCGTTCAGGCAGGCATTGGCGTGCTCATGGTGCATCCAGTCCGGGGTGGCGACGACCGCGGCCGTCAGGCCCTTCTCCTTGGCCAGAAGCTCGCGGTAGTCCTCGTAGACGACGGGGTCCTGCTTGTACTTGCGCAGGTAGCCGCGGGCGTACTGCTGGCTGTAGGACCAGATGTCGCAGACCGCGGCGATGCGGATGCCCGGGATGCGCAGGCAGGACTCCATCAGAACGCGTCCCTGCTCGCCGACTCCGATGAGGGCGATCTTGATCTCGTCCGGCTGGGGAGCCGGGCGGGCTCCGGCGGCGGGGGCCGGCGCGTCCTGGCCGGCCAGCCCGGACGCGGCGGCGGCGGCGCCAAGCCCGGCGGCGGCGGACGATCTCAGGAACGAGCGGCGGGTGAGGCGAGTGCTTGTCATAGGTTCTCCGAAGCCTTCAACCCTTCATCTCTTTGTCGAAGGCGACCGTCGAAGGCGCGAAGGCGATGCCGCGGACGAATTCCAGCGATTCCTTGGCTCCGGCCTCGCGGTCCATGCCGTTGTCCTCCCACTCGACCGAGAGGGGGCCGGCGTAGCCGATGGCGTTGAGCTCGCGGATGATCTCCTCGAAAGCCACGTCGCCGTGGCCCAGGGAGCGGAAGTTCCAGCCCCGGCGCAGGTCGCCGAAGGGCAGGTGCGAGCCGAGGATGCCGGACCGGCCGTCCAGGGTCACGGCGGCGTCCTTCATATGGACGTGGTAGATGCGGTCGGGGAAATGGCGGACGAAGAGGTGGGGCTCCAGGCCCTGCCACAGCAGATGGCTGGGGTCGAAGTTGAAGCCCAGGGCGGGGCGGCGGCGGAACTTGTCCAGCAGGCGCTCGGCCGTGTAAAGGTCGAAGGCGATCTCGGTCGGATGGACTTCCAGGGCGAAGCGAACGCCGCAGGCGTCGAACTCGTCCAGGATCGGCGTCCACAGCTCGCGAATGGTATCGAAGCCCGCCTCGATCATCTCTTCCGAGGCGGGCGGAAAGGAGTACCAGGCTTTCCAGATGGGCGAGCCCATGAACCCGTTGACCACCCGGCAGCCCATGGCCGCGGCGGCCCGGGCGGCGGCCTTCATCTCGGCCACGGCCCAGTCGCGCACGGCCTTCGGGTCGCCCTTGGCCGAGGCCGGGGCGAAGCCGTCCAGCCGCTCGTCGTGCAGGTCGCCGACGCACTGGCCGGCCAGGTGGGCGCCCAGGGCCCAGCAGCCCAGGTTGTAGCGGGCCAGGATGTCCTTGCGTCCCTTGACATAGTCGGGATCGGAAGCGGCCCGGCGGACGTCCATGTGATCGCCCCAGCAGGCGATCTCCAGGCCGTCGTAGCCCCAAGACGAGGCCATCCGGCAGAGGGTCTCGAAGGGCAGGTCGGCCCACTGGCCGGTGAAGAGCGTGACGGGTCGGCTCATCGGCGTTTCTCCCTGGCGGCACCGCCCGGAGGCGGGGCGGAAATGGGGCTCAAAGGGAGCGAAATATATAGCCGGGGCGAGCCCGAGTCAAGCCGGCCGAGGCCCGCGGCGGGCCGGCCGAGGCGGATTGACGCGGTGCGCGGGCTGTGCTATCAAGGGGGCAAGCGGATGGAAGGGACAAGCGCGAGCGCCGACCGATCCGGCAAGCCGGACCTTGTCCTGGTCCATTCCTTCTACGCCAACAGCATCCTGCTGCGGGGCCTGGGCGATTTCCTGTCCGACGAGTTCCGCGTCCACTTCGTCGATC
Organism: uncultured Eubacteriales bacterium; assembly: GCA_964556755.1. GTDB lineage: Bacteria > Acidobacteriota > Aminicenantia > Aminicenantales > UBA4085 > UBA4085. The sequence goes on from CAZKXI010000017.1 coordinate 27,245, forward strand.
TGCCGGGGTTCGCGGCCCACGAGCCGCCCTTGGCCGAGGTCACGCTGGACGGCTTCGCCCGCCATGTCGAGGGGCGGGTTCGCGAGCTCGGGCTGGGGGACTATGTCATCGCCGGGATCTCCTTCGGCTTCACCGTCGTCTGCCGGATGGACCTGCCGCCGGGATGCCGCGGGATTCTGGCTATCTTTCCCTTCCTGGGGGCATCCTCCCTGGCCCTGCGGCGGCGCAAGAAGCTCTTCTATCAAGTCGTCGTCAATGCCGCGGCCGTGACCCGGATCGGCGGCGCGATCTGGAACACCCGGCTGCTGGAGCGATTCGCCTTCTGGTGGAGCTCCTATCCGGATGAGCGCGTCCGGATCATCCTGGACCACATGGACGGGCGGACGTTCTTCGCCACGGCCCAGCTGATCCTCAACCGCGGCCCGGGAGTCCGCTTCCAAGACAGGCCCCACGTCCTCATTCTCAATCCCCGCGACACGACCGTCCGCTCGGACTACTGCCGTCGGGCGATGGAAGAGGAGCTGGCGGACCTATGCGTCGTCGAGACCGACATGGACCACTACCCGTTCGAGCCGACGGCGGATTACTTCCGGGCCCGCTTCGCGGCCGGCGACATCGCCCGCGTCCGGGCCTTCCTGGACCGCGGCTAGCCGGCGGCCCGCCTCATCATCTCCCGCCCCCCTCTCCCCGGTGACGGGACGCCTCTAAAGCTCGACCCAGGCGGCGCCGAGCTCGGAGCTTTTGACGCAGGCCTCGATGAACTCCACCCCCCGGACGCCGTCTTCCGCATCGGGGAAGTCCAGGTCAGCCTTGGTCAGGGCTTCTCCCGCGGCCCGCTTGGCCAAGGCTGCCGTATAGGTCGCGTACAGGTTGGCGAAAGCCTCGAAGAGGCCCTCGGGATGCCCGGAGGGAAGCCGCGAGCGCGACTGGCCGGCCGGCGTCATGGGATCGCGGCCGCGCGATAGACGCGAATTCGGACTGCCGACGCGCCCGACCTCGGCGTAGTTGGGATTCTCCTGGGACCATTCCAGCGAAGCCTTGGTCCCGAAGATGCGGACCCGCAGGCCGTTGTCGTGGCCGACGGCGATTTGGGAGGACCAATACATGCCCTTGGCGCCGCCTTCGAAGTCGACCAGGATCGAGGCGTTGTCGTCCAGGGTCCGGCCGGGGCCGAACTTGTCCAGCCGGGCCAGGAGCCGCTCGATCCTCAGGCCGGTCAGATAGGCGACCATGTTCTCGATGTGGCTGCCGATATCGCCGACGCAGTTGGAGAGGCCGGCCCGGGCCGGGTCGGTCCGCCAAGCGGCTTGCTTCTGGCCGGTCGCTTCCAGCGGCGTGGCCAGCCAGTCCTGGGGATACTCGGCCGCCACGAAGCGGATGTCGCCCAGATCGCCCGCGGCGATCCTATCGCGCATGTGGTAGACCAGGGGATAGCCGCGGTAGGCGTAGGTGACCATGAGCGGCAGACCGGATTCAGCGGCCAAACAGCGCAGCTCCTCGGCATCGCGCCGGGACGCGGCCAGCGGCTTCTCGCAGACGACGGGAAAGCCGGCCTCCAAGGCGGCCTTGGCGATGGGGAAGTGGTCGACGTTGGGGACGGTGATGACGACGAAGTCGATCCGGTCCCGCTCCCGGGCCGCCTCGGCCGCGATCATCTCGGCGGCCGTTCCGTAGAGGCGGCTCTCCTCCAGCCCCCAGGCCCGCCCCGTGTCCAGAGTCTTCTCGTAGGTCCGCGAGAAGCAGCCGGCGGCCAGGCGGGCCATGCCGTCCATGGCGATGGCTTTGCGGTGGACGTCGCCGATGAAAGCGCCGGGCCCGCCCCCGACCAGGGCATAGGTCAGCCGGGACGCCCGGCCGAGGGAATCCTGTCCTTCGATCATGGCCGCCTCCTCGAGCGAATGTCGGACGCCGCAAGACCAAAGCCTATCTTATGAAAGCCGGGGGGAAAAGCCAAGACGGCGTGCCGCGCGTCCCATTTCCCGGCCCGGGCGGGTGTGATAGAATTCCCGCCTTCCAACCGCTCCCCGGAGGGCCTCGATGAGCCTCGTCTTCGCTCCCGGCTGCGCCCTGATGATCGAGCGGCCGCGCTTGGCCGCCCGGCTGGCGGCCTATCTCCGGGCGAATCACGGTGCCGCTTCCGAGCATCATCTCTGCTGCCGGCACGAGCCCGGACTGCCGCCGGGGACCCGGATCATCAATGTCTGCCCCGGCTGCGACAAGCGCTTCCGCGAGCTTTACCCTGGCCTCGCGACGGTCTCGGTCTGGGAGATCCTGGCTTCCGATACGGCCTTCCCTCTGCCCGACTACGGCGGAGCCGAGATGGCCGTCCTGGACGCCTGCCCGACCCGCAGCGAGACGCGGGTTCATGAGGCCGTCCGCTCTCTCCTGACCCGTATGAACGTCCGGACCGTCGAGCCCCAGGCCACCCGAACCCGGGCGGTCTGCTGCGGCGACAGCCTCTACGGCGTCGTCTCCACGGCGGAGGTGGAGGCCCAGATGCGGAAGCGGGCCGGAGAGATGCCGGCGGCCGAGGTCGCCGTCTATTGCGTCTCCTGCGTCAAGGCCATGCGCTTGGGCGGGAAGACGCCCCGCCACCTGGTCGACCTCCTCTTCGGCGAGCCCACCGAGCCGGGCGTGACCGATCCCGACGCCTGGCACGCCAAGCTCCAGCAATACATCGACCGGCATTGAGACGGCGCGGCTTCCGGGGCGGTTGACCCTTCAGCGGCCGAGAATCCCGATCTCCCTCAGCCAGCTCTCGATCGCCTTGAAGAAAGCGCGGGAGATGGATTGGGGGGCCGCCGGCAGCCGCGGATCGGCCTCTTGCATCCGCCAGTAGCCGTGGCCCGAATCGGCAATGACCTCGACCCGGATGCTCGACTGACCCGTCTCGGCCTTGAGCGCGGTCAATCGGGCCACGCTCTCCTCGACCGGGACGGTATAGTCCAAACGGCCGTAGGTCACCAGCGCCGGACAGGGGAGCGCGCGGTAAGGGGCCAGGGCGTCGTTATCGGGATCGAGGTGGAAATACCATGCCGGATCGCCGATCTTCTGGCGGGCGTACAAGGCCTCGACGTCGATCTCCCTGGCCGGCGGCATGACCAGGTCCTTGAGCCTGGGATTCGCCCGCCCCTGGTCCATGACGGCGTCGAGCGCTTCGGCGGTGGCCTTGCCTTGACCGTAGTCGTAGAGGACGTTGAGGCCTTTTATGACCAAGGCGATCTCGTCCTCCGTGAAGCCCGCCAGCTTCAAGCTGTTGGCCATGTTGTAGTTGTCCTGGCGGCGCAGGCTGGTCGCCGGCCCCGATGTGTTGATGATGAAATCGGGAGCGGAATCCAGGCTGGCGGCCAGAGGGGTGATCCAGCCTCCCTGGCTGATGCCCCACAGCCCGACCCGCTTGGCGTCGATCTCGGGCCGGGACTTGAGCCAGCGGAGTCCGGCCAGGGCGTCCCGAGCGAGGACGTCGAGGTCGACCTTCTTCCAGTCGCCGCCCGAGGCGCCGCAGCCCCGCTTGTCATAGGTCAGGACGGCCATCCCCAGCCCGGCGAAGAAGGCGTTCATGACGCTCAGCTGCGTCCGCTCTCCGGGGCCCGAGCCGTGAACGAGGACGATCCCGGGGTGGGGGCCCGGGCCTTGGGGCAGGCGCAGCGTCGCGGCCAGCTTGACTTCGCCGTTGACGAAGTCCGCCGGCCGGTCCTCATACGGGCGGATGCGCGAGGCTCTCCTCTCGGCCAGCCCGGCCTCACGGATGACCAGGCTGTCGACCTCGCCCAGGACGTTGCGGCCGAAGAGAATCTCGGTCTGGATGGGGGCATCCGGCTTGGCGGCGGGCGATGGCGCGGCCGTGTAGCGGTCCTCTCCGCCGGCGGCAAGATAGCCGAAGCGTCCGGTCTGCCAGTCCAGGAAGCAGGGCCGGGCCAATTCGTCGATAACGCCCATGCGGGTGACCACGATGGTCTCGCCCCCGGTCGTTCGATAGATTCCTTCAAAGGCGGCGAACGGGTGCGTCCCCGCCGGCGCTCCCGGGGCCGTGACCGCGGCCAGGATCAGGGCGGCAGCGAGGCAGGTCGATTTCAGGCGAGGCGTCATGATCGTCTCCTTGGGGATTCTTCCCGCTCCTTCAGACGCGGGACCGGCGCCCTGGGTTGCCCCGGGACGGCGGCGGCTTGACTTGCCGGCCCCGGGTCTATATAGTGGCCGCGCGCCGCGCGGCTTCGGGAGCCGCGGAATAAGGAGTTGCGATGAGCCCAGAGGCCGCCGAGAGCCGAAAGAAAGACTTCTCTTCCTTCATCTTCGCCAACCGCCGCTTCATCAGCAGCGGTGCGCTGGTCATCTGCCTGGCCCTCAAGTGGGCTTTGGGCGGACGCTCCAACCTGACCTTGTGGGCCGTCGGCGCCGGGGTGGTCGTGCTGGGCCTCCTGTTCCGGGTCTATTCCGCCGCCTACCTCTGCGGCCGGCACATCGTGACCAAGATCGAGGCCGAGCAGCTGTGCGTCTCGGGCCCCTTCGCCCGCGTCCGCAACCCCCTCTACATCGGCAACTTCATCGTCGGCGTCGGCTGCGTCCTGGCCTTCAACGAGTGGTACGGCTGGCTGGCCTTCTTCCTCGAGTTCGGGCTGATGTACTCCGTCATCATCCCCTACGAGGAGCGCTTCCTGTCCGGCAAGTTCGGCAAGTCCTACGACGACTATAAGGCGGCCACCCGCCGCTTCTTCCCCCGCCTGAAGGCCTATCCCAAGTGCACGGAAACGACGCCGCTGTTCGGCAAGGCCGCTTGGGGCGAGAAGTTCCACGCCCTGGTCCTGGCGGCCGCCTTCGCCCTGCTCTTCTTCCTCTTCGTCCGCTGACGGCCGTCGCGCGCTAAAGCTTGATCCCGCGGGCCTTGATCTCCGCCTGGCGGGCCAGATCGATCGCCCCGGCCAGCACGCGGGCCGCTTCCTGCGGGCTGTGGAATCCGGTGCTGTTCTCCGAGAAGATGAGATCCCAGCGCATCTGAGACCGGCGGATCAGGCCGCGGGCCTCCTCCAAGGCCGCATCGGGGGCGCCCCTTCCCTTGGCGGAGGCGAGGGCTTCCGTGGCCGAGAGCAGAGCCGTCTCCGCGGCCCGCAGGAGCTCGGCCGTCTTGCCCTGGATCTCGACGACCCGCGACCTCATCTCCTCCTCGGGCCAGGGGTGGCAGGCGCCGCAGGCGGCCCGGATGTTGACCAGGGGACTGCGGACCCAGTGGTCCGAGACCTTGACGGATCCGTTGCGGACATACGGCATATGGCAGTCGGCGCAAGCGACGCCCGAGCGGGCGTGGATGCCCGTGCCCCAGACCTCGAACTCGGGATGCTGCATCTTGAGCATCTTGGCCCCCGTCTGGGGATGGGTCCAGTCGACGTGGCCGTTGGCCTCGTAGACGGACTCGATGCCCTCGACGGTCCGGCCCTTGCTCCAGGGGAACGTCAGCTCCTTGCCGGCGCCCTTGAAGTAGTACTCGACGTGGCATTGGCCGCAGACGTAGGCTCGCATCTCCTGGCGGGTGGCCTTGGCCAGGTCCACTCCGGCCGCCGCCATGGCGTTCTTGAAGGCGGGCCGGGTGATCCGCAGCTCCATGGTCTTTGGATCGTGGCAGTCGGCGCAGGTCGATCCGCCATGCAGGCGCGGCGCCAAGTCGTTGTAGGGCGTCTTATTGAAGGCCTCCCAGCCCAGCTCCCGGATCAGCGAGGGCGCTTCGGCCGCGTGGCAGTTGGCGCAGGCCCCGGGCTGGGAGAAATTCTTGACCCGGAGGGTCGCCTTTTGATCGGCCAGGGCGTAGGCGTGGCCCCGCTCCTCCTTGTACTCGACGCTGAAGGCGTAGCCGGCCCAGAGCGTCTTGAGGGCCGGATAGCGGACCAGCTTGTCATAGGGATCCGATCCGCCGTAGGCGGTCGGCCCGTAGCTCTCGGCCGTCCTCTTGAAGGAATCGTACTCCAGGGGGAAGTTCTTGCCCCAGGCAACCGGATCGAGCTCGCCGTCCTTGATCTCGGCGACCTTTAAGGGGTAGGCCAGAGCCTCGGCCTTCCTCTGCCGGATATTGAGATAGAGGAGGAAGACGACCGCGGCGGCGAAAGCCAGGACGAGGGCCGCCAGCCCGTAGTATCCGATTCCACGCTTGGAGGGGGATTCGGTCATGTTCATCTCTCCTGAACGAAGCGTTCTCTCAATGCCCGGCCCCGCGGTGGCAGCGCAGGCAGTCGGTCCTTTCGCCGCCGGGGGAGGCGGTCATCATGGCCGTCAGGTCGGCGTGACAGCGCCGGCAGTTGGCCAGGACGATGCCGCGGTCGAAGTCGGTGATCCGGATGGGCTCCTCGAAGAAGCCGGTGGTGAAGGCGTAGCTGTGCTTGAACCCGTCGAGGCCCTTGATCGCCCAGTGGCCGATAAAGCCCTTCGGCACGTGGCAATCGTTGCACACGGCGACGGCGCGGTGCGAGGCCCGGTTCCAGTCGTCGAAGTGGCCGCGCATGATGTGGCAGTTGGCGCAGGCCGAGGGATCGTCGCTCAAGTAGGAGCCGCCCCGCGCATAGAGGAAGGTGAAGGCGGCCAGGCCCGCCGCGGCGAGGGCTAGAGCCGCGAGCAGAACCCGGCCGCGGCGGGAAGGACGCCCCGGACGGGAGGTCTTCGGGCCGGCTTCCATCTTCAGGCCTTGTCCGTCTCGGTCCAATCCAGGAGCCGGCGCTCCCCTTGCAGGGTCCGTATCTCGGTGGCGTCCTGGGACACCTCCAGCACGCCGCGATAGGCGCCCGCGGCGTCATAGACGGGAAAGTACCGGATCAGGATGAAGCGCCCTCCCTTTTCAATCCAGAACTCGGCCTTGTCCCGGGTCTTGGCTTTAAAGGCTTCCACGATGGCGTTGACGATATGAACGCTCTTGGGGGGGTGGCAGTTCTGGACGGCTCGGCCGATGACCTCCGGGCTGCGCGGGAAGATCCGCTCCGGCGTGTCGGAGTAGTAGCGGACGCGGCCGTTCTCGTCAACGAAGGTGATGTCGACGGGCAGGTGCTTGAGAAGCAGGTCCACCTGCCCGGGCGTCAGCCGGCCCTGTGAAAGGGGCAGGGCGGAATCAGGGGCGGATTCGGCAGCGGCCGGGGCGGCGGCCGAGCCCCTCGCCGCCAACCCGGCGTCCCAGAGCGCGGAGGGCTTGACCCAAGCGTAGCCGATCTCGGACTCGCCCCGCTGGATCCTGGCCCACTCGGCCGCGTCCAGCTTGCGGGCGGAGGTGGGGTAGAGAATCCTCTCCTCCAGAAAGATGAGGCGCTTGACCGCCCCGGCCAAAGGCTTGACGGCCGCCCCCGCGGCGGCTTGGTCGCCGGAGTCCAGCGCGGCCGCGATGCCCCGAAGCTTCTCGCGGATCTCGTCGTGCTTGCCCCACATGACCTTGGTCGGGCCGGTGAAGCGCTTGGCCTCCAGGGCCGGGAAGAGCTGATTCTCCTTGCGGGCATAATGCTTCTCGATCTCGCGGAAGCGGGTGAATACGGCCGCGAAGCGGTCGACGGCCGGAGCTTCGGCTCTGCCGGCGCGAAGCGGCTTGGCCGCCCGCTTCAGCTCTCTCAATAGAGCCTTGGCGGCTTTATTTTCCTGGATGAAGGTGTGGATGGGGTGTCCCGGGATCTTCCCGGGCTTGCCGGCCTTCTTGAGGGCTTTGTCGAAGACCTGGGCGTGCACGTCGCACAGGCGCTGGACTTCCTCGACGGGGAAGCCCTCGTCGATGAGGGCATTCTCCATGTCGGCGATCTCTTCGGGCGAGGTGTCCTTGATCAGGCCGGCGAATGTCCGCCGCAGCCTCTCGGCCGGAGCTCCGGCGTGCAGCTGCTTGATGATGCCTTTAAGAGCCTCTTGCTTTCCCGCTTTTTCCGCGACGCTCTGGCCCATGGCCGTCTCCTTTCCGGGGGCGAACGGTCAGTGTACCCGGACTTTACCCCGGCGCCTTGACTCGGGTCAAGTCGAGAAAGGTCGCGGACGAGGCTATCTCTTGGCCAGGCGCTCTCGGATCTTGGCCGCCGCGGCCTTGGCTTCCGCCTGGAGGGCGGCATCGGCCCCCAACGATTCGGCCAAGGCCAGGCCGGCAGGGCAAGGGAAGCCCGTCAGGGCGGCCAGGACCAGCTTCTTTTCCTCGGGCCTGGCCGCCAATCCGGCCGCGGTCTGGAGGGAGGCGACGGCTTCCCCGGCCGGAGCGTATTTCTCGCCTGCGGTCATGCGGATGAATCCCTGCAGGGCCAGCAGGCGATGGGTCTCGTCCCGGGACGATCGGGCCAGAGCCAGGGCATCGTGCCGGGCCGATGCCGTCGGCCAGGCCGCCAGGGAGCGGACGGCCGCGTCGACGACGCCGGCGTCCGCATCGGCCAGCCCGGCCCGGACGGCGGGCAGGGCGCTGTCGTCGCCGATCCGTCCGGCTAGATCAAGGAGCTTGCCTTTCTCCGCAGGGCTCTTGGCTCCGGCCAGGCGGGCGATCACGGCCGCGGCCCGGCCGTCCGGATTGGCGATCTTGGCGGCCAGAGCGGCGGCCGCCGCGGCCGCCTCCCCGATCTCGGCTTCGCCCTCGGCCTTCAGCAGAACGTCCAGCAGGGCCGGGATGTCGGAAGGGGTGCCGATGGTCCGCAGCGTCCGGGCCGCCAGGATCCGCATCTCGGGCGAATCGGAGGACAGGAACGGCGCGACGGCGCTCTTGGCCGCATAGAGCTGGCGGCCGCCGACGGCCCGCAGGGCTTCGGCTTGAACGGCCGGGGACGATGCGCCGCCCAGCAGCGCCAGCACGGCCTCGTCGGCCTCGCGGCCTTTGAGGCTCTCCAGAGCGGTCCGGGCCGCCGCCTGCTCGGCTCCCTTGGCCTTGGCCGCGGCCTCGGCCAGGAAGCCCGCGACGGAGGCGTCACCGACGGCTTCCAGGGCCTTGAAGGCCGCCAGGCGCACGGGCGCCGAATCGCCGCGGGCCGCCTGCAGGACCGTCGGCAGAATCTTGGCCTTGGGGTAGCCGGACAAGGCCGACAGGATCTGGATCTGGATGGGCTCCGGGCGCCCGGGCAGGAGAGCGCAGACCGCGTCGATGGATTCGGGCTTGATGATCTTCCGCAGCGAGGCCACGGCCGCCGCCTGAACGGCGGGATCGGAGCCCTTCAGCCCCTCCAGGAGGAGGCCCGGAGCCTTGTCGCCGGATACGCCGAGCTTGCCGATCATGGCCCCTTCCCGCAGAGTCGCCGGCAGGGATGTCTCGGCCAGGATCCTGTCGTAGAGGGGCGCAGCGGCTCGGTCTCCGCCCGCCGACCTCAAGCCTTCGGCGCAGCGAAGGAAGGCGGAGGCGAAGGCCGGCCGGACATCGGCGCGGGCGCCGGAGAAGGACGCAAGCAGGGCGTTGGCCGCTTCGGCGCTGCCGATGGCGCCCAAGGCCGTGGCGGCCTGGGCCGGGAATTCGCCCGTCCGGTCCGAGGCCAGCTTGGCCAGCGGGCCGACGGCGGCGGCCGCCTTGCGGTCGCCCAGCACGGCGATCAGGGCGGGCTTGACGGCTCTCGGCGCCCGCGACAGGGCCTGCAGGAAGGCCTCGTCGGCGGCCGGCCCGGGGATGCCGTCCAGGGCGTAGAGGGCCGCGTCGGTCGTGCCGGGATCGAGCAGCAGGGCCTGGAGAGCGGGCACGGCCTTCGGACCGGCGATCATCCGCAGGTGCCGGGCGACCACGGACTTGGCCGCCGGGGTCGCCTTGCCGACCGCCAAGAAGTCCAGGAGGCGGCCTTCGCAGACGGCCCGGCTGGACTCCATGTCCTTGGACGCCCGGACGATGTCATTCAGCTTCCAGACGGCTTCGGAATGGATGCCGCCGTCATAGACGGCGACCTTCTTGAGGATCTCGTCCAGGGATTCCCCGGCTTGGCCGGCCCGGGCCGGGGCCGGGCCCGCGGCGAGAGCCAGGAGGATGGCCGCGAAGGCCGCGGCGGCGAAGGGAAGGCGGTTGGAGCGGCGCATGGGACCTCCTGTCTCAGGCGGGCAGCTGCCAGGGCTTTCGGTAGGGCAGGCTGAGGAGCCTGTCCGCGTCGGGGTCGCCCAGGACGGTCTCGTTGGCCGGATCCCAGCGCAGCGTCCGGCCCGTCTCGATGGCGGCGACGGCCAGGTGGCCGACCGAAGCGGATCGATGGGCGGTCTCGGCCGGGGCGATGGTCGCGGCCCGGCTGCGGATGCACTCGACGAAATTGCGATAGTGGTCGCGGCTGCGGGTCAGTCGGATCTCGTTGGGTCCGACCGTCTCCTGGACCAGGGAGGCCGGTTGGGCCTCGAAGCCGCCGCGGTCGACCCAGATCCAGCCGCGCTCTCCGATCCACTTGGTCCCGCTCTGGATCTCGGGGTAGCCTCCGGCCAGGATGATCGGCGTGCCGTCGGCGTAGATCGCCTCCGCCCAGTAGCGGGTCGCGCTGTTATAGATGCCCGTCGTCGGGAAGTCTCCCGTGCCCTTGATCCTGACCGGGCCGGTCCCGTCGTATCCCAGCCCCCAATGGGCGATGTCCAGGTGGTGGCCGATCCAGTCCATCAGCTGCCCGCCGCCGTAGCTCATGTTCCAGCGCCAGTTCATGTGGACGCGGGCCTTGCAGTAGGGGGCCCAGGGCGCCGGGCCGAGCCAGGTCTCGTAGTCGAAGCCGGCCGGCGGCGGCTCGATGGTCTCCTGGCCGAAGGTGCGGGCGAAGTCGTAGTGGCCGGCGGGGAGCCCCACTTCGACCCGCAGGATCTTCCCCAGGCGCCCGTTGCGGACCAGCTCGCAGGCCCGGTGGAAGTTGTCGACCGAGCGCTGCCAGGAGCCGGTCTGCCAGACGCGGCCGTAGCGCTGGACGGCGTCGCAGAGGGCCCGGCCTTCGCGCAGGGTGTGGGTGATGGGCTTCTCGCCGTAGACATCCAGCCCCGCCCGCAGGGCCGAGATCGAGAGGATGGCGTGCCAGTGGTCGGGGACGGCGATGGAGACGGCGTCCAAGTCGCCTCGGGCGAAGAGCTTGCGGAAGTCCTTGTAAGTCGCGCAGTCCCGGTTGCCGTACTTGCCGTCGACGATGGACTTGCCCTCGGCCAGGTGGGCGTCGTCCAGGTCGCAGACGGCCACGTACTGCACGCCGTCCTGCTCCATGATCCCCTTCATATTGGAGCCGCCCTGCATGCCGAAGCCGATGCCGGCCATGACGATCCGTTCGCTGGGCGGGAAGGCCCCGTTCAGGCCCAGGGCCGAGCCCTTGATGATGGCGGGGAAAGCGGCGGCGCCGGCCGCGGCCAGGGGGACTCGCCGCAGGAACTCGCGGCGGCGCATGGGGCGGGGACGGTTCATGACATCCTCCCTTTCTTCACTTACGGCATCTTGACGGCGATGTCGATCAGGTCCGGCAGCTTCGAGGACAGGAAGTCGACGATCTCCTTCTCGCCCTTCTCGAGGTTGTAGTACAGGAAGGCGTCCTTGAGGGTATTGTCCTTGGCGAAGACATGCTTGCCGCGGTTCTCGCCGAGATAGCCGTTGGCCGCGCCGAAGAGCCGGATGTCCTTGTCCCGCAGGGCCAGGAAGCGGGGGTTGATCGCCGCCATCTTGGCCGCGTACGTCTCGTAGAGCGCGTCCAGCTGGGGCTTGAGGACGGCGGCCTCGGGCTTGTCCTTGGTCAGGACGGCGGCCTCGGCCACGGCCTCGTCGAAGAGGCCGAGAATCTCCTTGGCGATCAGGACGCCTTCGTCGTCGCCGGCGGGAGCGGTCGCAGCGGCCGAGGCCTGGGGCGCGGCGGCCTGGTCGGCGGCCGGCTTGTCCTTGCCGCCGCAGGCGGCCAACAGGACGATGAGTCCGAGGAGACAAATGAGCGATGATTTCTTCATGGCAAGCTCCTTTTCAAGCGTCTATCAGATAAGAGGCGTCACGCCGGGGACGGCCGGCGGATCCACCGGGTTGGGCCCGAAGGCCATGACCTTGGGCGTCAGGTCCAGCCGGGAGGCGTTCAGGGCCCAGTCCCAGGAGATGGCCCGGCCGGTGTAGGCGCTCATGCGGCCCATGATGGCGCATAGCGTGCTCTCGGCGACTTGGCGGCCCTCGTTGAGGGGCTTTCCGGCCCGGATGCTTTCGATCAGGTCGGCGTGCTCCTGCTCGTAGGGGTTGCGCTCCTCGCCCTCGAACTTCCAGGGGCGGTCGCCCTTGATCTCGCCGTAGCCGAAGGCCACGCCCTTGGTCCCGATGATCTTCTCCTCGACCCGGTCGGCGCAGCCCTTGATCTGGCGGCAATAGCTGGCGACCCGGACGCCCTCAGGGTACTCGAACTCGACGGCGAAGTGGTCGAAGATGTTGCCGTATTCGGGCTCAACCCGGACTTGGCGGCCGCCCATGCCCATGGCCGACTTGGGCGGCGCGCCCACGGCCCAGTTGACCACGTCGATGTTGTGGACATGCTGCTCGACGATGTGGTCGCCCGAGGTCCAGGAGAAGTAGAGCCAGTTGCGGCAGTGCCATTCCATCTCGGACATGGCCGGCTCCTTCTTGATGACCCACAGGTCGCCCTGGTTCCAATAGCACTGGGCGCCGACGATCGCCCCGATCTGGCCGTCCTGGATCCGCTTCATCAGCTCCAGGTAGCGCTTCTGGTGGCGCCGCTGGGTGCCGGCCACGATGGCCAGGCCCTTCTGGCGGGCCAGGTCGGACGCGGCCAGGATGGTCCGGATCCCGGCCGGGTCGACGGCGACGGGCTTCTCCATGAAGACGTTCTTGCCCGCCTCGATGACGGCCTTGAGATGGGCGGGCCGGAAGCCGGGCGGGGCGGCCGTGACGATGTGGTTGACCTGGGGCAGGGCCAGCAGGCCCTTGTAGCCCTCCAGCCCCGTGAAGCAGGTCTCGGGGGCGACCTTGACCTTGTCGGCGTGCTTCTCCCGCAGCTTCTTCAAGCAGGAATCGATGCGGTCCTGAAAGGGATCGAAGAGGGCCACGACCTCCACTCCGGGGGCCGCGTCCATGGCGTTGATGGCCGCTCCGGTGCCGCGGCCGCCGCAGCCGATGACCCCGATCCGGATGGTGTCCGAGCCCTGGGCGAAGAGGCCGAGGTTGCCGGGGATGGCCGCCGCCAGTCCCGCGGCCGCCGTCGTCTTGATGAATTCGCGTCGGGTGGTCATGAGTGCTCCTTGGGGGGGATTAAAAGCCGTCGCAGGCGCGGTAGGCCTCGATGACGGCCCGCTCGCCTTCCTTGCCCTTGGCCCGGGCGCCGTGCTCCATGCCCAGGACGCCCCGGAAGCCCTTCTCGTGAAGGTGGCGGAATACGTTCTTGTAGTTGATCTCGCCGGTGGTCGGCTCCTTGCGGCCCGGGTTGTCGCCGATGTGGAAGGCGGCGATCTCGTCCCAGCAGGCGTCGATGTGCGGCAGGAGGTTGCCTTCGCTGATCTGCTGATGGTACATGTCGTCCAGGATCTTGACCGAGGGGCTGGCGACGGCCCGGCAGAGGGCATAGGCCTGGGGCATGCCGCTGAGGAACAGCCCGGGGTGGTCGCGCCGGTTGAGAGGCTCCAGGACCAGGACCAGCCCGGCCGGGGCGGCGATCGCGGCGCAGTCGCGCAGGTTGTCGATGACGTTGGCCGTCTGGTAGTCCCAGAACAGGTTCTGGTTGTATCGCCCGGGCACGACCAGGGCCTGGCGGCAGCCGGTCCGCTTCATGACCTCGATGCCTTGGCCCATCAGCCGGGCCAGCAGCTCCTTGATCTCGCTATTGCGGAGGACGAAGCTCTCCTTGGCAAAGTCGGCGTAGAGGACGAAGGGGCCCAGGGCCATGCCCCGCTTGGCCAGCTCGCCGGCGATCATCTCCTGGTCGGCCGCCGGTCGGCCCATCAGGCCGTTGTCGAACATGGCCGTGAATCCCTCGTCGGCGCAGAACTGGATCTGGGCCTTCAGATCGTCGCCGGCGTGGGCTTTGAACTGGCCGAAGGAGGGTGCGTAATGGAGCTTGAACTTGCCGGGGGCGGAGGAGCGGGGTGCCGTTCCCTCGGCCGCCGTGCGGGCGCCCAAGGACGCCGCGGCCCGCCCCGGCCCGGCCAGTGATAGAGCCGCCGCCGCTCCCAACCCGGATCTAAGGGCTTCTCTTCGCTTCACGATGATCGACCTCCTGGCGCGGAATAGCCCTTACTTATCCCAAGCCCGGACAAAAAGCAATCGGCCGACGGTCCGGCCCTCGGAGCCGGGGCTTGGACGGCAAAGCCGCCGGCTGCCTCGCGATCTGCGGCCATGCAACGGGAGAGTCGAATCCCCTTGACGCGGGATGGGGTGCGGCTTAACATCCGGGCGCGGCCGGGCCGCCTCGTTCATCGGAGAGGAAACGATCGGCCGCAAATCGGCGTTTGAGGGACTTGGAGGCTGCCATGAAAAAAGCGCTCTTTTGGACCGGATGGACCCTGCTCGCAGCGGCCGCTATGGCGGCGCCTGTCGGCCAGAAGCTCGATCTTCCCGACGGCGCGGCCGTCGTCCACAACACCGGGCCGGGGAAGTGGGGCAAGACGCCGGCCGTGGCCCTGCAGCCCGTGCGGGTCTTGGGGGACGTGGACTCGGACGATGAGGCCATCGCCTTTCATATGCCCTCGGGCCTGGCCATCGACGACCAGGGCCGCCTCTATGTCCTCGACTCCGGCAACCACCGGGTCCAAGTCTTCAGCCCCGAAGGCAGGTATCTCAAGACGATCGGCCGGAAGGGACAGGGTCCGGGCGAGTTCTTCATGCCCAGCTCGATCGGCCTTGGCCCCAAAGGCGCTCTCTTCGTCGGCGAGAGACAGGCCGCCCGCATTCAGGAGATCGGCCCTGACGGCAAGCTGGGCCGGACCATCAAGCTGACGGAGGGGGCGGCGGGGGACGCGTTGGTCCTGCCGGGCGGCGGATTCGTCATGGCCGCGGGCATGGGCGGGGGAATGGTCAGCATCCAGGTCGGAGGCCCTCAAGACGCCGCCCCGGCCCCCTTGTTGAAGGCTCTGGACGTCGAAGGCCGGACGCTGCGGGAGTTCGGCGCGCCGGCGGTCTACGGCGATTTTCTCGTCGACCGCACGGCCAACCAGGTCATCACCGCGCCGGACGGCCAAGGCGGGATCTACGCCGTCTTTCCCTACCAGAATCGGATCGAGAGGTACTCCCCGGCCGGCAAGCTGCTGTGGCGGGCCGATCGGGCGCTCGGGTACTCCATGGAGATCAAGGGCAAGGGCGAGATGAAGTCGGAGAACCGCGGCGGCGGGCAGGCTGTGACCTTCCGCATGCCCGATATGTCCCGCTGCGCCAGCGGGGCCGCGGTGGACGGCAAGGGCCGGCTGTGGGTCGCCACCCTCGCTCGGCAGCTGAAGGAGAGCGAGCGGGTCTCCATTCAGGCTTCGATGTCCAACGACAACGGCATCGTCTCGGGCA
>CAZKXI010000017.1:42717-46921 GCA_964556755.1 uncultured Eubacteriales bacterium
GAGCGGGTCTCCATTCAGGCTTCGATGTCCAACGACAACGGCATCGTCTCGGGCAGCCAGAAGGCCACGGGGGCCGTCGACCTGCGGACGACCGACGCCTACAAGCTGGAAGTCTACGGGCCGGATGGAGCGCTTCTCGGCTCGATTCCCGTCAAGACTTTCGTCGACGCCGTCTTCATCCGGGGCGATCGCCTGTTCCTGCTGGACAAGGTCCGCGGCGTCCAGTTCCACGAGTTCAAGATCATCGGCTGAGTCGCCGCTCGGGGAGAAGGTCCTCCTCCTCACCAGGCCAGGAGGAGGACCAGGATGCCGATGAGCCAGAGGACGAGGGCGCGCACGGCTCACTCGCAGAAGATGCGGACCTTGTCCTTGCCGTCCACCTCGACGGTCATGTCGTCCAGATTGGCGACCAGGTCCTCCAGATCCTGCGGCGAGATCTTGGCCAGGTCGACGTCCAGGCCCTTGTCCTTGAAGGCCCGGTTGACCTTGTCGTGGGCGTCGCGGGGGATGAAAGCGGCGAACTTGAGGCCGGCCCGGATAAGCTTGAAAGGCACTCGGATGTTGACCCGGTCGCCGCTCTCGCTGTTCGGCCCGGGGTCGACCTGAACACGGAGGTATCTCCAGGTCCGGCGGCCGCCCTCGGCCGAGGCCGGAGCGGGATCGCCGTTTGGATCGCCGATCACGGCCAGGAGCTTCTCCGCCTCCTCGACCGTGATCTTGCCTTGGGCCAGCATGTCCAGGATCTTGCGTCGTTCTTCGTTCATGGTTCTCTCCTTTGATTCGGTTCAGATGAAGTCGATGAGAAGCGCGCTCTTTCTCTGATCGACGTCGATGGTCAGCCCGCCCAGGTTCCAGAGGACCGCGGCGAGCAGGGGATAGACAAGAAGGAGCCGAAAGCCCGGGCCGCGCCCCAGGGAGAACAGGGCGCCCAGCAGGAGGAAGGGCAGCAGGATGATCAGCAGGGCGGCCAGCAGGATCCAGATGATGATGACCGGGAACCAGAGCCGGACGCGGCGCTTGCCGGGCTGTTGGACCTTGAGGCGGACGAAGAAGGGCAGCATGGTCTATCCTTTCAGCCGCTTGAGGGCTTCCTCGGTCGAGATCTCGCCCTTGTCGAGCTGATCCAGGACGTCCCGGGCGGGGGAGGGCGGATTGACGTCCAGGATGGGGAGGCGCTCCGAGATGGAGTTCAAACGGTTTTTGACGGTCGGGTAGCTGATGCCGAAGATAGCCTCCATCTCCTTGATCGAGCCGTGGCAGCGGACGAAGGCCATGACGAAAAGCTGGTCCTCGGCCGTGAGAAGGGCCAGGGGAGGCAGCCTGAAGCTTCCCTCTATAGATATATCTTTATCGACCATCTTCACCTTCTCGATGGTGAAGGAGTCCCCCCTGGTTAGCTTGGTGAGTTCCAGCCATTCTTGGGTCATTTGCATATCCTTAATTCATTTTCATTATATATATACGTATTATAATTGAAAAAGTCAATATAGATATTAAAATAATTAATATTATGGCTAATTGATGTTTAAATATTTTATTATCTTATGTTTAGCGGCGTCTTCCTTGAGACGCCAGGCCCTTTTCTTGACAATGCCCGAGTCCGGGAATAATCTGGCCGAGGGACCCGAACCAAGGAGACCGATGTGAGCAAGAGATATTCTTTCGCCGGCGTTTTGATCTTGGCGGCGATTCTGGCGCCTTCCCCGTGCCGCGCCGCCGATGTCCATGCGGTCGTTCAGACGGTCATGTCCTATCGGGGATCCGATCGGACGACGAGCCTGGAGTATTGGGTCGCGACCGACAAGATGATGGCCAAGTCCGCCGGCATTCTCTTCATAACCCGGCGAGACCTGGGCCTGATCTGGGGGGTGGATCAGAGGGCGGCGACCTACTCGGAGGAGAAGATCCAACCGGCCAAGCCCGCCGTCGAGGACATCCACACCGCGGGGTACGATTTTGGGATGGGTCCCGTCGATTGGAGGATCGAGCCCGCGGGCGGCGCCCGAACGATCGCCGGCGTCGCCTGTGATCACTTCGTCGGCCGAGGTACTTCCGATGTCGGCGAGATCACCGTCGACCTCTGGGCCGCGCCGGCCTCGACTCCCGGCGGGGCGGAGCTTCTCAAGGCCATGATCGGATCGCTGCGAGGCGATTCGCGGCGCTCCGAGATCGTCGGCCTCCTGGAGAAGGTCGGCCGGGCGCCCCTGGAGCGCGAGGAGACGATCGAAGGCCCGATCGCCCCGGTCATGAAATACGCGGTCAAGGTCGTCAAGCTCGAAACGGCCGAGTCGCCCGCCGGGACGTACGACTTGCCGGCCGGGGTCCGCAAGGAAACCGAAGCGGGGCCTTCCGGTCGTCCCTCCGAGACCGCCCGGCCGCCTTTCGCGCTTCCCCCGGCCGTCCTCGTCGAGCTGAAGCGGCTGGACGAGACCTACCGCGTCCTGGACGCGGTTGCCGACAAGGTCTGGACCGGCTGGGCGAACTATCGCCAGCATCCCTTCCTCTTCGACTTCGAGAACGGGCTCAAGGTCCTGGTCGGACATCCCCGTCCGCCCCAGGGATTCGAGCGCCTGGCCGGGGTCTCCGCCGGCGGGCGTGACGTTTACATCGACCGGAGCCGGATGAGCGGCTTGGAAGTCCGCCAACCTCTCTCCTGCGGCGGCGGAATCGGGGCCCTGGGGGATGTGGGCGGGCGGCCCGTCAGGATCGTGGATATGAAATTCCGCAAGATCGCGGATGATCCCTCGGCCGGCAAGGAGCCTTTCCGATCCGAGAGGACGGTCATCATCCTCGTCCATGAGCTGTTCCACCTCTTCCAGGATGACGCCGTCCAGTTCGCCTACGGCAACCTTTTATATAATGCCGACGCGCACTATGCCCTCTACTCGGCCGTGGAAGGCCTGGCCCTAGATGCCGCTTTCCATGAGACCGATCCGGACAGAGCCCGCCGGGCCATCAAGGACTTTCTCCTGGCCCGCGATCTCAAGCGCCAGAGCATGACGGCCCAGCAGGCCCTGGAGGAGTCGAGCGACGACGTCCGAGAAGGCACGGCGGTCTACTCCGAGATCAAAACCCTGGAGGCCCTGCGGGAGGGATTCCGGCCCGGCCTGACCACGGCCGAGGATCCTCACTATGGCGGCTTCAAGGATATCGATGGCCTCCTGAAGAGCTATTCCGACCGGGTCAAGGCCTCGGCCGCCGACTTCTTCGACGCCAAGGGCAAGTGTTACACTTACGGCAGCTTCCAGGCCCTGCTCCTGCAGAGGCTCTTCCCCGGCTGGCAAGCCCCGTTCGCCAAGGAAGCCAGGCGGCTTGACGACGAGCTGGCCCGGCGCATCCCCCTGACCCAGGACGACCGGGCCGGGGCCGCCCGGCGGTTCCAGGACGTCTACGGTCTGAAGGCCCTCAAGGCCAAGGCGGATCAGGCCATGGCCGAGCGTACGGCCGCTTTCAAGGCCGCTTCGGGCGGCCAGGGGACGACCTTCGCCATAAGCCTGAAGGAGGTCGGCCAGTTCGCGGAATCCTTGATCGCCGGGAAGAAGAGCTTCCGCCTGGGGCTCACCACGGTCTGTCCCGATGGCGCCGGAACCCTGGCCTTCGACGACGTCAGCCTGGAGATCCGGTCCCCGTCCTTTCGGGTCGAGAAGCTCTACCACTTGATCCTCAAAGACCCGGAGGCGGCCAAGAGGACCGAGCCCTGTGAGATCGCTTTCGAGCGGCAGGAGGGACCGGATGTGTTCATCAACGCCGTGGTGACCGCGCCTTCCTTCACCCTCAAGGCGCCCAAGCTGAAGCTCGCCGCTTCCGCCGGCCGGGTCAAGATCTGGATTTTGGCCCGGGTCCGCGGTTGACGGAAGCAGCCCCTCAGGCCCGTCGACATCCTGCATGCGATCCCCTTTGCCATCGGGTTGGTCGCAAACGCGGGCTACCTATCATGGCAGATGGGCGGTTCTGCCCCGTCCGGCCTTTTCGAGACGGCCGTCCGGACTCCCTGGCGATTCGTCCTGGCTTTGTCGACCGTGCAGACGATCGCCTATGTTGCCGCGATCATTCGTTGTCTGCGGGCCTATTCCCGGGGCATCAAGGCGAATTTCTCCACCCTCGAGCGCGTCCAGCCTGGCTGGCTGCGCCGGCGGCTGGCCGTCTATGCCGTCATCTGGAGCGCGGGCGTCGCCCTTTTGGCCGCCTTCTGGACCGATCCCCC
>CAZKXI010000017.1:47021-65126 GCA_964556755.1 uncultured Eubacteriales bacterium
CCGCCTGCCGGGCGCGATCTGAAATGGTTCTTCAAGCAGTGGTTCTTCCGCTCGGGGGCGCCGGAGCTCGCTCTGGAATATTCCGTCGAGAGAGCGGACGGGGGGTGGCTGGTCATGGGGCGGGTGTTCCAGAGGCGGGAGGTCTACCGGGTCACGGCGGAGATCGCGGCTGCATCGGGAGGCATCCGGGACGTCTGCCGGATCGAGATCGCGGATAAGGAGACGACCTTCTCCTTCCGGCTTCCCTACGAGCCGGAGAAGATCCTCCTCGATCCGGACTACAAGATCCTGCGCTGGAGCGGCGAGTTTAAGGAATAAGTCCAGCGGCACCCCCGGCTTCCTCCGCGGCCCCTCGCGGCCGGGCCGAGCTCCCAAACGGCTCTGGCCGGGAGAGGGGCCGATCCCGGGCGTCCCGCAAGATTATCGCTTTTTCGGGCGCCCGAACGTTCTTCTAGGGGAGAACGGCTCAACGCAGTCTGGGTTAGAAGGAGCGGACATGAGGAACCCTACGATTCATCGAGTTGCGCTTGCCGCCGCCTGGCTTCTTATCCTGGCCGGTTCGGCTTCGCTAGCGGCTGCGCAGCGGGCCGATCCCGGCTATCGATCGGGAAGCGGCACCGCCCGCATCGGCGGCCGCGTCACCGACTCCGAAGGCGAGCCGCTGGCCGGCTTCGAAGTCAGGCTGTCTTTCGCCCAGAACAAGAGCCTGGTCTTCAAAGGGAAGACCGGAAAGAAAGGCGATTTCGCCTTCGCCAATCTCGGCACCGGCCTATGGTACTTGACCGTCTTCGGCCCGGGATTCGAGATCGCCAGCACGTCCGTCATCGTCAGCCAGATCGAGAAGAACGCGCTTGTTCGTATCGAGCTCAAGAGGACCTCGGGCCCGGCCATGACCGGGCTGATCGACGACCCCGTCTCCCTGGCCGAGCTCAACGAGGGCAACCAGCTGTTCCAAGAGCGCAAGTACGCCGGAGCCCTCTTTCGCTTCGAATCCGTCCTAGCCAAGAATCCGACGCTGACCGTCGTCCGCCTCGCGGCGGCCGATTGCCGTCTCGAGCTGAGCGACTTGATGAAGGCCGAGACGGATTATCAGGCCGTTCTCGCCGTCCCGGCCGCCGATCCGGAGCTGGGCCCCAAGGATAGGGCCAGGGCTTGCGTCGGCCTCGGGAGGGTGAGGATCGGGCAGGGGCGGCCGGCCGAGGCCGGCGACCTCTTCAAGAAAGCTGCCGCGGAGATGCCCGAAGATGAGATCCTGGCCTACAACATCGGCGAGGTCTGCTTCGCCGCAAAAAGCTACGAGGAAGCCATCATCTGGCTACGCCGGGCGTCCGATCTCAAGCCGGACTGGCCGGACGCCCAGCTTCGGCTGGGACAGGCCTATCTGGCCCGCGGCGCGGGCGCCCAAGCCGTCCCCCGGTTTGAGAGGTTCCTGGCCTTGGAGCCTGAGAGCGACCGAGCGGCCTCGGTCCGGGCGATCCTGGCCACGATCAAGACGTAGGGCCTCGGCCGACAGGGCCGGCCAGGCGGAGGAACGTCTTGATGGGGAATGCGGGCCCGTCCGGCGGCCGGCGCTGAGGATCATCGGGTCCGGCTCATCGCGGCGGCCGGTCGGGGCGGGGCTGGCGCCGGATGCGGCGCCGGATCAGAAAAAAAGGAAGCCCAGGCCGACCGCTCCGGCAGCGACGAGGAGGAGGAACGCCCCGGAGAGGTTGAGGAAGCCCGTCAATGGGGATTTGTCGAAGAACTCGCTCTTCAATCGCGGCAGGACGCCGATCGTCCGGATGATCTCGCCGATCGGGAAGCTCTCTTTCTTCCCGACCGCCAGGGCGTAACGGCCGGCGTTGTCGGGGCTTGTGACGACGACGACGTAGGTCCCGGCCGGAACGTCCCGCTCCAGCTCGGGCCCCAGCAGGTAGCGGTCGCCGCCGAACGGCTCGAAGAACTTCCTCCACGGCGCGTCCCCGCCGTCGAGCCGGGCCAGGACGTTGTCCGGGGCTTCGCGGCCGCGATAGACCACGGCCCGATAGTCCGTATCGCTCCCCGGCTGGTCGGCGACCAGAAGATTCAGGTAGAGATGGAACGGCTCGGAGCTGTGGATGGAGTAGGACTGCGGGCCTCCGGCCAAGCGGGCGTAGAAGGCCTGCGAGATCTCGGGGTTCTTGACCTCCACGGACGGCCGGTCGCCCACCAGCCGGGGCTGGTGGGCTTGGCCGGGTTGGGCCGCCATGAGGAGAGCGCCGACGACCCATGCCAAACGGGCACCCGGGCCCGATCGATCCCTTTTCATGCCGCTTATTGTACCCGGATCTCGGCCGGTTTGACAGGGAGCCGCCGAATTGGCCATGATGAGATCGCTCTGATCGTCTCGATCAGCGAAATGGAAAAAGAACAAAGGAGATCGGGCTATGAGGAAAGCCGTCTTCGGAATCGTCTCGCTTCTGGCGGTCCTGGGGGCCTGGGGGTGGCTTGCCGGGCAAGCCGGATCTTCCGTCCCCCTGACGCCCAAGGAGGAGCTGGGCAAGAAGCTGTTTTTCGACGCCCGGCTATCCGATCCGGAAGGGCAGTCCTGCGCCACCTGCCACGATCCGGCCGTCGGGATGACCGGAGCCGATCTCCGCAGCAATCGGTCCGGCGGCGTCTATGAGGGCGCCAAGAAGGGCCGCTTCGGCAACCGCAAGCCGCCCGCGTCCGCGTATGCCGGCGGGAGTCCGGTCCTGCGGCGGGAGCCGAACGGTGATTACGTCGGCGGGATGTTCTGGGACGGCCGGGCGACAGGGGAGCATCTGAACGATCCCCTGGCCGAGCAGGCCATGGGGCCCTTCCTCAATCCGCTCGAGCAGGCCCTCCCGAGCGCCGCCGCGCTCGCCGCCAAGGTCCGGTCCTCGGCCTACGCTGGGCTGTTCGAGAAAGTCTGGGGCGCCGGATCCCTGGCCCCGGCCGCGAGCCCCGATCGGATCTACGAGCAGATCGGCCGCTCCATCGCCGCCTATGAGCGCTCGGCCGAAGTCAATCCCTTCTCCTCCCGATTCGACGGCTTTTGGCGGAAGTCCAAGGCCAAAGGCCTGGATCCGGCCGCGATCGACTCAGCGGGCCGGAAGTCCTTCGAAGGCCTGGGCTTGGACGCGGTCGAGCTGACCGGCCTGGAGCTTTTTGCCGGCAAGGCGATGTGCGCGGCCTGCCACAGCCTGGCTTCCGCCGACGGCAAGCCCCCGGTCTTCACCGATTTCCGCTACGACAATGTCGGAGTGCCGGCGAATCCCAAGAACCCGTTCTATGCCATGCCGGCTGAATTCAACCCGGACGGGACCCGATGGATCGATTTGGGGCTGGGCGGCTTCCTGGCCGAGACGCCCCAGTACGCTGCCGACGCCCTCGCGAACAGGGGCAAGCACAAGGCGCCGACGCTGCGCAACGTGGACCTTCGCCCCTCGCCGACCTTGGTCAAAGCCTATATGCACAACGGCTATTTCACCGACCTGAAGGACATCGTCCGGTTCTACAACACCCGGGACGTCGCCTCGGCCGGCTGGCCCAAGCCCGAGGTGGCGGCCAACCTCAACACATCCGAGCTGGGCCGGCTGGGATTGACCCCGGCCGAAGAGGACGCGATCGTCGCCTTCTTGAAGACGCTCTCGGACCGGCGCTGAGGACCGGCGGCGGGCGCCGACGGCCCTCAGCGAAAGTCGACCTTACTTCTTCGGCTCGACGGGCTTCAGCCCGTTCTGCTCGACCAGCATGCGCAGGTACCAGTCGGGGAAGATCAGGGGGTTGCGCTTGCGGGTCTTGGCGTCGTACATCCACAGCTTGTTGAACTTGACCAGCAGCGCGTCGCCCAGCTTCCACCAGGCCGCCGTGACCGCGGCCGCGTTGTCCATGCAGTAGTCGTTGAGGTACTTGGCCGCCGCCGCGGGGTCCTTCTTGTAGAGGTCCAGGGCGTTCTGGTCGATGATCGGGGTACGGTCGATGGCCGTGGTCTCCCAGCGGGCCTGGGCGGCCCGGACGTCCTTGATGGCCTCGGAGTAGATGACTTGGGTATGGAAGTCCGCGTAGTCGAAGGCCCAGCGGGTCGAGTCGCGGTCGACTTCCCAGTGATCGCCGATCTCGAAGCCGCGCGGGATCTCGGTCATGCCGTTGTAGAGGGGCATGAAGCAGGAGGTGTCCTGGTGGCCCCAGGCCAGCCAGACGAGGCCGCCGATGGGGTCGGGGTATCCGGCCCGGGCCTGGGTGACGGTCACGTACTCGGCCCGGTTGACGCTGATGATGCGGGAGGTGTTGTACTTCTGGCCGTCCAGGGTGAAGCCGTAGGGCAGGAAGTTGGGATTGCCGAACGGCCCGCCCTGCAGGCCGCGGGCCGGGTCGAAGACCGTGCCTTCGCAGCGATCGCGGACGATCGCGATGACGTCCTTCAGGCCCAGCTTCTTGTCGGGCTTGACCGAGACCGGGAAGTCCATGTTGGGCGTCTCGGGTCCGAGGGCCAGGGAGGGGGCGACCAGGTTGTAGAAGCGCCACATCCGGACCCGCGAGCCGCCGGAGGCCGAGGCGCTCGTCTCGTTGGGCGAGTAGGCCCGCTTCCAGCTGAAGGGCTTGCCGCTGGCCGGATTGTAGAGCTTCTGCTCCACGGCGAAGGAGACGACGTTGGGCGAGGCCATGAACATGTCCTTGTTCGACAGGTCGATCTCGCCGATGCGCGACTCGTTGGGGCAGACCGAGACGTGGTCGTCGGGAATCCTCTGGGCGCACCAGACCGCGCCGGGCTTGCCGCTGGTCGGCGTCCAGAGCGGGCCGACGGGCATGATCTCGAACAGCCAGACTTCCTTAGGATCGGCCACGGCCAGCATCTCGCCGGAGTCGGTGAATCCGTAGCCGTACTTCTCGGCCAGCGAGCCCATGACCTGGATGGCCTCGCGGGCCGTCCCGCCGCGCTCCATGGCGACCAGCGTCAGCATGGTGATGTCGAACTTGGGGGCGGCCGTGGTGTTCTCGATCTTCGGCACGTTGCCCAGGGTCGACTCGCCGATGGAGACCTGCTTGTCGTTCATGTAGCCGAAGTCGCCGTGGATGTAGCCGTAGGTGTGGGCCGGCTGGGGCAGGTCCAGGCCGGTGTAGTTGTCGCCGACCCGGTCCCACTTCAGGCCCAGGGCGGGGGACATGGCGTCGAATTGGCCGATGTGGTAGATCCGGCGCACGTCGCCGGGCTTGTGATCGGCGGCCGGGATGCGGCGGAAAGTCCAGTCGCAGCTTCCGCAGTCGCAGGTGTGGGTGGTCATGACCGAGCCGTCGGTCGAAGCCAGGCGGCCGACCATGACGACCGTGCAGGCTTCCAGGCGGGGGTCTTCCTCGCCGCAGGTCGGGCAGACGGCGGGGGAGGCGGGACGGTCCTGGGGACGGCTGAAAGTCGGCCCGCCGATGGCCAGGACGGCCAAGGCGGCCAAGAGAATGACAAGACGGGTATGTCGGGTCATGGGGTTCTCCTTCGCCGCCTACTATAACGGAAAGGAGGAGCGGGGTTCAAACTTTCATTCACGCCCGGAGGCGGGGCTTGGCGCTATTCTCAGATCGGCGAAATCGCCGCCTGAGTTGTTGCCCAGGAAGAGGCCGACGCGGCCCGGGCCCCGGTTGCCCAGCTTTTCGACATCCAGACACGGCTCGGCCGCGCCGTTGACATAGACGCGGACGCGGGCGGCGGTGACGACGACGCGGGCATGGAACCAGCCGTTGGGGTCGGGGGCTGGATGAACGGGCTTTTCGAATTGATCGGGCCGCTCGGCCCGGAGCTTCTGCCAGGTGAACGCCGGATGGGAGACGTACTGGACCGAGTGGCCGGCGCTGGCGGGGTCGGGGCTCTTGAAATTGAAGGGTCGGAAATAGACCGCATCCCAGGTCTCGTCATCGGTCCCGTTGAAGGCGATGCCGACGAAGCTTCGCTGGGGTGTGTCTTTCCCCCGGATGTCGAGCTCGATGGTGCCTTCCGTGAATCGGGAGGCTTCCAGCCAAGCCATCCCGTTCCCGGGCCGTTCGTCGATCCGGACCGCCTTGCGGGCGCCGTCGACGATGGCCGTGGCGCTGCGGTTGACCCGTGTCCACCCGGCTCCGGAAGCCGCCTGCGAGAGATCGATCGACTCCTGAGCTTCGAACGCCGCGCCCAGGGCGGCCGCGACGAGAAGGCAGCCGATCCAGGAGATCCTCCTCCGATTTGTCATCGTCATTCCCCTTGGGTTCGCTCTATTTGGCGTAGATAATCCTTCACTCTCAGGATGAAGATGCTGTCCCGGGAAAGGAACGTCTCGATCCTGGCGATCTCGAAGCCGGCCGCGGCCGCTTCACGTTCGATTTTGTCCCGGGGCGTGTACTCGGAGGCCGGCCGGCCCGGCTCCTTGGCCGGGTCCGGATCGATGACCACAACCGTCCCCCCCGGCTTCAGGCTGGACTTCAGGTTCTTGAGAAGCTCCACGGGCTTGGCCAGGTGATGATAGGTCAGGACCATGAAAGCCAGGTCCAGGCTATTTTGTGGAAACAGCGGATCGTCGACGCGCCCGACGATAGTTGTGACGTTGGTTAGACGGTCCCGGTGGCAGCGATTGGCGAGCACGGCCAGATCGGCTTTGTCGATGTCGTTGGCGTAAACGCGCCCCGCCGCCCCCACCCGGGCGGCCAGATGGACGGTATAACGGCCCTGGCCGGCGCCGACTTCGCCGACGACCATGCCGGGCTTGAGGCCGATCGCGTCCATGACCTTGTCCGGGGGCTGCCGCTCGTTGGTCCAGCGTTCGCCGGGAAGCGCGGCTTGCTCCCCGCAGGTCCAGGCCGATCCGCCTAGCAGGATGATCGCCAGCAGCAGGCCCGCCGCCGGAAATAGGGCCATGCGCTTCCGGGTCATGACCGTATCCGCCTTCGGCTCAGGCCTTTCGGAGGACGTGATGGCGGGGCTTTTTCGCCGGATGGGGGCTTCATCACTATTACTGACGATTTAGCCCGCCACTTTGTTGCTCGATGATCGCGGATTCCCCCCGGAATGGCTCTCTGGCGGAGATGGAGGAAGAAAGAACGGAGAGGCGCGCCGGCCTCCCCGTTGGTTCAATCTGCCTCAGAATCCCGGGTCGCTGATCTTTTTCTCCGTCCAGGTCCCGAATCTGTCAAGCTGGGCCTTGATCTCGGCCTTCTTGCCGACCACGACCAGGACATATCCCTCCGAGGGCAGAAGCCTGGCCGCGGCGGCCTGGGCCGCCTTGGGATCGGTCCCCTGGACGCCGGCCAGGTAGCGGTCGTAGTAGTCGAAGCCGAGGCCGAAGAAGGCCAGGCGGGCATAGGCCCCGGCCTTGCTGGCGTTGGTCTCGATGGTCGGCGGGAATTGGCCCTGGATGTAGTTGCGGGAGCTCGTGACCTCCTCGGCCGCGAAGCCCTCGGCCCGGGCCTTCTTGAGCAGGTCGAAGACCAGGCCGAGCATCTCGCCGATCTTGTCGTTCTTGGTGTAGGACGAGGCGATGAAGGTCCCTCCGGAGCTGAAGGCGGCAAAAGAGCTGGAGGCGCCGTAGGTCAGGCCGCGCTTGATCCGCAGCTCGGTCGAAAGCCACGAGGTGAAGCGGCCGCCGAAAAGGGTGTTCATGACGGCCGCCGCGGGCGTGATGGGGTCGCCCAGGGCATAGCCGGGAGCGCCCAGGATCCAGTAGGCCTGGGTGGCGTCGGGCTTGTCCACCAGCAGCCTCTTGACGCCTTGGGGGCGCGGCAACGGGGGCAGGGCTGAGGACGGCACCTTGGCCGCCCCCTTCCAGCCGCCCAGGGAGCCGGCCAGGAGCTTGACCAGGGAGGCTTTATCGATGTCCCCGACCACCGCGGCCACGGCCATGGCCGGGCCGTAATAGGTCCTGTAATAGGCCTGGACGTCGGCCAGGGTCATCTTGGCCAGCGACTCCTCCGTGCCGTTGCTGAGATGGCCCAGCGGGTGGGAGCCGTAATAGGCCTTGGCGAAGTAGGACCGCACGGCCGCGCCGGGAGAGTCCTTGACGGCCTTGAGGCTGTCAAGGCGGGTCTTGACGGCCTTTTGGAACTCGTCGGCCGAGAAAGCCGGCCCGGTCAGGCAGTCGGAGGCGATGGCCAGGAGGCGGGGGAAGTGCTCGCTCAGGCTGTCGGCGCTGAGCGTGACCATCTCTTCGCCGGCGTTGACGCCGAAGCGGGCCCCCATGAAGTCGACCGCCTCGGCCACGCCGTCGGCGCTCATCGTCGCGGTGCCCTTCTGAAGAAGCTCGGCCGTCAGGCTGGCGATGCCTTCCAGGGCGGCCGGTTCCTGGGCCGAGCCGGCTCCGCGAAGCATGAGGCGGAAGCTGACGATGGGAGTCTCGGTCGTCCGCAGGTAGTAGACGGTGATGCCGTTCTTGAGGAGGATCTTCTCCGGAGCCGGCAGCTTGAAAGCGGCCTGGGCGGGCAGCGCGGCCGCCAGGGCGATCAGGATGAGGGCGGCGATCGTCCGGGTCTTCACTTCTCACCTCCCGTCGGGACGAGCGTCCCGACCGTCTTGTTGTTCTCCTGGAAGACCTTGCGGGCCGCCTCGGCGATGCGCTCCGGCTTGACCGCCGCGTAGTCGTCCATCCGGGTGAAAGCCTTCTCCCAGCTGCCGTAGAGGATCTCGGCCTGCCCCAGGGCGCCGGCTTTGCCGTTGATCGATTGCAGGCCGAAGAAGTAGCCGCTGCGGATCATGTTCAGGGACTTCTGGAGCTCGGTCTCGGTCAGGCCGTCTCTCTTGACCTTGGCCAGCTCCTCCTCGATCACAGCCTCCAGGCGGCTCAGGTCGGCGTCCGGGCGGGGCTGGACGAACACGGTGAAGAGCTTCGGGTCGATGGTCTCGTCGGCCCCGCCGCCGACGGCGATGGCCAGCTGCTCCTCGCGGACCAGCCTCTTGTAGAGCCGGCTGCTCTTGCCGTTGAGGAGGGCGTTCTCCAACAGGGCCAGCGGCGGGAAATCGGGATGGGAGGCGGCCGGCGCATGCCAGACCATCTGGAAGCTGGGGGCCTGGGCTTCCTTGCGGATCAGCACCCGCTTGGTCCCCATCTGGGGCGGCTCCTGGGTGATCACGCCGGGCGGCGGCGTGCCCTTGGGGATGGGGCCGTAGTAGCGACGGACCAGCTCCAAGGCCTTGTCCGGGGCGAAGTCCCCGACGATGATCAGGACGGCGTTGTTGGGCGCGTAATAGGTCTTGTAGTAGGCCAGGATCTCGTCCCGCCGCCAGCCCAGGATGTCGCTCATCCAGCCGATGACGTCCCAGTGGTAGGGGTGGGCCATGATGGCGGTGGCCTGGACGTTCTCGCTGAGGATGGAGTCGTTGTCGTTCTCGACTCCCATGCGGCGCTCCGAGGCGATGACCCCGCGCTCGGATTCCAGGACCTGGGGATCGAAGGAGGCGTCCTGCATCCGGTCGGCCTCCATGGCGATCATCTCCTCCAGGGCCGCGGCCGGGAACCAGTCGGTGTAGCCGGTCATGTCGTTGCCGGTGAAGGCGTTGTTGGCTCCGCCGGCGAACTCCATGCGGCGGTCGAACTCGCCCGGCCCGAACTTGGGCGAGCCGTTGAACATCATGTGCTCGATGAAGTGGGAGACGCCGGTCAGGCCGGGCCGCTCGTTGCGGGAGCCGACCCGGAAGAAGGTGTAGAGGGCGACGTTCGGGATGGCGTGGTCCTCGACCAGCAGGACCTTGAGGCCGTTGTCCAGGCTGAAGACCTTGACGTCCTCCTTGCGGAAGGACGCGGCGGCGGCCGTGGACAGGCTCGCGGCCAGCAGCAGGGCGATGACGACTCTTTGTCTCATGGTTGCCTCCAGGCGAAGCCCCACTCTAGCAGACGCGGGGGAGGGGGGTCAAACGCGGCTCGCGGCTGGCGCCGGCGGCGGCGATCCTGCTATAATGCGGGACAAAGAGGGTTCGCCCGTGTCCGGAACAGCGCCGTTGAAGACGTTCGCCGTCCTGCTGGCCGATGAGGCCTACCACACCCTGTCCTACCTGCGCCGCCGCCGCGGGGTCATGCCCGGCGAGACGCTTCGCCAGCTCTACGTAATGGGCTACCGCTCGGCTCCCATCGTCTGCCTCATCACCTTCCTCATCGGGGTGACCATCTCGCTGACCTCGGCCGCCCAGCTCCGGCTCTTCGGGGCCGACATCTACCTGGCCGATCTGATCGGGATCGCCATGATCAACGAGCTGATCCCGCTGATGGCCGGCATCATGCTGGCCGGCAAGATCGGGGCCTCGATCACGGCCGAGATCGCGACCATGAAGGTCATGGACGAGATCGACGCCCTGACCACCATGGGCATCGTCCCGGTCCGCTTCCTGATGGTTCCCCGGCTTCTGGGGATCACCCTGGCCGTGCCCCTCCTGGTCGCCCTGGCCGACGCGGTCGGCATCGGCGGCGGGGCCCTGGTGGCCCGCCTCGTCCTGGGCACCCCGGTGTCGGCGTTCCTGGGCCAGGTCCTGGGCGCCGTCGACCTGAGCGACTTCCTGACCGGCCTGGGCAAGACCATGGTCTTCGGCTGGGCCGTGGTGGCCGCCGCCGGCTACAAGGCCTTCACCATGGAGCGGGGCGCGGAGAGCGTCGGCAAGGCCACCACCGAGTCGGTCGTTCTCTCGATCGCCCTGATCATCGGCCTCGACTGCGTCTTCGCCTTCGTCCTCTACTGAGGTCTCATGGACGTCATCCAAGTCCGCGATCTCGACGCCGGATACGGGGACCGGCCCGTGCTGAGCGGCCTCAGCTTCGACGTCCCCAGCGGCCGCATCACGGTCATCGTCGGCGAGAGCGGCTCCGGAAAGTCGACTCTGCTGAAGACCCTGATCGGGCTGCAGCCGCCTCTGCGCGGCGAGATCCGCCTGTCCGGCGCGCCGATCGACTTCAGCTCCGAGCGGGAGCTGCGGGCCTTCTACCCGCGCATCGGCGTCCTCTACCAGAACAGCGCCCTGCTGGAGGGCCTGACCCTCTTCCAGAACATCGCTCTTCCGATCTGGATGCACCACCCCGGCTGGCCGAAGGCCAAGACCGAGGACCGGGTCCGGGCCATGCTGGCCCGGGTCGGCCTCTCGGGCCAGGGCGCCAAATACCCCTACGAGCTGTCGGGCGGCATGCGCAAGCGGGCCGCCCTGGCCCGGGCCATGGTCCTGGAGCCGGGCTTGATCTTCTGCGACGAGCCCTCGGCCGGCCTGGATCCGATCACCTCGGCCGGCCTGGACGGGCTGCTGACCGAGCTGCGCACCGCGCACGGGGTGACCTTCGTGGTGGTGACCCACGAGCTCCGCTCCATCGCCCGCATCGCCGACCGGCTGCTGATGCTGCGCCGGGGCCGCCTCCACTTCGACGGCCCCTATGACGAGGCGGCGGCCTCGCCCGATCCCTACCTTCAGGCCTTCTTCCTGAGAAAGGCGGCCTCATGATCAGCAAGGAACAGAAGACGCGGCTGGCGGTCTTCACCACCGCCTCGCTGGCCCTCTTCATCCTCTTCCTGGCCCTGCTCATCACGCCCAAGCTCAAAGCCCGAGGCTCGCTCTATGTCATCAACTTCAGCGGGACATCGGTCAACGGGCTGTCGCCCAACGCGGCGGTCAAGTACCTGGGCGTGGAGGTCGGCAAGGTGGCCGGCCTCAGCGTCCATCCCGACGACCTGTCGGCCATCCGGGTCGAGCTGGAGCTGGTCAAGGCCTTCCCGGTCAAGAAGGACATGACCGCCACCCTGGCCTTCGGAGGCATCACCGGCTCCAAGTTCATCGAGCTGGCCGGCGGCAGCAACGCCTCCGAGCGGCTCCTGCCCGGGGCGGAGATCCCGACCGCCCGGGGCCTGGGCGAGAAGGCCGAGGACATCGTGGCCAATATCGACCTGGCCGTGCGGCGGATCAACGCCCTGCTGGGGCCCGACAATCAGAGGCAGATCGCCGCCTTCCTGGAGAACACCGAGAAGAGCGCGGCCGTGATCTCGGGCGTCCTGGAGGCCAAGAAAGACAACCTGGCCAACGCCATCACCAACATCGAGAAGGCGGCTGCCGACTTTGGGGCCGTGACGGAGAACCTGCGCCGCATCTCGGCCGACCTGGGCGGACTGACCGACAAGCTCGACGCCAACGCCGGCCAAGCCCTGGATAACCTGGCCCAGCGCTTCTCGGACGAGGAGATGGGCCAGGTTCTGCGCAACCTGGAGACCTTCATCGCCACGGCCTCCTCCAGCCTGAAGCGGATCGAGGGCCTGATCGTCACCCAGCAGTCCGACCTGCGCTCCACCGTGGAGAGCCTGGGCGCGGCGGTCGACAACCTGTCCAAGCTGACCCGCGATCTGGTCGAGGATCCGAGCGCCCTGCTGAGGGCGCGCAAGGGGAAGAAGTGATGAGAAAAGCCGCCGTCCTGATCGTCGCCGCCCTAGGGCTGTGGGGCTGCTTTGCCGCTTCGCCGGACAAGACGTACTTCCAGATCCATCTCGAGGCGCCGGGCGCCTCGAGCCCGGCCTTCGACAAGATCCTTCTTCTCGAGCGGCCCGCCGTGGCCGATCTCTACGACGACTTCCGCATCCTCTACCGCTTGAATCCCTATGAAGTGAACTACTACGCCCACAGCTTCTGGGCCGAGAAGCCGTCGCCTATGATCCGGTCCGCCGTGGGGAGCTATCTTCTCCGCCGGCGGGCTTTCCGTTCGGTCTTCCTGGAGGCGGCCCAAGGCCGGGCTGATTGGATCTTGCGCTCGACCCTGAACAGAATCGAGGAGATCGACGCCGAACCGGCATGGCGGGCCCGGCTGGCCATGGAGCTTGAGGTCATCGAGGCGGCGACAGACGAGAGGCTCGCTTTCCGCCGCTTCGACCGCAGCGAGCCCCTGCCCCGCCGCGAGGTCGGCGCGATGCCGCCGGTCCTGTCCCGCATCCTGGCCGAAGAGCTGGAAGCCCTGCTGGGCGAACTGAAGGGGAAATAAAAAAGCCCCTGGCCCGCCCGCGGGGGCGGGGCCGGGGGCTCGAGGCGGCGAAGAGGGCGGATCAGGCCTGCCGGGCCGGATCCTTGTCGAAGTCGGCCAGCTTCTTGTACTTCTTGAAGAATTCCTTGGTCGTCTTGGCCACCACACCGCTCAGCAGGGTCAGGGCGATGAGGTTGGGGATGGCCATCAGGGCGTTGGCGATGTCCCCGACGTAGAAGACCAGCTCCAGGGAGATGATGGCGCCCACGAAACAGAGGCCGACGTAGACCAGCCGGTAGGGCAGGGTGACCTTGATCCCGAACAGGAACTTCATGCACTGCTCACCGTAGTAGTACCAGCCGATCAGGGTGGTGAAGCCGAAGAAGAAGGAGGCCAAGGCGACCGTGCCGCTGCCCAGGAAGCCGGCCACCGACTTGAACGACTCGGCCGTCAGCTGCGTCCCGTTAAAGCCCTTGTCCCAGAGGCCGGTGGACAGGTTGATGATGGCGGTGAAGGAGCAGACCAGGATCGTGTCGACGAAGACCTCGGCGATGCCCAGGATGCCCTGGTGGACCGGCGACTTGGTCTGAGCCGCGGCGTGGGCGATAGGGGCCGAGCCCAGGCCGGCTTCGTTGGTCAGCAGGCCGCGGCGGAAGCCGAATTGGAGGGCCGACTTGACGGTGAAGCCGATGGCGCCGCCGGCCGCCGCGTAGGGCGTGAAGGCGTGCTTGAAGATCAGGGCAAAGACGCTGGGGACGACCGAGATATGCGTCAAGATGACGATGGTCCCGACGGCCAGGTACAGGAAGATCATAACCGGGACGACGATCTCGGCCACGGCCCCGATCCTCTTGATGCCGCCGATGATGACGATGGCCACCAGGAAGGTGATGACGATGGCCGAGGCCAGCTTGGGCACGCCGAACTGGCTGTTGAAGGACAGGGCCATCTGGTTGGCCTGCATCATGTTGCCGGTGCCGAAGAGGGTGGCCAGGGCTCCGC
The DNA here is from genome assembly GCA_964556755.1 of uncultured Eubacteriales bacterium. Classification (GTDB taxonomy): domain Bacteria; phylum Acidobacteriota; class Aminicenantia; order Aminicenantales; family UBA4085; genus UBA4085. Next base: position 60,932 of record CAZKXI010000017.1, read on the forward strand.
ATACGGCGAAGATCGGGGCCAGGACGGCGGCCAGCTTCTTGTTGCTCAGGCCGTTTTTCATGTAGTACATGGGGCCGCCGGCGATGGAGCCGTCGGGGTAGTGCTCCCGGAACTTGACCCCCAGCAAGGCTTCGGCGTACTTGGTGGCCATGCCCAGGAAGCCGCAGATCCACATCCAGAAGATGGCGCCGGGTCCGCCCATAACCAGGGCCGTGGCCACGCCGCCGATGTTGCCGTTGCCGACGGTGGCCGCCAGGGCGGTCGAGAGGGCCTGGAAGGCGGAAACATCCCCCTCCCGCTTTTTCCCCGCCGATTTCTTGTGCAGCAAGCCGGCGAACATCATCTTGAAGCCTTCGTCCAGCTTGCGGAACTGGACGAACCGGGTCCGGACGGTCATCAGCAGGCCGACGGCCAGGAGGGCGAACAGCAGGATGGACCAGATGTTGGATGCGGTGTGATCGACCCATAGAGTGGCATTCTCGAGGAAGGAGGGCATGCGGGGATCTCCTCTGGGATGGATGAGACTTAGAGATCGACGCCGGCCGGCGCCGGCGATTCATGGCCGAGCACGCTCTTGCGGCGGCCGTAGAGGAAGTAGATGGTCAGGCCGATGGCCAGCCAGATCAGGAACCGCTCCCAGGCCGTCACCGGCAGGTTGGCCATCAGGTAGCCGCAGAGAAGGACGCCCAGGGCGGGCAGGACCGGGAAGAGGGGCGTCTTGAAGGGCCGGTGGATGTCCTTGCGGGTATAGCGCAGGACGATGACGCCGGAGCAGACGATGATGAAGGCGAACAGCGTGCCGATGGAGCACAGCTCGGCCACGATCTGGATGGGCAGGAGGGCCGAGGCCACGGCCACGATGAGGCCGGTCAGAAGGGTGGTCTTGTGGGGCGTCCCGAAGCGGCGGTGAACCCTGGACAAGCCGGGCGGCAGAAGGCCGTCGCGGGACATGGCGAAGAGGATGCGGGGCTGGGCCAGGATCAGGACCAGCAGGACCGAGGTGATCCCGGCCAGGGCCCCGACGCTGACGATGGCCGAGGCCCAGGGCATCTTCAGCTCGTTGAGGACCAGGGCCACGGGATCCGGCACGCCCAGCTTATGGAAGGGGACTACGCCGGTCATGATGGCCGAGACGGCCATGTAGAGGGCCGTGGCGATGGCCAGGGAGCTCATGATGGCGATGGGCATATCCTTCTGCGGGTTGCGGGCTTCCTCGGCCGCGGTCGAGACCGCGTCAAAGCCGACGAAGGCCAGGAAGACGATGGCGGCCGCCGTCATGATCCCTCCGAAGCCGAAGGGCATGAACGGCTGCCAATTGGCCGGCTTGATGTGCCAGGCGGCCAGGACGATGAAGAAGACGATCACGGCCAGCTTGACGATGACGATGATCAAGTTGACCCGGGAGCTCTCCTTCACCCCCCGGACGAGCAGGATGGTCAGCAGGGCCACGATGAAGACGGCCGGAAGGTTGATCCAGGCGCCCGTGGCGATGAACTTGTGGGCCGTGTCGCTCCAGGCCAGGGGGGCGTTGACCAGGGCGGCCGGGAGCTGAGCCCCCCAGGGCCGCAGGATGTTGTTGAGCAGGTTGACCAAATAGGACGACCAGCCGATCGAGACCAGACAGGCGGCGACCATGTATTCCAGGAGCAGGTCCCAGCCGATGATCCAGGCCGGGAGCTCGCCCAGGGTGGCGTAGCCGTAGGTGTAGGCCGAGCCGGCCACCGGGATCATGGCCGCCAGCTCGGCGTAGCACAAGGCGCTGCAGCCGCAGGCCAGCCCGGCGATGGCGAAGGACAGGATGATGCCCGGCCCGGCGTGCTTGGCCGCCTCGACTCCCGGCAGGACGAAGACGCCCACGCCGATGATGCAGCCGACGCCGAGAGCGATCAGGTCCCAGACGCTCAGGGAGCGGCGGAGCTTGTGGCCCTCCGCCTCCGTGTCCGAGAGGAGCTGGCTGAGATGCTTCTTGCGGAACAAGGCGTTCAACATGGCGACCTCTCCGGGACGGCGTTAAGTCCGAACTTATAGCACAGGCCCGGAACGACGGTCAATGCGGGGCCGGCTCGCCGCGCTCCGGGTCGATCGGCTCGGGCGGCTCGATGTGGATGACAACGCGCCCCAGCCGCGGCAGGCGCCGCCGCAGGGCCAGCTCGAAGCGCTCGCTGAAGCGGTGGGCTTCCTCCAGGTCGGTGGCGGCGTCGACCGTGCAGTGGAAGGCGGCCCGCAGGCCATCTTCGCCGGCCGTGATCTCGATGTCGTGCGGATCGCAAATCAGGCCCATCCGCGGGGCCAGCTCGACGATGAGATTCCGGATCCGCTCCTTCTCTCCGGCTTCGGCCCCGCCCGGCGAGTCCGCCCGCGGCCGCACGGGCTCCAGATGGGAGACGATGCGCTCCAGCCCGGGCACGGCCTCCCGCAGCTCGGCTTCGAACAGGCTGGCCCGGTCATGAGCCTCGCCGACCCGCTCGGCATCCCGGATCTCGAGGTGGAGATCGACAGCCAGACGCCCCCCCTGGTCATGGAAGAGGATGCCGTGGGCGTCCATGCCGCGCCGGGCGGCCAGCGAGCGGACCCGGGCCACCAAGTCTTCGTCCCCTTCGCGGCTCGGCGCGACATGGACCATGACGTCGGCTTCCGGCTGGGCCAGGGCCCGGCGGATGGCCGTCCGGGCCGCTTGGGAGATCTCGTGGGCATGCTCGAAGGCCTCGTGGCGGCTGACGAAGACGACCACGTCGACGAACAGCTCGGGCCCCGCCCGTCGGATGCGGGCCTGCTGGACGTCCACCACGCCGGGCACATGGGCGGCCTGGCTGACCCTCTCGCGCAGGTCGGCCGGGACGCCGTCCAAAAGATCGGTGATCGTCTTGCGGCCCAGCCGGATGGAGACATAGACGACGATGGCCGAGACGCCCAAGGCGGCCACCGCGTCGGCCTTGTCCAGCCAGGGGAGCTTGAGGGCTCGGGAGAGGCTGACCAGGATCAGGCCGAGGATGACCACCGAGGACGACCAGACGTCGGTCGAGAAGTGCAGCGCGTCGGCTTCCAGGGCTTGGCTGTGGTGCTTGTCGGCGGCTCGCTGGAGCATGCGGGAGCGGGTCAGGTCGACGACGATCGAGACGGCCATGACCACGAAGGCCCAGACGGAGGCCTCCACGTGGACGTCGTGGAAGAAGAGCCGCCGAACGGCTTCGTAGAAGATCCAGAGGCAGGTCAGAAGCAGGAGGGCCGTCTCCAGCATGGCCGAGAGGTTCTCGACCTTGCCGTGGCCGTAAGGATGGGTCGAATCAGCCGGCCGGCTGGAGACGCGGACGGCGACCAGGGTCATGGCCGCCGCGACCAGGTCGAGGGCCGAGTGGGCCGCCTCGGCCAGGATGCCCAGCGATCCGGTCAGCAGGCCGACCACGATCTTCATCCCGGTCAGGAAGACCGCCGCTGCGACCGAGGAGCGGGCCGCGGCCCTCTTCTCCCGGGCGGCTTCGAGGGCGGCGGGAGCGGCGGAATCGCGCATGGCCATCCCGGCCATTGTAAGGCCGTCGGCCGAGGGGCGCAATGGGACAAGGGGCCGCCGCGGCGCCATGAATTGCATTTCGGGAAAGGCTCGACTATAGTGGCCTCTTTCGTATTCCAACCGAGAGGCGACGCGCATGGCCGGCAGGAAGAAGAATCGGCTGACCCTTTACATCTTTATCGGCATGGCCGTCGGGCTCTTTCTGGGCGCCGTCTTTCCCGAGATCGGGACCAAGCTGCGGCCGCTGTCGATGATCTTCATTCGGCTGATCAAGTCGATCATCGCCCCGCTCATCTTCGCCACCATCGTCGTCGGCATCGCCGGCCACAGCGACCTCAAGTCCGTCGGGCGGATGGGCGTCAAGGCCCTGGTCTACTTCGAGATCGTCACCACCATCGCCCTGTTCATGGGCCTTCTCTTCGTCAACCTGACCAAGCCGGGCGTCGGCGTCCATCTCGCGGCCGGGGGCGACATGGGCGGCATCACGGCCAAGACCCAGACCTTCAGCGAGGTCCTGGTCCACGTCTTTCCCCAGAGCTTCTTTCAAGCCGCGGCCGAGGGCGACATCCTGCAGGTGGTCATCTTCAGCGTCATCTTCGCCGCCGGCTTGAGCATGGTTCACCACAAGAAGAAGGCCCTGCTCGACGTCCTGGACAGCGTGGCCGAGACGATGTTCAAGTTCACCGG
>CAZKXI010000018.1:0-63000 GCA_964556755.1 uncultured Eubacteriales bacterium
CCGCCGCTCCTCGTCGCGGAAGGGCCCGTCGACGAAGAGATCGACCGTGTTCCCCCTGTGGGTGATTTTGAGGTCGACCTCGGCCTTGGCCCGGGCCGCGCGGTCGGCCGATTCGGCTTTGATGGTCTTGCGGATCGCGACCTCGACGGCCGCGACATCGGCCGCCCGGACGTCGATGCCGCCGAAGATATTGTCGATGAAGAGCTCCATGGGCCGGCCCGGCTCGGCCGCCGGGAACGACTTGCGGATCTCTTCCCTGGCCTCGATCTTGTACTCGCGGTCTTTGCCCCGGCTGAGCGTGAGCGGGTCCGCGAGCGATCGCGATGGCGAGGATGCGGGCGCGGATAGGGACGCGGGAGCGGGAGAAGGCAGAGCCGTGGCGGGGCTACTCTTCCCGGCCACGGCGACGGCCGCCGCGAGAACAAGGAACGCGATCCCGGCGACGACGGCGCAGCGGATTTTGCTCTTCATGGCTCTTCTACCTAGACGGTCAGCCGCCGAATGGCGTCCTCGGCCTGCTTGCGGACGGCCGGGTCGACGGCCGGCCGCTCGATCAGACCGCGCAGGGATTCGACGGCCCGTCTCTCGCGCAGGTCGACCAGGAGGTCGATGAGAGCCACCTGGACCAGCGGCGATTCCTGCCGGCCCAGCGAGGCGCGGATGCCGTCCCGCACGCCCGGGTCGTCGGCGAAGAGATACAAGGCGTCCGCCGCGGCCAGCCTGACGCTGACGCTGGAATCCTCGTCGAGCGTCCGGAGCAGGGCGTCCAGGGTCGTCCGGCCGGGCCGGTCGACCTGGCGAGTGTAGCTCAGCCCCCGTAGGCGGTCGGAGCTGGAGGGCTTGTCGAGAAGAGCCACGGCCACGGTCTGGCGAAGCTCGTCGACCTGGCTTCTCAGCTGGGCGGCCCGCGATCCGGCCGGGCCGCGGGTCCCGATCATTAGCCCGGCCCCCAGCCCGGCGGCCATGATCAGCGCGCCCAGGCCGAGCTGAAAGGCGGGCTTGGGGAAGGCCCAGCCGGAGAAGAACCGGAGGCGGCGCGGCCGTGCCTTGTCCGCCTTGTTCGCGTCAGCCTCGGGCCCCGAAGCCTCCTCGATCTTGCGCCGCTCGGCTTCGAGCATGGCGTAGAAGCGGCCGCCAAGGGCGGGGGAGGGCCGTTCGGCCGGCAGAACGCCCAGCCGGGCCCAGGTCTGGCTCAAGCCGCGCAGCTCGTCGGCGCAGAAGGGGCAGCCGGCAATATGGATTTCCAGCTCGGCCCGGGCCTCGGCATCCAGCTCGCCGGTCAGTGCGTCGGGGAAGAGGTCTCGGATCGCTTCACATCTCATGGCCGCAGGCCTCCTGGTTCAGGCGGGCATAGATCTCGCCGAGCTCGGCCACGGCCCGGTGGACGAGCCCCTTGACCGTGCCCACCGGGCAGCCGAGCAGGTCGGCGATCTCGCGGTATTTCAGGTTCTGGTATCGGCTGAGCATCAGGACTTCCTTTTTCCGGGGCGAAAGCTCGTCCAGGGCCCGGGCCACCATTGCCGCCTCCGCCCCGCGCTCGGCTCTCTCGGCCGGGCCGTCTCCGGGGTGGGCCGGCTCGACGATCTGGTCGTCCAGCGGGACCGCGTCTTTTCTCTTCCGTAGGTGGTCGATGTGGGCGTTGCGGGCGATCTTGTACATCCAGACGGCGAACCTGTCCTCGCCGTGGTAGGTGGCCCGGTACTTGAGGATGCGGATGAAGACGTCCTGGACCAAGTCCTCGCTGGCGGCCCGGTTGCCGGTCAGACGGACGAAGTAGCCGTAGAGGGCGACATGGTGGCGCTCGAAGAGGACGGCCAATTGCTCGACCCGGCCGTCCCGGACCGCCTGCATGATCGCGTCGTCGGTCATGCTCCCGCTCCTTCAGGTCCAGGGGTCAAGTTGTTGTTAATATTAAGGATGATAGCATAGATGCCGAATTGGAGAGGGGATTCGGGATTCGATATATCGGTTTTCGGCCGTTTCCCGGCCCGCTTCGGTTTTCGCATGTCATGATAATAGACCTTATTTACGGGAAATGGTTTCACGAGAATTGACGCTTCATATCGGCGTAGAATATGCTGAGACACGGGGGGCAGGAGCGTGGAAGGAGGCGCGGATGAAGTGCTTTCGCTGCGGATTCAACAATCAGCCCTGGGTCAAGATATGCTCCAAGTGCAAGCTCGATCTTGCCGATCCTGAATCGCGAAGCCGGCTCTTGGAACAGGCTCTTCAGTTCGAAGGCTTTTGCGGCAGGTGCCGGGAGCGGCGGCGTCTGAACACCGAGCACCAAAGCTCGGCTGACGATGGCTGGGATTGTCCGGACGAGTTTTGCGGCCAGATGCTGACCGGCAAGACCGGATCTCGAATCACGCCGGATAACTTCCGGGATGAAGCCTGGCCGGTGAAGACTTAGTCCCCGGAGATTGCGGCGAGCGAATCGTCACAGCCCGATCAGGACGCGGGCCAGCTTGTCGGGATCATGGCGGGCCAGGTCGCGGCCGCCCAGAAGATCGGCCTTGACCACGCGAGGGTCCCTCATCTCGGGGCTGACGAACTCGGCTCCCTGGGCGGCGTACTTGCGCAGCAGCGCCGTGCCCGGCATGCGGTTGTTGCAGACGATGCGGGTGACGGCGCCCCGGCCCAGGTATTTCTCCAGCTCGCGCACGTGGTCGGCCGCGGCGTAGCCCGAGGTCTCGCCCTTCTTGGTCATGATGTTGCAGATGTAGATCTTGCGGGCCTTGGACTTGTGGATGGCCGACTTGACGCCGCCGACGATGATGTTCGACAGCAGGCTGGTGTAGAGGTCGCCCGGCCCGATGACAATCTTGTCCGCCCCCAGGATGGCCTGCTCGGCCTCCTTGAAGACCCGCACCGGCGGCACCGGGAAGAGCCTGCGGATGCGCAGCTTGGGGTCGTGCTTGGGAACGGAGATGTTGCTCTCGCCGACCACGACCTGGCCGTTCTCCAGAATCGCGCCCAGCTGACAGTTGGCGATGGTCACCGGCAGGACGCTGCCCCGGACGTGCAGGATCTTGCCCGCCTCCTTGATGGCCATGGCGTCGGAGCCGGTGATGTCGCGCAGGACGGTCAGGAAGAGGTTGCCGAAGCTGTGCCCGTCCAGCCCCTGCCCGCGGTTGAAGCGGTACTCGAAGAGCGAGCGGAAGAGGCCCGTGTCCAGGCTCAGGGCGGCCAGGCAGCGCCGCACGTCGCCGGGCGGCAGAAAGCCGAACTCGTCGCGCAGTCGGCCGGTGCTGCCCCCCGAGTCCATCATCGAGACGACCGCGGTCAGGTCGACGTCGTACTGCTTCAACCCGAGCAGGACGTTGTAAGAGCCGGTGCCGCCCCCGATGACGACGATCTTGGGCCGAGATTTTGCGCGGGCCGAAGCCCCGGTTTTCTGAGCTTTCACGTCAACTCTCCCCCCCTTAAAGTATCAGATTCCCCCAGCGGCCTCAAGTTGACGACCCGCCGGACGGATGGTATAAACAAAAGCCCGAGTCCCGCCGCGAGGAGCGCTCCATGCCCGCCCTGACCTACCGCCAAGCCGGCGTCAATATCGACGCGGCCGACGCCTTCATCGCCCGCATCAAGCCGATGGTCAAGACGACGTCCCGGCCCGAAGTCCTGGGCGGCATCGGCGGCTTCAGCGGCCTTTTCCGGCCGAACCTGCGGGGGATGAAGGAGCCGGTGCTTGTCTCCTCGACCGACGGCGTCGGGACCAAGCTCATGCTGGCCGACCTGCTCGGCAAGTTCGACACGGTCGGCATCGACCTGGTGGCCATGAGTGTGGACGACGTCATTGTCACCGGGGCCGAGCCGCTCTTCTTCCTGGACTACATCGCCTGCGGCCGGCTGGACAAGGAGCAGCTGGCCCAAGTGATGAAGGGCGTCGTCAAGGGCTGCCGCGAGGCCGGCTGCGCCCTGGTCGGCGGCGAGACGGCCGAGCTGCCCGGGCTCTACGCCCCCGGCCAGTGGGACCTGGCCGGCTTCTGCGTCGGGATCGTCGACCGGCCCAAGATCATCGACGGCCGGGCCTGCCGCAAGGGCGACGCGGTCATCGGCCTGGCCTCCAGCGGGCTGCACAGCAACGGCTATTCTCTGGCCCGCGGCGCCTTCAGCGAGAAGGAGCTCCGGGGCCCCGTCGGCCGCGAGCTGCTCAAGCCCACCCGCATCTATACCCGGGCCGTCCTGGCGGCTCTCCAGAAGGTCAAGATCAAGGCCATGGCCCACATCACGGGCGGCGGCTTCTACGACAACATCCCGCGGGTCGTTCCGGACGGGCTGGGCGTCCGCGTCAAGGCCGGCTCCTGGCCCGTCCCGCGCATCTTCCGGACGATCCAGGAGCGGGGCGGCGTGGCCGACCGGGAGATGTTCCGGACCCTGAACATGGGCATCGGCATGGTCGCCGTCGTCGCCGCGCGCGACGCCGAGCGGGCCTGCCGGCTGTTCGCCGCTCAGGGCCAGCGGGCCTTCGTCATCGGCCAGATCGTCCCCGGCCGCCGCGAAGTGACCATCGTCTAGCGCCCGCTTTTCCTTTCGAGGTCAAAGCCATGAAAAAGAATCTCCTCAAGCCGCTGGCCATCGCCTTCCTCGTCCTCCTCGCCGCCGGCCTCTACCTGGGGCTGGTCGAGCTGGAATCCCGCGACCCCTGGATCAAGGCGGCGTTGGGCGACGTCCTGGGCCCCGAGCTTATCTTCCGGGCTGGTGATTCCGGGAAGGGCCTGAAGTCCCTCCGCGTCGAGGGCCTCCAGGGCGAGACGGCGGCCGAGATCTGGGCTGGGCCGGTCCCGGTCGGCACCCGGGAGATCGAGAAGAGAATCGCCTTGCGTCCCCTGCCCAACGGTCTAAAGGACGGCCCGATCGTTCTGCGCATCACGGCCGTGGACCGCTCCTGGAACGGCGGCAATAAGACCGTCTTCGAGAAGAAGACCGTCATCGACACCAAGCCGCCCCGGCTGACCCTCTTGGGCGGCCCCCACTACGTCAACCAGGGCGGGACGGGCTGCGTCTCCTATACCGCCGACGAGACTCCGGCTTCGAGCGGCATCACGGTCGGAGGGGTCGAGTTCCATGGCTATCTTCAGGACGGCAACCGCGGGCTGACCCTCTTCGCCCTGGGCCATGGCGTGCCGGCTGATGTCTCCTTCCAGGCCGTGGCCATGGACGCGGTCGGCAACAAGGCCAGCCTAGCCTTCCGGCCTGTGGTCAAGCCCAAGAGCTTCAAGAAGGACTCCATCACGATCAGCGACCGCTTCCTGGCCGACGTGCTGCCCTACTTCAAGGACCGCGATCCGAGCCTGGCGGGAAGCGACGTGGAGGTCTTCCTGGCCGTCAACCGCGACCAGCGCCGCAAGGATGCCGAGACCATCCAGGGCGCCTGCCGCGAGTCGGCCCCCAAGGCCCTCTGGTCGGGGCCGTTCCTGCGCCTCCCCAACGCCAAGCCCATGGCCGCCTACGGAGACGAGCGGACCTACCTCTACCAGGGCGCCGAGATCGACAAGCAGGTCCATCTGGGGGTCGACCTGGCCTCGCTGGCCCAGAGCAAGGTTCCGGCGGCCAACGCCGGACGGGTGGCCTACGCCGGCTCGCTGGGCATCTATGGCGAGACCGTCATTCTCGATCACGGCCTGGGCTTGGCCAGCCTCTACGCCCATCTCAGCCGCATCGACGTCGAGGTCGGGAAGGACGTGGCCCGGGGCGAGACGCTGGGGTTGACCGGCTCGACCGGCATGGCGGGCGGCGACCACCTCCACTTCGCCATGCTGGTCCAGGGCGTCTTCGTCAACCCGGTGGAGTGGTGGGACGCCCACTGGATCCGCGACAACATCGAGCTGAAGATGAAGTGAGCCGCCGGGCGGCCCTCCGGCCCTTGACTCCCGAAGGGCGCGGCTTTATCGTCCGGGGGGATACGGCGCCTGCCGGTCGAAGGGGGGATCATGGACAAGCCCGCCGGACTCGCGCTCAGGCTCACGGCCTGGGCCCTCGACCTGGTCCTTGTCGCCGTCTTGACGGTCCTCCTGGGGCGCTACGAGGTCGGTCTTCTTCCCGGCGTCTCGTCCATCGACACGGAGGCCCAGGCCGCGGGCGTTCTCCTCTTCGCTTTCTGGATGACTCTCATCCTCTACCATGGGATCGAGGTCGTCTCCGGCCGCTCGCCGGCCAAGTGGCTCCTGGGCCTGGCCGTGCGGCGCATGGACGGGAGTCGCGTCCCGAGCGGCCGGCGGATCCTGCGCGGCCTGGCCAACGCGATCCCGGTGATGGTCGTCTCGGGCCTGTGGGTCTTCTCCGCCGGGCTCCTGACCAGGATCTTATCGGTGCCGGCCGCCGTCCTGTTGTTTGGCGTCCTGCCCCTCCTGGGTCCGACGAGAGCGTCGCTGGCGGACCTGCTGGCCGGCACGATGCTGAGACGGGGCTAGAGAGGCGGGACGCTCACGGCTCTGCCGGCGCCGACGGCTTGGGCACGCTCAGGACGCCGCGCAGCGACCAGATGCCCCAGGCGACCAGAAGCGCCGCCCCGCCCATGACCGGCCATAAGGCGTCGCCCCCGATCTTGGCGTAGAGCCAGTTGCCCAGGAGGGGGGCCACGAAATTCGCCAGCGAGAAGTTCAGGCTCAGCAAGCCCATATAGCGGCCGGTGGAAGGGCCGGCCCTGTGGGCGACGACCGTGGCCGAGAGAGGCATGGTCAGGATCTCGCCCATCGTCCAGATCACGACGGTCGCGGCCGCGTAGAGGAAGCCGCGGCCGAAGGGCAGCAGGCCGAAGCCGAGGGCGATGAAGACCGTGCCCAGGGCCACGATCTTCATCTCCGAGCGGCGGCGCAGGGCGTGGATGAGGACCATCTCGATGGTCACGATCAGGATGGTGTTGACCGCCCAGAGCGGGCCGATCAGCTTCTCCGGCAGGCCGTAGACGGAGTTCAGGTAGAGGTTGAAGGTCGAGAAGAGCTGCGAGAAGACGATCACCATGACCAGCATCAAGCCCATGAAGGCCATGAACGGGCCGTCGCGCCAGGGCGAGCGGGGTGGGGCGGGCGGGAGGCCCGGGGCGGCGCCGGGCGCGTCCGGAAGGTGCTTGAGGAAGAGCGTGACCATGACGGCCGAGGCCAAGGTCGTCAGGCCGTCCACCCAGAAGAGCAGCCGGTAATCGATCGTGATCAGGAACCCCCCGATGACGGGGCCGAAGGTGATCCCCAGGTTGGCGGCCAGGCGGCGCAGGGCGAAGCCTTTAGAGCGCATCTCGCCGAAACAGAAGCGGGACATGGCCGTGTCGTTGGCCGGGAAGAGGGCGGCCGAGACGATCCCGTAGAAGAAGATCAGGGCGGTCAGGGGCAAGTAGGCCGTCACGTAGCCGGCGGCGATCAGGGCCAGGCCGGAGAGAATCAAGCTGGCCAGCATGATCGGGCGGATGCCCAGCCTGTCGATCAGCGCCCCGCCCAGGTAGCCGCCGCCGATCGAGCCGAGGCCGAAGGCGGCCAGGACGACGCCCGCTTGGGGCAGACTGAAATGGAGGTGCCGGGTCAGGTAGATGTTGAGGAAGACCAGGACCATGAAGCCGCAGCGGTTGATGAACTCGGCCGCGGCCAGCAGCCAGGCTCCTCCGGGCAGGCCAGCATAGGCCTCGCGGTATAGCCCAATCGTCCTCTTCAGCATCTTAATTAGGGGGACAGTATACGTAATTCCCGAACTTTTTGTTGACGCTGCCATGTCAACGAGAGGCGACGTCAACAAATAGTTCGGGAGTTATGTATGGTGTCCCCCTATCTTAGAACAGGTTGGGACGGATTTCGGGGGAGCGGAGGGCGGCCGCCACGGCGGGGGAGACAGGCTCGAGCCAGGCGGCCAGCGACTCCCGCTTGGCCGCGGGAATCTCAACCTTCGACAGCACCCGAGCCGAGACGGCGGTCTTCTCGAAGCGGCGCTCGGCGCCCTGCGGGATCAGCCATTCGGCCAGCCCCGTGTTGGGATCGAGAATTTTTACGTCCGTCAGCCCCTTCTCGGCGAAAGCGGCGGTCCATAGCTCCCGGGCGTAGCCGTAATGGGTGCAGACCAGCCCGGCCAAGACCGGCGGGGCCGGCCGGGGCAGCGCGGCCGTCGCCTCGTCGACGTAGGCCGAGATCAACAGCGCCGTATCCCCGCCCTTCCAGTCGGCTTCGATGTAAGCCTGAAGCTCCGGGCAGGCCTGAACGATGATCCGGTCGGCCGCGACTCCGGTCTCAATGAGCGCCTTCCTGTGGCTGTCCTCGGCAATCGTCGTCTCGGTGCCGAACAAGATCAGCTTGGCCTCGGGCTTCTCGACCAGGGCCCTCCAGAACAGGTCGACCCCATGGCGGACGATGCCCTCCACGGGGATCGTCGTCTCGCGGACGAAGGGAGTGTCCGGTAAGAGGACCGACAGCGTGTTACAGGCGACAAGGATGAGGTCCGGCTGGACGGCCTTCGCCAAGCCGCGCAGGGCCGCGTCGAACGCCTTGATCTTGTCCTCCCTTGAGGGAAGGCTGTTGTATCCGCCCTCCTCGGCGAAAAGGGCGTTGAAGAAGACGAGCTCGACGCCCTCGTGGATTCCGGCTTTTTCCAGCCTGGCCGCGGCCTCGGCCATCACGGCCAATCCGCCCAGGCCCGAGTCGGTGACGGCGACGGTGAACCGGCGGCCCGACTCAGCGGTTTTGCGGGGCGCGCAAGCGATCTCCGCGGTCAATCCCAGAACCACGAGCCCCGCCAGGGCCCGCCCGGCCCGCGTCATCGGAATTCCCGGTTGATGATGGTGATCCGGTTGGGATACGTCAGCGGCCCGAACGGCGTGGAGACCGTCGGCATGGCGTCCAGCCCCAGCCGGGCCGAGCTGCCGTCCCGGCCGCCGATGGCCATGGCCAGGTTGATCAGGTTGTTGTAGCCCTGCTTGCCGAAGAACTCGAACAGGTCCAGCCCCAGCCGGATGCCGAAGACCGATTCCTGGCCGCTGCCCGGAATCTCGATCGGACTGGTGATGTTGCCCGTGACGGTCGGCATGTCATCCACCAGCAGCCGCGACTCGAGGCCGGTCAAGGTGACGATCGACTTCTGCGTGCCCGTAGCGCCCGTGTTGGGATTGATGGTCACGACGTCGAGGATAAACTCCGCCGGAAGCCTCCGGGAGGCGAAGGCCTGGGCCAGCCGCAGGCCGTCGGCCGCCGTGAAGTCGGTCAGCCGGCTCTTGCCCCCGATGCGGATGCCCATCAAGGCGAAGTCGTGCACCGCGCCCAGCTTGAACTTCAGACGCTGCAGGCTCAGCACGGTGTTAGCGATCTGCTCCAGGGTGGCGCAGCTCTGCAGGCCGAGGCACAGAATCAGCCCCGCCGCCAAGACGACGATCCGCTTCTTGCTCATGGCTCCCTCCTTCTTCGATCCTCTCCGGCGCCCCCGGCGGTCACTTGCCGTTGCGGGGCTATGCGTCTCCGCCCTCTCCACTACTGCCCGCGCCCGGACCCGAGCGCGTAAAGACTTCGGCGATTTCCCGCCTCCGCCTTCGCCCCGGCCTAGAAAGCCGTGACGATGCCGGTCAGGAACCGATGGTCCTCGCGCAGGAGATCGTGGGTGTATTCGGCCACCCACTTGAGGTTTCTCCGCAGCAGGTAATTCAGGTCCAAGGTCAGGGTGTTGAGGCTGGCCGCCTCCAATCCTGAATCGACCTTGTTCCAGGCGAAGGTGAAGAAGGCCTTGCCCGCCTCGCCCCAGGGGCTGACGATGGCCTCGGCCAGGAAGGCGTCGCTCTCGATCTTGGCCGATTCGGCCAGAAAGAGCGGGTTGGTGTCCGTCCGCTTGAGATAGGCGAACAGCAGCTCGAAGCCCTTCAGCCTCAGCTTGAGGTCGGGGCCGACGTAGGTGACCGCGTTGGTCCGCCCCTCGGCGCCCTCTTCCTTGCCGCTGTAGCCGTTGATCCCGATCCGCACCCGGTCCTTCCAGAAGCTCTGGGCCACCCGCCCGATCAGGCTCTTGTACTTGTCCGAGTCGAAGATCTCCTGCTCTTCGATGCCGTTGCCGTTGACGATCTGGCCGATGATCTCGGTCCCGAATCCCGTCCCGGTCGAGACCATCAGGCCGCGGTCGTAGGCCATGTTCATCCGGCTGTCGCCGACCCGGAAGCCGAAGATCTCGTAGCCCTGGAAGGTCAGGCGCGTCTCGCTGGGCACGATCGGATCGGTGACCCGGTATTGGCCGAAGACCACCCCCACCGGCAGGCCGAAGACGTCGCGGAAGCTCAGATAGGTGTCTTCCAGGCCCAGGACCTTGGCGTCCTCCGACATCAGGAAGTAGGTGTAGTAGGAGATCTTATCGGAGATCAGGCCGCCGCTGAGGATCTTCATGGCCAGCGGGGCGTGAAAGTCCGTGGGCGTGCCGCCGTTGGGCGCGTACTGCAGGGCGGCGTCGAAGCGCATGGCCAGGGGCAGGTCCCGCTGCAAGAGGAGAGTCGGATCGCCCGTGTCGATGGTTGCCCGCGGCGGCTCCTTGTCCGGGATGCGGTAGCCGTTCTCCATGAACTCCTCGCCGAAAGCCTTCAGGTGCGGCACCGGCGCGTGGCAGACCTCGCAGGAGTAACGGTACTTGCGGGCGAAGGCGGGGATGGCCGCCGCCGCCTGGACCAGGACGACGATCGAAAGCAGGGTCAGGCAGAGCTTCTTCATGGCGGGCTCCTCACTCCTCAGTCGACGATCTGGACCACGGCCGACTCGGCGTTGATCTCCCGGGTCTCGGACTCATCGGCCGGGACCTTCAGGTAGTCGGCCACACTCTTGACCAGCAGCCGGTAGTTGAGCCGGGCCTCGATGCGCAGCGGCCCCTCCGGCAGGGTGTCCGGGAGGTTCCAGGTGTAGGTCTCGATCTTGGTCTCGCGGGGCCCGATGCGGTAATCCGTCCCCAGCGAAGCCGTGTTCCATTGGCCGATGGTCATGCGGCCCTTGGGGTCGAAGTAGGCCATGCGGAAGACCCGGTGGCCCTCCTCCAGGTCGTCCCGCTTGAGGCCGGCGAAGCCGGGCACGTCCATCATCATGTCGCCGATGTCCTGGTAGGCGAGGGCGTTGGAGGAGACGGTGAACTCCTCGCCCGGGAAGCCTTTCTTATCCACGGGCAGGAGGTAGCGCTGGCCCTTGGCGTCCACCGCGTGCACCTCCAGCCACAGCTGGCGGTCCTCCACCGAGCCGGTCGGGAACTTGTGGCCGGTCTTGGCGTTGTAGAGGTGGACCTTGAAGACGGCCTTGTCGCCGGGCTCGTAGTCCTCGGCGTCGGCGTAGACCTTGAGCTCGATGACCCCGCGATACTTGGACGGCACGTGGCCGCCGGGGAAATTGTGGTGGGCCAGGTCGGGCAACGGCTGGCCCATGTCGGCGCTCCTGCCGGGATGGCGCCACATGTGGCAGTCCTGGCAGCGGACGCCCTGCTTGTTGTAGGGGCCTTCCTTCCACTCGAGGTGGGTGCTCTTGACCCAGAAGCCGTAGGGATTCTTCTCGTTGTGGCAGGTGCCGCAGAAGTCGGGCGACTTGACGAAGTCGGAGTACTTCGTCTCGTGGAAGGGCGAGACCACGCCCTCCCGCGGGCCGTACTTGACCTTGCCCGGATTGAGGACGTAGTTGAAGTTGAACGGCGTGTCGCCCTGGAAGCCGCTGATGGTGTGGCAGATGTCGCAGAAGACCGACTCGTTGGCCCGGCTCTTGGCTTCCGGCTTGGGCGGCGGCGTGTCGCCGATGAAGAAGGCCGAGGGGGCGTGGCAGCCGTTGCAGCCGGCCTTGACTTCGGCCACCTTGGGGTCCTTCTCGGCCTGGGGCACGGCCAATTGGAAGTACTCGATCTCGTCCCAGTGGTGGGTGTAGGCCTGGGACATCATGGACGACTTCCACTCGGTGTGGATCTCGCGGTGGCACTGGGCGCAACGCTGGGGCGTCTCGAAGAGGTCGTAGGACTTCTTCTGGGCCGGCGCGGTGCCCACGACGAGGAAGACGGCGAACAGGACGAAGGCGACTCCGGCGGCGATCTTGGCGGCTCTGCCCATGCTGGCCTCCCGAGTTGTCGTTCTTGGACGCTATTATAGGCGATTGCCGCGCGTTCGATCAATCCGCCTCATTCCGAGAGGGCCTTGGCCCGAAGCGGAGCCAGGATCTCGGCGCTGACCCAATAGACGTCGCGACGCGTCGAGAAGAAGATGGACTTTCCGTCGGGCGTCACCGAGGGGCAGAAGTCGGTGCCCGCCGTGTTGACGGCATCGCCCAGGTTGTAGGCCCCGCTCCATGATCCGTCGCGCTTCTTGAAGCAGACGTAGAGGTCCCCCTCGCCGCCCTGGCCGCCCGGACGCGTCGAGTCGAATAGGATGTAGCTCCCATCGGGGGCGATGAAGGCATGATCGGCGACCGCCGGCGCGTTCACTCCGCCGCCCACTCTCCGCGGCGCTTCCCAGCCGTCCCTCGTCTTCGGATAGACGACGACGGGCCGGTCGGGGGAGACAAGGCCGGTGACGTCGGTCATGTAGAGATCGCCGCCGGCGGTGGCCGAGACAAACATGCCCGGGCCGTGGAGACGGGGCTCGCCGAAGCCGCCGCCGGCGGATCGGTCGGCGACCCAGATGGCATACGCGGCCTTCTCGCCCGGCTTCTTGGGCCGAGTCGTCCCGAAGTAGAGGCTCTTTCCATCCGGCGTGATGAAAGGCTCGGTGCTGGGGAAGCCGACGGAGAAGGGGGCCTCCCGCGGCGCCGTCCAGCCGCTCTCCTCCAGGCGCGAGAAGAGGATCGAGTTCCTTCCCCCGTCCGTGCGCCGGCAGAAGTACATCTCCCGGCCATCCGGACTGAAGGCGACGGAGAACTCCATGGCTCCCGCCGTCGAGACGATGCCGGGGGCGAAAGGCTCCGCCTTCAGGCCCGGCGGCTTCTGGCCCAAGCAGGGGCCTTCCAGGCCGGTTGCCGATCCCGGCTCGAACCGCCGCTCTTCGCGGGTTTCGCCCTGGGCATCGTGCTTGTATCCGCGCAGCCGGCTCAGCTGGAGCTTTCCGTTCTCGTTGCCGGGATTGATCTCGACGGACCTGGCGTAGAAGCGCTCGGCCGCCTCGAGGTCGCCGCCGGCGAAGCTCGCTTCCGCCAGGCTATCCCAGGCATTCCAGGACTTGGGGAACGCTTCGCTGTTGAGGGTGAAAACGGCCAAGGCCTCCGCCGGACGGCCTTCCCGCAGATAGCGGTAGCCGAGGGTCACCATCTCCCGCTCGCTCATCCCATAGCGCGGGCTGCCGGCGATGGTCTTGCGGAATTCCGCGGCGGCGGCTTCCGGGCCGCGGGCGGCGATCAGCGCCTCCAGCGCGCGGGCGGCCGACTCCGACTGGAGGCGCCCGGCGGCGACTCCGAAGCTGCCGATCGGGACGCGGGCGGCGCGGTCTCCCAAGCGGGTGACGCGAGATTCATAGTCGGCTTCAGCCGCCGCCAGACTGCCTCCCAGCAGGATCAGGCCCAGGATCGCGAGCTTCGACGATAGCGCGGGTATCAAAGGCCGGGGATGGACGTTCGGACGCGAATGGGACATGGTTCCTCCTTGGGCCCGAGGCGCCGAGACCCTCCCCTTAATACGATGCCGGGAGAGCAGAAGTTGGGTCCGGCGCCGGCCCTATCGTCTGCCCGCTCGAAGGTGGCAATCGCCGGCAGCCCCCGTGAGAGAGCGCTCAGTTCTCAGCGTTTTAGGCTCCGGCGTCTTATCGACATCCTTCCCCCCGGATCCTCTCGCTCTCGTTCCGGCCCATTATCCGATACGCATCGCCGGTTGGCAAGCGGGAGAGGACCGCGGGGCCGCGGCTGGAAAAATGCCGCTAATCATGCTAGAGTGATGTCCCCTTCAGGGTGGGCGTTTAGCTCAGCTGGGAGAGCGCCGCGTTCGCAATGCGGAGGCCGGGGGTTCGAATCCCCCAACGTCCACCACCCTTTTCCCCGCCTCCGATATCGGCCTTCTCTTCCATAAAACGGCTATCCGTATCAAATCGGACTTCGGGAAAAACCGATTATTAAAGGCCTGATGCCCGCCCGCGCCGGATTGACTTTTCTCCGCTCCGGGATTAGTAATGGGGCCGTTCCGCCCGCCCCGGCCGGCGGATTCCTCCGACACAGGGAGTATCGCCATGATCCGACGCCTTTCCCGCCTGTCCGCGCTCTGCCTCATCATCCTGATCGCGGGCGCCGCCGCCTGCTCCGGCCCGAAGCCGGACTCGGGCTCCCAGCCTGCCGTGCGCGGCCCCTTCACCGCCGCGGAGCTTTACGGCCTCGGCCGCCCCCGCACCTTCGAGGGCGAAGCCCTGACCGAGATCGCCTTCCCGCTGGGCGGCATCGGCACCGGGACGGTCTCGCTCGGCGGACGCGGGAACCTCCGAGATTGGGAGATCTTCAACCGCCCCAGCAAGGGCACCGACCTGCCCTTCACCTTCTTCTCGCTCTACTGCCGGGCGGAGGGGGAGAATCCCGTCGTCCGCGTCTTGGAAGGCCGCCGGCAGCCGCCTTTCACCGGCCAGGACGGCCTGCACCGGGCCCAGGTGCCCGGCCTGCCGCGCATGGAGAAGGCCCGCTTCATCGGCGAGTATCCCTTCGCCTCGGTCGAGATGGAAGACAGCAAGCTTCCGGTCAAGGTGACCCTGGAAGCCTTCAACCCGTTCGTCCCTCTGGACGTGGACGCCTCCGGCATCCCCGGCGCCGTCCTGCGCTATCGCCTCAAGAACACCAGCGACAAGAAGCTCCAGGTGACCGTGGCCGGCTCGGTCTACAACCCGGTCGGATACGAAGGCACCGGCAAGCTGACCGGGATCGGCCACGCCAAGCTGGGCCAGAACGTCAACCGGATCCGCCGCGAGAACAACATGACCGGCCTCTATTTGAGCTCCAACAAGGTCGATCCCAAGACCGCGGCCGCCGGCACGCTGGCCCTGGCCACGCCGTGGAAGAACGTGACCTATCTCTCCCACTGGGTCCGCGGCGATTGGTTCGACGACCTGCAGATCTTCTGGGACGACTTCGCCGACGGCTACCTCAAGAACGAGGAAGACGCCTCGCCCTCGCCCGACGGACGCACGGATGTGGGGACGCTGGGTCTGTGGGCGGAGATCGAGCCCCACGGCGAGGTGGTCCTGCCCTTCTACCTGACCTGGTGCTTCCCCAACTTCCTGGACTATTTCGACGTCGTCCGCGGCCAGCGCGGGCAGGTCTTCCGCAACCAGTACGCCACCCGCTTCGCCGACGCCTGGTCCGTGGCCGCCTACCTGGACCGCGCCCTGCCCAGCCTGGAGAAGGAGACCCGGCTCTTCCACTCGACCTTCTACGACTCGACCCTGCCGCCCTACATCCTGGACGCCCTGACGTCCCAGGCGGCCATCATCCGGACCACCACCGCCTTCCTCCTGCAGGGCAACCAGTTCTTCGCCTTCGAAGGCTGCAATGACGAAGCCGGCTGCTGCCCGCTCAATTGCGGCCACGTCTGGAACTACGAGCAGTCGCTGGCCTTCCTCTACCCGGGCCTGGAGCGCTTCATGCGCGAGGTCGACTTTCTGGTCAACACCAAGGACGACGGGTCCATGGTCTTCCGCACCAGCCTGCCGGTGACGGCCGGCTTCTTCTGGGACTTCAAGCCGGCGGCCGACGGCTCGCTGGGCAAGATCATCAACCTCTACCGCGACTGGCAGATCTCCGGCGACACCGCCTTCCTGAAGAAGCTCTGGCCCAAGGTCCGCAAGGTCCTGGACTACACCTGGGCCCACTGGGACGCCGACAAGGACGGGCTGATCGAGGGCGAGCAGCACAACACCTACGACATCGAGTTCTACGGGCCCAACAGCATGATGGGCGCGTTCTACTTGGGCGCCCTGAAGGCGGCCGCGAAGATGGCCGAGGCCGTCGAGGATGAGGCCGCGGCCAAGGAGTGCGCCGCGCTCTTCGACAAGGGCGTCAAGGCCTTCGACGCGACCCTGTGGAACGGCGAGTATTACGTCCAGAAGTACGACAAGGTCATGGAGACCAAGTACCAGTACGGCGAGGGCTGCCTCTCGGACCAGATGCTGGGCCAATGGCTGGCCATGGTGGCCGGGCTGGGCCGCCTCCTGCCGGAGGAGCGCCTCAAGGCGACCCTGGGCTCGATCTATAAGTATAACTTCCTGACCGACTTCTCCAACTACTCCAGCGCCCAGCGGACCTACGCCCTCAACGATGAGAAGGGCCTTCTGCTCTGCACCTGGCCCAAGGGCGGGCGGCCGCCGCTGCCCTTCGTCTACTCCGACGAGGTCTGGACGGGCATCGAGTACCACGTCGCCTCGCATCTGATCTACGAAGGCCTGGTCGACGAGGGGCTGTCCGTGGCCAAGGGCGTGCGCGACCGCTACGACGGCCGCAAGCGGAATCCCTGGGACGAAGTCGAGTGCGGCCACCACTACGCCCGGGCCATGTCCTCCTGGGGGCTGCTGACGGCCCTCTCCGGGTACGCCTACTCGGGCGTCGAGCAGAGGATGGAATTCGCCCCCCGGATCAACGTCGAGGACTTCCGGACCTTCTGGAGCGCCGGCTCCGGCTGGGGCCAGTTCTCGCAGAAATCCGAGACCGGCGCGGAGGCCGTCGAGCTCAAGGTCGCCTCGGGCGAGCTGACCCTGCACGAGCTGGGGCTGACCCTGCCGCCGTCGCTTTCGGGCAAGAAGATCAAGCCCCAGTTCGAGGCCGTGGATGACGGGGGAGGGCATGCGGGCCTCGTCTGCAAGCAGGACGGCGACCACCTGACGGTGACTTGGGAGGCTCCCGTCCTGACCCTCAAGGCGGGACGGTCGGTCAAGATCAAGCTGAGCTTCTAGCCGGGCGCGCGAAGCTCCGTCCGGCCCGCGGGCGCGGGCTCACAGGCGCTGCTTGTAGCGGATCTCCTTGAAGGACAGGCGGAACTGCGTCCCGGCCGCCCGGTCGATCTCCAGCCGCCCCTCGATCTGGCCGGTCAGCATGGTCACGATCTGCATGCCCATGCTGCCGGCCGACTCGATATCCCAGCCCGGGGGCAAGCCGACGCCGTCGTCCCCGACCTTCAGCTCGACCCGGCCCTCCGCCTCGAGGTGGAGTCCCAGGCGGATGGTGCCGGGACGCCTATCCGGAAAGGCGTGCTTGAGGGCGTTCATGACCAGCTCGTTGACGATCAGGCCGCAGGGGATGGCCGTCTGGATGTCCAGGAGGACCTCTTCCAGGTCCGTCTCCAGCGCGATCGATCCCCCGCCTTCGTGGTGTGTTGCGATCAGGTTCTCGACCAGGCGCTTGGCATAAGCCGCGAACTCGATCCGCGACAGGCTCTTGGACTGATAGAGACGCTCGTGGACCAGAGCCATGGAGCGGATGCGCCGCTGGCTCTCGTGGAAGAGGCCGGCATCCTCCGGGTGGCGGAGGTACCGGCTCTGCAGGCTGATCAGGCTGGAGATGACCTGGAGGTTGTTCTTGACCCGGTGGTGGATCTCCTTGAGCAGGACGTCTTTCTCGTCCAGGGCGGCGGCCAAGACCCGCTCGTTCTCCTTCTGGATGGTGATGTCGCGGCTGATGCCGATCAGGCCGATGATCCGACCGTCCGGGGAGAGGATGGGGGCCTTGGTCGTGTCGTAGAAGAGGACACGGCCGTCCGGGCCCGCGGCTTCCTCCTCAAACCGAATGGCTCCGCCTCCCGACAGGGCCGTCTCGTCGCTGGCTTTGCAGGCGGCGGCCAGGCCGGGCGGCAGGATCTCTTCGTCGCGCTTGCCCATGACGTCGGCTTGGGACAGCCCGAAGGCGGATTCGAAGGCCCGGTTGACGATCAGGTTGCGGCGGTCGGCGTCCTTGATGTAGGCGATGTCCGGGATGGCTTGGATCAGCCCCTCGAGATGGATGCTTTTCAGGACCTCGAGGGAGCGATCGTCGTTTCCCGCAGCGTCGGGGGGCAGATTCATGGGCAGCCTCGATCGGCCCGCGCGCCGGCGAGGGCCGATTGCCAGATTAATACCGGCGGAGGCCCCATGAATCCTCTTTGGGGGTGATTCCGGGGGGGGAATTCCCGGCTCCCTTTTGTGCTATGATCCGGCCGATCCCGGCTTCGCTATGAAGACGTCCCTCCCGCCTCTTCCGCCCGGCCTGGGGGCTGTTCTGTCCGGCCAGTGGGCCCAGGCCGAGGCCGAGGCCGGAGCCTCAGGCCAGGCGAACGGGGCGGGCGCCGAGGGGCGGGGAGAGGGCGCTCGCAAGGTCCTGGCTGGGTTTTTACGGCTCCACCTCGAGCTCCTGGCTGCACGCCCCGAAATCGGAGAGGCTCTTTACGCGGGTCCGCCCGATAACGCTTCAGGAGCCCATGACGCTGCGGTGCGGGACCTCTTCACGCCCGTGCTGGCCGCCATCGAGAGGGCGGTGGGGCGAGGGAAGGCCGAGGGGCTCTTCCCGGCCGGGCTCGATCCGGCGATGGCCGCGCTTCATTACCTGGGGGTAATCCAGATGTCCTTTGTATTCTGGAAGATGCGTGGATGCCCTGGAAGCTTGACGGAGATCGGCCGGGGCCTCTTCGGGCAGTGGCTTGTCTCCCTCGAAGGCCCGGAGACGCCGGGGCCCGGGACGCGCTAGAGCGACTATTTTTAAGGCCGCGGCAACCTTTTTCGGGTCTCCTCCATCTTATCGGGTGGAACGAGAGCCATGGAAACACAGTATGCGGCCGCGGCCTTGGAAATAGGCCCTCGAATCATGGATAATCCGTTCATGATCAAAGCCGAGGCCGAACCCGAGCCTCTGGCCGCCCTCATCGACCGCGGACGGGACGGCGATGCGGCCGCGCTGGAAGCCATCTACAACCGTTTTCGCGTTTCGTTCTTCGGCCTGACCCGCCGCTATGCCGGCGACCGGGCCACCGCCGAGGACCTCCTGCAGGACATCTTCGTCAAGATCTTCACCCACCTGGACAACGTCAAGAGCGCCGAGATGTTTCCGGGCTGGGCCTACCGCATCGCCCTGAACACCTGCTTCAGCCACCTGCGGGAGAAGCGGGCTTCGACCGCCCGGAACGTGGCCTTGGACGACGTCGAGTTCGCCCTCTTCGACCCGGCGGCCGCCGGCCCGGAATCGGACCTGCGGCAGCCGCTGGAAGCGGCGATCGCGGCCCTGCCCGCCCGCCTCAAGCAGATCTTCCTGCTCCACGATGTGCAGGGATTCAAGCACGAGGAGATTGCCGCCATGCTGCGGTTGTCAGCGGGCACGTCCAAATCGCAGCTGTTCAAGGCCCGGCTGAAGGTCCGCGCTTATCTGAAAGCCCGCCGCATCGGGCCGGGAGTGAAGCCATGAAGTGCGCCGCGTTTCATAAGCTGATCGGGGAACGCCTGGAAGGGACCATCCAGCCCAAGGACCGGGCCCGCCTCGAGGCCCATCTCGCGACCTGCGCCGAGTGCCGGGAGCTGATGGACGATTTCAGCCGCATCGCCGAGGACGCCCGCCGCCTGGACGACAAGAAGGAGCCCTCCGACGACGTCTGGAATGCCGTCCTGTCGGGTGTGCGGGCGGCCCAGCGCGAACAGCGCCGGGCGGCGGCCCGCCGTTTCGCCCCGCCCCGGTGGGCCTATGCGGCCGGCTTCGTCCTGCTGGCGGCCGCGGTCGGTCTGATCGTCGGATGGGCCCCCTGGCGCAGCGCCGCATCCCCGGCCCTTCCGCCCGACCAGGCCGCCACCCTGGCCAAGCTGGGCGAGGCGGAAAGCCACTACAAGCAGGCCATCCAGGCTCTGACCGAGGCCCTCGGCTCAGGCCCCTCCGTGATCGGCTCCTCGACCGCGGTCCTCTTCGCCCGCGACTTGGGCGCCGTGGATTCGGCTATCCAGGCCTGCCGCGAAGCCGTCGACCGCGAGCCGAACAGCGTCGATGCCCGGGTCTTCCTGCTGGCCGCCTACCAGAAGAAGATCGAGATCCTCGACGGCGTCCGGCAAGTCCAAAAGCAGATGCCCGCTCCGGCCGCGGCCGGGGCGATCCTGTGAATATCCCCAAGGAGGATGATATGAGCAAGCTGACCAAGAAAGCCATCCGAAGAGCGGTCGTGATCGGCGCTCTGCTGGCCCTGGCCGTCTATCCCCTGACGGCCTTCGCCGAGGAGAAAGTCGAGCAGAAGTTTTCCAAGGTCGAGGCCCTGGCCAAGGACGGCAAGGTCATCGTCGGCAACGTCTCCGGCATGATCGAGGTCCGCGGCTGGCCCGAGGCCCAGGTCAAGATCGAGGCCCTCAAGGTCTCCAAGGCCAAGAACGAGGCCAAGGCCAAGGAGAACCTGGACAAGGTTCAGATCGCTGTCCAGAAGACGGGCGAGATCCTGCGGATCGAGACCAAGTACCCGGAGCAGAAGGGACGAAACGAATCGACCAACGTCTCGGTCCACTACCAGATCTGGATCCCCGAAAAGGCCTCGCTCTCGGTCGCCAATACCAGCGGCTCGGTCACTGCGGACGGCATCGGCGGCGCCTTTGAGGGCCGGATCACGAGCGGCAATGCCACCCTGACCCGCCTCGGCGGCGGAGCCTACTGCTACGTCATCAGCGGCGCCACCAAGGCCTCCGACATCGTCGGCGACTGCGATTTCACCGTGGTCTCCGGCAGCATCTCCGTGGACAAGGTCAAAGGCTCGATCCAGGCTGAGACGACCAGCGGCCCCATCCGCATGATCGGCATCGAAGGCGCGCGGACGGTCCGGGCCAAGGTCCTCAGCGGCAGCGTCTCCTACGACGGCAAGCTGGAGAAGGACGGCAAGTACAGCTTGGAAGCCATGAGCGGCCGGCTGGAGATGATCATCCCGTCCGGCTCGAGCTTTGATCTGGAGGCCGAGAGCTTCAGCGGCGGCATCGAGACCGACTTCGACGTTACCGTGACCGGGCGGATCAGCGGCGACCACGGCCCGGCCCGCGAGCTGCGCGGCACGGTCGGCCAGGGCGGCGCGTCAGTCCGGCTGAAAGCCTTCAGCGGCCACATCCAGATCAAGAAGAAGTAACTCAGGGAGACACCCTCCGCAGCTCCCGAGCCATCTCGGGCGTTGCGCCGGGCGTCCCGATCCTACAGGGTTCTCGAATGACAGCCCGCCCCCCCCCGGGGGCGGGCTTTTTTATTGGGCCGTGATGGCATGCGAGGATAGGGGGGGCTCCGGATGGGGGCGCAGCCGGCGGAAACAGACATAGACGGAATGTTAACGGATGTATTAGGGAATTATGTATACTGTCCCCCTAATTAATTATGCCGACCGCCGACCTGCGCCGCGTGGGCGCCCTGAACTTCACCCGATCCCTGGCCTACACGTCCATCCTCTTTCTCCTGCCCCTGCAGTTCGTCCGGATCGGCTTCAACGGCCTGCAGATCGGCCTGATCGTCTCGCTTCTTTCCATCGCGCCTCTCGTCTCGGCCTTCCCGACGGGCTGGGTCAACGACCGCTTCTCCATCACCGGCGCCATCCGGGCCGCCTTCCTGGCCGACGCCGCGCTGCTGGCGGTCCTGGCCCTGACGACGAGCTTCCCGGTCGTCTGCGGCGCCTTCTTCCTCCTCGGCGTCGCCAACAACGTCCTGGACGTCTCCATAGCCAGCCTGGTCTTCAAGGACCAGACCGACGTCGACCAGAACCGCAAGTACGGGCACTACGTCTTTTGGAACGGCTTCGGGGCCGTCTTCGGCGTGGCCGGAGGCGGCTGGCTGGTGCAGGCGGCCGACTTCCGTCTCATGCTCTTCCTTTTCGGCGGCATCCTCCTGTCGGCCGCCGTCTTCGTCAGGCCTTTCCAAGACGGGAAGTTCCACTTGACCGCCCTGCGCGACTACGGCCGGAACATCCTGCGCCGCAAGTCGCTCCTCTTCACCGTCTTTGTCTTCTTCCTCGGCCTGCACTGGGCCGTCGAGGGCACGGTCTACGCGCCTTTCCTGGAGAAGCGGTTCGGGCTGTCGACCCTGCAGTCCTCGCTCTACATGGCCGCCGGGCTGCTCTTCCTCCCGATCGGGGCGCTGGCGATCGGCCGCCGGAAGTTCGAGCTGGCGGCCAACCGACGCCTCGTCCTGGCGGCCCTGAGTCTCTCGGGGCTGGGGCTTGTCCTGATGACCGTCGGGGACATCCGCCTCTCGCTGGCTTTCCGCTTCGTCCACGACTTCGGCGACGGCGCCGCCGGCGTCCTGATCGCCCTCTACACGTCGCGCCTGTTCGAGAGCCGGAGCATCGGCGGCTCGGCGGCCTTCCTCCTGGCCGTGCAGATCACCGCCAAGATGCTGGGGGCCATGGCCCTGACGCCGTTGGGCTTCCGCTTCGGCCTGCAGTGGCCGTTCTGGATCGCCGGCGGCCTGCTCCTCCTCGACGCCGCCTACGGCGCGGTCATCTTCCGCCGCATCGAATATTGAGATCATGAGGAACGGATAAGGGGCGACGTTGATAGCGACACAAGGCCGGGACTTCGACGTCATTCTCGTCTCCGGGGAGCCCTACGTCGACCACCCCCTTTCGGCCGTCGGCGTCATCGCCCGCGTCCTGGATGCGGCCGGGCTCCGGGTGGGCGTCATCGAGCGGCCCGGCTGGACGGACGATAAGGACTTCGCCCGCCTCGGCCGGCCCCGCCTCTTCTTCGGCCTGACCTCGGGCTCGATCGACAGCATGCTGGTCAACTACACGCCGCTCAAGCGCCGGCGGGAGAAGGACGAGCATGCCCCTCACGCCTCCGGCATGCCCGACCGGGCCCTCCTGGTCTACGCCAACCGGGTTCGTTCCGCCTTTCCGGGAGCGCCCATCGTCCTCGGCGGCATCGAAGCCTCCCTGCGCCGATTCGCCCATTACGACTACTGGTCGGACGAGGTCCGCCGCGGCCTGCTCCTCGACTCGCGGGCTGATATCCTCGTCTACGGCCCGGGAGAGAGCCAGGCCGTTGAGATCGCCCGCCGTCTGGACCGGGGCGCCGACCTGGCCGGAATTCCAGGCACCTGCGTCGTCCGGCGCGACAAGCCCGAGGGATTTACCGAGATCCCGTCCTTCGAGGCCGTCAAGGGCGGTCCCGAGGCCTTTTGTCAGGCCCAAAACGCCTTCTCCATCCGGGCGGCCCTGGCCCAGGGCCACGCCGAGCGGTTCGTCCTGCAGTACCCGGCGCCCGAAACGACCCCGGCCGACCTCGACCGGATCTATGGCCTGCCCTTCTCCCGCGTCGTCCCGGCGCACTTCCCCGAATTCAAGATGGCCCAGTTCTCGATCGTCACCCACCGCGGGTGCTTCGGCGGCTGCTCGTTCTGCTCGCTGTCGCTCCACCAGGGCGACCGCATCGTCTCGCGCAGCGAAGGCTCGATCCTGGACGAGATCCGGGGGCTGACCGCGCATCCCGATTTCAAGGGCTTCATCGACGACTTGGGCGGCCCCTCCGCCAATATGTACGGCATGGACTGCCCAGCGCCCTGCGAGGCGGGCGGCTGCCTGTCCTGCGGCTCGCTGGACCGAAGCCACGAACGGCTGATCGCCCTGATGCGCGCCGCCCGGGCCGTCCCCGGCGTCAAGAAGGTCTTCGTCCGCTCCGGCATCCGCTACGATCTGGCCCTGGAGAGCGAGGAGTATATCCGCGAGCTGAGCGAGCACCACGTCTCGGGCCTGCTGAAGATCGCGCCCGAGCACGTCTCGCCCGCGGTCCTCGAGCTGATGAACAAGGACGGCTCCCGCTTCGAGGAGTTCCGGCGGCTGTTCCGCCGGCTCAACAGGGCCGACCGGCGGCACCTCAAATACTATTTCATGGTCGCCCACCCCGGGTGCGGCGAGGCGGAATCGCGCGATCTCGCGCGCGAGGTCAAGCGCCTGGAAAGGGAAGGGGAGAAGCCGGTCGAGGGCGTCCAGATCTTCACCCCGACGCCGATGACCCGCTCGACCTGCATGTACCACGCCGGCCGCGATCCGATCACCGGGCGGACCGTCCACGTGCCCCGCACCTTCGCCGAGAAAAAGCTCCAGAAGCGGATGTTGGCCGGATAGCCCTTTTTCTGTTCGTCCGCCGCCCGATTGTGCTAACTTAAAAAGCGACGAGACGGCTGCGGAGCGAAAATGACGATGACGACGGACGGCGGACAGACGGTCGGCGCGGAGCCGCCGCGCGGCCTGTCCGGACCCGAGGTCGATGCTCGCCGGGCCCGCTACGGGCTCAACGAGATTCCCGAGCCGCCCCGCCATCCTTGGCGGCGCTTCCTGAGGAGGTTCTGGGGCCTGACGGCCTGGATGCTCGAAGCCATCATCGCCCTGTCTTGCGTTCTCGGCAGGATCGCCGATGCGGTCATCGTGGCCGGCCTCCTGGTCATGAACGCCGTGGTCGGCTTCCTGGAAGAGCGGAAGGCGTCGCGCACCGTCCAAGAGCTGAAGGGCCGGCTGAGAATCGGAGTCCGGGCCTTGCGCGACGGCGCCTGGATCGAGATTCCCGCCCGCGATCTCGTGCCCGACGACGTCGTCCGCGTCCGGCCGGGCGACCTTATCGCCGCCGACCTGAAGATTCTACGCGGCCGGCTGTCCGCCGACCTGGCTGCTCTGACCGGCGAATCGCTGGAGATGGAGAAGGCGGCGGGCGACGAGCTCCCGGCGGGCTCGGTCGTCCGCCGCGGCGAGGCGACCGCGGCCGTCCTGCGGACCGGCGCCGCGACCCGCTACGGCAAGACCGTTCAGCTCGTCCAGGAGGCGCGCCCCAGGCTGCACCTCGAGGACGTGGTGACCGGCCTGGTCAAGCGCCTCCTTTGGATCGTCGGCGGGCTGACGGCCCTGACCCTGGCCGTCTCGCTGGCCCGCGGCTTTCCCCTTCTCGAGGCCCTGCCGTTGATGCTCGTCCTGCTCCTTGCGGCGATCCCGGTCGCCCTGCCCGTCATGTTCACCGTCAGCACGGCCGTCGGGGCGCGCGAGCTGGCGGGGCGAGACGTCCTCGTCACGCGCTTGAGCGCCGCCGAGGACGCCGCGACCATGGACGTCCTCTGCCTGGATAAGACGGGCACCCTGACCCGCAACGAGATCGAGATCGCCGGCGTCTATCCCCAAGGGAGCTTCAGCGAGGCCGACGTTCTTCTTTTCGGAGCGCTCGCCTCGCAGGAATCCAATCGCGATCCCCTGGACCGGGCCTTCCTGGAGCGGGCCCGGGCGGCCGGCCTGCCGCTGGCGTCCTTCGCGCGGCGCAAGTTCGTCCCGTTCAGCCCCCTGACCCGCCGGACCGAGGCCCTGCTCGATCGCGACGGCCGCTCTTATCGGGCCGTCAAAGGGGCCGTCGCCGCCGTGGCCCAAGCCTGCGGCTTGGACGGCGACGTCCTGCGCGCGCTGAACGATCGGATCCGGGCCGCGGCGGGCCATGGCTACAAGACGCTGGCCGTCGCGACCGGCGAGGGCGAGCGGCTCGAGCTCGTCGGCTGGGTCTCGCTCAGCGACGGTCTGCGGCCCGACTCGGAGGCCCTGATCCGCGAGCTGAAGGCCCTGGGCGTCGCGGTCAAGATGCTGACCGGAGACGCGGCGTCGATCGCCCGCGAGGTCGCGGCCCGGGTCGGGATCGGCGGCCGGATCTCGCGGCTGTCGGAGCTGAAAGCCCTGCTGGCGCGCGATCCCGCCGCGGCCGCGGCGACGATCGAAGCCAGTGACGGCTTCGCCGAGGTCTTCCCCGAGGACAAGTACTTGATCGTGCGCAGCTTGCAGGCCGCGGGCCACGTGGTGGGCATGACCGGCGACGGCGTCAACGACGCCCCCGCCCTGAAGCAGGCCGAGGTCGGCATCGCCGTGGCCAACGCGACGGACGTGGCCAAGGGCGCGGCCAGCGTCGTCCTGACGGGGCCCGGTCTGGCCGGCATCGTCGAGCTCGTCCGCAACGGCCGCCGCGTCTATCAGCGCATCAACACCTGGGTCCTGAACAAGATCCAGCGGACGATCCTGAAATCGGTCTATGTGGCGGGCGTCTTTCTGGCCACCGGAAGCTTCGCCGTCTCCGCCTTCGTCATGGTCTTGCTCCTGCTAATGACGGATTTCGTCAAGATCGCCCTGTCCACCGACCGGGTCCGCTGGTCGCGCCGGCCCGAGACCTGGCGCATCGGGCGGCTGGCGGCGGCCGCTTCCCTCCTCGGAGGGATCATGGCCGCGGAAGCGATGGCCCTGCTGGCGATCGGCACGCGGGCCTGGGGCCTGACATCGTCCGATCCGCGGATGGACACCTTCAGCCTGGAAATCCTCCTGTTCTCGGCCCTGTCTTCGATCTTCGTGGTCCGGGAGCGGCGGCCCTTCTGGAAATCCGCGCCCAGCCGGACCCTGGCGATTCTTCTGGCGGCGGATGCCTTGGCGGGCCTCGCGATCGGCTTGTGGGGAGGGCCCGGAGGGCTGCCGCCCCTGCCGCCGGGCCTGCTCGCCCTGACGATCGGCTTCTGCGCCGTGTCCGCCCTCGGGATCAACGACCTCTTGAAAGTCCTTCTCCTCCGGAAGATGGGCCTCGCCGATTTCGGCCGCTAAAAGGCTTGATTCCCCGAGCCCCCCGGTGATAGCGTGAGGGGGCCAAAGATGAGAATCCCTGTTCCCCGGGGGAGGAGACACCCATGAAGCGCGCATTCCCGAAGCTGGTGATTCTGGCGATCGTCCTGGCCGTCTTGGCCCAGGCCGCCTCCGCTCAATTGCCCCAGGAGACTCCGGCCCAGAAGGCCCAGCGGATGAAGTGGTGGACCGAGGCCCGCTTCGGGATGTTTATCCACTGGGGTCTCTACGCCCTGCCGGCGCGGCACGAGTGGGTCAAGAATCGCGAGCGGATGACCAACGAGCAGTACCAGAAGTACTTCGAGCTGTTCAACCCCGACCTCTACAATCCGCGGGAATGGGCCCGCATGGCCAAGGCCGCGGGCATGAAGTACGTGGTGCTGACGGCCAAGCACCATGAGGGCTTCTGCCAGTGGGACTCCAAGTTCACCGACTACAAGGTGACCAACACGCCTTTCGGCCGGGACGTGATCAAGGAGTACGTGGAGGCCTTCCGAGCCGAGGGGCTGAAGGTCGGCTTCTACTACTCGCTCATCGACTGGCACCACCCCGACTACACCATCGACCGCGTCCATCCGCAGCGGGTGGAGAAGGACGAGGACTACGCCAAGCTGAACGCCGGCAAGGACATGGCCAAATACCGCGAGTACATGAAGAACCAGGTCCGCGAGCTGCTGACCAATTATGGCGAGATCAGCATCATCTGGTTCGACTTCTCCTTCCCGGGCAAGAACGGCAAGGGCCGGGCCGACTGGGACTCCGAAGGCCTGCTCAAGCTGGCCCGCTCGCTCCAGCCCGGCATCATCGTGGACGACCGGCTGGATCTGGCCGACGTGGAGGGCGGCTGGGACTTCACCACCCCGGAGCAGGAGAAGGTCGTCAAGTGGCCGGAGCGAAACGGCGTGCGCGTTCCCTGGGAGACCTGCCAGACTTTCTCGGGCTCATGGGGCTACTACCGCGACGAGACGACCTGGAAGAGCCCGGCCCAGCTGATCGAGCTGCTGGTCGAGTCGGTGAGCAAGGGCGGAAACGTCCTTCTCAACGTCGGGCCGACGGCCCGCGGGACCTTTGACGAGCGGGCCCAGGCAAGCCTCAAGGCCATGGGCGAATGGATGAAGCTCAACGGCCGCTCGGTCTACGGCTGCACCGAGGCCCCGGCCGGGATCCAGGCCCCGGCCAACACCCTGCTGACCTACAATCCGGCGACCAAGCGGCTCTATGTCCACCTGCTGGCCTACCCGCTCGACCTGGTCCGGTTGCCAGGCCTGGCCGGCAAGGTCAAGTACATTCAATTTCTGCACGACGCCTCGGAGGTCCGCTTCCGTGAAGGCGAGGGCGAGGGGGCCGAGGTGACGGTCTCCCTGCCCGTGCGCAAGCCTCCCGTCGAGATCCCCGTGCTGGAGGTTATCCTCAAGTAGCACGGGGGGCTAAGGCGCGCTCCGGCCGGCCCGTCGGGGCCGCCCCGTCCGACGAGAGCTTTCCGGGCGTCGATCTATTTGGAGCCACCGGCGGCCGTGCTCTTGAAGATCGCCGGGGGGTGAAAGCGCCGCTTAAGCCTTGAGCAGCGTGAAACCCTGCTCGGTAAAGTGGCGATCGAAGGCGAAAGCCGTCCCGCAGCCCCCATGGCGCATCACTTCGAAGCTGACGCAATCGACGAGACTCAGCTCTCGGCGCCCCGCCGTCCGGAACGCGCCTAGACCCTGTCGATGGGTCTTCTCGTCTACCCAGACGACGCCGATGGGAGGAAGAAGGCCATCCAACAGGGGGACGAGGCTTTTGTCGCCCAGGCGCCGTTGAACCACCGCTATGGATTCCACGACGATATAGCTGTGAGTCAGCAGATCGACGTCGGATTCAATCAGCCTCGTCCAAATCCGGGCGGCCTCCCTATGGCGAATATCGGACTCGTCGACCAGAGCGATAAGGGCGGACGAGTCGACAAACACCCTCATGGTTCACGCGGATCGAAAGCGTCTTCCAGGTAAGAATCGTGGTTCTCCGCGAGATCCCCCAAGCCGGATTGCGCACCGCCGATGGCGGCCAAGGCGCGCTTCTTGAGAGCTTCCCTATCGAGGGAGACACCGTCATGGAGGAGGCGATCAACGGCCTTCCGGATCCACCCGGCCATCGACCCGCCCTTGGTCTTGGAGAGGGCTTTCAGCCCTTCGGCTTGCGCGTCCGTCAGCTGGATCTGGGTTCGGATCATGCGGGGCTTTTCTCTCTTCACTTTCATAGACGCGTCCTCCGGGGGCGAATTCTCATGGCCTCCCTGCAATTATATTGTTTAATAAAAGTGATTACAATATCTATAAACTGTTATCGCTTATTACGTAAATAAAATGAAATGAACAGGAGCGCCCGAAACCGTCTTTTTAAATCCGGCCCGGCCGCTACTTGATCTCCGGCGCGGGAGCTGTCGGCTGTTCAGCGGGCTTGTCGGCCGGCGCCGCATCGGGCAGGGCCGCCGCCTTCTCCTTCTTGGCCCGCGCCTCGCACGTGGCGCATAGCTCGGTGATGTTCTTCAGCTCCCGGGCCTGGGCCACGGTGCCCTCGAAGATCTCCTCGGTCTTGTTCGTGTTGATGTGATAGCAGTCGGAGTAGATGTGATATTTCGTTCCCGACTTGGTCCAGAAGACGTGGTTGGCGCCCGTCAGATCTTCGATCTGGGCCGTCTGGGCCGCGTACTCCTCTTGCGAGGGCGGGTTGAAGTCGATGCCCGTGATCCCGGCGATCAGCAGGGCCACCACCGCGATGCCGCCGACCAGGCCCTTCTGCTTGCCCTGCAGGTCCTTGTTGGTGAAGATCAGGATGACCAGGGGCAGGAAGGCCAGGACGCCGATGATGGCGCCCAGCTGGTTCTGGACGAAGAACTTGAACTTGTCCTTCTCCGAGGCGGGGTCCAGACGGTTGGCCTTCTTCCACAGCATCGACCCGACGACAGCGAAGATGAGATCGATCACGATCAGGACGATCAGCAGAGTCATCTTGATCGGCGGCTTGCCGAGCAGGATGATGGCCCAGACTTCAAGTCCGATGGCCACGACCCAGGCCAGGACGGCCAGCAGGCGCAGCATCTTGGCCTTGGACTTGCTCTCGGGCGTGGGGACGAAAGGCTTGACGGACGCGGGCGCGGCGGCGGACGAAGCTCCGCCTTCCACGCGGGTCAGCTTCTTCTTGGTTCCTTGATCGGGCATGGCACACTCCTCTCTTGCCGCCTATTGTATACCCGAACCCCGAAGATGAAAACCGGCCAAGCGGCGGCTCGAAGCGGCCCGCACGGCTCAGCGCAGGTAAGCCGGGGCCGCCTCGTCGAACCAGAGGAGGAAGGTCAGGATGTCGGCCGGCATGCCGCCCTTGAACTCGCCTTTGAAGGTCGAGCCGTTCCCGAAGGCGCAGCCCGGCACTTCGCGCAGAGGCAGGTTGCAGCGGACCGCCGGCTTCTTATAGACGTTGAAGACTAGCTTTTTGCCCGCGGCCTCCGGGACTTCGACGGCCACCTCCAGCTTGAAGTCCGGCGCCGTCGTCCACGACTTGGCCGGATAGAGGAGGTAGTCGAATCCGGTCACGCCCTTCTTGGGCCAGACGGCGAAGTAGCCGTGGCCCCTTTCGTCGATGAACAGGCGCTGGGCGTAGCTGACGACGATCTTGCTTCGGCCGGGAGGCAGGACGGCCTCGAAGTCGGCCGCCGCGGGATCGCCTTCTTCCCATTCCTCCAGGGTCCGGCTGAAGGCCTTGAACCAAGGCGTCTCTCCGCCCTCGGAGGCCAAGAGGCCCAGGCGGTCGAGAAAGCCCTTGTAGAAATCCGGCAGGAATTTCCGGCGATGCCGGGCCAGGACGGCCAGGCACTCGGCCTTCTCCTCGGGCGCCGCGTGGATCGCGGCTTTCACCTCGCGCCCGTCGATCTCGACCCGCAGATCGCGGATGTCGACGGCCAGGAAGCGAAGAGGGATTCGCGCCGGCGCGGAGCCCGGATTCTCGACCTCGTAGACGATCCGGAGCCAGACCGGGCTTTTGGGATCCGTGTCGGAGAGGCTCATCCGGGGAAGAGACGCCTCGAGGCGCTCCCCGACAAGCCGGAGCCGGGAGGCCGGCGGACCCGCCTTGAGATGGCCGCTGAACGACCCGTCGACCTTGCGAGGCGCCCGCAAATTGGCCGCCGCGGGGAGCGCGAGCGCTGCCCCCAGAAGGAGGGCGATGAGGCCCCTTCCGATCTTCTCTTCCTTCATGGCTTCGCTCCAGGGAGCATCTTGCGGGCCCATTATATACCGCCTGGCTCTCCCGGCCGAGCGTCCCCGGACGTTCCGTTCTATAATAGCCCCGGTCCCGGCCCGGGCCGGGGACTCGCCCGCAGGGAGCTCCGCATGATACGCCGCGCCCTCGCCCTTCTCCTCCTTCTCGCCGCCCCGCGCGTCGATGCGGCGGCAGGCGTCGACCAAGTCGTGGTCGTCTTCAAGACCCACTTCGACATCGGCTATACCGACATGGCCCAGTCCGTCGTCGAGCGCTACCGCACTTCGATGATCGACCAGGCCCTGGAGATCGCGGACCGCAACCGCGTTCGGCCGCCAGAGCGCCGCTTCGTCTGGACGCTCCCCGGCTGGCCGATGGCCAAGATCGCCGAGGCCCGGCCCGGCCAGACTCCCGAGCGCAGGGCCCGCGTCGAGGACGCTTTCAAGGAAGGCCGCTTCGTCGTCCACGCCCTGCCTTTCACCCTGCACACGGAGCTGCTGGAGCCCGAGGACCTGGTCCGCGGCCTCGGCTTCGCCTCGCGCCTCTCCCGCGCCGCCGGTCTGCCCCTGCCCCGCGACGCCAAGATGACCGATGTCCCCTCGCACTCCTGGATCCTGCCCACCCTGCTCGTTTCGGCCGGCGTGGAGTTCCTGCACTTGGGGTGCAACGCCGCCAGCCGCAGCCCGGTTCTGCCCCGCCTTTTCTGGTGGGAGGGGCCGGACGGCTCGCGCCTGTTGACGATGTACTCGGCGGAGTCCTACGGCACGGGCCTCGTCCCGCCCGCCGACTGGCCCTACCGGACCTGGCTGGCCCTGATCCACACCGGCGACAACTCCGGCCCCCCCAAGCCGGCCGAAGTGGACGCGCTCCTGGAAGAGGCGGCCGCGAGGCTCCCCGGCGTCAAGATCCGCATCGGCCGTCTCTCCGATTTCGCCGATGCCGTCCGGGCCGAGAAAGCCGATATCCCGGTCGTGCGAGGCGATATGCCGGACACCTGGATCCACGGGCCGATGTCGGATCCGGAGGGCTCCATGCTGGCCCGCGCCCTGCGCCCGACTCTCGGAACCTCCGAGGCGCTGGGCACGCTGCTTCGCGGCTGGGGGCGGGAAGAGCCCGTCGACGCCGCTCCCATCCTGGCCCGCGCCTACGAGCAGAGCCTCCTCTACGGCGAGCACACGTGGGGCGGGGCGCTCTACTGGGTCACCGAGTACGGCGCCAAGACCCGGTGGGGCTACGGCGACGCCTGGAAGAAGGAGCGCGCCGACGGCCGCTTCAAGCGATTGGAGGAGTCGTGGGCCGAACATCGCGCCTACATCGAGGGCGCCCGCGATCTGGCCGCGCCGCTTCTCGACCGCGAGATGACGGCGCTGGCCCGGGCGGCCGGTCCGGCCGGCCCGCGCCTTGTCGTCTTCAACCCCCTGCCGTGGCGGCGCGACGGCTGGACGTCGTTTGACTGGCCCGGCGAGCCGCCGCCCGCCCTCAAGCCCGCCTCGGGCGGCGCCGCCGTTCCCGTTCTGAAGGAGGCTTCCGGCTACGGCTTCGCCGCCGGTGATCTTCCGCCGTTCGGCTATCGCGTCTTCGTTCCCTGCCCGCCGCCCGAGGGCGATCGAAGCCGGGCCGACGAACCGGCCTCCTCCCGCCTCGAGAACGACCGCTTCAAGATCGAGCTCGATCCCGCCCGCGGCGCCATCGTCTCGATCGTGGACAAGCTCCTCGGCCGCGAGCTGATCGAGCCGAACGCCGGCTTCGGCCGCTTCCTCTACGAGCGCTTCGACGCGAGCCAGGTCGCAGCCTTCCGCCGGGCCTACGTCAAGATCGACAGCGACTGGGGAGCGGCCGAGCTGGGCAAGCCCAACATGCCGCCGGCCTCCGAAGTCCCGTACCGGGCCGCGAGCCCGGCCAAGCCCACCCTCTCCTTCGAGAGATCGGCCGGGGTCGCCGCGGCGGTGCTGACGTCCGCGCCCTCGCCCGAGATCCCCTTCGCCGTCACGACGCGCCTGATCCTCCGGCCCGGCGCCCCCTACATCGACCTGGAAACGACCTTGCACGACAAGCCGGCCGACCCGTGGCCGGAGGCGGGCTGGATCGCGCTTCCCTTCAAAATCGAGGATCCCGCCTTCGCTCTCGGCCGCCTCGGCTCGATCGTCGATCCCGCCAAGGACGTGGTGGCCGGCTCCAACCGCCGGCTCCTCGCCCTGAACACCGGAATGGCCGTCTACGATCGGTCGGGACGCGGCGTCGGCCTTTGCGCTCCCGACAATCCCCTGGTCAGCCTGGACAGCCCCGGAGCCTGGCAGTATTCGCCCGATTTCGTCCCCCGCAAGCCCGCCGTCTTCGTCCAGCTCTTCAACAACCAATGGACCACGAACTTCCGGTTCTGGAACGAGGGGACGTGGACCGCCCGCGTGCGGATCTGGGCTTTCGACCGCTTCGCCGGCGCTTCCTCGCTCGTCAAGCCTTCCCTCGAGACGCGCTACCCGATGCGCGCGGCCTTCTTTGACGGCGCGGCCGGGAGCCTTCAGCCGGCCCGGGCCGGCCTGGAGATCAAGCCCGCCGGAGGATCGCTGGTCACGGCGTTTGGGCCCAACCCGGACGGGGAGGGGACGATCCTGCGGATCTGGGAGCTGGCCGGACGCTCGGGCCGCTGCCAGGTCCGCGTCCCCGTCGGCTTGGGGGCCCGGGCCGTCCAGCCGATCGACCTGCGCGGCCGATCGATCGGGAAACCCATCCCGCTCGTCTCCGGCGCGTCGTTCTTCTTCGACCAGAGGGCTTTCGCCCCCGCGACCTTCCGTCTGCTCGAATCGGAGGATTCCCCCATATCCATCTACAGGAAATCGCCATGAGATTCCCTTCTGCCCTTGTCCTCGCCGTTCTCGTCCTGCTTCCCGTTCCATCTCCCTCCCAAGGCCCGGCCGATCTTCTCAAGACCGGCCGCGTCCGCCTGGCCGCCGAATCGCGGACCGGCGACGACGCGTTCCCCGAGGGGGTGCTTTTCCAGAACCCGCGCTGTCTGGCCGTCGACGCCGGGGGAGCCGTCTATATCACCGACTTCGACGCCAACCACATTAAAGTCTTCGGCCCCGACGGCAAGTTTCGGACGATCCTAGGCCGGGCCGGCCAGGGGCCGGGCGATCTGCAATGGCCGTCCCAGATCGCCGTCTCGGGCGACCGGATCGCGATCTGGGAAGCGATGAACCGGCGATTCACCGTTCTGGACCTCAAGGGTAAGCTCGTCAAGAACGCCCCGGCCGTGCACGGCGGGATGGGCGACATCTTTCTGCTGGGCGCTCTTCCCGGCGGCCGTTGGGTCGCTTGCGTCGATCGCGGCCTGCCCGAAGGGTTTCAAGGGCGGCTTCCGGCCGAGCGTGACCAGGCCGTTATTATCCTTTCGGCCGACCTGACGCCGGTCGCCACGGCGTTCGAAAGCAAGATTCGCAACCGGATTTGGACGCACCACCCCCAGACCCAGGGGCTGATCCAAGTCGGCTTTCCCTATCATCCCGGCCTCCGCTGCGCCGTCTCGCCCGACGGCACGATCGCGGTCGGCCTGGCCGGCTCCTACGAGATCACCCTCCTCGATCCCGACGGAAAGACCCGGGCGACGATCAAGCGCGCCTATACGCCCATCAAGCTTGAGAATAGGGACAAGGAGGCCCATTTCGCCTCGTTCCGGATGAGCGTCTTCGTCGACAACAAGAAGACGATCGTCAACCAGGCGCCCGACTACATCCGCCGGCTGACCGAATTCCCGGAGAGCCTGCCGCCCTACCGCGGCTTCTCCTACGACGGCCGGGGCCGCCTCTGGGTTCAGGTCTATACTCCCGAGCGAGCCTTGAACGTCTTCGATGTGTACTCGTCGACGGGGGCGTACCTCAACCGGGTGGCGCTGGAGGGGGCCGACATCGATGCCGCCTTCACGTCGGCCTATGAGAAGGCATGGGCGGGCGACTTCCTCTGGAGGATCGAGAAGGACGAGGACGGCTACGCGACGCTGGTCAAGTACCGGCTGACGTCGGCGGCCAAGTAAAAGCTCCTGCTCATCCCCTCGTCAGCATCTTGACGTAAGTGGCATTCTGGCGGATCTGGTCGATGGCCTTTTGGGCGTAGATGCCGACGCAGACGCCGTCCTTCCTCCGGATGTTGTTGAAGGCCTGCTCGAATCCCTCGGAGGGCGGCAGCCGCCCCGCGGCAAGGATTTTATACGCGATGACGGGCTTCTTGAGCTGCGCGACCGTCGCCTCGGCCAGCTTGCGCTCGGCGGCGCTGTAGTCGCTGGTCTTGGAGGCGTTGTACATGCACTGGAAATAGAAGTCCACCGGGAAGCCGCGCCGCTGCAGCTCGGGGTGGATTTCGGGCCAGTGGGCCGCCACTCCGGCGGGTAGGCCCTTGCGGGCGATGTGCTCCACCCAGATCCACAGGCGCTTGAACTCGCCGATGCCGAATTGGTCCTCGACCCGGGCGCCTTGGATGAAGATCGCCCGGGCCCCGGCCCCGACGGAGCGGTCGATCTCGGCCAGCATCCCGTCGGCCGGCCCGTGGCATTGGGAGATCCATGTCTTGAGCTTGCCGCCCCCCGCCGTGTACTTGGCCCACAGCTTGCGCCAGCGCTCGTCGGGAGGACTGGCCACGGCTGTCACGCCGCAATCGGCGGCCTCGTCCAGAATCTGGGCGA
The DNA here is from genome assembly GCA_964556755.1 of uncultured Eubacteriales bacterium. Lineage (GTDB taxonomy): Bacteria > Acidobacteriota > Aminicenantia > Aminicenantales > UBA4085 > UBA4085. The sequence continues at coordinate 35,351 of CAZKXI010000018.1, forward strand.
TCCGCTCGTCGGTGTGCCAGGCGCGCATCTCGGCGTCCAGCTGGGCCGACTTGTGGGAATAGCCCCAGAAGGGATTCGAACCCATAATCAGCCGCGAGACCTCCAGCGTCCCGAGCTTGATGGAGGGAAGGACCTCGGGCTCGGCCTGCCTTCCCGCCGCCGCCAGCCCCTTGGCTCCGATCGCGGCCCCGGCCGCCCCCGCGACTGCCGCCGCCGCGCCCGTCCTGAGGAATTCGCGCCGCCTCATGATCTCCTCCCGGGACTACTTGATCCGCTTGGCCGTCATATTCCGGCCGTTTTGAGTCAGGACCATCCCGGTCACCTTGCCTGAAGCGTCCTTGACGAACTCCATCTGACCGTCCACAACCTTGAGGAAGAACTTCGTCTCGGACTCGGGGAAGATCTCGAAAGCCCCCTGGCCCGTGGCCTGGGTCATGAATTTCTCGCCCTGGCGGAAGAACTTGATGACGAAGCCGGGCTGCAGCTCGTACTCGCCCGCGTAGAGGTCGAGGATCTCCGGGGCGACCTTGACGGCCGCTCTCTCGCTCGGCAGCGGCTTGCCCAGGGCCAAGCCGAGGATCTGGGAGGCGAACCGCCCCGGCGCCCGGTCGGGGATCGCGCTGTTGGTCAGCATGATCACCTGCAGGCGCTCCTCGGGAAGAAGGATGCCGATCGAGGCGAAGCCGTGGATGCCGCCCGTGTGCGAGACCATCCGCTTGCCGTCATAGGCGCCGACGCCCCAGCCGTAGCCGTAGCCGGTGGGGGAGCCGTCCCGCAGCTTGTGGTCCGCCCAGGCCCGCTCCAGCGTCTCGCGCTTGAGCAGCTTTCCGGCCAGCAGGGCCTCGTTCCAGGCGGCCAGATCGTCGACCGAGGACAGCAGCGAGCCGGCCGCGTAGGGCTGGGTCATGGACAGGTAGTCGGCGTTGCCGAACCCGCCGCTGCCGCCGGGGCCGTAGCCGGGCACGCGGCGCGGGATGATCCGGGCCGGGCTGTCGTAGGATGTGTCCTTCAGCCCCAGCGGCTCGAGGATGTTCTTCTTGAGGAAGTCCTCGTAGGTCGTGGCCGCAGCCTTCTCGATGATCGCGCCCAGCAGGATGTAGCCCGAGTTGCAGTAGGCGTACTTGGTCCCGGGCTCGAACTCGAAGGGCTTGTCCTTGGTCATGGCCAGAATCTCGGCCACGGTCATGTCCTTGCGCTGCAGCGGGCGCCACTCCGGGACGTCGGTATAGCTGGTCAGGCCCGAGGTGTGGGTCAGGAGGTGCTCGACGGTGACCGTCCGGCCTTGGAGCGGGAAGTCGGGCAGGAGCTTGGAGATGGGATCGTCCAGGCGAAGCTTGCCTCGCTCCATGAGCATGAGGATGGCCGCGGCCGTGAACTGCTTGGTCATCGAGCCGATGCGCAGGATGTGGCCGGGCTCCATGGGCACGCCCAGCTCCAGGCTGGCCATGCCGTAGGCCTTGCGCAGCAGCGGCCGACCGTCTTTTGTGACCAGGACCACGGCGCCGGGGGTGCCGGGCTTGAAGACGGGGGCCAGAAGGGAATCGACCCGCGACTCGAGCGAGGCTGGGGCGGGGATTGTTGCCTGGCTCGCCGTAGCAGGAACATCCGCCGGAGCGGCCCAAGTCAAGCAACAGAGGCTGATTATGGGTAGAGCGAGAATTTGCCGAAAGGTATGCTTGCTCATATTTCGATTATAGCGGCATTCTCCTGAAGGGCCAAGCCGCGACGCCATTGTCCTTTCGCGGATCAATCTATTCTTGACATCCCTCCAGGTCGAAGATATGGTTTCACTCGAAAGGCTGTCTGATCGGGAGAAGGGGAGGATCTTCAGCAACCCGAACGGCTTGAAATAACGATCCATCCCCCATGTTGTCAGGACGATGGAGCGAAACGGGATGAGCGGTTTTGTCTGGTTGCTTATCGTTTTGGCGCCGTTTCTACTCATGGCCGGATACTCTTTCCATGCCCTCCGGGTTCGCCGCAGGGAACGGCGAGCACAAGCCCATTGCCGCGCCTTCGGACATTCCATGTATGGATCCTGCCTGTGCTCGCGGTGTCGCGTTCCGCTGCACGAATACAAATTGATCTCTACGGACGAATATTCCCTCGGCCGCGGACTCATCAACCCGCGCGCCGACCCCGGCGCCCTCTATCTCGACGGCAACTTTCAGCCGGACCATGATTGCGGCCTCATGCAGACGATTTACGAGATCAAGCGCCGGTATCGTTGCCTGCGTTGCGGGGACGAGATGACGATCAAAACGCAGGAAATTAAAGCCGATGAGCGGTGAATCCGTTCAAGACTCTCGACCTCGAGGCCGGCGATGGGGGCCATATCCTTGAAGTGAAAGATCGATGAATCGGGGGAAGGAGCTTCGGGAGTGGGATGAATTCATTCTGGGGGAGAGTCACATCATTCGGCGAAATCCCTCCTTGCTCTTTCAGCAAGCCATCAATCAACCTGAAACAACCGCTCCCGCTCTGATGGCGGAAACCCGCCATAAGGCGGGGAAGGAAAAAAGGCCATTTTTCCTTCGGCTCAACAGGCCGCAACGAAAATCCGCTTGTTTGATAACTCTATTCGGCACAAAGGGTTCGGTACACTATGGCTCATTCTCCCCCGATGGTCTTCGTATCGCATCGTGGGCCGGAAAGCGATCGCTGACGATTTGGGATGCAGCGACGGGCAGGGAGTCAACGACTCTGCACGGTCATCATGACTTGATCAATTGCTATGCGTTTTCTCCCGACGGTCGCCGCATTGTCTCTGCCTCTAATGACAATACCTTGAAGATATGGGATGTGGAAACAGGAAAGGAGTTGGCCACACTGATCGGGCACGAATACTGGGTGAAGTGCTGCGCGTATTCCCCCGATGGCCGCCGTATCGTCTCAGCGTCCTGGGATGGAACACTCAAGATTTGGGACGCATGTAAGGGAGCGCTCTTCACGACATTGGTCGGGCACTCCTACTATGTGAACTCGTGCGTTTATTCCCCCGATGGCCGCCGTATCGTCTCAGCGTCCATGGACAAGACGCTCATACTATGGGATGCGGTTAAGGGAAAAGCCATGGCCACTTTAATCGGGCACACGAATTCGGTTAGTTCCTGCTCATTTACTCCCGACGGCCAGCGCATTGTCTCGGCGTCCATGGACAAGACACTGAAGATCTGGGATGCGAAAAAGGGAAAGGAGCTAGCCACTCTGGCTGGCCATGCCCATTCGGTGAACTCCTTCGCGGTATCTCCCGACGGCCGCCGCATCGTCTCGGCCTCTGATGACCAGTCTCTCAAGATCTGGGATGCGGAAGCGGGGGAGGAGCTGATCGCATTGACCGGGCATTCCCACTTTGTCAACTCCTGTTCCTTTTCTCCCGATGGAGGGCGCGTTATCTCGGCATCCGATGACCAGACGATAAAAATCTGGGACGCGAAGACAGGAACGGAATTGTCCACTCTGGTCGGACATTCGTCCTTGGTAAAATCCTGCTCGTATTCTCCTGATGGCCGCCGCATCGTCTCGACATCCTCGGATGATATGCTGATGGTCTGGGATGCGAAAATGGCCATGGATTCCACCCAAGCGTCCTCAGGCCGAGACCGAATCAACTCTTGCACCTTCTCCCCCGATGGGCGCCGCATAGCCATGGCGTGTGACGATGGGACATTGAGGATTTGGGATGTCAAGGCGCGGAGGGAGTCGGCGATCATGACCGGGTGTTACAGCTATCGGTTAAACGATTGTTTTTATTTGACTGATGGCCGCCATATCGTCTCGTCATCAGAGGGAGAAAATGCGCATGTTTGGGATGCGGAATCCGGAATCGAAGTTCACAGCCCCATGGATTTCGCGCAACGTGTATCGTGTTCGCCTGACGGCCAGCACTTCGCCTCCTACAATTCGGAAGAAGAAGCCTGGGTGATTGAAAACATCCAGACGAGGGAAAAGATTGCTACAATCCTGGGGTGTAAAAAAGAAGACTGCCACTTGTTCTCGCCCAATGGTCGATATTTTGTTTCGGCTTCCAGAGATTATCGGATCATGATATGGGATATTAAGAATGGAACAGAGTTGGTTTCGCTTTCGGGCCATGAAAAGCCTTTGACGAGGCTAGCCTTTTCGCCCGATAGCCGCCGCGTCATTTCCTCTTCTTCTGATAAAACCCTGAAAATATGGGACATTCTGACTGGAACCATGCTGGCCGTCTTGGAAGGCCATTCTGATTACGTATTGAGCTGCGATTTCTCGCCTGACGGGGCCCGCATTGTTTCAGGCTCCGATAACGGAATCTTGAGAATCTGGAACGCCGCGACGGGGACCGCTCTAGCCAGCCTGGCGGGCCATACAAGTGGTATAGACTTCTGCGCCTTTCTCCCCGGCGGCCGGCATATCGTTTCTTTATCAAAATACGATTCTCTGAAAATATGGGAAGTGGAGATCTGGAATGCCATTCTTGTTGATTACGGCAGATTCGATTCCGTCAAATGGAACTTCGACGGCTCACGAATAGCCCTGTGCGCAAAAAACGGGTCCATGCATCTCTTGGCGCTCGAAAACGTCCATCCCGGCCCGCCTGTTCTGACCGCATGGTCTTCGCCGGACCGCTCTTTCGGCTGTCTCTATTGCCGTAATTGGTATAAAGTCCCCGAATCGGCGCTCGGGAATGCCTTTGCCTGCCCCAATTGCCACACTGAGTTCACGCTCAATCCTTTCACCATTGATGCCGACTGGCGGCCAATCGCGGCGGCCTGGGGCAAAGGACACTAGGAGAAAGCCATGGCCCTATCCGGAAAGACATTTCGTCTCTTCGTCTCCTCGACCTTCAGCGATTTGAAGGCCGAGAGGAACGCGCTGCAGGAGAAGGTTTTCCCCAGGATCAGGGACCTCTGCCTCCAGCACGGCTGCCGCTTCCAGGCCGTGGACTTGCGCTGGGGGGTACGGGAAGAGGCCGGGCTCGATCAGCAGACCATGAAGATCTGTCTGGGCGAGATCGAGCGCTGCCAGAGGGTGACACCTCGGCCCAATTTCATCGTCCTCCTGGGCGACCGATACGGCTGGCGCCCCCTGCCGCCGGAAATTCCTGCCGGTGAATTCGAGTCCATCGAAGCATCCGTGCCCGGCGCCGAGGACAAAGCGCTGCTCCGGGATTGGTACCAGGGCGATGAGAATGCCGTTCCCCCCATTTACTACCTCCGGGCTCGCAAGGTCGAAATCCAGGCCGAGGCGAGCGATGAGGAAAGGCGCCTGGCCGTGGACGAGGAAGCCGGGCGGTGGGGCAAGGTGGAGAGCCGGCTTCGCGGGATCCTGGCCGCTGCGAGCGAGGCGTGCCGCTTCCGGCCCGGCGAGAAGGCGAAGTACTCGACCTCCGCCACCGAGCAGGAGATCGAGGCCGGGGCCATGAAGGTTGCCGACGCCGAGAGGCATGTCTTCTGTTTCTTCCGTCGTATCGAGGGGCTGCCCGATGACGGAAGCGCTGGAGCCTTCGCCGATCTCGACGCCCGGGGCGCCGTGGATGGTGACGCCCACTCCCGCCTCACCGATCTGAAGGACCGGCTGCGATCCCGTTTGAAGGCGAACGTTCGCGAGTATGCGGCCGTCTGGCGGGCAGGCGCCATTTCCACGGACCACCTGGACGCGTTGTGCGAGGATGCCTGGCGCTCCATCTCCGAGGTCATTCTGGCCGAGATCGCGCAGATGGAGGAAATCGACCCGGTGGACAAGGAAGCCGCCGACCACGAAATCTTCGGCTGCGAGAGGGCCCGATTATTTTTCGGCCGGGAGGCGTATCTGGGCGACATCGCCGGCTACTTCACAGAACCGCGCAAGAGCCCTCTGGCTTTGTTCGGAGCTTCGGGCTCCGGCAAGTCGGCCCTCCTAGCCAAGGCCGTCGAGCAAGTTCAAAAGAGCCGTCCCGAGGCCGTTCTGGCGGCCCGCTTTATCGGCTCGACTCCCGCCTCGGGCGACATTCGGGCGCTGCTGGAAGGCCTGTGCCGGCAGATTACACGGGCTTACGGCGGCGAGGAGAAGACCATCCCCACGGAGTTCAAGGAGCTGTCCGAGGAATTCCCCAAGCGATTGGCCCTGGCCACGGCCGAGAGGCCGCTCGTCTTGTTCCTCGACGCCCTGGACCAGCTTGCGGAGAGCCAAAATGCCCGTAGCCTCTTCTGGCTGCCGAAAGACCTTCCCGACAACGTCTTTCTCGTCGTCTCCACCGCGCCCGGCGATTGCTGGGACAAGCTGGAGGCGATCATCCCCCCTGCTTGTCGGATCGACCTGCGGCCCTTGTCGGCTTCGGAAGGGGACCGGATTCTGGAAGCCTGGCTCGTCCAGGCCGGGCGGACGCTGCAGGCGCAGCAGCGCCGGGAGATTCTCGACCGGTTCGCCGCGAACGGGCTGCCCCTCTACCTCAAGCTCGCCTTCGAAGAGGCTCGGAGCTGGCGGTCGACGTGGGCGGCGGAGGGGCTCCCGGCCGATGTGGCCGGGATCATCCGCCGGCTCTTCTCGCGGCTTTCGGCCGAATCCAACCACGGCCCCCTCTTTGTGGCCAGGGGCCTGGCTTACCTGCGGGCCGCGAAGAACGGTCTCTCCGAGGACGAGGTCATCGACGTTCTGTCCCGGGACCGCGACGTTTTTGAAGACTTCCAGAAGCGCTCGTTCTTCAAGCCTCCCGAGCCGAAGCTGCCGGTCGTGGTCTGGTCCCGCTTCTACTTCGATCTCGAGCCATACCTGAACGAGCGCAGGACCGACGGCGTGACGCTGATGGGCTTCTTCCATCGCCAGATGGGGGAGGTTGTGGACGCCGTTTACCTGGCCGGGGGAGTCCGAGCCAAGATCCACTCCGAGCTCGCCTCGTACTTCGCGGGCCAGCCGCTCTTCGTCGCCCGGGAGGATGGGAAGACCGCCAACCTGCGCAAGCTTTCCGAGCTGCCTTTCCAACAGGTCCACGGAGAGCAATGGGAGGCTCTCTACGAGACCTTAACCGATTTCGACTTCCTGGAGGCCAAATGCGCTCATTCAGGAGTCATTCTTGATTCCAAGGACGAGAAGGGGGGACGGCTTTACGGGGGCGTCTACGAGCTGATCGAGGATTATCGGCGTGCGCTGGAACGGTTCCCTCAGTAGCGGGGCCAGGCGCGATCAGGGATGCGAAGAATGAACGAAATCTCCCGCCCGCAGATTCGAAAAGAGCTGAGCGAGTGGGCCCGATTCATCCGGGCCGACAGTCATGTCCTCAGCCTCTATCCTGACTTGATCCGACAACAAGGCGCCAATCAGCCCAGGGGAAGCTCCGTCAGCCGGCGGGTAGAACATCTTCAGAGCCGCGGCCTCGGACTCGAAAAACCATGGATCCGGTGGATCAATCGACCTGACCGTCCCTCCCCCTGCCTTCTGACGCTGAGGGGACACGAGGGGCCTATCGATTCCCTGGCCGTCAGCTCCGATGGATCGAGGCTCGTCTCCTCCAGCAAGGACGGGACCTTGAGGGTGTGGGATTCCCAAACGGGCGTCGTTCTCCAGAAACGCGGCGAGCGGCAGATATGGCTCTACCGCCAAGATGGCGCGAGACGTTTGTTCCGGGAGCGCGCGGCGATGGGCTGGAAAATGGATCTGCGGTTCCGTCACGGAGAATCGGCCATCTGGTTCTGGCCGATCGCCTTGAGTCCCGACGGGGAGCGGCTGGCGACAGCCCAAAACCGCGGCCAGTTCGAGATCATCGACTTGACTCGCGGGAAGGAGGTTGCCGCTCCGGCCGCGCATCCTCTGCGGGTTCAGGTTTTAGCTTTCACGCCGGACGGCCGGATGATCCTCTCGGGCGGAGATGACGGGAGCCTGAGGTTCTGGGACGCCGATTCCGGAGTTTGCCGGAAGACGCATCAGGTCAACGGCTTCGGCTTTTCTTCAATGGCGATAGCCCCCGGAGCTAGGAAGGCTTTTACCGCCTGTCCGGGCGAGGCCGTCGACGCCTGGGATCTGTCGTCGGGCGAACGCGTCTGGAGCGCGCCCATGCGGCTGAGGAACAGCGCCGTTTTCTGCGCCCACGACACCTTGACGGCCACTCCCGACGGCAAGAGAGTTTTCCTTGCGGGGCATTTTGACAAGCCCATCCAAGAATTCGATGGGGAGACAGGCGGGGGGCTCGACGATTTCCCGGAGCAAAGAGGGTCGGTGGAGAGCCTGGCCGCTTCGCCGGACGGGAAGCTCCTTGTCAGCGGATGGAGCGACGGGAAGGTCAGGGTCTGGAGCACCTTGGGGCGGAACTTGCTGGCCGAATTCGACGGCCATGATGGGGGGGTCGGCGCCGTCGCCGTCTCGGCCGATGGACGGTGGGCTGTCTCGGGAGGGGATGATTTTGCGATCAAGATCTGGGACTTGACCGATATGGAGGAGATGCGCGCGGAGCCGGATCGCGGATTCGGCGTCTCCTTCGTCGGAATCCTGCCCCAACAGCGGCAAGCGATCACCTGCTCCGACAGGATCGATCTCTGGGACCTGAAAACGGGGCAGAAAGCGGCTGAATTCGGCAAGGAAAAAAGGACCCTCGGAGACGGCGGCAAGATCATCTTGGCGACCCTGTCCCGCGATGCGCGCGAGATCGTGCTGGCGCGGAATACCAACGTGGAAGTCTGGAACATCCCAAGCCAGACCATGGCCGCGTTTTTTGGAAAGCACGAGGCTCCGGTGACGGCGTTGGCCATGACATCCGACAACCGGCTCGTCCTCAGCGGAGACGACGCAGGCGTCCTTCATGTCTGGAACCGGGAAAACGGAGACATCGTTCGAACGCTAAGATGGGAAAAATACCGGGCTGGCCGAACCCGAAAGACTCCTCACTCGATCCTGGATCGGATTCAACAGCTCGTTCAGCCCGGCGGCGGGTTCAGGGGCCTGATCGTCACGCCGGACGATCGGCTCGTTATCGCCTCCGCGCTGGATGGAGAGGGAGCCGCCAAGATCTGGGATCTCGACACCGGCAAGCTCGTCGGGACGCTCCGGCACAAAACAATCACGCAGTATGTCAAGAACTTGCCGAAATTTTCCCTCGGGCCGAAGCTTTCGATACGCGCCCTCTTCATGTCCCCCGAAGGGCGCCGGTTTTCTTGCGGCTATAGCTGCGGATTCGCGGCCGTTTGGGACGTGCGGTCCCGGCGGTGTCTCCGTATCTTCGATCCTGCCCGCGTATGGGGCGGCGTAGTCGACCAGATATCCCCCTCCCTCGACGCGATCGTCATGACCCCGGATGGGAGGCAGACCATGACAGGCAACTTCGACGGGACCATATCTATCATCGGCTATCCGGAAAATCGCGGGACCTACCTTCGCGCCCATCTGCCCCGATGGAGCTTGGCTTCCTTTCACGTCGGGGTCTCGGCCCTGGCGGTCAGCGATGATGGCCGCAGGGTGGTCTCGGCAGCAAAGGATGCCCAATTGATGATATCGGATATCGAGACGCGTGAGACGGTGGCTCTATTCCCGACCGATGCGCCTCTCATGAAGCTGGCCGTTCAGGGAAGTTGGATCGCGGCGGTCGACCAGAAGGGGCATTTGCTGCTCATGGAACTATGCCTTCTGGAGGGCGGCCCCCGCGTCGCGACGGCAAGACGGGAGACGGGGGGGTATGATTTTCTCTGCCCCGCGTGCTATAAAAAAGAACGAGTCCAGTTCCAAGATCTCGGGCGCCTGGTTTCGTGCTCCCATTGCGGGGCGGATGTCCAACTCAATGCTTTCGAGGTCTATCGGCATCGGGCGAGAGGATGGTTTCGTCATTGACGACAAGGAGGAGAAAGATGGGAATTATAGGCAAGCTGTTCGGAAAAGGTCCCAAGAAATCGTCTGCAGCAAGTGCCGACTCGATGGAGATGGGAAGCATGCTCATTTCCGGTGCGATGCAAGCCATTAACAGGGAGAACGTCAATTTCCGGGGTCCGGACGGCAATACCATATTGCACCTGAGCGCCAATGCTGGAAATCTGCCTGTAGTCCAGGCTTTGATCGGGAAAGGCGCCGACATCAACGTCCAGAATGAAGCCGGCCTGACTCCGCTGCAGATCGCGGTCCGGAAGGGCTATCCCGCCATTGCCGACCTGCTTCGGAAAAACGGCGCGAAAGACTAGCTTGGGGCTGAGCTTTCCGGCCCCTGCGGAGGGAAGAATACGATGCCTGGAGACAAGAAGGTCGTCTTGGTCACGGGCGATTTTACATGTGATTGGAATATCGCCCGCTTGCGGCGCGCCGACGGCTCCGGTCAAACCTGGAATCCCGATGATAGGACCCGGGCCTGCCGTCAGCGCGGCGGGGCCGCCCTGCTGGGGGACCTTATCGAGGCGCTGGCACTGGATATGAAGAACAGCGGCCAGGGGGGGAATATCGTCGTTTCCAAGATTGCGGATCCGGACGCGGCAGTAGGCCCGTCGGACGCTCGCTTCCACCATTCCTACGCGCATTGGGCCTTGTATGGGTCCGGCGCCAAGGGGGGGGCCGGAGCTCCGGTCTTCCGGGTTGCCGAGTTCGCAGGCCTCGACCGCGGCGGGGACGGATGGGCCGAATTCATCGAACGCCAGGTCAAGAACGCCGGAGAACCGGACCTGATCGTCCTGGACGACGCTGATCTCGGCTTCCGAGATCAGCCCCGGCTGTGGTCGAGCCTCCTGGACAAGCGCGGTAAGGATCCCTGGATCGTCCTGAAGATGTCGCGGCCCGTGGCCCGCGGCGGGCTATGGGAGCGCCTGCACCGCGAGCGGGCCGAACGGTTGATTGTGATCATGACGGCCGAGGACCTGCGCCGCACCGAGGTGCAGATCAGCCGCGAGCTGTCTTGGGAACGCACGGCCCAGGATCTGGCCTGGGAGCTGGTTCACAACCCTCTGGTCAACTCCCTCTCCGACTCCGCCTACCTGGTGTGTTCGTTCGACACCGCCGGGGCCTTTCTCCTCCGGGAGCGCCGCGGCACCCTGCTCTTCGACCAACAGGGCACCGAGGGCACCTGGAGCGGGGCTCTCCCGGGAGGCATGATCGGCTACAATTCGTGCCTGACCGCCGGCATTGTCCGCCGGCTCCTGCTGGCGCCCGACAAGCCCGACATCGAGCAGGGCCTCCAGTCCAGCGTTTTCGCCCAGCGCCGACTGCATCAGGAGGGCTACGGAGAGCGTGGCCGAGACGCATCCGACCTGGGTCTGGCTTTCCCCGCGGCACGGATCGCGGCGGCCTTGGCCGAGGACCAGCGCCCCTGTTCGGTCACCCCTGTTCAGGACCCGGTCCAGCATTTGGCGCGGCTCGGTGCTGAACCGACCGCATCTGTCGGCCCCGGCTTCTGGACGATCCTGCAGGACCGCTGCGCAGAGGGCTTGGAGGAGACCGCCCGGCGTGTCGTGCTGGACGGCCCGGAGTCCGTGCTGAGCGATGTCCCCCTGGGACGGTTCGGCGCCCTGCTGACCGCCGACCGCCGCGAGATCGAGAGCTTCCGCGGCATCCGCTCCCTCGTGGCCGAGTACTGCCGCCAAAGCCGGCTGAACAAGCCGCTGTCTATCGCGGTCTTCGGGTCCCCGGGCTCCGGCAAGTCATTTGGTATCAACGAGGTGGCCCGCTCACTCTTCCCCGAGCTCATCTTCAAGCTGGAGTTCAACGTCTCCCAGTTCACCGGCGTGGAGGACCTGCGCCACGCTCTGCACCAGGTGCGCGACACCGGGCTGTCGGGGAAGATCCCGTTGGTGTTCTTCGATGAGTTTGACGCCTCCCTCGACGGACGAAGCCTGGGCTGGCTGCGCCACTTCCTGATGCCGATGCAGGATGGCGCCTTTCTGGATGGGCAAGTCTCCCATCCCCTGGGCATGGCCATCTTCGTCTTCGCCGGAGGCACCAGCGACCGACTGGACTCGTTCGGCAGCCACCTCCCGGCCGAGGAGTTCCGCAGCGCCAAGGGACCCGATTTCGTTTCCCGGCTCAAAGGCTTCGTGAACGTCATGGGACCCGATCCCGCGCGGCACGAGCCGGACGGGGACCCGGACCATGTTTTGCGGCGCGCCATCCTGCTGCGCTCGATGATCCTGCGGCGGGCCGGGCAGATCGCGGTCAAGCGCGATGGCAAGCAGCTTCTGAGCATCGACCCCGGCGTTCTGAACGCCTTTCTCAGGGTCCGCCGCTACAAGCACGGCGCCCGCTCCATGGAGTCCATTATGGCCATGAGCCGGCTGGCGGACAAGAGCGCCTTCGAGCGATCCTCTCTGCCCTCCGAGTCCCAGCTCGATCTGCACGTGAACGGCCTGGAATTTCTGGCTCTTGTGCAGCAGATCGTCCTGACCCCGGAGATCCTGGAAAGACTCGCCGCCGCCGCTCACGAGATCTATTGCGAAACGAAGAAGGCCGAAGGATTCAGCCTGGGTCCCGAAAAGAGCGCGGAAAAGAAGACCAGCCCCCTGCTCGTCCCCTACGCGGATCTGCCCGAGTGGGCCAAGGAGGCGAACAGGGTCAGCGTTCGCACGGTGCCCCGCAAGCTGGCCGCCGCAGGCTACGTCATGATCCCGGCCCGGAGCAACCAGCCGGCCCTGGAATTTCCCGGCGCCGACTTGGAGGAACTGGCCAGGCTGGAGCACGATCTGTGGCTGGAGGCCAAGACGGCCGCCGGCTTCAAGCCGGGGAAGCCGACCGCCGATGATCCCAAGCGAAACGAGTATTTGGTCGATTGGGGGAAGCTGGACGAGAAGACCAGGGATATCGATCGCAATTTGGTCAAGGGCATCCCCCGCATCCTGGCCCGGGCCGGCTACGCCATAGAGAGAGTCCAGAAATAGCGGGGTGCCCGGTTGATCTTCTCCGATGTCCCGTTCCGGGTTCGCCTTGGCATTACCGGCCATAGGGTGTTGCCGCGAGCGGAGCCGATCGCCGCGGCGACCCGCAAGGCGCTGAAGGCCCGGATTTGGGATCTGTTCGACCGGCCGATTCCCCCTAAGGAACGCACGACTCCCTTGGCTTTCACGATCCTGAGCCCGCTGGCTGAGGGCGCCGACCGTCTGGCGGCCCGGGAAGTCCTGACAATCCCCGGCTCTGTCCTCGAGGCGGTTCTGCCGTTTGCCGTAGAGGACTACGCGCGCACCTTCGCCGCGGCGGAATCGAAAACGGAATTCGAAGAGCTCCGCCGGCGATCGAATCGCATCTCCGTCCTGGGGCCTTCGCCCGCGGCGGGGGATGGGGCGGCCGCTGAAGAGGGTCCTGAACACGAGCAAGCCTACGAAACCGTCGGACGCCATGTCGTCGACCATTGCGACGTTCTGATCGCGGTATGGGACGGGAAGCCGTCTCGGGGCCGGGGCGGGACGGCCGAGATTGTGGCTTACGCCCGAAGGAAGATGCGGCCGCTGATTATTATGGCCCCGGAAGACCCGGATCGGATGACTCTCGATAAAGGCGAGGGGCTATGCAGGCAAGCCTACCTCTGGATCAGGGCGTTCAACCGATTTTCCGTTTCCGATGCCGAGGCGCGAGCCTACCTCGACAACGTCCAAAAAGAGCTCTTCGCGCCCCCCGAGGGAGACGGGATTCCCAAAGGGACGATCGACAAGATCCGGCGGGACCTCCTTCCCTGGTACGTGCGCGCCTCGATTCTGGCCAAACGCAATCGGAAGATCTACTTCCGCGCCGGGCTGACTGTTTACGCCCTGTCGCCTATGGCGGTCGCCGCCGTGGCCGCGGCCATGCTGGCGCCGGGTATGGCTTTGCCCGCGTTCCTGGCGGAACTGATAATTCTGCTGGCCATCTACGGCGTCATTCACTTCGCCGACAAGCGCAAGGCCCATAAGACGTGGATCGGAGCGCGGTTTCTGGCCGAACGCATCCGTTCAACGGTCTTCCTACATGCTTGCGGCGTCAAGCCGGCTGGGGCGTCTCCGCCGCTTTTCCTTAAGCCCGCCGGGCGAGGGGACGATTGGACATGCCAGGCATTTGATGAGATCAACCGCCGTGCGGGAGAACCGGAACCGGGTGAGCGGGGAAGCTGCGCCGCCTGTGTCTCTTTCCTCAGGTCCCGCTGGATCGGTGCCCAGATTGCATTTCATACCGCCAAGGCCGAGAAAGCCGGCCGCCTGAGCCGCATCCTGGAAAAAGCGGGTCGGTGGGTCTTCCTGGCGGCTATAGCCGTCGCAGCCGGTCACCTGGGCTTTTTCGCCTTCGGCCATGGCGGAATTCTTTCCCTGCTGGAAAAGCCTCTCGTGTTCCTGGCCATCACGCTCCCCGCCGCGGGAGCGGCCCTAGGCGCCGTGCGCACCCACCGGGAATACTCGCGCCTGGAAAGCCGCAGCCGGCGAATGGCCGAAGCCCTGCGCGCGCTGGATGGCCGAATCGCCGCCGCGGCCGACTTCGCCGAGCTCGAGCCGTTCATGCGCGAGGCCGAGGGTCTGATTCTTCAGGAGAACCTGGATTGGCAATTGTTGATGGCGTTCGTTAGATTGGAATCGGCTTGAAGGCCGATGAGCCGGTAAAAGATCATTCGCTAGGCCGAATAGCCGCGTTCGGAAGGGCGCGACCCGTCCCCGTCACGATCTTGGTAGTCCATCTCGATGCCATAAATGAGCACTTGGCCCTGAGTGTCTCCGGCCGCGATCCGGGTGCCATCCGGACTGAAGGAGCAGCTCAAGATCGCGCCCGAAAAGCCCTTGAAGCTCAATATCAGTTTGCCTGTCGAGATATCCCAGAGGCGCAGCGTTTTGTCGTTCCCGCCGCAAAGAGCCATTCTTCCGTCCGGGCTGATGCCGCAGGAGCGGATGGCTTGACCATGACCCGGCCAGTCCATCAGCTTTTCGCCGGTTCGCGAATCCCAGAGGCGGAGATTCCCCTCTTTGTCCGATGTGAGAATGGCCCGGCTATCCGGACTGAATGCGCATGACAAGGCCCTCTTGTCGTGTCCTTTAAAGACCGAAGCCTTCCGTCCGGAAGCAGAATCCCAAATGACGATCGAGCCATCCCTCCCGGCGGCCGCGATCAGGGATCCGTCCGGGCTGACGCAAGCCTGTTTCAAGCCTTCATGCTTCTCAAGAGGAAAGGAAATCGGCTTGTCCAGATCTTGAATATCCCAATATTGGGAAGAGGTCGCATCCGCAAGATAGCGTCCGTCGGGGCTCGGCGCGAATGGAGCGGCGCGGATCGAATCGAGCCGGGCCCTCTCCCGTCCTTGGGCGACATCCCAGACGATAAGTGGATCGTTGCCTCCCGCGCCGGACAATATGCTCTTGCCGTCCGGGGCGAACCAGCAATCCAAGACCTGCTCCGCATGGCCGCGGAGAGTTAGTTGGGATTGGCCCGAAAAGGCATCCCAGACCCGAACGGTCCTGTCGTCGCTTGACGAAACCACCCGCCTTCCGTCGGGACTGAAGCGGCAGGCGCTGACCCAGCTGTCGTGCCGATCCGGGATTCCCGCGCGTTCGGCCTTCGCGGCATCCCAGAGCTTGATTTCGCCATCGGCTCCCGTGGACAGAAGGAGCCTGCCATCCGGGCTGTACCTGCAGTCCTCGATGTGAGAGCTGTGGCCGGTCAGGGAGGCGATCTTCTTCATGGTGGCCGCATCCCAAAGGTCAATGGCGCATTCCATATTCCCATAGTATTCCCCGCAGCAGGAGGCAAGAATCCGGCTGTCTGGGCTGAATGCGCAAGCCGCGATCGGGCCCCAATTGCCGCAGGATTCGCCCAGCCGCTGCCCCGTCTTCCCATCCCAGATGAAGATCAGGCCTTCGGCTCCGGCCATGGCGATTCTCTTTCCATCCGGACTGAAGGTGCAGTCGTTGAGCTCGTTTCTATACCCTTCCGGGGCGGCTACCTGACGGCCTGTTTCCGCGTCCAACAGATCTATCAAGTCATGGACATCTCCGCAATCCGCGCCGCCGCGGCGAGCGACCAGGACGCGGGATCCGTCGGGGCTGATCGAGCACAGTCTTCCGGTTTTTGCCATCTTGGAGGACCAGATCGGCTTGCCCGTGGAGGCATCCCACATCATCACCCGACCAGGTAAACGCGCCGCGATTCTCGCGCCGTCCGGACTATAAGAGATTTCGAACGCTTCACCGCGATAGCCTCGCAGTTTGGCTTTTTCTTCTCCGGTATCGAGATCCATGATCTTGATGAAGCCGTCGGGCGTGCTGACGGCGATGCTCCGGCCGCAGGGGCTTAAAGAACGCTCTGGATGGCGCCAGACTCCATAGCCCACGGCGTCGAATTCATGGAGAATCTCCCCCGTCGCGGCGCTTCGGACGGCGGCTCGGCCCATGGAGAAGGACAGGAACCTTTTGCCGTCTCGGGTGAAGACCAAGCCTAGGACGATATCCTGTAGATGGTTTTGAATTGCCGCGATTTCTCGACCCGTTTCGGTATCCCAGATTCTGATGATGGAGGGGACAAACTCCCCTTTCGGCCGCCCGCAGCCTGAAGAGACGAGTTTATTCCCGTCGGGACTGAGCGCCGATACGACAACTAAGCCCCCTTCTCCGACAAAGGTCCGGATCAGGGAGCGCTGAATCGCAGCCCGGCTCAACAATCGAAGCCAGGGGCTCTTAAAAACAGATCTGCCCCGGGCCAGCCGATCGTCGAGGCCGGGCAACTCATCGGTCTGCCCTTGCAGTCGGTTATAGAGCAAGGGGAAGACCAGCTCAGGGGTGTCCCTGATGACATGGGAGAATTGGCCGACCGCTTCGCCGAAGGCCTCGATGACGGCCTTCATGGGGACATGCGGAGGATTTTCGGGCGGAGCATCCCGCCGGGCTGCCTGAACAGGGCTCGCTTGTCCCGTCACGAATGACCTCCCCGCTTCAATGAACGACGCTCCCGGCTCCTAATATATCCCAGATGAGAGCGGGGAAGAATGGCGAGAACGGTTATCCGCCGCTGAAAGTCCGGATTCGGCCTTGAATTGCGGGGGGATGCGTCCTATGATGAAGCGAGACTACGGGGTAGCCCATGGCCATGAATCCGCTTCGACTCAAATGCGTCGCCAAGCGCTATAGGCCGAGGGTTACCGCCTGGAGCCGGCGAACCGTCCGTGAGGTGGTGACCCTCCACAAGCGCAAGGTGCGGCACGCCGCCAAGCAGTATCTGAAGACCGGCCACCGTCACGATCTCGACCGCATGAGCATGAAGATCACGGACTGGCATTTCGACTAGAAGCTATATCCGAATCCCGCGAAGGCGACCGTCATCCATGCTGTTCGGAACGGCGCGTCCGGGTTTCCGGGAAGCGTCTTGGCCCGCCCGCTGACGACGATGCCCCGCGGATCCCGGGGCGTCTGGAGGCCCATGAGAGCCAGCCCCGCGTTGACGGACAGTCCTCGCAATAGTCCAAAGCCGGCCCCCGCGCAGATCCCCATGTCGGGCTCCAGGACGACGCCCCCAAACAGACGGAACCGCTCCGCCAGGCTCATCCGCGCCCGGTCGGGATCGTAGGCGATCGGGTGGAAGTTGAGAATCGCGGCGGCCAGGGGATTCTTGGGCGGGTCGTCGGCGTAGTAGCCGTCGTCGGTCAGGCGGACCCGGTCCGCCGCGTATCCCCGGTCCAGCAGAATGGCCGAAACCAGCCCGAAGCTCCACCTGGGCCAGGGGGCATTGGCGAAGGTGAAGCTCCCCCGGACCTCCTTGATCCCGGCCCGGGCGGCTGCCGGCTCCCGCAGGGCCGCCGCATCGGAGATCTGAACTTTGGCTCGCGCGTAAGGGAGGCTGACCTCTCTGACGATGAAGTTCGAGAGGACCTCCTTGGTCGCCGGCGGCTTCTTTCCCGCCTCGTCACTGACGAAAATTCTGATCATGAGCGGCTCGATCTTCTTGACGAACCGGGGCGCCTCGGCCAAGAACGGGTCCTCCGTTTCCGAAGAGAGGTAGCCCGTCCTCAGGTCGAAGTCGATCCCCGCTCCCAGAATGATCTCGCGGATCTCCCTCTTTCCCGGGATGCTTGCGGCATAGGGAGACGGAACCGGCTTGTGCCAGGCGAAGCGGACGAGCCGCAGGTCGCCGCCCTCCTCGCGGGCCAGGAAGACGACGAGATAGAAGTCCGCCTCGGGATCGAGGACTTCCTTGACGGCTGTGCCGCCCTCGGTCCGCTCGATCCAGAGCCGAAGGCCGTCGATCTTCTCCTGCAGCGCCTCCCATTGGCCGGTGAAGTAGAGCTCCGACATCTTGGCCGTCAGCCCGTCCAGGTTCTCGACCGCTCCCGATCCGATATAGACGGGCCGCGAGGGGACCTGGGCCGAGAGGGGTGGGAGGGCCGCCCATGCCCCGATAAAAAGAACGAGAATAACAGAGGGCTTCAAGCGCTTCGATTCCGATTGTGACGTCACGGCGGCCCCCCTTTCGTCCACCCTTGCGATGCAACCCGCACGGGGATTCGACCCCCTCCTTGCGGACCGGACCCAAATAAACTCCCGGTATCCGGTTACAACGGCGGGGCGTAACGGCTCTTGTTGCCGGCCGGCGACGGCACCAGCATGCCGGCCACGGCGCCGATGGCGGTCGATCCCAGCGAGACGATGTAGTCCGGGACGATGCCCTTGAGGAAGATCGCGGACAGGATCGTCAGGACGACGACCGCCAGCAGCCCGATGACGATGATCCGGTAGAACCATTCATCGGCGTAGTAGGCCGGGACGTCCTTCTTGGCCTCGGCCATCAGCTTCTCGATGGCCTCGACCGGATCGCGCTTGGCCATGTCCAGGCGCTTGGGGTCCTGCTTGACCAGCTCGACCATCCTTTTAGCGATAGGATCCTTCATCTCCCCCTCCTTGCCGGCGCGGGTCGAGACAGACCGGCCCCCGCGCGCTTCTCTGACTGTTTAGTCGCCGGAGCGGGAAGAAGATGGAAAGCCGTCCGGGCTCAGGCCGAAATCGTCACAGCCCGCTTGCGCTTTCGATCAGCCCCGTCAATTCGTTGAGGAGCCTGACCATGGGTCCGCCGTCGATCACGTCGTGGTCGGCCAGGATGGTCATGTGGAGGACCTCGCGGACTCGGATCTCGTCGCCGACGACCCGCGGCTTCTTGAGGATCGACCCCACGCCGAAGGCGGCCGGGTGGATGGACCTGTGGACGAACCAGCCGTCGATGCGGCCCATCATCCCCACCGAGGTGACGATGGCGTTGCCCATTCTCTTGTAGAGCGCCTTGGGGCGCCGCATCAGGAACCGCCAGACGGCCCGCCGCAAGCATCCCGGCAGGCGGTAGTAAAGCCGCTCGGCGGCGGCCGGTTTCTTTCGCAGGACGACGTCCCCGGCCGCCAGGGCCTGGCCCTTGGCTTCGTCGATCTCCCGCGAGATCTCCGCGGCCGTCTTCGCGTCGGCCCTCTCGATGACCATCGGCATGGGGATCCTACGGTCCCCGATCGTCTTCTCGACCATCATGGAGACGTTGATGTCGTCAAAGAGGACAAGCTTTCTTCCCCCCAGGAGATAAGCCGCCGCCTCACGGTGCCGGGATAGGGCCAGGGCGATGACCTGGACCAGCCAGGCGTTGAACGAGACGCGGGCGCCGCCGTCCTTTATCTCCGCCAGCTTGCGCCGCGCCTCGGTGACGTCGAACTCCAGCAGGGCGGCGACGTGGTGCTTGCGCATCCCGGCCGCGAAGACGTCGATGGTCGCCAGGCGCGAGCGGGGGATACTGCGGACTTCGGGGGGCTTCATCAAGGCCGCCTCATCGCGCTGGGCCGGGCTTCGGCCGCTCCCGGACGAGGAGCTTCGCGGCGAAATAGGCCGCCAGCGCCGTGGCCGCCCCGCCCGCCACGTCGCCGTAGTAGTGCTGGCCGACGGCGATGGTCGAGACGCAGATGGCCGCCGCCAGGACGGTCGCCGCGGCCTTGATCCAGCGCTTGGCCCGGCTGTCCCAGAGCGCCAGGGCGCAAATGACGGCGAAGATGGTGTGGGTGCTGGGATTGAGATTCGAGGCGTCGTCGACGGCGATGACGTTCCTCATCAGCCAGGGCCCGAGCCCCGAGCCTTGGAAGGCGGGCCGGGCGATGGTCATGGGCCAGATGAGGTAGGCCGTGAACGCCGCGGCCGAGGCCAGGGCGTAGGCCGCAAGCAGCCCGGGAAAGCGCCGGCCCCGCCAATGCCAGAAGAGGGGCAGGACAATGCTCAGCCCGCCCCCGAAGACATAGACGATCGCCGCCCAAGTCCCGAAAAGCCAAGGCGCCCGCTCCAGCGGCGGGGTAAAGGAGACGGCCCTGGGCGATGCGACGCCGGCCGCATTGATGGCCGCGTAGAGCTTAGTCCAGACGATCGCGAAGACGACGACGATCGCCGCCTTGATGAGGTCGGACGTCCAGCCCCGCTCTTTCATGCCTCAGTCCTTCCCGGCGTCCTCGCGGGGAGCGGGAACGAAAATCGCCTTGAGGAAGCTCTCGGCCTGTCCGCCCCTCTCGTAGAGGGACGTGAAGATGCCGGACTTGACGACCCGCTTGCGGATGAACGAGAGCATCAGCTGGAAGAGGATCAGGACGCCGCCCCAGCTGGAGACGAGCTGGATCCAGTACCCTCGCAGCGAGTAGCGCTCGACGAAGGCTTCGCGAAGATCGAAGAGCGTCTTCAGCCGCTCGGGGCCCGATTCGGACACGACGGCCGGGGTCATGATCGAGACGAACTGCTGAAAGACCATTTGGGACGTCTTGACCAGCTCGGTGTAGAGGAGGATGAGGAAGACGGGCGTGACGACGAAGAGGAAGACGATGGCGACGATGCTCTGCACCTGCGCGGCGGCCCGGATGAAGGCGTTCTGGAAGGTCGTCCCTAGGAACCAGAACATCAGCGGGAACAGAATGGCCACCACCCCCAGGGCCTGGGTGGAGATCCGGACGGCCAGGTCCTGGTAGTTGGAGTAGGAGACGACGAGGTTGTAGGCTTGGTGAATCACCCGGTCGTCGATCTCCCGAACGGGAGGGGTCGACGGGACGAAATCCCCGGCCGCGGTGAAGACGAAGGAGCCGATCTTGGCCTCTTCGCCGCCCAGCCGGCGGAAATTGTCCTTTTCGCCCGCGGCCAGAAGGCAGAAGGCGGTGAAGAGCGAAAAGGCCACGACCACGATGAACGGGACGTAGCCGATATAGGCGAGGCGGAGCCTGCAGACTTCTTTCTCGTACTGTCCCTTCTTGGGATCCTCATAGAGCCGAGCATGGAGCTTGTCGTAGCCCGGGTCGCCGGCAAGCCGCGGGGCGCGGTGCTTGAACTCCTGGGCCGCGGCCGGCGGGCCGATGAGGAGGCAGAAGAGAAGCGCCACGCCCAGGAATCCGGCCAGAATCCCGAGATACCAGGCGCTTGCGAAGAGATCCCGCAGAGCGGCGTCCATGACGGCCGCGGGGAAGACGACCCTGGAGATGAGGAAAAGCGACAGGACGCAGAGGAGGACGAAGACGCTCTCCAGGACCGGGCCGATATGGTCGATGCCCCTCTGGACCCGGAAGACGTACCTCCAAATGCCGCCGGAGAAGGGGCCGTAGTAGACGTAGGCGATCGAAAGGAGCCCGACCGCCGCCGCCACGCCGCAGAGAGCCGTCCATCCCTGGATCATTGCGGCTTAGGATAGTCCGCGGCCTTTTGGATTGTCAATCTTGCCGAAGGCTTCTCGTGGGCGATGCTGCAGCCCGGCTCAGGGTCAATCGTAAAATGATTGTAAAATCTGCAACATACGCGCATCCAAGAGTATGGTCCGGGCGTAGAATGGTTTGAGAAGTGAAAGAAGGAGCGAACATGAAAAAGCTGATCTTGAGCGCGGCGATTCTGGCCTGGGTGTTGGTTTCGGCTCCCTTCTCGGGGCCGGCGACCGCGGCGGCGGCCTCGGGCGCGATCCTCCAGGGCGTCGTCACCGATTCCATGGGGGTCCCCCTTGCGGGCGTGACGGTCACGGCCGTGCTCGAGTCCGGCCGTAAGGGTCAAATCGAGGGCAAGGCCGCTTCGGACAAAAGGGGAGCCTTCATGATCAAGGCCCTTCCGCCCGGCATCTATACCGTCATTGTGGAGTGGCGGGGCAAGATCGTCTTCGTCCGCGGCTCCGTCAAGCTGGACGAAGGCCAGGTGGTCAAGCTCCATATGCAAACTACCCTGGTTGACAACGTCCCGGTGATCATCGAAGAGAAAGACTCCGGCGCCAAGATGGCCCTAGCGCCCGCCGGCGGAATGGCGGGCCGAGTGGTCGGCGGCGTCTTCCCCTCGCCCGGCCGCCCCGGCGCCGAACGGCCCGATTTCAACACCGAGGAATACGGCCGGATCACGGACAACGCCTACCTGGACGCCCTGAATAATCCCCTGTCCACCTTCTCCATCGACGTCGACACGGCCTCCTACGCCAACATCCGGCGCTTCCTCAAGCAGAACCAGTGGCCGCCCAAGGACGCCGTGCGGGTCGAGGAGATGATCAACTACTTCGATTACGACTACCCCCAGCCGCGCGGCGAGCACCCCTTCTCCCTGGTCACGGAAGTCTCCGCGGCGCCTTGGAATCCCGCCCACAAGCTCGTCCATATCGGGCTTCAGGGCAAGGCTTTGGACTCCGTCCCGCCCAGCAATCTGGTCTTCCTCCTCGACGTCTCCGGCTCGATGGACGCGCCGGAGAAGCTGCCCTTGCTGAAGGCCGCCTTCAAGCTCCTGGTCCACCAGCTCTCGCCCGACGACCGGATCTCGATCGCGGTCTACGCCGGCGCCGCGGGCCTGGTGCTGCCGGCCACCCCGGGATCCAAGAAGGACGTCATCCTCGCCGCCATCGACAAGCTCCGGGCCGGCGGCTCGACCGCGGGCGGGGCGGGCATTCAGCTGGCCTACAAGGTCGCCTCCGAGAGCTTCCTCAAGAACGGCAACAATCGGATCATCCTGGCCACCGACGGCGACTTCAATATCGGCGTCTCCGATACCGGGGCGCTCGTCCGGATGATCGAGGAGAAGCGCGAGCAAGGCATCTTCCTGACCATCCTCGGCTTCGGCATGGGCAACTACAAGGACGGCCGGATGGAGCAGCTGGCCGACAAGGGCAACGGCAACTACTACTACATCGACGGCCTGCTGGAGGCCAAGAAGGTCTTCGTCAACGACCTGCGCGGCACGCTCTTTACCATCGCCAAGGACGTCAAGATCCAGGTCGAGTTCAACCCGGCCAAGGTCAAGGCCTACCGCCTGATCGGCTACGAGACCCGCCTCCTGGCCAAGGAGGACTTCGCCGACGACAAGAAGGACGCCGGCGAGCTCGGCTCGGGCCACACCGTGACCGCCCTCTACGAGATCGTGCCTTTCGGCGCCAAGGAGGATGTGCGCGGCGTCGATCCGATGAAGTACCAGACGACCAAGATCAGCCCCGAGGCGTTCCGCTCCAAGGAGATGCTGACGGTCAAGCTCCGCTACAAGGACCCGGACGGGTCGGTCAGCAAGCTCATCGAGCGCCCCCTCGTCGACGCCGCCGTGGCGCTGGAGAAGACCTCGGACGACTTCCGGTTCTCGGCGGCCGTGGCGGCCTTCGGGATGGTGCTGCGCGACTCCGAGTTCAAGGGCGCGGCCGATCTGGCTCAGGCCCTGGACCTGGCCAAGGGCGCCCGCGGCAAGGACGCTTACGGCTACCGGGCCGAGCTCATCAACCTGGTGGAGATCGCTTCCCTGATCCGGGATTTGAAGAAGTAATAGAACCCCGGAGTCAGGGCTTCTTCACCGCCAGGTAGACGGAGTAGCGCCCGTAGGTCTCGAAGAAAGGCTTGAGGACCGCGTCCCCGGCGGTGAAGCGCAGGGCCGCCGGATCGCCGGCGATGGACCGGCCGATGTCCCCGACGTCGAGGCTGACGGGGCGCCAGTCGGTCCGGGGGCCGGACTCCTCGGCCGCCAGCAGGACGGGGCCGTACATGATCGCGGCCAGGTTGGGCCGGTCCACGACCGGCTCAAGAGCTAAGCCGAGCGACATGCGGATGTCGATCACGTCCTTGTCCCGCCAGGTCCGGCGCAGGGTGATATAGGTCCCGGGGACGGCCTTGATCTTCTCCGGCTTGCCGTTGATCGAGACGGCGAAGCCGCGGCCGGCCCAGCGTGGCACGCGGATCTTGATGTCCATCCGGCCCCCGCCGCCGATCTCGAGCCGGGTCGAGTCGCCGTAGGGGAAGCTCGTCCGCTGGCGGAGGGTCATCTTCTTCTCGGGCCAGGCGAGCGAGGACGGCACAAAGAGGTTGACGTAGAGAATCGTGCCGTCGGCGCTCCGGAAGTAGATCGTGTCCTGGAGCTTGGTCTGGCTCTCCAGCGCGGTGCCGTTGCAGCAGCTGAACCCGTCCATCTCGGCGTTCTCGAACTGCTTCCGCGCGCCCGGGCCGAGCGGGACATGGTAGGTGTTGCCCGGGTCGGCCTCGGCCACGGAGGCCAGGATGTGGTTGTAGAGCCCCCGCTCGTAGTGGTCGATGAAGGCCTCCTCGGGGTCGAACATGAAGAGCTGGCGGTCCAGCTTGAGGAGGTTGTAGGTGGCGCAGGTCTCGCACTGGCCGCCGGCGGCGAAGCCGTTCTCGAAGATCGAGTCGGGCTCGGCGGTGAAGCACTCGGCGTTGTTGGGGTTGCGCGCCCCGGCCACGCCGCCGATGGCGTACATGTAGCTTCGGGTGACGATGTTCCAGAAGTTGTCGGCGATCCGGTAGTAGGCCGCCTGCCGCGTGCCGCGGTAGGTCTCCAGCGCCCCGATGATCTGGGGGATGTGCTGGTTGGCGTGCCGGCCCCTGATGGTGTCGACGTTGCGGGCCAGGCCGTGATCATGGGCGGCGTTGCCGAAGAAGAAGTTCGTGTTGTCGAAGAGCCGGGCGGTCTCGAGGAAGGCCGGATCGCCCGTCAGCCGGGAGAGTCGCGCCAGGACCTCGTTCATCCCGCCGTACTCGCCGGCGATGTAGCGGCTCCACATGCCGATCCGCGTCTCGGCGGGGACGGCCGCCAGCCGGGCCCGGACCCAGCCGGCCATGTCGCGGGCGATCTCCAAAGCTTTGGCGCTGCCGCCGACCTCGTAGCAGTCCAGCAGTCCGGCGAGGAGCTTATGCAGGGTGTAGTAGGGCGCCCAGATCTGGCTGTCCTGGGTGCCGTAGGTGGCGCCCTGCTCCAGCATGATGAACTGGTCGGGCGGATAGGCGCTGATGAATCCTCTGCCCCAGTTCCAATAGTCGGTCCGGATGGCCTCGGCCCGGAGGTTGGAGTCGTATCCGGCGCGCCCGGGCCCGGGCGGCACGGCCGTGGGCTCGGCGTTGAAAGGCCCGCCCGGCTGGGCCGGTCGGCCCGACAGCCGCGACAGGCCATGGAGCGTGTCGATGAGATAATTCATCTTCCGCAGAAGCTCCGCCCGCAGGGCTTCGTCGTAGGTGGAGCCGGCGTAGGCTTGAGCGATGGCCGACAGGTAGTGACCGGTGGCGTGGCCGCGGAGGCGGGTGGTCTGGCTGTCCCAGCCGCCGAGCGGCTTGACGCCCTGGGGCTGCTTCTGGCCGAAGGCGTCGCGGAAATTGTACAGGAAGCGGTCGGGATCGGTGGCCGCCAGCCCGCGGAGGAACTTGTCGCGGTTCTTGATGAACGGGGTGTCGCGTCCCTGATCGTCTCTCTCCAGAACGACCTGGCCGAGCGGGAAAGGCTCGACGAC
Source organism: uncultured Eubacteriales bacterium (assembly GCA_964556755.1). Lineage (GTDB taxonomy): Bacteria > Acidobacteriota > Aminicenantia > Aminicenantales > UBA4085 > UBA4085. The sequence continues at coordinate 60,926 of CAZKXI010000018.1, forward strand.
GCGCGCGGGCCCGGCCGGGAGCTTCGCCGCGGGCTTGACCGTCACGATGGCTTTGGGCTGGAAGGTCGTCCCGGGCACCTTCCCGATGACTGAGTAAGCACCCGGGGCCAAGACTTCGGCGTTGTCCTTCGGAGACGGCCAGATCACCCGCACGTCGGGGCCCTTCGCCCCGCCCCGATATTCGGCCGGAATCCGGACCGGCAGACGGGGGAGTTCGCCGACAGTCGTCTCGGCGGCGATGTCGGGGACGCGCTCGATCGGGACGGCCGTGAGCAACACCGGGTCGAGAGCCGGCGGCGGCGCCGACGCCCTGGCCGCTCCGCCTCCGGGCATGCCCCTCATGGCGTTGGCTCGGATGGCGGCGACCTGCGCCTCTGTCAGGGCGATCCGATAGACGCGGACATCCCGGAGCCGGGCGCCGAGGGCGGGGTCGGAGCCGCTAGCGCCGCGGCCCAGTAAGAAGCGATTGGCCTCCACGTCGGCCTTTCCGAAAAGCCGCGACGCGCTTTCCGGGACGACCTCGACCCGTCCGGCCAGGGCCCCGTTGAGGTAGGCCGACAGGCTGCGGGCCGCCGGGTCGAGAACGACGGCGAGATGGGCCCAGCGGTTGGGCGGCAGCGGGACGGGCTTGGTCTCGGCGGCCGGAGCGTCGCCGAGCGCCGCATAGGCCCGAAATCCCGCCTGGGCCCCGCTTCCGCTGACGAAGGCGCCGAGAATTCCGCCGCCGGCGCGGCTGAACTCAAAGAATCTCTGCCCGGGCGCATCCGAGGTCAGGTTGATCCAGCCCGAGACGCTGACGGCATCCTCGCCGCTCAGCATGGCTCCCGGGAGCTGGACAAAGCCGCCTTGACCCTTGAGCTCCAAGACGCTCGCGGCGAACCGCTGGTCCATGACGAACGAGGCGCCTTCACCGCTCAGCGCGGCATGGAATCCGTTGCGCGACCTATCCTCGGCGCTGCCGTTGAGGATGTAGCGGGCCAGAAGGGCGGTCTCGCCGATCCCGTCGAGGAACTGGTCCCCTCCGCCCGCTGTTTGGGCTTGGGAGGGTAGGGGAGTGGAGGGATGGGCGGAGACCACCATGGCCAAGAGGATAATGACGAGCTTCGTTTTAGTCATAGCTGCGACCTCGCGTCGCCATGGTCATAACACAAGCCGCCGTCGCCCGTACACCCCCCTCGGGCGAGCCTCATTTGAATTATATGGTCATTTAGACTATATATTCTAAGAAGCTGCCATGCCGATATCCGTGACCATCACCGAAGCCAAGGCGAAACTTTCCGAGCTTGTCGGACGTCTACTCTACAGGGGCGAGAAGATCTTCATTACCAGGAAGGGCAAGCGCGTGGCCGTCATCCTGCCGATGCCGATGTACGAGAAGCTCGCCGAGAGGGGATCTTCCGGCCTGCTCACGGCCGCCTCTTCCCTGGCCGCACTCGATGCCGAAGTCGAAGCGATGGAGGAGGTCCTCCTGGTCGAGCGGGCGCGGGAGAAAGGCCGCGAGGTCGACCTCTGATGTATCTTCTCGATACCGACATTCTGTCCAACCTGGTCCGCAAGGCCCCCTCGCCCGTCCTGTTGGCGCGCCTGGCCGCGACACCCGGCGATCTGCTTTTCACGACCTCGATCAACGCCGCCGAGATTCACTACGGAGCCGCCCGCTCGGAGCACGGCGAAGCGATTCTCCGCGTCTTCGAGGAGCGGGTCTTCCCCCATCTGACGATTCTGCCGTTCGATTCCGGGAGCGCGCCGGTCTTCGGGCGGTTGAAAGCCGGACTTGAAAAGCGCGGTTCCCCGCGTAGCGAGCCCGACCTACGCATCGCCGCGATCGCCCTCCAGCACAAGCTGACGCTGGTGACGGGGAACGCCCGTCACTTCGCCGGAATCCCCCGGCTGCGCGTCGAGGATTGGATCCGCGGCTGACCGGACCGCGGCGCGCCTGGCGAAGGCTCTCGATCAGGCGCTCGAATTGTCCGGGTCGTCCGAAGCCCGGAGATCCTGAGCTTAATGAACGACGAGTACCTCGTGGATCCCAATCTTCGGCACCTCGACCCGCGCCGTTCGGCCGTCCCACTCCC
>CAZKXI010000019.1:0-16272 GCA_964556755.1 uncultured Eubacteriales bacterium
ATTTGAAGTCCGGAGGGGCCACCAGGCCCCATGCCCTCCCGGGGCGGCTATTGTAGCACAAGGTGCGGGGGAGCAACGGCACTCTCAACACATCGAATAGGCCTGAGTCCTGAAGTCCCATTCGTTGGATCAGTTTCCAGGGATGAGCCCCCTCAGAACTGCTTGTCTTTGAATCAGCGCATCTCTTTGTTCGTGTTTCTAGGGTTCCTTGGCGGGCGGCGTTCTTTTATCCGCGAAATAGGCGTCTTTGGACTCCGGCTCCAAATGGGTCATAAACCAGTCCATCTGCCTCGTCTGGGCCTGCCGAAGCCTGATCCCGTGGGCTTGACCTGGGTAGATGAACCAGTCGAAATCCTTTCCCGCCCTGAGCAGGGCATCGATGAGCTGCATCACCTGCGTGGGATGGACGTTGTCATCGACCGCGCCATGCAGGATCAGGAGCTTGCCCTTCAAGTCCTTGACATAGTGGAGGGGGTTGGCCTTCTCGTAGCCCTCGGCATTGTACTGGGGAAGGCCCATGTACCGCTCCGTGTAGACGGTATCATAGTTGCGCCAGTCGACGCCGGGGGACCCGGCCACGGCCACGTGGAATTTTTCCGGCGCCTTCAGCAGGGCCATGATGGACATGTAGCCGCCGTAGGAAGATCCTGTGATGCCGACGCGGCTCGCATCGACATAAGGGCGCCGGGAGAGGTGAACGACCGAGGCCACCAGGTCCTCGACGTCGGCCTGCCCCAGCTTCCCGTAGCCCGCCGCCTCGAATTCCTTGCCCCTGTAAAGAAGCCCGCGGTTGTCGATGTTGACCACGAGAAATCCGAGCTGACACAAGCTCTGCTGGCTGGCGTCCCCGTAGTATTGATCGCTGATCGCCTTGGTGCCGGGTCCCATGTAGATCGTATACAGGACCGGGTATTTTTTCCGGGAATCGAAGCCGGCAGGCTTGAACAGGATCCCATCGAGGTCGAACTTGCCGTCCCCGGATTTAAAGACGAAATGCTCGGGCGGGGTGAGGTTCAAAGCCGCGAATTCCTCTTTGAGCACGGTCTTGCCGAGCTCCTTGATGAACGTTCCATCCCCCTTGTAAAGGCGGAAGCTGGCGGGCTTGTCGAAAGAGCTGAACATGTCGGAATAGTATTTCCCGCCCGAAGATACGCTTACCTGGTGGGAGCCGGGCTCTTTGGTCAGCCGGGAGAATTCCGATCCGTCGAGCTTGATCCGGTAAAGATGCGATTCCAGCCCGCGATTTTCGAAGCCGGTGAAATAGACCCACTGGTCGTCCCTATCCACGGCCGCGATGCCGGCCACAGGGAGCTGATGCTTGGTGACCTGCCGGATGAGCTTCCCTTCAAGGTTGTAGAGATAGATCTCCCGCCAGCCGCTTCTTTCCGATGACCGCAGGAAATGTCTGTTGTCGGGCAGGAAATAGACCTCGTTTCCCTGTTGCATGAACCCGATGCCCTCGGTCATGAACGCCGGCTCCTTTTCCTCGAACAAGACAGTGGTTTTTCCGGTCTCGGGGTCGGCCGAGAGGATCTCCACCTTGTTCTGCAGCCGGTTCATCCGTTTCAGGGTGAAGGCTTTGCCGTCGTAGGACCATAGTCCGTTGTAGAGATAGACGTTCGTTTCAATGCCGGTGTCGACCTGGACCTGTTTCTTGGTTTCGACGTCGATGATGAAGAAACGGATGATCGGGTTGTTCTCCCCGACCCGCGGAAAGCTCTGCATTTCGAGGCGGAAATCGTAGGTCTCGTCATGGAGGATCGGGAACTTGCGGACGGGGCTCTCGTCGAACTGCATGTAGGCGATCTTCCTCGAATCGGGAGACCACCAGAAGCAATAGAACTGGGCGAATTCCTCGGCGTAAACCCAGTCGGGGTAGCCGTTCCGGAGGTCCTCATGGCCGTCCAGGGTCAGGGCGACCCTCGAGTCCTTTTCGATGTTCCGGAGAAAGAGATTATAGTCTTCGACATAAGCCGTATAGCGGAAATCCGGAGAAAATTCCTCCTGGTACCGGGCCATACGGACGCCCTGCTCCGGGGGGCGGACCTTGAACATCCGGAGCATGCCCGTGGCCGGCTCGTAGAAGAAGACGCGGGTGTTGTTGTCCCGGTAGAAGCGGATCTTCTCTCCGCCTTCGATGAAATCGAACTGGATGAAGGGGAGCTTGTCCGCCTTTTCGCCTGTCACCGCACTGAAGGCGGCGATGAGCTTGGCATCGTCGAACAGCGGTGTCTCCGCTCCGCTGACGGGGTCGACTTTGAAAAAGGTCCCGTCCTTGGCGACGACGTAAGCCGAGCCGTCGGGCGTCCAGCGGACGGCGCGAATCCCTTCGTAGGTGACCAGGCTCCTCCGTTCCGTGGTGAGCTTTTTGTAGAGCTCGTACCCCCGCACCTGACCCGAGACGGGGATCGCCCCGGCCAGGATGAAGACGAGGATCAGTGACCATACGGCCGTCCTTGTCCGTCCGTTCATGAGGATCCTCCTTGATGTCGAGGTGGACATGGATATGATACGAGATATCGGACCTTACCCCAATACTGATCCAGCCGAAAGTAGAAATTATCGGTTTTTTCGCTCTGAAGTCGCCAGGGCGTGGTGAAGCGGTTCCCTATCTATAGGGCCGGCTTCGCTTTCTCCGGGTCGAAATGCTAGACTCTTCGCCAAGGGAACGATCATGACGCGATATGTCGCATCTCTCCTGGCCACGATTCTGCTCGTCGGTTCCGTCGGCCCCCGGTCGGATTCCCAGGCCCAGTTCAAGAAGCTGAACCCCGAATGGGCCGCTTCCGGCGATCCCTGCTGGGATACCGCGAGGATCAAAGCTTGGATCAAGACGAACCACGGCAGCGACGCGCCCTGGATCACATGCAAGAAGGTCTTCATCAAGACGTCGTGGGAGATTCGGGAATCCGTCTCTCATCACATGGGCATCAACAAGGTCGATGCCGCGTTCACCTGCTCGATCCCGGGGTATTTAAGCAGGAATTACGACCAGAAGAAGCGGTCCGAGCTGAGCGATTTCTACATCGGCTCTTTCCCCGTGAACGCCGACATCGAGATCTCGCGGTTGAGCGCCGAGATCATCGCCTTCAATGAGACGTCGAAACGCGCCAAAGTCTTCAAGGTCGGCCCGTCCGACATCCTCTACGACCGCGACGAGCCGGGCGGCCTGGGGATGAAGTGGCGCCGCGACCTGCTGGACTGGCGGTTCTGGGTCGTCGGGCCGCCGTTCGGGCTCCCGGACGGCTTCATCCCCAGCCCCTACACGACCGTGGCCGGCTATAGCCTCCTGCAGGATTACGGCGTCGTCTTCGAGCCGCAGGTCGTGAACTTCCCGAGCTGGGAAGAGATCAAGCCGGCGGTCGAGAAGCAGGATGTCTGGCGGCGGACGATTCCCATCTCCCGGCACGAGACGAATCTGCTTGGCGAGGTCCGGGACCTCAAAGGCCGGGTCACCGTCGAGGTCGATTTCGCCGAGCAGGAGCGGGAGGAATGGCAGGTTACGGTCGCCGGATCGGAAAGGGACGCCGCGGACGCGCTCCTGCCGGGGCCGAAGATCGACGGGCGGCCCGGGCCCGATCTGCCTTTGAACGTCCGCTTCGACTGGACCATGGAAGGAAAATTCGAGATTCTTAAGCGCAAGGGGGTTCGGACATACGATACGGGCCTGATCGTCCGCTACGTCCAAGCGCCCAACATCCTGGGCCCGCCTCCCGACGTCTATCGCTGTGAGCTCGCCGCCGTCAACGGGGTCAAGACCTGGGAGCAGACCGGCGCCGTCGCCGGGATGTACCTCGAGGGCGCCGTCCAAGGCGAGGCGGTCAAGCTCAAGTGGTTCCCGCTGGCCGCCCGAGCCCGGGTGATCGCCATACCCAAGAAGACGTCCGGCGCGGCGGCGATCCAGAAGGTATTCGGAAGCGATCAATTCACGGATGCCGTCGGCGCGATGACCGTTCCTCTGCGGGACGGAGCTTCCGTCAAAGGCGGCCTGGGGGATCATCTCGAATTCACCGTCACGCTGAGCAAGGTTCGCTGACGGGACGATCCGGACAGCCGCCGGGTCGGTCTCCGGACTCGGTCAAGGCCGGCTTTTCGAGCCTGCGCCGAGCTCCTCCATGAGCTCGTCCTCCACGGCCGGGCCGAGGTCGAGAAGGTGGACGAACGTCGCGATCCCGGTGGGATCGATGAATTCGGTGAAGGTCAGGGTCAGGTGGGGCGCGCCCTTGCTCCAGGGGCCGGCGGCTTCGGCCCTGGCCTTGAGGGTCACCTTCCGTCCGTCCGGGCGGATCGAAGAGTCCGGCTCGGGCTCGCCCAGCGACGTCGGATCGATCACGATGCCGTTGAAGCCCGGGAATGTCTTGAGGACCTCCTCGTTCTGGGCCGTCCCCAGGCAATAGACGACGGGGCCGCGGGCCAGGGCTGCCTTGCCTTCCTGGAGCTGATGGCCCCGGACGAAGCGCCAGCTCATGGGCATATCCAGGGTCAGCGTGTCGCCTGCTTTCCAGCGGCGACGCACCTCGGCAGGGACGGCCCCGGGGGCAACCGCCGTCGGGGCCTCGCCGTTGACGCGGATGGAGGCCTCCCGGCACCAGCGGGGAATGCGGAGGCGGACGGCGAATTCGGCTTCCTTCGTCGGCGTCACCCGAAAGACGACATGCCCCGAATTCGGGTAGTCCGTGGCCTGGTCCAGCGTGACGGAAAGGCCCTTCTCCAGCTCGAAAGTCACTTGCGAGGAAGTGTAGAGATTGACGGTGAGAGCCTTGTCCGCGGACATGTAGTAGACCTTTTGGGGCAGCTCCGCCATGATGCGGCGGAAGTTGCCCGGGCAGCAGAAGCCGTCCTGATCGAAGTAGGCCCGCGGCCCGGTGAACGGCGTGAAGTAGCGGATCTTCCGGCCGGCCGGGTCCTGGGCGGCGAAGAGCGCGTTGTAGATCGTGCGCTCCATGATGTCGCCGTAGCGAAGATCGCCTTCCAGGCGCATCAGGCTCTCCAGCCAGCGCACCAGGTAGGCCGTGACGCACGACTCGCCGATCAGGCCGGCCCCGTTCTGGGTGTAGGAGAACCACTCGCCGTCCGACGCGGAGCCGACCACGTTGAGCCCGCCGCCCTTGCGCACAAGCTCCTGTCTCATGTAGGCCGACATCTCGAGAAGGGACGGCCGCTTCATGAAGCGGTAGAGCTCGGTCTGGGCGAAGCAGCGGGCCAGCATGACATAGACGTGGGCGGCGCCGGCGTTGAAGGTCTGCTTCCAATCCAGAAGCGTGGCGCATTGGACTTCCGCCTTCGAGTTGCCGTGGCGGATCTCGGCCGCGAACTTGAGATAGCGCTCCTCCCCGGTGGTCCGGTAGAGGAGGAGGAAGGCCTCGGGCAATCCGGCGGTGCAGACCTCCTCGGGCTTGGGATCCCGGCCGAACGTGCGGATGATGTAATCGGCGAGGGCGCGGGCGTCCTTGATCGCCTGGGCGCTGCCCGCGGCGAGACCGTAGCGGGTCAGGCCGAGCAGGAGGTATTCCTGCTCGTGCAGGGCCCAGTTGCGATGATTCTGCCGGCCCTCGGGCTCGGGCTTGAAGGTCCCGATGTAGCCGTCCGGATCGCGCGTTTGAAGGATGCCCTCGACGAGGTGGGCCGTCTTGGCCTCCACGGCCGGATCGCCCGTATAGGCCGCAAAGAGGCTCCCGGCGTCGATGACCTTGCCGACGCCGACGTAATGCCCGTCATCCGAGAACGGCCGTTGCTGGAAGGGGGCGAGAAAGAAGCCGTCGCTGTCGAGAACCATATAGTTCTTGTAGATAAGGTCGTGGAGGCGCCGCCCGATCTCTCCCGACAGCTGGGCTTCCTGGAGAGGCACGGGCCGGAGCCGATCCGCCCCTGGGTCGGAGGCTTGCGGAGGCGCGTACGAGAGGGTCGCGGCGGCGAGGAGTGTGATGAGGACGAAAAGGGGCACCTTAGCTCGAGGGTTATCTTTCATCGGGCTCCCTCCTGTCGTCGGGCTGTGCGATTTTAAGCCGGGGCGGTTCTCTCAATCCTAGTCAAGTCCCGGCGCGGGTTCAAGAATGAATCCGGCTAGCCTCCGCGACTTGCCGAGGGCGGGTGATAGTGGATGTGAACTTCTCTCAGCAGGTCGATGTCTCTGTAGAGCGCGGCCTCGAGCCTCTCCGAGAGGGCGTCCCCCTCGGCGACCGTCAAGGTTCCGTCCAGGGCGATGACCAGCTGGATGACGAAGTAGGGGCCGAAGCGATGGGCCTTCATCTCCTCGACGGCCAGGATGCCGGGTGTTTGGGCCGCCGCGGCGTCGACTTTGGCCCTCAGCTCCGCCGTGGGGACGGTGTCCATCAGGTCGTCCGCGGAATCGCGGAGGATTTGAAGGCCGGTCTTGAGGATCACCAGAGCCACCAGGGCGCCCGCCAGCGGATCGAACCAGGGCAGGCCGCTGATGGCCAGCAAAATACCGACGCCGGCCGCCGCGGAAGAGAAGACGTCGTTGCGGTGGTCCGACGCCAGGGCGGAGACCGCGGGATTGCCGGTCTGGCGGGCGATGCGGCGGGTCTTCCAGCTCAGCCAAATCTTCAAACCCACGGTAAACAGGGCCGCCGCCAAGGCGCCCACGGATGCCCGGGCGGTCGGCGTTTGGCCCGAGAGGATGCCGAAGACCGAATTGACCGCATCCCAGAAGATGGCGACGGCGGTGGTCAGGACGAAGGCGCCGATGATCAGGGCGGCGATGCTCTCCAGCTGCCGGTGGCCGTAAGGGTGCTCCTCGTCGGCGGGCTGGTTGGCCTTGCCCATGAAGATCTTGATGATGATCCCGTAGGCCACGTCGGATGTGGAATTGATGCCGTCGGCCAGCAGGGCCGAGCTATGCCCCAGAATCCCGATCGAGGTCTTCAGCGCCGCTAGGCCGGCGTTGGCGAAGAGGGCCAAGTTGATGGCGTGCGCGTTTCGCCGATCGCGCTGGTCAGAAAGATGGTCCATTTCGATTTCTCGGGGCCGGTCCGCCGTGACGCGGCCCAAGCGGCTAGTATAGCAGATCCCGCGTCGGGCGCGAGTCGGATGGAACCTTCTGCCCGGCTCGAGCGTGTATAGAGGTGAGAGGGTTTGGCTTGCCGGAACGAACCTCGGTATCCGGCGCCAAGGGAGGAATATTCGGATGAGAAAATCAGCGCTTTTTCTGATTCTCGGACTTTTATCGGGATGTCTTCTCGCCGGGCAGAACGCGCCAGCCGCCATGGACTCCGCCGAGAAGAAGGCGGTCATCGAGGCGCTCTGCAAGAATCTGGAGCAAGAGTATATCTTCCCCGAGATCACCGAGAAGTACGTCCGCCTGCTGCGGGACAACCTGAAATCCGGCAAGTATGAGGGAATCGGCCAGCCGCAGGCATTTGCCGACGCCGTCACCAGCGACCTGATGGCCGTGCATCGGGACCTGCACCTCTCCCTTCGGTACAATCCGAATTGGGTGAAGGAGGAGAGAAACCGGAAGGAGCTCGATGCCGAAGCGATCAGGCGCAACGAGAGGCGAGGCCGGACCTCCAACTATGGATTCAACGAGCTCAGAATCCTCCCGGGCAACATCGGGTACCTCAAGCTCGACGGTTTCACCTACGACACGGGGGCTCAGGACGCCGCCGTGGGGGCCATGAGCTTCCTGTCGAATGCCGACGCCCTGATCATCGACCTGAGGGCGAACGGCGGCGGCTCGCCGGAGATGGTCCAATTCCTGTGCAGCTATTTCCTGGCCAATCCGCGCCAGCACCTCAATTCCTTCTCCTACAAGGATCCCGACAAGCTGACCCAGTACTGGACGTACACGTATCTCCCCGGAAAGAGGCTGGACAAGCCCGACCTCTACCTGTTGACCAGCGAAAACACTTTCTCGGCCGCCGAGGAGTTCGCTTACAACTTGAAGAACCTGAAGCGGGCCACCGTCATCGGGGAGAGGACCGGGGGCGGCGCCCACGACAACAAGTTCGTCGTCCTCACGGATCGCTTTATGATGAGCCTGCCTTTCGCTCGGGCCGTCAACCCCGTCAGCAAGACAAACTGGGAGGAGGTCGGCGTCGAGCCCGACGTCAAGGTCTCTCAGGACAAGGCCCTGGCTACGGCGCAGGTCATGGCCAGTCGGAGGCTGGCCGAGGGGGAGAAGGATCCGGAATTCAAGGCCTATTTCCAATGGTATTACGAGACTTACCATGCGGCCCTGAATCCGATCCCCATCCCCCCGGAAGCGCTGACGACCTATATCGGGACATACGGTCCCCGGACGATCAGCTTGGAGGGCGGCACCCTGTTCTACCAGAGGGAGGGACAAGCCAAGCGGAGGATGATCCCGATCGTCGAGGACTGTTTTGGGGTGGAGGGAAACGAGAATTTCAGGCTGAGGTTCCTGAGGGAAGGGGATCGAATCGTCGCCGTGGAGGGCCGCAATCCCAGCGGGCCGGCTGACCGCCATACCAGGAACAAGTAGGGAAGGACGGCAGGCCGCTCGCTCCCGGCGGGCATTTCGGTCTCAGCGCATGAGATGGGCGTCGCCCGCGCGGCGGGTGACCTGCGTCCGGTCCAGATACTCCAGGACGGCGCAGGCGTACTTGCGCGAGACTTTGAGCACGTCCTTGGCTTCGGAGATGGTGATCGAGCGGCGCAGCTTGAGGAACTGGAGCACGGCCGTCTTGGCTTTGTCCAGGGCCTCGCGGTGCATTGTGACTTTGGGATCGATCCTGACCAGAAGGCCCTGCTGGGCCAGGGTGCCCATGATCTTGCGAAACTGGTTGAGGGGCAGGCGCAGCTCCTTGACGACGTCGTCCTCGAGCGGCGGCTCGAAGCCGGCCCGCTGGAAGATCGCCTCAACCCGGCGGGCCAGGTCTTGGTCCTTGTCGATCAGCTGGGCTTGGTGCCCGGGCAGGGCGAGCCCGCAATCGAGGCGGGTGATGACCTGGGAGCCGGCGAGGGCGTCGAGGGCCTGCCGCAGGGCCGCGTCCCCGGTCTCCCGGCCCAACGTTGAGGCCAGATCCGCCGAAGGCATGCTCGGCTTGTGAGGATTGTCGGCCAGGTACTTCTTGATCGCGGCCAGGGCCTTGTCCTTGAGCGCGGCGTAAGCGTCGGCCGGCAGAAAGCGCTCCTCTTTTTCGCCCTTGATGAGGGCCAGCCGGCCTTCCGCCATCAATTCCTCCACGGCGGATCGGATGAGGGCCGGATTCCTGCCCAGGATGAGCGAGACGTCCTCCGTCGTCAGCGGCTTGGCCGGGTCCTTGCGGAAGGTGTGATCCACGGCCTCGGCGAGGGATCCCTCGCGCATGCGGATTGAGGCCAGCGCCGATTCGTCGAAACGCCTGTGGCGGGGCGGGGAGACATCTAAGACCTCGCCGCCGCCGATGGTGTTGAGGGGCGAGAACGTCCGGATGATGAAGCGATCGCCGTAGAGGGCGGTCGTAGGCGCCTCCAGGACGAATTGGGCCAGCATCGACTCGCCCGGCAGCAGCTTCTCTCTCTCCAGGAGGACGACGCGGGCGATCGCCTCGTCCGTGCCGACGTGGAAGCGGACGCGATCGCGGGTCTTGAGCTCCAGACCGGAGTTCTGCAGAAGGCGGAGGCGGGCGTCGAGCCGCTGGGTGGGCTTGAGGAAGCCTGGCCGGGCGGCGCACTGGCCGCGGCGGAGGGCGTCTTTGGCCACGTCGTGGATGTTGAGGGCGGTGCGCTTGCCCAGGCCGGACGCCTCCTGCTTGGATTTGTGGACTTGGACGCCGCGGACGCGGGTTGCGATGCCCTCGGGGAGAATTTCGATCCGGTCGCCGACCTTGATCTCGCCCGAGAGCACCGTGCCGGCGATGACCGTGCCGAAGCCCTGCTTGATGAAGACGCGGTCGACCGGCATGCGGAAGTAGCCGCATTCGTCGCGGCGGTCGACCCGCGATCCCGCCTCCCGGAGGGCCGAGAGGAGCGCGGGCAGGCCGGCCCGGGTGTGGGCGGAGACAGGCAGGATGGGCGCCGTATCGAGGAACGTGCCGGAGACGAAGCCGCGCACTTCGGCGGTCAGGGCGGCCAGGCGATCCTCGTCGACGAGGTCCGACTTGGTCAGGGCGATGATCCCCTCGCGCGCCGAGAGCAGGCGCAGGATGTCGAAGTGCTCGCGGGTCTGCACGGAGATGCCCTCGTCGGCGGCGATGACGAACAGAACGGCGTCCACGTTGGAGGCGCCGGCGACCATGGTCTTGACGAACTTCTCGTGGCCGGGGACGTCGATGAAGACGATCTGCTTGTCGTAGTCGGGCTGGTCGAGGAAGACGAACCCGAGCTCGATGGTCATGCCCCGCTCTTTCTCCTCGGGCAGAGTGTCGGGGTCGGTACCGGTCAGGGCCTTGACCAGGGCGGACTTGCCGTGGTCGATGTGCCCCGCCGTGCCGACGATAACGTGTTTCATTTCCCTCATTATAACCGACAAGAAGGGGTCAGGTCTCGAGATTCGAGTTATCTACCGACACTTTTCTGTCGAAGTGCCAAAAAACGGCGAGAGAAAACTCGAATCTCGAGACCTGACCCCTCTCGTCAGGCCTTTGACTTGTGAGCCTGCGCTCGGTTACCTTAGGGACGGTACCTGGGCGGATGAGTCCTCGGACAACCCGCGCCGCCCGGTCCTCATCTCGAGCACGGGAGGTCCGTCATGGCAAAATCCGGAGCGATTGGTCGGCGGGATTTTCTGCGCCTATCGGGCGCGGCCGCGGCCGCGGGATGGGCGGGCGGTTCGCCGCTGCGGACCGCGGAGTCCTCACGGGGGGGCGCCCAGGACATGATTCAGGAGGCCGCCGCCAAGGTGGGCAAGATCCCGCGGCGCAAGTTCGGGCCGGCGGGCCGGGAGGTCTCCGTCCTGATCGGCTCAGGCGACATGGATGCGGCGCCCGCCGCTGCGGCTATTTTGTGCGGCGTCAATTACTGGCACAAGTCGCAGCAGTGGGCGCGCGGCGGGGGGGCGCCGGAAGCGGTCCTCAAGAACCGGGACGCCCACTACTGCCAGGTGACGGTCGACCGTATCGGCGGCAACCACGAGACGGGACTGATCGACGAGGAAGCCCACGTCGCTTTCGTCCGCGATGCGGTCAAGCGGACCGGCCTCGGCTACTTCGATGATATGCAGCTGCATTACGGCTATCACAACAAGGCCGAGCTGAAAGGCCAGCGGGCCTTCGTGCGGGCCTTCGAGCGGTTGAAGAAGGAGGGGCTGGTCAAGCACCTCTGCCTGTCTCAGCACGGCTATGCCGGCAATCCCAGGGTGCCCCGCGGGGAAAGCGCGGCCGAGGTGCTGACCGCGGTCATCGAGGACGGGCTGCACGACAACGCCCAGTTCATGTTCTCCTACGGCGACGATCCGGCCATGGGCGCTTTCCTGGAGCTGGCCCGAAAGACGGGCTTCGGGACGACGGCCATGAAGACGGCCCGGGGCATCGGGCGGATGCGGCAGGACGCGGCCTTCATGGCCCGCCTGCCGGGGGGGACGGCGCCTCACCATGCGCTGGTGCGCTGGCTGACCACGGCCACGCGGCTGGACAACGCGGTCATACGGGTGAAGAATTTGAGCGAGCTCACCGAGACGTACTCGGGGGCCGGGAAGGCGCTGCGCGAGTCGGACGCGGCGGCGATCGGGATGATGGTCGCGCGGGCCGACGAGACGGCCTGCCGGCTCTGCACGGAATGCCAGCCTCATTGCCCGCGGCAGGTGCCGATCGCGGAGATCCTCAGGTTCGAGCGCTATGCCCTGGACGACGGGACGATCGACGCCGCGGCCGAGCTGTACGCGGGGCTGGGGCGGCGTGCCGACGCCTGCCAGGCCTGCGGCGCGTGCGTGGCGCATTGCCCGCAGCGGCTGCCGATCCCGGACAAGCTGGCCGCCGTCCACGCTCTGCTGGGGTAGCGGTTTTCGGCCCGGATTGATTTTCGGGCCGACTGGACGCATGATGGACGCAGATCGGAAGAGGGAGATCCGTCATGAGATCCATTCGGCTCTTGGGCGTTCTTTCGGCCGCGGCTGTGATCGCGGGGCTTGCCCTCGCTTTGCCCCCGGCTCTTTCCGCGGGCCAGCGGGCGGAGGTGGCCGGGCTTGTCCTGGAGACATTGGCCCCGGATGAGCTGGATGACATCCTGGCGGAAATGGGCAAGCGAGCCGGGGTGGACGTCGCGGCCGTTCGGCCGGGGAGCCCCGGAGCGATAGCAGGCTTTCGGGAGGGAGACATCCTGTTCTCCGTGGGCGGGACTCTCGTGAGCTCCGCCGCGCAGGCTGCGGCGCTTATCCGAGGCGCCTCCGGCGACCTGGTCTGCACGGTCTACTCCGCCAACCTGAGCACGTTTCAGATGGAGGTCAAGTCTTTGCGGCTGCGTTTGGGCGGCGCATCGGCGTCTGCTGCGGTCACGAGCGGGACGGCGAATGCGGGTAGTGCCGCGATAAAAGGGACGCAGCCCAAGCCGGCGGCCGCAGCGAAGGCGGCGCCCGGGCCGCCGGAGGGCGGTCGCAATCTTGCGGGCGGGGGCGTCCCGGACGGATTGGACCCCGTCCAAGCTTACTTCAATATCATGGACTTTGCCTGCAGCCAGGCTTGGGGCAGAGCCGTGATCACGTCGCCGGCGGACCGGCAGCGTGCCGCGGCCGCCCTCCAGCGAGGGTGGAACCAGATGGATGCTGCGACTCGGGCCCAGATCGCGGCCCTGCCGCAGTCCTGGGTTGAGCTGCAAAAAGCGTGGGCGGTCATGAGCGAGGCCGATAAGGTCAAGAAACGGGCCGAGTGGCGGGACCAGATCCTGCTGCCGACCAATGCCTTCGCGCCGCCATCCCGAGTGCAGCGGTTTGCGGCCGAAGGGAATCTGGTCGGTTTCGAATACCCGGCCTCTTGGACTGGCGGGTGGCAGGTCCTTGACGGCACGCCATTGCTCTTTGTCGGGCCCGGCGGCCAGGAAGCGACCTGGGACAAGGTTCTCGACACCAGATCCAGTCCCCCGGGAGCCCTCTTTGCCCTGGTCACTATTACGGAAGAGATGCGGCAATTGAGCTACGTTCAGGCCGCCCGTTACCTCAACTCCATGCTCATGCCCGGCGCGGAGGCGAGCTTCAAGGAAGTCATGATCACCCCCATCGGGCAGGCCGGGGCCATCATCACCATGAGGGGGCGGTTCCCCGGAGAAGGCCAAGAGAGGTTCTACTGGATCGGGGTCACGGCGTTCGGCGACGGCCAGGTTTTCGCCGGGAGGATGGGCGGGCCGATTGCAAAGGCTCTGGAGCTGCTGCCCGGTTTCCATCACATGCTGGCGACTCTCCAGTTGAATCCGCCACGGGCAGCGTCGGGAGGAGGCGGGGCGTCGGGCGCCTGGGAAGCGGCTTGGAGTCGAGTCTCCACAGCCAGCGTTAAGTATATCTGGGCCAATAAATAGAATAGGGGTCAGGTCTCAAGATTCAAGTTATCTACCGACACTTATTTGTAATAGTACTAAAAACTGGCAAGAGAAAACTTGAATCTTGAGACCTGACCCCCGTCTAGACGACGCGGATCCGCGGCTCGGCGGACCTCTCGAGGACGCGGCCGATGATGGCGGCGGAAGTGACGCCGCGCTCTCGCAGCCGGTCCAGCAGGGCGTTCGCGCGCGCGGGATCGACGCAAATCAGCAGGCCGCCGGAGGTTTGGGGGTCGTAAAGGACCGGTTCCAGGTCGTCGGCGACCGAGGGGGCGCGGTCGACGTGCGCCGTGGAGAAGTCGCGGTTCTTCTCGTTGGCGCCGCTGATCACACCCTGGGAGAGAAGCTCCCGGACGCCATCGAAGAGGGGGATGCAGGCCGGTTCGACCTCCATGGAGACCCCGCTTTGGGCGGCGATCTCGGAGAGGTGGCCCATCAGGCCGAAGCCGGTGACGTCGGTGGCGCAGGCGACGCCGAATTCGATCATGACTTCGGCGGCGGCGCGGTTGAGCTCGGCCATGGAGCGGCCGATGGCCTCCTGCCAGGCGGGGGTGGCCTTGCCGATCTGGGCGGCGAAGGAGATGACACCGGTGCCGAGCGGCTTGGTCAGGACGAGGATGTCTCCGGGGCGGGCCTTGTCGTTGGTGACGAGGCGCGAGGGATCGACCAGACCGGTGACGGCGAATCCAAACTTGATCTCCTTGTCCTTGAGGCTATGGCCCCCGAGGAGCGAGACGCCGGCCTCTTTTAGCGCGTCGATGCCGCCCTGCATCATCTTGTTGAGGACGCGGTGCGAGACGCGGTCGATGGGAAAGGCGACGATGGAGAGGGCGGTCAACGGACGGCCGCCCATGGCGTAGACGTCCGAGACGGAGTTGGCGGCGGCGATGCGGCCGAAGAGGTAGGCGTCGTCGACCACGGGGGTGAACACATCGACGGTCTGGACCAGGGCTTGGCGGTCGTCGAGCTTGTAGATGCCGGCGTCGTCGCAGGTCTCGGCCGAGACGAGGACGTTGGGATCGGCGGGGCGGGGCAGGCCGGCCAGGGCCAGCTTGAGGTCGGCCTGGCTGATCTTGGAGGCGCAGCCCGCGTTCTCGACGAACTGGGTTAGGGGGACGTCCTCGGCGGCGTCGGACTCGCGCTCGCCGGCGCAGAGGCAGACGTTCTTCTGCTTGAAGAGGGGGCAGGGGCAGGGATCTTTGGGGTTGCAGATGCAGTGGCCGAGGGCGATCGACCGCCCCATGATCTTCTTGCGCTTCTCGTAGTTGATCACAATAATCTCCCGGTTAGCAGCTCGGTTAGCCCGGTTAGGGGTCAGGTCTTAAGATTCAAGTCTTCTACCGACAATTTTTTTGCATGAAGTGTCGAAAAACGGCATGAGAAAACTTGAATCTTAAGACCTGACCCCTTCTTGGATAGCGGCTATTACGGCAGCGTCCTCGTCTGGCTGGATGGTGCGCAGGTCGAAAAGAAGGGCATCCTTGTGGATCCGCGTAAAGACTGCCGGGCGTACCCGTCGCAGCGCCTTGGCCAACGACTCGAGGTCGACCGCCTCTTCGCCGGCGTTGCCGCCTTTCCCGCCACCGCTCAAGACGCGAAGGGCTACGACCTTGGAGGGGATCGTCTCCACCGGCACGGACCCGCTCCCGGTCTGGGCTTCGCCATCCTCGACGCTCACCCGGGCCCATATGGGGATGCTCCCGGCCAGGGCCGCGACCATCGCCTCGCCCCGGCGCTGGAGATCCTCCAGCTTCAGCGACAGCATGCGGTAGAGCGGATGGCGCTCCTCGAGCTTGTCGGGTGCCAAGAACAGCCGCAGGGTCGCTTCCATGGCGGCCAGTGTCAGCTTACCGCAGCGCAGGGCCCGGGCCAGGGGATTCTTCTTGATGCGGGCGATGGCGTCCGCTTTGCCGACGATGAGGCCCGACTGCGGGCCGCCGATCAGCTTGTCGCCGCTGAAGCAGGCCACATCCACGCCCGCCTCGACGCTGGCGCGGACCATCGGCTCGCTCTCCAGCCCGTAGGCCCTGAGATCGACGAGGGCGCCGCTGCCGAGATCGTCCACGACCGGGACTCCGCGCTGGCGGCCCAGCTCGGCCAATTCCTCAATCCCAGGCTCGCTGTGGAATCCATGGATGCGGTAATTGCTATGGTGGACGCGGAGGATCACCCCGGTGTCCGGCCCGATGGCATCGGCGTAGTCGCGCAGGTGGGTCTTGTTGGTCGTCCCGACTTCCCGCATGACCGCGCCGCTCATGGCCATGACCTCGGGCATCCGGAAGGATCCGCCGATCTCGACCAGCTGGCCGCGTGAGACGATGACTTCCCGGCCGCGGGCCAGGGTGTTGAGCACCAGCACGGTGGCCGCCGAATTGTTGTTGCAGATCGTGGCCGCCTCGGCGCCCGTGATCTCGCGCAACAGCGAGGACACGTGGGAGTCGCGCTGGCCGCGCCGGCCGCTGTCGATGTCCAGGGCCAGGGTGCAGTATCCGCGCGTGGCCTCATCCAGGGCCTCGCGGGCGTCCAGCGAGAGTACGGCTCGCCCCAGCCCCGAGTGCATCAGGATGCCGGTGGCGTTGATGGCCTTGCGCAGGGTGCGGGCGAAGCGGCTGGCGAGTGATGCCGCGGCACCGGCCATGATCCTCTCCGGAAGGACGAGGTCGGCCTCGGATTCCGTTCCGCCGTCGTGAATCTTGCGCCGGGCCTCCTCGATGGCCGACCTGATGGCGGCAAGGACTGCCTCCCGCCCAAAGCGGTTGATCAGCGCCGCGGCCTCATCCCGGCCGAGAAGGGAGTCGATGGAAGGGAGCTGGCGTAAGAGATTGTCCATGTTTGATTTCCGGC
>CAZKXI010000019.1:16372-60249 GCA_964556755.1 uncultured Eubacteriales bacterium
AGGGAGTCGATGGAAGGGAGCTGGCGTAAGAGATTGTCCATGTTTGATTTCCGGCTTCTCAGGGTAGGGGAGGCGAGCCGTTTTGTCAATAACGGAAGGGGTCAGGTCTTGAGATTCGAGTTATCTGCTGACACTTTTTGGAAGAAGTACCAAAAAACGGCAAGAGAAAACTCGAATCTCAAGACCTGACCCCTTTCTTGTTACCCGAGCGATTCGAGAAGGGCCTTGAAGCGGGGCAGGCGGCGCAGCGAGTCGAGATTGCTGTCGTTCTCGTACCAGCCGCGCTGGGTCAGTCCCAGCACCACGGCCCGCTCCAAGCACTCGAAGGCCTGGACCACCTCGCCGGACATGGCGTAGATGCAGCCCAGGTTGTAGAGGGTCATCGGCTCGTCCGGCGCCAGCGCCTTGGCCCGGTTGGCCCAGGCCAGCCCCTTGCGGATCTCGCCCAGCGCGACCAGCCCGTTGGCGCCCATATAAAGGGCCCGGACGTCGTCGGGATCCAGGTCGAGCCGCTCGGCGACGACCTGCACGCCGTGCCTTCGGGCCCGCTGGGCGTCCTCGGCCCGCCCAAGGTCGTCGTAGATCTGGGCCATCAGCAGCGGCGATTGAAAGTCGTCGGGTCGGATCCGCGCCGCTTCCTCGTAGAGCTTGATGGCCTTCTCCCGGTCGCCGGCCGCAAAGGCGTAGCGGGCATAATAGTAGCGGGCTTCGAAGAGGTCCGGGTCGAGGCGGATGGCCGTCTCGAAATGGACCGGGGCCTTCTCGTCGGCGCTCAGCGACAGCGCCATGGCGAAGGAAGCCTGGGTCAGGGCCGACTCGGACGCGAGATCCACGGCCCGCCGCCCGGCCTCTACCGCGGCCCGCCGGGTTTCCTCCCGCCGCCCGGTGTAGAGGTAGTCGTACGACAGGCAGTCGGCGATCCCGGCCTGGGCCAGGGCGTAGTCCGGGTCCAGCTCGGCCGCCTTGCGGTACATCTCCAGGGCCCGGGCCACGTCGCGCTTGCCGTAGCCGGCATAGTAGCTGCGGCCGCGCAGGTAGAAGTCATAGGCTTGGGCGTGGCAGGTGAAGGCCTTGATCAGGTCGCCCTTCTCGGTCGGGCCGAGGGTGATCCGCAGGGCCCGGACGATGGCCTTGGCGATCTCCTCCTGGATTTCGAAGATGTCGCCGGCCGCGCGGTCGAACGTCTCCGACCAGCGGTGGAACCCGCGCGCCGCATCGATGAGCTGGGCCGTGATCCTTAGTCTCGTCCCGGACTTGCGGACGCTGCCCTCCAGGAGATGCTCCACCCTCAGCAGGCGGCCGATCTCGCGCGGATCGATGTCGCCGGCCCCGAACTGGAACGAGGCGATCCGCGAGGCGACCCGCAGGCGCCCCACCCGGCAGAGGGCGTTGATGATCTCCTCGGCGATGCCCTCGCAGAAGTAAGCCTGGTCCTTTTCCTGGCTCATGTCGGCGAAAGGCAGGACCGCGATGGCCGGCCAGTCGTCGGCCCGCGTTCCCTCCTTGCTGCGCAGCTCCTCCAGTGCCTGGGCCAGCTCGTGGGCCGACTCCATGCGGTAGCGGATGTCCTTCTCCAGGCAGCGATTGAGGATCTTCTGCAGCCCCCGCGGCAGACCCGGATTGAACTCGGAGAGCGGCAAAGGATCGCTCTCCAGGATAGCCACGATCATATCGGCGGCGTTGCCGGCGGCGTAGGGCAGGTGGCCCGTGGCCAGCTCGAAGAGCAGGGCCCCGAGAGAGAACAGGTCCGTGCGGGGATCGACCGCCTCGCCCCTGATCTGCTCGGGCGACATGTAGCCGATCGTCCCGGACAAGCTGGAATCATAGACCGCCGTCAGCGTCGCGGTCGAGCCCTCGCGGGGAGCCAGGGGCTTGGCGCTGCGGGCCAGACCGAAGTCCAGGATCTTGAGGCCGCCGCCGGAGCTGATCATGACGTTGGCGGGCTTCAGGTCGCGGTGGATGATGCCCTGCTGGTGAGCCGTGGCGACGGCGGAAGCCAGGGGGATGGCGATCTCCAGGAATCGGGACAGCGAGACGCCCCCCGGGACGATGGACCGGGTCAAAGGGAGCCCGTCGATGAACTCCATGGTCAGCAGCAGCTGGCCTTCGGCTTCCTCGACGGAATGGACGGTGACGATGTTGGGGTGATGGAGCGAAGCGGCGGCCCTGGCCTCCCGCTCAAAAAGGCCGCGCTTCTCCGGATCATCGGCGATGTCGGGCGGGAGGAACTTGATCGCGACGTCGCGATCCAGCTTGAGGTCGCGGGCTTTCCAGACGACCCCCATGCCCCCCTGGCCGAGCTTCTCGATCAGGCGGTAGTGGCCGATCTGGACGCCGCTTGCCAGCTCCATGGCTCCCTCACTTGCTAATACGGACGCTTTGTGGACTTTGTTGCCCCGGACTCGGCGGCCGGAACGCGGGCCACGACGCCGTATTCGGAGGCGCCGGGCCGGAAGACGCGGGCGATCTTGAAGCCGGCCGAGCGGAGGATCGCCAGGAGGCGGCTGAGCGCGATGCGGCTGGCGAGGGGCGGGCCGGTGGGGGACTTCCTCTTGAGGAAGTCGACGATGACCAGGCGCGAGCGGGGCGTCATGGCCCGGCGGAGGGCGGCCAGGTGGGCGGCCGGATCGTCCAGCTCGTGGATGACGTTGACGACGAGATAGACGTCGGCGCCGGGCGGGAAGGCGGGCGACGTCTCGGGGAGGCGGCCGGTCCGGATGTTGCGGAGGCCGGCGGCGCGGGCGTTCCGGCGCAGCTCGGACAGCATGATCGGGGCGACGTCCAGGCCGATGACGCGCCCGCGGGGGCCGACCAGGCGCGCGGCGGGGAGGGCCAGGAAGCCGGGGCCGCAGCCGATGTCGACCAGGGTTTCGCCGGGGGCCAGAGCGGACTGGCGCAGGATCTCGTCGGGCGGGAGCTCGCGACGCCTTTCGGGCGACATCAGCCGGGCGAACCGGGCCGTCTCGAACTTGTGGGCCATGCGGGTATAATAAGGGGGTCAGGTCTCAAGATTCAAGTTATCTGGCGACGACCGTGACGACGAGCGTTGCCGATGGGGACCGGCCCGGGATCATTCGGCTTCCCCCCCAGCCCGCCCCGGTGAGCGCGGACCGGGTGGATCGGGGAGAAGCGTCCGGACCGGATCCAAGGAGGATGCAGTGAAAAAAGCCATGCGGGCCGCCCTGGCCGTCCTCATGCTGGCGCTTTCGGCCATCGCCCAGTCCGTCACTCCCATCAAGGATTACTCGGCTCTTCCCAAGCTGGCCCATGAGTTCAGCGGCAAGCATCCCGGCGCCCAGGTCTTGATCGCCTTCGACGTCGACCAGACCACCCTGCGCATGCCGCCCGGCTTGGACCTGGGCGGGGAAGCCTGGTACGACTGGCAGGCCGACGAGACCAAGGCGGCCGGGCTGGACAAGATGGCCGGCTCGATCGAAGAGCTTCTGGCCGTCCAGGGCGTCCTCTTCTATCTCGCGCCCATGATCGCCGTCGAGCCGGGCCTCAAGGACATCCTGGCCGGGCTGGAGAAAGACGGCTACCCGATGATCGTCCTGACGTCGCGCGGATCGGAGTTCCGCTTCGCCACCGAAAGGGACATCCAACGGGCCGGATTCCCCTTCGAGCGCACGGGCGTTCCGTTGGCGCCGGGCCGGTCCTGGACGTACATCCCTTATGACATCCAGGACGTGGCGGCGTCCGGCTACCTCACGCCGGGCGACGTCAAGGCCTTCGGCTTGAAGGAAGCCATGCCGATCAGCTACCGCAAAGGGCTGCTGCTGACGGCCGGCCAGCACAAGGGCGTGGCGCTCCGAAGCCTCCTGCACCGATCCACGGCCAAGATCGGGGCGATCCTCTACGTCGACAACAAGGAGAGCCAGCTGCGCCGGGTCCATGACGCGTTCGCCGCGATCGGCACCGAGGTCGCGATGGTCCAGTACCTCGGGCTCCGGGAGGAGGATGACGCCTTTCGGGGAAGCCCGCGGCGCCTGGACAAAACCTGGCTTCAGTGGGACGGGCTGACGCGCACGGCGCGGGCGATCCTCAGGAGCTGGGCCGGCCCCTATCGGGCCTATCGTGACAGAAGCGCCAACGCTTCCATGTGGGGCGTGTGGGGGAAGAGGTCGGCCCCGGCCAGGCGCTCGACCCGGTAGCCGCCGGCCGCCAGCGTCGCCAGATCCCGGGCCAGCGTCGCCGGGTTGCAGGACATATAGGCAAGGCGCGGGGCCCGCAGACTCATGGCCCGCCGCAGCCCGTCGGGATGGATGCCCGCCCGCGGCGGGTCCAAGACGATCAGGTCGAATCCGTCGTGGTCCTTGATGTCCACGGTCTTCTCGACCAGGCCCGCGATGAAGCGCGCGTTGCCGATCCCGTTGATCGCGGCGTTGTCCCTGGCGTTGAGGATGTTGCGCTCGCCGCTGTCGATCCCCACGACTTCCTCCACGGCTCCGGCCCGGGCCAGGTAGAGCTCGATGGCGCCCGAGCCGCAGAAAAGCCCCAGGGCCCGCTTCGCGCCGGCCGCTTGGGCCCAGCCGGCGATCCGCTCGTAAAAGAGGAGCGCCCCCCGCGGATTCGGCTGGAAGAAAGAGTCGGGGTGGATGCGGAAGCGCAGCCCGCCCAGCCGCTCCTCGATGAACGGGGCGCCCGCCTCGAGTCGGGCCTGGGCCAGGTCCACGAAATCGGCCACGCTGTCGTTTCCGGCCGACCAGACGCTGCGGACGCGGGGCGACTCGGCCGCCAGCCGCTCGGCCCATTCCCGGACGGCGAGATCCTCGCCGGGGGCGGCGCTCCCGGCCTTGTCCCCGCCTCCGCTCCGGGTCACGAGGATGGCCATGATCTCGCCCGTGGCCTTGGCCTCGCGCATGACCAGATTGCGGAAGAAGCCCTTCTGGCCCAGCGGATCGTAGGGCGGCCGGCCGGACGCGTCGGCGAAGGCGCGGGTGGCGGGGAACACGGCTTCGACGGCGGCGCCGAAGATGAGGCAGCGCTCCAGGCCGACCGTGCGCTTGTGCGACTGCGGCCCCGGCAGCGAGCGGCCGCGCAGCCCCAGCTTGATCGCGCCCTCCGCGCCGCCGAAGGCGAACTCCATCTTGTTGCGGTAGCCGAAGAGGGAGGGCGACGGCAGGAACGGCTCGAAGACGGCGTCGTCCAGATCCAGGCCGGAGCCGCGGCGGATGACGTCGCGGAAGCGGGCCTCCTTGAGCTCCAGCTGGCGGGGGTAGGACAGGTTCTGGAAGGCGCAGCCGCCGCAGGCGCCGAAGTGGGGGCAGGGAGCCTCGACCCTGTGGGGGGAGGGCGCTATCGTGCTGAGGACCTTGGCCGAGCGGGGCTTGCGGCGGGCCAGTCGGGCCCGAACGCGGTCTCCGGGCAGTGCTCCGGGGACGAGGATGGGGGCCCCGCCCGCCTCGCCCGTGGCCCAGCCGGTGACGAAGTCGATGCCGGTGACGTCGATCGTCCATTCGGGCGCGTTCCATTGCTTCAGCATCCACTTGAGGCGGCCCATGGGCAGCCCGACCACGTTGTCGTAGTCGCCCTCGATCTTGTCGACGAAGGCCGGGCCGATGTCCTGGATGGCGTAGCTGCCGGCCTTGTCGGCGTAGGCGTGGCCGTCGAGGTAGGCGGCGATGACGTCCGGTGACAGGGCCTTGAAGGCGACGTAGGTGATCTCGTAGTCGATCACGGCCCGGTCGCCGGCGCGTCCGATGAGGGCCAGCCCGGTGATGACCCGGTGCTTGCGGCCGGATAGCCGCGTCAGCATCCGCTCCGCATCGGCTCGGCCGGCCGGCTTGCCGAAGATCTCCCGCTCCAGCACGACGATGGTGTCCGCCCCGATCACCATATCCTCCGGGTGGCGGGCGGCGACGTCGCGGGCCTTGACCTCGGCCGCGGCCATGGCGAAGGCGACGGGGTCTTCCTCCCGGATGGCCGTCTCGTCGACGACGCTGGGATCGACCTCGAAGGCGGGAAAGAGACGGGAGAGAAGCTCGCGCCGGCGCGGCGATCGGGAGGCGAGCACGACGTTCATGGGGTCTTATCTTAAGGGGTCAGGTCTCAACATTCAACACTTCTCCGTTCCCCCGCCCGAGATAGAGTCATATCCCGTGCCATCGATGCCGGCGAACCGCCCTCCTTTCCTGAGGTGGTCGGTGCCGGAGAATTCAATCCCCCTCGCATAATGAGAGGGCCGAGAAATGTTGAATGTTGAGACCTGACCCCTTCTTGAGAGAAAGCGCTTGACAGGCGGGCGGTTGTGTGTATAAATATGCGATCGAAATGAAAAAATATACAAAAAAAGCCCGCCACCAGGCTCTCCGCGACATCCTGGACGGCGGCCGGATCGGCGACCAGGCTCAGCTGCGGGCGGCCCTGCGCAAGCGCGGCTTCCCGGCCACCCAGGCCACCATCTCGCGCGATATCCGCGAGATGGGCGTGGTCAAGGTCCCGGCCGGGCCCGGCCGATCCGTCTACCAGTCCCCGGCCGCCGCGCCGGCCGCGCCGCCCTCGCTCGCGGCGGCCCGCAAGCGCCTGGCCCTCCTGTTCCGGGACTTCGTCCTCGGCGTGGACGGCGCCTCGCACCTGATCGTGGTCAAGACGACCCCCGGCAACGCCTCGGGCGTAGCCTCGCTGATCGACGGCTTCCGCCAGCCGGGCGTCCTGGGCACCGTGGCCGGCGACGACACCATCCTGATCGTGGCCGACAGCGAGGCCCGCCGGGCCGAGTTCCAGCGCGAGCTGCGCGCCCTGCTCCAGGGCGCATAGAAGGTCTCCTCCACTCTTTAATTTCGTTAGCCCTGCTCCGCCGCCCGGCGGGGCGGGGCGGCTTTCACCGCATACGACGCAACGAGCGAAAGGAGCTGTCATGTCCAAGATCATTCTGGCCTACTCGGGCGGCCTCGACACGTCCGTCATCCTCAAATGGCTGGTCGAGAAGGGAAACGAGGTCATCGCCTACATCGCCGATGTCGGGCAGGACGAGGACCTGGAGGCGGTCAAGGCCAAAGCGCTGGCCACCGGCGCCTCGCGGGCCTACATCGCCGACTTGAAGCGCGAGCTGGTGACTGACTATGTCTTTGCCGCGGTCAAGGCCAACGCGGTCTATGAGGGCCGCTATCTCCTGGGCACCTCGCTGGCCCGGCCGGTCATCGCCAAGGCCCAGGTCGCCCTGGCCCACGCCGAAGGGGCCACCCACGTGGCCCATGGATCCACCGGGAAGGGCAATGACCAAGTCCGCTTCGAGCTGAGCTACGCGGCCCTGGATCCGACTCTTAAAGTCATAGCGCCATGGAAGGATCCGGAGTTTCTCGCCGCCTTTAAAGGCCGGCCCGACCTCCTCGCCTACGCCGCGGCGCACGGCATCGAG
Organism: uncultured Eubacteriales bacterium; assembly: GCA_964556755.1. GTDB lineage: Bacteria > Acidobacteriota > Aminicenantia > Aminicenantales > UBA4085 > UBA4085. Next base: position 23,730 of record CAZKXI010000019.1, read on the forward strand.
GTCAAGGCCTCGGCCGGCAAGCCGTTCAGCGAGGACGCCAACCTGATCCACATCAGCCACGAGTCGGGCATCCTGGAGGATCCGGACGCCGACGCGGGCGAGGGCGTCTACAGCTGGACGGTCGATCCGACCAAGGCGCCGGACGCCCAGACGATCCTCGAGATCACCTTCAAGGATGGCGCTCCGGTGGTGGTCGACGACCGCAGCCACGGCGTATCCGCCAGCGAGCCTCTGGCCATGTTCCAGCTCCTCAACGACCTGGGCGCCCGCAACGGCATCGGCCGGGTCGACATGGTCGAGAACCGCTTCGTCGGGATCAAGAGCCGCGGCGTCTACGAGACGCCCGGATTGACCATCCTCTTGGCCGCCCACAAGGACATCGAGGGCATCGCCATGGACCGCGAAGTCATGCGGCTGCGGGACATGCTCTCGCCCCAGTTCGCCGAGCTCGTCTACAACGGCTTCTGGTTCTCGCCGGAGATGGACTTCCTGATGGCGGCCATCGACAAGAGCCAGGAGGTAGTCGACGGGGTCGTCCGGCTGGCTCTCTACAAGGGCAACGTCCTGCCGATCGCCCGGCGCTCGCCCAGCTCGCTCTACGACCAGGCCCTCAGCTCCATGGACATCGAGGGCGGCTTCGACCAGACCGACTCGCGGGGCTTCATCGCCATCAACGCCATCCGCCTGAAAGCCCATCACGTCATCATGGCCAAGCGGGGCAAGAAGGTGACCGGATTCCTGCGCAACGGGAACGGAAAATGAGCCGGGCGGGGGAGCGAGCCGAAGGGGGCGATGGAGGCGGGCCTCTGGTCGGACCGGGGGGACCGGTCGGTCCGGGCGGGGCGGGGGGGGCGGGGGAAGCGACGGGAGATGCGGAGGCCGGCGGCGCAGCCGGCTCGGTCTGGGGGCGGCGATTTCCCGGCCGCGCCGGCGAGGCGATCTTCGAGCGCTACAACTCGTCCCTGGCGCGGGACATCTTCCTGGCCGAAGCCGAGGCGCGGGCTTCGGCGGCATTTGCCGGCGGCTTGGAGCGGGCCGGGGTGTTGACGTCGCCGGAAGCCGATTCCCTGAGGGCGGGATTGGCCCGGGTCGGAGCCCGGATTGCGGCGGGAGAGGGAGATCTGGCGAGGTTCGAAGACGTCCATTCCGCCGTGGAGATTCTCCTCACGGAGGAGATCGGGGATGCGGGCCGAAAGCTTCATACCGGGCGCAGCCGCAACGAACAAGTGGCGACCGACGAGCGGCTGTGGCTGAAGGCCAAGATCCCCGAGGCCATCGCGGCGGCGGACGGCGTGGAGGCGGCCCTGAGGAAGCTGGCCGAGGATCACCCGCGGGCGCTGTTGCCGGGCTATACCCATCTCCAGCCGGCCCAGGTCGTCACCTGGGCGATGTGGGCCGAATCGCACATGGCGCCGATAGCCCGCGGGAGGCAAAGGCTGGGCGAGGCGCTGAGCCGGGCCGACGCTCTGCCGCTCGGCTCGGGGGCGCTGGCCGGGACGCCCGTGGCCCTGGACCGCGAGGCGATGCGCGTGGAGCTGGGATTCGCCCGTTTGACCGAGAACCCGATGGACGCCGTCGCCGACCGGACGTTCATCCTCGACGCCCTCTACGCCATGGCCGTGCTGATGCTCGACGCCGGACGGCTGGCCGCGGACCTTATCATCTATGCGTCCAAGGAGTTCGGGCTCGTCGAGATGGACGCGGCGATCGCAACGTCCAGCAGCCTGATGCCGCAGAAGAAGAATCCCGACATCTTCGAGCTGGTGCGCGCGGAGTCGGGCGCGGCCGTCGGCCGGCTGATGGAGATGATGATGGTCCTCAAGGGATTGCCGTCGGCTTACAACAAAGACCTTCAGGCCGACAAGCGGCCGCTGCGGGAGGGGATGGAGGAGCCGATCGAGGCGCTGCGCGTCCTGGCCGCGGCGCTGGGGCGCATACGCCCCGGGACGGAAGTCCCGGCGGCGCTCGGCGATCCCGGTCTGTATGCGGCTGATGTCGTGGACTACCTGGTCAAGCGGGGCGCTCCGTTTCGCGAGGCGCACGGCATCGTGGGAGCCGCCGTGGCCGAGGCGGAGAAGACGGGGCGGGGGCTGGATGCGCTGACGGCCGAGGAGTGGAGGCGCTTCTCGCCGCTCGTCGGCGAGGATATCCAGTCCGTCTTCGATCCCCGCCGCTCCGTCGCCTTACGCTCCCGCTGAGGGGTCAGGTCTCGAGATTCGAGTTATCTGCAAACCTCTGATTACAATTCGTAAACTATAGTTGGCAAATATTGGGAAAACTTGAATCTCGAGACCTGACCCCTTCTGTTAATCGCGGACCAGGGTGAAGGCGATCTTGCGCTGCTGGTCGTTTCTCTCGACCGTCAGCGTCACCCGGTCGCCGACCTTGTAGCTCTCCAGGGCCGTGAACAGGTCGTCGTAGCTTGCGATCTTGGCGCCCTCGACGCCGACGATGATGTCGTTGACGAAGGTCCGCCCGAAGCGGTCCCGGCTGACGCCGCGCAGCCCGGCCTGGTAGGCGGGCGTGCCCGGCTGGACTTCCATGACGACGGCGCCCTTGATCCCGGCCCGCCTGGCATACTCGTCGGCTACGAAGGAGACGCCGATCCCGGGGCGCGAGACCCGGCCGGTCTTGATGATCTCCGGCACGATCTTCTTGATGATGTCCACGGGGACCGCGAAGCCCACGCCGCTCGAGGCTCCCGACGGGCTGTAGATCATGGTGTTCATGCCGATCAGCTCGCCGGCCGAGTTGAGCAGGGGGCCGCCCGAGTTGCCCGGATTGATCGAAGCGTCGGTCTGGATCATGTCCCGGATCGAGACGTTGCCCGCGCCCAGGATCTTGCGGCCCAGGGCGCTGACGATGCCCTTGGTCACGGTATAGTCCAGGCCGAACGGATTCCCGATGGCCACGGTCTTCTGGCCGACCTGAAGGTCGCGCGAGGTACCCGGGGTGATGGGGAAGAGGCTGGTGGCGCTCCCGGCGAGCTTGAGCACGGCGATGTCCTTGCTCTCCTCCTTGCCGACCAGCTTGGCCTGATGCTGCTCGCCGTTGGGCAGGGAGACGAGGAACTCGACGCCGTCCTCGATGACGTGATAGTTGGTCACGATGTGGCCCTGGTCGTCCCAGACGAAGCCGGAGCCGGTGCCGCGCGGGATCTTCGACTCCTCGCCGTAGAAGAAGTCGCGGACCAGCTGGATGTTGGTGATGAAGACCACCGAGTTCTTGTTGCGCTTGACGATGTCGATGGTGTTGCGCTCGTCCTCGGTCAGCTGCCAATTCCCGCCGGGGAGACCCGCCGCGGCGGGCGCCGAGCCGGGCGTCGAAGCCGGCCGGACCTGACCGCCGCCTTCGTCGCGGCGATCGCCTGGATCACCTTGGGCGCAAGCGCAGCCGGAAAGGCCCAGGCACACGGCCAGCAGCGCAACCGCGAGAGCGGTCAATAAGCGATTTCTCATTTCCATCTCCTGACATTCCGTTATAAGCGGGGTAAGTCGCTCGATTCAAGGCTTCTGACAACGCCGGTTGTCGATTCGTGCATTATGAGCGGCGAAACTCGAATCTTGAGACCTGACCCCTATTCGTAGATCCAGTCGGGGTCGTCGTCGATGCGGGCCATGGTATCCGGGCGGCGCTTGGCCTTCCAGGCGTAGGCCGCGCTCTTGCCGTCGATGGCGACCTTGACCAGACCGGCGATGTCATGTCCGTCGGCCTTGCCCTCGAACGTCAGCGTCGCCGCCCGCCCGCCCAGCGCCGCCTCGGCCGCGAAGGCGATCTTGTCTCCCTGCAGCTTCGCGTCCCTGACCACGGCCTCCGTCCCGTCGACGAGCAGCCGGCCCTCCCACTTCTGGAATCTCTGGCTGATCTCCAGCCGGCAGGCGCAAGGCGCCGCCCCATTGTCCAGCTTCCAGGTCCAGGTCCCGCTGACATTGGCCGGGACGATCCACAAATAGACGTCGTGGGCGATGTCCTCCACCCGGACCTCGCTCCGCTCGTCGGGCGTCCAGCTGTCCATGCCGAAGTTGTGCGACACGACCCTCGAGCCGGGTCGCAGCTCCCGCAGGATCTTGGGCCTCAGCTTCAGGTTGACCGTGGTCAGCAGGTACATGGGCATGACCGTGGCTTCGCGGAAGTCCGCCTCGAAGAGGTCGCCCAGGATGAACCTGACCCGGTCCTGGACGCCGGCTTTCTCGGCGTTCTCCAGGCACTCCTTGATCCGCTCCGGGTCGATATCGAAGCCGACGCCGCGGGCCCCGTACTTGACCGCCGCGCCGATGACCAGGCGGCCGTCGCCGCAGCCGAGGTCGTAGACGACGTCGTCCTTGGCGATGCGGGCCAGGCGGAGCATCTCATCGACGACCGGGTAGCGGGTGGGGACGTAGGGGACATCCAGGCTCAGGTCCTGGGCCGGCCCGGCGACGGCCGCCGCCAGGACGATCCCGGCGATCAAGGCGATGCGAACGGAGGCGCGAGGCATGACTCCCTCCCGAAGCGCGAACCTAGAAGACGTCCGTCGATACGCTAAACGAGACGCCGGGGGCTGTCAAGCGCATCCGGCCCGCCGCCTCAGCGCTTCGGCCGCAGAGCCTCGATGAAGTCGGCCCGGACCCAGAAGACGTCACCCTGGCCGAGGAAGAACATGTACTTCCCGTCGGGCGTGACCAGCGGGCAGAGGGTCATGACCACGCTGTCGATGGCTTCGCCCAGCCCAACCGGCTTCGTCCAGCCGTCCCCGTCCCGGTAGCAAATCCGGAAGCGGAACTGCCCCCCGTCGCCGGGCTCGCCCCGCCTCGAGAAGATGAGGTAGCTTCCGTCCGGGGCGATGAAGGGCATGTGCTCGTCGCCGGCCGTGTTGATGATCGGCCCGGCGTTTCGCGGCGCCTGCCTCACGCCGTCGGCCATCGCGGCCCGGTAGATGTCGCGCCCGCCCTTCCCGTCCGCCCCGGGGGCCGAGAACCACAGCGTCCCGTCGGCGGCCACCGAGAACAGCCAGTGCTGGTCATAGGCATTGACCGAAGCCGCCTCCGGCTGGGGAGCGCCCCACCCGTCGCCTTCGCGCTCGACGAACCAGATGTTCTCCTTGTCGCCGCGCCCGCCGGGCTGCAGGGGCCGGAAGCTCAGGAAATAGAGCCGCTTTCCGTCCGGCGCGATGAACGGCTCGCCGTCCCCCCAGGACGAATTGAAAGGCGCGGGGCACGGCGCCGTCCAGATCCCGTTCACGCGCCTCGAGACCAGGATGGGACCGCGAAACTTCTTGGTCCAATAGGCCTCATTCCCGTCCGGGGTGAAGGCCACCGGGCTATGCTCGCTCTCGAAGTCGTATCCCGAGACGATGCCGGGGGCGAACATCGCCGGCGCGGCTCCCGGATCGGGCTGCCCCAGCCAGGGCCCGCGCAGCTCGGGAAACTTCGGCTCCGCCGTCGAGGCGCCTCGATCGCGCAGCATGTCCGCGACGGCGGCGTGCTTGCCCTCGCGGGCCAGGTGCCAAGCCGTCCGTCCCATGCGGTCCGGCTCGTCGATTCGGGCGCCCCGGTCCAGGAGGAGGCTTGCGAACTCGGCGTGACCCCGGGCGGCGGCGGCGTGAAGCGCCGTCCAGGCATAGACGTTCTTGCCGTTGACATCCACGCCCTTGTCCAGCAGGAAGCGCCCCGTCTCCACGGCTCCGCCGCTGGCGACATCCAGCAGGGAGACGGCCTTTTCCACCTGGATGCCTGCCGCGGCGGCCATATCCGCGGCCATCCGGAAGACTTCCTGTCGGCCGTTGCGGGCCGCGATCGCCAGCCCCGTCATGACCGAGCGCCTGTCGCCGGCCAGGCGGGCCCCTGACTCGACGAGAAAATCGATGACTTCCGGGCGCCCGAAGTACAGAGTCGCGAGAAGGACGTTGTTGCCTCCCGGGACTGCGTAGTTGACGTCCGAGCCGGCGGCGATGAGCAGCTTGACGGCGGGCAGCCCGTCGCCGAAGCCGCAGGCCAGCATCAGCGGCGTCCGCCCCATGGCCTCGACCGACTTGACGTCCGCCCCGGCCTCGAGCAGCCGCCGGCAGGACTCGGCGTCGCCGACCAGAGCCGCCCGGTGAAGAGGCGTGTACTTCTCGGCGTCGATGGCCCGGACATCCGCCCCGTGAGCGAGCAGCAGGGCTACCGCCTCGGGCCGCTTGGCCTGGGCGGCGACGTGGAGGGGTGTCTGGCCCTTGATGTTGCGGCTTTCGGCCCGCTTCGGGTCGGCGTCCAGAAGGGCCTTCAGCGTGGCCAGGTCGCCGGCCGCCGCCGCCCTGTGGATTTCGTCGCCCTGGGCCTCGGCCGCCCCCTGCGCGAGCATGACGGAGGCGAGGCCGTCGGCGGGGGCGGCGCCTGAGACGTCCGTCGGGAAGACGAGAGACGAACAAGCGAGGCAGATCATCAACGCAGCGGCGCGGATCGACGGAACCATGGGCTTGCTCCTTCTCCCTAGAATACGTTGGTCCGAGTCGTCTCGTTTCAGGGGGGGGCGCTGCCCGATCCCGGCGGCAGGGTGAGGAATCGCGGGCGCACTTCTCTTTCTCTGCCGCCCGCCGGCCGCTTTGACTTGCCGGAGGGCGTGTGATAACTAGGGCGCATGACGCGTCCGGGCCGGCGGGATTCTCGCGGAGGGACCCGACTCGCGCTGATGGCGGCCGCGGCCGTCTTTCTGGCGGCATTCGCCCTCGCTCCCTTTTCCGGCCTGTCTCGAGCCGGCTTGGCCGCCGCACCCCCGGATGGGGAATCCGGGCCTCTTGGATTCGAGATCCTGGCTCGGGAATTCATCGTCCCTTCGCCGCCCTTCGCCTCCAGCCACGCCTCGACCATCGAGGAGACGCCCTCCGGCCTGGTCGCGGCCTGGTTCGGCGGCAGCCGCGAGGGAGCTGCGGACGTGGGCATCTGGCTGGCCCGCCACGACGGCAAGGCGTGGCAGCCACCCGTCGAGGTCGCTGTCGGCCTCGCGCCCGGCGTCGGGCCCGGGGACGAGGACGGCGCTGCGTTCGGGGCCGCGGCCGGAATCGGGCATGGCCATGTGTCCGGCGAAGCGCGCCGCTATCCCTGCTGGAATCCCGTTCTCTTCCGCCGGCGTTCGGGGGAGCTCCTCCTCTTCTACAAAGTCGGCCCTTCGCCCTCGACTTGGTGGGGGATGATGATGTCGTCGTCCGATGATGGGAGGACATGGAGCGCCCCCCGCCGCCTCCCGGAAGGAATCCTGGGGCCGATCAAGAACAAGCCGCTGGAGCTCCCCGACGGCACGATCCTCTGCGGATCGAGCGCCGAGGAAGGCGGCTGGCGCGTCCGCATGGAGTGGACCCGCGATCCGTCCGGCGGCTGGAGCCACGGCCCCGATCTCAACACGCCTCCCGCCATCTCCGCCATCCAGCCCGCCCTGCTTCGGCATCCAGGCGGGATCCTGCAGGCCCTTTGCCGCTCCAAGCAGGGCGTGTTGATGGAGACATGGGGCCATGACGCCGACCCGCGTGTCTGGACCAGGCTCGCGCCCACCGAGCTTCCCAATCCCGACAGCGGCATCGACGCCCTGACGCTCGCCGACGGGCGCCACGTTCTCGTCTACAATCCGATCCGCTCCGGCCGCGGCGTCCTGGAGATCGCCGTCAGCCTCGACGGCAGGGCGTGGAGCCGGGGCGCCCGCCTCGAGGATGAGCCCGGGATGGAATACTCCTATCCCGCCATAATCCAAACGCGCGACAGGCGCCTCCATGTGACCTACACGTGGCGCCGGACTCGAATCAAACATGTGGTCGTTGATCCGGGGCGGGCCGCGCGGCCCGCGGCCGCTGCTTCGGCGCCGCTCGGACAAGCCGAGGGGCGGGACCCCATCGTTGTCTGCAGCGATGCCGGAGCGGGCGGCTACGAGGCCTTTCCCGACGTCTGCCGCCTGAAGGACGGCCGGCTGATGGCCGTCTTCTATGCCGGCTACGGCCACGTCAGCCTCCCCACCGCGGCTTGGCCCCGGGGAGGGCGGATCGTCTCCTGCTTCTCTTCCGACGAGGGCCGGACCTGGACAAGGGCATCCACCGTGTATGACGGTCCCCAGGACGACCGCGACCCGTCCATCGTCCAGCTCCCCTCAGGCCGCCTGCTCTGCAACTTCTTCACCCTCCAAGCCAAGCCCGATGATCCCCGTTCTTGGGACGGGCTGGGGACCTGGATCGTCCAATCCGACGACCTGGGCCGGACGTGGTCCAGGCCGCGGCAGCTTGCCGCCGACTATTACTGCAGCTCGCCCATCCGCATCCTTCCGGGCGGCCGGCTGATGCTGGGCCTCTACAAGCAGGTCGGGGAGAAGGCCTGGGGCGCCGTGATCGCCTCCGACGACGGCGGCGCGACCTGGGGCCCGGTCGTCGATATTCCCAACGGCGGCTGGAAGCTGGACGCCGAGACTGACATCGCCGCCCTCAAGGACGGCTCGATCCTGGCCGTGCAGCGCGAGCCGGCCACGACCCTGTGCGCCTCCCGCTCGATGGACGGCGGCAGGACGTGGAGCGTCTCCCGGCCGCTCGGCTTCCCCGGCCACTGCCCCTATCTCTTCCGGGCGCCGGGAGACATTCTCTTGCTGGCTCACCGACTGCCCCAGACGTCCCTCCATTACAGCTTGGACGAGGGGGCGACCTGGAGCCCCAACGTCCCGGTGGATGACTGCCTGGGCGCGTACCCTTCGATGGCCCCGCTTAAGGATGGCTCGATTCTGATCGTCTACTACGAGGAGGGCGAGGGCTCGAACATCCGGGCCCGTCGCTTCCGGGCCACCGAGGGCGGTATCGTCTGGCTCACTCCCGACGGCTCTCCCGTGGAAGGCGCGTCGATCGTCAACGCGGGCGGGACGGAGCCGTGGCGGGGCTCGCGTCCGTCCGTCCGCGTCTCCCGCAAGGGCGATGTCTGGACCCTCGCGGGAGGCAAGCGGACCGTCGAGATCGACGCCGCGGGACTGTCCTTCAAAGCCATCTCCGGCGCCGCCGAGTGGTCCGGCCTGCCGTCCTTCGACGGAGACCTGACCGTCCGGCATGCCGGGACCGACCACAAGCTTCGCTTGGCCTCCGCCCGGACCAAGGATGTCATCCCCTACGAAACGGGCTTCCAGACCGGGGTCAGCATTCAACTGGCCGGATTCCGGGCCGGGGACGCGCCCCTCGATCTCACCGTTCGGCTCTCCGTCGGCCTCGACGGAGCCGACGAGGACCTCGTCTGCCGGATCGTCGCGCCCGACGGGGCCGATCGGGTGCGGGAGCTTCTCTGGCCGGCCTCCTTCGACCCCGCTTCTCTGGACGCCGCCGTGGTCCCCTTCATGCAGGGCATGCTCCTGCCGCGGGACTGGCCGCGCAAGGTCGGCCTCTACGATTCCATGAGCTACGGCCGCGGCCTCTATATGCCGTGGTGGGGCTTCCAGAAGGGAAGCGCCGCCGTCGCGGTCCTGCTGGAGACGCCCGACGACGCCGGCTGCCGATTCGATCATCCCGCCGGGGGACCGACCCGCGTCGACGTCCGCTGGGTCCACTCGCTGGGACGCTTCGTCTATCCCCGCGCCGTCCGCTTCGCCTTCCTCGACCGCGGCGGCTATGTCGAGATGGCCAAGCGCTATCGGCGCTCCGTCATCGAGGCGGGCCGCTTCGTCTCGCTCCGGGAGAAGATCGCCCGCAGTCCGCTGGTCGCCCGGCTCATCGGGGCGCCCGTCATCCACACCAGCATCCTCTACCATATCCAGCCGCAGTCGAGCTACTATGACCGCAAGGATCCCGCCAAGAACCACCAGCTCGCGTCCTTCGACGCCCGCGCGGCGGAGCTTCGCGCCCTGGCTGAGAAGGGCATCGGCCGGGCCTACGTCCACCTGGACGGCTGGGGCGCCCGCGGCTATGACAATCTCCACCCCGACATCCTCCCGCCCAATCTCGAGGCGGGCGGCTGGGACGGGATGAGGCGGCTGTCCTGGACCCTCGATTCCCTCGGCTACATCTTCGCCATCCACGACCAGTATCGCGATTACTACCTGGACGCGGCCTCCTATTCGCCCCGCAACGCCCAGATGGAAGAGGGCGGCAAGCTCTCCACCCACAGCACCTGGTATGGCGGCATGCAGACCTACCTTTGCCCCAGCCTGGCCCCCGGGCACGTCCGCAAGAACTACGGCGCCTTGTTGGATCGCGGCATCCTGGTCAGAGGCGCCTACCTCGATGTCTTCGCGGTGGTTCCGCCCGACGAGTGCTACAATCCCGAGCACCCCGTCACCCGCGCCGAATGCCTGCGCTACCGCGGCGACGCCTTCGACTGGATTCGCTCGCGGGGAGGCGTGGTCAGCTCGGAGGAGCCGGCCGACTGGGCCACGCCTTATCTCGACCTGGTTCACCACGGCCCCTACCCGCTGGATCCCAATCCGGGCTCGGGGCCGGCCATGGGCATCCCCATCCCGCTGTTTGACCTGGTCTACCATGACTCCATTCTCCTGCCCTGGTCCTTGGACAAGGGCGCCTGGGGCATACCGGAGAGCGACCTCGGATTCCTGCACGGCCTCGGGCATGCCGGGCTGCCGTACCTCTCCTTGGAGCCGTCGGCGGAGGAGCTCGACAGGGTCCGGACCCTCTGCGCCTTGAATTCCCGGGTCGGCCTGCTGGAGCTTGTCCGGCACGAGTTTCTGGACGGCTCCTTCCGGCGGCAGCGGTTCAGCTACGCGGACGGGACGGTGGTGACCATCGACCTGGATTCGGGAGCCTACTCCATCTCGCCGCGATTGGACGTCCCTGCGGCGATACGGTAATTTCGGCTTTATCTCGTCTCCGGGAGCAAGGGTGGTTCGGGGTGTCGGCCAACGGCGAGATCGCCCTGGCGGCGACAGTTGCAGCAACGTCCCAACTAGGGCCGCGCAAGCTCCGCCGGGACGACTAAGGCCCGCCGAGAGCGAGATCGTTCATGGTCTGCCATGGACTGACCGCGGGCCTTGTACCCTCGCCCCCGAGGGTATACCCCCAACCGGCCCCTCGAGACTTGAACGGCCCCAGGGAACCTTCCGCCCCGGAATCCCGTCTATCTAGGTGATACCCGACCAAGGAGGGACGCCATGTCTACAGCCAATTCGAGTCGAAACAGCAGTTTAGGCGGCATTATCGCCCTGGCACTGGGGCTGGCCCTTTGCGGCAGCTTGATCATCGCGGCTGACGGCGCCTTGGGCCCGGCGGCGGGGGAGTTCAAGGAGAACTGGCACAAGACCTTCCCGCTCGGTCCCGACGGCCGCTTCAGCGTCAAGAACGTCAATGGTGACATCCGGATTTCGACCTGGGACAAGGCCGAGGCCGACGTCTCCGCGGTCAAGACCTGCCGGAGCAAGGAAGAGAACCTCAAGCTGGTCACGATCGAGGACCAGAGCGGCGCCGGCTACGTGGCCGTCGACACCGTGTGGCCCAAGTCGCCCTTCCGCAACCTCCGGATCAGCGTCGACTACGAGATCAAGGTCCCCGCCGGCGTGCGGCTGGAGATGGTCCGTTCGACCAACGGCGAGCTGGCGCTCATCGGGCAATTCGGTGAAGTCTCCGCCGAGACGACCAACGGGGACGTGAAGCTGGAAGGGGCGGCCGGCCCGGCCTTTCTGGGCACGACCAATGGCGACATCACCGCCCACGACGTTCGCGGCTCGATTCAAGCCCGTACGACCAACGGGGGCGTCCATCTGGTCATCGACGGCCTCAAGGACAACGTCAAGGCGGACACGACCAACGGATCGATCACCGTCCGTTTGATCGGCCCGATCAACGCCCGTTTGGAAGCCGAAACGACCAACGGCCACATCGAGGTCGATATGCCCGTGACCATCAAGGGGATGAGCCGTTCGCGCCGGAACATCTCGGGCGTCATCGGCGACGGCGGCCCGCTGCTGTCGCTCGACACGACCAACGGGTCCATCACCATCACGAAGTAAACGGCAAGGGCGCCGCGTCGGCACCGGGAAGATCGCTTCCTATCACACCACCGGGGCGGCGGCGCCCTTGACATCTCCGGACGGCCGATCCATGATCCCGGGGAGTGATGGACTTCTGACCCGGGGGAGGAGCGCCTATGGACCGACCGTTCCCTCTATCAATTCTCTTCCTGGCGCTCGGCTTAGCGCTTGCCGTCCCACCGGCCTATTCCCAAGCCGGCCGCGGCGCTTTCGAGCCGATCGTGCCCGAGGCGGCCGGTTTTTCCTCGGCCCGCTTGGCGGAGGTCACGCGTTACTTGGAGAAGATCGGCTCGGCGGCGTTTCTAGTCCTCTATGACGGCAAAGCGCTCCTGTCCTGGGGCGCCGTGGATCGCAAGTACCCCTGCCATTCCATCCGCAAGGCTCTTCTGAACTCCCTCATCGGCATCTACGTGGAGCGGGGGCGCATCAGCCTCGACAAGACCCTGGCGGAGCTGGGCCTCGATGACAGCCCGCCCAGCCTGACGGATGCCGAGAAGCAGGCCAAGGTGGTGGACTTGATCCGGTCGCGGTCCGGCGTCTATCATCCGGCCGCGGCCGAGTCCGAGGACATGGCTGCCGAGCGCCCCGCCAGGGGCAGTCACGCCCCGGGCACGTTCCATTACTACAACAACTGGGATTTCAATGCCCTGGGCCGGATCTTTGAACAGGCGGCCGGCCGGTCGATCTTCGAGGCCTTCGAGGCTGAGATTGCGCGGACGATCGGCATGCAGGATTTCCGGGCCGCGGACGGCGAATACCAGGTTGAGAAGAGCAAGTCCGATATCCCCGCTTATAAGTTCCGGATGACGGCGCGCGACCTGGCCTTGTATGGCCTGTTGTACTTGAGAAATGGATTCTGGGACGGGCGTTCGATCGTGCCGCGGGATTGGATCGAAGCCAGCACCCGGGCGCATTCGATCCATGACGAGCGAGCCGGGATCGGTTATGGCTATCTTTGGGGGACCCTGCCGGCGAGCTCGCCCTTTGGCCGCGCTTTCTTCCATTCCGGCCTGGGCGTCCACACGCTGGTGGTCCTGCCGGACTCCAAACTGGTCATCGTCCATCGCGTGGACACGGAGGCGCCTTACTCCATGACCAGCCAGAATCTCTTCGAGCTGATGGCCCTGCTGATGGCGGCCCGGCTGCCGGGATGAGCCGCCGACGCCGCGCCTAGGCCAGCAGCGCGCCGAGGGCGATCGAGTAGTACTTGGAATCCTCGCTGTCGGAGCGCGAGGTCAGCACGCAGGGGCAGTTGGCTCCGGCCACGACGGCCGCGTTCTCGCCGCCGGCCAGGTAGGAACAGGTCTTGAAGAAGACGTTGCCCGTCTCGATAGCCGGGAACAGCAGGATGTCGGCATCGCCGGCCACCTCGGACCTGACGCCCTTAATCTCGGCGCTCTCCTTGGAGAAGGCCACGTCCAGGGCCAGCGGCCCGTCCACGATGGCGCCCTTGATCTGGCCGCGCTCGGCCATCTTGCTCAGCAGGGCTGCGTCCAGGGTGGCCTGCATCTTGGGATTGACCTTCTCCACCGCGCAGATGACGGCCGCCTTGGGCTTCTCGATGCCCAGCCGCTTGGCGGCCTCAATGCAGTAGGTCAGGATCTGGGCCTTGGCCTCCAAGTCGGGGTAGGGGACGACTGCCGCGTCGGCGCAGACGATCAGCTTCTTCCAGCGGGGCACTTGGATGATGCTGACGTGGGACAGGAGCCGGCCGGGCTTGAGGAGGCCCTTGTCCTTGTCGATGATGCCCTTGATGTAGACCGACGAGTCGAGCAGGCCCTTCATCAGGAAGTCGGCTTCCCCCGCCCGGACCCGGGCCACCGCGTCCGCCAGGGCCGAGGCCTGGTCGGGGTGGTCGACGATGGCGAAGAGGCCGGGATCGATCTTGTTCTCGGCCGCGACCTTCTCGATCTTGGCCTTGGATCCGGTCAGGACCGCCTTGACCAGGCCCTCCCGGCAGGCCCGGCCGACGGCTTCGATGGTGTGGGGGTCCTCGCCGCAGGCGACGGACAGCCGCTTGGCCGGCTGGCCCTTGACGTGCTCGACGATCTGCTGAAGCGACGTGATCATGGATGATACCTCCGCCCCGCCCGCCGGGGCCGCTCTATCGATTATGAATAGATCTTGGCCTTCTCCTCGCCCCGCAGGACGCGCAGGCCGGCCGTGGCCAGGGCGATCATCTCGTTCTCGCCGGGGTAGACGAGGATCCGTCCGAGGAAGCCGGCCCGCTCGGTGATCGCGTCGATGAACCTCTGGCTGTAGGCCAGGCCGCCGGTCAGGACGATGGCGTCCACCTTCCCGCGCAGGACGGTGGCCGCGCCGCCGATGGTCTTGGCGATGGTCGCGGTCATGGCCTCGAAGACGAGCTTGGCCTCGGCTTCGCCCTGAGCCATGCGGGCCTCGACCTGGCGCATGTCGTTGGTCTTGAGCAGGGCGACCATGCCGCCCTTGCCGGCCAGCTTGCGCTTGAGGTCGTCCCGGCCGAGCTTGCCGGACAGGCACAGATCGACCAGATCGCCGGCCGGGACCGTGCCGGCCCGCTCGGGGGCGATGGGCCCCTCGCCGTGCAGGGCGTTGTTGACGTCGATGACGCGGCCCTTCCAGTGGGCCCCGACCGAGATGCCGCCGCCCAGGTGGCAGACGATCAGCCCGCACTCCTCGTAGGGCTTGCCCAGCTCCTTGGCCGCCAGGCGGGCGGCGTACTTGTGGTTGAGGGCGTGGAAGATGCTGCGCCGCTTGATCTCGGCGACACCGGTCAGCCGGGCCCAGTCCTCCAGCTCGTCGACCACGACCGGATCGACGATGAAGGCCGGGATGCCCAGCGGCCGGGCGATCTCGTCGGCGATCAGCCCGCCCAGGTTGGAGGCGTGCTCGCCCTGGACGCCCCGGAACAGGTCGTCCAGGAGGCGGTCGTTGACGGCGTAGATGCCGCCGGGGATGGGCTCGAGCAGCCCGCCGCGGCCGACCACGGCGTCGAAGCTGCTGGCCTCGATGGTCCGCTCCTTGAGCGCCCGCAGGATGATGTCCTTGCGGAAGCCCTTCTGCTCGACGATGCGGGCGAAGGGAGCCACCTCCTCGGTGGTGTGGGGGATGCTTTGGGAGAAGACTTCCTTCTCGTCCTCGTAGACGGCGATCTTGGTCGAGGTCGAGCCCGGGTTGATGATGAGGAGGCGCATGGGGCGTCCTTTCAGGCCTTCTTGTCGGAGGCGCCGGGCTTGGTGATCTGAAGGCCCTTGGCGCAGAACGGGCAGGCGTCGGGCTCGAAGGCCTCGACCTTGAGGGCCAGCAGGCTTCCCACCGGCTTGCCTTCGACCTGGACGGCGCCGCCGCTTCGGTCGACGAGGACGTAGATGCCGGCCACATCCACCGATTTTTCCTTGAGGGCGGCCACGACCTCGTTGAGGGAGCCGCCGGTGGTCAGGATGTCCTCGACGATCACGGCCCTGGAGCCCTCGATCCCGGCGAAGCCGGCCCGGAAGGCCATCCTCTCCTCGACCCGCTGGCTGAAGGCGAACTTCTTGCCCAGCTTGAGCGCGGCCAGGAAGCCCAGGGCGATGGCCCCGTAGGCGGGCGAGACGACGTAGTCGAAGTCCGGCACCTCGCGGCGGATCTTGGCCGCCAGCAGGTCGATGATCTTGTCCATGACGGCCGGCTTCTCGATCAGCCGGATCTTCTCAAAATACCACTCGGAGTGCTTGCCCGAGGTCAGCTTGAAATGCCCCCGCAGCAGGGCGTCGGAGTCCTGGAAGAGCTTCAAGACGGGATCGCTGGGATCGAACATGGAGCGGTCTCCTTATGAGGATGGCGTCCCCCCGGGTGCCGAGGAGGGCGAATTATAGCGCAAAGGCCGGCCGCTCCCAAGGGCCGCGCTCCGGCGCGAGAAGGCTTCCCTGCCGGCCTTTTGACTTGCCGCGCGGCCTGGTATAAAACGGGTCCGCATGACCTCCCGGGAGCGCGTCCTGACCGCCTTCGCCCACGGCGAGCCGGACCGCGTCCCGGCCTGGTGCGGGGCCTCGCCCGAGTTCCGGGCCATGCTGCGCGCCAGGCTGGGCTTGGGCGGCGACGACGAGGGCCTGTCGCGGCATCTGGGCGACGACTTCCGGCGCGTCTTCGCCCGCTATGCCGGCCCGCCCGATCGCTCGCCCTCCTCTTGCTTCGCCCATCCGGAGGCGACCTCGCGCACGCCCTTCGGCGTCGAGCGGACGGGCTACGGCTACGGACAGCCCCTGGCTCATCCCCTTGGCGACGCGGCCACGGTCGCCGACATCGAAAGCTTTCCCTGGCCCGAGCCCGCTTGGATGGACGTCACAGCCGTCCGGGACGATGCCTTGGGTTGGAAGGGCGAATATGCGATTTTGGGCGGCGACTGGTCGCCCTTCTACCACGACGCCATCGACCTTTTCGGCATGGAGCGCTTCATGACCCTGATGGTCGAGGCGCCCGCCCTGGTCGAGGCGGCCCTGGCGCGGGTGGTCGACTACTATGCCGCGGTCAGCCGGCGGATCTTTGAAGCGGCGGCCGGGACGATCGACATCTTCTTCATCGGCAACGACTTCGGGACGCAGAACGGCCCCATCGTCTCGCCGGCCATGTTCCGGCGGTTCTTCGGGGGGCACCTGCGGCGCCTGGCCGATCTGGGGCATGGATTCGGGCTCAAAGTCCAGCTCCACTGCTGCGGCGGCTTCGCCCCGCTGATCCCCGAGATGATCGCCTGCGGCATCGACGCCCTGCAGTCCCTGCAGCCCAGCGCCCGGGACATGGAGCCGGAGAGGCTCAAGCGGCTCTACGGCCGCGATATCGTCCTCAACGGCTGCCTCGACACGCATCGCCTGCTCATCGCCGGCACGCCCGAGCTCGTCCGCCGCGAGACCCGCCGCGTCATCGAGATCATGAAGCCCGGCGGAGGGTACATCGCCTCGCCCAGCCACGACTATCTGCTGCCCGAGACCGGAGTCGAGAACACCCTGGCCCTCTACGACACGATCCGGGAGTGCGGCGCATATCGCGTCGAGTCGGCTTGACCGTCCCGCCGAGTTGGGAGAAGATCGGGCCACGAGAGGAGAAGCCATGAAAGAGCCCACCCGAAAGACGATGTTCGCGCTCCTGGCCCTGGCCGGGATCGCCATCCTCCTGGCCGCGGCCTGCGCGCCCAAGGCCGAAAAGGCCGAGGGGGAAACGGCCGGTCCCGCGCCCGTGACCCTGATCCCCGAAGATCAAGTCCGGATGTCCAACGATCCGGCCCAGACGGAGGTCTTCCGCGACGCCGGCCTGGGCCTCTTCATCCACTGGGGCCCCAACTCCCAGCTGGGGACGGAGATCTCCTGGCCTCTCAACAACGCCTCGGACGACTACGTCAAGCGCTACTACGCCTTGGCAGAGACGTTCAACCCGACCGCCTTCGACGCCGCCGCGTGGGCCCGGCTGGCCAAGCTGGCCGGCATCGAATATGTCTGCTTCACCGCCAAGCACCACGACGGCTACGCCATGTTCGACACCGCCTACAGCGACTTCAAGATCACCAAGTCGCCCTACGGCAAGGACATCGCAGCGGCCGTGGCCGAAGCCTTCCGGAAAGAGGGGATCCTTCTCGGCTTCTACTATTCGCCGGGCGATTTTCGCTACCAGTACGAGACCGGCCTGCGCTTCAAGCACCTCTACGAGCCCGATTTCGCGGCCGCGGCTCCTTTCGGCCCCTTGAAGAAAGGCTTCGCCGACTATGAGCGGGGCCAGGTCGAGGAGCTCCTGACCAAGTACGGCGACGTCTTCATGATCTGGTTCGACGGGGCCTGCGAGCCGCTGAAGAAGCGGTCGTGGCAGGTCAAGCAGGATGTCTTCATCGGGCGCGGCGAGATCCCGACGCCCGAGCAGGAGATCCCCGGGAAGGCCGACGACCGGGCTTGGGAGAGCTGCATGACCACGAGCTGGCAGTGGTCTTACCAGCCCAACGCCTCGGTTCGCACCGCCCCCGAGGTCATCCGCAACCTCTTCCACATCAGGGCCCGCGGCGGCAATATGCTGCTCAACGTCGGCCCCCGCCCCGACGGGACGATCGCTCCGGCCGACGAAGCGCTGCTCCGCGAGCTGGGGCTGTGGATGAGCCTGTACGGCGAGGGCGTGAGGGGCGTGCGGCCCTGGACCGTGACCAACGAAGGGGATGTCTGGCTGACGACCCGCCGGTCCGACGGCGCCGTCTACGCCTTCGTCGACCTCGTCTACGGGATGGAGGGCGTCAAGAGCCCGGCCGGCGCCCGCCTCACCTTGAAGTCGGTCAAGGCCGGGGCGGATACGAAAATCTCCGTGCTGAGCCAAGCCGGCGGCGTCGAGTGGAAGCAGGACGCGGCCGGCCTCCACATCACCGTCGATCGAACCCACACCGTCCAGCTCATCGGGACGCCGGCGGCCCTGGCCAAGGCCAAGGGGGCCAAGGCGCCCAGCCTGACCTGGGGGCCCGACTGGCCTATCGTCGTCAAGATCACCGGCGCCCGGCCCGCCGAATCCCCGGCCGCGCCCGCGGCGGGGAAATAGCGGCCGCTCATCAAGAAGGGAGAAAGGAGAAGACCATGTCGCTGAAGAAGATCGCCGCCGGATTCCTGGGCGGGATGTTTGTCGTAGCCGCGGCCTCGGGGCGCAAGAGCCCGGCCCCCAAGCCCCCGGTCCAGCGCTTCGGCCAGATCATCGCCCTCAAGCCCGAGAAGCTGGCCTATTACAAGGAGCTGCACGCCGCCGTCTGGCCGTCGGTGCTGAAGCAGATCAGGGCCTCGAACATCCGCAACTACTCCATCTATCTGAAGGAGGTCGAGCCCGGGAAGCCCTATCTCTTCGCCTATTTCGAGTACACCGGGACCGATTTCGCCGCCGATATGGCCAAGATGGCCGCCGACCCGGAGACCCAGCGCTGGTGGAAGGAGACCAATCCCTGCCAGGAGCGCATCCCCATGAGCGGGGAGAAGGACTGGTGGACGACCATGGAAGAGGTCTTCCACGCCGATTGAGCGCGGAATCCTAGAGGCGGGCGGACGGGATGGACAAGGCTCTGCGGCTGGCTTGGCCGGATCTGGCCGTCATCGCCGTCTACCTGACCGGCATCGTCGGGCTGGGCCTGTGGTCCTGGAGGGGGCGGCGCTCCCGCGCCGGATCCAGCCGGGAGTACTTCCTGGCCGGCGGCGCCCTGCGCTGGCCCATCATCGGGCTGGCCCTCTTCTCGACCAACATCTCCACGACCCACCTGGTTAGTCTGGCCCAAGAGGGCTACGTCAACGGCCTGGCCTACGGCAATTTCGAGTGGATGGCCGCCTTCCTGCTGATCGTCCTGGCCTTCTTCTTCGCCCCTTTCTATATCCGATCGCGGGTCGCCACCCTGCCCGACTTCCTGGAAAAGCGCTACAACCGGGCCAGCCGCGATTGGCTGGCGGTTCTGTCGATCTTCTCGGCCGTCTTCATCCACATCGGCTTCTCCCTCTACACGGGGGCCGTCGTTCTGAAAGGCCTCTTCGGCATCCCCATCAACGTCTCCATCGCCTTGACCGCGCTGCTGACGGGCCTGTACACCATCGTCGGGGGGCTGCTGGCGGTCGTGCTGACCGAGTCCGTGCAGACCGTCATCCTGATCGCGGGGGCGGCCTGCCTGTCCGTTATCGGCCTCATCCAGGCCGGGGGCTGGGGCGGACTAGCGGCCTCGGTCGAGCCGGTCAAGCTGACCATCCTGCGCACGGCGGCCGAGACGCCCAGCCTGCCCTGGTACGCGGTCTTTCTCGGCTACCCGGTGATCGGGCTGTGGTACTGGTGCGCGGACCAGACCATCGTCCAGCGCGTCCTGGGGGCCAAGGACGAGCGCCATGCCCGCCTGGGCCCCCTGTTCGCCGGCTTCATCAAGATCCTTCCGGTCTTCCTGTTCGTCCTGCCCGGCGTCGTGGCCGGCGCCCTGGTCCGGCAGGGCAAGCTGCCCGCCTTCGCCGATTCGGCCGACACCTACTCCGTGCTGGTCAATCACCTGCTTCCGGCCGGGCTCAAGGGCCTGGTCGCCGCGGCCCTGCTGGCGGCGCTGATGAGCACCGTCTCGGGGGCCCTGAACTCCATCGCCACGCTGTTCAGCTTGGACCTCTACAAGCGGCGGCATCCGGACGCCTCCGACCGCCGCTTGACCGCGGTCGGCCGCGCCGTCACCTTCGCGGCCATGATCGCGGCCATCCTGTGGTCGCCGCTCATCAGCCATTTCCAGAGCATCTTCCAGGGGATTACCGCCCTGATCTGCTACATCGCGCCGCCGATCACGGCCGTCTTCGTCTGGGGCGTGTTCTGGAAGAGGGCCTCGGCCAAGGCGGCGGTGGCGACCCTGACGGCGGGATCCGCGCTGGCTCTGGCCGTCTTCCTTCTCGACTGGTTCAAGGCGACGACCGGCTGGAGCGTGCCGTCGATGATGGCCACGTTCTACCTGTTTCTCATCTGCTCGCTGATCCTCGTGGTCGTCTCGCTCCTCGCGCCGCATCGCCACACGCCCGAGAGCGAGGCTCTGGTCTGGAAGAATCCCTGGGCGGCCGTGCGCGGCACGGCTTGGGCCGGTCTCTTCGACTACCGGCTGGTGGCCGCCGCCCTGGCCGCGGCGATGATCGCGCTCTACGTCGTCTTCGCCTAGAAGGGCCCTATTGATCCGCCAGGCGGGGGGCGAAGATCCGGCCGTCGATGATCATCTGCTTCGGCCTGCCGTCGGCGCCTTTCTGGAAGAAGACCGTCGTCTCCTCGACAAGCTCGAAGAAACGCGTCTCGGACTCGGGATACAGCTCGATCCGCTCCGAGCCGTCGATGACGAAGAGCGTGCCGCCCTCCAGGACGACGGACAGGACCTTGTCCGGGCGCATCTGGTAGCGTCCGACGAGCGGGGCCAGGGCCTCCGGCGCGACGGAGACGACCTTGCGCTCCTGGGCTTTCATGGTCGGCCAGCCGTACTCCCGGGCGACGGCCCTGAGGATCTCGCCGGCCAAGCGGATTCCGCCGTCTCCGTTCGTCATGATCACGGCGCCTTGACCCTTATCGATAGAGGTGAGCATCTGGCATTTGAAGCCTTCGTTGGAGCCGCCGTGTCCGAAGGTCGCCGAGGGGCCGTAGCCCTCCAGGGAGAGCCCGAGGCCGTATCCGGGCTTGACCGCCGTGGTCATGGCCTTGGCCGTGGCCGCCGGGATGATGGGGGATTCGCCCCGCAGGCCGCGCCGCACCTCGATGAGGAAGCGGGCCAGATCGGTCGGCGTCGTCCACAGGCCGGCGGCCGCCATCTCCGGGTAGGTGTGATAGCGGCCGGGGATAAGTTTCCCGTTCGCATCATGGCCGCTCGCGGCCGCCCCGCGGCGATCCGGGGGGAGCGGCTGCTCATAGGTGCTGTCGGCCATGCCTAACGGCTTGAGGACGAGCTCCGAGAGGAGGTCGGGGAAGGGCCGGCCGGAAACGTCGACCAGGAGCTGCTGCATGACGGTGAAGCCGCCGCCCGAGTAGCGCCACAGGCTGCCGGGAACGGCATCCGCCCGGACAGCGGCGCTGTTGGCCGGCTTGAGCCCGTCGAGGACCTGGGGGACAGTGGGAACGGGCCCCCCCGCCGCGTAGCCCCCGAAGCCTTGCACGGTCAGCCCGGCCGTGTGGCTGAGCAGCCGCTTCAAGGTGACCTTCTCGGCTTTGGTGAAGTCGTTGTCCGGGACTTTCCAGGTCGCCAGCTTGGCGTTGACGTCCTCGTCCAGGAGGAGCCGGCCCTGCTCGACCAGGCGCATGGCGCCCAGGGCGGCCACGGACTTGCTGATCGAAGCCGCTTGAAAGAGGGTTCGGGGCGTGACGGGAGCCGACGAGCCGGTCTCGAGGACGCCATAGCCCTTGGCCCAGGCTATGGCTCCGCCGTCTATGACGGCGATGCTGACGCCGGGCACCTTGAGGGCGGACATGCGCTCGGCGAGGGGCGATCCCTTGGTCTCGCGGCCGGCGATCAGAATCGCCGGGAGAAGCCCGTTCTCGACGCGGGCGATGCGCTCCTGGATCGCTGCGGGCTGGATCATCCGGCTCTTCCGGGCCGCCCCGGCCGGGCTTGCCGCGACGGCCGCGGCCGCGAGAGTCACAATGATCGTCCGGGCGAGAGACGTGGCTTTCATGGCTGTCCTCTTCTCGATAATAGACGCAACCGGCGGGAAAAGGTTCCGGGCGCCTCCTAAGCAAGGTCCTTGAGGCTGGTTCCCGTATTCAGGCAGAGAACCCGCTCCTCCGGGCTCAGCCAGCCCGAGGCGAGAAGATGCGGCAGGGCGGCCAGGGTCGCGGCTCCCTCCAGGCAGACCTGCAGGCCTTCGCTGTCCGCCGCGCTCGCCCGGAACCGCATCATCTCCTCGTCCGTCAGCGTCAGCGCGGTCCCGCCCGACTCGCGCAAGGTCCTCAGGATGAGCCGGTCGGCGAAGGGCTTGGGGACGCGCAGCCCGGCGGCCAGCGTCCGGGCCCCGGCCGCGAACTCGCAGCGGTCGCGGCCTTCCCGAAAGGCCTGGACGACCGGCGGGCAGCCTTCGGCCTGGACGGCCACCATACGGGGCCGGTGCGGCCCGATCCAGCCCAGCCGGCTCATCTCCTCGATCGCCTTCCAGATGCCGATGAGGCCGGTCCCTCCTCCCGTGGGGTAGACGATGACGTCGGGCAGGGTCCAGCCGCAGTCGAGGGCGATCTCGAAGCCCATTGTCTTCTTGCCTTCCAGCCGGTACGGCTCTTTGAGCGTCGAGACGTCGAAGAGTCCCGCCTCCTTCGCCATCCGGGCCGACTCGCGCCCGGCGTCGCTGATGAGGCCCTGGACGAGATGCAGGCCGGCTCCGGCCCGCTCCACCTCGAGGCGGTTGGCCGGAGGAGCATCGGCGGGCATGAAGACGTGGGCGGCCAGGCCGGCCCGGGCCGCGTAGGCCGCCAGGGCCCCGCCGGCGTTCCCCGCCGTCGGGACGACGAAGCCCCTGACGCCCAGCTCCGCGGCGCGGGACACCGCGGCCGCCATGCCGCGCGACTTGAACGTGCCGGTCGGGTTGCGGCCTTCGTCCTTGATGGCGAGGCCGCGGAGGCCGAGCGCGGCGGCCAGCCGGGGCGCTTCGAGGGTCGGCGTGCCGCCCTCGCCCAGCGAGACGATGCGGGCCGGATCGCGCACCGGAAGGAGCTCCCGCCAGCGCCACATCGAGGCCGGGCGGGCGGCGATCGCGTCACGGTCCAGCTCGGTCCGGGCCCCGTCCAGGTCGTAGCGGGCCAGCAGGGGGGATCCGCACGGCTCGCAGATGGTGTGGAGATCGTCGGCCGGGAAGGCGCGGCCGCATTCGGGGCATTCCAGATGCGACAAGCGGCTCACGGGAAAATCTCCGTCTCCTATCGCGACTCGAGGATCTTCATGGCCCCGGCTTTTTCGAAGATCCGGAAATAGGCTTCCAAGGCTTCCGCGGGAATCTCCGCATATTCGACAGCCATGGCTTCGGCGATCTCCAGGATCGACCGACGGCCGTCTACCCACGTGGCGGGGGCATTCGCCAAGCCCATGAGCCGCAGCTCGCTCACGCCCCGGGTCCGCAGCGCCTTCATCGCTCCGAGGAGGGCCGTCTGGGCCTTGAGGATCGGGACGTCCTTGCCGTTGCCCGCCTTTACGATCGCTCCGTTGATGCTCATCAACCGGAGGCCCGGCTCCCAGACCGGAACCAGGCGGGCGGCTCGCTTCTCGGCCTCACCGGGAGCGGGGACCGCCGTCCGGACGATGCCGAGGTCCTTGGCTCGGGCAGCCGCCAGGCTTTCGAGCCGCTTCTCGGCCGCCGGCAGATCTCCTTCCATCATCGTCGCCGTCCTGTCGACCAGGCGCTTGGAGCCGGTCTGGGAGGCGAACACGGAGCACGTGGCGACGGCAGCCCGTTCGCGCCGGTAGACGTGTCGCAGCAGAGCCTTGGCTTTCCGATCAGCCTGGGAGAAATCGGCGGGGGGAGCCGCGAGCAGGGACTGCGCGGCTTCCGATTCAGCGGCGGCGGCCCGCTTCCGCCCATAGAGGAGCGACTGCCAGGCTAGGTCGGCCGTTTGCGCGTCGTCGGCATAGGCGGCCGTGGTCATGCCGATGAGGCCGAAGACGATGGCGCGGTGGAGCTGGGTTGCGTCCACCTGCTCGACGGCATCGAGACTGGAGTGGTAGTGGTCGTCGGGGAAAACGCCCAAGGTGGTGCCCGGGATGCCGGCGTTGTTGAACAGCTCGTGGTCGGTGCCGGTCATGTAGGGCGCCATGCGGATGCCGATGCGGTCGCGGGACCCTGAAAGCGAGGCAGCCTGCAGATCCGGCCGGGCCGGGTAGCGGTCGTCGTTATGGATGTTGATGAAGTCCACGATCGACTCGGCCAGGCCGTTGAGGAAGGACGGATTCGCGTCGGGCGAGTAGGAGACCGCGAAGACCGCGTTGGTGCTCTTGATGTTCTCGCCGACCATGTCGAAGTTCAGCTCCAGGACGCGCCTGACGGGATCGGCCAGGTGCTTGGAGAACCAGGCCCAGGTCCCGCTATACTCGGGCACCCAGAGGAAGCGGATGGTCCGCAACGGCGGCGGAAGCGTCCCGGCGTCGATCAGGCTCCGCATCGCGCGGGCCATCTCCAGGATGGCGGCCGAGCCCGAGGCGTTGTCGTTGGCGCCCGGCTTGTAGTGGTCGAGGTGGGCGGAGATGACGACCTCTCCGGCGGCGGGAGAGGTTCCGGGGATGACGCCGCTGACGACATCCAGGCTGCCGGGCAGCAGCTCCGCCTGAACGGAGGCGCGGACCTTGACGGGGCCCTTCTTGAGGAGGCCCTTGAGCTCCTGGGCCCGGCGCGAAGAGATCAGGAAAGCCCAGCGGCCGGGCTGGTCCTCGCGCGGGGCTTGGATGCTGTTCCAGCCGACCTGGGCGGGATAATCGCCGGGCAGGCGGTTGTTGAGATCGAAGGACGGCACGACGGCGCAGGAGACGACGCCGAGAGCGCCCTTCTGGTTGACGGCCCGCATCGTGACGGCGTAGGGCGAGCCGGAGGCTAGGACGATCTTGCCCTTGACGTCGAGCGAAGCGTAGTCCCGATCGCTGGTCCCCTCGCCCACGTCGACGAGCTCGGCCTCGACGTCAGCGGATGTGCTGTTGCGGGCCAGCGAGATCGGCATCTCGTCGTAGGAGGTCAGTTTGAGGCGGAAGGGCGAGGTGATCCACAGATCGGCCTTCCCCACCTTCCACAGCTGCTCGGTGCCGTTGCCGAAGTACCGGGCTTTGCCGTCGGAGGGGAACTCCTCGATAGACACGTCGCGGAGTCCGACCTCGCGGGCCCGTGCGGCCACCCACTCGGCGGCTTGGCGGTATCCGGGGGTCACCTGGCTGCGGTCCCAGAGGGACAGCCGGGCGACGGTGTCGCGGGCCAGGTCGCCGGAGCTTGTTTGGACAAGGGCGACGACGATGTCATCGGAGAGGAGCAGCCCGGTGCGGGGGCTCATTCCCCCGAAGATCTTGCTTCCGTCTTGGCGGGCGGGGCCCGCCGTGAGGGGAACGATGGTCACGATCATTAGGGCCGTCGGGATCAGTCGACGAAGCTTCATGGGATTCTCCGCTCTCTTCGAAATCGGTCTTCTCGATATACGGGCCGGTTGAAGCCGGTGTTCCCTGGGGACCGGCCCGCGAGGATGTTATTTTCGATCAAAAAGGGGGCCTTATCAAGAGACGAATCGCCATCGGATGAGGGAGGAGGAGCGGTGAGATGGAGCGGCGGGCGGCGGGGAGCGTGGAAGGGCCGGCCTTCATCGGCCGTCGAGGGCCAGCCAGCCGGGGAGGGAATCGAAGAGCCGCTTCATGACCGACCGGGTGGCGGCTTGGAAGACCTCGATGCGGCCGTAGGCTTCGCCGCCGCGGGCGTTGACCAGGTCGGTCACGCCGCGCAGGATGAGGAGGCGCGTGCCGTTGCGGGCCGCGACGTAGGCGATCGCGCCGGACTCCCAGTCGCCGGCCGCGGCGCCGTACTCGGCGCGCAAGCCCGCGATGGCGGCCGGATCCAGATCCTGATCGGCCGAGACAAGGGTGCCGCGGACGACGGAGAGGGGAAGCTCGGCGGGGAGCCAGGCCAGATCGATGGACGTGGCCATGTCCCGGATGGCTTCTTGGGCGTCGCCCATGCGCTCGATGATGTCGTAGATCACCGTCCGATCGGCCAGAATGACGGCCCCTTTCTCGATGGCCCCCTCGAATCCGCCGCAGGTCCCCAGGTTGATGAGGAGGCCGGGGTCGAAGCGGTCGATGACGTACTGGGTCGAGGCCGCGGCCGCCACTTTCCCCCAGCCGCCGTGGAAGACCAGGACGCGGCGCGCTGAGCCGTCGGGGAGGGCGATGTCGCGGAAAAAATACTCGCCGTAGGGAGAACGGACATACGATGCGTCCGGGAAGAGGTCGCGGACGACGGCCCACTCGGCGTTGGCCGAGACGAGCACCGCGGCGTGGAGGGGTGCCGGCGCGCGGCTTTCCGGCGGCCGCCCGCAGGCCGCGCCGAGCGCCAGGAGCCCCCAAATCCAGACCCGCATCCTTGGCCGCATGTCTTCCTCCTCAATAGGGGTACAGTATACGTAATTCCCTATTTTCCTGATGCCCGGTCGTAATGTACAGTATACCTGTTTCTTGTCTTCTCGTTCCCGAGTCCGGAATCTCGCAACTACGAAAGAGGGGGCGGAAGCGGGCTGGTGTCCTCATGAGTGTGACGATGGGGCTCTGGGGAAATAGGGATTTACGTATACTGTACCCCTATTAATTTTGGTAGAATGGCCGCGCAGGAGGCATCCATGGAGCAAGCCCTTACCGTCGGAAAACACCCCTGGCGCCGGCTTTGGAGCTTCCTGGCCGGCTCGGGCATGATCGCGGCCTCAGTCATGACCCTCCGGCACTTCTACATGGCCAATTTCCCCGACTCGATCTACAAGGGCGTCTTCTGCGACATCAGCGCCTTCTTCAACTGTGACGCCTCGGCCTTCTCCTCGATCGCCCAGGTCTGGGGCGTGCCGATGGGCTGGCCCGGCCTGGTGGTCGGGGCTCTGGTCGCGCTGGGCGCCGCGTTTCCCTCGCCCCGGTTCGAGCGGACCAACAAGTCCCTGGCCCTGCTCAATGCGGCGGGCGTGCTGGCTCTGCTTGGCTACTCGATCTTCGGGCTCCATAAGGTCTGCCTCCTCTGCAGCGGCTATTACCTCTTCTCCCTGATCAGCTTCTTCCTCTTTTGGAAGTACGGGCTGCGGGGCGGAGGGCGATGGATCGGCCGCTTCTTCGGTTCCTACCTCAAGCCTTCGATTCCCATCTTGATCGCGGCGGCGGTCGGCCTCGGCGCCGGGGCCTACGGCTTTCACGAGTTCACGGCGGCCAAGCGGCAGGCCCAGCAAGGCGGCACGGCGGCCAAGATGGTCGAGGAGTTTGACGGCCTGGCCGTCGTCCCCGAGCCCAGCTTCATCTCCCCTTACCGTGTCGCTTCTGCCGCGGAGCGCTGGGAGGACGCCCCCATCCGGATCATCGAATACTCGGACTTCACCTGCCCCGACTGCCTCTTTCTTCACCAGCAGCTGACCCAGCTGAAGAAGGACTTTCCCGGCAAAATGAATATCGCCTTCCAGTTCTTCCCCCTGGAGGGCAAGTGCAACAACGTCGTGGAGAAGGACATCCATCCCGGCGCCTGCGACCTGGCCCTGATCGCGGCCCATGATCCCGGCCGCTTCCCGTCGCTGCTGGAGGAGATCTTCGCCAGCTTCCAGGAGGCCAAGAAGCCCGAGTGGCGGGCCGACCTGGTCGCCCGCTACGGCCTGGAGGCGGCGCTGACCGATCCCGGGACGAGATCGATCGTCGACCGCATCATCCAGACCGGAGCGGAGTACGAGAAGACCTCCGACAAGTACTCGCACGGCATCCGCTCCACCCCGACCATGATCATCAACGGCCGCATGGTCATCGGAACCCTGCCCTACGAGAACATGAAGGCCATCCTGCAGTCCATTCTGGACCGCGAGGGAAAGCCGGGTGCCGGCCGGTTCATCGAAAATTGGGAAGACTCGAAGCCGGCTGTTCAACCGAAAGCGAAGAAATAAGTCGGGACCGGGAGGAGGCGACCATGAATGCGCCGAGGACAAGAAGGGGGGGGCGGACCACGATCTGGATGGCCGCCGGTCTGGCCGCCGCGTTGGCGGCGTCTTCCGCGGAGGGCGCCGGCCGCATGAAGGAGCCGGCCCGGGAGCGTGGGCCGCTGGCGGTCCAAGTCAGGCCCTTGGATTTGAATGCCGCCACACCCGCCCAGCTTGCGGCCGTCAAAGGCCTGAATGCGGACCTGGCCGCCAAGATCGTCGCGGCGCGCCCGTTCCGCAGCCTGGACGAGCTGGCCAAGGTCGGCATGAGCAAGGCCCAAATCGACGCCGTGAGGCCGTTTCTGATGATCGGCACGGGCCGAAAGGGAAGGTGGCGCAGGGCCGATTACCGCCTGGCTCCCGGCGAGAAAGTCAACGTCAACACCGCCGAGCACAAGGTGCTCGTCGCTTTGCCGGGCATCGGGGCCGGCCTGGCCTACCGGATCATCGAGAGCCGGCCTTTCGCCAAGATCGAGGACTTGATGAAGGTAGGAGGGATCGGGGCCAAGACCTTCGCCCGCATCCGGAGCCTGGTCGTCGTCCGATAGCGCGCGCATGACTTCCGTCGACCGCGCGCCCCGCTTCACGGCCGGCGTCGCGGCCCGTCTGGCCGGCGCGCTGTTCGGCGTCGAAGCCCGGGTCGAGCCTTTGCCCGGAGAGCGAGACCAAAACTTCCTCCTGTTCCCGAATTACCAGACGCATACCGATCTCAATTCTCGGACACATACCCAACTCGATCCTCCGGCCGGTTTTCCTCTTTGGGGTGAGCAATCGGCGGATTTCCCGCAGGATAGGGAAGCCCTCCGTGCCTCCTATGAGACGGCAAGAGAAACAGAATCCAGCGGAATCGGCGGCCAGGAGGTTGAAAAGGCCGGGCCTGACGGAATTCGGTATATGTCTGCGAATTCGGTTCGGTATGTGTCTGCTAATTCCTATGTCTTGAAGATCGCGAATCCGGGCGAGGACAGGCAGACGCTGGAGATGCAGAATGCGGCCATGGCCCGGCTGGCGGAAAGCGAGCCCGGGCTGGCGCCGCGCGTCTTCCCCAACCTCGAGGGCGAAGCGATCTCGACCTTCACCCCGACCGGGGGAGAGCGCCACTTCGTCCGCCTCGTCTCCTACGCCGAGGGAACTCCGCTGGCCGAAGTCAGACCCCGATCGGCCGAGCTCCTGGGCGAAGTCGGCCGGGCCGTCGGGCGCCTGACCCGGGGCTTGCGCGGCTTCGAGCACCCCCGGGCCGGACGCGAGTTCGTCTGGAACCTCGACGGCGGACTCGACGTCGTCCGCCGGTTCGCTCCCCTCATCGCCGATCCCGCCCGCCGGGCGATCCTCGATCGCCACCGGACCTGGATCGAGCGCGACGGCGCGCCTCGCTGGAGCGCCCTGTCTCGCTCCGTCGTCCACAACGACGCCAACGACTACAACGTCATCATCGCTCCGCCCGGCGCCGATGATCCGGCCTTCACCCGCCGCGTGGCCGCCGTCATCGACTTCGGGGATATGGTCCGCTCCTTCACCCTCGCGGACGCCGCCGTGGCCTGCGCCTACGCCATGCTCGGCCAGGACGCGCCTCTCGCCGCCGCGGCCGCCGTGCTGGCCGGATACCAGTCCGAATGCCCGGCCCCCGCCGCCGAGATCGATCAGCTCTATCCCCTGATCGTCCTCCGGCTCCTTCTGAGCGTGGTCCTGTGCGCCCATCAGTCCTCCCTCGAGCCCGGCAACGACTATCTGAAGATCTCCAACGCCCCGGCTTGGGCCCTCTTGGAGCGGCTGGATGCGGTCCATCCCCGCTTCGCGTCCGCCATGCTGCGACAGGCGGCGGGATTCGAGCCCTGCCCGCGCCAGGCGCCCGCCGTCCAGGCCCTGAGCGCCCTCCGCGGCGGTTTCTCCCCGGTCCTGTCCGGCTTCGAGCCGCCTTCCCTCCGCGCGTCCCTCGACCTCTCCATCGGAACGCCTCTTGTCTCCCGCCCCGCCGACGCCGTCGATCCGGCCCGCCTGAGCGCGATCCTCTTCGGCGAAATGGAACGCAGCGGCGCCACCCTCGGCCTTAGCCGTTACGACGAGCCCCGCCTGATCTATGCCGTCCCGGCCTTCCGCCCCGCCGGCCGCCCCTTGGCCGAAGGCCGCACCGTCCATCTGGGGATCGACCTCTTCGCCGAGGCGGGCCGCCCCGTGCGGGCGCCTCTCGACGGCGTCGTCCACAGCTTCGCCGACAACGCCCGCCCCTTCGACTACGGACCGACCATCATCCTGGAGCACCGGCTCGACGGTCCGTCCGAGCCCTTCTATACGCTCTATGGGCATCTCTCCCGCGCCTCCCTATCCGGCCTGGCTCCGGGCCGGCCCGTCCGCCGCGGCGAGCCTTTCGCGGCGGTCGGCCCCTGTCCCGAGAACGGCGGCTGGCCGCCTCACCTCCACTTCCAGGTCATCCTCGATCTCCTGGACCGGAGCGGCGACTATCCGGGCGTCTGCGCCGCCTCCGAGCGCGAAGTCTGGACCAGCCTCTGTCCCGATCCCAATCTGATCCTGGGCTTGCCCGAGGCGGAGCTGGCGTCCCCGAACCTCCCGCCTTCCTCGATCCGGCGAACCCGCCGCGATCACCTCGGCCCCTCGCTCAGCCTTTCCTACCGCCGGCCGCTCAAGATCGTCCGCGGCTTCCTCCAGCACCTCTACGACGACACCGGCCGCGTCTTCCTCGACGCCGTCAACAACGTGCCGCACGTCGGCCATTGCCACCCCGCCGTCGCCGACGCCGTCGCCCGCCAGGCTTCCATCCTCGCCACCAATACCCGCTACCTCCACGATCATCTGGCCCGCTACATCGAGCGCCTGACCGCCAAGCTCCCGCCGCCCCTCTCGGTCGTGTACCTGGTCAACTCGGGCAGCGAGGCCAACGACTTGGCCCTGCGCCTGGCCCGCCGCTTCACCGGCCGCGAGTCGATGATCGTCATCGATGGGGCCTATCACGGCCACCTCTCCTCGCTCATCGCCATCAGCCCTTACAAGTTCAATGGCCGGGGAGGGCGCGGCTGCCCCCCCGGAACTTACGTTGTCCCGATGCCGGACATCTACCAAGGCGCCTTCCGGGGCGATGACCCCGAAGCCGGCCCCAAGTACGCGCGCTCCGTCGCCGAGGCGGCGTCTCGGGCCGAGGCCGAGGGCCGCCCTGCAGCCGCCTTCATCGCCGAATCCATCCTCAGCTGCGGCGGCCAGATCGTCCTGCCCCCCGGCTACCTGCATGAAGCCTACCGCTCCGTCCGTGCCGCCTCGGGCCTCTGCATCGCCGACGAGGTCCAGGTCGGCTTCGGGCGGGCCGGATCGGCCTTCTGGGCCTTCGAGACGCAGGGTGTGGTCCCCGACATCGTGACCTTGGGCAAGCCCATCGGCAACGGCTTCCCGCTGGCCGCCGTGGTCACGACCCGGGCCGTTGCCGACGCCTTCGCCGACGGCATGGAGTACTTCAACACCTACGGCGGCAATCCCGTAGCCTGCGCGGCCGGGCTGGCCGTTTTGGACGTGATCGAGTCGGAGGGCCTGCAGGAGAAGGCCCGCGCGACCGGCGACCATCTCCTGCCCGGCCTCCGCCGCTTGGCCGCCCGCCATCCCGTCATCGGCGACGTCCGCGGGATGGGGCTCTTCCTCGGCATCGAGCTGGTCTCGAACCGCGCCTCCCGCGCCCGCGCCCCCCTGCCGGCCGCCTACCTGGCCGAGCGGATGCGCGAGGAAGGCGTGCTCGTCTCCACGGACGGCCCCTTCCGCAACGTCGTCAAGATCAAGCCGCCCCTGGCCTTCGGCCGGGCCGATGCCGACGTCTTTCTCGAAGCGCTGGAGAGGATCCTGTCTGAGGATCCCCTGAGGATCTAGCCATGCTCAAGAGACACCCCCGCGGCCTCGTCTTCCTCTTCTTCACCGAGATGTGGGAGAGGGTCGGGTTCTACACC
Organism: uncultured Eubacteriales bacterium; assembly: GCA_964556755.1. GTDB lineage: Bacteria > Acidobacteriota > Aminicenantia > Aminicenantales > UBA4085 > UBA4085. The sequence continues at coordinate 55,727 of CAZKXI010000019.1, forward strand.
CTGATCGCCATCCTGGTCCTCTACATGGACAAGCGGCTGGGCTTCGCCGACGCCCGCAAGGGCGACATCTACGGCCTGTTCCTGGCCCTCTGCTACTTCATGCCCCTCCTGGGCGGCTGGCTGGGCGACCGCGTTCTGGGCCGCCGGGTGACGGTCAGGATCGGAGCGGCGCTGATGGCCGCCGGCTATGTCGGCTTGGCCGTCTCCTCGGCCGCCCGGACCCTGCCCTTCTTTCTCGGCCTGGCGCTTGTCGGCGTGGGGACGGGCATCTTCAAGGTCAACATGGCGGTCATGGTCGGCAACCTCTACGCCGACCGTCCCGGGCTCAAGGACGCGGCCTTCAACATCTTCTACATGGGCGTCAACCTGGGCGCCATGATCGCGCCCCTGCTGGCCACGGTCATCAGCGTCGTCTGGGGGAGCTACAACATCTCCTTCTGGGTCTGCTCGGCCGGGCTGGTCTTCGCCCTGATCATCTTCCAGGCCGGCGACAAGGCCATCGCCCCGGCCGACTTCCGCGGCGCCCCCCGCGCGCCCGGGGCCGTTCCCGGTCCGCCCTCGCCTGCCGGAGCCGCAACACCCGGCCCGGCCGAGATGCCCGCCGCCGAGGCCCGCGGCCGCATCGCCGCCCTCGTGACCCTCTATTTCATCGTCGTCTTCTTCTGGACCGCCTTCTACCAGAACGGCTTCGCCCTGACTCTCTTTGCCGAGCGCTCGACCCTGGTCCTGCCCTGGCTGCGCCCCGAGACCTACCAGTTCTTCGAGCCGGCCTTCATCCTCCTCATGACCCCGCTCCTGCTGGCCCTTTTCGCCCGCTGGAGCGCCCGCGGCCGCGAGCCGTCCACCCCGGTCAAGATCTTCGCCGGCCTCCTGATCATGAGCGCCTCGATGCTGGTGATGGTCGCCGCCGGCCTGCTCGGCGGGAACCGCGACGTCCCCTTGATGTCGCCGGCCTGGCTGATCGGTACCTATTTCCTGGTCACCCTGGCCGAGATCCTGATCTCGCCGATGGGCCAGTCCTATGTGTCCAAGGTGGCGCCGCCGCGGCTGGCCGGGCTGATGATGGGCGGCTGGTTCGCGGCCACGGCCCTGGGCTCCTACGGCTCCGGCCTGCTGGGCAAGCAGTACGGCCGCTTCGCCCACCACCAGTACTTCCTCCTCCTGGCCGGCCTTCTGGGCGTCTCGGCCCTCCTCGTCCTGGCCTTCATGAAAAAGCTCCGGCGCTACGCCGGCTAGGAGACCTCCATGCTGATCCGCGAAAAAGTCCGCCAGGCGGCCGCCCTGCTGGGCGAGCTCGACCTGGACTGCTGGCTGACCTTCACCCGCGAGAGCAAGATGCTGGGCGATCCGGCCCTGCCCTTCCTGACGACGGCCGATGTGACCTGGCACTCCTCCTTCCTCGTCTTCCGCGACGGCACGGCCAAGGCGGTCGTGGGCCGCTACGACAAGCGCAGCGTCGAGGAGACGGGGGCCTACGACGAGGTCGTCTCCTTCGTCTCCGGCTTCCGGGATCCGCTGCAGGCCGTCCTGAAGGCGGCCGCGCCGCGGACGATCGCCGTCAACTTCTCCAAGGACAGCGAGGTCTGCGACGGCCTGACCCATGGCATGTACTTGACCCTGCTTGACGTCTTGGCCGGCATCGGGATGGCCGAGCGGCTGGTCTCGGCCGAGAGGCTCGTGTCCGCCCTGCGCGAGCGCAAGTCCTCCGCCGAGATCGGCTTCATCCGCGAGGCCGTCCGCCAGACGCAGGAGATCTTCGCCCTGGCCGCCCGCCACGTCCGGCCCGGCCGGACGGAGAGGGAGATCGGGGACTTCATCACCGCCGAGCGCGTCCGCCGCGGCCTTCCCGCCGCCTGGAGCGTGGATTCCTGCCCGGCCGTCTTCAGCGGGCCCGGCACCGCCGAGGCCCACTACGGCCCGACCGGCCGCACGATCGAGCCCGGGCATGTCCTGAACTGGGACTTCGGAGTCAAGGTCGAGTCCTATTGCTCGGACCTCCAGAGGACTCTCTATATCCTGGAGCCCGGCCAGACCGAGGCCCCGCTCGAGGTCCGGCGCGGATTCGAGACGATCGTCCGCTCCATCGAAGCGGCCCGGCGGGCCATGAAGCCGGGCGCGCTCGGCTTGGACGTGGACGCGGCGGCCCGCGGCGTCGTCACGTCCGCCGGCTACGAGGAGTTTCCCCACGCCCTCGGCCACCAGGTCGGCCGCTTCGCCCACGACGGCACGGCCCTCCTGGGCCCGGCCTGGGAGAAGTACGCCGGCAAGCCCTTCCGGCCCCTGGAGCCGGGCATGGTCTTCACCCTCGAGCCGCGCCTGACGGTGCCGGGCCGCGGCATCGTCACCGTCGAGGACATGGTCGTGGTGACCGAGACCGGCGTGGAGTGCCTGTCGGAGCCGCAGACGGAGCTGATTCTGGCCGGGCGTAATTAGGAGGCAGGCATGCTGTTCAAGATCTTCTGGATCTTCACCCGGGTGGCCCTTTTCTCCTGGGGCGGCGGGCCCGCCTCGCTGGCCCTGATGCAGCGCGAAGTGACTCAGGCCGGCTGGGTCAATTCCGGCGAATTCGCCGACGCGGTGGCCATCGGCAACGCCCTGCCCGGGCCCATCGCCCCCCAAGTCTCGGCTTACATCGGCTACAAGCTGGCCGGTCTGCCCGGCGCCATCCTGGCCGTGACGGGGACGGTCCTGCCGACCACCCTGCTGATGCTGATCATGGTCGTCTACTTCTTCAGCATCAAGGACAATCCTGCGGTCAAAGCCATGCTCAAGGCCGTCCGTCCGGTGGTGGTCGGGTTCCTGCTATGGACGGCTTACGACATGGCCGTCAACGTCTTCGGGGCCAAGGCCCAGGGCTGGCCGGCCGCCTTATCGGTCGGCTGGGATAAGATCCTGATCGTCCTGGCCGCCTTCGCTCTGCTGACCTTCACCAAGGTCCACCCGGTGCTGCTTATCGCCGGGGCGGCCGCGCTGGGCTTCGGCGTCTACCGCTGAACGGGCCGAGCCCCGCCGCTTCCGCGATCCGCAGGGCCCGTGCCGCGCTTCGCTCCTTGTCCTTAATCTCCAGCATGAGGTCGAAGTCGATGCCGGCCGCGTCGCGCAGGAAGGCCCCGAAGGGACCGGCCCGGAGGCTTTCGACATGGGCCCCGCGACGCCGCCCCGGGGCCTGGCTGCTGAAGTCGACCATGGGCGGGCCGTCCTCGGACTTCCATGTCGCGGCGCAGGCGGCCAGGGCTTCCCGAACGGATTCGCCCCGGTTGAGGCAGGCGTGGTGGAAGACGTCGAAGAGGACCGGGACACCGGACCGGCCGTGAATCTCCAGGCAGTCGCGGACCCCGTAGAGCCGGTCGTCATTCTCGATCACCAGGCGGCGGCGGACGGAGGGCGAAAGCTCTTTCCAGGCCGCCAGAAAGCGGTCCATGGCCGCGGCCTTATCGCCATAGACGCCGCCGACGTGAATCTGAATCTTGGCCGCCCGCCCCAGGCCCATCCCGTCGAGGAGGGAGGCGTGGTATTCCAGCTCGGCCACGCTGCGGCGGACGATGTCCGGATCCAGGGCGTTGATCAGGACGAATTGGTCGGGATGCATGGAGATGCGCATCCGCCCGTTCTGCGCCAGCCGTCCCAGGGCCGCCAGCCGGGGCCCGAAGCGGGCCCTCCAGTCCAGGCGGCAGGCCGGGTGGGAGGCGAAGGGGACCGTGTCCGAGCTGATGCGGAAGAAGCCGAAGCCGGCCTCGGCGTTGAAGCGCAGGATGCGCTCCAGGCAGTCCAGATTTGCCGCGACGGCCTCGGCCAGCCTCTCGTTGTCAAGGGCGGCCAGGCGAAATTTGTGCGAGGCCGAGCAGCCGATGGTCCGGTTGAGGCAGGGGTAGCCGAGCCTCAACTCTGGCTCCGCCGGGTATGGGGGAATTCGACTACCGGGCGCACTCGAACCTGTCGACGAGGATGTGGTACTCGACGACCGGCTCGTCCGAGCCGGGCCGCTTGGTCTCGCCCTGGATCTTGAGCACCGTTCCCCAGACGGTCATGGGGCCCGGGCAGACGATCGCCGACTTGGAATAGAGGACGGTCTGGCGGCCGAGCTCGAAGTCGAAGTAGGCGATCTGAGGGTAGCCTTCGGGCCAGTGGATCATGTGCTGCCAGGGAACGTTGGAGATTCTCCCCTCCAGCTTGACCTTGGCCCCGATCCGGCCGCCCAAGTCGTGCTGCGGCTCGATCTTGAAATATCCGTCCTCCCCCGGGCCGGCTTTCGCGTCGCCGGCCTCGCCGTCCCGGCCCCGGCAGGCCGTCCCGGCCGCCATCAGCATCAGTCCCAGCATGACGACAAGCGTGGATCGGATCATAGGTTCCCTCTCCTTCCCGGCGGGCGCGGGTCCACTATGCGTGAAGCGGCCGGGGGTTGTCAACGTTTGCGGCCGGCCGGCCGCCATGCTAGGATAGTCGCGTCCTTTTTCGAACAGGGTAGGATCACGGGGAGCGGAGCAGCTCGGTCGAGGAGTGTCCGCATGAAGAAGATTCTCGTC
>CAZKXI010000020.1:0-58228 GCA_964556755.1 uncultured Eubacteriales bacterium
CGATCGGCCCCGACGAGATCCTGATCACCGACGGCACCACCAACGCCATCTACCTGTTCACCCGGGCCTTGATCGACCCGGGGGACGTGGTCATCTGCGAAGCCCCCTCCTTCAGCGGCTCCCTGGTGGCCATCGAGGCCTGCGGAGCCGAGCTGGCCGGCGTGGAGATGGACGAGGAAGGCATGGTCGTGAGCCGCGTCCGCGAAGTCATGCGGGCCAAGCGGGCCGAGGGCCGGGCCGTCAAGTTCATCTACGTCATCCCCGAGTTCCAGAATCCCAGCGGCCGGACCATGAGCCTGGACCGCCGCCGCGAGCTCATCCGGGCCGCCCGGGAGGCCGAAGCGCTCATCCTGGAGGACCAGCCTTACCGGGACCTGCGCTTCTACGGCCGTCGCCTGCCCAGCCTCTGGAACCTGGCCCGGGAGGAGTTCGGGGACGACCGGACCGTCACGATCTGCAAGTCGTTCTCCAAGATCCTCGGACCGGGACTGCGGCTGGGCTTCGCGGTCGGGCCCGCGCCCCTGATCGCGGCCATGGCCAGCTGGGCCCAGAAGGTCACCGTCTCGCCCGAGGGAGTGGCCCAGAGGGCCGTGGCCCGCTTCCTGGAGAAAGGCCATATGGCCGCCCACATCGAGCGCATCAACGCGCTCTACCGGGCCAAGAGGGACGCCATCATCGCCGCCCTGAAGGATTCCATGCCGCCCGGCATCCGCTGGACGGAGCCCGAAGGCGGTCTGTTCATCTGGGTCACCTGCCCCCCGGCGATCGACACCGACGCCCTCTTCGCCGAGGCCGCCAAGGCCGGCGTCGCCTTCATCCCCGGGTCCAAGTTCTATACGGCCGGAACGATGCGCCGGGACGAGATGAGGCTGAACTTCTCCTACGCCTCGGAAGCCGATCTGCGGGAAGGCGTGTCCCGCCTGGCCCGCCTGCTCCGCCGGGCTTGAAGCGCCGCCCTCACAGCCGGACCCACCGCCCCTCCCGCGACGACGTCACGGCCGCGTCGATGATCCGCATGGCCTCGTGCCCCTCGGCGAAGCCGGGAAAAGGCGTCTGGAACGGCCGGCCTTCCCGCTTGGCGGTTGCCGCCGCGTAGAAGTCGCGGAACAGGTTGACCACGGCGTCGTGGTAGCCCATCGGGTGCCCCGTCGGCAGGGAGGCGAAGCGGGATGTCTCCGGGTCCTGCAGCTGCGCCGACTCGTAGAAGGTCTCGTTGCCCCGGTCCCTGTGCCCGATCCACAGGGCGTTGGGATGGACATGGCTCCAGGCGTAGGACTCCCGGGAGCCGAAGACCTGGATCTCGAGATCGACCTTGCGCCCGGCGCAGACCTGGCAAGTAGTGAAGCTGCCGCGGGCCCCGTTCTCCAGCCGCAGCAGGAGGGCCGCGTAGTCGTCGAGCTCGATGGAGACATCCTCCGTCTCTCCCTCCTGCCGGGCCGCGAACGAGAGGGGGCCCGCCTTGGGCTTCTTGCGGACCGGGATGCAGGTGTGGAGCTCGCTGAAGACTTCGACGATCCGCCGGCCGGTGATGAAGCGGGCCAGGTCGCACCAGTGGCTGCCCAAATCGGCGATCACGTTGGCCCGGCCCGCGACCGCCGTGTCCAGCCGCCAGGAGTAGTCGGTGTCGTAGAACAGCCAGTCCTGGAGGAAGTGGCCGGTCACCGCCCGCACCTCGCCCAGGTCGCCGCGCCGGACGCGGGCGGCCGCCTCCTGGACCACGGGGTAGTAGCGGTAGCAGAAGTCGATCCCCGTCAGGGTCCCCCTCTCTTCGGCCAGCCGGAGAAGCTCGCCCGACTCCCGCGAATCCAGGGCCAGGGGCTTCTCGGACAGAATGGCCTTGCCCGCCAGGATGGCCCGGCGGTTGATGTCGAAATGGGCGTTATTGGGAGCGCAGACATGGACGACCTCGATGCCGGGATCGGCCAGGATGGCCTCGGCCTCGGAGTGGACGTGAGGGATGCCCAGGGCCTCGCCGGCCCGGCGGGCCAAAGCCAGGTTCGGGTCGGCCACGGCGACGACTTCGGCCTCGGGGACGCGCCGGAGCATATCCAGGTGGACCATGCCGATGTACCCGGCGCCGATGACGCCGACCTTGATCTTCCTCATAGCCTTCTCCTTCGCCCATCCTTGAGCGTTCAGCGCTGCCGGCTCGACTCGGGCTTCCTCCGGGCCGCCGAGGCGGCGGGCCCCGCCTCAGCTCCAGACCGACTTGAGCTGCGGGTACTGGGTCTTGAATCCCAGCAGGGCCAGGTAGGAGCCGAAGTCGGGATAGAAGGCCCGCAGATCCCGCAGGTTTTGCATCGGATCGTAGGGCGTGTTCTCCGGGATCGTCGCCCCGACGCACTCCGAGAGCAGATGCAGCTTCTTCGACATCCAGGCGTCCAGGATCACGGGCAGCCCGAACGGCTTGAGGTCCAGGACCCTGTCGTCGCGGCCGATGATCGGCTGGGTGATGATGAACCGGGCCCCGGCCTCGACCTTGCGCTTCATCTTCTCCAGCTCCGCCTCCCGGGGCTCGTAGGGGTTGTAGGCCACCCCACAGTGGAAGGCCCCGGGGAACTCGCGGGCGATGTAGCCGAGAAGCTCCACCGACGTCACCGTCACGGCCTGGACGCCGATCTCCGCCGGCTCCAGCCGGTGGAGACGCTGGCTGCCGTCTCCGGAGACGATCAGCAGGTGCCGCCCGCCTCTGTCATGGTAGTCCCGCAGCAGGCCGTCCAGCTCAACCTTGGTATGGAATGTGTTCAGGTGGACCAGGAGCTGCTCCGGAAAGACGGGCAGCTCGGCGATCTCAATGACCTCCGTGGCCTGGAAGCTGAGCAGGCCCATGGGATTGTCGGTGATGCAGGCCGCGTAGCCCGCCTCCATCACCAGCCGGTACTTCTCGGCGAACTTGGCCAGATCGTCTTCGAGGGTCTCGCTGTCGCGCTTGGGCGTCAGGATCTCGATATGGAAGATCTTGCGGTCGATGTGGTCCTGCATGGCGGGCCTCAGGCGTAAAATTCCTTGAGCCGGATGAGGGCCTCGTATCCCTCGAGGCCCAAGATATCGTTGAGACAGGCCAGGGCCGGGTGGTCCTCGGCCAGGATCTCGTACTTGCGGGACGTCGAGCCGATGATCATGTCCAGGCCGAGGGGCATGGCCAGGGTCAGGAAGGCGCTCTCGAGGGGGCCTTTGACCGGGGACCCGTCGGCCCTCTTGGACGGCAGCATGACCGTGAAGTTGCTCAGACCCACCGAGCGGTGGGTCCCGGCCAGCTCGGGATCGGCCTGGATGAGGGCCAGCGAGGCCAGGACCCGCTTCAGCAGCCCTTCACAGTCGCTGCCGATGGGGGCGATGCCCGGGTCGATGATGGCCCATTCGTTGCGGAAGCCGGGGATGCGGGACCGGGCCTCGGCCAGCAATCCGAGGGCGGTCCGGCGGGTCTCCTCCGCGGTTCGGTTGGGGGCCGACGCGCCGCCCTCGAGCCTCTCGGAGGCCATCAGGATCGGCCGAAAGGGCCGGATCTTAAAGAGCTCGAACATCCCGGTCCGCAGGGGGGAGACGGAGTTGAGGATCGGCTCCCGGCCGCCCGCCAGAGACGGGTCGTAAACCTTCAAAGCGGCTTCGGCCAAAGTCGGATCGGGGGTGTCGATCGACAGCGGCTTGGCGGTGGCCCGCTGCAGGGTCCGGACGAGGTCGGCCATGAACTCCGGCGAGCGGGCGCCGACATTGACGTCGATGTAGGCCGCTCCCTTCTCGTCCTGGGCCCGGGCCAACCCGACCAGGCCGTCGATGTCGCCGGCATCGAACAGCTTCTTGGTCGAAGGCACGGAGTCGTTGATGGATTCGCCGATGATGGTCAAGCCTGTCAGGGACATGGGTTCTTTTTATCCTTTTCCCCGTCCCGGCGCAACCTTGTCAGGCTTCGCGCAAGCCCGCCCCGATCCGGGCCGGCGTTCTTGACAGGCCCGCCCCCCGGCGATAGATTCGGCCCATGAGCGCCGCCCCTCCCCGCCGCCTCACCCTCCGCCGCCCTCGGTCCGGAAGGCCCGTTTTCGGCCCGCTCGGCCCGGCCCTGGCGGCCCTCCTCCTTCTCTCGACGGCCGCGACTCCGCGGCGTCCCGGCACGACGTGGCACTGGGATCGAATCAAGGGACGCCATCTGGCCCTCCTCGGCCCGGACGGCGAGGTCTGGCGGTTCCGCTACGGCCAAGACATCGACCAGGCCTATTTCCACCCGCTCGCCACCGCCGACGGACGGGTTCTGACGGCTGACCGCCCCCCCGATCATATCTGGCACCACGGCCTGTGGTTCAGCTGGAAGTACATCCGAAAGGTCAATTATTGGGAGGTCGAGCCCCGGACCGGCCGGCCGGCCGGCCGCACAAGCTGGAAGCCGGGCCGGATACAAGCCCGGCGGGACGGCTCGGCCCGCATCGCGCTGGACCTCGATTACCGGCCCGCCGGCGCCCCGAGCCCCGTCCTGGTCGAGAGGCGGATCCTGGAGATCTCGGCCCCGGGAAGCGACGGAGTCTACGCCATCGATTGGCGGGGCGAATTCCGGGCCGCCCAGGACCTGGACTTGGACCGGACCCCCCTCCTCGGCGAGCCGAACGGGCAAGTCAATGGAGGATATGCCGGGCTGGCCCTTCGCCTGGCCGGGAGCCTGGAGGGACTGCGCCTCATGACCGACCGTGGCCCGGCCGCGCCCTTCGAGAACGACCGCTACCGAGGCCGCCACGCCGGCCTCGACTTCTCGGGCCGGGCCGGCGGGCGTCCGGCCGGCATCGCCATCCTCGACCATCCGTCCAATCCCCGCTCCCCCGTCGCCTGGTACGCCGTCCAGACGGCCGTCATGAGCTTCTTCAATCCGGCCCTGCTCAGCCCCGCGCCCCTCCTCCTGCGGGCCGGGGAGCGCATGACCCTGCGCTACCGCATCCTGGTCCATCCCGGAATCTGGGACGCGGCTCGCTTGAGAGAGGAATCCGCCCGCTTCGCCCGGGTCCGCTGAAGGCGGCGGGCGCCTTCGCGCCGCGAGGTCGGCTCTCGGGCGGATCCGTCAGAGCAGCTTGAGCGAGACCATCAGCTCGTCGGTCCAGCCGAGGCCCTTCTCCCGGGCCCGGGCGTAGCCCAGCGAGACGGTCGTGTTCAGGAGCGAGAAGAGGACGATCCTCAGGTCCAGCTGGGCGCCCAAGCTGACCGCCTGGCGGCGAAAGTCGGAGGCCTCGAGATTCGTGACCAGGCCGGAGGCGAAGAAGCCCAGCCGGGCCCAGTTGCAGAAGAGGTTGAGGGCCCCCAGCCGGCGGAAGTGCAGCGCCGGCAGGGTCCACTCCAGCATGGCCCGGGCGAAGCTGCGTCCGCCGATGGCATTGATCTCCAGGCCCGGAAAGCTGTAGTACTCGCGGTAGCGCTTCTCCCCCAGGCAGTCGATCCAGTTGTTGCCGAAGCCGCCGAAGTAGAAGTTGACGAAGGCGTTGTCCCGGTCGCCGATCGACTGCCCGGCCGTCGTCCGCAGCCACAGCGAGGAGTGCTTGAGGGGCAGGGCCAGCCCGTAGTCGAAGACGCCGTAGAAGCGCGGGTAGAGGCGCCCGTTGACGTAGTTGGCCTGGGCGAAGGCGTTCAGGCGGAAGCCCTTCTCCTCGTCCACCGCGCCCAGCGAGCGGCGGACGTCGGTGTAGCGCAGCCCGACCCGGCCGCTCATGAAGCTGTCGTAAGTGGCGTCGATGTTCTGGTAGTCGGGCAGCTTGTCCATCTTCCAATAGCCCGCTGCCTGGGCCTGCAGCTCCAGGGTTCGGGGCGTGTCGTAGATCAGGTACTTGGCGTACTCCAGGCCCAAGGAATAGCCCTTGCGGGCCGACTGGGTCGGCCCGAACAGGTCGTAGAAGCTGGCCCTGTTCATGGACGCGCTCAGGGTCCAATTCCAGTAGTGGTACTGGAACGACAGGTGCGGGCGCTCCCCGGCCGGCAGGCTCTCGTTGACGCTGTAGGACGCCGCGAGGTCGAAGCCGTTGAAGCGGAGCGGATTGCGGAAGTCCAGGCGGACGCCGACCGCCAGCGAGCCTTTATAGCCCTCCACGATGGGGTAGGCGGAGTTGAGCTTGATGTCGCGCCAGGAGCTGTAGGGCCCGTTCGACTTGAGGAGGGATTCGATCGGGATCGAGGCGGGCGAGGGCGGCATCCAGGACTTGACCTCGGGAGCCTTGTCCACGATCTCCTGGCCCAGGAAGCGCGGCGCGCCCACGTCGGGCACGGGCCGGCCGGGGATCCAGCCGGGGACGAAGCCCTCGTCGGTGAACTTGAAGACCAGCAGCGCCTCGTCCTTGACGGGCACCGGGCGGAAGAAGCCGGTCTCGGCGTTCGAGAGCGCCTCCATCTCCCGGCGCTCCAGGTCGTAGCGGAAGATATTCGAGACGCCGGTGTAGTAGGAGGAGCCGTAGAGATATCGTCCGTCGGCGGAGAAGCGGAAATCGGCCGGCGAGTCGGTGCCGAATTCGTAGAGGGTTTCCATGGCCGTGGAGCCCCGGATCACGTCGGCCGTCCGCATCCGGACCAGCCGCTGCGCTCCCGAGACGTCGGCCGCCGCCGCGACGAGCCAGGCGCCGTCCGGCGAGATGTCCATGTCGTAGAGGTCGGTGAAATAATCCAGGCCGGCCAGCGCGGTCCAATCATCGTAGGGCGGATCGCACTTGACGATGGTGGACAAGCCGATGGCATGGCGGATACCCCAGAGCGACTTGTCTGTCGGGTCGAAGGCCAGGTCGCCGATGCGGGCATCCTTGATCAGGATCCGCGAGCGGCCGGTCTCGAGGTCGACCGCGGCCAGGTCGCGCAAGGCATTGTTGTCGGCGGTGTAGAAGATCCGCCGCCCGACCGCGTCGTAGGCCAGCGAGGCCACCGCGTACAGCGCGGCGCCCTTGATGTCGCAGACGCGCTCCAGCCGCCCGCTGGCCGTATCCAGGGCGGCGATGTGGGCCACCTGGCCGGGGTAGTTGACGCCGGCGTAGATCCGGCCCCGTTCGGGATCGTAGAAAGCCCGCGACACCGAGCCCAGCTGCAAGGGCGTCAAGGACGTGAAGGGCGTGACGGGATGGGCCCGGATGATCTCCAGGTTGGCTGCCTGCCAGGCCTTCTCGGCCTCGATCCAGTCGCGCCACTCGTCGGCCAGAGACAGGCCGAAGGTCCGCCGAAACTCGGCCGCGAAGGAGCTCCGGCTACCGCGGCCGGCGGAAGTCCAATCGACGACCTTGCGCGGGCCGTACTTGCGGGCCAGATGGGTGAAGAAGCGGGTCCCGTAAAGGTAGGAGATGGCCCCGATCTGGAAGTCGAGCGCGGTCCCCTCGGACTCCAGCCCGATGGCGTCGTAGATCCTCTTGCCTTCCAGGACCTTGGTCCGGAAGACCATCTCGTCGTAGGAGCCCAAGGCCCGGCCCAGGCCGCCGTCCATCCACGTCTCCATGAACACGGCGATGCCCTCGACGTACCAGCGCGGCGTGTAGGTGCGGGGGCTGGTCAGGTAGGCGTAGACGGCCGAGATGGGGTGGTCCTTGTCGGCCATGACCTTGCCGGAAAAAAGGGCCCGGAAGAAGGGGGCGGAGCCGACCGGCTTGTCCATGGTCACGACATGGACCAGCTCGTGATTCATGACCAGGCTCATCCGCTCGTAGCCCGGCATCTGGTCGTAGACGTGCTGGAACGGCGACAGCTCCAGGAAGACCAGGTTCTTGGGCACGGCCGTGGCCCCGCCGTTGCCCCAGTCGCTGTAGTCCTGCAGGAAGAGCGAGACGGGCTCCGAGGGTGTGTAGTCGAAGAAGCTCTTGTAGAAGCCCATGGTCGAGGTATAGGCCCGGGCCAGGTGCGAGACGATGAACGAATGGGCCTGGCTGTAGTAGACCAGGTTGAGATCCGGGACCTTGAAGCTGAACAGCTCCTGGCCCCTCAGGACGGGAGCGGCGCCCCCAGCCAGGGCCAGGACCAAAAGGCAGAAGGGAAGGCGGTCTCTCATCGCGGCACTCTCCCTCTCGCAGGCTGACTCAGTCATACCTAAGAATGGCCTTGGATGCAAGCTCCGGGAAGGGCGGTTTAGGGTATCGGCCACGGCTGCTTAGTTGAGCCTGCACCCGTGTTCAAATCGGACCATGGAGCATCGGCTCGATCTTGATAGTCGCTCTCCATCGAGGGGGCAGCGACACGGGCTCAACCGGCGCTTCTCCGCCGTCGGCCGACCATAGGCCGTTATATCCCCCCGAGGCAGTTGATTCATCACAATCCGATCACGGCCTATGGCTCCGTAGCCCCCGACGGTGTACCCTGAACCGCATAGCCTTCCCGGAGGAGGGCGAGCCCCGCCCCCCGCAAGGAGGACGGGGCCGAGGGACTCCGGAGACGGGCTACTCCTGGGCCCGGATGCCGGAAGCCTTCAGGAGCTCGGCGAAGTTGGCCCCCTGCAACAGGCTGGAGAATTGGGCTTCCTTCAGCAGCCCGGCGAAGCTGGCGTTGGCCAGCAGGGCCGGCAGGGCCCCGGCTTTCATCAACTGGGCGAACCGGGCGTCGGCCAGGAGCGGGGCGAAGCTGGCGTTGGCCAGCAGGTCGGCGAAGCGGGCGCTCTTGAGAAGGCCGGCGAAGTTGGCGTTGGCCAGCACGTCCGCGAACTTGGCGCTCTTGAGAAGATTGGTGAAACGGGCGTCGGCCAGGACTCCGGCATAGCGGGCCTGGGAGAGCAGTTGGGCGAAACGAGCGCTCTTGAGAAGGCCGGCGAAGTTCGCGTTGGCCAGAAGGCTGGCGAACTGGGCGTTTTGGAGCAAGCCGGCGAAGTCGGGATCCTTCATCATCCCGGCGAACTGGGCGCTTTTCAGAAGATTCGCGAACTGGGCGCTCTTGAGGATCCCGGCGTACTCGGGATTCTGCTGCAGGGCGGCGAAGTCGCCGCTCTGGACGGCCGGAGCGAAGCGGGCCTCGGCCAGGAGATTGGCGAAAGAGGCCTGACGGAGCAGCCCTGAGAAATCCGGGTCTTTCATCAGCCCGGCGAGCCGGGCGCTCTTCAGCAAGCCTGCGAAGCGGGCATCGGCCAGGACGCCGGCGAACTGGGCGCTGCGCAGGAGGTTGGCGAATCCGGCTTCGCTCATCAGCCCGGTGAAGGCGGCGCTCTTCAGCAAGCCTGCGAAGCGGGCCTCCGACAGCAGGCCGGCCAGCGAGGCGCTCTTCAGCAGGTTAACGAAGGCGGGATCGGCCATCAGCCCGGCGAAAGCGGCACTCTTCAGCAGGCCGGCGAAGCGGGCTTCCGACATCACCGCGGCGTAGGCGGGCTCGGCCTGCAGGCCGGCGAAGCGCGCCGTACGGACGGCTTCGACGAAAGCCGCGCTCTTCATCAGCTCGGCGAAGCGGGCGCTCTTCAGGAGCGCGGCAAAGGCCGGGTCGGCGGCCAGGGCGGCGAAGTTCGCGTCGGCCAGGAGGGCGGCGAAGCCCTCCTCCTGGAGCAGGCCGGCGAAGCGGGCATCCTTCATCAGCTCGGCGAACTGGGCGCTTTTCAGCAGCGAGGCAAAGTCGGGATCGGCCATCAAGCCGGCGAAGTTGGCGTCCTGCATCAGGGACACGAACCGGGCTTGGGACAGCAGGCTGGCGAAGCGGGCGCTCTTCAGCAGCGAGGCGAAGCGGGCCTCGGACATAACCGCAGCCAGGTCGGCGCTGCCCAGGAGCTCGACGAACTTGAGGTTGGCCATCAGTCCGGTGAAGCGGGCCGTAACGGCGATATCCTGGAAGTTGGCGCTGCGCAGGAGCTCGGCGAACTGGGCTTGGGCCATCAAGTCAACGAAGCTGGCCCGGAGCTTGAACGGCCAATAGGCGTTCATCTGAGCCGCCACGGAGGCGAACTGGGCATTGGCCAGGAGGGCCGGGAAGGCGGCGCTCTTCATCAAGCCGGCGAACTCGGCGCTCCGGAGCAGGCCGGCGAAGGCGGCGTTCTGCATCAGGCCCGCGAAATCCGGATCGGCTCGCAGGGCGGCGAAGTCACCGCTCTGAACGGCCGGAGCGAAGGCGGCGTTCTTGAGGACGCCGGCGAAGCGGGCGCTCTTGAGAAGATCGGCGAAGGCGGCGCTCTTCAACAGGCCGGTGAAGCGGGCGTCCTTGAGCAGCTCGGCGAACTGGGCGCTCTTCAGCAGCAAGGCGAAGTCCGGGCTCTTCAAAAGCTCCGCGAAGCGGGCGCTTTGGAGCAGCTCGACGAACGCCGCGCTCTTCAGCAGGCCGGCGAAGCGGGCGTCCTTGAGCAGCCCGGCGAACTGGGCGCTCTTCAGCAGGCCGACGAAGTCCGGATCGGCCAGCAGGCCGACGAAGCCCGGATCGGCCAGCAGGCCGGCGAAGCGGGCGTCCTTGAGCAGCCCGGCGAAATCGGGATCGGCCAGCAGGCCGGCGAAGTCCGGGTCCGCCATCAGCGAGGCCAGGCCGGGCTGCTCGACGGCTCCGGCGAAGCGGGCGCTCTTCATCAGGGCGGCGAAGCCGGGATCCTTCATCAAGCCGGCGAATTCGGCGCTCTTCAGCAGTCCGGCGAAGTCCGGGTTCTTCACCAGGGCGGCGAAGCCGGGATCGGCCTGCAGCCCGGCGAAGCCGGCTTGAGCCAACAGCCCGGCCAGGTCCGGATTCTGCATCAGGCCGGCGAAGCCCGGATCGGCCATCAGCTGGCCGAAGGCGGGATCGGCCATCAGCTTCTGAAAGTTCGGGTTGCGGATCAGGTTCTGAACGGCCGGATTCTGGAGCAGCCCGGTGAGCTGGCCCTGGGTCAGGACGACGTCCTTGGCCGACATCTGACCGGCCCGGTAGCGCTGGGCCTTGGTGATGGTGCCCGCGGCGTCGTCGCCGTCGACCGGCTTCCACAGCTTCGGCCCGACCAGGACGACAACGACCGCGATGACCGCGACGGCGGCCGCGGCCCACGAGAACACTTTCTGCTTCTTGGTCATGGGGTCCTCCTCCGACCTCCCCCGCCGGATCCCGGCGAGTATGGCATCCCTGAATTCCGGCCCCGGGGCCGGCATGTCCATCGCCCGAATCCGCTCCTGGGCGGCTTTCAGCCCCTCGAAGCGGGCCCTAGCCTCGGGATCGGCGGCCAGCCGTTCCCGGAGGATCCGGGACTCCCCGGCGGAGTTCGCCCCGTCCAGCTCCCGGTTCATCATCCGGACGAGGGCTTTAGCCGTCATGGCGGCTCCGTCCCTCCCGGCCCATCAGGACGCGCAGCTTGTCCCGGGCCTCGTAGAGGCGGGATTTGACCGTCGCCTCGGGGAGTCCCAGCGCCTCGCTCATCTCCCGATAAGACAGCCCGTCGGCGCTCATGGCCAGCAGGGCCCGCTGGCCCGGGCGCAGGCCGGCCAGCGTCGCCTCGAGCCGTTCCCTCATCTCCTCGGCCGCGGCAGCGTCCGACGGGTCCGCCCCGGCCGGGACGGCGCGAGGATCGACCCGCCGGTCCCGCCGGACGGCGAGGTTGAGAGACTCGTTGACCGCGATGCGATAGAGCCAGCTGAAGAGCTTGTGCCGGGGATCGTAAGAGGCCAGGCCTTGATAGGCCTTGATGAAGGCCGACTGGGCCGCGTCACCGGCGTCTTCGCGATTGCGGAGGATGCGGTAGGCCACGTTCAGGACGACCCCCTGATAGCGGCGGATGATGCCTTCGAACGCCCCGGCCTCGCCCGCGAGGCACCGGCGGACGTCCTCCCGATCGGCCGCTTCATCCATAAAGACAGACCCGGGAGCAAAAAGTTGGAGCGAAAGATCGTCCTTTCAGCGAATCCTCCCCGATGCCGGCCCAAGAATCGGCGTTCTATGGCCAAAATATACTTGGACAGCGCGCGGACTGTCAAGGAGGCCGGAGGGGCGCGGAACCGGCTTGACTCGCCCGGCCATTCGCCTAAAATGGCTTCGGGAATCAGCTCCCATGGGCGCGCCGCAGCCGTTTCCGCTTGGGCCGGGCTTGGCCGGTCTGCTGCCGGTCGTCGTCTTCCTCCTGGCCCTGCTCTTCCTGGACAGCTACAAGCTGGTCCGGATGGGCTCGCTCCTGACGGCCCTGGCCGCCGGAGCCGCGGCCGCCGCTCTCAGCTTCTTCGCCAATAACGCCCTCATGTCCGCGGCCGGCCGGAGCTTCAGCCTCGTCTCCCGCTACGGCGCGCCGCTCATCGAGGAGGCGCTGAAGGCCGTCGTCGTGCTGGCCTTCTTCCGCCGGCAGCGAATCGGCTTCCTGGTCGACGCGGTCATCATCGGGTTCGCCGCCGGGGCCGGCTTCTCCCTGGCCGAGAACGCCTACTTCCTGGCCTCCGCCCCCGCCGGGAGCATCGGCGTCTGGATCGTCCGCGGCTTCGGCACGGCCATGATGCACGGCGGCACGACGGCCATCTTCGCGGCCGTCGGCAAGACGCTCTTGGATCGCCGCGAGAAGGCTTCCATGGCGGTCTTCCTGCCCGGCTTGGGCTTGGCTTTCCTGATCCATTCGGCTTTCAACCACTTCCTTCTGCCCCCGCTGGCCTCGACGGCCGTCGTCCTCCTCATCCTTCCGGGCTTGGCCGTCCAGGTCTTCCTGGCCGGCGAGCGGAGCACCCGCCGCTGGCTGGACGTCGGATTCGATTCCGACGTCGAGCTGCTGGGCCTGATCAACGCCGGGCGGGCCTCGTCCAGCAAGGCGGGAGCTTATCTGCAGTCGCTCCGGGGCAAATTCCCCGGCGAGGTCGTCGCCGACATGCTCTGCCTGATCCGTCTGCATTTGGAGCTTTCGATCGGGGCCAAGGGGCTCCTTCTCCTGCGCGAAGCGGGCCTGTCCGCTCAGGCGGACCCGGCCGTGGCCGAGAAGTTCGCCGAGCTGAAGTACCTGGAGCGAAGCGTCGGCAGGACCGGGATGCTGGCCATCGCCCCCCTCCTGCACCGCAGCCGGCGCGACCTCTGGGAGCTCCACATGCTGGGGATGAAGTAGGATCGCCCGGCTGGCGCCGGTGGATCAGACGGCCGGGCCGCGGTAGCGAAGGGCCACCAGGGTGATGTCGTCGGAAGGCGGGTTGCCGCGGGCGAATTCCAGGACGCCGGCCCGGACCCGCCGCACGAGCGTCTCCGCGTCCAGGCCCGCGGCGTCGGCCAGCCTCTCCGCCAAGCGGGCTTCGGAGTAGAGTCTCTGCTCGGGATCCATCGCCTCCGTCACCCCGTCGGTGTAGAGGAGGATCGCATCGCCCGGCTCCAAGCGCAGGCGGCCGGTGCGAAAGGCGTCGGCGTCGAAAGCGCCCAAGATCATGCCCGTCGGCCCGGCCAGCGCCCGGAACCCGATTGAACCGCTCGCGACGAAGGGAGCCGGGTGGCCCCCGTTGGCGAAGAGGACTTCACCGGAGGCCGTGTCCAGGACGAGCAAGAAGACGGTCACGAACATGGTCGCGGCGTTGTCGGGGATGAGGATCCGATTGACCCGGACCAAGATCTCGGCCGGGGCCAGGCCGCGCAGGGCCTCGGTCCGCAGGAGGGTCTTGCAGATGGCCATGAAGAGGGCCGCCGGAACGCCTTTTCCCGAGACGTCCCCGATCAAAACGCCCAGCCTCCGCTCGTCGATGAGGAAGAAGTCATAGAAGTCCCCGCCGACCTCTTTGGCCGGCTCCATGATCGCGAAGATATCGAAGTCGGTCCGGCCCGGAAAGGGCGGGAAGACGCGCGGCAGCATGCTGGCCTGGATGTCGCGGGCGATGCGAAGCTCGCTCTGAATGCGCTCCTTGGCTTCGGTCTCGGCCCGCAGGTTCTCGATGAAGCGCTTGATGCAGAGGTGGACCAGGCGGAAGGCCAGGGCCGGGTCCTCGTTGAACAGGCGGATGACGTCGTCCTTGCCGAGGGTGTAGGCTTCCAAGTCCTCGGCGCAGACCGCGGAGGCCGTGCGGGCGTGGAAGGGCGAGAGGATGCCCATCTCGCCGATCACCTCGCCTTCCGCCACCGTCTTGCCTATCTCGGGCAGGAGGAGCGAGCCGCGGGCCACGTAGTACATCTTGTCGGCCTTGTCGCCGGCTTTGAACAGGACTTCCCCCTTGGCGTGGGTCTCCCGGTTCATCGAGGCCAGGGGGAAGCGGAGGTCGTCCTCGCCGCCGTCCGGTCCGGCGGGCGGCCGCTCCGGGCCGACGACCAGCCGCAGGATGTTGCGATCGCCCTCCCGCCGCGATTCCGCCGCATCGACCAGGCTGCGGATGAAGTGGACGCCCAGGCCGCCGACGGGCCTCTCCCCGAGGCCGGAGATCAGATCCGGCGAAGGGGCGGAGAGAAGATCGAAAGGCCGCCCGGCGTCCGCGATCTCCAAGCGAAACCATCCCGGCGCCCCCTGGGCCTCCCAGCGCAGCTCGACCTCGCCCGGCGCCTCCGCGTAGGCGTGGTGGATGACGTTGACGACGGCCTCCTCCACGACCAGCTGGATCTCGCTTCTCCGGATCGGGCTGAAGCCGGCGGCGGCGCATTGCTCCGCGGCGAAGGACAGGATCGCTTCCAGGGATTCCAGGCGGGCCGGAAGCCGAAGAGTGGGCAAGGCCGTTCCCCCCGCGCCTCTAGAGCAGGCCGAGGGCGGCCTCGACGGAGTCCGCCATGGGGAAGATGGCCGCGAATCCGGAGATAGCGAAGACTTCCTTGACCACATCGCGGGCCGCGGCGATGGCCACCCGCCCCTTGCGGGCGGCGGTTTTCTTAGCCAGGACGAGGAGGCTGCGCAATCCCGCGCTGCTGATGTAGTCTAGGCCGGCCAGATCGATGACGAAGGAAGCGGCGCCCTCGGCCAGCCAGGACTCGCAGCTCTTTTCGAACTCGGGAGCGGACACGGCGTCCATGCGCCCGCCGATCGTGACGATCACCCGCTCCCCCTCGCGCTTTCCGTCGATGGTCATCGGGCCGCCTCCCCTTCTCCGAAATCCCCAGCCGCGGGGGCCGGGTTCGGCCGCATTCTATCGTTCGCCGTCCGGGCCTGTCAAAGGCCGGTCGGAGCTAAACCCTCAGCTCCCGCAGATCGATGCGTGACAAGTCGTCCGTCCCCAAACCCGCCGCCGCCGAGGATGCGACGTGGGTGGCGATGGCCCGAATCGACTCCAGGCCCTGGGCCCGGCGCTTGTCCTCGAGGATGTCGAGGCCCAGCCGATCCAGGGCGACCGGGTCGCGGCTGAAGAAGATCCGGTTGTCGGTCGCCAGATGGGTTCCGGCCACGCTGACGGTCGAGATCTTGGCCGCCTCGCCGACGTGGAGGACCATCTTGTCTTTCAAGCAGGCGTGGGACAGGATGGCTGGAATGGCCTTGGCGCAGTAATCGATGTGGAAGCGGACCTTGTTGGTGGTCACACCCAAGGCGATGTTCTTCAGGGCCCAGGTGACGCCGCTGTCCTCGTTGTGCTTGAGGACGGCGATGTTGACCAGCTTGGTGATATCCCGGCTGACGATGCGGGAGAAGCACGACTTGTCCTCGTCCGGGATGACGACACCCTCGAACTTGTCGGCCACCGCCGCGGCAATCTTGCGCACACCCTCGCGGTCGTCATAGGCGGTGTAGAGACGGCGCAGCTCCGGCTCGAAAGCGGCGGCCCGATCGTCCTTCATGCGGGCCAGCATCCACAGCCAGGTGATGGAGTTGAAGATCTCCCGGTAGGAGGCCGTGGCCAGGAAATCGCCGCGCACCAGCTCGTGGAACCTCTTCAGCGTCCCATCCGCCAGCGAAATGAAGGCCTCCCGGTCGTAGCCCTCCACCCAAGGCAGGATCGACTCGCCCTGGGTGGATGTGCCCATGACCCGCATCCCGACCGGCCCCTTGTTCAGGGTCATACCCGTCCTTTGGAACTCGCGGTCCAGGCGATCCCACACGATGATGGCGTTCTCCTTGACGCCGGCTGATTGGAGGCCGGCCGCCACGGCCCGGATGGACTCGACCGAGGAGGAGACGCGCGGGGCGCCCAGGCAGTTGATCTTGATCCCGACCACGTCATCCGGAGAAAAGAGCGAGGCCCAGGCGTCCGCCTCGGTCTTCTGGCCCGTCAGCTCCCTCATCCCGGCCGCGAAAGCCCGGCCGACGGCCGCCGGATTGTAGCGAGTCTCGGCCAACATGTCGTCGGCGGCAACCGAAACCACGCGGCTTCGGGCCGCCGGACTCGACAGGTCTCCGACACCCGCATGACGAAGGCCTCCCGCGCATCCGGACAGAGCCGTTCCTCCGGCTAAAACCGCCGCCGCTTTGATGAACTCCCTGCGTGTGGTCATATTCCCTCCCGGTCGATGACCCCTATTGTACCAGAATACTCGGCCCTTCAACGGCGGACGGCTGTAAGAATCCGGTCGTAAAAGAGCTGCATCAGCTTGTTCTGCTCGATTCCCGGCTGGGTCTGCGCCTGGATGGCCACGACCATATCGTGCTCGGGGACGACAAAGATGTACTGGCCGAAGCGGCCGCGGGCCGCAAAGACGAGATCGCGGCCGTTCCCGCGGGGATCCGGCGCCAGGATCCACCAGAGATACCCGTAGCCCGCGGGCGGCTGCCCGGGAACCGTCAGGTCGACGTGCATCCGGAACGACTCCTCGACCCAGGAGGCGGGCAGGACCTGGACGCCGCCCCAGCGGCCCTTGTTTAAGTAGAGCTGGCCCAGCTTGGCCATGTCTCGGGCCGTCAAGGTCAGGCCGCCTCCGGCATGAGTATGGCCCTCGGCATTGCGGTGCCAATACCACTTCGTGATGCCCAGGGCCGGGAAGAGATGCTTGGCCGCATAGACGTCAGCGTGCATCCCCGTCCGAGCCTTGAGGATGGAAGACAGCAGGATGACTCCGCCCGAATCGTATTGGAAGCCTATCCCGGGCGGCTGGACCATCGGTCGGTCCAGGTAGAACTTGTCCCAGCCCCGGTAGAGCCGATTCAGCTGCTCATGGGGCGAAGATTCGCCGTTCTCATGGTAGTCCGTCCCCGAGCGCATGGTCAGGAGGTCCCGCACACGGATGGCCCGCTTGCGGTCGTCCAGGTTGGCGATCCCTTCCAGGCCCGGGAAGAAGTCCAGGACTCTCTCGTCCAGGCTTTTAATCTCGCCGCGGGCCAGGGCCATGCCGATTAGAGCTGAAGTGAAGCTCTTGGACACGGATTGCAGCGCATGGAGCCCTTCGGCCTTGGCCCCATTGAAATACTCTTCAAAAGCCAGGACGCCATGACGGATGACCAGCAGGGCATGGACCTTGGGATAGAGGACGCCGGCCCGAATGATCTCGGCCGCCTCTGCCAGGGCCGCCGGGTCCAAGCCTTGCGACTCGGGCGTCGACATCGGCCAGGTCCAAGCCTTTTCCGGCCTCGTCTCCTGCCGCCCCGCGGAAAGCCCGAGCGCCAGCCAAGCCGCCCATCCCATGCACAAGCCGATCTTGCCCGCTCTTTTTTCCCTCATGGGGACAATGTAAGGCGGGGCGCCGTTCTTGTCCAATCGATCCGAGACCGCGCCTCTTTCGCCGACGATGCCCCATGGATCGGATCCATCGCGGCCTGGGCCGCCGAAAACGAAAACGGCCGCCCCGGGTTTCCCCGGAGCGGCCGTATGGAGCCGGCGGAACGCGGAGCTTACTCCGCCATCTTCTTGTAGGTCTCGTAGCGCTTCTTGGCCTCGTCGGCGGCCCGAGCGAAGAGCACCTTGGCCTGATCGGGATACTGCTGGACCAGGGTTCGGTAGCGGACCTCGTTCTTCAGGAAGGCCTCGTACTCCATCTTCGGCTCGCGCGAGTCGAGCTGGAGCGGATTCTTGCCTTCCTTGGCCAGGGCCGGGTTGTACCGGTACAGGATCCAGTACCCGGTATCGACGGCCAGCTTCTCCTCGGCTTGGGACTTGCTCATGTCGATGCCGTGGTTGATGCAGGGCGAGTAGGCGATGATGATCGAAGGTCCGTCGAAGGCCTCGGCTTCCTGGAAAGCCTTGAGGCACTGGTTCATATTGGCGCCCATGGCCACCGAGGCCACGTAGACGTAGCCGTACGTCATGGCCATCCGCCCGAGGTCCTTCTTGGAGGTCTTCTTGCCCGAGGCGGCGAATTTAGCCACCGATCCAGTCGGGGTGGACTTGGAGGCCTGGCCGCCGGTGTTGGAGTAGACCTCGGTGTCAAGGACCAGGACGTTGACGTTGCGGTTGGAGGCCAGGACGTGGTCCAGGCCGCCATAGCCGATGTCGTAGGCCCAGCCGTCGCCGCCGATGCACCAGACGCTCTTCTCGACCAGGAAGTCCTTGAGCTCGTCGATCTTGGCCAGGTGGGGCTTGGCCGCGCCCTCGGCCTTGAGGGCCGCCGGCAGGGCCTCGCGGACGGCCTTGGCGGCCGCCTTGGCCTCGTCGTCGACCTTGCCCCAGACGGCCTTCATCTTGGTCAGGGCTTCCGTGAGAGCCGGGGCGACGCCCGCCGCCAGGGCCGCCTCGATCGAGGCCGCCAGCAGGCGCCGGTTGGCGTCGACCGCCAGGCGCATGCCGAAGCCGTACTCGGCGTTGTCCTCGAACAGCGAGTTGCCCCAGGCCGGGCCCTTGCCTTCGGCGTTGACGCAGTAAGGCGAGGTCGGGAAGGTGCCGCCGTAGATGGAGGAGCAGCCGGTGGCGTTGGCGATGATCATCCGGTCGCCGAAGAGCTGGCTGGCCAGCTTGACGTAGGGCGTCTCGCCGCAGCCGGCGCAGGCGCCGCTGAACTCGAACAGGGGGCGCAGGAACTGGCTGCCCTTGAGCGTCTCGGGCTTGATCCCGTCCAGGACGTTGTCGGGCAGCTTGTCGAAGTACTCGGCCTTGGCGCCCTCGCCGGCCGCGCGCAGCTCAGCGATGGGGGTCATGACCAGGGCCTTGTTCTTGGCCGGGCAGACGTTGGCGCAGGAGCCGCAGCCGCAGCAGTCCTCGATGTAGACTTGGACCCGGTACTGCAGGCCGCGGTCGTTCTTGGTGTTGGACTTGAGGACGGCGAATCCCTCCGGCGCTCCCTTCAGGTCGGCTGGAGCGATCTGCTTGGCCCGGATGGTGGCGTGGGGGCAGACGAACGAGCACTGGTTGCACTGGGTGCAGTTCGCCGGCAGCCACAGGGGCGCGGTGGTGGCGATGCCGCGCTTCTCCAGCCGGGAGGTAGCCGTGGGGATGGCCCCGTCGAAGGGCATCTTGGACACGGGCAGGTCGTCGCCCTTGAACCGAGTCACCGGGTCGATGACCTCCTTGGCGAAGGCGATGGCGTCGTCGGGGATGAGCTTGAGCCGGGGCGCGGACGCGGTGATCTTGTCCGGGACGGGGACGGCCTCCAGGCCGGTCGCGGCCCGGTCGATGGCGTCCCAGTTCATCTTGACCACGGCCTCGCCCTTGCGGCCGTAGGTCTTCTCGACGGCCTTCTTCATCAGGGCGATGGCCTCGGCCTCGGGCAGGACGCCCGAGAGCTTGAAGAAGCAGGCCTGCATGATGGAGTTGATGCGCAGGCCCAGGCCCAGCTCGCCGGCCATCTTGAGGGCGTCGATGGTGAAGACCTTGACCTTCTTGTCGATGATCGTCCTCTGCATGTCCTCGGTCAGGTTCTCGAAGACCTCGGAGGCCTTCCAGTCCGAGTTGAGCAGGAAGGTGCCGCCCTCGCGGATGCCCTCCAGGATGTCCAGGCGGCCGATATAGGAGGGCTTGTGAAGGGCCACGAAGTCGACGGTGTTCAGGAAGTATTGCGACTGGATGGGCTGCTTCCCGAAGCGGAGGTGGGAGATGGTCACTCCGCCCGACTTCTTGGAGTCGTACTGGAAGTAGCCCTGGCCGTACATCTCGGTGTTGTCGGCGATGATCTTGATGGAGTTCTTGTTGGCCCCGACGGTGCCGTCCGAGCCGTAGCCCCAGAACTTGCAGCGGACCGTGCCCGGCAGCTCGGTGTCCAGCACCGGGCCGACCGGGATGGAGGTGTGGCTGACGTCGTCGTGGATGCCGACCGTGAAGCCGTGGCGGGCCGGGCCGGCCAGGTGGTCGTAGACGGCCTTGACCATGGCCGGGGTGAACTCCTTGGAGGACAGGCCGTACCGGCCGCCGATGATCTTGAGGCCGCGGCCTTCCAGGGCCACGACCACGTCCAGATAGAGCGGCTCGCCGATGGAGCCGGGCTCCTTGGTCCGGTCGAGGACGGCGATGCGCTTGACCGTCTTGGGCAGGGCGGCGGCCAGGGCGGCGGCGTCGAAAGGCCGGTAGAGGCGGACCTTGACCAGGCCCAGCTTGGCCCCGCGGGCGTTGAGGAAGTTGATCGTCTCCTCGGCCGTCTCGGCGCCGGAGCCCATCATGATGATGATGTTCTCGGCCTCGGGGGAACCGAAGTAATCGAACAGGTGGTACTGGCGGCCGATGGCCCCGGCCACCTTGTCCATGTACTGCTGGACCAGGGCGGGCGCGGCCAGGTAGTCGTTGTTGGTCGTCTCGCGGCCCTGGAAGTAGACGTCGGGGTTCTGCTGGCCGACCTTCATCATCGGCCGCTCGGGATTGAGCGAGCGGCGGCGGAAGTCGTCCAGGTACTGGGGCTCGAACAGGCCGGCCAGGGTCTCGTAGGAGACCTGGTCGACCTTCTCGACCACGTTCGACGTCCGGAAGCCGTCGAAGAAGTGGAGGAAGGGGATGCGCGTCCGGAGAGTGGCCAGGTGAGCCACGATGGCCAGGTCCTGGGCCTCCTGGACGGAGCCGGCGCAGGTCATGGCGAAGCCGGTGTTGCGGGCGGCCATGACGTCACTATGGTCGCCGAAGATGGACAGCGACTGGGCGGCCAGCGAGCGGGCCGAGACCAGGAAGACCGTCGGCAGCATCTCGCCGGCGATCTTGTGCATATTGGGCAGCATCAGCATGAGGCCCTGCGAGGCGGTGAACGTCGTGGTCAGGGCGCCGGCCGACAGCGAGCCGTGGACCGCGCCGGAGGCCCCGCCCTCGGACTGCATCTCGACGACGTCGACCTTCTGGCCCCAGATGTTCTTGCGGCCCTGGGCGGACCACTCGTCCGCCAGCTCGCCCATCGTCGAGGACGGGGTGATCGGGTAGATGGCGGCCACTTCGGAATACGCGTAGGCGACGTGGGTCGCGGCCGTGTTTCCGTCGATCGTTTTGAAGTTTTTCTTCATCGGACACTCCTCTTGTCGCCGCGCTCGGCGGCGCGTGATTTTATGCGGACCGGTCTAGTCTTTCATCTCGGTGCGGCCTTCCAGGGCCTTGCGCATGGTCACCTGGTCGGCGTAGTCGATATCGGACCCCACCGGCAGGCCCATGGCCAGCCGGGTCAGCCGCAGGGGCAGGCCGCGCAGCATGCGGACCAGGAAGTGGGCCGTCGCCTCGCCGTCCGCGGTCGGATTGGTGGCGATGATGACCTCTTGGAAGGTCCCGGCCGAGAGCCGGCGGACGAGCTTGTCCAGCTTGAGATCCTCCGGCCCGACGCCCTTGAGGGGGGCCAGGGCGCCCAGCAGGACGTGGTAGCGGCCATGGAAGATGCCCGTCTTCTCGATGGTGCCGATGTTGAACGGCTCCTCGACCACGCACAGCACGTCGTCGGCCCGGCGGCCGTCCGAGCAGTAGGGGCAGGGGTCGACGTGGGTGATGTTGTTGCAGACGGAGCAGGCGAAGAGGCTCTTCTTGACCTCGCGGATGGCCTCGGCCAGGGATTCGGCCTCGGCTTCGGGCCGGGCCAGGATGTGGAAGGCGATCCGCTGGGCGGTCTTGGCTCCGATGCTGGGAATGCGCCGCAGCTCCTCGATGAGGCGGTCCAGGGGCTGGGGCGCGGCCTCGGCCATCAGGACAGCCCCGGCATCTTCAGCCCGGCGCCCAGGGCTCCGAGCTTGTCGGCCATCTGCTCGTCGACTTTGGCGGCGGCGTCGTTGAAGGCGGCCACGACCAGGTCCTGGAGCATGGCGATGTCGTCCTTGTTGACGACCTCCGGATCGAGCTTGAGGGCCAGCAGGTTCTTGTGGCCGTCCACCGTAAGGACGACCATGCCGCCGCCGGAGCTGCCCTCGATCCGCATCGCAGACAGCTCCTTCTGCATGCGCTCCTGCATCTCCTTGGCCGTCTTGAGCATCTTGTTCAGATCGCCGAGTCCCTTCATGGCGTCAGCTTTCCTCCTGGGGCGGCTTGGGCGGGGCTTCCGCCGCGACGACGCGGGCCTTGAACTTGTCCACGAATTGGCGCAGCGAGGGGTCCTTGAGCAGCCGCTCCTGCTCCGGGTCCGCGGCCGGGGGCTTCGGCTCGGAAGGGGCCCCCGGCGCCTTCGGCCGGAAGGCCGCCGCGACCGAGGGCCGGGCCGGCGGGGCGGCGGGCGCCGGGACCGCCGGGCGCGGCTCGGAGCGCAGGGTGGCCGTGGGGACGGCCGTCATGCGCGGCGCGGTCCGGGGCGGGGCCGCGGGCACGCCCCGCCGCGGATCGCCGTCGCCGGCCCCGGCCTTCAGGATCTCGACCTCGCGCAGGATGTCTTCCAGGGCGGCCAGGCGTCGGAAGTGGCAGAGCCGGACAAGGACGGTCTCGAAGTAGATCTGGGGATGGGAGGCGAACTTGAGCCCGCCCTCGGCCGCCTGGAGAGCCTGCAGGCGCCGCAGCCAGTCGTCCGGGCCGGCCTTCTCGGCCTCGGCCTTGAGCCGGGCCATGTCCTCGGCCGTGAATAGGAGCAGGTCTTGGGGCGCGTCGACGGTCCGGACGAGGAGCAGGTTGCGGAAATGGAGAACCAAATCCTTGTAGAAGGCCCGCAGATCGTGCCCGGCCTCGACTACCCGGTCGGTTAAACCGAAGATCTGGTCGGCCCGCCCGTCCGCCACGGCCGCGGAGAAGGCGAACAGCAGGTCGCGGCTGACGACGCCCAGGATCTCCTTCAGCTCGGCGTCGCCGATGGACTCGCCGCAGAAGGCCACGGCCTGGTCCAGCAGGCTCTGGGCGTCGCGGATCGAGCCGTCGGAGGCCTCCGCGATCAGGCCCAGGCCGAACGGGCTGACGGTCAATCCCTCCTTGCCGGCGATGACGGAAAGATGGTTGACGATCTCGCGTTGCGAGACGCGCTTGAACTCGAAGTGCTGGCATCTGGAGACGATGGTGGCCGGGACCTTGTGGAACTCGGTCGTGGCGAAGATGAAGACCGTCTGCGGCGGCGGCTCTTCGAGGGTCTTCAGGAGGGCGTTGAAGCCGTCCTTGGTGATCTGGTGGACCTCATCGATGTAGATGACCTTGGTCCGGCTGCGGATGGCCTTGTAGCGCACCGAGTCGCGCAGCTGGCGGATGTCGTCGATGCCGCGGTTCGAGGCGCCGTCGATCTCCAGGACGTCCAGGGAGCGGTCCTCGTCGATCTCGCGGCAGGTCTCGCAGACGTTGCAGGGGGTCGGAGTCGGGCCCTTCTCGCAGTTGAGGGCTTTGGCCAGGATGCGGGCGGCGGTCGTCTTGCCGACGCCGCGCATGCCCGAGAAGAGATAAGCCTGGGCCACCCGGTGGCCGGTGATGGCGTTCTGGAGGGTCCGGACGACGGCCTTCTGGCCGATCATCTCCTCGAACGTCTTAGGCCGGTACTTCCGGGCGTAAACCAGGTATTGCATGCTCTTTGCGCTTCCCTTGGAGCAGGGCGATCCCTCTTTTCAGGAACGGGATAGATTAACACAAATGCTTCCGCCCCCGCAAAGCCTATTTCGCCGCGCCGGGGCCTGGAGTCCGGCCTCTCAACTCGCTATAATCCGGCCGGAGCTGTTCATGTCCCCATCCGATCCGATGTCCGCCCCCGCCGCGTCGCCGTCTCCGACCGAACAAAGCGCCCGCCGTTCCAGACGGGAGGCGCGCATCTGGGAGATCGACTTCCTGCGCGGCGTCGCCATCCTCCTGATGGTCCTGTACCACTTCGGCTACGACCTGACCGAGCTGGCCGGCGTCCGCCGCGTCCTGGGCATCGACTTCGACCTCCTGTCGGGCCCGTTCCAGGCGGCCGTGGCTTTCTTCGCCGGGACCTTCGTCGTCCTCTGCGGCATCAGCACCAGCCTAACCCGGAGCAATATCCGTCGCGGCTTGAGGCTGCTGGCGGCGGCTCTGCTGGTGACCGGGGCCAGCTACCTCTTCGCGCCCGAGGAGGTCATCCTCTTCGGCATCCTCCACTGTCTGGCCCTCTGCATCCTGTTCTACGGGCTGACTCTGGAGAAGGCCGGGCCCCTCGCCTGCCTCGGCGCTGCCGCCATCGTGATCGCCGCCAGTCTAGCCCTGCCCGTTCTGCTGAAGAACACCCCCATACATACGGACTGGCTCCTGGCTATCGGAGTCCACAGCGACACGTTCTCGTCCTTCGATTACTTTCCGCTCCTGCCCTGGCTGGCCGTCTTTCTAGCCGGCGCGGCCATCGGCAAGCGCTTCTACGCGCCCCGCAAGAGCCTGCTTCCCTGGGGCCGCCCCGTTCCGGTCATCAACGCCGCCGGCCGCTATTCGCTGTGGATCTATCTCATCCATCAGCCCCTGCTGCTGGGGATCTTCTATCTCGCGGGGCTCCTGCGGTGACGGCGGAAAGCCCGCCGGGCCTCGGCGGCCGCCTGCTCGAGATCCACGGCGCCGTGGCGCTGTTCGGCTTGGCCGGCCTGTTCGGCAAATGGCTGAACCTCTCCCCTTTCCTCATCGTCTTCGGCCGGGTCTTCTTCGCCAGTCTGGTCCTGGGCCCTTTTCTGGCGCTACGCCGCCGACCGGCTCATCCGATCCCTCTCAAGGCCCCCCCCCGATCGGATGACTGGCTTTTCCTCGGGCTCGGAATCCTCCTGGCCGCCCATTGGACGCTCTTCTTTCTCTCGATCCAGGTCTCGACCGTGGCCGTCGGGCTGCTCTCCTACTCGAGCTTTCCGGTCTTCACGGTCATCCTCGAGCCGATCGCGGAGAGAAAGCGCATCGATCCGCCCGCCCTCGCCTTCGCCGGGCTCTGCCTGCTGGGCGTCTTCCTGATCGTCCCCCGCTTCTCGTGGGCCGAGAGCGTGCTGCGGGGCGTCGTCCTCGGCCTGGGCGCCGGTCTGACCTTTGCCGTCTTGAGCATCCTCAACCGCCGTCTGACGGCCCGCTGGGACAGCGTCACCATCGCCTTCCGCCAGGACTTCTTCGCGACTCTGGCCCTTCTGCCGGCGCTTCTCATCATCCGGCCCGTGCTCTCGGCCTCCGACATCGGCCTCTTGGCCGTCCTCGGCATCGTCTGCACGGCCGGCGCCCACACCCTCTTCATCGAGGGGATGAGGTCCATCCCGGCCCGGACGGCCAGCATCATCGCCTCGCTGGAGCCGGTCTACGGCATCGCCCTGGCCCTGGCCTTCCTGGGCGAAGTCCCGTCGCTGCGCACGCTTCTCGGCGGAGCGGTCATCCTGGCGGCCGCAACGGCCGTAACCCTAAGGGCCATGCGGCCGTCAGGTTGAGCCTTCTGCCGCGACGGCACCGAAACCACCCTCACCCCAGAGTCCTGCGTCGGCAAAGAGACTCCCCCTGGGGCGGATCAGCCTTCATAATGGCTAGCGGACTTCGATCGTAGCCCGGTATCCTTCACGCCCCGAAGCCGTGACGGCACAGACGGTGTAAGAAGCGGCTTCGCCCGGAGAGGCCCGGCGATGGACATATTGGCAAAAGGCGGCCGGCGTCTCGCCCAATAGCGTCTCGATCCCGTCACGGACGGCGAAGACGCGGTAGCTCTCGATGTTCATGTTCTCGGGATGGGGAGTCCAGGTCAGCGCGTCGAAAGCCCAGGGCCGCATGGCGCTGCGGAGCCGGTTCCCCGTGAGATTCAGGGGAGCTTGAATCTTGAGAAACCGCGCCAGTAAGGTCTTATCGCCGTCCATTGCTAGGTTGAAGGATGAGAGCGTCCGCTGCTCTTCAGGGACGTCGCCTTCCCACCCGGAAAACTCATAAAAATCCGCGGCCGCCGCCTGGATCGCGACGGAAGTCCCCTTCGGGTATCCCGTGAGCCCCGCCGGGGGAACGATCGTGCCACCCTCGGTCGATTTCATGTTCAAGTACACGTAGTTCGGGTCCCGGCAGACAAGCGAGATCGTCAAGGGAGCCATCGTGGCGACAATGTCCGCCGGACTGCCGATCAGGACGAGATCGGAGAGGACGGCGCCGACGGATTGGGGCGCGAACGGCTCCGGAAGGGTGCCCGCCCCCGTTCCGGAAGTCGGAGCGCAGCTCTCGACCCATCCCTGCGCATCGGTCTTGACGAGGCCGTCTCGGGCGGCCAGAAAGAACCCGCCTTCAGCAGCCGCTCCGGCAGAGGCAAGGGAGCCTTGGAAAGAGACGGGATACGTCGCCGCCGATCTCCCGTCGGGAAGGAGCTTTTGGAGGCCTCGGGTCTGGGTCAAAACCCAATCCCCTCCATCGTCGGAAGCCCGCCTAAAGACGGTGTACTCGCCGTCGAAGGACCGGCACCAGACGGCGTCCCCGTTCCTATCGAGGCGCATCGCCCCGGCAACCCACCATTGGGGCGACGGCTTATGAAAGCTCAGGCCCACAATAAAGCCGCAATCCTCGCGCTCGAAAGCTCCGGACAAGGACATGAAAGAGTCCACGGCATACCCTTTCATCCACGAGAGGCCGCCTTCGGAGTCCAAGGCAGCCGCCCAAAAGCCATCGTACGAATCCAAAACGCCCGCCAGGAATACGCCGCCGCCGGCGCCGGTCATTGATTTCAGATGGCCAGTCCCGAGGCCGGACGTGACCAAGCGGCACCAGCGCGGCTCTCCCGACGAGTCGACGCGGGCCATGGCGAAACTGGCCCCTGTGTCGACCGAACAGGCCAGGTAGAAATCTCCGCTGGGACCCGGCGCGGCGAACAGGACTCCCAGGCTCCTGCCCGTAATAGAGTAGGTCTTGGCCCAAAGAACTTGGCCGGCTCCCGACAGCTTGACGACCAGGGCTGGAGTGCGCTGATCCGCGACGTAAAGACAACCACCGTCGGAGGCAGTAATGAGGCGGACGCCCACAGAGGAGGATTCCCTGATCCCCCGGAGCTCCTTGTGCCAGAGAACGCGGCCGCGCGCATCGAGCCGGCAGATGACCGGCCAGTAGGAATTGCAATCGGGCGGATCGAACTCGTCGGCCTCGTAGGCAAAATAAGCCCCGCCATCGCTGATCGGGGCTACCTTTGTCTGTTCGGGACTCACGTCTCCCGGGTATCGAAGTTGTATCGACCAGACGGGAACCGACGATGCCGCGATCGCCTGTATCTGGTCCGAGCGCCGCACGGCGGCGCCGTCGACGGGGGCGAACACAACGAGGGCGAAGACGGCCAAGAGGACGACGCCGGCCATCGATTTCATGATCGTTCCCCTCTCTTCTCGAACACCCGTCTCCCGGCGAATAAGGCTAACTCATTAGGACTCGGACGGTCAAGGTCGGCACACGGGCGAGATCAGGATGCGACCTTGAAGCGGAGATCGAGCTGGGCGTTCTTGAGGACGACGCTCCCCTTCTTCGACTGGAAGTCCATATAGTCGAAGCCGTCGGGCCGCTCCGCCGTGATCTTCAGGTAGGGGTCCAGATTGGCCCGTAGATAGGCCAGGGCCGCGGCTGCGGCCTCGGGCGTTGGATAGCGGACAATCAGCCGGGAGCAAGTCTCTCCGCCGGGGGACTTGTACTCGGCCAAGGCGCCAAAGACCTTGCCGCCTTGCGAGAGGATGTCGCCCTCGCCAAAAGTGAAATAGGGCTGCAATCCGTAAGGTCCCCGGACCCATCGCTCCGAGCCCGGGACAATGTCCTCGCGCGGGAGCGAAGCCAAAGGCGAGACGGCCGCCTCATCAGGAATCCCCGCCAGGAAAGCGTTGGCCAAAGCGACGGCCTCGGACCTGCCCGCCGGCTCGTCGCCCATGTTGTCGACTTGGACGAACCAGCGGCCCTTCAGGATGGTCATCTGGGCATCCTCGCTGGAGTTGCGGGCTTTGATCTCGGCGAACGGCGTCTCCCGGCCCATCTTCATCAGGTAGATGCCCAAGGCCGAGGCCGCGCTTTCCATCTCGTAGGCGTTCAGGGTCAGCTCGGCCTTGCCCCGAGCGTAGGCCTGGAGCCGGAGCTTGATGAAGCCGAATTCCAGGAACAGCTCGGCCCCGCCGTCAATCTGGTTGAAGAGGTCTTGCCCAGTAAACGCCCGCATGGCGCCGACCTTGACCCAACCGGGGGCGAAGGACGGGCCGGGCACCGGAGCATCGGAAGCGACAATCTGTCCCGTCGCGGCCCCCTCGCCCCGCGCGAGCCCCATCGCCGGCAGCGCCGCGAGCAGGACCGCGATCCAGGCCGCGCGCCTCATCCCGCCCCTCCTAGAAGCTCCTGATCAATGGGAAGCCCGCCCTCAGGCCTTACCCGATCTTGACATGCGCGATCTTGGCCGGGTCGGCGACGCCCAGACCCAGCTTCTCGGCGTAGCGCAGATATTCCGTAAAGCGTGGATTCTCGTTGACCGCCACCTTCATCTCCTTGCGCTTGGCCACGATCTTGTTGTGGCAGATCATGTCCAGGGCGAAGGGGTCGGAGGCGAAGTACAGCCGGTTGTCGATGTAGGCGAACTTGGCGTTCTTGTCCGGTCCGCCGTCGTACTGCGAGCGGAGGCCGTCGGTGATGTTGAGGACCATCTTGTCGCGCACCGGCCAGAAGGCCGGCACCTCGACGCAGACGTCCAGGAACAGCGGCGCGTGCAGCCGGTTGGTGTTGCAGACGGCGCCGTAGCCGATATTCTTGGTGGCCATGGAGATGGCGTTGCCGGTGTTCTTGAACACCGGAAGGTTGATAATCTTGGTCAGCTTCTTGGTCAGGAGCTTGCCGAAGTAGGAGTGCTTGCCGTTGAAGACATGTTGGTTGAGGTACGGCAGGTCCTTGGGGCCCTCCACGTCGGCCCAGTAGAAGACCTCCTGGTCGAAGCTGGCCTCGCTGACGTGATGGCCGTCCGGGCTCAGCCACTTGCTGTTGTCCTGGGTCTTGCCCTCGGCGGCCGCCTCGTCCATGGTCTGCAGGCCCTCGATGGCGATACCGGGGAAGCGCTCGGGGGTGTAGCCGGCGTCCCGGAGCATGAAGTCGAAGCGGTCCCAGATGATGATGTTCTTCTTGGGCAGTCCGCAGGAGACGAGCCAGTCGATGACGGCATCGACCACCTCGAGCCGGGTGCTGATGAGGCCCGGGCCGACCGGATTGACCTTGAGGCCGACGATGTCCTTCTTGGTGAAGAACAGGCCGAAGCTCTTCTTGAGGCTCTTGCCGGTCAGCTTCTGGATCCCCTTCTCGACCATGGCCTTGACCACAGGTGCGTTGACTTGCCCTTCGGGCATGGCCGCGGGATCATACACCTCGACGACCCGGCCGGGGAACGGCCCGGGCAGGCTCCACTTCGTGCGGGGGACCTTGAGGGCCTCGTCGATATTGGTCTTCGGCTTGGGCTTGGGGGCGGGGGCCGCGGGCTTGGCCGGCGGCTGCTGGCCCTGAGTCTGCTGCTGGGCGGCCAGCAGGCTGCGGCTGGACATGATCAGTCCGGCGCCCACGGCGCCGCCGACCTTGAAGAAGTCGCGGCGGGCGACGGCGTTCTCCGGGGGCATCGAGCGATAGGTGCGTCGCGGCTTGGACATGGAGGCTCCCTCAGCTTTCCAGCTTGGCGAAGACGTCGCGGATCCGATCGAAGGCCCAATCGAGATCCTTGGCCCCGATGATGAGCGGCGGGGCGAAGCGGATGACGTTGTCGTGGGTCTCCTTGCACAGCAACCCCGAGGCCGCCAGGGCCTCGCAGAAGCGGCGGGCGCCGCCGGCCTCGGGATGCAGCTCAACGCCGATCAGCAGGCCCAGGCCGCGGACCTCCTTGATGTGGCGGCTCTTGAGGGTCTTCAGCTTCTTGGTGAAGTAGACGCCCATCTTGGCCGCGTTGGCGACCAGCTTTTCCTCCTTGATCACCCGCAGGGCTTCGCGGGCCACGGCACAGGCCAGCGGATTGCCGCCGAAGGTCGAGCCGTGCGAGCCGGGCTTGAAGACGCCCAGGACGGCCTCGTCGGCCAGGACGGCCGAGACGGGGATGCAGCCCCCGCCCAGCGACTTGCCGATGACGACCATGTCGGGCTTGGCGCCCTCGTGCTGGAAGGCGAAGAGCTTGCCGGTGCGGCCGAGGCCGGTCTGGATCTCGTCGGCGATGAAGAGGATGTTGTGCCGGGTGCATATCTCGCGGACCCGCTTCAAATAGCCGGGGGATGGGATGAGGATGCCGGCTTCGGCCTGGATGGGCTCGACCAGGAAGGCGGCGGTGTTGGGGGTGATGGCCTTCTCCAGGGCTTCGTCATCGCCGAAGGGAATGACGGTGAAACCGGGCGTGAAGGGCCCGAAGTCCTTGCGGTAGAGCGGCTCGGTGGAGAAGCTGATGACCGTGGTCGTCCGGCCGTGGAAATTGTTCTGGCAGACGATGATCTCAGCCTGGTCGGAGGGGATACCCTTCTTCTGGTAGCCCCACATGCGGGCCGCCTTGACCGCGGTCTCGACCGCTTCGGCCCCGGAGTTCATGGGCAGGACCATGCCGAAGCCGGCCATCTGGCAGAGCTCCTTGGCCATCAGCGGCCATTGGTCGTTGCGGAAGGCGCGCGAAGTCAGGGTCACCCGGCGGGCTTGGGCCATGAGGGCCTTGATGATGCGGGGATGGTTGTGGCCCTGGTTCACGGCCGAATAGGCGCTCAGGCAGTCGAGGTACTTGCGGCCGTCAACGTCCTGGACCCAGATGCCCTTGGCCTTGTCGATGACGACGTCCAGGGGGTGGTAGTTGTGGGCGCCGTACTTGTCCTCGACGGCGATGTACTGCTTGGTGTTCATCTTGGCTGGCTCCTTGTTCGAATCGAGACCGGCAGAATTATACTACAAGCCTTTCCATTGACTGAAAAGGAGGCCGCGGATATCGTGGGGAGCGTCCGGAATCCCCCCGCCGCGGCGGTGAAAGGAGACGTCATGAGACAGAAGTCAGGGCAGAGGATCAGGCTCGCCATTCTTAGCTTGGCGGCGCTCGGCGCGGCCTATGGGCTCGCGGCCGTCGGGGCGTCGGCCTTGGACGGGCCGGCGGGCGCGACCGAGGCGGTCCCGAGCCTGCTCGGCCGCGCCGAGCAGATCCGGGTGCGCGAGGGCTGGCTGGCCAAGCGGCATCTCCAGATTCTGCCTCTCCTGCGCCGGCACGAGGTCGGCATGTGGATCGTGGTCAACGAGGAGTTCCACGACGATCCGCTGACCGAGCTCGTGGCGCCCCCCCGCCCCTACTGCGGCAACCGGGACATCTTCGTCTTCGTCGATGCCGGGGAAGCGGGGCTGAAGAAGCTGGCCGTCACGGGATACAGCGAGGAGGCGGTCGGGCGGTTCTTCGAGGCGCCCGCCTCCGGCAACGCTCTTCGCGAATGGTACGACCGCTATCAGCCCCAGGCCATCGCCCTCGGGATCGGCGGCCGCCGGGGCGTGACCAGGAGCCTGACTCACGATTCCTATAAGTACCTGGCCGAGCAGCTCGGGCCGGAGGCGGAGGGCCGCTTCGTCAGCGCCGCGTCTCTCATCGAGGACTACCTCGACACGCGCCTCCCCGAGGAGTTCGAACACTACGAGAAGCTCGTCCGGGTGACCGAGTCTTTGGCCCGAAGGGCCCTCTCGAACGAGGTCATCACCCCGGGGCGGACGACCGTCGGGGACGTCCGGAACTGGCTCTTCAGCCGGTCCGGGGAGCTCGACCTCCGGCCTTGGTTCCAGCCCGACCTGCGCATTCAGCGCAAGGGCGCGGCCGACGAGAAGACCGGCCGCGGCTTCCTGCAGGTGGCCAAGGAAGCCGAAGTCATCGAGCGCGGCGACCTCATCCAGCTGGATTTCGGGCTGAGCTACATGGGACTGAGCTCGGACTGGCAGAAGATGCTCTACGTCCTGCGCGAGGGCGAGACGGAGGCGCCCGAGGGACTCCGTCGGGCGCTGGCCAACACCAACGCCCTGCAGGACGCCTTGGCGAGGATCTCGCGTCCCGGGAAGTCCGTGGCCGAGGTGGCCGACGAGACCATGGCCGAGATGGCCGCCCGGGGCATCACGGCCATGATCTATTCCCACCCTCTCGGCAACCAGGGCCATGCCCTGGGCGCGGCCATCAACGCCAGGCCGGCGGCTCCCGGGGCCAAGCCCGCGGAGGGCGCGGCGGCGAAGCCCCGTCCCGACGCCCCGCCGCCCAAGCGGCTGCGGCTGGGCTCGTATCTGGCCATGGAGCTGAACACCTCGACTCCGGTGCCGGAATGGGGCGGACAGGCCGCGACCATGATGGCGGAAGACCCCGTCTATCTCACGCCGGAAGGCTGGAAGCTCTTCCGTCCCCGGCAGGAGGCCCTCTACCTCGTCAGGTAAGAGGAACTGCGGGACAACGCGCGGATCGTGCCGCCTTTAAGATTCGATTTTATTGGTTTCTACCCCACCTACCTCCCCTAGGACTAGGGGAGGACGGCCGGTAGGCGGCACTCGAAAAAGGAACGGAGAGGGCGGGATTCGAACCCGCGGTACACCTTGCGGCGCACACGCGCTTTCCAAGCGCGCTCCTTAAACCGCTCGGACACCTCTCCGCATGGAAAGCATCGCGAAGGTCGGTCCAAAATACCAGAAACGGGCCGGCCCGTCAAACCGCTTGCCGGCCCGGCCGCGCCGCCCGCTTCGAGCGGATCACCGGTAGATGTTGATGATATCCTTGAGCATGGCGGCCGCGGTGCCGCGCGGATCGGACTTGCCGCCCGTCAGCACGACGGTGCCCATGGTGTCGGTCAGGAAGGCGATCCCCTTGGCCGTGCCCGCGATGCCATGCAGAGGATGGGACGGCTCGACCGCTACGGGCTTGACCTCTGCCCGCGCCTGGTCCTCCTCGACCGTCAGCCGGCCGAGGAGCTTGACGGCCTTCCCCTCCGCCCGGGCCGTCCGGAGCATCTCGGCCGAGACGGTCCGGATGCCTTCCACCTTCATATCGGCCAAGGTCAGGCTCGTTCCCGCGGCAGCGTTGGCGATGAGCAGGAGCTTGCAGGCCGTGTCCCAGCCGTCGATGTCCATGGAGGGATCGGGCTCGGCGATGCCCTTGGCCTGGGCCTCGGCCAAGGCCTCGGCGAAGCTCTCCCCCGCCTCCAAGCGGCTGAGGATGTAGTTGGTCGTCCCGGTCAGGATGCCGTCGATCCGCTCGATGGTCGAGCCGGCCAGGGCCACCGTCGCCACATCGAGGGTGGGCAGGGCGGCGGCGGTGGCCCCGCTGTACTTGAGGGCCAGCTTCCTCTCCCGGGCCTTCTCGCTCAGGCCGCGGAAGTCGACGACCAGGGCCCCCTTGCTGGCGGCAGCCACGTTCCAGCCGGCGTCGAGGGCGGCGTGGAGGAAAGCCAGCTGCGGCTCGCCGGTCCGCCAATTTGAAGGCGTCGCCTCGGCCAGGACGCCGGGCGCGAGGCGCGGCAGGGCCGCTTCGAAGCCTAGGCCGGGGGCCCAGCCGGGATGCGATTCGATCGGGATGGCGGGATCCGAAGCCACGGCTTCGAGGTCATCGCAGCCGGCGGCCAGCCAGGCGCCGGAGCGGCGAAAAACGGCTTTAAGGTCCAAATCCAGCCCGAAGCGTCGGGCGCAATCCATCTTCTTCTCGGCCAGCAGGCGGACAAAGGCCTTGCCGACGTTTCCGTATCCGGTCAGGACGACGGGGATGCTCTTCATGGGGGCTCCGTTTCAGGGGTTGGCCGGCGGCGCCGGCTTGCGGACGAAGACGATGTCCTTGACGCTCGGCTCGAAGGGGATCTCCAGGGCGGCGATGTCCCCCTTGTCGTCGAGGCTGAAGGCGACGCGGTATTCGACTCCCATCCAGTCGCTCCGCATCCTGAAGACGTCGTAATGGAAGTGCTCCAGGACAAAGGTCCGCTGGTGGTAAGACGCGCGGAGGCCGCCATCCGTGATCGAGACCTCCACCGTCCCGTAGGCCGGGTGCTCGTAGAGGCCGGCGAAGTCTGCCAGCGGGTGCGACGGCGACGTGCCCGGCTTGCGATCCTTGTCCTTCTCCAGCTTGGCTTGGGCGGCATCGGCGGCCGACCGAGCGGCATCGTCCCGAACCCGCTGCATCCATTTCACCGGCTCCAGTCCCAGCAGGCGGTCGAAGATGTTGTAGGCCAGCGGGCCGTTGAGGGCCGCGTCCTCGAGGTTGTTGAGGAGGACCACGCCGATGCCGTCGCGGGGAAGCATCGAGACTTGGGCCGAGAAGCCCATGATAGCCCCGCCATGGCTGACCAGGGGGTGGCCGCGATAGGCGGTGATCCGCCAGCCCATGCCATAGGAAGCGTAGAAGAGCTCGGCGTAGCGGGGCATGTCGGGGACGACCGTCTGGGGGGCGTGGATCTGGGCCAGAGTCTTCTCCGAGACCAACGCCTTGTCGAGAGCGTCGCCGTAGCGACCCTTATGGAGGTTGGCCAAGACCCAGCGGGACATGTCCATGGCGTTGGAGTTGATCGAGCCGGCCGGGCCGAGGGCGTCGGCGTTGTAGAAGGGAAATTCCTCGACTTGGCCTTGGACCAAGGTGTAGGAGCGGGAGAAGTCGGGAGCTTGCCGGGAGACGTCGGTCGAGAAATTCGTCTCGCTCATGCCCAAGGGGTCGAGGATGCGGGCCTGGGCGAAATCCTCCCAGGACGCGCCGACGATGCG
Organism: uncultured Eubacteriales bacterium; assembly: GCA_964556755.1. Classification (GTDB taxonomy): domain Bacteria; phylum Acidobacteriota; class Aminicenantia; order Aminicenantales; family UBA4085; genus UBA4085. The sequence goes on from CAZKXI010000020.1 coordinate 34,569, forward strand.
GCCGACGAGGTAGCCGGCGGTCATCACCATGAGGTTGTTGTACTGGTAGACTTGGCGGATATCGCGGTTGAAGCCCAGGAAGCGGAGGCGCTCGTAGATCTCCTGCCGGGTGAACGGCGTCCGGATCCAGACGTTGTCATGGCGCGGCAGCCCGGTCCGGTGGCTGATGAGGTCGCGGGGGGTCAGGCGCTCGGACGCGACAGGGTCGGCCAGGACGAAGTCGGGCAGATAGGCGCGGACAGGCTTGTCCCAATCGAGCCGGCCCTCATCGACCAGGATGCCCATGGTGGTCGCGGTAAAGGCCTTGGAGCAGGATCCGATGCCGAAAAGGGTGCGGGGCGTGACGGGGAGCTTCTTGTCCAGGTCGCGCCAGCCGAAGCCGCGGGCGTAGATGAGCCGGCCGTCCTTGACCACGGCCACGGCCAGGCCGGGGACCTTGAGCTCGTCCATGCAGGATGCGACGAAAGCGTCGAAGCCTTCGAGGGCGGGAGGGACGCGAAGAACATCCTGGCCCGAGAGAGCTCCGATGGAGAACAGAAGAAAGGCCAGTCCAAGAAACAGGGCGGAGAGGACCTCTCGGCCCGCAAGAGCCAAGCGCGGCATCCGCGGGACTTCCGTGCGTTTAGAGTCGGTCATTGCGGCGGCTCCCATGGCGAACGCAAAGCGGCTAGGCCATTCGCCCGCTTCTTTTCATTTTTGCGATCTCGGCCTTGAGCTTATCGGGAATCGGCCGGCAGGGGCAGCGCGCGGCGTGCTCGATATGCCATGCCATTCTCTGTTGGAGGGTGGGATTCTTCGGCATCTTGTTCGCCAGATGCCATTCCTTGTTGATCAGACCCATGGCGTCTCCTCCAGGACTTCCCTTCGCGGGGTTTTGAACGGCGCCATTATATCCCCAAGGACGACCTTTTTCTCGCAAGGCTTGTCCGACAAGCGGGCGGAGCCCGGCCGGGAGGAGAGCCATCTGGCGGCGCTTTTCGGCCTCGATCGGGCGTCCGGCGGACTGGAGGGCTTTGAGAGCGTAAAGCGCGGCGCCCAGGGAGTGATCGGCCATGTGGGCCGTGGCGCAGGCGTGACCGACGGCGCGGGCGGCGAAGATCGCAGCCGGATGGGTCAGGGAGCGCGCGATGGCATGCGCGCCCCAGGCGGCCCGTTGGGCTTCGCCGACGGCCGCTTTCCCCGTCTGCCAGGCGCCGGCCGTCTCGAGGGCGGCGGCGAGCCGGGGATCGGGAGGAAAGCCGGTCAGAGAGAGGACGCGGAGCGCGCAGTCCCGGGCCCAACCCATGAGCCGGCGGTGGTTGGCGGGAGACAAGGCCCCTCCGCGATGGCGGGCGACGAACCTTCGGTCGCGCATAAAGGCATTTTAGCCGATTTGAACGCCCCGCGCGTTCCCCATCTAGGAACCTTGATATCTACCCCCCTGCCCCGTAAAAAAAAGGGAGGTCTAGACTACGCGCGGATCGTGCCGCCTTTAAGATTCGATTTTATCGGTTTCTACCCCACCTACCTCCCCTAGGACTAGGGGAGGATGGCCGGTAGGCGGCACTCGAAAAAGGAACGGAGAGGGCGGGATTCGAACCCGCGGTACCCTCACGGGCACACCGCTTTTCGAGAGCGGCGCCTTCAACCACTCGGCCACCTCTCCGCGCGGAAACCTCCGCCGAAGCGCGGCCTATTATACAGAAAATAGGGCGAAAGGAAAGCACGGTCCGCGCCAGAAGCGGCTCTCCCCTCGCGAAAAATCCCTCATCATGACCCGATGTCCCGCTTCGGCTCCGAAGATCAGCGGAAATGCAGCTCGTAGACCTCCGTCTTATCGTTGTAAGTAAACCAGATGATCCGCCCTTCCTCGATGTCATATTTCAAGCCGTTGAGGAAAGCGGCCTCGTAATTCGGGGTCAGCGGGAATCGGAAGTCCCGGCCGATGATCCCTCCTTCGAGATCCATGACCACGACCTCGGACAACCCGTCTCTCTGCCTCGGGGTTACGGCGTATATCCGGCTTCCATCGACCTTGAAGCTGCAGAAAGCCGGAAAATGCTCCGGCACCACGGGGTTCTTGTGCGCATAGATCCTATCCCAGTATGGCGACGCCTTCCACTCCCTGACGATTCCGTCGACGAAGCTCGAAGGGACTTTGACCTTCTCCCAGGAGTGTCGGATCTCCCGGAGGAGGGCGCCGTTCGCGTCGAAGATCGAGATGGTCAAGCCCTTCCGAGAATCGGCAACGTAGATCTTGTCGTCCTCGACCGCGATCTCGCCGTAATCCCGGATCAGAAGCGCGTCGCTCTTGGCCTCGGTCGCAGGGCTTCCGGGAGGCGGAGGCGGAGGCGGTCCCGCCGGAAGGTCGCCATAGAACGCCGTCAGCGGCTTGAGGTCGGGACCGAAGATCCGTCCTTCCGGCATGGATGTGGACCCATCCTCCCTATATTCCATCGGAAAGCCGACGTAGTTGCCGCCGACGGGAAGGAACGGGTACGGAGAGAGCAGCCTGGGAAGAACCACTTGGCCTTGATAGGTTCCGTCGAGCGAGAAGGAGAGCAGATTTGGGAAATCGGCAACGACGATCCGGTCCCGGTACGCAGCCATTCGTCCGGGCATGAACCTGAACTCTCCCGGTCCTTGGCCGATCTTGCCGATGCGCGCCTTCAAGGCTCCGGTGGCGAGATCGTAAACGAAGATCTCCCTCTTATCGGAGATGTAGGCTTTTCCCTTCGCGACAACGATCTGGCGGGGGGCTTCCAGCTCGGGAAGCGAGAAGACCCGCTCGGCTTGATCCGAGCCGGCCATGATCCGGACCAGTCCCGGCGATAACAATCCAGCGGCTAGGCTTAGGAGAGCGGGCACGACAATCCAGAATCGAGGTTGATTCATCTCATCCCCTCCCTTGAAGTCTTCTACTTCGTTAACGTCGGTGGGAGGGAATTCACGACAGCTTTACATGTGGAGAGGGAGGAAAATGCCGGATTTAGCTCAAGCGCTCGGCCGGGAGCGGCGAAGCTTGAAGAAATCCCGCAACAGGGCGGCGGATTCGTCGGCCAGGATCCCGGCCTTGATTTCCAGCCGGTGATTGGTTTTTTCGATGGGGAAGCGGACCAGGGAATGGACCGCGCCGGCCTTGGGATCATCGGCGCCGAAGACTAGGCGCTTGATGCGCGCCTGGAGGATCGCGCCCAGGCACATGGCACAGGGCTCCACGGTGACGTAGAGGTCGCAGTCGGTCAAGCGGTAGTTGCCGCCTTTGCGGGCGGCGGCTCTTATGGCCACGATTTCGGCGTGAGCTGTCGGGTCCGTGCGCGAAATCGGGCGATTGGATCCGCGGGCCCGTATTGATCCATGACTGACAATCACGGCTCCTATGGGAACCTCTCCCTTCTCGGCAGCCCGGCGGGCCTGGGTCAGCGCCTGGCGCATGAAGCGAAGGTCAATCTCGGCCTGCGGGTCGTTCATGGTAATAGGGGTACAGTATACATAATTCCCTATTTTCTCGGCCACCCTCCACCGGGTTGGAAATAGGGGTACAGTATACGTAATCCCCTATTTTCGCCTCTTCATACTGGTAGGCGGGGACGACGCGGACTCAGGCAGTGCGAATCGGAGAGGTATTCGCGGCCTCGCGCGCAGCAGGCAGGGCCCTGCTTCTTTCATCTCCGTCAAGGGGATGCCATCCAAATTCGGAAAATCGGGATTTACGTATACTGTACCCCTATTAACTCGCGGGAGGTGCCATGACTCGGAAATAGGGATTTATGTATACTGTACCCCTATTATGGAACGCCTCGAGTGCTTGGCCTGCGGGAGGGACTACCCGCTCGGCGTCCACGACCCGTTCTGCCCGGTCCACGGCTGGCCGCTCCTGGTCCGACCGCGCGGGCGACGGAGGATTAAGGACTCCGCCAACTCCATTTACGAGCGTTTCGCGGATTTCCTCCCTCTTCGCCGCTTCGATCCCGCGCTCTCCCTCGGCGAGGGCGGAACTCCCCTGCTGCGTCTCGGCAGGCTGGCCGAGGAGCTTAACCGGCCCATTCTTTTCGCTAAGAATGAGATGGTCAATCCGACCGGGAGCTTTAAAGACCGCGGCACCGTCGTCGCCGTCCAGAAGGCCGTTGAAATGGGCTTTCGCCGGGTCGGCACGATTTCGACCGGCAACATGGCCGGCTCCACGGCCGCCTACGCCGCCAAGGCCGGACTGGCGTGCCTGATCTTCGTCAAGGAAGACACCTCCCGGGAGAAGATCGTCTCGGCGGCCATCCACGGCGCTTCGGTCATCCGGGTTCGCGGCGACTACGCCTCGCTCTTCCGCCGCAGCTTCGAGATCGGACGCGAGCGCGGCATCTATTTCATGAACTCCGTCGATCCCTTCCGCATCGAAGGCTACAAGACGGGCGGCTACGAGATCTTCGAGAGCCTAGGGCCGGGCGCCTTCAACGGGCGCCGGCGCCCCCGGATCTTCGTCCCCGTCAGCGCGGGCGGCCACATCATCGGATTGATGCGGGCCTTTCTCGACCTGCGGGAGATCGGCGCCATCAGGGCGCTCCCTCTCTTCGTCGGCGTCCAGGCCGCCGGATGCGCCCCGATCGCCCGGGCCTTCTCCCGAGGCTGGACCGAGGCAAGGCGCTTCCCCCGCCCCCGGACGATCGCCCACGCCATCTCCAACCCTCTCCCGCCGGGCGGCGGTCTGACGCTGCGGCTCCTGCGCGACTGCGGCGGGCGGATGGCCTCGGTATCGGAGGCGGCCATCCTGAAGGCACAGTCCCTCCTGGCGGCGCGGGAGGGGCTGTTCTGCGACCCGGCTTCGGCCGTGACCCTGGCCGCGGCGCGGGCCATCGGTCCGGTCCCCGGGCCGGACGTCCTGGTCCTGACCGGCTCCGGCCTGAAGACCGTCGAGGATGTGGACTCCCGCGCCCTCGACGTCAGAGAGGTCGCCCTGGACGAGATCTGAGGCGCCGGCCGAGCACGCGGCGGATTCAACTTTAGCGGCCGATTCCCGTATAATGGGCGGGACGGCTTCCCACCGCCGGGGGCGATCGACTCAGGAGTCCGGGGAGAGCCTTTCCCGCGCGCGGCGGAATCGAAGCAAGGAGGACGAATGCCCACGAACATCCCGACCTACGAGATTCGCATGCCGAAGATTCCGAAAGGCCTGATCAAGATCCTGGTCATCGCCGCCGCGGCCATCGTCGTCCTCTACGGCGCCTTCTACCAGGTCGCGCCGGACGAGATGGGCGTCATCCTCCGCTTCGGCAAGTTCACCCGGACCAGCGAGCCGGGCCTGCACTTCAAGCTGCCCCTGGGCATCGAAACCCTGACCAAAGTGCCGGTCCAGCGCCAGCTGAAGCAGGAGTTCGGCTTCCGGACGGCCCTGGCCGGCCAACAATCGCGCTTCGAGGTCCCGGAGGACGCGGCCAAGGAATCGGTCATGCTCACCGGCGATCTGAACGTGGCCATCGCCGAATGGATCGTCCAATACAAGATCAAGGATCCCTACAAGTTCCTGTTCAAGATGCGGGACACCGAGCGGACGTTCCGCGACATGAACGAGGCGGTCGTGCGCCGGGTCATCGGCGACAACTCCGTGGACGAGATCATCACCGTCGGGCGGGCCCGCATCGCGGCCGAGGCCAAGGAGGAGCTGCAGAGGCTCTGCGACCTCTACGAGATCGGGATCGACGTCAACCAGATCATCCTCCAGGACGTCAATCCGCCGGACGCCGTCAAGCCGTCCTTCAACGACGTCAACGAGGCGCTCCAGGAGAAGGAGCGCAAGATCAACGACGCTTGGGCCGAGTACAACCAGGAGATCCCCAAGGCCCAGGGCGAGGCCGAGCAGGCCATCCGGGCGGCCGAGGGCTACGCCACCGAGCGGGTCAACAACGCCCAGGGCGACGCCAGCCGCTTCACCCAGGTCTACCGCGAATACGTCAAGGCGCCGGCCGTCACCCGCAAGCGCCTCTACCTGGAGACGATCAACGAGGTCCTGGGCAAGATCGAGAGGAAGTTCATCATGGACGACAAGTCGCGGGGGCTCCTGCCCCTGCTCAACCTCAATCCGGAGGTGAAGAAGTGAGCGCCCGGAAGCGCGGCTACCTGCTGATCGGCCTGGCCCTCGTCGCCCTGGTCCTCCTGACCGGGTCGGTCTACATCGTCAGCGAGACCAACCAGGTCGTCATCACCCAGTTCGGCGAGCCCATCGGCGGCTCCGTGACCACGCCGGGCATCCACTTCAAGACGCCCTTCATCCAGAAGGCCAACTACTTCGAGAAGCGCTGGCTGGCCTGGGACGGCGATCCCAACCAGATCCCGACCAAGGACAAGAAGTACATCTGGGTCGACACCTACTGCCGCTGGCGGATCAGCGACCCCCTGGTCTTCTTCCAGCGGGTCAACGACGAGCGCGGCGCCCATTCGCGGCTGGATGACATCGTCGACGGCGAGACGCGCAACACCATCGCCAAGTTCGACCTGATCGAGATCGTCCGCTCCTCCAACAGGCCCTTCGAGATCTCCGAGGACTCGGCCCTGCAGGACTTCTCCGAGGTCACCGCTCAGATCGGCACGGGCCGGGAGAAGCTGTCCCATCTGATCCTCGAGAACGCGGCCAAGATCACGCCCCAATTCGGCGTCGAGCTCAAGGACGTCCGGGTCAAGCGGGTCAATTACGTCGAGGAGGTCCAGCGCAAGGTCTTCGACCGGATGATCGCCGAGCGCAAGCGGATCGCCGCCAAGTACCGCTCCGAGGGCGACGGCAAGAGCGCCGAGATTCGGGGCCAGAAGGAGAAGGAGCTGAAGCGGATCCAGTCGGAGGCCTACAGCAAGGCCCAGGAGATCAAGGGCAAGGCCGACGCCGAGGCGACCCGCATCTACGCTCAGGCCTACAACCTGGACCCCGAGTTCTACGCCTTCATGAAGTCGCTCGACACCTACAGGACCAGCCTGACCAAGGAGACCTGGCTGATGCTGGACACGGGCAGCGAGTTCCTCAAGTACCTGACCGGCTCCGGCTCCCGCTAATTTCCAGACACCTACCGAACTCGAATTCGCAGACACCTACCGAATTCAATGAGGTATGTGTCTGCTCATTCGGTCAGACAAGAAAGGCGCGGTTGGGAAAGAGGGCCGGCGTTCCGCCCGTATGGAAGAAGACCACCCGCTCGCCCCTCTTGAAATAGCCCCGCTCGATCAGGTCCTTCAATCCGATGAAGGCCTTTGAAGTGTAGACCGGGTCCAGGACGATGCCCTCGGTCCGGAAGACGCGGCGGATGATGTCGGCCACCTCGCGGTCGACGATCCCGTAGCCGTCCTTGATGTAATCATCGAAGACGAGGACGTCCTCGGGGCTCGCGACCAAACCCGTCCCCAGCTCCCGCTCGGTCGCCGCGACGACGCCGCGCACGATCGGGCTGAAGGACTCCTCGGGATCCGAGACGCTGATGCCGACCACCCGCGTCCCCGGCGCCAGAACCTTGGCGCCCACGATCAGTCCGGCCTGCGTGGAGCCCGATCCGGTGGGGTGGACGATCGCGTCCGGGACGAACCCGGCAGCCTTGGTCTGCTCCAGCATCTCGGCGAAAGCGGCGACGTAGGCGATGGCGCCCAGCGGCCGGTCCAGGTCGGCCATGGGGACGGAGCCGCCCACGGGGATGACGTAGACCTTCTTCCCCGCGGCCCGATACTCCGCCGCGACCTCCTCGGCCGCGGCAAGGGCCAAAGGCTGCGTGACCAGCTTGCCCCGGCCCGCCTCCCGGAAGCGGATCTCGGCCCCCAGCAGGCGGTCGAGCAGGATGTTGCCGTCGGGCTCGGGCGGCAAGTCATAGGTCTTGAAGAGGACCAGGACGGGAAGCACGCCGATGCGGACGCAAGCGGCCGCCGTCTGCATGGCCCAGTTCGACTGCAGGCTGGCCCAGGTGACGACGACCTCCGCCCCCTTGGCCTGGATGTCCGGTAGGATGAGCTCCAGCTTGCGCGACTTGTTGCCTCCGAAAGCGAGCCCGGTCAGGTCGTCGCGCTTGATCCAGATCTCCGGCCCGCCCAGCTCGGCCGTCAGGCGCTCGAGCTTCCGCATCGGGGTCGGCCGATGGATGAGGGCGGCCCGGGGATAGGCGGCGATCCGTTCGAGCAGCTCGGTCGGGGCGAGATCTCTCATGCCGCCATCTATACGACGGCCGCCGCTGATAATCAAGTCGCTTCTAATTAGGGGGACACCCTACATAGCTCCCTGATATATTTGTTGACGTAAAGATTCGTTGCCAATCCGCTTAGAGCCTTTCTTCCCGCGCAGAGCCTATAGACCTTGGATCTGTCAACAAACGGAGCTTGAAGCCGTCAACAAAAAGTTCGGGAGTTATGTAGGGTGTCCCCCGAACTATTGGCGTCCCGCCATCAATCGGCCGGCCCAGCCGCGCAGCTTGTCGCCGTGGACATAGAAGACCGGCACCACCAGCAGGATGGCCAGGGACGAGGTGATCAGCCCTCCGACCGTGCACAGCGCCAGCGAGGTCCAGATCTGCCGCTTGTTGGCCGCTTCGGCCACGATCAGCAGCATCGGCAGCATGCCCAGCACCGTCGTCCCCGTCGTCATCAGGATCGGCCGCACCCGGTCGAGCGTCCCCTGCACCGCCGCCTCCGCGATCTCCATCCCCTTCCGGCGCTTCAGGTTGATCTGGTCGACCAGCAGGATGGCGTTGTTGACCACGATGCCGTTGAGCAGGATGACGCCGATGTAGGCCGAGGTGTCGAACGACCAGCCGGCGACGATGAAGGCGATCCAGACCCCGACCAGCGACAGCGGCACCGCCAGCAGGATGAAGAACGGCTGGATCAGCGACTCGTAGAGCGCGGCCAGGATCATGAAGATGATCAGGATCGAGACGCCGACGGCGATGTAGATCTGCTCCTTCTCCCCCGAGGTCATCCGGTAGCCCTCGTCCATCTCGGCCTTGAAGCCCGGCGGCAGGCTGAGGCTGGCGAAGACGCCCTTGCGGTAGCGCTCCTCGGCCCGGGCCGGCCCGCGGAACTCCCACATCAGCATCAGCTGGAACTGCTGGTTCTCCCGGTCGATGGAGCCCGCGATGGGGATCTCCTGATGGGTCGCGATCTGCCCCAGGCGCAGGTATTCCCCGCCCCGGGTCCGGATCATCGTCTCCTGTAGCGCCCTCAGATCGAGCGTCTCGGCGTCCGGGAACTTGACGCTGACGGAGATCTCCTTGCCGCCGGAGATGATCCGGGCCGGCCGGCCGAACTTGCCCTGGATGACCGTCCGCAGGTGAAAGTACAGGTAGTCCGGATCGATGTCGTAGGCCCGCAGGGCGGCCTTGTCGATCTTGAGGATGTTCTCGAAGGTGTCGCCGCGGTACCAGCCCCAGCGGCTGGAGGAGGTCTGAGCCTCCTTGACCCGCGGATTGCGCTTGAGGGTCAGGATCAGGTCGTCGGTGATCTCCTTGAGCTTCTTCAGGTTGTAGCCCGTGAACTTGATCCGGGAGCCGAACATCGTCCCGGTGCCCATGCTCGACGAGTAGCTGTTCTGGTCGAAGCCGCTGACGTAGAGGTTCATGCCGGCGAACTGCGTGGCCAGCTGGATGAGCTCCTCCTTGAGCATGTAGGGGTAGACCGAGCGCTCGATGTCGGGCGGGAACTCGATGCGCAGGCTGGCTCCCTCGCTGAAGACGTCGGTGTTCATGTCCGCCTTGAACGGCTGCTCCAAAACCTTGTCCTCGAAGGCCTTGATGGCCTCGTCGGTCCGGGCGATGTCGGTCCCGGCCGGCATGCCGATTTGGATATAGAGGTACTCCCGCGACGTCCAGCGCCACCACTCGCCGATGCTGACCTCGGACCGGAACCACTTGTAGCTCCCCCCTAGGATGACCAGGGCCACTAAGACCACCTCGACCGGGCGGCGGAGGAGAAGGCGCAGGAAGCGTCCCCCGCGGCCGTCCTGACGCGGCGGCCGGGGCTTGGCCTTCCGGTCGCCCAGGAAGCGCGGCGCCAGGGCCGGGATGAGGGTGTAGGAGACCAGCAGCGAGGCCAGCAGGGCCGAGGTGATGACGATCGCCAGCGGGAGGTAATAGATCTTCAGCTTGCCCTGGAAGAAGGGAAAGCTGCAGAAGACCGCCACCGTGGTCAGGGTGGAGGCCAGGACGGCGGTGAAGACCTCCTTGGCCCCCCGCACGGCCGCCTCCTTGGCCGGGACGCCCCGCTCCCACAGGCGCAGGATGCTGTCGAAGACGACGATGGCGTTGTCCACGAACATGCCAAAGCCCAGAGCCAGGGCGCCCAGGGTGAGCATGTTCAGGGAGATGCCGAACAGGTAGATGAGATTGAAGGTGATGACGACCGAGAAGGCGACCGAGGACAGGATGAGCAGCGACGGCTTCAGGCTCCTCAGGACGGCGAAGATCATGACGAAGATGATGGCCGTGATGATCCCGGCCAGCCGGTAGAGGTCGGCCAGGTTCTTGCGGATGTCCTCGCTCTCGTCGTCCACCGTCTTGAAGGCCAGGTCGGCCGGCAGCTCGCCGCGGATCCTCTCCAGCGCGGCCTTGACCTGAGCCGCCACCTGGAGGGTGTTGGCGCCCTTCTCCTTGGTCAGGGTCAGGCTGACGGTCGGCTGGCCGTTGATGCGGCTGATGCTGGAGATCTCGGCGTAGGAGATGCCGACTTCGGCCACGTCGCGAATCCGGATCGGATGCCCGCCCGCGTCGGCCACGATGGTCTCCCGGATCTCCTGCAGGCTGTCCACGGCGTCGGCGTACTTGAAGAGGTACTCCTGCTCCCCCTTCACGACCCGCCCCGTCGGGTACGTCCGCAGCCGCTGGGCCAGGGCGGCGTTGACGGCAAAGGGCTGGAGGTCGAAGGCCTTCATGGCCTTCTTGTCGAGAATGACCCTGACCTCGGCCTCGGCGCCGCCCGTGATCTCGACCCGCGAGACGCCCTTGATCGCGCCCATGCCGAATTTCAGCTTGTCCTCGACCATCTCCCGCAGGCGCTGCAGGGTGTAAGGACCGGAGATCGTCATCCGCAGGAAGGGATTGACCCGGAAGTCGTCGGGGACGTAAGGCTGAACGGCGGGCCTCACCCCGTCCGGCAGGAGGGCCCGGGCCTTGGACAGCTCCTCGCGCAGGGCCAGCTGGGCGAAGTCCATGTCGGTCTTGGGATCGAACTCCAGGGTGATCCGGCTGGCCCCGGTCTGGGAGGTGGACAGGACCTTGGTTACCCCCTTGACGGCGCCGCAGGCCTCCTCCAGGGGAGCCGTGACTTGGGTCTGGATGATCTCCGGCGGCACGCTGGCCCAGGCCGTATAGACGTCCAGCTGGGGGTAGTCTTCCTTGGGCTCCAGCTCCAGCGGCGTGTTGAGAAAGGAATAGACGCCCAGGACGAGCAGGGCGACAAACAGCATCGCCGTCGCCACCGGGCGGTCGATGAGGGCCTTCATGCCCGCTTCCGCTTCTCCACCGCCTCGTACATGACCGGGATCAGGATCAGAGTCAGAAGGGTCGAGAAGGTCATGCCGCTGAGGACGACGACCCCCAGCGGCCGCATCAGCTCGCCGCCGTTCTCCAGGCCCAGGGCCATAGGCAGCAGGCCGAAGATGGTCGAGAAGGAGGCGATCAGGATCGGCCGCAGGCGGGTCATGCAGGCCTCATGAACGGCCGACCGCAAGGGCCGGCCCTGCTTGCGTAGGAGATTGGCGTAGTCGACCTCGACGACCGCGTCGTCCACGACCAGTCCGACCAGGACGACCAGGCCGATGATGGAGATGACGTTGATCGTCTGGCCGGTCAGGAGCAGAGCCACGATCGTGCCCGCCACACCCATGGGGATGGTGAACATGACCAGGAAGGGGTGGAGGAGCGACTCGAACTGGGCGGCCATGATCATGTAGGTCAGCAGCGCGGCCAGCAGCAGGGCGAATATCAGGCTGCGGAAGGACCGCCGCATCTCTTCGCGCTCGCCGCCGAAGACGATCCGGTAGTCCGAGGGCAGGTCGAGGGAGGCAATGGCTTTCTCCACGGCCGGCGCCGCCTGGCTGATCTTGGTCCCCCGCAGCCCGGCCGTCACCAGCACCTCGCGGCCCTGGTTCTCGCGCCGGATCTCCTTGGGGCCCCGGACGACCTCGGCTGCGACCAGCTCGCGCAGCGGGATCAGCCGCCCCCCGACCGGATAGGGCTCATTCAGCAGGGCCTCGATGTCCCTCTCCACGGCCCCCTCGGTCCGGACGAGGATGTCGTACTTCTTCTCCATCTCGTTGAACTGGGTCGCCACCTTGCCGCGCACCGCCCCGACGATGAAGTCGCCGATCCCGGCCGGCGTCAGGCCGGCGTACTTCTCCAGCGCCTCGCGGCGGACCGTGACCTTGAACTCGGGCTTGCCCTCGCCCCAGTTGCTGGCCACGTCGACGACACCCGGGATCCCGCGCAGCCGGGCCATGAGGGCCTCGGAGATCTCGCGCAGGCGCTCCAGGTCGTCGCCCTTGATCCGCAGCCCGATCTCGGCCGCGCTGAAGGACAGGAACTGGGATAGGGTGGTCTGCTCGCGGCTGACGGTGTAGGAGATGCCGGGCAGGCCGGCCAGTCTGGCCCGGAGAGCCTCCAGGACCGGATCCAATTGATCCGGCTTCCGGACCTCCACGAACAGCCGGGCCGAGTTGAGCGCGAGGTCGGGATCGGCGCTCTCGATCTGGGAGACGAGGCCGACTTGGGCCAGGACCGTCGTGACCTCGGCCCGCCCCCGGGCCAGGGCCTCGATCTGCCCGGCGATCTCCGCGGTCTGCTCCAGCGAGTAGTCCACCGGCGCCTTCAGGCGGATCTCGAAGCTGGTCGTCCGCAGCCGCGGCATCAGCTCGCTCTTGAGCAGGAAGCCCAGACCGAAGGTCAGCCCGAAGAAGGCCAGCGACCAGCCCAGGACGGCCCGCTTGTGGTCGAGGCTCCAGGTCAGGGCCCGGCCGTACCAGGCCGTGAATCGAGAGTAGAAGGCATTGAAGCCTTTGAAGATCAGCTTGAAGACGGGCCGAAAGGGCCAAGCGACGGCCTTGGCCAGGAGGACGATCGCCTGAGCCAGCCAGCTGAAGAGGAAATCCAGGACGAAGGCCACCCCGCGGACGATGAGGGTCATCAGCCAGCGGAATCCGAAGAGCGGCAGCAGGAGCCATCCCCAGGGCGTTCCCGGCTTCCGCCAGCGCGGGACGAAAGAGCTTCTTCCGCGCCCCGCGGTCTCCAGCCCCTGGACCTTGAAGGAGCGCGACTGGAGCGTGGGCAGCAGGGTCAGAGAGACGAGCAGGGAGACCATCAGCGAGATGGTCACGGTCAGGGCCGTGTCCTTGAAGAGCTGGCCGGAGACGCCGCGGACGTAGATGACCGGGAGGAAGACGACGATCGTGGTCAGAGCCGTCGAGATGACCGCACCGGAGACCTCGCGGGCCCCGTCGTAAGCCGCCTGGGCCGGGCTCTTGCCCAGGCTGCGGTGGCGGAAGATGTTCTCCGAGACGACCACCGCGCAGTCGTCGAGCATGCCCACCCCCAAGGCCAAGCCGCCCAGCGACATGATGTTGATCGAGATCTTGCTGAAGAACAGCAGCGAGAACGTCCCGATGACGGAGATCGGGATGACCGTATCGATGATCAGGGGCGTCTTCCACTCCTGGAGGAAGATGAGCAGGATGAGGAAAGCCAGGATGGCGCCCTGGACGAGCTCGTCGCGCACGGCCCCGATGGCCTCCCGGATGGAGCGGGCCTGCTCGTTGACCACCCGGATCTCGACGCCCTCGATCTCGCCGCGGATCTGTCCCAGCACGGCCTGGGCCAGCTTGGTGACCTTGACCGTGTTGGCCCCCGACTCCTTGCGGACCAGGAGGCCGATGCTCTCCCGGCCATCGATGCGGGTGATGCCCTGGCGCTCCTTGATCCCGTCCTCGACGCGGGCGATGTCGCGCAGCCGCACGACGCCCCGCTCCGGGGTCGTCTTGACGGCGATCTCGCCGATCTCATCCAGGTTCTCGAATTGCCCGACGACCCTCAGGGCGTACTTGAACGTCCCCTTGCGGATCGTCCCGCCTTGGAGGTTCTTGTTGAAGGCGTCGATGCGGGCTGCTACCTCCGAGATGGTCAGGCCGTAGAGGCTGAGGCGCGAGGGATCGACCTCGACGTGGATCTCCCGCTCGACGCCGCCCGTGATCTCGGCCGCCCCGATCCCCTCGACCTGCTCCAGCCGCGGCTTGATCAGCTCCTCGGCCAGCTCCTTGAGCTCCAGGAGGCTCCTCCCCCCGGTCAGGGCCAGGGTCATGATCGGCTGGCTCTGCGGATCGAGGGGGATGATCGTCGGGCTCTCGGCGTCCTCGGGCAGGGCGTCGCGAGCCGCGTCCAGCTGCTCGCGGGCATGGAGCATGGTGAAGTCCATGGCCGTGCCCCAGTCGAACTCCAGGGTCATGAAGGAGACGCCCTCCTTGGAGATCGACTCGACCCGGCGCAGTCCGGGGATGCGGTTGACGTAGGACTCCAGGGGCCGGGTGACCAGGGTCTCGATCTCCTCCGGGGCCACGCCGGCGAAGCGCGTCACGACCGACAGGCGGGGGTAGCTGATGTCGGGCAGGAGGTCCACGCTCAGCTCCCGCAGCGAGACGAAGCCGAGCAGGATCACGGCCAAATAGAACATGTAGACGGTGACGGGCCGATCGACGGCCGCACGGATGATCTTCATACCGGGTTCCTCTGATGAGGCGGGCGTTGGGGTGAGAGCGCGGAGATCGGCGCCGTCAAGGACATCATCTCACTTGCTCCCTTCCAGGCCGTATCGCTTGACGATGGGGAATCCATCCTCATCCTCGCTGATGACGTACATCTTTCCGCCGCGAGCCCGATAGACCGTTCCGCCATCGCCGAACCGCGCGACGAATCGTCCGTTCGGGTCGAACAGATCGGTCCAAAAGCTCTTCCCGTCTCGAGTCCGCTCATAGGTCTGCACGAACAGCCATCCCCCCTCATCGGCGGCGATCCGTTGAAAAGCCGGAAATCGCTTGGAGAAGCTGGGCTTTCCGGTCTCGGCCATGACGCCGGGAGGAACGGTCTTGAGGTAGTCCTCTTCGTCCCGGGCCGTGACGGGAACGGGATCGTAATCACGGGTGACGATCCGAAGAGCCTTCCCTCCGGCATCGTGGATGCGGATCTCATATTTTTCCGGCCATCCCTCCGCCATCGATCCGTCGGGGAGAAGGTCCCAGGCCAGCCGGGGCATGAAGGGATCGGGGGCGGCTATATCGATGAGCGGCGCCGTGGCGAGAATGCGGGGCTTCCCGTCGCCCGGGCTCCATTGAACCAGCTGATAGATGCCCTTCGACGGGGCTGTGTCCATGACCGTTCCCGCCAGCCCGCCCCGCTCATCCGATCGGACCGTCAAGAGCGCGAGAGGATAGGCCGTGTTCTCTTTAAAGCGTCCCTCCAGGTCGAAGACGACGCCTCGGCGCGAGCCATCGACGAAGATCTCCCGCCGTTCGTTCCGCACGGAGACTTGAACGGGCAGCGCAAACTCTCCGGGGCCCTGCCCCCTCTTCCCGAAGGCGAAGAGATATCGACCGTCCGGGCCGAAGGCCAGGATCTTGCCCTGCTTGTAGTCGGCGACATAGATGCGCCCATCCGCACCGACAGCCAGGTCCCGTATGCCGCTGAGAGCGGCTTCCGGCGGGAGGGCGCCCCCGCCGATCGTCAGCTCTTCGACGAACCGAAACCCCGATGGGGAGAACAAGGGGGTCTTCGGATTCTTGACGACGACGATGTCACCCTGCTTCGCGATCGTCCCCTTCCATGTCTGGGGTGCGAGAGGAGGAACCATCAGCATCGTGCAGGCGGCCAGCACGGATAGCACCTTCATGGATATCCTCCCTTTCCCATCCGCCCGCTCCTGCGCTTTAGAGGGCATAGTCACGGAACTTGAGGCCCTTGGACTTGATCGAGGTGCCCGTGACCTGCTCCAGCTTAGCCCAGGCGATGCGGTAGCCCGCCAGGGCTTGGATCTCCTGCGACTTGGCCTCGTCGAGGCTGCTCTGGTAGGTGAACAGCCACTCCCGGTCGACCAGGCCGAGCCGGTACTTCTCGGACGCCACTTCGACCTTCCTCTCCATCAGCTCCCGGTAGCGGGCGGAGGCCTCGATCTGCTTGCCGGCCGTGGCCAGGTCCTTGACCGCCGCGACCACCTCCGCCTCCAGGTCCTGCTCGGCCTTCTCTAGGGCCAGGCGGGCCTTGTCCTGGGCCAGCCGGGCATTGGCCAAGGCCGCCTTGGAGACGAATCCCGCCAGGGGCAGGCTCAGGTTCACGGTGACCTGGATGTTGCCGTAGTTGCGCTTGACCAAGTCGCGGAAGGAATCCCAGCGGCCGCCGACGACCCTGTCGACGACTACCCCCGTCAGCGGGTTGTTGTCCTGGTAGATATACCGGACGCCCGATTGTCCCGGGTTCCAGACAAAGAGGTTGAGCGACAGATCGGGCAGGAGCTGGTTGCGGTTGTAGCGGACGTCCAGGCCCGCGTCGGCCAGCCGGCACCGGGCCACGGCCACTTCGGGGCGCTCGGCTCGAGCCGTCCGCAAAGCCGCGTCCAAGTCCATGTCTTTGGCTTCAGCCGCAACCTCATCGGTCGGGATGATCGCCGTCCGCTCCACCCCGCCCGCTGATTCCGGCCCGGACGGCAGGCCGAGAAGGACCAGAAGTGAGCTCTCGGCTTTCTCCAAGCCCGCTTGCGCGGCCAGAAGCGACGATTCCCGCTGGGCGACCTGGGTCTCGGAGTCCAGAACGTCGGCCGACGTCCGGGAGCCGATGCGGGCCGCTTCCCGGTCGCGGGCCAGAGTGGCCCGGCTCTCGGCCAAGGATCCCTCGATGACCCGCAGCCGCTCGCGGGCCCCGACCAAGCTCCAGTAAGCCGCCTCGACCTGATAGACGGTCGAGAGGACGGCGGCCTTCAAGCTGCCCAGAGATTGGGCGTAGGCGTTCTCGGCCTTGGCCACCGGATAGCGATTGACGGCCGGCCCGAATCCCTTGAGCAAGTTCTGCTTGAGATAGAATCTGACTTCGCTGTCATAGGACGGGTTGACGGTGGTGTAGGCCCGGCTCGTGTCGGTTCGGGAGGAATAGCCGCTCAGGGACAGCTGCGTCCCCGTGATCAGGCGGCTTTCGACGCCGAACTGGGTATAGTCGGTCTTGTACTTGATGGACTCGCCTTCCAGGCCCCAAGAGGTCGGCATGGTCCGGTCCACGTACTGGGAGTTGACCGAGAAGGTCGGCAGAAACTCCTCCAAGGCCTGCCGCCGCGATTCCTCGGCCAGGGCCGGATTGAGGGCCTCGATGGCCAGCCCCAGGTTGGCGCTCAAAGCCTTCTCGAGGCACTCGGCCAGGGTCATGGCTCGGGAAGGGCCCGGCGGGGCCTGCGCCGGCCGGCCTTGGGCCGCCGCGGCGGCCGAGGCCAACAGCATCAGGCCGATCATCGCTCTCGCTCGCGTCTTCATGGCCGCCTCAATTCTTGACCACGACCTTGGCGTCGTGGGCCAGGCTGAAATGCCCCTCCACGATGACCTGCTCGCCCGGCTGGATGCCCCAGCCCGGCTCGGTGCTGGGCAGGATCTCGGCCGCCTTCTCGTTCTCCAAGCCGATCTCGACGTAGCGCCACTTGGCCAGTCCGCCCTCGACCACAAAGACCAGCTTGCGTCCGTTGCGGACCAGGACCGCGTTCTGAGGGACCGTCAAGCGGTCCTTGTAGATGTCCGAGGCGATCTCCACCTCGGCATGCATGCCGGGCTTGACGTCCTCGGAGGCGTTGGCCACGGCGATATGGACGGAGCACGTCCGGTCTTCGGCGTTGACGACGGGGCTGACCGCCTCGACCCAGCCCTTGAACGACCGGCCCGGGTAGGCGGCGAACTGGAGGAAGACCTCCCGGCCGGCCCGCATCTTGCCGATCTCGCTCTCCAGGACCTTGGCCTTGACCTTGATCTGCGACAGGTCGACCAGGGTGAAGAGCTCCCGGCCGGGCTCGATCCGCTCCTGGGGCGAGACCTTGATGTCGGTGACCACGCCGGCGAAGGGGGCCCGGATGCGGGTCTTCTCCAGGCTCAGCCGGGCCAGCTTGACGTCGATCTCCGATTGGGTCAGGTTCTTGGAGGAGGCCAGGATCTCCTCCTTCTTGCGGCCGGCCTCGATGAGCGCCAGCTCGAGGTCCTTCTGGGCCTTCTCCAGATCCGATGGGGAGGAAGCGCTGCGGCCGAAGGCCTCGGAGGCTTTCTCGAAGGCCGCCTGGGCCCGGGCCAGCTTCTCGAGGACGTCCGGGGAGATCTCCTTGTCCGCCTCGGCGAACCGCTTCTCGAGGAAGAGGTCGGAGAGGTTCTTCAGGCGCACCGCCTCCAGGCGCTCCAGTGACAGCCGGGCCTCCCGGTCGTCGAGCTCGACCAGGACCTGTCCGGCCGCGACATGCCCGCCCTCGGCCACGGCCAGCTTGAGGATGGTGCCCGAGGCCTCGGACTTCAGGGCGATCCTCTTCTCGGTGTAGGCTTCGCCGGGCGACTTGAGGGTCATGACCAGGTCGCCGACGGCGGCGGTGATGGCCTTGACCTGGATCGGCGCCGCCTCGGCCTTCTGACCGGACGGGTCGGAAGCGCCTGGGGAGCCCGAAGCACCGGACGGCGTTGAGGATGTCCCGGCCGCGGCAGCGGCCTCGCCCCCCGTCTTTCCCCCTCCGGGCCTGTGGAGCCCTCCCTTGACGATGAGGAGATATCCCGCTGCCGCCAGAGCCAGAACCAGCAGCGAGACGCCTACGGCTTTCTTGGACATGACCATCGATCACCCCGATCCGAGAGGGTCGCCGGCATCGGCCGGACGGCCTGGCTCCCGAAGGATTCCGAGATTCCCTGAACACATTCGAATGGGCCCATACTACCCGCATTCCCGCCATCGGCGCAAGCCGCGGCGGGGACTCGATCTTAGGTCTCGGCGTCTTTGGCTTCTCCATTTAGAAGACGCCCCGGAGGCCTCGAATTGTCACGGCCGCCGGTGTGGACGGAACGCTTCAATACCTATAGCACCTCAACACCCGGAAGCCCTCCTCCGTTTCAAGAAGGCCGATCATTCTTCCATTCCGGGCCTGATAGATCCGGCAGGGCAGAAGGAGCTGCTTGAGGTAGACGCCCTGAGGCGAGAAGACGTCATAGCGGTGCGGCTCGTTCGTGTCGTCGTTGCGGAACAAGCGGAGCCAGATGTTGCCCGCCTCGTCGAAGAAGAGATCGGGGGCGAAGGCCGGGAACACCTCGGGAACGACGGTGCTCTTGCGGTTCGCGGGGGCAATCTCGTAGTAGCTGTTGTTGCGGACGGGCTTGAAGGGCCGGCCGAAGCGGAAGAGCGCCTTGCCGTCGGCATCGAAGACGCCGATATCGTAGGTCTGGTTATGGCCGAGCCAAAGCCGCCCGTCCGGGGCGATCGCCCAACCCGCTTGCGGAGCGGCCGGGGAGGATCCCGAGACCACGCCTCCGCCGCTCACGGCCTTCATCATCATCTTCTCGGAGGGGAACGGCCCGACGCGGCGGGGATTCCTGCCGTCGGCCTCGTACCGGACCAGGGTCAGCATGCGCTGGACGATCTTGTACTCCGAGGTCAGCTCCGGCTCGCCCGTCGACATCTCCCCGCACCAGATGCGGCCTTGGCCGTCGACCCGGATTCCGGAGGCGATCTTCTCCAGCCGGAAGCTCGTCTCGTATTTTCCCGAGGGATCGAAACGGGTGACCCGCATGTTGCGCATGTCGACGACATGGATGCGGCCGCGTTCATCGACGTCGAACCAGCAGGGCGTGTCGAAATCGCCCGGGCCCTGGCCCTTGCGGCCGATTTGGCGGAGGAGCTTGCCCCGGGCGTCAAAGACGCGGATGCAGGTGTCGCCCCAGTCCAGGACATAGACCGTGCCGTCGGCGGCCAGCCGGATCTCGAAGGGGCGGTTGACAAGCTCGCCTTGCGGATCGGCCTCGCCGCCCACCGACCACAGCTCGGTCAGCCGGGGCGTGATGACGCCGTCGCGGGGCTGGAGGGGGTTGGAGACCACCGGGACGGCCGGAGCGGTCTTATCCTGCGGAATCGAAGACCCGGCCGCGTCAAAGGTCCCCAACGCGACCGCCGAGAGGGCGGCGACAAAGACGACCGGCGCGGCTTTGGGGAATCTCGAGAAAGCCTTCATGGATGGCGCCTCCCGTTAGGCTGATTGTCTTTCTTATTACGACTTTAAGTCAATTTTCGTTTAAGTCCCGAGGATCCCGCGATCGATCTCAGAGCCCGATCGCCTCAGGCGTGCGTTTCCGTCGTCTCCCCCCAGACGATCCATTGATAGCTTCATCCCGGCGGCGCGCCGAACCGATTGACAGGCTCCGGGGCCGGCCGCTATAGTCAGCGCTCGGAGGCCCGCCATGATCGTTCTGGATGACCGACTGGATCTCGAAGACTTTATCGCCGTGGCCCGCGAGGGCCGGAAGGTGGAGATCGGACCGGCGGCCCGGGAGCGGATCCGCAGGAGCCGGGACCGCATCGAGGCCATCCTGGCGGTCGGCATCCCGGTCTACGGCGTCAACACCGGCTTCGGCAAGTTCCAGAACACGCGGATCGAGGCGGACAAGCTCAAGGAGCTGCAGCGCAACCTCATCCTCTCGCACGCCATCGGGGTCGGCGAGCCGTTTCCGGCGGAGGTCGTGCGCGGCATGCTGCTCCTGCGGGCCCAGAGCCTGGCTCTCGGCCACAGCGGCGCGCGGGAAGCGGTTGTCGAGGCTCTGCTGGCCTTCCTCAACCGCGGCATCCATCCCGTCATCCCGTCCCAGGGCTCGGTCGGATCGAGCGGCGACCTGGCGCCGCTGGCCCACATGGCTCTGGCCCTTATCGGGGAGGGCGAGGTCGAGTACGGGGGCGCCGTGCGGCCGACCGCCGACGTCTTGGGCGAGACCGGGCTCCGCCCTCTCGTGCTGGAGGCCAAGGAGGGCCTAGCGCTCATCAACGGCACCCAGGCCATGACCTCCCTTCTGGCGCTGTTCACGGCCGACGCCGAGACGCTCCTGACCTCGGCCGATATCGCCGCCGCCATGAGCCTTGAGGCGCTCAAGGGGAGCCATGCCCCGTTCGAGGAAGCTGTCGTGGGGCTGAGGCCGCACCCGGGGGCGGTGGAGACGGCCGCCAATCTGAGGGCCTTGCTGCGGGATTCCGAGATCCGCCTCTCCCACGAGAGCTGTCCCAAGGTGCAGGATGCCTACTCTCTGCGGGCCGTGCCGCAAGTCCATGGCGCCAGCCGGGATGCCGTCCGGCACGTCCGGGACGTGCTGAGGGTCGAGCTGGGCTCGGTGACCGACAATCCATTGGTCTTCCCGGAGGAAGGGCGGGTCATCTCGGGCGGCAACTTTCACGGCCAGCCGCTGGCCTTGGCCGCCGACTATGCCGGCATCGCGGCGGCGGAGCTGGCGAATATCAGCGAGCGTCGGGTGGAGCAGATGCTCAACCCGGCCCTCAGCGGCCTGCCCGCCTTTCTGGCGGAGCAGGGCGGGCTCCACAGCGGTCTGATGATCTCCCAGTACACGGCCGCCAGCCTGGTCTCCGAGAACAAGGTCCTGGCCCACCCGGCCAGCGTCGACAGCATTCCGACCAGCGCTAACCAGGAGGACCACGTCTCCATGGGCACCATCGCCTGCCGCAAGGCCAGGCAGATTTTCGAGAATACCCTGTGGGTGCTGGCTATCGAGGTCGTCTCGGCCGCCCAGGCCCTGGACTTCCACAAGCCGCTGCGGCCGGGGGCGGGCGTGGAAGCCGTCTACAAGCTGGTGCGGGAAGCCGTGCCCCACCTCTCGACCGACCGCTATCTGAGGCCGGAGGTGGCCAAGGTGCGGGAGATGATCCGACGCGGCGATTTGATCCGCGCCGCCGAGGCCGTCAGCGGGCCTCTCAGCTGAAATAGATCAGCGAGAAGGCCACGATGCCTACCACAACCAGCGACAGGACGACTTCCTTCCAGCCCCAGGTCGCGCGGGAAGCGGACTTGTCCGCGGCCACGGTGGTGGCGTAGGTCAGGCCGTTGAGCTTGGCGTAGTCGGGCCGCGCGGTCAGGAGGCTGATGACGATCAGCGCGGCGATGCAGACGGCGAACATGATGATGCAGAAGTAGAGGAAGTTGATCGAGGCGAAGGCCTTCAGGACGCCCGTGAGGTGCTCCTTGTTGAGCTCCAGGGCGATGCGGGCCATGCCGACGACGAATCCCCCGACCAGCGTCGTGACGGCCGCCTTGCCGTTGATCCGCTTCCAGAAGACGCCCAGCAGGAAGACGGCCGCGATCGGCGGCGCGATGTAGGACTGGACGCTCTGCAGGTAGTGATAGAGCTCGGAGGAGATGTACTTCATCAGCGGGATCCAGGCCAGGCCGGAGGCGCACAGGACGGCCGTGGCGATCCGCCCCACCCGGACCAGCTGCCTCTCGCTCGCCTCGGGGCGCCGCTTCTTGTAGATGTCCATGGTGAAGAGCGTGGCGCTGGAGTTGAAGGTCGAGGCCAGCGAGCTCATCAGGGCCGCCAGCAGGCCGCCCGCGACGAGGCCGCGGATGCCGATCGGGATGAGGGTCATGACCATGGTCGGGAAGGCCTGGTCGGCCGAGGCCAGCGGCAGCTTGCCGGAGTTGGACAGGACATAGGCCATGACGCCCGGCAGGATGAAGATGTAGAACGGCAGGAGCTTGAGGAAGGATGCGAAGATCGAGCCTCTCCGGGCCTGCTGCTCGTTCTTGGCGGCCAAAACCCGCTGGACGATGTACTGGTCGGTGCACCAGTACCAGAATCCGACGATGGGCGGGGCGAAGACCATGCCGGGCCAGGGGAATTCCGGGTGGCTGGCCGGCAGGAAGAGGCTGAGGTGATCGGCCCCCGCGGCCTGGACGAAGGCCGACCAGCCGCCGATCTTGATCAATCCGGCGATGGTCACGATGATCGAGCCGGCCACGAGGATGATCGTCTGCAGGGCTTCGGTGTAGACGACCGCCCTCATACCGCCCAGGACCGTGTAGATCCCGGTCAGGACGACGATGATCAGGGCCCCGGTCCAGAAGTCGATGCCCATCAGGGTCTGGAAGACTACCGCGCCCGCATAGACGTTGACGCAGATCTTGGTGAAGACGTAGGCGACCAGGGTGATGACCGAGAGAAACCAGCGGGCTGTGGGCGAATACCGGAGCTCGAGAAACTCCGGCATGGTGAAGACCTTGCTGCGCATGTAGAACGGGATGAAGAACCAGCCCAGGATCAGGACCAGCCAGGCATGGAGCTCGTAGTGGCCCATGACGACGCCGCTCTTGGCCGCCGTCCCGGCCAGACCGACGATGTGCTCGGCCCCGATGTTGGAGGCGAAGATCGAGGCCCCGACGACGAACCAGCCGACATGGCGGCTGGCTAGGAAGTAGTCCTCGGTGTTCTTCTGCTTCTGCTTGAAGCTCCAGAAGGAGATGCCCAGCACGACGGCGAAATAGGCGGCGACGACGACCCAATCGATGGGCTGGAAAGCGGCCATGACTGCCTCCCGATCCGGGGGAATCCGTAATCGGGGGGATGTATATCACAACGGCCCAGGGGCCTCAAGCAGGTGAACTCGTCCAGTAGATTAGTGACGCTTGGGCTTATGCTCCTTTAGCCACCG
>CAZKXI010000021.1:0-53516 GCA_964556755.1 uncultured Eubacteriales bacterium
GCCCGCGTCCGGCGCTGCCGGGAGCTGCGCGCCCGCCTGGCCGGCGCCGGCTGATCTCGTGATCGCCCCTTTCCACCCCTTTTTTGCTATAATCCAGGCCAGGGATATGCCGCTTCTCTACGTCTACCCCAAGCGGGGCGCGGGCTTTTCGATCGAGCTCGGCGCCCACGCCGTGAGCCTCGGCCGGGCGGCCGACAACAGCGTTCCCCTGGGCGATCCCTTCTGCTCCAGCCGACACGCCGTCATCCGTCCCGTCAATAACGGATTCGTGGTGGAAGACGCCGGGAGCAAGAACGGGACCTACCTCAACGGCCGCCGGATCGAGGCCCCGGAGGCGCTACGCACCGGCGACGAGATCCGGGTCGGCGGCGTGCGCATCGTCTTCGACCGGCCGCTGTCGGCGGCCGTGGAGATGACCGACGAGTCCGCCTCGGTCACCCGCGTCAACACCGTCGTGCCGATCCAGGACCTCCTGCGCCGCTCGGGGGCGCTGGCCGGCTCCGGGACGCCCGGCCCCGACGGCTCGCAGGACGACCGCGAGATCGCCGCCGTCCTGGGCGAGGTCAGCCAGGCTCTCCTCCTCCACCGCCCCCTGGACGAGCTGCTGGACCACATCATGGGCCTCATCAGCGTCCATGTCTCCATGGACCGCGGCGTCCTGATGCTGGCCGAGAGCGAGCCGCCGCGCCTGCAGATCAAGGCCGTCCGGGTCAACAGCCCCAGCCTGCAGGCGGAGAAGATCCAAGTCAGCCGCGGCATCGTGGCCATGGCCTACGAGCAGCGCCTCTCGGTCATGACCACCGATGCGGCCGCCGATCCCCGCTTCATGGCCCGCGAGAGCATCGTCGCGGCCGGCATCCGCTCGGCTCTCTGCGTCCCGCTCTGGAACAACAAGGCCGTCATCGGCGTCCTCTACGCCGACCGCCTGTCTCTGGCCCGGGCCTTCACCGAGAAGGACCTCCGGCTGCTGACGCTGCTGGCCAACCTGGCCGCGGTCAAGATCGAGAACGCCGTCTTGGCCGAGGATACGATCAAGAAGGAGCGCATGGAGAAGGAGCTGGCGCTGGCGGCCAAGATCCAGAAGGACCTCCTGCCCCGCCAGACGCCCGTCCTGCCCGGGCTCGACATCGCCGGCCGCAACGTGCCTTGCCTGGAGGTCGGCGGCGACTACTTCGACTACATCCCGCTGGGCCCGGACGGCATCGGCATCGCCGTCGCCGACGTCTCGGGCAAGGGCGTCAGCGCCTCGCTCCTGATGGCCTCGCTGCGGGCCGCCCTCCACTCGGAGCTGCGGCCGAACCACAGCCTGGCCGAGATGGGGGCCAAGCTGAGCGAATTCGTGCTCAAGAGCTCCCCCATCAACGACTTCATCACCTTCTTCTGGGGCGAGCTGGAGGTCGGGACGGGACGGCTCCGCTATATCAATGCCGGCCACCCCGCCCCCCTCATCTGCCATCCGGGTCGGCCGCCGCGGCCGCTGGAGGGGACGGGGCTGGCCCTGGGCATGCTGCCGGGGGCGGCTTACGAGGTCGGGGAAGCCGTCTTGGCCCCCGGCGAGACCTGGATCCTCTACACGGACGGCATCACCGAGAGCCGGCGGGCCGACGGCGAGGAGTTTGGGCCGGAGCGGCTGGCCGAGATGTCCTGTCCCGCCGAGGGCTGCGCCTCCGCCCTGATCGACCGGATCTTCGACGGCCTGGAGGCTTTCTCCGGGACGCGCGCCGGCGCCGACGACCGGACCCTGGTCGTCATCAGGCGCCTGCCCTGACGGGCGATCCGGAATCCCGGTGGCAATTTGGCGGCGATTTCCTTATGATATCCGTCCGAATCCGATCCCCTAAGGTGCCGCCATGAATCGAGACCTCCGACGGGCCGCCGCGGCCGTCGCCCTCGCCTTGCTGCTGACCGCTTCTCCGGCCGCCTCCCGGGCCGGGGCCGGTCGGCAGGACCCCCCCGTCGCGCCGGCGGCCTCGTATGAGGAGACGGCTCGCTTCCTGAGCGGCCTGCCCTGCTCCGCCGAGAGCCTGCGGGCCCTGCAGGAGTCTCCCGAGGTCGCGGACTTCATGGCCGCCATGGACCGCAGCTGGGCCGATCTGGAGGCCAAGCGGCTGAAGCCGATGCGGGAATGGGCGGCGGTGGAGCTGGCCGGCGCCCGGCGGGCGACCAAGACCCTGTTCTACCCCTTCGGCGGCCCTGACTTCCTGACCGCCTTCGAGCTCTTCCCGGAGGCGGAGACGTTCGTCCTGCTCGGCCTGGAGTTCGTGGGCCGGCTGCCGGACCTGGCTTCGTTCACGCCGGAGCGGGCGGCCGGCTACACGCGGGAGGTGGAGGCGGCCCTGTCGGACTTCTTCAAGAAGAGCTACTTCATCACCCACAACATGGACCAATCCCTCCGCCGCGACAAGGTGGACGGCGTCCTGCCGGTGCTGTGCCTCTTCCTGGAGCGGACGGGGAACCGGATCCTGGCCCTCAAGCGCTGCGAGTTCCTGCCCACGGGCGAGATGCTGGAGAGCGCCGTCATCGATCCGGCCAAGAAGATGCGCCGTCCGTACGGCATCCGGATTGAATTCCAGGCCGAGGCCGGCGGGCCGGCCAAGTCGCTCTACTATTTCTCCTGCGACCTGGCCGACGCCGCCTTCAAGCCCGACTCCGTCTTCGCTAGGTTCCTGGGGGCCTCGTCCTTCGAGACGACCTTCGTCAAGTCGGCCTCCTACCTCATGCACTACAACACCTTCAGCCGCATCCGCGGCCTGGTCCTGGACAAGAGCCGGTTCGTCCTACAGGACGACACGGGCATCCCGTACCGCTACTTCAAGCCCGAAGCCTGGTGGATCCGCCTCTACGGCGCCTACGTCAACCCGGTCAAGGACTTCAGCAACGTGGAGCAGCGCGACCTGATGGAGGCCTATCAGGATCCGGCTTCCGACGTCCGCGAGCTGCCCTTCCATCTGGGCTACCACTGGGGCACCAACAAGGATTCCTACCAGTACTTCGAGCGCCGGATCGCGGCGGACGGCGGCGGGGCGCGATGAAGCCGGCCAAGTTCGGCCTGTCCACGGCCACGGCCCTGGTCATCGCCAATATGGTCGGGACCGGCGTCTTCACCAGCCTCGGCTTCCAAGTGGCCGGGCTGTCCTCGGGGCTGGCCCTCCTGATGCTGTGGGGGTTGGGCGGGCTGATCGCCCTGCTCGGGGCCCTGACCTATTCCGAGGCGGGGGTTCTCTTTCCCCGAAGCGGCGGCGAGTACCACTACCTGAGCCGGATGTACCACCCGGCCGTCGGCTTCCTGGCCGGCTGGATCTCCTTCCTGGTCGGGTTCGCGGCCCCGGTCGCCGCGGCGGCCATGGCCTTGGGCCGCTACGCCGGAAGCGCCCTGGCCTTGCCGGAGCATCCGGCCGGGCTGCCGCTGCTGAGCGTCTCGTCCTGGATCGCCATCGCCGTGATCGCCGCGGTGACCGCCGTGCACAGCCTGGATAAGGTCGTCGGCGCCCGCTTTCAGAACGTCGTTACGGCCTTCAAGGTCGTGTTCATCTTCGTCCTGATCGGCCTCGGCCTGGCCCTGGGCAAGCCGGCCGGCCTGTCGTTCGCGGCCGGAACGGCGGCTTGGAAGGACATCCTCAGCCCGGCCTTCGCCGTCTCGATGTACTTCGTCACCTTCGCCTACTCCGGCTGGAACGCGGCCGCTTACGTGGCCGGCGAGATCCGCGAGCCGCAGCGCAACCTCCCCCGCAGCCTCATCACCGGCACGCTCTTCGTCATCGCCGCTTACGTCCTGCTGAACTTCGTCTTCCTCTACACCGTTCCGCTGGCCGAGATGGCGGGCAAGGTGGAGGTGGGCTACATCTTCGCCGGCAAGGTCTTCGGCGGCCAGGGCGGCCGGATCATGGGCGGGCTGATCGCCTTCCTGCTGCTGTCCAGCATCTCGGCCATGATCATCGCCGGGCCGCGGCTTTCCAAGGTCCTGGGCGAGGACTATCGCCTCTTTCGGGGGCTGGCCCGGACGACCCGCAAGGACATCCCGGCCGCGGCGATCGTCGTCCAGGGCCTGATCTCGGTGTTCTACGTGGTCACGGCCACGTTCGACCAGGTCATCGTCTTCGTCGGGTTCACCCTGAACGCTTTCACGTTCCTGACCGTTCTGGGCGTGATGATCATGCGCCGGAAGCGGCCGGACCTGCCCCGGCCTTACAAGACGCTGGGATACCCGGTGGTGCCGGCGCTCTTCCTGTTGATCCAGGCCTACATCCTGGTCTACGGCCTGCTCTACCGGCCCAAGGAGTCCCTGGCCGGAATCGCCATCACCCTTCTGGGCCTCGTCGTCTATTTCTTGGACCGAAGAAAAGGGGTCAGGTCTTAAGATTCAAGTTATCTCCGTCCGGGAGATTGCGAAGTAAACCCCCGTTGTCAGAAAACTCGAAACTTAAGACCTGACCCCTATCCGTTTATCCGAAGAATTCGGAGGGGGCGGACTGCAGGCGGGCCAGGGACGAGGCTCGCTCCTTGACGTCGAAGCCCATGGCGCACTTGACCGCGCAGGAACCGCAGTCGCAGCAGGGATTCTCGGGGACGCCCAGCGACGAAACCAGGTCGTAGGCCTCTCCCAGATTGCGATAGCCGTAGGCGTACATGTAGCCGCGCATCAGCGACGGGATGGGCAGGCTCTTGGGGCACTGCCCGGAGCACTCGTTGCAGCCTTGGCAGTAGAGGCCGCCGCCGGCTTGGGGCTGACCCAGTTTGAGGTCGGCCTTCTCCTGGTCCGTCAGCTTGATGTCCGTCATGACCTGCTTGTTCAGATCGAGCTGGTCGAAGGAGGTCATGCCGGGGATGGCGGTCGTGATGTTGGGATTGCTCAGGGCCCACTTGAGGGCTGCTTTGACGTTGATCGGCTCGGTCCTGGCCCGGTCCCAGAATCCGCCGGCCATGGTCTTCATGGCCACGATGCCGACCCCGGCCCGGGCCGCTTCGGCGATGGCCGCGTCGAGCTCGGTCAGATTGGTCTTGCGGAAGTTGTAGCCGGTCAGCACGACGTCGTAGATCTTGCCTTCCAGGGCCGCCCGGATGACCTCATGCTCGTTGCTGTGGGACGTGACCCCGATGAAGCGGGCTTTCCCCGCCTTCTTGACCGACTCGAGAGCCTTCATCAGGGGCTCGAAGAGCACGGCCTCCCGGGTCATGACGTTGTGCAGGTAGATGATGTCGACATAATCCAGGCCTAGGCGCGTGAGGCTGAGGTTGAACTTCTCCAGCCAGCTTTCTCCCGTCGTCTCGGGCGAGAAGTTGCCCGTCTGGCGGTCGCGCGGCTCGCCCTGGACCTTGGTGGCCAGGAAATAGGAGTCGCGGGGCCGGCCCTTGAGGACGTTGCCGATGGCGACCTCATTGGTGCCGCGCTGATAGCCGTGGGCCGTGTCGAGGTGGACCATGCCGGCGTCCAGGGCCGCCTTGATCAGGTTCTCGTTGTTGGAGTTCATGACCCCCATGGACACGATCGGCAGGGTGACGCCGGTCTTGCCCAGCTTGCGGGTGATGATCCCCGAGGCTTTGGCTTGGGGGCCCGGGTCCTTGAAGGCCCGCGGCCCGGCCGTCAACGTCGAGGGGAGGGCGGACGAGGCGGCCAGCCCGGCCGCTCCGATCAGGCCGCTCCTGAGGAAGGATCGCCGGCCGATGTTCTGGGGGGATTCGCTCATGGGGTCCTCCTAAGGGAGCGGATTATAGCATACAGTTTCAATCGGAATAATCCGAGCGGCCGGATTTGTGGTGGACTCGGCACGCTAAGATCAATGAAGACAAGGAGATGCGATTCAACGGCCCGGACATGGCCGGGGGGTTGACGGGGGCAATTCCCGGGCTCGACCGTCGCGGGAGCATCAGGGATTCATTTTGACTATAATGATCGCGCCGGCGGAGGCTGGGACGTCGCGCCGCCCGCCGAAGAGAGAAAAGGAGCCGCCATGACCGGGAATCAGCCCCCCTCCCTCTTGGCCCGCTGGATCGTCGCCGCCCGGCCGTGGGCCTTTCCCGCCTCGACCATGCCGGTCGTTTTCGGCACGTCGCTGGCCGTCGTCGTCGGCGGCTTCCGGGCCGACGCCCTGCGCTTCGTCCTGGCTCTGCTGGCCATGGTCATCCTCCACGCGGCCGCCAACATGCTCAGCGACGTCTTCGACGCCCGGCGCGGCCTGGACCGCGACGTCACCCCGGTCAGCGGCGCGATCGTGCGGGGCTGGCTGGCCCCGGCCGCGGTCCTGCGCGGAGCCATGCTCCTGTTCGTCGTCGGCTCCGGAATCGGCTTGGGGTTGGCGGCCGTCACCGGCCTGCCCCTGCTGATCGTCGGCGCGGTCGGAGTGGCCGTAGGCGCCGGCTACACCCTGCTCAAGTATCACGCCCTGGGCGACCTGGCCGTCTTCCTCAACTTCGGCCTGCTGGGCGGCCTGGGGGCCTGGATCGTCCAGAGCCGCTCCTTCTCCTGGCTGCCCGTCATCTGGACGGTGCCCATGGCCATGCTGGTCATCGCCATCCTCCACGCCAACAACTGGCGCGACACCGCCTCCGACGCCGAGCGGCGGGTGCGGACCTTTGCCTCGGTCCTGGGCGATAAGGGCTCCGAGGCCTACTACGCGTTCCTCGTCTTCGGCAGCATGCTCCTCCTGCTGGCCTTCGTCGCCGTGCCTCGCCTCCTTGGCGGCCCGCTGCCGGCCCTGCCCTGGACTTTCGCCGTCGTCCTGCTGGCCCTGCCCAGGGCGCTCATCCTCTGGGGCCGGGCCAGACGGCGCCGCGCGCCGCGCCAGCCGATGGACTTCGTCATACTCGACGGCGCCACGGCTCAGTACAATCTGCTCTTCGGGGCCCTCTGCACCGCCGCGCTATGGCTGTGGTACTTCATCCGGTGACAGCGCGACGGGATGTCGCGCCCAGGTCGAATCCAGGGCTGTTGGGCGGAGCGGCCGACAGAGGGCCGCTTGGGGAATTGCTAGAATGGGGAATCCCGTTCCCTGGCCATGAGGAAGGCGGACGGCGATGAAAAGGAATGATGTCGGTCAGGAAGCGGCGAAGGGCCGAGCCAATCGTCGGAACGGCATGACGGCGGCAAGCCTGCCGGCCGTTGCGGCCGCGGTGCTGTTTGTCCTCTTGTTCCTTGGACGCGGCTTGGGCCCGCTCGACTTCTGGTGGTCGATGAGCGGGGCTATTCTCGTCCTTATCGGCCTGGGCGCGGCGCTTGATCGGACCTATCCCGCGTCCATCGCCCGCGATCTCAGAAGCGGCGCCCTCCGCAAGCTCAGCCTAGGCCTTCTCACTGCGGTCGCCCTCTACGGCATCTTCTGGGTCGGGAACGAAGTCTCGCGCTGGCTCTTCCCCTTCGCCGCCGGCGGCATCGGCCGCGTTTACGGCTTCAAGGCCGGCGCCGCGCTCCCCCGTATCATCCTGCTCATGGCCCTGATCATCGGCCCGGGGGAGGAGATATTCTGGCGGGCCTATCTTCAGCGACGCTGGCAGGCCCGGTTTGGCCGCTGGCCGGGATTTCTGGCGGCGGCCGCGCTTTACGCTTTGGTCCACGTCGCCAGCGGCAACATCATGCTCGTCCTGGCGGCCGCGGTCTGCGGCGTGTTCTGGGGGTTTCTCTATATGAGAACGGGCTCAGTGCTGCTCGTTGCCGTCAGCCACACGGCCTGGGACCTGGCGGTCTTCGTCCTGTGGCCATTCTCCTGATTGTACGGGCCGCTCCCGCGCCCTCATCCAAGCTGATGCGCTCTTGACTCGGGACTGGAGCTATAATGATGCGAAAGGCATTCAAGGGGACGAGGATTCTCGCTTCGGTCTCGCAACGAAACGGGATTGATGACGTAGAAAGAGATAGGCGCCCTGGCGGCCGAATTTATAAGGGGGAGTCATGAGAATCCGGGTCCATCGATTGATTGCGTTCGCCTTTCTCGCGGCGGCCACGGCGTCCTTCGCCGTCCAAGAAAGGATCGAGTTCAAGACCATCGAGGGCGTCGCGCACGTCTTCAACCCGGCCAAACCGCTCAAGGGGACGATCAAGCTCGAAGTCGAGCGGACGCGGACTATCGACCCGTATGAACAGCCCGAAGTCGGGATGAGAATGGTCTTGTTCTCCCGTCGGGACTCCGGGGAGGTTGTCCTCTATGACCCCAACGGCGCCGAAGCCCACCGGTTCGGCCCCGACGGCAAGTACCTCGGCCTCCTGACGAAGAAGGGCCAAGGCCCCGGCGAGTTCAGCCCGCAGCAGGGCTACAACGCTTACCTTTTCGGGACCGGTGCTGTCGTCTTCGGCGGGCGGAAAGTCGCGCGCTTCGATGGCTTTGGAAAGCTGCTTCATGAACGGATCCTCAAGAGCTCCCATTACGGACCCGTCGATGGGACGCGGTTCCTGGCGGAATACATCACTTTGGATGAGAAGAGAAACCAGACCAAGACGCTTCAGGTCGTCACGTTCGACTTCGACGGCCGGGAAGACGTCGTCGACTTGATGAAGGCCGAGAACGTCGGGATGATCCGCAATCCCAACGGCCGGGGAGGCTTCTCCGAGACGTGGGCGACGCCCGGCCTCTTCTATGCCGCCGATGCCTCAAGCGGGCGCATCTACTGCGGCCTCAACACGAAATACGAGATCCGGATCAAGGACCTTTCCGGGAAGGATGTCCGGATCATCCATCGGGATTTCGAGAACGTCAAGGTCAAGCGGGCCGACGTCGAGAAGATGATGGCCTGGGCGGCCAAGAGCGAGCAAAGCCGCTGGATATTGGACGCCTATCCGGACCGTTTCCTGGCCATCAGGGAGGTCGTAGTCCTGCCGAAGGGATACCTGGGCGTTTCCCGCGTCACCGGACCGGAAATGTCCGAGATCGACGTCTTCGATCCCAAGGGGCGGTTCCTTTATACGCTTGTCCCGCCTCCCGGCATCGATATAAAGATGCAGGTACAGTTCTTCTCCGCGGGCTTCGCCGTCGTGGAGACGGAGGATGATTCCTTCGTCTACCGGGAGTACCGGATCAAGAATCTGCCTGAGATCTTCGGAAAGTAGTCCGTCCGCGTGCGTCCGGGTCTACTTCTTCTTGACCTGGTAGCGGATGAGGGTCCGGTAGGACTCGGGCGGGGCGTTGCCCATGCCCGGCCCGACCAGGTACTCCTCTTCGTGGAGCCCCGCGATCACGTAGCCTTGGTCGGCGATGAACTTGTGCAGGGCCTGGATGGTCGGCCCCTCGGCGGCGTAGGGCCCGACATGGAGGATCTCGGCCACTTCACCGTAGCTCCAGACCTCGATCTTGACGCCCTGGATGCCGGCCGGCAGCCCGGTGACGGAGGCGGGCAGGGGCAGCGCGTAATAGCCGGTCCACTCCGACTTGGCGTCCGCGCCCTTGTCCCGGCTCGACCAGCGGGCCCGCGGAGCCGCCATCTGGACCCCGGGCAAGCTGAAGAAGGTCTTGAAAAGCAGCCCAAAGGCGGCCTGGCCTGCGGTGTTGGGGTCGCCCTTGGCCTCGACGACCAGCATCTTCTGGTCGGGTTTTATGGCCAGGCGCGGCGCCTTGAGCGAATCGTCGACCGGCTGCATCTGGGCCGAGGCCGCTCCGGCGAGTCCGATAACAAGAATAAGAACCGTGACGGCTTTGCTCATATTCCCCTCCTCAAGAGCCTGCCTGCTCATTCTACCTCAGCGGCCGGCCTGGCGGAATCAAGCCGTTGCCCGGCGGCTACGCGCGGCCCCGGGTCACAGCGGCTTGACGGGCTCGCAGACGTCGATGATGAACTTGCCCTGGGGATGGCTCTGGGGATCGTTGAGATAGACTTCGTAGCAGGGCCGGTCGTCCGGCTGGTAGCCGCTGCCCGCCATCCAGTCCATCAGGGCGTCCCAGACCTGGCCGAACTCGGTCGCGTCGATCTCGGCGTGGGCCACGGCGTAGAGGCCGCCCGGGATCTCGGTCTTGCCGATCTCGCCCTCGACCTTGGTGTCCGGCGGGACCGAGATGCAGGCGTCCGAGCGCAGCTTGTCGGTCTCGGTGATGTGCGGGCTGTCGTGGTAGATGGCCAGCATCTGAGTCTGGGGGAAGCGGATGAGCCCGCGCGGGCCGGCCCACTGCATCAGCCTCTGGAAGGCCTGGGCCACGCCCTGGAAGGCGCCGATGTGGCGGACGTAAGCGACCGTCAGCGGCGAGCGCTCCCTGACCTCGACCTGGAATCTCGTCTTGTCCATAAAAGACCTCCTGGCGGCTTGGATTTCGCCGCCATCATAGCCGGAGTCGAGAGACGGCGCTTGACCCGTCTTGCGATCCGCTTGACGGATCTTGCGCCATTCCAGGCCCGGCCCGCCGCGCCATTCCGTTGCGCTCATGCCGAAATGGTCGCGGAAAGCCCTGGCGAAGGCGTCCGAGCCCGAGTAGCCGCAGTCGAGAGCGATGGATGTGACGGGCCTCTCCGGGTAGGCCAGAAGCGAAGCCGCGGCCTTCTCCGCCCGCCGCCGCTGGATCCAGGCGTTGAGCGTCTCGCCGACCAGGGCCCCGAAGATCCGATGGAAGTGGAAGGGCGAGAAATTGGCCACCCGGGCCAGATCCTCCAGATGGAGGTCCTCGCCGATGTTCCGGTCGATATGGTCGATGACTCTGTTGATGCGGGCCGTGTATTCGGCCCGCGCAGCCTGGCTCCCTCCCGACGGGGACATCGGGGTCAAGCGGCTATGAAGCGGTATCCCGCCGCTTCCGCCAGCCGCCGAATCTCGACCGGGACCTTGCCGAATTCAAACTGGTATTGGTAGGTCCGGCCGAAGAGGACGGACTGCTCGGCGATCGTCCCCCGGCGCGTCGCGGGGCCGGTCTTGTAGCTCTCGACTTGGACGCCGGCGCCGCCTTGCAGCCCCGCCCCGGACTCCTTGAGCATCTCGGAGAAGGTGAGGGTCTTGGCCGTTTCGTCGATCTGGAAATGGGCGGAGTAGACCAGCTTCTTCCTGGACAGGAAAGCCTTGCGTTCGGCCACCAGCCGAGTCAGCTCGCCCTTGCCGTGCTTGTCCTTGATGTCGGCGCCGAGGGAGGCCGCGTACGCGCGAAGCTCGTTGATGAGGGCCATGGAGGGCTCCTTAAGGGAGATGAAGAGAGGTAAAATACCACGTCGGCCCCGGATTGTCACGCCTGGCCCGTAAGGAACACGAGGCGAGTAACCTATTGATTATAATGGCTCTCGATGAGCCGGGCGTTGACTTCCCCGGTCAAGCCGTCTATAGTATCGCCGTTGCGCCGGCGGCCCGCGAGACGGATCGAGGCCGCCCCCCGCGGGCGCAGTCGAAAAAGGAGCTCTGATCATGAAGAGAAAGGCCGTATTCGCCATAGCCCTGGCCGCGCTCCTGCTGGCCGTGTCGGCCGGCTTCCTCCGGGCCCAGGATGAAGAGCCCATCGTCAAGGTGACAGTGCTCGGTCCCGCCTCGCCGATTCAGGCCGGGCGGACGGCCGCGCTTCAGCTTGAGGTCAGCATCCGGGCTCCCTTCCACATCAACTCGGACCAGCCCTCCGAAGCCTACCTCATCGGATCCACGGTCGACTTTAAGGCGCAGAAGGGCGCCCGGTTCGGCAAGATCGCCTTCCCTTCCGCCGAGAATAAGAAGTTCTCCTTCTCGGACAATCCCCTGTCCATCTTCGAGGGGACATTCAAAGTCTCCTTCGAGGTCGAGCTGGCCTCGGATTTCTCCGGGCGAGAGCTCCTGATCGAGGGCGTGTTCGGGTACCAGGCCTGCGACGACGCCTCGTGCCAGCCGCCGACCGACGCGCCGTTCAAGAAGGCCATCCCCGTCGCCGGGGGAGCGCCGGCCGCCGCGAATTTAACCGCCGCCAAGCCCGAGTCGAAGCCGGCGGACGGGACCGTCCGGACGGGGCCCGAGGCCAAGCCGGCAGCCGATGTGAAGACGCCGGTCCGCGGCGATCACGCCGCGAACGCGATCGGAAAGAAGGCCGGCGAGTCCGTCGCGGCGCCCGAATCCGAGGCCGCCAAGGCCGCCGGGGGAGCCGGGACCGGGGCCGAACCGGGCGGAGCGGAGGCCAACCCCGCTCCCGCTTCGGCTACTTCGGCGCCAGCCGCTTCCGGGGCGGTCGAAGGCGATGGCGGCAAAGTCCAAAGCGGTATCGCGGGAGGCATCGACTTCGGGAGCAAGGGGCTCCTGCTGACCTTTCTCCTCGTCTTCCTGGGCGGGCTGGCCCTCAACCTGACGCCCTGCATCTACCCCCTGATCCCGATCACCATCAGCTTCTTCGGCGGCCAGTCGGAGGGCAAGAAGGGCGGCGTCATCCTGCACGCCTTCATCTACGTCCTGGGCATGGCCACGACGTATTCCGTCCTGGGGGTTCTGGCCGCCTTCACCGGCAGCCTGTTCGGCGCGGCCCTGACCTACCCGCCGGTGTTGATCGCCATCGCCGCCGTCATGATCCTGCTGGCGCTGTCCATGTTCGACGTCTATGAGTTCCGCATGCCGGCCTCGCTGAACAAGGCCGCCGGCACCTCGAAGAAGGGCCTGGGCGGGACGTTCTTCATGGGCCTGACCGTCGGCATCATCGCCGCCCCCTGCATCGGCCCGTTCGTTCTGGGCCTGCTGACCTACGTCGGCAACAAGGGCAACGTCCTGCTGGGCTTCTCGCTGTTCTTCGTCCTGGCCATGGGCTTGGGCGTGCCGTTCCTGCTGCTGGGCATCTTCTCGGGCTCGCTCAACAAGATCCCGCGCTCGGGCGCTTGGATGGTCTGGGTCCGCAAGATCTTCGGCTTCATCCTGGTCGGCATGGCCATCTACTTCCTCAAGACGCTCCTGCCCGATCCTCTCTATTACAACCTGGCCATGGCCCTGGTCGCCCTGGTGGCCGGGATCTACCTGGCCTGGATCGAGCCGACCAGGGGCATGGGCAAGGTCTTTCCCTTCATCCGCAACGTCTTCGGCGTGATCTTCTTCCTGCTGGCCCTGAATTTCGCGGTCAACGGCGTGCGCGGCTACGCCGACGGCCGGATCAACGCCAAGATGCAGGCCCTGGCGCAGGCCGGAGGGGCCGTCCAGCTGGACGCCATCAATTGGATTCCCTATTCGGAAGAGGCGCTGGCCGACGCCCTCAAGACGGGCAAGCCGGTCTTCATCGACTCGACCGCCGACTGGTGCATCGCCTGCCACGAGCTGGACAAGAAGACCTACACCCAGGCCGAGATCATCGCCCTGGCCGACAAGTTCGTCATGCTCCGGGCCGACCTGACCCGCAACGACGACGAGAAGGTCAAGGCCTTCTATAAGAAGTTCGCCGCCAAGGGCTGCCCGACGCTCATCTGGCTGAGGCCGGACGGTACGGAGATCGCGGATCTGCGGGGCGTCGGCTTCGAGGACAAGGACGTCTTCCTCGGCAAGATGAAGCAAGCCCTCGCCTCGAAATAGGGGTACAGTATACGTAATTCCCTATTTTCCGCGATTCCTGGTGACGAAGGGTGAGCCGGGAGCCTGGAATCTGCAGGCACATACCGAATTCCACGCTGTTCGGCTGATTTGTAAGGATTCTGCTGGATATTTCTATGGAACTCGAATAAGCCCTTAAGACGAAGAAAAAATTGCGTTTGTGTCTGGAAATTGAGTTCGGTATGTGTCTGCTAATTAGAGCTCGGGGAGACAGAAGGCGATCTCGTGGCCCGCGCCGCAGCGGCGGCACCGCAGGCGCGCCTCGAGCCGCGCGCACTTGACGCCGCGGCGGACCGAAGGCGAGATGGTCCAGGCGCCTCCGCAGTCTTCGCAGACCGCGCTTATCGCCAGGCGGGCTTCGATCTTCCGCCCCGGCCGGCTCGGGTGGGCGATTCTCAAAGTCCTCGTTCTGAATGAGCCGCCCTGCGTCTCGGCCAGCTCGTCGAGGAGCTTCGCGTAGAAGCGCAATGTCTCCTCCGCTTTGGCTTCCGCTCTCACCCGTCCGGCCTTGGTCCGCATGTTGAGCGGCAGGCAGGCGGCGTAGGTCAGCTCCTTGCTGAGCGAGGTCATGATCGTCGAGCGCAGGGTCTTGCCTCGCAGGGCGGACTTGATGAAGAACTGGGCCACGCCGAGGGCGCCGAACTTGGCCAGGAAGTCGGCGTCGTGGACGATGGCGGCCACCGAATGGGGCGCGGCGTTCTCGCGGTAGAGGGCTCCGAGCGCCGACAAGACCGCCTCGCGGTCGGTCGCCGGCACACGGGAGCGCTTGAGGACGGGCTCGGCCAGCCGTGCCGCGATCTCCTCTTCGGCTGCCCCGCCTTCGTGGTATAGCCCGCCGGCGAACTTGCCCGCGTCGTGGAAGAGGGCCGTGATCGCGGCCAGCGTCGGGTCCCGCCGCTCTTCCTCGGCCAGCCGGAAGGCCAGCGAGGCGACATGCTCGGTGTGCTCCCACAGGTAGCTGCCCTCGGCCCCCGGGGCGCTGCCGGCGAAGGATCTCTCGGAGTCCTCGATCAGGCGCCGGACCTTCTCGACCAGGCCGGGGTAGCGGCGGGCCACGATCCGGAAGGAGGATCCGCTCTTGCTGGATTTGCCGACGGTCACGCCGTGATTATACCAGAAGCAAGGCCGCGGCCTCGGGCCGCCGTGATCAAGGGTGCCGCACCCGAAAATAGGGGTACAGTATACGTAAATCCCGATTTTCTTCGGGATCCTGCCTGGGGGATCGAAGCCGGCGGGCTAAAGCTCGTCCGGCAGAGCGTAGAACAGCCACCGGCCCACCGTCTCTGAGAGACAGGCGGCAGCGAGGCCGGCCCAGGCGAGCCATGCGGGCGCGGCAGGCATGAGGACCGCCAAGCCCCAGAGGACGAACGCGGCAAGCAGAAGCACCATCCGGACGCCGAAGACGGGGCCGAGCTTGGGATCGGGCTCGTAGACCCGAGCCGCCGATCGCTTGAAACGGCGCCCGAAGCGCGGCGAATACAGGAGCGCCATGATGAATACGATCCCCGCGACGGCCAGACTGAGCTTGGCGAGGGCGCCCGCGAGGCGCAAGCCCGCCGCACTCTCGACAAGGGCGTGCTCGCCGCGGGCCGCCAGCGCCGCCAGCATGGATCCTAGAAGGGCCGTCGTGCCGAAGAACGCGGCCGCCGTAGCCGGTGTGTTCCAGTCCGGCACCGCGGGCAGGGTGTACAGGCGCGCCATGCTGAAGACCAGGGCCAACGCTTCCGCCGCAACCAGGATCATCAAGGTCACCGCGGCCGGCGACACGGGCGCCCGCCAGGCAAAAAAGGCCTGTCCGGCCGTGGCCGCGCCGAAGATGACGAGGGCCAGGATCTCCTTGCTCAGCCAGGACGTTCCCGCATTGGCCAGAGCCCTGGGCGCCCGCCCTCGATGCTTGAGGTGGAGAAGCGACAGGAGCGCGGCGGCGCCGATGAGCGCGAGGACCAGCAAACAAGCTCCAAGCTTCATCATCCGAAGCCGCGGGGCCATGGCGAAGTCCGGCAGCAGGTAGATCGGCGCCAGCAGAAAGAGCGCCAGCCCGGCCGCCGTCTGGGCCAGCAGGGTGAAGGCGACCAGGGGCCACTCTTGCCGACGCATCGTCAGACCTCCTCCCGGTTCTTGACCAGGGCCGCCGCCTCGGCCGCTCTCTTCGCGTCGCTATGCGGCCGGATGACCAGCGACGGGTCGGTCAGGCTCGCCGAGGGCAGGGGGTGGATCTGGGCCGCCGAGCCGTATCGGGCCCGCAGCTCGTCGATCTCCCCGAAGTCCAAAGCCCGCATCGGGCAGGCCCGCACGCAGGCCGGTGTCCCGCCGCGCTCCACCAGGTCGGCGCACAGATCGCATTTGGTCATGACGCCGGCTGCCCCATCGAACTGCGGCGCGCCGTAAGGGCAGGTCCACTCGCAGTAGCGGCAGCCCAGGCACTTGGCCGGGTCGATGAGGACGATGCCGTCCTCTCGCTTCTCTATGGCCCGCGACGGACAGCCGTCCCGGCAGAGCGGCTTCTCACAGTGGTTGCAGGCGATCGAAAGGTTGTAGACGGCCAGCTCCGGCACCCAGGCTTCCCCTTCCCGGCGCCAGCCTCCGCCCGCGATCTCATAGACCCGCCGCCAACGGACTCCGGACGGCAGATCGTTCTTGTCCCGGCAGGCCATGGCGCAGGCCTTGCAGCCCGAGCAGGCGGCGGTGTCGACGAAGAAGCCAAGCCGCCGAGCCGGGCTGCTCATGGTTGCCCCTCGAGCCGTTTTACCCGCTGCGCTTTCTCCGCCCGGCCCGCCTTCTCCGCCGGCGCGGCCTGGGCCATGATGGTGTGCTGGGCGTTGCCGAAGGCGAAGGGGGTCCACCTCTCCGAGGACAGGACGTTGACGTTGCCGCGCCGGTCGACGCCGCTTTGGTCCGGCTCCCACCAGCCGCCCTGCGGTATGGCCAGGACGCCGGGCATGATCCGGGGCGTGATCCGGGCCGGCAGGGCCAAGGCCCCGCGCGCGTTCCAGACCTTGACCAGGCCCCCCTCCCGGATTCCGCGCGGCTTCGCGTCCAGGGGATTGATGAAGACGCGCTGGGGGAAGGCTTCCAGCAGCTCGGGCACGTTGTCGTGGATGGAATGAACCCGCGACAGGGCGTGGTGCCCGATGACCTGCAGCGGGTACTCCTCCGCTTCCGGGCCGAAGGGGCTCTCCCATTCGCGGACGTACTTCGGCACGGCCGGGATCTCGCCGGGCCTCTTCAAGTCGAACAGGCGCTTGGAGAAGATCTCGATCTTTCCCGACGGCGTCGGCAGCGGGTGGGCGATCGGGTCGCGCCGAAAATCGGCGAAGGCCACCGCCGGCTCTCCGGCAACCGGCCGGACATAGACCCCGGCGTTGCGCCTCTCCATCTCGTCCAGCGCCGGCAGCTCGGGGAAGCGGCGCTCCCGGTAGTAGCCCATCGCCCACTCCACCCACCCGCGCTCGTCCCGGCCCTCGGTGTAAGCCGGCCCCAGCCCCATCCTCTCCGCGATTCCGGCGCAGATGGCGTAGTCACTCTTCGCTTCGCCCGGCGGATCGACGATCCGGGGCGCCAGGATGACCTCTTCCCCGTACTTCCAGCCGTCCTGCACGCCCCAGGTCTCGAATTGGGTGCAGGCCGGCAGAAGCAGGTCGGCGAAGCGGGCGGTCGGCGTCAGGAACTGGTCCTGCACGGCCAGGAACTCGACCCGCGATTCGTCGGCCAGGATGGCAGCCGAGCGGTTGACGTTGGCGTGCTGGTTGATGAGCAGGTTGGAAGCGACCGACCAGATGAGCTTGATATCGGTCCCCAGCCGGTCCGCTCCGACGACGCCGTCGCCCGGTCCCATATCCCGCCCCCGCAGGACCGCCTCGCTCCACAGGAACGACGGGATCTTGGCCTTGACCGGGTTGTCGCCCACCGGGAGGATGGCCCAGCGCGGCCCCCCGTCGGGCGCCTGCAGGGCGATGCCGCCGGCCCATCCGCCCGGGATGCCGACGTTGCCGGTGATCGCCGCCAGCACGCAGCCGGCCCGGACCGCCTGCTCGCCGTAGGCCCGCCGCTGCATGCCGTAGCCCTGGTAGAGGACGGCCGGCTTGACGGTCGCGTAGTCGCGGGCCAGCCGGGCGATGACGGCCCTCGGCACGGCCGTGATCGGCTCGGCCCACTCGGGCGTCTTGGCCACGCCGTCGCGCGTCCCGAGGATGTAGTCGCGGTAGCTCTCCTGGCCCTCGCCGCCCGGGGGCATCTGCGTCTCGTCAAAGCCGACGCAGTGCGTCCGCACGAACTCCTTGTCGATGAGCCCCTCCGTGATCATGACGTGGGCCATGGCGCTCATCAGCGCCGCGTCGGTCCCCGGCCGGACCGGGATCCACTCGTCGGCCAGGGCCACCGCGCTCATCGTCTGGCGCGGGTCGAGGCAGACCACACGGGCCCCCCGCTCGCGGGCCTTCTTGATGAAGTACTCCGAATTGGTCCCGTCGCGCATCTCGGCCGGGTTCCAGCTCCACATCAGGATGAGCTTGGCGTTCAGCCAGTCCTGGCGCTGGTTGCCCGTGACGTTGGTCCCGTAGACCGTCGGGGTAGCGGCCGAGATGCAGGCCCAGGAGTAGCTGTTGTAGTAGCCCAGCGAGCCCCCGGCCAGGTTGAGCAGGCGCTCGGCCGTCCAGCGTCCGTTGGTCAGGTTGTAGCTGCCCGTGCCGTAAGGGACGAAGAGCGAGGCCGGGCCGAAGGCGTCCCGGACGCGCCCGATCTCGCGGGCCATGATCCCGTTGGCCTCGTCCCAGGAGATCCGCTCGAACCTTGCCTCGCCGCGCCGGCCCGTCCGCTTCATGGGATAGAGCAGCCGGTCTCTCCGGCTCTGGCGGTATCGGTAGGCCCGGCCCCGGACGCAGGCCCGGAGCTGGGGGTTCGAGGGGTCGTCGCCGGGCCGGTCGTCGGTGTCGACGCGCAGGATCTCGTCGCCGCGGACCCAGACGTGGAGCAGGCAGCGGCCGCCGCAATTGTGGGCGGGACAGCCCGTGCGGACGAGGCGCGCGCCTTCCAAGCCGGGCGGGGGAGGCGGAAAGTCGGGCCGGTCGGGCATCAGAGGGGGCGCCGCCGGGCGCGAAGATGCGCCGCCTGCCCGGCGAGGTGGAAGGCGAGAGAGACGAGCAAGCCCTCGGCCAAGATGGCCAGGGCGGGGCGGAGGGCCATGATCAGGCCGCGGCCCGGCAGGAGGACGTCGGACATCTTGACGGCGGCGGCCAGGGCCGAGACGGCGAAGGCGGCGGCGGGACGGTCGCTCTCGCGGACGGCCCGGATCATGGCCCAGAGGCCGACGGGGGCCATCACCAGTCCGGCCAGGCCGGGAACGGAGAGCCAGTGCAGGACGTGGCCCAGGCTGGCTTCGGCCGCGCCCCAGGCGAAGCCCCAGGCCAGAACGACGCGTGCGCCCGCGCTCCGCTGTCCACGCATGGGCTCATTTTACGCCATCGGGTATCCCGGTCAAGTCCGCGCTTCCGTCAGGCTGCCGCCACGGCACGGGGACCGAAAGGACCGGCCGGATCGAGCCGGAAGGCCTTGGGAGTCAAGGAGGAGGACATCCCCCCACGGTCAAGTCCGAGATTCGCGAACGGGCCGCGAGCCGCCATCCCCGGGCCGGATCAGCGCGCTTGGGCGGCCCGCAGCGCCTGGTAGGCGTCGACGATCCCGCCGCAGCCGATCTTGCCGGACAGGGCCGGAAGAGGAGCCGCGGTCTCCATCAGGATCGACTTCAGCTCCGAGGCCGTCAGCTTGGGATTGACCGCCAGCGCCAAGGCCGCCACACCGGCCGCGATCGGTCCCGCGTTGGACGTGCCCCCGGCCAGGCGATAGGCGCTCCGGCCGTTTTGAACGTACGTGGTGAAAGTCTGCTCGGGCGCGGCGATGTCGGTGTTTCGAGGCCCGAAGTTGGACCCCAGGACGCGCTCCCCGACCGTGTAGCGGACGAGCCCGCCCTTG
Source organism: uncultured Eubacteriales bacterium (assembly GCA_964556755.1). Taxonomy (GTDB): domain Bacteria; phylum Acidobacteriota; class Aminicenantia; order Aminicenantales; family UBA4085; genus UBA4085. Next base: position 19,382 of record CAZKXI010000021.1, read on the forward strand.
AAGTCGGTCATGGCCACGGTCAGGATGTTGTCCAGGCCGAAGCAGGCCGGATAGGTGGCGTTCTCGGGCCGGTCGATATCCACTCCCGAGTTGCCGGCCCCCACGACCAGGAGGACGCTCTTCGTCCCGGCATAGGCGATGGCGGCTTCCAGCTCCTTCAGCTCCTCGGCCGTCGGATCGCTGACGAAGCCGCTCCAGTTGATCACCCGGGCGCCGTTGTCGGCGGCGTAGCGGATAGCCCTGGCCGCCCGGCCGGCCCGCTGCGCGTCGCGCTCGCCCCGGCCGATGCCCTGGGCCCCGATCTTGAGGAGCATCAGCGAGACGTCCCAATTGACGCCGGCGACGCCGAGCCCGTTGTTCCCCTTGGCGCCGATGATCCCCAGGGCCGAGATGCTGTGCCAATAGGGCTGGATGCGGTCCCGCCGCATGCCGTCGAAGACGTAGCCGTCGGGGTCGGGATCGTCGAAGGCGAAGTCCCAGCCCATCACGTCGTCGACGTAGCCGTTCGCGTCGTCGTCGAGTCCGTTGGCCTCCTTGGCGTGGCCGCTGGAGTCCGGTCCCGACTCGCCGCGATTGGCCCAGATGTTTCCGGCCAGGTCCTCGTGAGCGTAGAAGAAGCCGTCATCGAGGACGGCGACCACGACGGACGGGCTCCCGGTCGAGATCGTCCAGGCCCGGGTCAGGTTGGCGTCCACTCCGGCTATCGCCTCGAACGCCTGCGGCGAGGGCTTGGTGGAGGACCTCTCGATAGCCAGGGTGCCCCCCGGATTCAGGAAAGAGATCTGGTGCTTGAAGTAGGGATCATTGGGAATGACCCTCTCGGTCGGCGTCTGCCCGGCCAGCCAGCCGGCGGCGAGTATGGCAAGCAGGACTTTAGCGCTCATGAATCACCTCTCATGATATACCGCTCTCGAGGGGAATACGTTAGCGCCGACCGGGCGGTGACGGCAGACATAAAAAAGGGGAGGCGCGCCGGAGCGCGCCCCCCGGGAGTGACGGTGCGCCGCGGGCCGCTTACTTCAGCAGGCCGCGGGCCTTGAGCAGGGGCTCGACCTTGGGCTCGCGCCCGCGGAAGGCCTTGTACGACTCCATCGGCTCGCGGGTGTTGCCCCGGGCCAGGATGTTGTCGCGGTAGCTCTTGGCGGTCGCGGGATCGAACAGGCCCTTCTCCTTGAAGGCCTCGAAGGCGTCCTTGTCCAGCACCTCGGACCAGATGTAGCTGTAGTAGCCGGCCGAGTAGCCGCTGGCGAAGATGTGGGAGAAGTAGGGCGTCCGGTAGCGGACCACGATCTCTGGGATGAGCCCGATCTTCCTCATGGACGCGTCCTCGAAAGCCTTGGCGTCCTTCTCCTCGGGCCGGGTCAGGGTGTGCCAGTCCATGTCCAGCAGGCAGGCCGAGACGTATTCGACCGTGGCGAAGCCCTGATTGAACTGGCCGGACTTCTTGATCTTGTCCAGGAGCTCCTGCGGGATGGGCTGGCCGGTCTGGTAGTGCTTGGCGTAGGTCTTGATGACCTCGGGATCCGAGGCCCAGTTCTCCATGATCTGGGAGGCCAGCTCGACGAAGTCGCGCGGCACGTTGGTCCCGGAGAGGGACTCGTAGGTGACGTCCGACAGCAGGTCGTGCAGGGCGTGGCCGAACTCATGGAACAGCGTCAGGGCCTCCTCGAAGGTGATCAGCGAGGGCTTCTCGGCCGTGGGCTTGGTGAAGTTGCCCACGTTGTAGACGATGGGCGTCACCTTCTTGCCGTCCAGGGCCGACTGCTCGCGGATGGCGCTGGACCAGGCCCCGCCCCGCTTGGAAGGCCGGGGGAAGTAGTCCGAGTAGAGGATGCCGACGTGGGTGCCGTCGGCCTCCTTGACCTCGAAGACCTCGACCTCGGGGTGGTAGACCGGGATGTCGGTGCGCGGGGTGAAGGTCAGGCCCCACAGCTTGGTCGCGGTGTCGAAGGCGCCCTGCCGGACGGCCTTGAGCTCGAAGTAGGGCCGCAGGGTCTCGTCGTCCAGGTCGTACTTGGCCTTCTTCAGCTTCTCCGCGTAGTACCACCAGTCCCAGGGCCGCAGCGGGCCGGCGATGCCGTCCTGGGCCATGAGGGCCTGCAGCTCCTTGGCCTCGGCCTTGGCCATGGCCAGGGCGGGCGGCCAGATCTTGTCCAGCAGGCCGTAGACGCCGGCCGGCGTCTTGGCCATGGCCTCCTCCAGGACGTAGTCGGCGTGCGTCTTGTATCCCAGGAGGTTGGCCCGCTTCACGCGCAGAGCGGCGATCTTGGCGGCCACGGCCTTGTTGTCGGCCTCGTTGCCGTTGTCGCCGCGGGCAATGAAGGCCTTGAACAGCTTCTCCCTCAGCTCCCGCTTGGCCGAGTACTGGAAGAAGGGGATGCAGGACGGCTTGTGCAGGGTGAAGATCCACTTGCCCTCCTGCCCCTTGGCCTTGGCCGCCTCGGCCGCCGCCGCCGCGACGTCCGCCGGCAGGCCGGCCAGGTCCTCGGCCTTGTCGACGACCAGGCTGAAGCCGTTGTCCTCCTTGAGGACGTTCTGCCCGAACTTGACGCCGAGGACGGTCAGCTCCTCGTTGACCGCCCGCAGCTCGGCCTTCTTGGCCTCGTCCAGGGCGGCGCCGCTCCGGACGAAGGCCTTGTAGGTCCTCTCCAGCAGGCGGTCCTGCTCGGGCGCCAGAGCCAGGGCTTGGCGCTGGTCGTAGACGGCCTTGACCCGGGCGAAGAGCTTGGCGTCGAGGACGATGTCGTCGTCGTGCTTGGACAGCAGCGGGGCGACGTCCTGCTCGATCTTCTGCAGCTCCTCGGAGGTGTGGTTGTTGGTGTAGAGGCCGAAGACGCTGTTGACCTTGCTCAGCAGGCGGCCGCTGCGCTCCAGGGCCTCGATGGTGTTGGCGAAGGTCGGCGGCTCGGTCGCTCCGGCCACGGCCGCGACCTCGGTCTTCTGGTCGGCCATGCCCTTCTCGAAGGCCGTCATGTAGTGGACCGGCTTGATCTGGTCGAAGGGCGGCGTCCCGAAGGGGGCCGTCCATTCGCTGAAGAACGGGTTGGCGTTGGGATCGATCACGGGGGGGGGAGGCTCCTTCGGCCCGCAGGCCAGGGTCAGGGCCGCCAGGACGGCGGCGAGGGCGAGGGCTTTCTTCATGCCGGGTCTCCTTGGACGATCAGTTTGAGAGGGAAGGGATATTCTAGTATGGGTTCGCGGCGAATGCCACCCCGCCCCGGAGGACGGCCAGGAGCTCGGCCAGGATCATGGCCGTGGCTCCCCAGATCTTGTGGCTGCCGTAGTCGTAGAACGGCACCAGGACGGGCCCTCGGTCGAGGGTCCACGTCTCCCGGCGGGCGGCGTCCGGCTCGAGGAGCCGGGCCAGGGGGACTTGGATGATCTCGGCCACTTCGGGCGCGAAGGCGACGAAGGGGGGCGCCTCTTCCGTCCTTGCGACGACCGGGTAGATGCAGTAGTTGCTGGCCGGCACGTAGAGGGGGGTCAGCAGGCCGGCCGGCTCGACCCGCTCCGGGGACACGCCGACTTCCTCGCGGGCTTCGCGCAGAGCCGCCCGCACGGCGTCCTCCCCGGCCTCGAACTGGCCGCCCGGGAACGCGATCTGGTCCTTGTGATGGACGGCCGAGGAGGGCCTCCGGATGAAGACGAGATGGGCCTCCCCGTCCCTCGGATAGAGCAGGAGGAGCACGCCCGCCTTCAGGCTCCCGTCGGCGGCCTCCTGCCAGGTCCGGCTGCCGCCGGGCCTCGGGACGGGGGCCATCGGCAGCTGGGCGGCCAAGCCGGGCAGCGGCCGCCCCAGGGCGGATCTCAGCTCGGCGGCGGAGGGAACGGCGGTCAGGGTCATGGCGATCCGGTCTTTCAACGGGGCATTATACAACGGGCCGGCTTCGGCGGGTCAGGATTCGGCCAGGAAGAGCCCTTTCAGCTTGGAGGCGGAGCGGAAGAGATGGGCCCGGACATTGCCCTCGCTGCAGCCCAGGCGGCCGGCGATCTGGCGGATGTCGAGGTGATCGTCGTAGCGGAGGGAGAATACGGTCTGCTGGCGGGGCGAGAGGAATCCGACCGCGTCCTGGATGCGGCGCCGGATGCCGCGGCCGACGGCCACCTGCTCCGGCGACGGCCAGGCGGACGGCGGGTCTTGGGGCATGGCTTCCAACGAAGTCGTCCGGCTCAGGCGGCGCTTGCGGACGCGCAGCCAGTCGATGGCGCAATGCACGCAGATCTGGTTGAGCCAAGCGGGCAGCCCCGAGCCCAGCTCGAGGTCGAAGGTGTCGATGGCGTCGAAGGCCTTGATGAAAGTGTCCTGGGTGATGTCTTCGGCGTCTTCGGGGAAGCGGACGTAGCGGAGGGCCAGGTGGAAGATGCGGTCCCGGTGGCTGAGGTAGATCTGCTCCAGGGCGTCTTGGCGCCCGGCTTTGGCCCCTTCGACCATCATCCGTTCGGTCATTCGTCCCTGCTCGCCCCGATAGAAGCACCTTTCGTGCCAAGATATACAGGGGAAAACTAGGGCATTAGGGGAGCGGCGGTGTAATGATCTTAATCGGGCCGTAAAAAAAATTGGCGCGACGGAGACTTCCGGGGAAGACGCCCCGCGGCGTCGTCCGAGAGCCCGGCTCAGCCGATCAGGCTCTTGACTTGCTTGAACGTCTCCAGGATCCGGTCGACCTGCTCGTCCGTGTGCGAGGCCATGTAGCTCGTCCGCAGCAGCGAGTAGTTGGGCGGGACGGCGGGGGGCAGGGCCACGTTGGTGTAGATGCCGGCCTCGTAGAGGGTCTTCCAAGCCATGATCGTCTTCATCTCGTCGCCGATGACGATGGGGATGATCGGCGTCTGGCTGGGCCCCAAGTCGTAGCCCATGCCCTTCAGTTCGCGCCGGACGCGCTCGCCGATCTGGTTGACCCGGGTCACCCGCTCGGGCTCCTTCTCCAGGATGTCCAGGCAGGCCAGGACGGCGGCCACGTTGCCGGGCGGCAGGCTGGCGCTGAACATGAACGGCCGGGCGAAGTGCTGGATCCAATGGATGGCTTCCTTGGGCCCGGCGATGACGCCGCCCAGGGAGGCGAAGGACTTGCTGAAGGTGCCCATGACCAGGTCGGGCCATTCGGGGTGGCCGAAGTGGTGGGCCGTGCCGCGGCCGCCGCCCAGGACGCCGATGGCGTGGGCGTCATCGACCATCAGGCGGGCGCCGTATTTCTTGCACAGGGGAGCGATCTTGTCCAGGGGGGCGATGTCGCCGGCCATGCTGAAGACGCCGTCGACGATGACCAGGCGTCCGACGTCATCCGGGCAGGCCTTGAGAATGGCTTCCAGGTCCTCGGTGTCGTTGTGCTTGAACAGGCGCAGGTGGGTCTTCTTGAGGACCTTGGACATGCGGATGCCGTCGACGATGCTGGCGTGGACTTCCTTGTCGGCGATGATGACGTCGTTGCCGTCCATGATGGCCGAGATCGAGCCCAGGTTGGTCTGAAAGCCGGTGCTGAAGACCAGGGCCGCCTCCTGGCCGATGAGCTTGGCCAGCCGGTGCTCGAGGTCGATGTGCATCTGGAGCGTCCCGTTGAGGAAGCGGGAGCCGGTGCACGAGGTGCCGTACTTCTCGATGGCCTTGATGGCGGCTTCCTTGACGTGGGGGTGGCTGGTCAAGCCCAGGTAGTTGTTGGAGCCGATCATCAGGAGGCGCTTGCCGTCGATGAAGATCTCGGTTCCCTCGGCGTGCTCGATGGGGATGAAATAGGGGTAGATCCCCATCTCGATGGCCGTCATGGGGTTGGTCGGGTAGCCGTATTTTTGGGCGACTTCCGGGGAGGAATAGAAGCCGCGGCACTTTTCGAAGAGATCCATGGAAAGCCTCCTGCAAAGAATCCCGGCAACTATAAACTTTCCCGGCCCTTCCGTCAAGGAATCCGGGCTAAAGATATATCAAAATAACGGTGACAAGCCCCCCATCTTGTGGTAGCCTAGGGCCGAAGATCAATAGGTGAATTATGAAACTTGCTTATTATCAAATTGATGCGTTTACCGATCATCTCTTCGGCGGCAATCCGGCCGGGATCTGCCCCCTCTCCGAATGGCTGCCGGCCGAGACCATGCAAAAAATCGCCCTGGAGAACAATCAAGCCGAAACGGCCTTCTTTGTGGGCGGGGAGGGCCGCTACCATATCCGCTGGTTCACCCCGGCCGTGGAGGTGGATCTCTGCGGCCACGCCACCCTGGCCAGCGCCTATGTCATCTTTCGCCTCCTCGGCTACGGCGGCGCCCGCATCGAGCTCGATTCCCGCAGCGGGCGGCTGTCCGTCCGCCGCGACGGCGATCGCCTGACCCTCGACTTCCCGGCCGACGAGACGGCCCCCGTCGCGGGTCCGGAGCCCCTCGTCAGGGGGGTGGGTGTCGCGCCTCTGGAGGCCTACAAGGGCAAGACAGATTATATGCTCGTGTATGGGGCCGAGGAGGATGTGGCCGGCATGAAGCCCGATTTCGCGCTGATCGCCGGTGTGCCGGCCCGCGGCGTCATAGTCACCGCGCCCGGCCGCGCCACGGACTTCGTCTCCCGATTCTTCGCCCCTCAAGTCGGCATCAACGAGGACCCGGTGACCGGCTCGGCCTATACGACCCTGACCCCGTATTGGGCGGGGAAGCTGGGCCGAACCGAGCTGACCGCTGCCCAGCTCTCGCCTCGCGGCGGCCGGTTGTGGTGCCGCCTGTCGGGCGACCGGGTGGAGATCTCCGGGCAGGCCCGGGCCTATCTGAAAGGCGAGATCGAGATTTCCTGAACGCCCGGCCGCGATATTATTTCTTCCGCTCGAAAGTCAGAGCTCCCGTGTCCCCCCCCTCGTGGGTCCAGGTGCCGGCCATCTTGCCGGTCTCGACTTTGAGAGCTATCGTGACCATCTCTCCCGTGGCCAGCGGGGATACGAAGGCCAGGAGATCGCCCTCGAGCTTGATATTTTGCAGGGGGGTATCCTTGGCCAGGATGCCCATGTCGTCGGACCAGATCCCTGCGTATCCCGTTTCGGACTTGGTCAAGACCAAGGTCAAGACGACGGGGCCGACATCGGGGACATCCGTCTTGCCGATCCAAGTTCCGGCTAAGTCCATGTCCTGGCCGCCGGCCAGGCCGAAGGCGGCCAAGGCCGCCAGGAGAGCGAGGGAGGGCATTATTCGTTGAGCCATGGAATCCATCCTTTCCCGCCTCATGATGGCTCAAGCGCCCCAGCGGAAGGACAGCTTGAACATGAAGATGTTGTCGCCGGGCGCGGTCAGCAGGTTGGAGATGTCCCGCCGCAGGTTGAGCACGCCGGCGTCGGCGTAGTCAGCCCGGTTCTGGGTCCAGACCAGGTAGAGCAGCGAGCCCGGCCGGTACTCCCAGCGGAAGACGATCGTGCCGCGCAGCGACTTCATGTTGAAGTCGGGATTGCCGAAGGAGAAGGCCTCGGCCGGTCCCTCGCCGTCGGGGTCGACGATGTAGGCGCCGTCGGCGTAGCCGACCGTCGAGCCGTTCTCTCCGTAGACGTTGAACTCGTAGGCCCGGGGCCGAGCCAGCTCCTTGAATCGGTCGAAGCCGCCGACGCCGATGAACGGCTGGAGATAGGCTTGCAGGGACAGCCGCGGCGTGAAGGTCCAGTTGAGCCGGACCTCGGCCGAGACGACGGTCTGGTCGAGGCGGCCGAAGACGTAGCGGCGTCCGTAGGTCTCGGCCATAAGCGGGTCGGCGAAGCGCCCGATCCACTGGCTTTGGGCCTGCGAGACCGCGTATTGGGGGCCGATGGAGAGGCTGATGTTGGACCGCGGCTTCCAGCTCAGCTCGATCTGGCCCATCCACGTGCGTCCGTCCTGCGGGCTGTCCTCGATGGCCCCGACCGCCTCCAGGACGAAGGGCTTGCGGCTGTCCGACTCCAATTGGAGGTTGGCGCTCCAGCCCCAGGGCGATACGGCCATCGGGCCGCCGCGGGTCAGGGTCTTGCTCAGCGTCTCGGGGGCGTAGACGGCTTCCAGGTTGAAGCTCCAGAAATTGCGGAAGACGCCCTGCACGATGCCGACCACGGCCTCGGCGGTCTTGTCGCCGCCGAAGTCGTAGTTCTGCAGCCCGCCCAAGGCGACGAGCGCCTGCTGGAAGACCTTGCCGGGCTTGGTCCAGACGTAGCCGGGCAGGAAGGACAGGTTGATGATGTCCGACCCGGAGCGCTGGTAGCCGAGGTCGTTGGGATTGAATCCGGGCGAGAGGGCGCCCGCGCCCAAGACCCACAGAAGGTTTCCGCCCTGCTTGGCGAACTGGACGCGCCCGCCCCAGCCGGAGAGCGAGGTAGCTGCGGGGTCGAGAGACAGATGGTCCGCGTCGGGACGCTGGAAGTAGTGGAGCGATGAGGTCTGGACGCGGTAGATGTCCTGCGGGCTGCCTTCGATTCGGGTCCCGCCGAACCAGCCGCCGACCACGTAGCTGCGCTTGGCATCCAGGAAGCTCCAGCCGTCCACGGCCAGGCTGAAGGCGTTCTTGTTCAGGATGCCGTCCAGCACGGGAGCCTGGTTGTCGCGCATGACCCCGGTGGCCATGATGCCGATCCCCTGCTGGCCCTTGGCGATGTCCTTCTGGGCCCGCAGGACGCCGTACCAGGAGAACGGCTCCACCTCCTCCTGGGTCCGCAGGCCGAAGGAATCGATCGTCGCGTACTCGCGGGCGGTCAGGGCGTTGATGGCGCCGATGTTCCAGCCGCCCAGCTTGCCGGTCAGCTTGGCCGCTCCCAGGATGGCGGTGTTGCCGGGGACGTCGACGAATCCCTGGCCGAGCGTGTAGCCCTGCGGCGAGCGGCCGACCCGCCGGCTGTAGAAGAACTGCGGCTGGGGCCAATTCATGTTGGCGTTGAGATAGACGCCGCCCCGGCCGAATCCGTCGAAGATGGAGGCGCCCTCGATGAAGAAGGGCCGCTTCTCCTCGTAGAAGGTCTCGTAGGCCGAGAGGTTGACCACGGCCGGATCGACCTCGACCTGGCCGAAGTCGGGATTGACGGTGGCGTCCAGGGTCAGATTGCCGCCGATGCCGAGCTTGGCGTCGAAGCCGGCGTTGCCGATGGCCTTGCTCCCCGTCTCGAAGGGATTGCCCGGCTCCTCGGGCCGAAGCTGGGCCAGACCGGTGACGTAGGGCGTGACCTCGACCCGGGCCCCGGGCCGGAAGCCGCTGAGGCCCTCGAGCCGGGCGAACTTGGAGACGAAGGCCTGCTCGCTCTTGGGGATCCAGGCGAAGGAGGCGATCTCGTTCTTGCGCTTGATGACCCGGCGGAAGTTGACGCCCCAGACGTATTCATCCTGCTTGGGGAAGCGGATCTGGGTGAAGGGGATGCGCATCTCCACGATCCAGCCGTCGCCGTTGACGGCGGCTTTGCCCTCCCAGACGCCGTCCCAGGACTCGTCCTCGTTGACGTCGTTGGACAGCGCCAGGTCGGTGATCGAGCCGGCCGGGTTGACGCCGAACATGTAGCCGGAGCGCTTGTCGTAGTACGAGTCGAGCGCGAACATGAACCAGTCGGAGTCGACCTGGGCGTCCCGGCGCCCGAGCCGGCCCATGATCTTGCCGGGCTCGGAATCGTGCAGGTAGGCGGCCACGTAGAGGGCCTTGTCGTCGTAGGCCACCCAGACGTCGGTCTTCTCGGTCGACGGCTGGCCGTCGGCCGGATCGTTCTGGGTGAAGCCTTCGGCCGCGGGCCGCTTCCAGATGCTCTCGGACAGGACGCCGTCGAGAGCGATCGGGCCTTCGGCGCGGGCCGCCTGGACGATCTTCTGGCCCGGCTCGGGCTTGGGCCGGACGAGCTTCTTGACCTCGTCGGCCGCGAGAAGCGGGGCTATCAGGATCATGGCCGCGAGAGCGGTCTTCTTCATGGCGTCACTCCTCGGAGGCCGGCTTGGGTCGCTGGCTGACTTCCGGCCTTCCCAAATACGTTAGCCGACGGGGCTTCGTTGGCTGTTTCACATGGATAGACGAAAATCGGGGCGCCGAGGTTGCAGGCGGGGCAAAAGAGGCCGCGCCCCGGATGACAGGAGGCAATCGCGATTGACAAGCGGTCTCTCCGCCGCTAACTTGACGGCATGGCGATTCTTTGCCCCTCCTGCGGGCGCGAGTACGATGCCACGCTGTTCGGATTCGGGGCGACCCTTCGATGCGACTGCGGAGAGGAGGTTCGCCCCTTCGGCGAGCCGGGCTTCGGCCCGGAATCTCCCGAAACCGTCGAGCTGCCCATAGACGGGACGCTCGATCTGCACACCTTCCCCCCCTCGGACGTCAAGGACCTGGTCCCCGATTACCTTGAGGCCTGCCGCGAAGAAGGCATCCTCCGGGTGCGCGTGGTCCATGGCAAGGGAGACGGGACCCTACTGCGGACCGTCCACGCCGTGCTCGACCGAACGCCCGGCGTCGAGTCCTACGAGCTGGCGGACGCCTGCGAGGGCGGCTGGGGAGCCACGATCGTCCATCTGAAGGCCTGAGCGATGGTCCAATTTTTATCTTGACATGAGGCTTTTCTCGTTGTATATCGTATATCGATATAGCGATTAACGATATAACGATATACGATGTAATTGGAAATGTCGTAAGCGAGGCTTAAGTGAATGAAATCAAAGTAGAAGCCGCGAAATGGATCCCTTTGACCGAGTCCACTTTTCTCACCCTTATAGCTCTCCTCGAGCCCCGGCACGGATACGAGATCATGCAGGTTTCGGCCCGCCTGAGCGACGGGCGCGTCAAGATCGGACCGGGAACTCTCTACGGGGCCCTCAACATCCTTCTCAAGCAGGGCCTGATCGAGCGGCGGGGGGAGATGGAGTCCGAGGGCGAGCGCCGCAAGGTCTATGGCTTGACGCCGTTGGGGAAAGATGTTGTCCGTCTGGAGTGCGCCCGCCTGGAGAGCCTGGCCGCGGCCGGCCGGGCCGCCCTCGGTCCCGAGTCTCATTCGAGCTCTGATGCGCGCAAGGAGAACGCCGATGTCCGATAAGAGCACCCGCACCGTCCTCAAGATCTTTTCGGCTTGGAACGATGCCAAAGAAGAGGCCTGGCTTAGAAAGCAGGCTCTGCGCGGTTGGCACCTGGAATCCGTGGGCCCGATCATCTACCGCTTCCGCCGCGGAGAGCCGGCCGATGTCACCTACCGGCTGGACTTTCAGGCGGGCGGCGGGACGTTCGACCGGAGCGAGTACCTGGCCCTCTTTCGGGACAGCGGCTGGGAGATGACTTGCCGCTTCGGGTCCTGGTACTATTTCCGCACCCCCACGGGTACGGGACGCGTCCCCGAGATCCACACGGACGCGGTCTCGAAGGCGGCCAAATATTCGCGGCTCTTGACCCTTCTTATCCTGATATCGGCTCTGCTCACATACTCGCTTCTCGGCCCTCTCAACAAACCGGTCGATCAAGGACTCTGGATCGGATTTCGCGTCCTGCGGGCTCTGATCCTGGCGCTCCTGGCCTACGGGATCATTCGCCTGAGCCTGCTGGTGGCGAAGCTCAAGCGAGGCCGGGCGTAGGATCCCCCGGCCCTCTCTCCTCAGAGGCTCAGCGCCCGCCGAATCTGAAGACGAAGCCGGCCGCCGCGCTGAAGCCGCTGAAGTCCAGCTTGGCCAGGCGGGGGTTATCTCCCGAAGGCGTGGCGCCGTAGATTTCGATGAGAGTGAGCTTCTTCCCGATATTGACGTCGGCCAGCCAGACGTCGCCCGTCTCCGTGGATGAGTCCGATGCCACCGTGCCCTTGAATCCCCCCAGCTTGGCGAAGCGCCCGCGGGCTTCGAACACGATCGAGACCGACGGTGCGACGGGGATCTCGAGGCCCAGGCCGCCGTGGAAGCCGATCCCGCTCGCGGTCGTGTCGTAGGTCCGGTCGAGCTCGCCGATGAAGACGATGTGCTGCTCGTCGGTGGTCTTTCCGAAGTAATACCCCACTCCCGCGTCCAGGGAGAGCCTGATCTTGCCCGAGAGAGGGACGAAATAGTGCAGGCTCAGCGTGATCGGGACGGCGCTGATCTTGGGCGACCAAGATTCCATATAGTCCGTGCCGGCATAGGAGAAGTCCAGGGACGAGGACCGTGAGGCCTGGAGATAGCCGACGCCGAGACCGAGGGCCAGCTGGGGATTGAACTGCAGGAGCAGCTCCCCGCCGATGTCCATTCCCAGGTGGACAGGCTTGTATCCGCCGGTCGGCGAATAGGAGTCGAAGATGTAGCTGAAAGCATCCGACCAGCCCTGGAGGCCGGTGTTCAGATCGCCGGCTCCGTAGTAGCCCAGACCGCCGGTCAGCTTGAAGCCGAAGGTGACTTGGGCTTGAGCGGGAGACGGGACCAAGAATACGGACAGGACGAGGACGCCGAACAGAACGATTGCTTTTTTCATGGCTGACTCTCCTTTTAGGCTTGCGAGGAGATATACTTGAAATACCGTCTCCATTCAATAGAGTTGGGAGAGAACGAAGACGGGAGCCGATTCTTAGCTCCCCGTAGTATGATGAGAACGCCTTAGGAGGTTCGCCATGCGTAAAACCGTCCTCTTGTCCCTTCTCATCCTCCTCGCCGCCTTGGCTGTTCCCGCCGCGGCCCAGACGGCCGCCAAGGCGCCGACCAGCCGCGAGCTGAATCTGCTCTGCTGGCAGGAGATCGGCGAGCTGGTGCCGGCCCGCGTTTCGACCGTCCTGGTTCCCTTCGGTTCGCTGGAGCCGCACGGCGTCATCCCCAACGGCACCGACAACCTGGCTCCCGAGGCCATGGCCCGGGCCATCGCCGAGCGCCTCGACGCCCTCCTCGCCCCGACCCTCAGCTACGGCATGACGGCCGCCATGAAGGCTTTTCCCGGAACCGTGACCATCCCCGAGGAGGCTTACGGGCCGTTCGCCGAGGCCATCCTGCGCAACCTGGCCGAGCAGAAGTTCCGCAACATCATCGTCCTCAACGGCCACGGCGGCAACACGGCCGTCCTCAACGCCGTCGCGGTCAAAGTGGCCAACGCCTGCCGCGTCCGCATCCTGGTCGTCAACTGGTGGACGCTGGCCGACGACATCACCAAGTCGGTCTTCAAGCAGAATGGCGGCCACGCCGGGAACAACGAGACGGCCTATGTCCAGGCCGTATTCCCCCAGCATATCCATCCGGAGCGCTACAAGCCCGAGATGGCTTCGCCCAATCCCCCCGCCGGGGCCTTTATGGCCGTGCCGGTGACCTCCTCGATAGGGCTCTACGAGAGGGGGCAGGGCTATCCGACATTCGATCCGGGCCAGGCCAAGGAATACTTCCAGAAGGTCAACGACCGGGTGGCCGAGCTCATCCAAGACACCATCAAGAAGTGGGATCTGGCCGGGGTCTACGTCCGGTAGATCGGACCAGTCTGGATGACGGCTTGAGCGCGGGCGCCGGGACGGAGGTGACGGAGGTCCGGGCCGAGTATGCCAGCGCCCGGATCATCGGCGCCAATCTCGAGCACCGGCGGATGGGAATCCGCCTGCCTCGACCGCCCGGCTATGTCCCGCCCGAGATCGACTGCCGGCCGCCCGAGGGCGGCGGCGAGACTCTCCGGGTCCGCGACGCGGACGTCCGCTTCCTGGACCGCGTGGCGCCGGCGGCGGCGGCCGAGCATGTCGATCTCATCCGCCGGGCCCGGCGCGGCGATCGCGCGGCGGCCGCCCGGCTCGACGAGAGGTCCGAGGACACCCGCCGCCGCATCGCCGCCCGCTTCGCCGGCCCCGGCCTGGTCGAGAACGAGTGGGTCATCCCCTACACCTCGGAGGGCACCTTCAGCCAGGAGCAGATCAGCCATAAGGGCGCCATCCTCCTCGACCTGTCCCGGCGCGGCTTCGCCACGGCGGACTTCAGCCTCCTCGCCGCCTCGGCCTACCGGCTGCCGGCGGCCGAGCGGGAGGCCTGCCTGGCCGACGCCCTGCGCAACCTGGAGATCCTCAGCGGCCGCCGGCTGGGGGATCCGGCCAACCCTCTTCTCGTGGCCGTCCGCTCGGCCCTGCCCGACTACGTGCCCGGCTTCATGCCCACGTTCCTCAACGCCGGGCTGACCCCGGCCGTGCTGCCCGGCCTGCCGGCCCGCTACGGCGCCGAAGCCGCCGCCCTGATCCGCCTGAACAGCCGCAAGACGCTGCTGGAGGCTTTGGACGAGGACGCTTCTCGAGGATACGAGACCCGTCTGCGGCCGGGCTTGGATTCGGCATCTTGTGAGGCCCTGGCCTCGGCCATGGAGGCCGACATCGCCCGCCGAGATCCCCGGCTGCTGGAGGACGCCCTGGCCCAGATCGCCTTTCTCGTCGGCCGGGCTTACCGCTTCTTCGCCGAGCACACCGGCGTTCTGCGCAATTTCATGCACCGCGAGACCCAGTACCCCGCGGTCATTCTGCAGCGGATGGTCTGCTCGGTCATCGATGATCGGTCCTACGCCGGCGTCCTCTACAGCCGCCATCCGCACCTGGGCCGCGGTCCCTTCCTCCAATTCGGCCGCCGCATCTTCGGCGAGGATCTGATGACCGGACGGCTGCCGTCCGAGGAGCGGCATTTCGAGTCCCGCGAGTCCGCCCGGGACGGCTTCCCGGCCGTCTATCACTTCTGGGACAGGCTGGCCGGCCTGGAGGACATCTTCCGCGGGCCGGTCATGGTCGAGTTCACCGGCGTCCACGGGACCTTCACCGTCCTGCAAGTCAACGAGGCCGAGCTCTCCGGCGTCGGCATGCTAACCGCCGTCATGGACATGCACCGGGCCGGGCGCATTCCCTCCGGGCGGGTTCGCGAGCTCATCCGCCCGTATCACATCCGCCAGATCGAGTCCGACGCCATCGATCCCAGGTCCCTGCACGGCCTGGAGGCCTTCGCCCGGGGCGTGTCCGTCCTGCCGCGGTCGGCGGTCACGGGGCGATTAGCCTTCTCGGCCGAGCGGGCGGCCGGCCTGGGCGGAGCCCAGGCGGTGCTGGTCAAGGAGAGATTTGCCCCCCAGGACGCCATGGAGATGCAGCGCGTCGGCGGCATTTGCAGTCTCAGCCCGGCCGCCATCCACGTCGTGACGACCGCCCAGAACCTCGGTATCCCCTCGCTGCTGAACCTGGAGGAAGATGGCGTGCGGATCGAGGCCGAGGCCGGGCATCTGATCAACAGCCGGGGGAGGGTCCTGGCCGAAGGCGACTGGGTGACCATCTCCAGCCGCTATCGGACTCTTTATGCCGGACAAGCCCGTTTTGCCCCGGCTCGCCTGCTGCAGTACATGGACGGCGAAGATGTTCCCTTGACGGCCGAGGAGCGTCCCTTCTTCGATCGGGTGGCCGAAGACTTCCGGGCTTTCCGCCGCATCTTGGAAGGCGTCGGGCCGGACACGTTCACGAGCCTCCAGGATCTGGGGCATGCCATCCGCTACGGCGAGCTGAGGGACGATCCGGCGCGGGCGGCCGAGCTCATCAACCGGGCTTTCGACCTGAATACGGAGGCCATGGTCCGCCGCCTTTTGGAAGCGACCCTGGGCACTCACTTGATCAACCGAACCGCTTTCAACCGGCTGACTCCCGATCGCCGTATTCGCCTGCTGGGGATGGCCGCGATCCGAGGCCTGGAGAGCGGGGTGTCGGGCTACCGAGCCGGCGCTTTCGTCATCGGCTCTCTCGTGGATCCGGGCTGGCCGGCCGGCTTTTGGGAGCTCTTTCATCCGGTCGAAGCCGCCTACCTGATCAACGAGTGGGTCCTCCACCAGAAGTATCTTCACCTGCTCGATGAAGTCGGGGAGACCCGACTGAGCCGGGCCAAGAACGCGATCCTGACGCGGGGGCTATCCGCTCTCCCGCTGCCGGGCGGTGCGGCGTCGGCATTCGAGGCGCTCCGAAGGAGCCGGCTGAGCCTGGATGACGTCCGGGGAGCGCTCTCCCCGGACGCCGATCCGCAGACGCTGGAGCTGATCGATCTTGTGCGGGAAGCGGACGGTCCCTAACCCACTTTGGTCCGGGTGATCTTGGCCACCAGGTTGGCGGTCGGATCCGGGCAGCGGACGTACTCAGTCGTGATCCCGTTTGGATCGATGACCTTCTGGTAAGGCGTGCCTTCGTACATCCAAGGCAGGGTCACACCCATCTCCAGCATCCGCACGAACTCGTTCAGGCTGGCTCGCAGCCAGGGGCAGAGCTTGCCCCAGTCCTCCGGATAGGAGAATGTGTCGCCCTTCTTGTGGCACCAGCTGTCGGTCCGGGCCTCGAAGATCTCGATGTCGATCTTGTAGCGGGGCCGCCGCTCCGCGGGCGCCGGAGGCGGCGGCGGTGTTGCGGGCTTCTGGTCCTGGCCGTCCGCCCGGGCCGAGGCCGCTTCAAGGACTCCACCCGCCGCGGCCAAGCCCAGCAGGCCGCAGCCCGACTTGTTGAGAAACGCGCGTCGTTCCATGAGCGCCTCCTTTTCTGAAGAAGAGAATCCGCCCTCATTATACGCAGGAAAGCGCCGATCCGTTGGAGCGAGCGAGATCGGGCCGGCCGGGGGCCGCCTGGAATCGCAGCCGAAGGCCCGGCGCCCGTCAGAGAATCGTCTTGATCAGGAGGACGAGCCCCGTGCCCAGCATGATGGCATAGATCCAGCCGGCGTGCTGGGCGGCGGGGATGCGGCGGCCCAGCGCCCGGCCAAGAGCGACGGCCAGGGCGAGCAAGGGGAGAGCGTAGAGGTAAGACGTCAACACAGGCTTGCGGAGCATCCCGGCGATTCCCTGCCCGATCAGGATGGCGGTCCCGGTCGGCAGGAAGTATCCCTGCAGGGTGGCCCGGAACGACTCGGGCGCCCAGCCGCGCAGGGCCCCGTAGAAGATCACCGGCGGCCCGTTGGTGTTGTAGGCGGCTCCGAGAATTCCGGCCGCGAATCCGAAGAGCGGCGCCGAGCGGCTCGTGCGAAGCCTGAGGAGGCCCGGCTTCAGGAGATTGTAGAGCGCGAAGAGGATGATGACCGCCGCCAGGATCAGGTTGACGATCCGGCCGTCGATCCGCTTCAAGCCCCAAAGGCCGGCGGGGATTCCGGCGAGAGTGGAGGCGATGAGAACGCCGGCGCCCCGGACATCCAGCGACCGCCATTCCTTGGCCAGGATCAGGACGGCCAGCGTCGGCCCGACCAGGGCCATGAGCGGTGTCGCGAAAGTGAGGGGGACGAAGAGGGCCAGCAGCGGCATGCCGATCAGGGCGTCGCCGAAGCCGAAGGCGCCGCGAACGAGGGCGGCCAGGAAGACGATGGCCAGGACTGCGATCAGAACCGGAAGATCGATCATCCGAAGGCGGCCATCCTATTCTCGAGGTTTTCGTGCGGCTAAGGCGTGCGTTACGGCCGTATCTTGCCGGATCGCTCCGCGGGATTCAAGGGAGCCCGGAGCTGGACAAGGCCGACCGGTTTAGAGCCCCGTCTTCCAGCGTCCGAAAACAAAGGTCCCGTCGCCGTCCTTCTTTGTCAGCCAGCCATAAGCGTAGCCGTTTCGGAATCGCGGCGGCCGGGCAGGCTCGAATTCTCCCGGATCGATCTTGTTGGTCGATAGCAGCTTCCCGTCCGGCGCGTAGAGGCGGAATGAGACGTCACGCGTCTTCCGGGCGAATCCGTTCTCGAAGACGTTGATGCGCCCTTCCGTGTCGCCCGCGATCCCGAGGTGATACGGGAGATGCTCGGGCAAGGCGATTTTGCCCTTGTTGAGCGTCATGATTTCGCGGCCTTTCGGGTCATGGTCGAAGTCCATCACGAAGGCCAGGACGTCCCAGGTGAACTCCACCGGCTCGAGGTTCAAGGGAAACGAGCCGCGCTTCTCCCCGTCAAGCGAATAGAGGAGGACTTCCGGTGAGGCGGGTGAAGCCATGAGGAACGTGTCAGAGCCGGTCTTGGCCAGCCGGGGGTGGCGATCGAATTGAGTGATGCGGATTAAGAACTCTCCCCGGGGCACGGCGTAGTCGAAGGAGGCAATCTCTCTCTCCTCGGCTGTTTCGACGTCGGTAATGAAGACGCTGTATCGTCCTTTAAACCATTTCGGGTCGGATCGGGCGGGGATGTCCCGCACGAAGGCGATTTTTCCGTTGCGAAGGGCGACCATGTCCAAAATCGTTCCCGAGACCGAGAGGGCTTTCTGGAAGCCGCCGTTCAGGTCGAACAGGCTCAATCGTCGTCCCCCATAGACGACCAGCTTGGCGCCATCCAGGATGTCCAGATCCATCACTCCCAAGAGATCGCCGGGTCCTTGCCCCTTGCGGCCGAAGCTCTTCCGTAGCTTGCCCAGCGGGTCGAATTGGTAGATTTTTCCCTCCCTTTCGCAGCCGCGGAAGAAGCCGCCATCCGGCAGAAAAGCGAGAGAGTTGTCGAGGCTTGTATTGAAGACCGTGTCCCAGGGAAAGTCCCGCCCGAAGGCGGGGTCGGGGACGATCTTGATGGTTTTCGTTCCTTTCGACGCGGCTTGCGCCGCCCCGAGTCCGCACCCGATCGCGAAAAGCAGGCAGAAAAAGACCACAGATTTTCTCATCTTTCACCTCCCTCTCACTGGCCAACCACTCCCTCCATTCCTTATACGCCTCGTTTCCGGTTTTTGTTGAGGATTAGGCTTCCGGGAAAAATGCCCTGGCCCTGGCCCAAACGGCGGCGAACAGTAATAATATCAGCTAGATAGGGAGAATGAGCGGATTCGATTTGTGTTGTAATAAAGGCATGGTTTCCAGCGAAATAGCGCGCTTTTTCTGGGATGTCGATCCCGCAAGTCTCGAACCAAAGAGCCACAAAGCCATATTATCGAACGGCTTCTGGAGTTCGGCGACGAGAAGGCGGTGCGGTGGCTGTTTGAAGAATACACGTGCGACGATACAGCCACGGTCCTCGAATCGAGCCGCTCGCTATCACTAAAGAGCCGGAATTTTTAGCGACTTCGCTTAACCGGGTCGGCCCATGTTTGACCGCGTTCTGGCCCCCGCGACGAGTGGGTCGAGATCAAGCGAAAGCTGAGAGATCTCGTCGGCGCGCTCCCTCTTTAAAGCGAAATGGGTCGGCGTCAACCGTTCTTCATCTTGTCCCAGTTTCGGATGCGAGAGCGAACGACCGTCGTTTCGCCGGTCTCCTCGTCCTGACGGACATCATAGAAGGCCCCGCCCCTGATGACGGCGGGAATCCTTGGCCAGACCATTTTATGACTGGCATCGAAGTTCTGCCCCATGATACTTAGCTCCTGCTCTTCCCGTTAAGGCCGGTTCTGAACCGCGGAGTGTTGTGGCATAAGAATTTATGGATATAATCCCGCTATGGCAAGACAGGGGCGGAGATGGCCGATCGGTTTTCTCTTGGCGGCGTTCCTAGTGGTGTTTCTGGCAGCCTGTGACGCCAAGCCCAAGGGCCCCATTCGGAGCATCGAAAACGGCATCGAAGTCGTGGATAACGGGAGCGGCTATTACTCCGTTCCGGGCCAACCGCGGTCTTTGGCGTTGCGGGAGGAGTTCCGGATCGACCTCGAGGACGAGAAGTTCGCCGCGGCCGGCTTGACCGATGTCTCGGCAATCGATGCCGACGTCCGGGGGCGGATCTTCGTTTTCGGAAGCGGATTGAAATCAGGCCCCTTCGTTTTTCAATTCGATGACAAGGGCAGCTTGATGAGATCCTTCTGTCTCAAAGGCCAGGGCCCCGCCGAAGTCGAATTTCCCGTCTATTTCGGCATGACGGCTTCCAGCGAGATACTTATCCATAGCACGTCCAGGTTCGTTGTCTTCGACTTGGACGGCGAGTTTCTCCGCCAGGAGCGCATCGAAAAATGGGTCCGTTTCGTCGGGCTTCGACAGAGAGTCCTCGCCAATGGAAATATCCTGGCTCCCTATATCCCAGAGAATAAGGAAATGGTCGCCAGGGAAGTCGCCCTGGCGTTGTTTGACGGCCGGTTAAATAAGCAGACTGATATTCGAAGTCATTCCCTCCCCGAAACCGGCAGAATCGGACAAAATCCACTGGCTCATGTTCCCATATTCGGTGCTTCAGCATCCGTGTTCTTTACCAATGGGGGGGATGAAGGGCGGGATATCGCAGTCTTCGATCTTGATGGCCGCCCCAAGAGGATTATCCGGGCGGATTTCCCCTCGAGACAGGTTCCCGAGGCCTATAAGAAAGACATCATCGAAAGATGGTCAAAGGCAGTCGGGGATGACACTCGGAAATTCATCGCCTCCCTCTCTCTGTTTCCTCCCTTCCAGTCCCTGGCCGTGGATGAGAAGGGCTTCTTGTTCGTCTCAACTCTGGATCGTGACCCGGATTCGGGAGCCTATTTAAACGACGTATTTTCTCCCGAGGGCGTCCGGCTGTTTCGGGTAGGGTTGGGGTATCAGGACTATATACGGGATTCCTTTAACAACTCTTTCCTCGACGTCGTCCTCAAGAACGGCCGCGCCTACTGCGTTCGGGAGAAGGAAAGCGGCTTCAAGGAAGTTGTCGTCTACCGAATGGACTGGAAGTGATCCTGGCCAGCCCGTGACGGCCGTCCCCGGATTCCCGAAGAACCTCCGACCGTAATAAACCGTCATCAACGAACGTATTAGTTTATAAGTGCCATGGACGAATCGAGAGCTCTCTCCCGTTGGAGGCGATTCTCAGGCGCGGCGAAGTCTTCCTGTCGGAGTAAAAAGGCAATTTGATCATGAAAAAAACAGCGTTCCTTCTATTGTCTATCCTGGCCTTGGGCGGGTTGGCTGCCTCTCAGGATGTCTTCGATCTGGCCGGTAAGGGGGATATCCAGGGGCTCAAGGCCCTACTGGAAAAATCCCCCGGGCTGATCCATGCTCTCGACTCCGATGGAGACTCGCTTCTTCATGTCGCCGCCATCCGCGACAACACTGACCTCGTCCGCTGGCTGATCGACAAGGGCGTTCCGGTCGATGTCGTCGGCTCCGGCAAACAAACCCCTCTCCATCTCGCCGCCGCCAACGACCGGGCCAAGGCCGTGGCCGTCCTGTTGGAGAAAAAAGCCGCGCTCGAGCTCAAGAACGATTACGGCCGGACGGCGCTCCTGCTCTGCGCCCGCGAGAGGGGGCAGGTCGAGACGGCCCGGCTCCTTATCGAAGCCGGCGCGGACGTCAATGCCGCGGACCGCTTTGCTTCCACGCCGCTGGAGCTCGCCGCCTGGCGCGGCAAGAGGGACTTCGTCGACCTGCTGATGGCCAAGGGCGCCCGGCTTCCCGAGTTGGGGCAACAATGGGGCCAGATGATCTCCATGGCCGCCTCCGAGGGACTGGAGTCGCTTTTCATGCCTCTGGCCGCGAAGTCGAAGGATTTGAAGACATCGATGGGCGCCGAGCTGATCTTCACGGCCGCCCAGGGCGGTTCGGAGGCCATCATCGGATTTCTCTTGGAGAAAGGCTTCGATCCTAAGCCCGCCGACGGTCTCGGCTGGACTCCGCTCCACTACGCGGCCCGGGACGGACGGACGGCGGCCGCCCGAATTCTGACCGGGAAGGGCGCGCCGATCGATGCCCGGAATCTTGCGGGCCAGACGGCTTACAACGTGGCCAAGGAGCGCGGCTACGAGGAGACGGCGGCCCTTCTTGCCGCCGAGGGAGCCGATACGGGTCCCATGCGCTTCCCCGTTCTGGAGGGGGATTATCTCGGTCAAAAGCCGCCGGCCGACAAGCCCGAGCTGTTCGCGCCGGGCATCATCTCCTCTGTCTGGGGGCTTCACAGCACAGCCGTCTTCAGCCCCGACGGAAACGAAGTCTATTGGGCTCCCATGGTCTCCCGCCCCGGCGGCATCTATACGGAGACCGGTCTGATCATGATGAAGCGCGCCGATGGCCGCTGGTCGGCTCCCAAACCCGTTCCCTTCTCGGGTGGCGGATGGGGCTCCGACGTGCCGTTTTTCTCCCGGGACGGAAAGAGAATCTACTTTCTCTCGCGCCGGCCTCTGCCGGGCGAGACGGCCCAAGGCTCGGAGAAGATCTGGTACGCCGACCGAACGGCGTCCGGTTGGAGCGAACCCAAGCCCCTGGAAGGCCAGATCAACGAGCATAACATGCACTGGGAGTTTTCCCTCGGTCCGGATGGCGAGGTCTATTTTGCCGGGACCGGCCCCGACAGCCTGGGCCTGAACGACATCTACCGCTCCAGGTTCGTGAACGGCGCTTACGAGAAGGCGGAAAACGTCGGCCACCCTATCAGCTCCGCTGCGGGAGAAGACAGTCCCTTCATCGCCCCCGACGGGAGCTACCTGCTCTTCTCCCGCCAATACGACCTCTGGATCAGCTTCCGGGGGGCCGGCGGGGCCTGGGCTGAGCCGGTCAAGCTAGGCCCCGAGGTCAACAGCCCTTCCATCGATCTGTGCCCGATGGTCACGGCCGACGGAAAGTACCTGTTCTTCTTGAGCCAGCGCGGGGGAGAGAGCCACGCTTACTGGGTCCGGGCGGATGTTCTCGACAAGTATCGTCCGGGCCCTCCGAGCCGAGCCGTCCCGGACTCCGGGGGCGATTATCCCGTCGTCTTTTACTCCGGCCGGGGCGACAACAAGGACGTCTTTATCCTCCCACCGGGCGAGAAGGAGCCGCGCAATCTGACGAACCACCCGGCCCAGGACCTCTGCCCGGCGGCCTCGCCGGACGGGAAGAGAATCCTGTTTCTCAGCGACCGCTCCGGCAACATGGACGTCTTCAGCATGGCGGTCGACGGCCGTGACGTTCGACGCCTCACCGCAACCCCGGAAGAAGAGGAGCATCCCGAGTTCAGCCCCGACGGCAAGTTCATCGTCTTCGTCAGGGATTTCGGGGAAAGGACCGAGATCTGGATCATGGGAGCGGACGGCTCGAGCCCGAAGCGCCTGACTTCAGGCTCCTGGCGCGACGAGCGGCCATTTGTCTCGCCCGACGGCTCCAAGATCCTGTTTATGTCCAATCGTGACGGCAACTATGAGATCTACGTCATGGCCGCCGACGGCAGCGGTCCGACCCGGATGACACAAACGCCGGAGTGGGAGATCTTCCCCGTCTGGTCGCCCGATGGAAGGCGGATCGCCTACGCCCGGAAGTATCGGGCCGACGGCCGGATGCAGGGCATGATTAGGATCATGAGCGCCGACGGGAGCGGCGACCGGGCGATCACCGCGGTCGAAACGCGGGACGAAAACGTCATGTGGTCCCCCGACGGGCGCTTCCTTGTCTTCCAAAGCGTCCGAGACGGCAATTTCGAGGTCTACCGGACGGACGCTGATGGAAGCAACCCTGTTCGGCTGACCGACAACCCCGCTTGGGACGGTTGGGCTTCCTTCATCCCTCTCGGAAAGAGCCGCTGACCTGGCAGGGGAAAAGACCCAATGAAAGAGCCTATCATGCGGTGAGATTCCGAGATGAAAGAACAACGCCGGAATAACTCGAATCAACGGAGCCTGGGGCTCCTTGCCGCCGTTCTGTTGATGGCTGGCATCGCCATTTCCCAGGCCGTCCAAGACCGCCTGGCGCCCCTTGACGCCAACGAGGCCCGCCTCAATAAGCTCCAGCCGCCCGGCCTGGTCATGGACATCATCGGGGCGGCGCCCGGCATGGTCATTGCCGAGATCGGCGCCGGCTGGGGCCGCTATATCGTCCACTTGGCCGATCGGGTCGGCCCCGAGGGAAAGATCTATGCCGAGGACATCAACGCCGCCGCTTTGCGGGATTGCGCCGAACGCTGCCGCCGGGGGGGATTCGCGAACGTCACCACCGTCATCGGTGAGCCAGCGGATCCCAAGCTGCCGGCCAGGGCGCTGGACCTGATCTTCATCATCTCCTCGTATCACCACTTCGGTGATCCCGTGGCCCTGATGAGTAAGGCCCGGGAAGCCCTCAAGCCCGGCGGCCGGGTGGCCATCGTCGAGTGGATCCCGCCAACGACGGGGCGCGGTGAGGGGAACACGCCCGAGACGATGACTTCACAGATGAAGAAGGCGGGCTACGGCTTGCTGCGCATCGACCGCTCCCTGGAAAAGGATCGCCTGCTGATCTACCTCTTCCGTCCGGGCCTTTCCTGACGGGGCCGCTTCGGCTGATCAGCCGGCCCGGCTGAGGACGAAGACGAAGTAGCTGCCAAAAAGATAGGCGGCGGCTAGGGCCAGCGCTTCGACGCTGACGCGGAGGGCCGTCTTGCGGCCGTGCCGATAGACGAGGGCCGTGATGACGATGCCCGTCATGAGAACTGAGGTTAGCCCGGCCATGGCGCTGGCCGTCGAGACGTGGGCCAGCAGCGGCCCGCGCCGGTAGATGGCGTCGCAGACGGCCAGAATCAGCATGTTGAACAGGTTGCTACCCAGGAGGTTGCCCACGGCCATGTCCACGGCTCCGATGCGAAGCGCCGTGATGGAGACCACCGCCTCTGGCAGGCTGGTTGCGGCGGCCAGAAAGAGGCTGCCGACGAAGCTCGCTCCCCAACCGGTCGCCTTGGCCAGGGCGTCGCCTTGGACGGACAGCCAGATGCCCGCCGCGATGATGGCCAGGGCGGCGGCGCCCGTCTTGAGGTAGAGGGCCTTCAAGGCCGATGTCTCCGGCTTCTTGTCCCCTCGATCCGCCGCGCTGGCGGCTGCAACGGCCGGCTCTTTGGCCCGCCGGTCATAACGATAGATGAGCCGGATGGAGAGGAGGTAGGTAGTCGCGATGGCCAGGCTTTCCAAGCCGATGCCGAAAAGGCTGATGACCCCCCCCTGCTGGTAGAACAGGATGAGAGAATTGACCAGGCCAATGAGCAGGACGCCCATTCCCGCCGATAACAGATGCCCGGAATGGACCCGGGCCAGAAGCGGGCCGCCCCGATGGAGGATATCCAGCAGGACAATGAGGGCCAGGTTGAAGGTGTTGCTGCCGAGCAGGCCGCCCGCGGCCAAGTCGGGATTTCCCACCCCGGCCGTCGAGGTGATGCCGACGGCCAGCTCGGGAAGAGATGTGATGGTGGCCAGCAGAACGATGCCGATGACCGCCCCGCCGAGCCTGGTGCGCTCGGCGATCTCGTCGCCATAGCGCGAAAGCCGGACGCCGGCCGCGAGGACGACGGCCGCTCCTGCGGCGAACTTGAGGAGGATCAGTAGGATGTCCATGCCGTCTCAGTCCGGCCGGAAGGCCGGGCGGATCGTTGACCCTCCCGGCGCCTCCCGGTGTTCCTTCAATTCAGCGCTTTCAGGCCCGCCTCCAGCGACTCGATCTGGGCCCGCAGCTCGGCCAGCTTGGCCTTTTCCTTCGCTACGACTTCCGCCGGGGCGCGGGCGATGAAGCCCTCGTTGCCCAGCTTGGCCTCGGTCTTGCGCAGGTCCTCGGCCAGCTTGGCCTTTTGGGACTCCAGGCGGGCCTTTTCCTTGGCCGGATCGATGAGGCCGGGGACATAGATCTCCATCCCGCCCGCGACCTGGACGACCGAGAGCGCGGGCCGGGCCGCGTCGGCCGCCACCGTCAGCGACTCGAGATTGGCCATGTGGACGACCAGCGCCTCCAGGCGGCCCAGGGCCGCGGCCTCGATTCCGGCCGCTTTGATCGTCGCCGCCAGCTTCTGGGCCGGCGAGATGCCGTGCCGGGCCCGCATGTCGCGGACGGCCCGGACGACTCCCGTGGCCACGGCGAAGTCGGCCTCGACCGCCTCGTCCTCCCAGCGGGCTTGGGGCTGCGGCCAAGCCGCGGTGATCAGCAACTCCGAGGTCCGCAGCGGCGAGGTCAGACCGCGGACCGGACATTGGGCGTTCAGCCGCTCCCAGAGGACTTCGGTGATGAACGGGACGAAAGGATGGAAGAGACGCAGGACGTGGTCGAAAGCCAGGGCCAGCACGGAACGGGCGATCGGCGCTTGGGCCTCGTCCCGCAGGCGGGGCTTGATGATCTCCAGGTACCAGTCGCAGAGCTCGCCCCAGAAGAAGTCGCGGGCGGCGCCGACGGCGGCCGACGGGTTGTAGGCCCGCAGGGAATCGGTGACCTGGCCGACGACTTTAGACAGGCGCGACAGGATCCAGCGGTCCTCGGGAGCCAGGGCTGCGGCCGGCACGGCGTCGAAGGCGTGTTCGCCCAAATTGCCGAACATGAAGCGGGCCGCGTTCCACAGCTTGGTGCAGAAGGCGCGGCCGATCTCGAAGCGCTCGGATATGATCTTGGCCGGCGGGATGTCCTTCATCGTGCCCAGGACGTCGAACTCCTTCCCTGACTTGGGATCGATGTAGGTGAAGATCGAGCGGCCGTGCTTGGCCGAGGCCAAGTCCACGAGCTCGCCGGTATAGGGCGAGACGGCCTGCACCGGCAGCCGGATGTCCTGCGTCCCGGTCTGCATGTCGCAGAGGACGTAGCGCATGGCGTCGGTGCCGTATTTCTCGATGATGTCCTCGGGGTCGATGCCGTTGCCCTTGCTCTTGCTCATCCGCTCGCCCTTGCCGTCCTGGATGTTGGCGTGGATGAAGCTCGCGGTGAAGGGGACGTCGCCCTGCAGGTAGAGGCCCATGATCATCATCCGGGCCACCCATAGGGTAATGATGTCGCGAGCCGTGACCAGGCAGGAGCCGGGGTAGTAATAGGCTAGGGCGTCGTCCTGGCCCGGCTCCGGCGCGGCCAGCGTCCGCTGCCCGGCTTCGATCTCGGCCGTGGCTGGATCGGGCCAGCCCAGGGTGCTCATCGGCCAGAGGGCTGAGCTGAACCAGGTGTCGAGAACGTCGGGATCGCGGACCAGGCCGAGGGATTCCAGCTTGGCCGCGTATGCAGCCTCGGCCGACTCGTCGCGCAAGCAGACCAGGAGGCTGTAGGTCTGATCCGGATCGAGGCCGGACGGATGGCTGAGCGGGCGGGTCTGCCCGGCGTCGTCGGAGACCCAGGCTTGAAGGGCTTCGGGATCGGTCTTATAGAGCGGCGCGGCGAGCTGGTCGTAATCCCGTCCCGCGAAGGCCGCGTGCCAGATGGGGATGCGGTGGCCCCACCACAGCTGGCGGCTGATGCACCAGTCGCGCTTTTCGCCCAGCCAGGCCCGGAAGGTGCCGCCGTAGCGCTCGTCGTCGGGGGCGAAGGTCAGGCGCTTGCCCGAGGGCGACTGGTATCCGGGCCGGGAAGCGTCGATGGCCGCCTGGGCCAGCCCGGGGGCCCGGAACGTCTTCTTGGTACCCGCTCCGCAGACGATGCCGCCGGAGATGTCGTTCATGCGGACGAACCACTGCTTGCTCAAGTAGGGCTCGATGGGCGTCTTGGAACGGTCGGAGTGGCCGATCTCGATCTCGCGGTCCTCGACCGACTCGAGCAGGCCCTTGGCCTTGAGGTCGCGGACGACGCGCTTGCGGGCCTCGAAGCGGTCCAGCCCGGCGTAGGGGCCGCCCGCCTCGTTGATCGTGCCGTTGGCGTTGAGGATGTTGACGATCCCGATCTCTCCCTTGTGCCGCTCCCAGACGGCGTAGTCGTTAGGGTCATGGGCCGGGGTGATCTTGACGCAGCCCGTGCCCAGGGCCGGATCGGCCCAGCCGTCCAGGATGAGAGGGATCGGCCGGTCGAGGAGCGGCAGACGGACGCGCCGTCCGCCTGCGGCCATGTCGCGCAGCCGTAGCAGGAGGGGCAGGACCTCCTCCCGGCGCTTGGCGATGGCCTCGAGGCTCTTTTCCAAGTCGGCCCGGTCCTTCTTGGAGGCGTCCCCCAAGCGGCCGCGCAGATCGGCTTCCTGGCGATCCAGCTCGCCGGCGGGATCGGGGTGGACGGCCACGGCCGTGTCGCCGAGCATCGTCTCGGGCCGGGTCGTGGCCACGATCACGAATTCCGGCTCGCCTGCGGCGGGATCGATGACCGGGTACTTGATGTGCCAGAAGTGGCCCTGGACCTTCTCGTAGACGATCTCGTCGTCGGAGACCGCCGTCTCGAGCTGGCAATCCCAGTTGACCAGGCGGTTGCCGCGGTAGATCAGGCCGTCCCGGAAGAGCCGGAAGAAAGCCTCCCGCACGGCCCGGGCGCAGACCGGGTCCATGGTGAAGCGCTGGCGCTTCCAGTCGCAGGAGCAGCCCATGGCCTGCTGCTGGCGGATGATACGCTCGCGGTACTCGTCCTTCCAGGCCTGGATGCGGGCCACCAGGCCCTCGCGGCCGAGATCGTGGCGGGTCTTGCCTTCCAGCTCGAAGAGGCGCTTCTCGACCACGGCCTGGGTCCCGATGCCGGCGTGATCGGTGCCCGGCATCCACAGGGTGTTCTCGCCCATCATGCGGTGCCAGCGGGTCAGCAGGTCCTGCATGACGTTGTCCATGGCGTGGCCCATGTGCAGGGCGCCGGTGACGTTGGGCAGCGGCATCATGATGACGTAGCGGCCGGCTCGGCCGTCGGGGACGGCGGCGAAGGCGTCGGCCGCCTGCCAGCGCTCGTAGGCCCGCTTCTCGTAGAGACCGGACTCGTAGATTTTCGGAAATTCCTCGGCCATGGATGCGTCCTTAACAGGCTAAATAGGCCAGTATTTGTACCATAGAGGGCACCGGGGCACAAGGACGGCGGGTGCCTTGTCACGGATAGATCAAGCGGATGGAGATCCGTCGCGGACCGGGGGCGCTTCCGCGGCTTACTTCCTCAGCGAGGCCTTGGAGAAGACCGACTCCGGAATGGGGACGTCAAGCTCCAGGGACAGGATGGCGAACTCCGTGCCGGCGCCCGCTTTCAGCGCGTCCCGGAAGACGACCCGGTCGGGGATCCAGCGCCCGGCTACGGACTTCACGCTCTTGACCTCGAGGGTCTTGAGCATCTTGCCGCTCTTGGCGTAGCGCTCCTCCTTGAGGGCCACCCACCGCGCTTTGTCCACCCAGGCCTTGCGCGAGGCGTACGAAGCGTCACCGGCCTTGGCCGTAAGCTCCAGCACCCAGCAGGCCCGATCGCCGACCATTTCCTCGCCGGTCACCTTGGCCTCGTAGGCCTGGCGCAGCTTGTTGTCCTCCATCATATCCTCGTAGGACAGGTCCGAGCCCATGACCGACTGGCGGAGCATGTGGCCGGAGATGGCGATGGTCCGGTCGGCGTCGGGGGAGTAGGTCCAGAGCTGGTCGCCCAGCTTCAGCATCTTGACGCCCCGCTCGCGGGGCGGATCAAGGTACTCGGTGAAGGCCTTGTCCTCGCCCTGGATCCAGGACTTGGATTTGACGGTCCGGCTCTCCCGCCGGCCATGGATGGTCATCTCCGAGATCATGACCTTGGTCCCGGGGACGGCGTTGCGGTCGACCCGGTCGAGAATCTCCTCGGCCGAGGGCGCCTGGGCCCGGGCGGCCGCGCCCGCCGCCAGCAAGAGGACGATGGCGAAGACGGTCCGTCTCATGTCTCCAGCTCCTTGAACAGCGTCGCCGTGCGCCGCTTGTAGATGGCCCGGCCGGCGATAGCCGTGCCGATGACCGAGGCCAGCAGTCCGGGAACGAAGCCGACGAGAGAGGCGAAGGGCGTCACCCGGGCCCGCAGGACGGGGTCCATCAGGAAGCTCATGCTCTTCATGAACGAGCTGATGTCGATGCCCTTGGCCTGCAGATAGAAGCTGACGGCCAGTCCGAGAGAGGTGCCGATAGCCGAGCCGATCAGGCCGATAATGACGGCCTCTCCCAGAAGGGCCCGGTAGACGGCGCCCTTGCTCTCGCCCAAGGCCAGTCGCAGTCCGAACTCGCCGTGACGCCGCAGGGTGCCGATGAGACCGGCGTTCCATTGCACGAGCGACATGGCCAGCAGGAAGACCAGAACGAGGATACCGGTGAACAAGCCCATCTTCTCGATCATGAGGTCCAGTCCCGGCTGGGAGGCGAGTGTCTGCAGGACCGGGCGGAAGGAGTCGGCGGGATCCGCCGCCGCGTTGAAGGTCGCGGCCAGGGCTTTGGCCTTCTCGTCGACGTAGATCCCGTCGTGGAACAAGCCCAGCAGCTCGCCGGCCGCGTCGGGCATGTCCAGAGCCCTCTGGATGTCGGCCAAGTCGGCTAGAATGCCCATCCGGTCCATGGCCGCGATGCCGTAGCGGATCGTCCCGGCCACGGTGAAGTTGGCCATGCTCATGGCGCCGCCCATCGTCGAGCCTATGAGCGTCGCCCTCCCGCCCGGCTCCAAGCCCAGCTTGCGGGCCATCTCGTCGCCGAGGAGGATCTCGCCGGCCGTACGCGGCAGCCGCCCGCGGACGAGGATCTTTTCCAGGTTCAGAAGCCCCGGCTCGCGGCTGCCCGGCGTCAGGAGGTCGACTGCCATCCCGGCCGCCGGCGCCTGGACTCTCGTCTCGCCGTTCTCGTCCGGCACGTCCAGCAGTCCGCCGAACTGGATGCGCGGGACCCAGTCCATCTCGGGCGCCAGGCCGCGAAGCCGCGCCGTCAGGGCCTGAACGCCCGTCAGAGCGAGCTCGTTGGGCGCCTGGTCGGACTCGGCCGCATAGGCCGCCGTGGTCACCCGGACATGGCCGAAGCGCAGGTTGGCGCTGGAGCGCACGACGTTGATCTCCGCCCCTTGAATATAGCAATAGAAGGCGACCGTCAGGAAGGCGCCGGCGGTGACGATGAGGATGGGGAAGAAGCTGCGGGAGCGGTCTCTCAAGACGCCCTTGAGGAGGAAGCGGATCATGACATCCTCCCGCGCAAGGCTTCGGTCGGCTTCAAGCGGCTGATCTTGCGGGCCGGCAGGTAGCTGACCAGAAGGGTGACGGCGAAGACGAGAGCGGTCGAGCTGAGCACCAAGCCCACGCTGTAGACGGGGAAGAGGCCGTTGCCCACGGCCATGCCGAAGCTGTCGGCCTGCTCCTTGGTGAAGGTCATCCCGTGCTTGGCGAAGTAGGCCAGCAGGGGATAGCCCCAGACGGCGCCCAGAAGGGCGGCGAAGACCGCGTTGAGCCCGCCCTCGAAGGTGAAGAGGGCCACGGCGCGCAGGCGGGTGACCCCCATGGCCATCATGGTCCCGATCTCGCGCCGGCGCCTCCAGATCGAGAGGAGCTGGGTGTCGAAGACGGCCAGCATGGCCAGGAACATTAGGATCGTGAAGACGATCGAGCCGCCGATCCTCTTGGCGGCGATCAGGTCGCGGATGTCCTTGAGCAGGACGTCCAGATTCTTGAAAGCCCAGCCGGCGACTTCTCCCGGCGGCGCCGCCTCCTTGGCCAGCGTGATGAGGGTGGCCTGGCCCGGCGCGGCCGCCATGTCCCGCAAGGCCTCCAGCGGCAGCCAGATCTGGCCCTCGTCGATCGTCTGGACGGTCGTCTGCATGACTTCGACGACGGTCAGGTCGCGCGAGTCGTACATGCCCTTCGCGTCGCGCCAGCGGGCGGTCACGGAGTCGCCCTTGGCCAAGCCCATGGCCGCGGCGGTCCGGCCGCCGATCAGGGCGGGGATGGCGGCGCCGCTCCCGGCCAGCGCGGCCGAGGGGATGTCCAGCAGCGTCTGGCCGGGATCGATGCCCTTCAGCGTGACCGAGCGGATGCGCCCACCCGGGTAGACGGTGGCGGGGACATAGAGCAGGGCGGCCGCTCCGCCCTTCTCGATGCGCGCGGCCAGGACGGGCGGGACGGCCGCGTGGGCGTCCTGGAGGGTGAAGGGATCGAAGGGATCGTAGCCGGCGACCCAGTATTGGCCTCCCCCGTACTCCGTCGCGATCATGGTCCGCGAGACGTCCTCGTCCCAGCCTTGGTAGAGCCCCTGGGCGCCGATGATGGCGACGAAAGCCATCGACAGGACGGCGGCGTTGAGCCAGGTCTTCATCCCGGCTCCGATCATGTTGCGCCAGGCCAACTTGGGGATGATCACGGCCGCTCCTTCGCCGCCGGGCCCGGCTCGTCCTTGGCCACCCTCCCGTCGACCAGGGTGATCTTGCGCCGCAGGTGGGCGATGACCTTGTCGTCGTGGGTCGAGAAGAGGAAGGTCGTGCCCAGGTCGCGGTTGATGTCGGCCATGGTGTGCAGGATGTGATGGGAGTTCTCCGCATCGAGGTTGGCCGTCGGCTCATCGGCCAGGACCAGGGCCGGCTTCTTGACCACGGCCCGGGCGATGGCCACCCGCTGGCACTGGCCGCCGGAGAGCTGGGCCGGCCGCGAGCGGGCCCGGTCGTCGAGGTGGACCCACTTCAGCGCTTCGCCGACGGCCTCGCGGCGCTGCGCTGGACCCATTCCCAGCAGGAGGAGCGGGAACTCGACGTTCTCGTAGACGGTGTAGACCGGCAGCAGGTTGAAGGTCTGGAAGATAAACCCGATGTGACGGTTGCGAAGCTCGGCCGCCTTGCGGTGGCTGAGGGACTCGATTCTCTCGCCGAGGACCCGGGCGCTTCCCGTCGTCGGGATGTCCAGCGAGCCCAGGATGTTGAGCAGGGTCGTCTTGCCCGAGCCGCTCGGCCCGACCAGGCCGGCGAACTCGCCCTTGGCGAAGGCCAGGTTGACCTTGTCGAGGGCCGTGATCGACTGCCCGCCCATGGGATAGACCTTGGTCAGGTCCGTGGTGATCATCAGCTTGCCGTTGTCCATGTGCGCCTCGCGTCAGTGATTGTAGACGATCATAACCTGAAAGCCCCGCCCGGCGAAGAGGTTCGCCCCGCCGCCGGCCGAGGGGATGCGGTAGGTCTCCGGATTCCAAAAGCCCAGGATGTAGAAGCTCCAGCGATCGTAGGTCCTCTGCCAGGTCAGGATGCGGTACCAATCGCCGGAGGTCCAGTCGTGGAAGAGGACCGCCCTCAGCCGGTCGACCAGGCCGAGGGGATAGTCCGCCGACAGGGCCGTGAATCGGTAGCGGGAGCCGCGGCCGAGGATGTCGGCGCCGAAGTCGGCCTCCAGGTGCTCGGCCAGGATGTGGAGGCCGTTGCCCAGGCCGATGGTGGAGTCCGCGCCCAAGGTCAGCGACTTCTGGTCCTTCCAGGGCGCGGCGGTCCAGGCTTGGCGGGTCCAGACCGCCTCGAACCACAGCCCTATTCCAAGATCCCACTTGCCGTCGAGGCCGAGCCGGTCCTCGGGCACGGCGGCCGCTTCCCCCGCCGGCAGCGGCAGGAGGCTGCGGGCGGTGTCCATGCGGCGATGGTGATAGGTGACGGCCGCCTCCCCGGGCCCGAGAGGGGTCTGGACGCGGGCGCCCCATTCGGGCTCGCGGCGGGGCGTCGGGACGGACTCCCAGCCCTTGGTCTCGTCGTTGCCCAGAAGTCCCCACAGCCAGACGTTGGCCTGGCCGCCGAAGGTGTACTTCAGGAGCAGGCCGTAGACGCCGTCGGCCAGCTGCAACGGATCGTTGGGATCGAGGCGGTCGAACCACATCAGCGGCCGCAGGAGCAGGGCCGAGCCGAAGTTGATCTTCTGCAGACCGAGGCGGGCTTCGAAGCGGGCCGTGGAGAAGCGGGCCCAAGCCCGGTAGGGCTTGAGGCCGGCTGATCCTTCGGCTCCGGCGAAAGTCGGGCCCTGCAGCGAGGCCGAGGCGTTGAGAGAGACTTCGGCGTCGATGGAGGAGCCGCGGCCCAGCTCCCTCTTCAAGGAGAAGGTGGGAAGGTAGCGCGCGCCGACGGCGCCCTCGGCCGTGGGGCGGTCGTGGCCGGCCAGCCAGAAGGACAGCTGGCCGCGAAGGTCCGTCTGGGCGGGGGAGGCTGATAGGCCTGCCGAGGCCAGGCCGGACGCCAGGAGGCCGGCTCCCATGACGTAAAGGAGACCAATCCGCCTCTTCCGGTCTTGGCGGAAGATTCTCCCGGGCTTCGAGCGCTTCGCGCGGACCATTCGCGATCCCTGCTTCCTTCTCTAATTATCCCGACCATGATACACGAAAACAGGGAAATCCTCCCGCGCCGGGGGTCCGTCTTGGGACGCCGTCTCCGGCCCGCCTCGATTCCCCGGCGAGGGCCTGACGGCGGACAGGGCTACGGCAGGGTCAGAAGCTCGTGGGTCAGGAGAAGCTTGGCTTGGATGGGGACGCCGTGCGGGCAGGCCGCTTGGCAGGGCCCGGGGCAGTCCGAGCAGGAGGCTGCGTCCGCGCCCGCCAGCGCCGCGTAATCCGCCATGGCTTCCTTCTCCCGGCGCGCGGTCCGGAAGTAATAGTCGTAGCGCATGATGGCCGCCACCGGGACGCCGCGCGGGCAGGCCGCTTGACACTCGCCGCAGCCGAGGCGGCAGGTCGTGTCGCCGTAAAGGTCCCGGCAGTCGGCCAGCATCTCGGCCTCGCGGGCCTCGAACCGGGTGCCCGAGACGGCGACATATTGGTCCAGGGCCTCGAACGTATTGATGCTGGGGCAGACGCAGTGGACCTCCGGGCGGCTCAGGCAGTAGCGCAGGG
>CAZKXI010000022.1:0-14998 GCA_964556755.1 uncultured Eubacteriales bacterium
CGGGCTCAGCCACTTCTGCGCCGGGTATAAGAAATTCTTGGCCTACGCCGATCCGCGCCTCCAGGCCCTGGCCGCGGCCTGGAAGGCCGCTAAATAGGGGTACAGGCTTTTACCGTCCTCTTTGCCTTTTGGATAGGGGGACAGCACACGTAATTCCCTAATTCCCTGCCCCCCATGCGGGCCGGCCCCGCTTCTTCTTCACTTTCCATTGCGGCCGGATCGGCTTTCCGGCCGGTTTTTTGGTTGAAAATCCCCCCCTTCCCCCATACAATCGGGGCGCCTTATCCCCGACCAGGAGGAGCCCCATGAGCGAACCGAAATCCGGATCCGCCGGCCCCGGCGCCCCCGAGCCCCGCGAGTTCACCCTTCGCGTCGTCCTGCTCGGCGTCTTCATGGCCGCTTTCATGGGCGCCGCCAACGCCTACCTCGGCCTCAAGGCCGGCATGACCATCGCCGCCACCTACACCACCGCCGTGGTCGGCATGGCCGTGATCAAGGCCTTCAAGGGCACCCTCCTGGAAGAGAACCTGGCCCGGACCATCGGCTCGATCGGCGGCAACATCGCCACGGGCGCCATCTTCACCCTGCCGGCCTTCTTCATCGCCGGCATCTGGCTGCCCTTCTACCAGACCTCGCACTACCTGACCGCAACCCTCATCCTGGCCGCCGGCGGCATCTTGGGGATCATGTTCGTGACCGTCACCCGCCGGGTCCTGGTCGCCGACAAGGAGCTCCCCTTCCCCGAGTCGGTCGCCGCGGCCGAGATCCACAAGGCCGGCCAGGGCGGATCCTCCGGGACCGTCCACCTTCTCTCCGGGATGGGCCTAGGCGCCCTGTTCACCGCCTTGACCGAGCTCAAGG
The DNA here is from genome assembly GCA_964556755.1 of uncultured Eubacteriales bacterium. Classification (GTDB taxonomy): domain Bacteria; phylum Acidobacteriota; class Aminicenantia; order Aminicenantales; family UBA4085; genus UBA4085. Next base: position 862 of record CAZKXI010000022.1, read on the forward strand.
TCGTGGCCCTCAAGTGGCAGGCCGTTCTCACGGCCGGCAAAGGCTCGCTGCTGTTTCGCGGGCCCGAGATGAGCCCGGCCTTCCTGGGCGTCGGCACGATCATCGGCCCCAAGCTGGCCGCGGTCAACTTCAGCGGCGGCGTGCTGGCCTGGGGGCTGCTGGCCCCCGCCCTGGCCTTCTTCCTCAACTACCACGACCTCGGCGCCGTCTCCGATTGGGCCGTCGAGATCGCCCGCGTCTGGAAGGACTACGTCCGCTTCATCGCCATCGGCGGCATGCTGGTCGGGGCCTTCTATACCCTCTTCAAGATGCGCAAGAGCCTGGCCCACGGCATCGCCCGCTCGCTCTCCACCCTGGGCGGCGGCCGCTCCTCCCGGACCCAGGACATCCCCCGCACCGACCGCGACCTGGACATCAAGGCGGCCCTGATCACCGCCCTGGCCGTCTCGGTCCTGGTCTTCTTCGTCTTCCAGCATTACGCCCAGAGCCTGCCGGCCTCGTTCGTGGCCGTCCTGCTGATGCTGTTCCTCGGCTTCGTCTTCGCCGCCGTCTCCGGCTACCTGGTCGGGATCATCGGCGTCAGCAGCAACCCGACCAGCGGCCTGACGGTCTCCGTCCTCATCATCGTCGCCTTCATCCTGGTCCTGATGGGCCTGCGGGGCGGCACCGGCATCTCGGCCGCCCTCATCGTGGCCGCTTTCACCTGCGTCTCGGTCTCGGTGGCCGGCGAGATGATGCAGGACCTCAAGGCGGGACACATCCTGGGCGGCACGCCGCGGCGGATGCAGATCGGCGACGTCTTTGGCGTCGTCACCGCCGCCCTGGTCATGTTCCTGGTCCTGTCCGTCCTTCACCTGGGCAACATCAAGCAGACGGTCGGAGAGAAGATGAAGGAGCTGGAAGCCGCCGGAGTGACCGAGGTCGTCTACGACGGACGGCTCGCCGCCATCCCGGCCGGGGCCTATTCCCTGGCCGACATTAAAGCCATGATCCCCGAGAAGCAGAACGAGATCCTCAAGGCCAACGGCGGCTTCGGCGGCGAGAAGATCCCCGCTCCCCAGGCCAGCCTGATGGCGGTCGTGGCCAAGGGCATCTTCGAGCGCAAGACCGAGTGGATCCTGATCCTGGCCGGGGCCCTCATGGGCCTGGGCTTCATCCTGATGCAGGTCAAGAGCCCGATGCTGGTCGCCGTCGGCATGTACCTGCCCATTGATACCACGTTCGCCATCTTCCTGGGCGGCCTCTTCAAGTCCGTCTTGGAGAAGAGGCTCGAGAAGCGCAAGGTCGAGGGCGAGGCCCGGGAGAAAGCGGTTAATACGGGTACCCTGCTGGCCTCGGGCTTGATCGCAGGCGAGGCCCTGATCGGGATCGTCTTCGCCGCCCTGGCCTTCTTTGAGATCGGGCTGCCCAAGGCCTTCGCCGAGCCGTCCTACCTGTTGGCCCTGATCGGGATGCTCGGCCTGGGCGCCTTCCTCGTCGCCCGCGCCCTGCGGGCGGCCAAGGTCCGGACGGCTTAGACGCCCGTCCGGCCTGATGACGACGAGTGTCAGCCGGGCTTTTTCATCGGCGTGACGACCATCAGAAAAGACAGGAGCAGGAAGAGGAAGGCGATCAGGGGGAAGACCCACCAGGCCGCCCGGCTCAAGCCCGCCGGTCTCTCCCGCCGGCCCTCCATGATCTCGCGATCCTCGGTCGGAGCCGCGACGGCTAGAAGCCCGAGGAGGGTGTACAGCGAGGCGGAGATGACGAAGGCGATCGCGGCCGCGATCTCCTGGACGCTTGTGTGGGCAAATCCGAACAGGGCCTGGATGAAGCCCAGAAGCAAGCCGATGAGGCCGGTCATGGCGAATCCCAGGCTCCAAGCCCTTCCGCCCGCCCCGGCCCCCATGAATAAAGCCAGGACGGCGGCGCCGCCGAAGACGATCAGAAAGGCCGGGCCGTGGAGCATGATGGTGGCGGCCGGCAACGGTCCCGTTTGCGGCTTTCCGCCGATGAGCGAGAAGACCGTCAGCCCCAGCACGGCGGCGAAAAGGACGGAACCGACGGCTCTTTCCCAGGCCCGGGCCCGCTTCGGTCCGATTCCCAAGGCCGCCTCGGCCGGGGCATCTCCGGTCCGGCCGCTGACCTTCATGAACGGAACGAGACAGACCGCGGCCAGGACCAGCCCGTAGAGCGTGACCAGGAACGACTCGATCATTCGGACGCTGGCGCTCGCGATCGAGCCGCTGTCCCCGCTCAGAACCATGGTGAAGTTCATGGCGCTGCCCAGGACGCCCAGGATCCAGGCATTGCGGGCCGACGCTTCCCAGACATGGGCCGAGCGGCGCAGGTCCGCGGCGGAGCCCGGCCCGCCCGCGGCGTGCCGGCAAGCGGCGCCGATCTCCCGGGGGCTGAAGCTCATGAGGGCGGCCGCCACGCTTCCCGCCAGAAGGAAGAGGAGTCCGGCTCCATTCCACAGGCCCGAGAGAAGACCCGTCGCCGTGACGGCGGTGATGAAAGCGGCGGCGAAGAGCCAGCTCAAGGCGGCTCGACCGCGGCGAGGCGATGCTCCTTCTTGATGCGTCATGGCCGTCTCTCCTTGTTGTTGAACGAAAATCGCGCTTCCCAAGGCCCGGCCACGCCCTCGTCGCCGGGCCCCCCCGCCGCCGGAGCGAGCGCGGAGAGCCGGCGGGAGTCCAGGTCGATTTTCAGACGAAGGGACGCGGTTCCGGCCCGGGCGGGAATCGCGTAGACGGCGATTCGGGGGCCGTCGGCTCCCGCGATCCCCTCGAACCGCCAGTCCGGGGAAAGGAGCGCCCGCAGAGAGTCGGGGGTCGAAAGCCCGGCGGCCGTCCGAAGCGCTTCCTCCGAAGCCTCGCCCCCCGAGACCACCTGAATATCGGGAGCCCCGCCGGCGCGCCATTCGCTCTCCACGATCGTCGGAGTGCCGGGGCGGCTCTCCACCCGGATGAATCCGGTCATCGAGTCCGCTTGCTCCAATCCGGCCAGGACGGCTTCGCGGACGCCGACAATAAGGATCCTGTCGGCCAGGGGCGAGCGCGAGCCGAAGCCTTGCAACAGGCCTCCGGAGACGAGCATGAGGACCGAGAGCGCGGCCCAAGCCCGCTTCCGCCACAGCCATCCCGCTGCCACGGCGGCGCGCGGCGCGCCGGCCTTCCTCGCCCGGAAGCGCTCGGCCCGTTCGCGCATGCCGGCGGCGACATCCGGCGGGAGATCGTCCGCCAGAGCGCGCCGCAGCAAGCCCTCCAGATCGTCGCCTCTCAGCCTCTCCTCGTTCATGCCTCCAGCTCCTCGCCGGGTTTCCCCAGCCTGCCGTCCGCGCCTCCGAACACCGAAAGCCGAGCCGCCAACGCCGCCCGAGCCCGCATGACATGAATCCGCACCGTCGCCTCCGAGCAGCCCATGGCCGCGGCTATCTCGGGATAGGGACGCTCCTCGACCAGGCGGAGCATCGCCGCCGTGGCCTGCCGCTTGGGTAGACGGCCAACTGCTTCGAGCACGGCGGCTCGCAGCTGCCGATCCTCCCAGGATCGCTCGACTCCCGGCATGGACGGATCGGCGGCATCGATCCGCGCGCTCCCGGCCTCGTGGCGGAGACGCCGCCGGCTCCGGCGCAAGGCGTCATAAGCGGCGTCGATCGAGATCCTGAGGATCAGGGCCCGGGGATGGGGGTGTCGGGCCACGGCCCGGCGCTTCCGCCAGACGATGATCAAGGCCTCCTGCAAGGCGTCCTCGGCGGCCTCCCTGTCCCGGACGATTCGCCAGATCGAGCGCATCATCACCGGCTCCAAGGGCCGGATGAGATCGTCGTAGCCGGAATCCCTGATGTCCATGTCGACCGCAGCCGGGCGGGCCGGAGGCGACGCGGCGGCGATCCCGGGGCGGGGGGGTGAAGCTGCGGACCCTAAGCTCCTCACACTCCTTAAACCGCCGCCGAGCCGGCCCCCGTTTACCGCGATGGCTCCGGCCGCCCAGCCACGGACAATCTAGCTCGGGGCAGCCGACAAAGCAATTCCTTCTTCGCCGCGGCCGGACGTTGCCTCAAGCCTGCATAGGCGTGATCACGAGGAGGACGAAAGAGAGGAGGCGGATCACCGCCGCCTCGTTGCGGCCGGCCTTCCATTCGACCAGGGCCGAGTCAACCAGCTCCAGACAGATCTTAGTGGCCAGCTTGATTCCGTCCTTGGGCAGGGCCGCGTCCGTAATCTCCTTCGGGATCTCCCAGGACGGGCCGCCGGAGATCAGCTTGTAGGAAAGCCCGATATATTGGCGCACCTTGTCTGAGAACAGCTCCTTATCCAAGAGCATCGTCCTGGCCGTCCCGATCCGGGACCTGAATTCCGCGGCGCTCTCCCCCTCGGGCACGATGGCCAGGCAGGCGTCCAGAACCTCAGCCAGGATCTTGGTGATGTCATCCCTCGAGAAATGGGCCGCCGTGATGACGGCGCGGGCATTGAGGACGGCCGACTCGACGCTCGCCTGAGCGGACGGAGGGAGCGGCGCCGAGGAGGCCAAAGCGGTCAGCAGGACTAGAGCGACGGCGATTCGGATTTTCATGGGCTTCTCCTTCCCGCAGGGTAACCGGCGGCCGGGCCGTCCGCGTTTACGGGTAGGAGATGGGGGCGCATAAAAAAGGGGGCGCGGCGATCGCCGCGCCCCCGGAAAGATCGTCGGTCCCGTATCCCCTATTGCAGGGGGACGAGCTTCATCATCAGGTTCTCGAGGAAGAACTCCATCATCCGGTCGTTGTTGACGGCGGTGTGGCCGCGGTCGGGGCCGACCTGGACCTCGAAGCTCTTGCCGGCCGCCTGCAGGGCTGCGATCAGCTGCATGGCGTTGGTCGGGTGGACGTTGTTGTCCGCCGTGCCGTAGTACAGCATCAGCCGGCCCTTGAGGTTCTTGGCGTAGGTCATGGCGTTGCCGGCCTCGTAGCCCTCCTTGTTCTCCTGCGGGATCCACATGTACCGCTCGGTATAGATCGAGTCGTACTGGTACCAGGAGGTGACGGAGGACTGGGCGCAGGCGGCGGTGAAGACATCGGGATGGCGCAGGAGGCACATGGCCGAAGCGTAGCCGCCGTAGGAGGTGCCATAGATGCCGACCCGGGTCTTGTCGAAGTAGGGCCGGTCGTAGAGCGACTTGACTCCGGCCGCCTGGTCGTCGATCTCCACGACGCCCAGCTTCTGGTAGATCGAGTCCATGGCCTTCTTGCCCCGGCCGGAGGAGCCCCGGAAGTCGAAGGAGGCGACCAGGAAGCCGTACTCGCAGAGCGGGTTGGGGGCGACGTAAGTCTCTCGGGCGCCGTTCCAGCCCGGCCCGGCGTAGACGCTGACCAGCAGCGGGTACTTCTTGGCCGGATCGAAGCTCGAGGGGAACTGGAGGATGCCGAAGAGGTCGGTCTGGCCGTCGGCGGCCTTGAACTTGATCAGTTCGGCCGGCTTCAGGCCCAACTTGTCGTACTTGGACGTGTCGGTCTTGGCCAGCTCGGCCAGGAGCTTGCCCTTGGCGTCCCGCAGGGTCAGGACCGAGGGCTTGTCGTGGGTCTGGGCCGTGTCGACGAAATACCTGCCGTCGGGTGACAGGGAGACCGAGTGGTTCAGGGCCGGGTCGGTCAGGCGGACGTCCTTTTTGCCGTCCAGCCCTACCCGGTGGAGCTGCATCATCATGGGGTTGGCCCCGTCGCGGGCCAGGTACCAGAGCTGGCCGGCCTTCTCGTCAAGCCTGACGATCTGGGCCACCTCGAAGGGGTGGCTGGTCACGGTCGCCAGGAGCTTGCCGGTGATGTCGTAGAGGTAGAAGTTGCGGTAGCCGCTGCGCTCGGAGACCCAGAGGAAGCGCTTCTTGTCCTTGAACCAAGTGAGGGACGGGCTGTTCTCGACCCAGCCGGTCGGCCATTCCTCGCGGATGACGACCCGGACCTTGCCGCTGGCCGGATCGGCGGCCGCGAACTCCAGGATGTTCTGCTTCCGGTTGGTCCGGTTGAAGAACAGCGCCTTGCCGTCCGGCGACCAGCGGACGTCGTAGACGTAGTGGCCGACGACGGCATCGCTGAAGGCCTGGCCGCCGCGGACATCGACCTTGATCGAGGCCTTGGCGTTGACGTCGTAGACGTAGAGCTCGGCTACGGGATTCGGCTGGCCGGCTTTGGGGTAGGCCTCGACGTCCGGCTTGCTGTAGAGCTTGGTCTGGTCCATCTGCAGGATGTAGTCGGGGACTTTGCTCTCGTCAAAGCGGTAGTAGGCGATCTTGGACGAGTCGGGCGACCACCACATGGCCGTCGTCTGCCGCAGCTCCTCGCCGTAGACCCAGCTGGCCGAGGCGTACTTGATGCGGCCCTTCTCGTTGCCCTCCGTCGTCAGGGCCACGGCGTTCTTGCCTTCGCCGTCTCCGAGCCACAGGTTGCGGTCCTTGTACAGGGCCTTCCACTTCTTGTCCGGGGAGACGGCCTCGGTGAACTGGCGGCCGCGCTCGGGGCCGCCGCCGGGCCGGCCGGCGAAGCCGCCGGGCTGAGGGGCCTGGCCGGTGAACTCGGTGGCCTTCTTGGCCGCCAAGTCGTAGGTCCAGGTCTTGCCGTCCTTGGGGAAGGTGAAGGACTTGCCGTCCTCGGCCCAGCGGATGCCGCCGCCCATGCCCATCATGCCCATGCGGGCGCCGCCGCCGGGCTGTCCGCCCTGCAGCTCCTTGAGCATCTTGGCGTACTGTTCGTAGCCGGGGTAGGTCTTCAGCCGGTCCTGGGCGCCCACGGCTCCAGCCAGCACGGCCAGGGCCAGGAGCAGGACGAGTGCGCTGCGCTTCTTCATTTTTCCTCCGATCCTTTCTTTCCGATCCTAGCGGTCAGGCGGCGGAAACGAGTCCCTCCGCTCAGATCACCGAAAACTTATAGACCGTCCGGGTCCGGGACGTCTCGCCGGGCCGCAGGATGGTCGAGGGGAAGCCGGGCTGATTGGGCGAGTCGGGGTAATGCTGGGTTTCCAGGCAGAAGCCCCAGTGCTTGCCGTAGGCCTGCCCGCCCTTGCCGACGATGGTGCCGTCCAGGAAGTTGCCGGAGTAGAACTGGATGCCGGGCTGGTCGGTGGCGACTTCCATGACCCGGCCGCTCTCGGGGTCGTAGGCCCGGGCGGCCGGGGCCATCGCCCCGCCGCCGGCGTTGAGGACGAAGTTGTGATCGTAGCCGCCCTTGACCTGTTCGATGCGGGACCCGATCGCGGTCAGCGTCGTGAACTCCATGGGCGTCCCGGCCACGGGCTCGAGCTTGCCGGTCGGGATGAGCCCTGCGTCGACCGGCGTGTAGCGGTCGGCCATCAGGGCCAGCTCGTGGCCTAGGATGTCGCGCCGGCCGGCGGTGAAGTTGAAGTAGCTGTGGTGGGTCAGGTTGACGGGCGTGGCCTTGTCGGTCACGGCCTCGTAGTCCAGGCGCAGCTCATCGTCGTTGGTCAGCATATAGACGAGCGTGACGGTCAGGTTGCCCGGGTAGCCTTCCTCGCCGTCCTTGCTGAGGTAGCCCATCTTGAGGCCGACGGCGCCGGCCTCCTCGAAGGGCTCGGCCGTCCAGACGACTTTGTCGAAGCCCTTGATCCCGCCGTGCAGGTGATTGGCCCCGTCATTGGTCGCCAGGGCATAGGTCTTGCCGTCCAGGGTGAAGCGGCCCTTGGCGATGCGGTTGCCGTAGCGGCCGACGATGGACCCGAAGTAGGGCGTCGTCTTGAGGTAGCCGTCCAGGGTCTCATAGCCCAGAACGCAGTCGGCAAAGGCGCCGGTTCGGTCGGGCAGGTCCAGCGAGACGAGGATGGCGCCGTAGGTCATGATCCGGGCCTTGATCCCGTTGGCGTTGGTCAGGGTGTAGATGTCGACGGCCGTGCCGTCGGGCAAGGCGCCGAACGGGGCTTTTTGAACGCTCATGACGGGTTGTCCTTTCGCGGCCTCGGCGGCCGGGGCGGGGGGTTCGGCCTTGCGGCAGGCGGCCGCCGCGGCGAAAAGCATCAAGGCGGCCAGGGTGAGGGATGCGGCTTGCTTCATGCGATTCCTCCTCCGCGGGAGAGCGAAGTCCCTTCCGGGACGGGAAAGGGGAATAGATATCAGAATCCCGGCGGAAAGACAAATGCGAACCCGGGCGGCCGGATTTCCGTATGAAGGGGGGAGTGGGGGGATTCCCCCCGGGAGGATACCGATATGAGAAAGAACCGAATCGCGCTTCCGGCCCTGGCCGTCCTCTTGATCGCCTCCGCCGCCCTGGCCCAAGTCCCGGCCCAACAGGCCGCCGCCCAGCCGGCCAAGGCCTGGCCGCAGGACATGAAGAAGCTCTTCCAGGAGATCGCCGGCGACTATGTCTTCGACATGGGCGGCAGCACACAGACCATTCAGTTCCTGGAGCGGGACGGCGCCCTGTTCGGCGCGCCCTATGGCGAGACCGAGGAAGCCGTCGTGCCGGTCAAGGACAAGCCCTACCATTTCGAAGTCACCGTCCAGAGCAACGGCAACTTCTTCCAGCTGGAGTTCGTCCGCGACGACAAGGGCGTCTTCATCAAGTGCATCCTCAACGCCGAGGGCATGACCCTCGAGGGGCTTAAACAGATCAAGTCATAGGTTCGCTTCCGGCTCAGCCGTTTTCGACCGTCTGGCTCAGGGCCCCGGTCGCCGGATCCTTGAAGATCCGCTTGGTCATTCCGTCAGGCATCTTCTCGGTCTTGATCAGCACCAGCCCGGCCGGCGCCCTGCTCCCGGCTTCGGCCGGCCGCGGTGTTTCCGCCGCCTTCTCCCCTGTCCAGCGCTCCAGCCGCACCGGCTCCCAGCGCTTGGACGCGGCCGAGGCGTAGCAGGCGTCGATGATGGCGTTGACGATATGCCCGTCCCGGAAGGTCTCGCGCGGCTCCCTCCCCTCGTCCAAGGCGTCGAGCATGTCGCGGAACATGTGGACGTAGCCCAGGGCGTGGACTTCGTCTCCGACCGGGAAGAGCCACCCCCGATCCCCCTCGGCCTTCTCGGCCACATAGCCGCCCTGTCCCACGGCGGTGAACATCTCGAAGCCCGTCCGCAGGAAGTGGTCCAGCCGAATGGTGCCCTCGGTGCCGGCCACCTCGTCGCGCAGGTCCATGCCGCCGCGGAAGGTCCAATTGACCTCGACCTGGCCCAGCGCGCCGCCTTCAAAGCGGATGAGGGCCAGGCTGGAGTCCTCGGCGTCGATGGGATGGACCAGGGTGTCGGCCGTGGCCAAGACCTCGACCGGACGCAGGCCCTTGCCGGCGAAGCTGCGGATGATCTCGATGCAGTGGCAGCCCATGTCGACCAGGGCTCCGCCGCCGGCGATCGCCCTGTCCCAGAACCAGGCGCTGTGCGGCCCGGGATGGGTCTCGCGCGAGCGGACCCAGAGGATGCGGCCCAGGGCGCCGGCCCGGACCGCGTCCAGGGCTTTGAGCGTCTTGGGCGTGTAGACCAGGTCCTCGAGGTAGCCGGCGAACACGCCGGCCTTCTCCACCGCCTCCAGCATCTCCAGGGCTTCGGCCGCGGTCCGGCCCAGCGGCTTGGTGCAGAGGACGGGCTTGCCGGCCCGCGCCGCCAGGAGGACGGCCTCCCGGTGCAGATGGTTGGGCACCCCGACGATGACGAGATCCGTGGCCGGATCCTCCACGGCCGCCTTCATGTCGGCCGTCGCCCGTGGGATGCTCCACTTGGCGGCGAAGGCGCGGGCTTCCTCCTCGGTCTGGGCGCAGACGGTCCCGACGCGGTCGCGGCCGCGGCCGCCGTGCAGGGTCATGGTGTAGAAGGTGCCGATCAGTCCGGCCCCAAGCAGGGTGACGTTATGGGATTTGAGCATGGCGGATTTATCCTATGGCGCGGCCCGGCCGATTGCAAGCCGGGTGCCGGCGATCACGGCCCCGATCTCGTCCGCCCGGCTATGTTAGAATCCGGACCAGCCCGGGAGGCATCCAGCCATGAGACAAGGTTCTTCGCCCCACTCCGTGAAGCGCGGTTCAGGGTTTACCCTCGAGGGCGAGGGTAAACCCCGAACCGCTTGGCCTTCCCGGAATGGGGCGAAAATCCCGAGAAAAGGCCGCTCCGGCCCGGCCTGGCTCCTCTCGGCCGTCGTTTGGCTCGCCGCGGCCGTGGCCTTGCCTCTATCGGCAGCCTCCATGCCGGAAGGGATGTCGCCTGCCGGACCCGATGTCCGGTCGGCTTTCCTGGCCCTGGGGCTCTCTCGGGAGAGAGCGGCCGCGGCATTTTTGGCGGTCGACTCCCTGGGCGGCGGGCGTCTGGATGGCAACCCCGTTCTCGGGGAGGACCCGGAACCCCCGACGGCGGCTTATCCTGCCCTCCGCCTCGAAGCCGCCGGCCGGAACCGGTTCGTCTACTTCGCCGGCCCATCGGATCGCCAGAAGTCCGCCTGGACGGTCTCCGTCACGGAGCGCAGGATCGTCCTTCGGTCCGAGTCCTGGCCCGGCGTCGAGCCCGGCCCCTTCGTCCTGGTCTTCGACCAGAAGGCCAACCACGCCACCCTGCTCGGCCGGATGAAGCCGGGCGAGAAGAGAGTGGCCCTGCCCTGCGTCCTTCATCTTCCCGATCGGGGCTCCCTGCGGATCACCTCCAAGGCCGGCGGCGCGGCATTGGACTACGACGCCCGCCGCTACGTCAAGACGCCCTATGTCCGGATCGCCTTCCCGCCGGCCACCGCCGCCCGGCCCCGCGTCGTCTACGAGCTGGAGGTCGCGGCCATTCATCCGCGCCTCCCCGGCCTCGATGGCCACCCCCTCTACGATGGCTTCCGCCGCTCTTTCCTCAACCTGTTCCAGGTCAATCCGCGCGTCCAGATGCTGGCCAACAACGCCTCCAGCGATCCGGTCCCCTTCACTCTCTATATGGACGCCCTGATGGCCGCCTCCGCCCCCGAGCTTGTCGAGGGCCTGACGGCCATGGACCTCGTCCGGATGACTCTCGACCGCTACTTGGCCGGGGCCAAGGGCTACGGCCTGGTCGGCTATGCGGTCGAGCCCGGCGAAGCGGACTTGGTGCCCTGGAAGGCGCCCTGGAGCTCGCTGGACGCCTATCCCTCCCTCCTCATCGCCGCCGCGGCGGCCGGATCCGGGCCCGGCGGCAAAGCCTGGGCCCGAACCAACTGGACCGGTCTGACCCGCTGGGAGGCCGAAATGGCCGCCGGTGACGCGGACGGAGATGGTCTGCTCGAGCACCCCCACACGGGCAATACGGGTGACCGGGCCACAGCCGACCGCCGGCCATCCAACTGGTGGGACACCATCAACTTCGGCCACAAGGACGCCTACGCCAACGCCCTGGCCTATAAAGCCTGGCGCGATATGGCCGGGCTGGCCGAAGAGCTCGGCCGCAGGGAGGAAGCCGCCGATTACGCAGCCCGGGCCTCCAGGCTCAAGGCATCCTATCTCGAGGCCTTCCTCAATCCCGAGAGCGGGCTTCTGGCCGGCTGGAGAAGCGCCGACGGAAGGCTGCACGACTATGCGTTCACCTTCGTCAACGGGATCGCCGTCGCCTTCGACCTCGTCGAGGGAGCGGAGGCCGACCGGATCATGGACCGACTGCTGGCCAAGATGAGGGACACCGGCTTTGACGCCTTCCGCTACGGGCTGCCGGGCAACCTCGTCCCCGTTCGCCGCGAGGACTACGTCTTCCACGACTGGTCAGGGGCGCGGGAGATCGGCGAGCCGGCTTTGGAAGACGGCAGCGACGCCTTCCAATACTACGAGAACGGCGGCGCCACGGCCTGCTATGCCTATTTCACGGTCAAGGCGCTCTTCAAGCTCGGCCGGATCGGGGAAGCCCGGATGATCTTCCGTCCCATGCTCCGGTCTTATGCCGACGGGGAATTTCAGGGCTTCTGCGCCGACGGCAAGTCCAAGGATTGGCGCGACTGGAAAGGCGGCTGTCACGGCTATGAGGGCCTGCTCTGCGACGGGTTCCTGGCTCTGCTCTGCGTCGAGGACGACCTGCGCGCCGGGCGCTGAAGTCCGGGCTATCTCCACCAAGCGGCCAGGACGGCCGCCTGCCGCAGGTCGGGACTCGGCAGGGGCGTGATGGCGAAGCTGCGCCGCAGCTTGGTCCCCAAGGTCGCCTCGACCTCCCGCAGCTTGCCGCTCCGGGCGATCTCCACCCGGACCTTGTCCCCGGGGCGCTTGGCCTTGAGGACCTCGTCCATCACCCTCGTCCCCGCCCGCACCCCGTCCAGCCCGACGATCTCGTCCTGGGGACTCAACCCGGCCAGCCAGGCCGGGGAGCCGCGCTCGACGCCGGTGACGACCAGACGCCCGCCTTGGTCGGCGGCCGAGGCCCCGAGCCAGGCCCCCGGGACCGGCCGCGGCTCGACGTCGATCGCCAGCCCGGCATAGGCCAGGTATTTGCCGTAGTCGATGTCCTTGACGGTGCCGGCGTATTCGAAGATCTCGCCCAGCGGCGCCCCGGCCGCGGCTTCACAGGCGGCCCGGAACTCGGCGTCCGAAAAGCCCCTCCGGAGGCCGATGTAATGGCTCTGATACAGGCCTCGCATCACGTCGTCCAGCGACCGGCGGCCCATCGACTCGTGCCGGATGGCCAGGTCCAGCAGCAGCATCAGCCCGGCGCCCTTGTCGTAGTACGAGATGGTCGTGTTCTCGGCGTCGCCGCCGCGGCCTCCGAAATACCCGTTCCAGGCGTCCCAGCTGGAGTCCGCCGCCGTTTGGAGAAGGCGGCCGGGCGCGTTCTCGTATCGCCCGATCACCGCCGACAGGCGGCTGAGAGCCTCCTCGCGGCTCATCAGCCCGGCCCGGTTGAGGACCCTGTACTCGTAGTACACGGTCCCGCCCTCGGAGACCCAGAGCATGCGGGTGTAGTTCTCCTTGTCATAGTCGAAGGGGCCGAGGGCCAGCGGGCGGACGGCCTTGACGTTGAAGCAATGGAAATACTCATGGGCCGCCAGCGTCAGCCAGCTCGCATAGCCGGCCGGCGACTCGAGCCCGGCCGGCTGGAACGACACGGCCTGCGAGCTGAGATGCTCAAGCCCGCCCTGCCCGGGGCCGATGCCCAGGAAGGCGTAGCGCTTGTAGGGGACGCCGCCCATGATCTCGGCCGAGGCCTCGACGATCCTCCTAAGGTCGGCCGCGACCTTGTCCCTGTCCAGCCGGCCGAAGCCGTCGGCGGCGAAGGCGTGGGGCCGGCCCGCCGCCTCGAATTCCAGGACTTCCTGGCGGCCCATCAGGAGGGGCGAATCGTAGAGGGTGTCGAAGTCCGGCGCGGCGTAGGCGTTCGGCCGCCCGGCGACCGGATCGAGGCTGGTCGTGATCCGGTCCCAGGCCGCGGGCAGCTCAATCGCGACGGTCGCGGGACGGCCGAGCATTCCTCCGACATGCATCAGGACGCTGGTCGGGGACAGGAAGGCCTTGTCGCCGTCGAGGTAGCTGTTGGCCACGAACAGGGTGAAGGCATAGACGTCGTAGCTGACGATGACGGAAGCGGCTCTCCCCGTCCTGACCCGCCAGGCGTTCTTGGCGGTCTTCTCCCAGGGCAGAGGCCGCCCCTCCCCGTCCCGGGCGCCGAAGCCCGTCACGTTGCGGGCGAAGTCCAGGACAGAATAGTAGCCGGGCGTCCAGACGGGAAGCTTGAAGTCGAGGCTCGGGCCCGGCAGGCCGTCGCAGCGCAGCTCGACATGGAAATAGTGCGTCTCGGGCCGCGGCATGGAGACGGTGAAAGAAAGCGCCTCCGCGGCCGGCGCGGCCGCGCCCGCTAGGGCAAAGAAGAGGATGACGAGGATAAGGCCGCCGAATCGTCGCGTCGCGCGCATCGCTTCCCTCCTGGGCTCTTCCGGACGCCCCAACTTAGACCGGCCGGGAGGCCGTGTCAACCCGGAAGCTTTTTATTAGGTCATCGCACCGTTCCGGGAATTAAAGCGGACCGGGGTACCGGCCAACGGCGGAAAAGCGCCGGTTGAGCCCGTGTCGCCGGTCTCTTAATGAAACGACCATGACAACATCCCACCAAGACTTCCGGGCCGGATCAGGCATAGGAGCAGGCTCAACCAAGCAGCCGGGTCGGCACCTCGGTCCGCTATTCCCGGAATGAACCGATGAACCTTTCTCTTGCCGGCCGAGTATGTCATGATAGCGGACCGATCCGCCCAAGGAGACTCCCATGAAGAAGACCC
>CAZKXI010000022.1:15098-26576 GCA_964556755.1 uncultured Eubacteriales bacterium
AGTATGTCATGATAGCGGACCGATCCGCCCAAGGAGACTCCCATGAAGAAGACCCGGGTCCTGCTGGCCGTCATCCTCCTGGCCGCCGGCATCCTGCCGGCCCAATTCGGCCGGACGGTGCCGCCCACCTTCCTGTCCGCCAAGGTCATGGCCGACATCGTCAACGAAGCCTCCGGCGACCTGGCCCTCCAGAACGAGATCCTGATCGCCGGCGTCAACCGCGACCGCAAGGCCGAGGAGTACGCCGCCGGCTACTTTGAGACGGCCTTCCTGCTGGACAAGCTCCGCGCCTACGGGATTCCCGACGCCCGCATCATCGACCTGCCGACCGCCGGGCCGACGACCTGGGACGCGGTCGCGGCCGAGCTGTGGATCACCAAGCCCCAGCCGCGAAAGATCGCGGACCTCAAGGAGGTCCCCGCCTCGCTCTGCACCGGCAGCGCGGACGCGGACGTCACGGCGGAGCTGGCGTATGTCGGGCCCGGAAATCAGGATCGCTTCTACGAAGGCCAGGACGTCAAAGGAAAGATCGTCCTGGTCAACGGCTACGCCGGCGGGGCCCAAGCCCTGGCCGTGGATAAGTACGGGGCCGCGGGCCTGATCGCCTACAGCTCCAGCCACCCCGAGCACGACCCCGACCAGGTCGGCTGGGGCGGCGTCACGGCCGGGCCGAAGATGAAGCCGACCTTCGGCTTCATGGTCTCGGCCCGCCAGGGCAACGATCTGCGCGACCAGCTGGAGAGGGGGGCCAGGATCGAAGTCCGGGCCGTGGTCAAGGCCCAGACGGTCCCGGCCAAGGAGCAGATGGTCGAGGCCCTGATCAAGGGCACCGACCTGGCCGAGGAGGAGCTGGTCTTTACCGCCCACCTCTATGAGGGCCTGGCCAAGCAGGGGGCCAACGACGACATCTCCGGCTGCGTCGCGCTGCTGGAGACGGCCCGGGTCCTGCAGAAGCTCGTCGCGGACGGCAAGATCCCGCCCCTGCGGCGCTCCGTCCGCTTCCTCTTCGTCCCCGAGATCACCGGCACCATCGCCTACCTCCAGAAGTTCCCCGAGATCGGCCGCCGCTTCTTCGCCAACATCAACGAGGACATGGTCGGCGAGTCCCTGGCCCGCAACCGCAGCTTCTTCAGCGTCGTCCAGACGCCTTGGTCGCTGCCGAGCTGGCTGAACGACGTCATGCGCGTCTATGTCAACTGGATGGTGGAGACCCAGCGCTACGACGGCGCCGGAACGCTGTGGCCCGTCTGGTCTCCGACCGGCACCCACGATCCCTTCCCGGCCGCGATGGACGCCCACTCCGGCGGCAGCGATCACATCGTCTTCGTCGAGGGCGGGGTCCGCGTCCCGGCCGTCATGTTCATCTGCTGGCCGGACATGTGGTACCACTCCAGCGGCGACACGCCGGACAAGTCCGACTCGACCCAGCTGAAGCGGGTCGTGGTCCTGTCGACCGCGGCGGCCGTGACCCTGGCCGGCGCCGGGCCTTCCGAGGCGGAGCACATCATCGCCGAGGTCGGCGGCCGGGCCCTGGCCCGCTTGGGCTCGGACAAGATCCGGGCCGACAAGCTTCTGGCCGAGGCGGCGCCGGCGGATCTGGCCGTCGCCTATAAAGAGGCCAAGAATATCCTGGCCCAGGGCTTCGCCCGCGAGGGCGAGACCGTCGAGTCGACCCGATTTTTCGTCAAGTCCGAAGCCCGGCTGGAAGAAGCCCTCAAAGCCCGGAAGAGCCTCCTGGACGCCTGCCGGGGGCCTTTCTCCAAGGCCTTGGAGGATGCCTATCGCTCCCGCTGCGCCCAGGAAGGCGTCAAGCCCCAGAGTCCCGCCGCGACGGCCGAGGAGATGCGCCTGTCCAAGGTCATCCCCCAGCGGGCGGCCAAGCTGACCGGTCCGCTGGAGCTCATGGAGTATTACGCTTTGTATCAGTCCGAGGAGGGCCGGCCGATCATTCGGAAGCTCGCGGGATTAGACGGCGAGATCCGCAACTTCGTCGACGGCCGCCGCTCGGTTCTCCAGATCCGCGACGCCGTGGCCGCCGAGGCCGCCTTCATGGGCGTCCCCGTCCCGACACCCGCCGACGTGGAGGCCTACCTCAAGCTCCTGGAGAGATTCGGCTATGTGGCGTTGGGCCCCACCGCGGGCCGATAACGCCGATATTCGTACGCCTCGGAGCCGGTCGGTTGACTTGCCTGGAGTTGCACGCGAGGCAAGCTTGAGCGGCGTTGATTTCGCGCCGGCCCGATGGTACTTTGAGGCGGCCCCGCCCGGGCCAGGAGGTGTCGCATGTCCCGCCGCCGCTCCGCCCTCATAAGATTCGCCGGACTGGCGCTCGCCGCGCTGGCCGCCTCCGGTCTCGCGGCGGGAGCGCTCTCGGACCGCGCCGGGACGGAATCCGCCGCGGCGCCCGCTCCGCCCAACGAGCCGGCCAAGATCGCGCTCAAGGACGGCCGAGTCGCCGCGACCTACGCCGGCCGGACGATCTTCGAAGGGACGATCGCCGGCGACCCGGCATCCTATCAGGCGCGAAGCCGCATCTTCAGGACCGGCGACCGGATCGAGCAGGTCGTGTACCTCTTCGGCGGCGGACAGGCGCCCCTCAAGCTGGACGGCTTGATACGGGGCGGCGATGAAGCCTTCGCCTGCGAATCCGACCGGCGCGACCGCCGCGGCGCCGGCCCGCTTCTCGTCCGCCACGTCTCGGGCCGCAGTCGCAGCCTCCTCAACCGGGCCGTCTACGACCGGGCCGCCGACTGGGTCCTCTCGGTCGACGCCGGCCCCTCCGTGACCGTCTTTCCGGAAGGCGATGACGGCGCCGGCGCCTTCCGCCTGTCCGCCTCCGGCGGCGAGATCGTCCTCCGCTTCCGGCCCCGCTTCTATCAGAAGCACCGCGGGCTGAGCTTCTATGAGCCTTGGACCTACAGGCCCTGGACCGGATCGGTGGCCGGATGGATCTCCTGGTTCGCCTTCTACGACCGGATCACCGAGGCGGACGTCGTCGAGACGGCCGAGGTCTTCGCCAAAGCTCTCAGGCCCTTCGGCTACGACTACTTCCAGATCGACGACGGCTATCAGCAGATCCAGGGCGCTCCCGAGAAGTGGCTGGTGCCCAACGCCAAGTTCCCCAAAGGCCTCAAGCACCTGGCCGACGTCATCCGGGCCCAGGGGCTCGTCCCCGGCCTCTGGACGGCCGCCTCTTGCCTGGACGACGGCCTGCCGGCCGCCCATCCCGAGTGGTTCGTCCGCAACGCCGCCGGGAAGCCGGTCAAGGGAAATTGGGTCGGGGCGGTGCTGGACGCCTCGGTCCAGGCCGCCTTGGACAACGTCGTGACCCCGCTCTACAAGGGCTTGATGGAGATGGGCTGGCGCTACATCAAGCTGGACGCCCTGCGCCACCTGCGCTACGAGGGCTACAACGCCAACCGCGGCTGGTTCGAGGGGAAGAAGGCCGATCCTGTGGCCGCCTTCCGCAAGTACGTCCAGACCGTGCGGGACGCCATCGGCCGCGACGTCTTCCTGCTGGCCTGCTGGGGCATCCGGCCGGAGCTCGTCGGCCTGGCCGACGCCTGCCGCATCGGCGACGACGGCTTCGCCTACGCCGGGCTGTCCCAATACAACTCCTTCAACAACGTCGTCTGGCGCAACGACCCCGACCACATCGAGCTCGACGCCGACGGGTACCGCTCGACCCTGGTCACGACGCTGACCGGATCGCTGATGATGCTGACCGACAAGCCGGCCGTCTACCGGACCGCGGCCATCGAGCCGGCCAAGCGGACGGCCCCGGTGCTCTTCACCCGGCCCGGCCAAGTCTACGACGTGGACCCCTCGCGCTCGAGCCAGCTCGAGCGGGTCGACTCCGAGGTCAGCGGCTCTGGCCCGCGGCCCTTCGACGCCGGCTACACCCCGGCCTGCTTCCTCTATGCCCTGGAGATCGACCGCCCCTTCGAAGGCTGGCTGGTCCTCGGCCGCACGGGCGGCGACTTCGCCGAGATCCGGTTGGCCGACCTGGGGCTCGACCCGGCCAAGGAGTTCTTTGTCTTCGAGTTCTGGTCCAAGCGCCTGCTGGGGAGCTTTGCCGGCTCCTTTCTTCCCGGGGCCCTCGATTCCAAGTTCCGATCCCAGGCCTTCATCATCCGCGAGAGAAAGGCGCGCCCGCAGCTTCTGGCGACCAACCGGCACGTCACCGGCGGGGGCGTCGACCTGGACGACGTCCGCTGGGAAGGCGGGGCGCTCCGCGGCCGGAGCCGCGCTGTTCCGGGCGATCCCTACGTGCTCTATCTGACCGAGCCGGATGGGTTCGCCTACGACAAGGCCGAAGCCGAAGGGGCCCGGGTGGAGAAGATCGAGCGCGAGGGGAAGCTCATCAAGATCACCCTGTCGCCCGCCTCGGCCGCGCCCTTCTCCTGGACGGCGCGATACGCGGCCCGCTGAGGAACGGAGGGGAACGCCGATGAAGCTCGGACGCTTCGCCGCCCGGTGGGCCGCCCTCTCCCTCGCCGCCTTCGCGGCCGGAGGCGGACAGGCGCCGTCACCCCGGCCGGCCGTGGCCAGCCAGCTTGAATTCGAGTCGTCCCTCCCCTCGCTCGACCGGGCCTTCGCCTGGGCCAAAGCTCGGGCCATGGCCTATGTTTTCACCGGCGACCCGGTCGGCGACTGGTACGAGGCGGCCCTCCCCCGTCGCGAGGCCTTCTGCATGCGCGACGTCGCCCACCAGGCGGCGGGGGCCAACGCCCTCGGGCTGCAGGCGATTAACAAGAACCTCCTCCGCAAGTTCGCCGTCAACATCTCCGAGTCCAAGGACTGGTGCACCTTCTGGGAGATCAACCGCCATGACAAGCCGGCCCCCGTCGACTACCGCAACGACAAGGAGTTCTGGTACAACCTCCCGGCGAACTTCGACATCCTCGACGCCATCGCCCGCCAGTACCTCTGGACCGGGGACCGCGCCTATCTCGACGACCCCGTTTTCCTGAACTACTGTGAGCGCACGGTCGGGGATTACGTGGAGCGCTGGGCTCTGGCGCCGGACGTCATCATGTCCCGGCCGGCGATCATGAACCTGGCCGTGCCCCTCAACCCCAAGGATCCCTACCGGGTCAGCCGGGGCCTGCCGAGCTACAACGAGGACGGGTCGGGGATGAACGTCGGGGCCGACCTGCCGGCCGCCCAGTACGCCGGCACCAGGGCCTACGCCCTGCTCCGCCGCGAGCGCGGCGACGCGGCCGGGGCCGCCGCTTTGGAAAAGCGCGCGGCGGAGCTCAAGGCCTTCTTCCACCGAACCTGGTGGGACCCCGCCGCCGGCAGCTACTTCCTGTCCCATGACCCCGACGGCCGCTTCCGCCACGGCGCCATCCAAGACTTCTTGCTCTATTTCGGCATCACCGCCGAGGGCGAGCCGACCCGGCAGGCCGTTCGCGAGACGGCCGCGCGCAAGGAGATTAACATCGAGCAGCGCTCCTACTATCCCGAGATCCTCTTCCGCCACGGCGAGGACGCGGCCGCGCTGAGCACCATCCTCTACCTCTGCGACCCGTCCACCAAGCGGCGCGAATACCCCGAGGTGTCCTTCGCCGTGATCGGCGCCCTGACCCGCGGCCTGATGGGCATCGAGCCCGACGCCCGCGACGGCTCGGTCGCCACCCTGCCCCGTCTGCCCGACGATCTGACGCGGGCCGAGATGAGGAACGTCCCGGTCCTGAAGACGGTCGTCTCCGTCGTCCATGAGGGGACGGAGCGGACCCGGCTCCGCAATGGCGGGCCGGCGCCCCTCATCTGGAAGGCCTCCTTCCGAGGCCGCCGCGACTTCCTGATCGTCGACGGGCGCAGGGAGGCGTGCGCCGTGGAGAGAGGAGAGGACGGCGGTGAGCGCTCGTACGTCCGGCTGGCCGTCGCTCCCGGCCGGACGATCGAAGCCGCCGCCGGCGAGGCGCGCCGGCGGCCTTGAACCCCGAAGCGCTGGCCGGGGCCCTCTCCCGCTGGGGCATCGCCCCGGCGCGAACGAGGCCCGACCTGGAGATCGCCGGAACCCCGGAGAGGGCCGTCTCCCGCATCGTCATTGAGGACGATGCCGGCGCCCTCTTCGTCGTCGAGCGCCTTGACCAGGCCGGGTTCGACAGGAAGAGGGAGATCGCCCGGGCCCTGGAGGCTCTCTCCGCTGATCTCCCCGAGGTGTCGCCATGTCTCCCGGCCGGCGGCGGGGAAGCCGTCGTCAGGACGGAAGCCGGCCTCATCCAGGTCTCGCGCTTCGTCCCGGGTATCCCGCTCCCCCGCCCCGAATACCTCGACCAGGCCTGGCGCGGCCCGGCCATGGCCGATTTCCTGGTCCGCCTGCGGCAGTCGAAAGCGGCCCGAAGGCTGGCTTCGGCCGGCCCGGCCTTCTCTCCCTCGGCCTTTGCGCACCGCCTGGCGGCCCGCCTGGAGGAGCGTGAGCCCGCCCTGCTCGAGCGCCTTCAACCCGCCCTGGACCGGTTGGAGGCCGGCCTCTTCGCCCGTGAAGAGGCGCTTCCAACCGCGTTCGCCCACGGCGACTTCCATCCCCTGAACATCGTCTGGTCAGAGACGGGCTTGGCGGCCGTCATCGACTGGGAGTTCTGCGGCCGCAAGCCCGAGCTCCACGACGCCGCCGTCCTCATCGGCTGCCTGGGCATGGAGCACCCGCGGGCCCTGGGGCAGGAGATCGTCATCGATGCCGTCGGCCGCCTGCGCGGCTCCGGCGCTTTCGCGGAGTCCTCCTGGGCGGACTTCCTCGACTTGGTCCTGGCCTTGCGCCTGGCCTGGCTTTCCGACTGGCTAAGACGAAGGGACGCCGAGATGATCGATCTGGAGGCCGTCTACATCGATCTCCTGCTCCGCAAACGGGAGGTCCTGGCGCGAAGCTGGGGCCTCTAAGCCCGGCCGCCCGACCCTACTTATCGGCGACGGCGCAGGCCGTCAGGTATCCCAGCCGAACGATCCGGGCGTAGAGGTCCCCGGCGACCTTCTCGACGCTGTCGCTGACCCTGTGGTAGTCGGCGGTCGAAGCCGCGTCATAGTAGATGTAGGGGATCTTAGCCAGGTCGAAGGGATTGTGGTCGGAGCCGGCGCTGGACTTGCCCTGGGCCCTCTCGTCGACGATCAGGTCCAGCCCGACGAAGGCGTTCAGCCGGCGCTGCAAGTCGGCGAACTCTCCTCCCTTGAGCGTCTGGGCCCCGGCCAGGAAGGCCGGCCGGATCTTTTTAATCAGGTCCTCCGAGCCGGGGACCTTGTACTTCCGAAGCGGCCGCTGGAGCGTCGTCTCATCGTAAGCCCGGCTGATCATGTCGAAGTTGATGCAGCCGACGGTCTTGGCCAGCGGGAAGGACGGATGGGCGACGTAATAGCGGCTGCCGAACAGCCCCTCTTCCTCGCCCGACCAGAGGCAGAACGCGACCGTGCGCTTGGGCTTGCGGGGATTGGCGGCCATAGCCTGGGCGATCGCGAGGACGCCGATCGAGCCCGAAGCGTTGTCGTCGGCCCCGTTCCAGACGAGGCCGTCGGCGGCTCCCAATCCGTCGTAGTGGGCCCCGATGACCAGGACCTCGTCCTTCAGCTTGGGATCCGATCCCTCCAGGACGGCGATGATGTTATGGGCCTTGACCAGGCTGGTCTTGGCCTCGGCCTGGATGGTCAGCCGCGTGCCGGCCAGCTCCGTCGAGGCGGGCTTGCGGGTCGTCTCGATCCGCTTCTTCAGCTCGTCCACGGTCGCCCCGGTCCCTTCCAGGATGGCGTCGGCGATCTCCCGGGTGATGCCGATGGTCGGGGCGCCGGTCGCTTCATAGGCCTCGGGCGGAGCCCCCAACAGGGACAGCCGCCGGGCATAGATCTTGGGAAAGGGCTGTTCGGCGTTCGCCGGGCGGCCTTTCTCCGCGGCCAGGCTCTTGAAGGTGTCGACATCCTGGCCCGAGTTCGCGACGAGCAGGATGGCGGCCGGACCCAGCTTGGCCAGCTCGGCCAGCTTGTTGAAGCGGGCAGGCCCTCCGGGCGCATAGACCGCCGGAGCAGCCGGAAAATACTTGTCCTGGAGCTCCTTAGCCTGGAACGGCGACTGGGGATCATCCTTTCCGGGCGCCTCGCTGAGGACCAGGACGATCTTGCCCTTGAGGCTCAAGCCCTTGAGCTCGTCCCAGCCGATCTTGCCCTCCTGGATGCCGTAGCCGAGGAAAACCACGGGCGCCGTCACGTCCATGGTCCCCGAAGAATACCAGCCGAAGTCGACGCCGGACAGGAAGCGCCGCTTCTTGATCGTGTCCCCCTTATGGACTTCCAGGCCGAGAGAGCCCTTGACGTCCTCGACCTCGCGCAGCGCGTAGGCCTGGAAGAAGGTCCGCTCGCCGGGAGTCTGGGTGACTTGGCCGTCCTGAACGCGGAAGCTGGATGGCCCCATGTCGCCGCCCGGCTTCAGGCCCCACATCTTAAAAAGGGAGACCGCGTAGTCGGCGGCCAGCAGGAACCCCCGGCTCCCCGTCTCCCGGCCCTCCATCCAATCGGATGAGGCGAAAGACAGCATGGCCAGGACATTGCCCGGCGTCAGCAGATCGAAGCCGGCCTTCCACTCGGCCGGAGCCGGCTCGGGCTTCTCGACAAGAACAAGGGCCTTCTGAACATCCTCGAGCTTCATCGCCGCCGGCTGAGACGGGACCTGGGCCCGGGCCGATAGGAACGCCGCGAGGAGCAGAGCTGCCGTCAAGACGCGCTTTTTCACCGAATCCTCCTTGTCGGGCGGTGGAATCCGCCCTTCGGGACATCATACGCTCTCGAAGACGATTTGGGTACGCCGCGGAGAGAGATAGCCGCGGGCTGGGGAGAGAGCCGCCTTC
Source organism: uncultured Eubacteriales bacterium (assembly GCA_964556755.1). GTDB lineage: Bacteria > Acidobacteriota > Aminicenantia > Aminicenantales > UBA4085 > UBA4085. Next base: position 23,933 of record CAZKXI010000022.1, read on the forward strand.
TCGGGGCGGTTCAGGGCCGCGGGTCGATCTCCAGCCGGACGCCGTAGAGAGCCTTGGCGTCCAAGGTCTCGGCCAGAGTGAAGACCAGGTCCTCCACCGTGGGCTTGACCCGCCCGCGGAAGGCCTCCCGCCCGTTGACCCGGACCAGGACCTCGCGGCCCATGTCGACCAGCTCCTCGTCCAGGTAGAGGCGGAAGTGTCCTCGGGTATCCGTCCGAATCTCGATCGTGTTGCCCTCGATCACGGCGTTGAAGGAGTCTCCGGCCGCAGCCCCGACCGCCTCCAGCCAGAAGCAGCGGGCGTAGGCCGGATCGGCCAGGGTGAAGTCGAGGCGGCGGGGATAGGGATCGCGGCGGGCCGACTCGAAGGTCTTAAGGATCTCCCGGATGACCTCGCGGATCTCGATGTCGTGCTTCCGGTTCGGCATCTCCTGCTGGACGACCGGCCCGCTGACCTGGCGGAGGATGTCGGCCACCTGCCGGTCGCCCTCCGGGGTGACCCAGTCGTCGCTGGCGCCGTGGTTGAGGAAGACCCGGGCCGTCTTCAGGTTCCGCAGCACGTCCAGGTTCTGAGGCTTTTCCAGGAAGCTCCGGTCCACGACGGGGTAGCCCATGTTCACGGCCAGGCCGGCGAAGCGGTCGGGCAGGCGGGTGCCGAAGTAGATCGTGCCCATGCCCCCGTTGGAGCTTCCGGCCAGGAAGACCTGGTCGGCATCCACGGAGAAGGTCTTCTGGACCGCCGTCAGGACGCGGCCGAGGATCGGCTCGACGTCCTTGTCCCACCACTTGCCGTCGGCCTGAGGCACCACGAGAATGAAGCGGGACAGGGCCCTGGCTTCCCCCAGGCCGTTGTAGATGGCCTGGAAAGCGTAGTCGCCGCGGCCGTCGCCCATGCCTAAGTAGACCAGCACGGGATAGGTCTCGGCCGGGTCATAGTCCAGCGGCAGGGACACGTAGTAGGGGTGCCGGGATTCGGCCGTCTCGCCGGGCAGAAGGAGGCGATAGCAGCCGCCGACGTAGTCGTTGGCCGGCTTGAGGAAGCGGAGCAGGTCGCGAAGCGACTCCGGATCCTCCAAGAGGGCATCCGGCAGCTCGGATCCCCCGTAGAGCCAGCTCTGCAAGACCCAGAAGAGGAACTCCCGGTCGGCCGGCACCTGATCGGTGGAGGTGGCCAGGAAGCCGGTGGCCCGGCGGGAAACATAGGAGTTGCGGTCGCGGAGCTTGGCCACCATGTGGCGGGCGTCGCCGGCGAAGCGGAAGAGGGCCTTGGCCGCGTTGAAGCGGACCACCGGATTGGCGGCATAGAGATAGCGCTTCATGTCCAGCCCGGGAGGAATGCCGCGCAGGGCGCAGTAGGCCGCCGCCAGCTCCTGCTCCTGCCCGTCCTTCCCGTCGAGAAAGCGCTTGATGATGGCCGACCGGCAGGCCAAACCGGTACGGGCGATGGCGCCCAGGACCAGGGCCCGGTCCAGGCGGGGATCGGAGTACCAAGATTTCCAGGCATCCCGCTGGATGCCAAGCAGCCTGGAGATCTGATGCTCCCGCCGCTGCTCGTTGGCCGCACCGTAATCGGCCGCGTATTCGAAGCGTCCGGGCACGGCCTTGTCCCGATCGATGCCCATGATGGCCCAGCCGGCCCGGTGCTTGGCGCTGAAGACGAAATGGGAGTCCCCTCCCTCCTGTTTCAGGCCTTCGTAGGAGATATCAAGCGGCTGATCGCCGGGGGCCCGCCAGGCGTCGCCGACGGGCTGGGAGGGGAGCTGGAAGACGCTCTTCATGGACCCGGCCACGAAAGAAGCGGCTTGCCGCAGGGTGTAGCTGTGGTTCAGGTTGCGGCCCAGGTCGTCCACCCTCAGGTAGCGGACGGAGACCGGGCCCGCCTTCTCGTAGAGGTCCAGGCTGTTGGCGGCGGCCTTCTCCCCCAGGACCCGGGCTAAGGCGGTTCGTCCGACAATCCTGAGCCTGATCCGGTTGGACTGGATGGCCAGTCCGACGTCGGAAGCAGACCGGTCGACGACGGCGACTTTGATCAGCCAGACCTCGCGGACGGTGTAGGTCACATCCGGATAGTCGAGGGGGCTGTTCTTGGTGTCGAAGACGACCTCATAGGTCAGCACGTCCCCGACGGGAAAGGCATAGCGCAGATCGCCGGGAACCGGCCCCGAGAGAGACGCCGACGTCGAGCCGGCCGCCAGGCCCGCGGTCAGGGCGATCACAAGACACGCCGCTATCGTCTGTCCGAGCTTCACCCGGACCTTCCTTTCCCCAAGACCGTTAGACGCCGGGGGCGCGCTTTTCTTCCCGGCGGCGCCGCCCTACCTTCCGGTTCTTCGCCAATTTTCGGGAAGCGCGGTTCAGGGTATCGTCCCGGCGGAGCTTGCGTAGCCCTCGTAGAGACGGATGCTTCATCTGTCTCCGCGAGGACGGCTTGGTTGAGCCTGCACCTATGTTCAGATTGGACCGTGAAGTTCTGGCTCGATCTTGTTTACCGCTCTCCATTTAGCAGCGACCTACACGGGCTCAACCGGCGCTTTTCCGCCGTTGGCCGACACCCTGAACCGCTTGGCTTTCCCGAAAATTGGCGAGTGTCCTACCTTTTCCCCCCGACCTGTGGTAGGACTGACTCGTACGGCCGGGAAGGGATC
>CAZKXI010000022.1:26676-51503 GCA_964556755.1 uncultured Eubacteriales bacterium
CTACCTTTTCCCCCCGACCTGTGGTAGGACTGACTCGTACGGCCGGGAAGGGATCGGCCCCCGCGGCGGTCCTAGAGGCGGCCTTCCAAACGGCCCAGGAGGAATCCATGTCCCTCACCCGCGCCACGGCAGCCCTGACCTTGGCCTTGACGGCGGCCCTCTCCTCATCCGCGGCTCGCTCCCCCGCCCCCGGGACCGCCTCCTCCCTCCGCCCCGCCGGGCTGCGCTGCCTCGGCGCGGTCGATCCGCTGGGCGTGGATGATCCGGCCCCGGCGCTGTCCTGGAAGCTGCTGGGCAGCGGGCGCGGGCTGGCTCAGACCGCCTACCGCATCCAGGCCGCCTCGACCGAGAGCCGGATCCGGTCCGGGAAGGCGGATCTCTGGGACAGCGGCCGCGTCGCCTCGGACGACCAGACGGGGATCCCCTACGCCGGTCGAGGCCTCCGCTCGTTCGAACGGGTCTTCTGGCGGGTCCGGGTCTGGGACGCGGCGGGACGGGAATCGCCTTGGAGCGAAGCGGCCGCCTGGAGCATGGGCATCCTGGTCCCCGAGGACTGGCGGGCTTTCTGGATCGGCGCCCCGGAGGACGGCGCCCCGGCGGCGGCCACGCGCATCCTGCGGCGGGAGTTCGAGGTCCGGGGGCCTCTCCAGAGGGCCGAGCTCCATGTCTGCGGCCTGGGCTTCTACGAGGCCTCCCTCAACGGCCGCCGGGTCGGCGAGGACCTCTTCGCCCCGGCCTGGACCAAGTACGACAAGACCTGCGCCTACGACTCCTACGACGTGACAGGGCTTCTCCAGCCGGGACCCAACGCCGCGGCCCTCCTGCTCGGCAACGGCTTCTACAACGTCACCGCGGGGCGCTATGCCAAATTTAAAGGGAGCTTCGGACCGCTGCAGGCCATCGCCCTCCTTCGCCTCGAGTACGAGGATGGCCGGATCGAGCATCTGGGCACGGACGGAAGCTGGCGCACGGCGCCCGGGCCGATCACCTTCTCCTGCGTCTACGGCGGGGAGGACTTCGACGCCAGGCGGGTCCAGCCGGGATTCGACCGGCCGGCCTTCGGCGACGCCGGATGGGTCGCCGCGGCCATCCGGCCGGGACCCGGCGGCGCCCTGCGCGGCTCCTCCGTCGCGGCCCCGCCCGTTCGAGTCATCGAGAGCCTCGATCCCGTCTCGATCAAGCCGCTGCGGCCGGGCGTCGAGGTCTACGACCTGGGCCAGAATGCGGCCCTCATGCCGCGACTCTCCGTCAGCGGCCCGGCCGGCTCCTCGGTTCGCGTCATTCCCGCCGAGGCTCTGGCGGCGGACGGCTCCGTCGACCGGCGCTCCGTCGGAGGCGGAGAGGCTTATTGGCAGATCACTTTGGCCGGGACGGGCCTGGAGGTCTACCGTCCCCGTTTCTTCTACCACGGCGCGCGCTATCTCCAGGTCGAGCGGCGCCCGGCCGGAGACGGCGGGCCGCGCCCCGAGGTCGCCGCCCTGGAAGGCCAGGTCGTCCATTCCTCGGCCGCTCCGTCCGGGACGTTCGCCTGCTCCTCGGAGCTCTTCAACCGCATCCGGACGCTTGTCCGCTGGGCCCAGCGGTCGAACCTGATGACCCTGATCACGGACTGCCCGCACCGCGAGAAGCTGGGCTGGCTGGAGCAGTACCACCTCAACGGCCCCTCGCTGCGCTACGAGTGGGACCTGGCCCGGCTGTTCGCCAAGACCATGACCGACATGGCCGACTCCCAGCTTCCCGACGGGCTGGTCCCCGACATCGCCCCGGAGTACACCGTCTTCCAGGGCGGCTTCCGCGACTCTCCCGAATGGGGCAGCGCCTTCGTCCTGGTCCCCTGGCAGCAGTACGAGTGGACGGGCGAGACGGACCTGCTGCGCCGCCACTACGAGGGCATGAAGCGCTATGTCGACTACCTGGCCTCCAAGGCGGTCGACGGCATCGTCTCGCACGGCCTGGGCGACTGGTACGACATCGGGCCCCGGCCGCCCGGCGAAGCGCAGCTGACGCCCAAGGCCTTGACCGCGACCGCTTTCTTCTACCGGGACACCGAGGTCATGGCCCGCACGGCCGCCCTTCTGGGCCGGGACGCGGAAGCCCGGGACTGGGCCGCCCGGGCCGAGGCGATCAAGGCCGCCTTTAACGCCCGCTTCTTCCACCCGGCCGAGGGGATCTACGCGTCCGGCTCCCAGACGTCCCAATCGATGGCCCTGGTCATGGGCCTCGTTCCGCCGGACCGCGAATCCGCCGTCCTGGAGGCCCTGGTCCGCGACGTGCGGGCCCGGGGCGACGCCCTGTCGGCCGGCGACGTGGGATACCGCTACCTGCTGAGGGCCCTGGCCGACGGCGGGCGCTCGGACGTGGTCTATGACATGAACAGCCGCTCGGACAAGCCGGGATACGGCTGGCAGCTGGCGGCCGGAGCCACCAGCCTGACCGAGGCCTGGGACGCGAATCCGGCCTCGTCGCTCAACCATTTCATGCTCGGGCACATCGTCGAATGGCTCTACCGCGACTTGGCCGGCCTGGGGGCCGATCCGGAGGGACCGGGCTTCAAGCGCCTCCTCATCCGCCCCCAGCCCGTCGGGGACGTGACCTGGGCCAAGGCCTCGATCGGGACCGTTCGCGGCCCCGCCGCGGCGGAATGGCGGATCGAGAACGGCCGCTTCCGCTTGAGCGTGGAGGTCCCGCCCAACGCCTCGGCGACCGTGGCGCTCCCGCCGCGGGCCGCGGGGCCGGTGCTCGAGTCGGGCCGCCCGGCAACCGGGCGCCCGGGCATCCGGAGCGTCACCGCCGAACCGGAGGGCGCGACCATCCTCGTCGGCTCCGGGCGCTACGTCTTCGAAGCGGGCTGGAAGTGAGCCGCTTCAGCGGATGATCTTGAACACTTCCCGCCACGAGGTGATGCGGAGCCGCGCCCCGACGCCCTGCTCCAGCCGCTCGATGGTCGAGTCGTACTCGTTGATGTAGATCTCGCGCTTGGTGGCCCCGCCGACGGTCTGCCGCTGCCCAACGGTCACCGCCTTGCGGGCCTTGCTGGCCAGCTGGAGGTTCTCCAGGGCCGAGCCCGAGGCGGCCTTGAGGGCCGAAGCGCCCGCCAGGCTGCCGGCGACAGATTCGACGAAGCGGGCGTAGAGGCGCCCGATGTCGGCCAGATTGAGGCAGGGATTGACGTTCTCGATGCTGCCCTTGAGAGTGCTGAAATAGACGATCTTGTCCAGCAGGATCGGGTCGGCCCAGACCTTCTCGCCGGCCGCGAGCTCTCCGGTTTGGAGGCTTGCGGAAAGGCCCAGCTCCGCCGGGTTGCCGAGATACCATTCGACCGCCCGTGAGTTGCCGTTATCGCGAAGGGCGATAAAGGAATAGATTCGGTCGGCGGGAGCGTTGTCGTCGCCGCCGGTCCCGAAGAGAATCCGCATGGGAAATCCCCCCGTCGTCGGATCGGGATAGACGGCCGGCTTGGTGATGATCGGGTAGTTGCAGCGGTCGGTGTAGATCGCGGACAGCGTCCATTGGCTGGTGCTGGAGCTGGTCAGGGGCATCCGGTAGAGCCGCCCGTCCAGGTCGCCGACATAGACATACTCGGTGAAGCCGTCGCGGTCGATATCGACCGCCGTCGGCGAGCCGGGGATCGCGGTAGTGATGTCGGTATAGCGGTTCGGATGATTGGACCGGTCCGTGTTGACGTTGGAGACCGAGCGGTTGACGAGGATGGCCCCGGTGTCCAGGCGGACGACGTAGAAGCGGTTGCCGGCCGTGACGCTGGAATTGTTGTCATACCCCGAGCCAAGGAAGGCGACCCAGCGGGCGGTCGAGCTCTGCATGACCTGCCCGATCGCCGGCACGGACCAGGTCTCGCCCATGTAGGTGTTGGTCAGCTCCCAGAGCGGCTGGGGATTGGCCGGATCGGTCACGTCCAGGGCGAAGTAGTAGTTCAAGCCGCCGGCCACCGAGCTGCCCGAGCCGCCGCCTTGGCCGCAGACGAGGACCGTCCTCCAGGCGCCGTTGATGAAGGCGTCGCCGACGACCGGAGAGCCGTCCACGAAGAGATCGGAGGTGAAGTAGCGCTCGCCGGTATGAGCGTCCTTGGCCGACATGTTCTTCAGCTTGGGGATGAGATTGTACGGGATCCAGCCCCACAGCTCGCGCCCGGTGGCGATGTCGAAGCAGTGGAGCATGCCGTCGTTGGCGCCGACGAAGACCACGGGCGTGCGGCCGGCCCAGGCCAGGGCGAAGGCCGCATAGGAGGCGCCTAAAGCCACGGCGTCGCCGGACGGAGGCCCCATGACCGCCGGAGTCGAGTGGAGGATGTCGCCGAGCTTCCAGTCCCGCCCGACGCCGCGCACGAACTGGATCAGGCCGGCGTTGTCGCCGTCCGGGTCGGAAAGCAGCGAGGCCAGGGTCGAGGCGCTGGCGGTCGTGAAGTCCCGCCGCGAATAGGCGGTCGAGCTGTTGGGACGGTAGGCGCAGTAGATGGTCCGATTGGCGGGGTCACGGTCCGCCAGGAGCCGCCCGGCGTCCCAGAAGATGGATCCTCCGTCGGCCACCGTCCGCCCGGTCGGGCTCAAGGGGTCCGATCGCGAGATCACCTGGACGGTCGATCCGCCGGCCGAGGACACTTGGATATTCGTCACGTCGTAGGCCCGCAGCTGCCCTTCGGCTCCCGGAAAGATGAAGGAGGCCGCCAGCAGGAGCTGGCGCCGCTGGCCGAGCTCGTCGACCGTCCATGCGGTCGCCGAGGAGCGCGAGTACTCGCGCCGCTCGATGTACACGTATTCCAGCCCCAGCCGGTCCACCGACGGCGTCTCGTAGGAGGCGTCGGTGAAGCCCGGGATGGTATCGGCCGCGGCCGTCAGGACGGCCTTCCAGCGCAGGCTGGAGCCGAAGGTGTGGAAGTCGTGCCAGGGCTGGTTCGTGACGCCGGCGATGGACGAGCCGCTGAAGCCGGCGTAATACTCCCACGTCCGGCCGTCGTTGTTGGAGACGTAGTACTGGACCGACAGCCCGGCCGAGGAGCCTCCGATGATCCCCTGGTCGATGTCGGTCATGCGGACCCGGGTGATGGCGTACTGGCGGCCGGCCAGGGTCGAGGTCAGGTTGGCCGAGATCCCGACGCCTTGGGTATTGTAGACGTCGGCGATGTCGTTGACGAAGAGATAGTAGTACTGGCTGTCGTTGCCGTCGGCGATGAGAAAGTCCGTGTCGCCGTCCTTGTCGAAGTCGAAGACCATGCCCAGGTCGAAGTCATAGACCTGGGGGCTTTGGGCCGGGCCGTTGAAGATCAGGGTGACGATGAAGTTGGCCGAGCCGCCGTTCTTGAAGAAGTAGCACTTGCCGCCGTAGCCGCTGCCGCCGTAGTTGTAGTTGTCCGTGCCGATGATCAGGTCGACGTCGCCGTCGCGATCGAAGTCGTTGGCCAGGCTGACCGTCGCCGCGCCGTCGTACATGTTGTCGGACAGGCCGCCGTCCGGATCCGTGAAGGAGGCGGTCCAGCTGAGCTGCCCGGTGCCGTCGTTGTGGTAGAAGAGCAGCTCGTTGGTGGAGACGCTGCCGAGGATGAGGTCGATCCCCGCCACGCCGTCGAACTCGGCCGCGGCCACGGTGCTGACGCCCCGCCCGCCCCAGCCGGTCACGACGATCGGCGCGGCGCCGACGGCCAAGGTCGAGGCGTTGATCTGGCGGTTCCCGGTATTGGTGACCTTGAAGACCTCCCCGTCCCGGTTGCCGACGAGGATGTCGATGTCGGCGTCGCCGTCGAAGTCGAGGGAGGCCATCATGGTCGCCGACCAGGCGATGCCCCCGATCCGGGCCGACCAGGCCGAGGTCAGATCGACCTGGGTGAAGGTCAGGGAGCCGGTGTTCAGTCCGCCGGAGATGAGGTTGTTCCGGTAGAGCCAGACCCGCTTGAAATCGCAGTCCCCGGCCGTGGTCGAGACGATGTGGACGAAGTCGAAGTCGCCGTCGCCGTCGTAGTCGCCCGAGGTCATGCCGACGTGGCCCTCCGTGTCGATGGCCGCTCCCCCCACTCCGCGGGTGGGCCAGCCGGAGGCGTTGCCGGTGCAGCCGTCGATCCAGGCGGCGATCTGAAAGGTACCGACCAAGCCGTCGCCGCCCCTATTGCGGACGAAGGCCAGGCAGTTGCTGTAGGAGCTGCTGCTGCCGATGTAGTCCGGCCAGCCGTCCAGGTCGAAGTCGTTGGCCGTCAGGGCGTTGATCCAAGCCGGGACGTAGCTCGGATTGGCGGTCGTGAAGTTGGCCCCGATGAAGTTCAGGGTCATGATGTCGCGCGGGTTGGTGGCGGCGTTGAACCAGAATTGGGCCGAGCTGGCAGCCGTATCCAGGCCGGTCGCGTCGCGGAAATCCTCGTCATACGTCCCGGTGGACTCGACGCAGCTCTGGGAGGAAGCCGAGCCGGCCAGGAGCAGACAGAGGGCCGCGACGAGGGCCGCCGCGCCGAGCCGGAGAAGGCGTTGCGACATGGAGGCGCTCCTCAGGTCCCCTCGCCGGCGTAGGCCAGCCCGATCTCCAGGCGGGTCGAGGCCAGGGTCCGGCTTCCCTGGCGGACCTCGCCGATGATCACCAGCAGGGCGTCGGTCGGATCCTCGATCCCGCCGCCGGCCTCGTCGTCGATGAGGAAGGCCGTATAGACGAGGCGGGCGTCGGTGGCGCCCGCGCCGTCCTGGGCGAAGGTCCGGCGGAAGGCTAGGAGAGGGGCGACATCGGGCGTCCCGTCGCCGGCCGCGTCGAAGAGCTGCAAGAGCTGCTCGTCGGTCAGGCGGCGGAAATAGGTGGCTACGGGCAGAGTCAGGAGGAAGGGCGTGTCGATCCCCAGAGGGAGCTTCAGGGTATGGCCGGCGAAGCTGGACCAGGCGCCGGTGGAGAACTGGTCCTCGAGGGCCGCCCGCAGGACGTCGAAGCCGGCCTCGGCCGCGTTGAAGGCCTCTTCCTGGGTCCGCAGGCCGCCCGACATCTTGGGGCCGGTTCCGGTCAGGGCCACGATGCCCAGGCCCATGGCCGCGACCGCGGCCGCGATGAGGATGACGATGAAGAGGCCGGCGCCCCGCTCATGCCCGGTTCCGATCGCCGCGCGGCTCATCGCGCCCCCGAGTTATACAGGCCCATGGCCAGGTTGCGGACGGTGGACGATGATTCCAGCAGGAACCGCTTGTGCCAGTCGTCGGACGCGGCGGCCGCGGTGTTGGCCACGGCCGGCCGGCGGTAGAGATGGACGTCGGAGGAGGGCGTCTTGCCCACCGAGGCGAAGACATCCCGGGTCCGGCCCAGGATCTGGATGCGGACCTCGCGGACGCTGGCGGCCTGCTCGTCGGTCCAGGCGGGATTCCAGTTCTGCCAGCCGTCCAGGCGGCCGTCCGCGTCGCCGTCGAAGTCCCCGTTGTACTGGAACTGGAGGGTCTCGATATTCTGGGCCAGCGGATAATGGATCCCGTTAAGGGTCATGTAGAGGACGCCCCCGATTCCGACCCCGATATAGCCGTCCACCCCGGCTGTCAGGCCGGCGGCGGAGCCGTCCGTGTCCAGCCAGTATTCCCGGATGTCCACCAGCAGGACCGAGCCGCCGTCGAAGTAGTCCGAGTCGGCGCAGACGTCGCGCAAGCCCCGCGGCGGGTTGTAACCGTGCCCGCCCCGGTTGGCGAAAGCGAAGCCCTCGCTGGTGCCGGGGTTGTTGTGATGGACGGCGGTGACCTGCCGGACGGCGGCCCCGGTGCAGCCCGAGGAGGGATTGGGCACGATCAGGATGAATTTGTCCAAGTAGAAGTCGTCGGCGTACCCGGCCCGCTCCAAGCTGTAGTCTTCCAGGTGGACGTTGCTCGCGGAGCCGTTATACTCCTCGATGCCGAGAACGAAAGGGTTCTCGATGTTGCCCATGATCCGCAGGCGGTCGGGCGTCTCGGCCGTGCCCGTGGCCTCGTTGTCCACGCCTTCCAGAGCGTAGGCATGGAACGACTCGGGCAGACCGGCTCCGGCCATGCGGACGTCCCGGGCCAGATAGAACAGGGCCGCCCGGACGTCCTGCTGGAGCTCCAGGTACTGCTGCTGGTCGGAGGAGATCCGGTTGCTGCTGGAGAAGATGGCCAGGGCGCCCAGCACGACTACCAGCATGACCGCGCTGCCGATCAGCAGCTCGATCAGGGTGAATCCCGGCCGGCCCGCGCCCCTGCTCATCGGCTGATTACCGTGTTCAGAACGGCCCGGACCCCATGGGCCCAGGGGTCGGCCAGCAGCACGGAAGCCTGGTCTCCCGCCCGCAGGGCCGGGAAGACCAGGACCTTGACGCTGTAGATCGTTCCCGCGGCCTGGATCCGGGTCAAGCGGCGGAACTCCGCCGCGCCGTCGGAGTTGACGTCCAGGATCTCGTCGTCCGATTCGCCTCGGCCGGCGTCGGGGAAGGCCAGCAGCTCGGCCGAGGTCAGGGTCCGCAGATAGTCGATCCGCTGCTGGGCCAGGAGCGAGGCGTGGCTGATGTCCCCCGCCCGCCGGTTGTTGGCCACCGCGGCCAGGAAAGCCTGGGCCAGGCCGAGCATGGCCACGCCCAAGACGAAGATGCCGATCAGGGCCTCGATCAGGGTGAAGCCGCGGCTCTTTCGGGCCGAGGCGGGACGGCGCGGCGCGGCCATGGCCTAAGCTCCGCTCTCCCGGGACAGCCGGAGGGAGCCGCTGGCGAAGATCCTGATCGCCCGGACGTCCGGCTGGCCCAGGCTCGCCAGCTTGGCCGAGGACAGGGCCACCGTGCTGCGGGCGCTGTCGTAGCCGGAGACGAAGCCGGCCGGGTCGAAGACCACGGAGGAATCGGGCGGCAGGGTCAGGGTCAGGGCATACTTGGTGGCGACGCTGCGGGCCGGCTGGCCCGGCTTCCCTGTCCACACCCCGGCGGCGGTCTCGACCTCGATGACGTGCCACCATCGCCCGTCCCGGGTGAAGAAGCGGACCCGGTGGTCGACCTTGGCCGAGGCGGCCTGCCACTTGGCCGATTGGAAGGCCGACATGATCGTCCGCGCCTCCGCCTCGATGGACCGGACGTCGGTCGGGTTGAGGATGCTGGGGGCGAAAGCCGCGGCCAGGACGCCGATGATGGCGACCGAGATGATCATCTCGAGAAGGGTGAAGCCCTGCTCGGTCCGGCGGCTAGTCATCTCCTCTCTCCTCTTCTGCTCTCGACCGGGACGATCCGGCCCCATTCCTCCGCCATGATACCCAAGGCCCGTCCCCAAGGCAATCGCCGGAGCGGATGAAGCGGGGGGTGAGAGAGAGCCCGTGCGGCTAGCCTCGAGAGGTGAGGACGCGGGAGGCCGAGGGCGCCGGAGCCCCCGGCTCGGACCGCCGGGGGGAGGAGAGATGGTGCGGAAGGGGGGACTTGAACCCCCACGGCCTTACGGCCATAAACTCCTGAGGCTTACGCGTCTGCCATTCCGCCACTTCCGCACGAGAAGCCTCGAAAAGGGAGGCTCATTATAGCCGCTTCCCCTTCCGAAGTAAAGCGTCCTCTGCTATAATCCGTCTCTTACCGGCCGCCGCCGCGAGCCGCAGAATCCACCGGCGGCGAGGAGAGATCGATCCATGGACGTCGAACTCGGAAAGCTCATCGAAAAGCTCAAGGCGGAGGGCGTCGAGGAAGGCCGCCGGATCGGGCGGGAGAAGGTCGAGGCGGCCGAAGCGCAGGCCCGGACCCTCCTTGAGGAGGCCCGGAAGGAGGCGGCTGAGACGCTTCGGCAAGCCGAGGCCCAAGCCGCGGATTTCCGGGCCAAGAGCGAGGCCGCCGTCCGGCAGGCGGCCCGCGACGTCCTGCTCCTCCTCAGGAGCCGCGTCTTGGATCTGTTCCAGCGGGCCTTCCGGGCCGAGACAGCCGCCGCCCTCCGCCCCGAGACGGTCCGGGATCTGATCGGCAAGGTCGTCGAGGGCTGGGCCGGGGGGCGCGGGGCCGAGATCGGCCTTTCCGAAGCCGACCGGGCCGCGGCCGAGGGCATGCTCCGGGCCGGCCTGGCCGGCCTGCTCGAGGGCGGCCTCGTCCTGAAGACCGACCCGGCCGTCCGGCACGGCTTCCGGATCGGTCTCCGCGGCCAGGACGTCGTCTACGACTTCAGCGACGAGACCCTGGCCGAGGCCCTCTTCGTCCTCCTCAAGCCGCAGCTGCGGGCGCTCCTGGACGGGACGGGGGCATGAGCGACCGCTACTACTACTTCCTGGCCCAGCTTCCGGCCTTGCGATTCGGGAAGGAGCCGGGCATCTCCATCCCGGCCTTCCTGGCCGAGGCCGAGAAGTGGCTGACCCGCGGCGACGCCGCCGTGCTGCGCCGGGCCTCTCTCTTCGATCTCTCGGGTGAGGCCGCCGGCTGCCGCCTCCTCGAGCGCCTCAGGGATTTCGAGCGGAGCTTCCGGACCGAGCTGGCCGAGTGGCGGCGAGCCCGCCGGGAGGGCCGCGACGCGCGGACCTCGTTCCCGGCCGGCCTGGTCCGCGAAGGAAACCCCCTGGAAGTCGAGCGCAAGCTTCTGGGCTGGCGCTGGGACCGCCTGGAGGAGGAAGAGGCGGGCCACCATTTCGATCTCGAGGCGGCCATCCTCTATCACCTCAAGCTGCAAATAGCGGCCCGGCTGGCCGTCTACAACGCGGAGCGGGGCCTGCAGGCCTATCGCCATCTCACCGGTCGGACGAGCTCACAACCATGACAGGACACATCACCGGCGTCAACGGCAACATGATCACGGCCTCCTTCGACGGGGCCGTCACCCAGAACGAAGTCGGCTACGCCGTCCGGGGCGACGAGCGGCTCAAGGCCGAGGTCATTCGCATCCGGGGCAACACCGCCTACCTCCAGATCTTCGAGAGCGCCAAGGGCCTCAAGGTGGGCGACCCGGTGGAGTTCACCGGCGAGCTGCTCTCGGTCCGGCTGGGGCCGGGGCTGCTGGGCCAGATCTACGACGGCCTCCAGAATCCCCTGCCCCAGGTGGCCGAGCGCTTCGGGTACTTCCTGCCGCGGGGCGTCTCCCTGGAGGCATTGGATCCCGGACGGGAGTGGGATTTCCGCCCCGAGGTCAAGCCGGGCGACGTCGTCCGGGCAGGGGCCTTCCTGGGCTCGGTGCCCGAGACCCAGTTCCGCCACCACATCCTGGTCCCCTTCGACTGGGCCGGCGAGTGGACCGTGGACACGATCCGCCCGGCCGGGCCGGCTCGGGTCGGCGACGCGGCGGCGGTCCTGCGCGACGGCCGGGGCGCCCGGCGCGAATGCCGCCTGTCCTTCGACTGGCCGATCAAGATCCCGATCCGGGCCTTCCGGGAGAAGCTCCTGCCGGTCGATCCCCTGACGACCAAGGTCCGCATCATCGACACCTTCTTCCCGGTGGCCAAGGGCGGGACGTACTGCATCCCCGGTCCCTTCGGAGCCGGCAAGACCGTGCTCCAGCAGATCACCAGCCGCTACGCCGAGGTCGACATCGTCATCATCGCCGCCTGCGGCGAGCGGGCCGGCGAGATCGTCGAGACGATGCGCGAGTTCCCCACCCTGTCCGACCCCCGCACCGGCCGCTCGCTGATGGAGCGGACCATCATCATCGCCAACACCTCGTCCATGCCGGTGGCGGCCCGCGAGGCCTCGGTCTACACGGCCGCGACGCTGGGCGAGTACTACCGCCAGCAGGGCCTGGACGTCCTCCTGCTGGCCGACTCCACCTCCCGCTGGGCCCAGGCCATGCGCGAGGTGTCCGGGCGCCTGGAGGAGATCCCGGGCGAGGAGGCCTTCCCGGCCTACCTCGAGTCGCGCATCGCCGAGTTCTACGAGCGGTCCGGACTGGTCGTCCTGGAGTCGGGCGGCCGCGGCAGCCTGACCATCGGCGGCACCGTCTCTCCCGCCGGCGGCAACTTCGAGGAGCCGGTGACCCAAGCCACCCTGAAGGTGGTCGGGGCCTTCCACGGCCTGTCCCGCGAGCGGTCCGACGCCCGCCGCTACCCGGCCATCCACCCCCTGGACAGCTGGTCCAAGTACGCCGGGGCGGTCGCGCCGGACCTCGTCGGCCGGGCCCGCGACGTCCTGGTCAAGGGGGCCGAGGTCCACCAGATGATGATGGTCGTGGGCGAGGAGGGCACCTCGCTCGACGACTTCGTCGTCTACCTGAAGTCCGAGTTCCTGGACGCGGTCTACCTCCAGCAGAACGCCTTCGATCCGGTCGACGCCGCGACGCCGCCGGCCCGCCAGCAGAAGACGGCCGAGACGATCGACGGCATCCTCGCCGCCGCCCTGGCCTTCGAGGACAAGGAGCGGGCCCGGTCCTTCTTCCACGACCTGCGCCGCCTGTTCCTGGACTGGAACGCCCAGCCCCCGGACGCCCCGGCCTACGCCGCGACGGAGCAAGCCATCGCCGGCCTGCTCCAGGGAGCCCCCCGCCATGCGTAAGATCCACAACAAGGTCCTCAGCGTCACCGGCAACGTCATCACGGTCCAAGCCGAGGGCGTGGCCTACGAGGAGCTGGCCACGGTCGCCTCGCGGCGCGGCAGCTCCCTGGCCCAGGTCATCAAGCTGGACGGCGACATCGTCTCGCTCCAGGTCTTCGCCGGGAGCCGCGGCGTCTCGACCCGCGACGAGGTCGAGTTCCTCGGCCGGCCCATGCAGGCCTCCTTCTCGCCCGACATGCTCGGCCGGGTCTTCTCCGGCAGCGGGCGGCCGCGCGACAACGGCCCCGACCTGGCCGATTGCCTCATCCCGGTGGCCGGGCCGCCGGTCAATCCGGCCAAGCGGATCATCCCCCGCCGCATGATCCGGACCAACATCCCGATGATCGACGTCTTCAACTCCCTGGTCGCCTCCCAGAAGCTGCCCATCTTCTCCGTCTCGGGCGAGCCCTACAACGAGCTGCTGGCCCGCATCGCCCTGCAGGCCGAGGTCGACATCATCATGCTCGGCGGCATCGGGCTGAAGTTCGACGAGTTCATGAAGTTCCGCCTGGCCCTGGAGGAAGGCGGGGCCCTGGCCCGCTCCATCCTCTTCGTCCACACCGCTTCCGAGCCCGTGGTCGAGGGGCTCATGGTCCCGGACCTGTGCCTGGCCGTGGCCGAGCGCTTCGCCCTGGACGGCAAGAACGTCCTGGTCCTGCTGACGGACATGACCAACTTCGCCGACGCCCTCAAGGAGATCGCCATCACCATGGAGCAGGTCCCCTCCAACCGCGGCTACCCCGGCGACCTCTACAGCCAGCTGGCCGCCCGCTACGAGAAGGCGGTCGACTTCGAAGGCGCCGGCTCGATCACCACGCTGGCCGCCACGACCATGCCGGGCGACGATGTCACCCATCCGGTCCCCGACAACACCGGGTACATCACCGAAGGCCAGTACTACCTGCGGCACGGCCGCATCGAGCCCTTCGGCAGCCTCAGCCGGCTGAAGCAGCTGGTCAACGGCAAGACCCGCAAGGACCACCGGGCCATCATGGACGGCATGATCCGGCTCTACGCCCAGTCCCGGGAGGCGGAAGAGAAGCGATCCATGGGCTTCCGCATGAGCCCCTGGGACGAGAAGCTCCTGAAGTACGGCCGCCGATTCGAGGCCGGGATGATGGACCTGCGGGTCAACATCCCCCTGGAGAAGGCCCTCGACCGGGGCTGGGCCATCCTGGCCGACTGCTTCAAGCCCGAGGAGACGGGTCTGCGGACCGAGCTGATCGAGGAGTTCTGGCCGCGGACGGCGGACCGGACGGAGTAGACGGAAGCCATGGCCAAGGCTCAGCTGACCAAGGGCGGACTCAAGCGCCAGAAGGACGACCTGAAGCGCTACCTCCGCTTCCTGCCCACGCTGGAGCTGAAGAAGAAGCAGCTGCTGGCCGAGATCCGGCGCGTGCAGGGCCGCATCGACGACGCGGAGCGCGAGAGCCTGGAGCGGGAGGAGTCCATCCGGCCCTGGGTCGCCGTCCTGGCCGAGGAGACCGACATCGCCGACCGGGTCAAGGTCGTCCACATCGGGACCTCGGTCGGCAATATCGCCGGCATCGCCATCCCCGTCCTAGAGGAGGTGCGGTTCGACGAGCCGGGGGGCGACATCTGGGACACGCCCCTGTGGGTCGACCGGGCCTTGCCCATCCTGAGGGAGGAGGCCCGGACCCGGGTGGCCATCGGCGTCGCCCTGGAACAGCAGGCCATCCTGCGCCGGGAGATGAGGACGACGATCCAGCGGATCAAGCTGTTCGAAGAGGTGAAGATCCCGGAGGCTCGCGAGGCCATAAGGGTCATCCAGATCTTCCTGGGCGACCTGCGGACGGCCGAGGTCGTCCGGGGCAAGATCGCCAAGGCCAAGATCGAGAGAAAGCGCGCCGCCGAAGCGGCCGGGAGCCCGCCATGATCGTGCCGATGAAGCGGCTGATCTTGCTGGTCGCCCGGGGCGAGAGGGATGAGGCCCTGCGCCGGCTGCGCCGCCTGGGCGTCGTCCATATCAAGCCGGTCCGGGAGCCGGCTTCGGCCGAGATGGACGGCTTGGCCGAGCAGTCCGCCCGGCTGGAGAAAGCCCTGGCCCTGTTGGGGGCGGAGGAGAAGCGGCCCGGCGCCGCGGCCGCCCCGGCTTCCTTCGAGGACGGCATGCGCGTGGTCGACGCTGTCTTAGAGCTCGACGGACGGCGCGAGAGGGCCCGGTCCCGCCTACGGGAAGCCGAGGCCCAGCGCAGCTGGCTCAAGGAATGGGGCGACCCCTCCCGGTCCGACATGGAGAGCCTGGCCAAGGCGGGCATCAAGATCCGCCTCTACCGAGCCGATGCGGCCTTCCTCAAGCGCCTCCCGGAGCACGGACAAGCCTTTGTCGTCGGCCGGGACAAGGGCCGCGTCCGGCTGGCTTGGCTGACCCGCGGCGAAGAGCCGGGCTTGGAGCTCAAGGAAGAGGCCTTTCCCGAGGCCGAGGTCTCCGCGCTGGAGGACGAGATCGCTGCCGGCCGGGCGGCCCTGACGGGGATGGCCCGGGAGGCCGAGGCTCTGGCGGAGAGGCGGGATGCGCTTCGGGCTTATGCCCGGCACCTCCGGCGGAGCGCCGATCTGGCCCGCGTCCGGGCCGGGATGGGACTGGAAGAAGAGCTCGTCTACCTTGAAGGCTACTGCCCCGGCGATCGGCTCTCGGAAGTCACGAGCCTGGCCGCGGCTCACAGCTGGGGCTGGCTGGCCTCGGAGCCGGAGGACCCGTCCGAAGTGCCGACCCTGATCCGCAACCCCGGCTGGATCCAGGCTATCCAGCCTCTGTTCAAGTTCATGGGCACCCTGCCCGGCTATGCCGAGGCCGATGTCAGCCCTTGGTTCCTGGGCTTCCTCAGCCTCTTCTGCGCCATGCTGATCGGGGACGCCGGCTACGGCCTGCTCCTCCTGGGCGCCGCGCTGGGGGCACGCCGCAAAGCCAAGCCGGGGACGCCGCCCGACCTCTTCCGGATGATGATCCTCTTCAGCCTGGCGACCATCGTCTGGGGAGCCCTCAGCGGCGTCTACTTCGGCTCGGCCGCCGTGGCCCGCCTGCCGGTCTTGCGCAGCCTGGTCGTGCCGGCCCTGGACGGCTTCGTCGAGGCCAACTCCGCCTCCCTGATGTACCTCTGCTTCATCATCGGCCTGGCTCACCTGACCCTGGCCCATCTCCTCAACGTCGTCCGCCTGTGGCCCTCGCCGCGGCTTCTGGGGCAGGTCGGTTGGATCGCCATCGTCTGGGCCGTCTTCTTCCTGGTCGGAAATCTCGTCTCGGGCAAGCCCCTGCCGGGCTTCTTCGGTCCCCTCCTCATCGGAGGCGTTCTCTCGGCCCTCGTCTTCAGCAACTTCCAGCGGCGGATCCTCAAGGGGGTCGCGGCCACGCTGGTCGACCTGCCTCTCAGCATCATCAGCACGTTTTCCGACCTGATGTCCTACCTGCGGCTCTTCGCCGTCGGCTTCGCCTCGCTGACGGTGGCCGGAAGCTTCAACGCCATGGCGGCGGGATCCGGCATCCGCTCCGTCGGCCAGGGCATCATGGCGGCGGTGATTCTGCTCTTCGGACACTCCCTCAACCTCGTCCTCGGGGCGATGTCCGTCCTGGTCCATGGCGTCCGCCTCAATATGCTCGAATTCTCCAACCACCTCGGCCAGCAGTGGTCCGGCCAGCGCTACGAGCCCTTCCGCGAAGTCGAGGTGGAGGAGCGGGGACGAAATCCGGAACGAAAGGAACAACCATGATCCCTGGACTCGGCGATCTCAACGCCTCTCTCGTCTTCGCCGCCGTCGGCTCGGCCCTCGGCATCGGCGCCGCCGGCATGGCCGCCGTGGGCGCCTGGAAGAAGGCCTTCAGCCTGAACAAGGCCGCCCCCTTCATCATGGTCGCTTTCGTCGGAGCGCCCCTGTCCCAGGTCTTCTATGGATTCCTGGTTCGCGACGCCATCCGCAAGGCGCCCTGGCCGGCGGAGGCGGGCCTGGCGCCGCTTCTCGTCGGGGCCCTGGCCGGACTGGCCATCGGCTTGTCCGCCTTCATCCAGGGCAAGATCGGGGCCAAGGCCTCCGACGCCCTGGGCGAGACGGGCAAGGGCTTCGCCAACTACCTCATGGCCATCGGCATCATCGAGACGGTAGCCATCTTCGTCATGGTCTTCGTGACCATGGCCATGCCCAAGGGATAGGCGGGGCCAGGCGTTTCGCGGGCCTCGACACGATGGCGTTGCGCCTATCGTCGCGAGGCCAGGCGTTTCGCGGGCCTCGCCATGACCGGCGCTTCGCGGGTGGCCTCGGGTCGCATCGCGAGGCCAGGCGTTTCGCAGGCCTCGCCATGACCGGCGCTTCGCCCGTCATCGCGAGGCCTTGACAAACCCCCTCCCCCCCCTGATGTTAGTCCTGCATGACCGTCTCGTTATCGCGGGAACGCGTCGAGGGATCGATCGCTGAAGGGGCGCCCATAGATTCCCGAGCTGGCTTTCGTCGGGGGTCGTCCGCCCCGTTTCGCCCGCCCTTCGTCCCGCGGCCGCGGGACTGATCCCATCGCAGGAGGCTCTATGAAACTCTCCAGCCGCTCGCAGGTCGAGGCGCTGTCCCGGTTCCGCAGCGAGAAGTACCTGACCCTGTCGCTTTTCCTCGACACCGATAAGAGCCGTGCCTCGAAGAAAGAGATCCTCACCGCGGCCAAGAACCTGCTGGCCGAGGCCCGGGTCCGCCTGGAGGCTCTCGACGCATCCAAGGAGAAGAAGGCCGCCCTGGCCGCCGACTTGGACCGGGTCCAGGAGCTGGCCGTTCGGGAGACCGACGCCGGCGCCCCCGGCCTGGCGGTCTACGCCTGCTCGGGCGAGAATTTTCTCGAGGTCCTGTCTCTGCCCGAAGCGCCCCGCAACCGGATCGTCTTCGACCGCAATCCCTACATCCGCCCCCTAACCCAGATCCTGGGCCAGTACCGCAGCCTGGCCGTCTTCCTGATCGACCGCCGCCAGGCCAAATGGTACTCCGTGGCCATGGGCGAGATCGCCCTCCTGGACGAGATGAGGAGCGAAGCCCCGAAGCCCCTGGTCGGCGGCGACCGCGACAAGACGCGCTCCGTAGAGCGGCGGGCCGAGGCGGCCGCGGCCGATCACTACAAGAAGGCGGCCCAAAAGACGTTCGAGATCTTCAAGAAGAACGGCTTCGAAGGCCTCGTCCTGGGCTGCCCGGACGGCCTCGTCTCCGAGATCGAGCCGCACCTTCACGCCTACGTCCGGGAGCGGCTGCGGGGCTGGCTGCGGGCCAAGCCGTCCGACGCGCCCGACGCGGTGCTCAAGGAGACCATGGCCCTGGAGCGGGCCATCCGCAAGTCCG
Organism: uncultured Eubacteriales bacterium; assembly: GCA_964556755.1. GTDB lineage: Bacteria > Acidobacteriota > Aminicenantia > Aminicenantales > UBA4085 > UBA4085. The sequence goes on from CAZKXI010000022.1 coordinate 44,441, forward strand.
AGGAGGAGGCCGTGGTCAAGCAGTTTACGGCCGAGCTGGAGAAGGGCGGCCGGGCCTGCTCGGGGCTCAAGGACAGCCTCAAGGCTCTGGCTCTGGGAGAGGTCCAGACCCTGATCGTGACCAGGGGCTTCGCGGCCCCCGGGCGCAGCTGCCCCCGCTGCCGCCTCCTCTACGCCGAGGACGAGGTCAAGTGCCCGGCCTGCGATCGCAAGACGGAGGCCGTCCTCGACGTCGTGGACGAGGCCATCGAGGCGGCCATGCGCGGGGACGCCCGGATCCGCAGCGTCCAGCCGCCCTCGCGGCTGGACCGCTACGGCCAGATCGGAGCCCTGCTCCGATTCAAGGCCTAGTCCCGCCTCAAGCGGCGGCCTTGGCCTTCTTCTCCCGGAAGCGGACCCTCTCGAACAGGCTGTAGACGACCGGGATGACGAAGAGGGTCAGCAGCGTCGTCGCGGTCAGCCCGCCCAGCAGGGTGATGCCCAAGGGATTGAGCATCCCGGAGCCCGAGGATTTCGTTATGGCCATCGGGAAGGTTCCCAGGATGGTCGTCATGGCCGTCAGCAGGACGGGCCGCAGCCTCGTCACGGAGCCTTCCAGGATCGCCTTCGGCTTGTCCATCCCGCCCCGCCAGAGCTTATTGGTGTAGTCGATCATGACGATGGCGTTGTTGACCGCCACGCCGGCCAGGATGATGATCCCGATCAAGACCGGCAGGCTGATCGGCCGGCCGGCGACGAGCAGGCCGAGGACGATCCCGATCAGGCACAGGGGGATGGTGAAGAGGATGATGAAGGGGTGCTTGAGGGACTCGAACTGAGAGGCCATGACCATGTAGATGAGCAGGACGGCCAGGGCGAAGACGCCGGCCAGGGTCACGAAGGCCTCGTTCATGCTCTCGTAGGAGCCGCCGAACTCCAGGAAGTAGCCGGCCGGAAGTCCCTTCTCGACGGGGACGATGCGGGCCTTGACGTCGCGGACGACGCTGCCCAGGTCTCGCTCGGCGATGTTGGCCGTCACGGACACCCGGCGGGCCTGGTTCTCGCGGGTGATCTGGATGGGCCCCTGGCCCGACTGGACGTCGGCCACCTGGTCCAGGGTGATGGACGAGCCGGACGGGGTCAGGATCGGGATGGTGGAGACGGCCTGGATGGTGTCGCGGAACTCGCTCCGGAAGCGGACCCGGACGTCGATCTCGTCGCCGGCCTCGCGGTAGCGGGTGGCGACCTGGCCCAGGGTGGCCATCTGGACGGCGGACTCGACCTGGTTGACGGTCAGTCCGAAGCGGGCCGCCCGGTCGCGATCGATCCGGATGTGGTACTCGGGCTTGGCCTGGGCCAAGGTATGGGTTACGTCCCGGATGCCCGGCACGTCCTTGATTCGGGCCACGACGTCATCGGCGTAGCGGCGCAGGTCGCTCAGCTCCTGACCGAAGATCTTGATCTCGACGGGCGTGGAGGCCCCGCCCATGAAGGAGCCCATCATGTCCATGGCCTCGATCTTGACGTTGTCGAACTTGGGCATCAGGCGCCGGAAGCGCTCCTGAACCTCCTGGTTGGTGATCTTGCGCACTTCGATGGGCTTCAGCCCGATGAAGAACTGGGCCTCGTGGGGGCCGGTCGGGGCCCCGCCGAAGCCGGCGTCTCCCGGATTGTCCTCGGTCGAGCTGCCGGCCTGGAAGCTGATGATCTTGACCTCGGGCTGAGCGGCGATGATGTTCTCGATGATCGTCCCGATGCGGTCGGTCTCGGCCAAGGAGGTGCCGACCGGGGCGCTCAGCTTGAAGACCATCATATCCATGTCCATGGCCGGCATGAACTCGGTGCCCAGGACGGGGACGAGGGCCAGCGAAGCCGCGAAGAGGCCCAACGTCCCGAAGACGACCGTCTTGCGGTGGGACAAGGCCCAGCTCAGGCCTCTGCGGTAGATGGCCTGGGGGCGGCCGAAGTCGCGGCCGATGGTGTGCCGTACCGTCGCGGCGTCGGAGCTCCGGCGCTTGAACAGGACCGAGCCCAGCATGGGCACGACGGTCAGGGCCACGAAGAGGGACGAGACCAGCGAGAAGACGACCGACAGGGCCAAGCCCGTGGTCAGCTTGCCGGTGATGCCCTGGGCGAACGCCAGGGGCAGAAAGACGACGATGGTGGTCACGGTCGAGGCGGTGATGGCCATGCCGACCTCCGAGGCGCCGACCTTGGCCGCCGCCCTGGCCTCCTGGCCCGACTGGACATGGCGGAACATGTTCTCGATGACGACGATGGAGTTGTCGACCAGCATGCCGATGCCCAGGGCCAGCCCGCCCAGGGTCATGATGTTGAGGGTGTAGCCGGCCGCGAAGAGGGCGATGAAGGTGGTGATGATGGACAGGGGGATGGAGAGGCCGATGATGAGGGTCGGCCGCCAGTTCCAGAGGAAGAGGAAGATCATGACGATGGCCAGGAGGCCGCCCAGCAGCGCGGAGTTGCCCGTATTCTTGGTCACCTTCTGGATCATGTCGGACTGGTCCATGACCATGTGGAACTTGACGTCCGGAGGCAGCGACGCGATCAGGGGCTCGATGGCCTTCTTGACGGCCTCGCCGACGATGGCGGTGTTGGCCCCGGACCGCTTGGAGACGAACAGGAAGACGCCGTTCTGGCCGGCGATGCGGCCGACGTAGCGGGTCTCCTTGATGGTGTCGCGGACCTCGGCAACGTCCCGCAGGTAGATGGGGCTGCCCTTGGCCGTGGCACCGACAATGGTGGCCCGGATGTCGTCCAGGGACTTGAACTCGCCCAGGGTCCGGACCAGGTAGTCGGTATGCCGCTCGACCAGGTGGCCGGCCGGCATATTGGAGTTGTCCAGGGCCAAGGCGCCCAGGACTTGGCTTAAAGACAGGTTCAGCGTCTGCAGGGCCCGCTTGTCCACATCGACCAGGATCTCGCGGGTGTCCATGGTCACGGTCTGGGCCGAGGCGACGCCGTCGATCCGCTCCAGTCGGCGGGCGACCTCGTCCTCGACCAGGTCCTTCAGCTCCGTCATGGGGCGGTTGCCGGTGATGCCCCAGAAGGCCACCGGCATCTGGCCCATGTTGAACTTGACGATCAGGGGATCGTCCACGCCCGCCGGCAGGTAGTTCTTGTACAAGCCGATCTGGTCGCGCAGGTCCTGGGCGGCGAAGTCCAGCTCGGTGCCCCACTCGAACTCGACCGAGAGGATCGAGGCCCCCTCGGAGGTCGCCGAAGAGAGCTTCTTGACCCTGTTGACCGAGGAGACGACCTGCTCCAGCGGGCGGGTGATGCTGTTCTCGATGTCCTCCGGAGAGGCGCCCTTGTAGCTGGTGATGACCGAGACGGTGGGGTACTCCAGGTCGGGGAAGAGGTCCAGCCCCAGCCGGGTGTAGGAGATGGCGCCCACGACGACCAGGATCATGGCCATCATGGCCGTCGTGACGCGCTTGTTGACGGCGAATTCCGGAAGCTTCATGGCCGGCTCACTTCTTGATCTCGACCGGCGCGCCCTCGATCAGTCCGAAGGCGCCTTCGACGATGACCATGTCCCCCTCCTTGAGCCCGTCCAGCACCTCGATCATGGTCGTGTTGCGGAGGCCCAGGGTCACTTCGCGCCTGGCCGCCTTGCCGTTCTCGGCCACGAAGACGTACTTGCCGTCCAGGATGGCCTTCTGCGGCACGGCCAGGGCGTTCTGGTGCGACTGGACGTCGAAGAGGACGGTGCCGAAGACGCCCGTCCGCAGCTTGGCCCCGTAGTTGGGCACCTCGACTTCGACGCGGAACTTCTTGGACAGGGGATCGGCGCTCTGGTTGATGACGGACACCGTACCGGCATGGTCGGTCGTCTCGCCATTGCTGACCCGCAGGACCGCCGGACGGCCCCTCTGCAGGCGGCCGACGTCGCCGGATGTGACTTCGACGACCACCTTGATCCGGGAGTCGTCGGCCAGGGTGACCACCCCGGCCGCAGCCCCATAGCCGCCCATCATCGGGTTGATGAAATCGCCGACCTGGGCGTTCTTGGCCGCCACCAGGCCGGGCCAGGGCGCCTTCATGGTGGCGGTTTCCAGGGCGTGACGGGCCATATTGACTCCGGCCTGGGCCTGGGCGGTCTGGGCCTGGGCGGCGTCGAAGCCGAGCTTGGCCTGCTCGTACTGCTGGTCGGAGATGGCCTTCTGGGCCATCAACCGGTCCATCCGCTCCTTGGTCTTGACGGCGTTCTGGAGGTTGGCCTGGGCCACGGCCAGCCCGGCCTCGGCCTGGGCCAGCTGGAGCCGGACGGTCTCGGTGTCCAGCTCGGCCAGGACCTGGCCGGCGCCGACCCGCTGGCCTTCCTCGACCAGGATGCGGGCGATCTTGCCGCCCGATTCGGGGGCGATGCCGATCTTGCGCCAGGGCTCCAGCGTCCCGGTGTAGGTCAGCTTCTCGGAGACGGTCTGCCGGGCGGCCGCGACGGCGGTGACGGCCGTGGCCACGGGGGCGGCTTCGGCCGCTCCGGCGGCGGCCTTGGCGGCCGGCTTGCAGGCCGGCAGGGCGATGGCCAGGGCGAGGAGGATCAGGGCGGCGGGACGTAGGGTTTTCATCGTGGATCTCCGTTCGGAATTCGCGTTCATCAGAGGGCCTTCTCGTAGGCGTCCTGGTTCAGGCCGACGGCCTTCTCCAGCTCGGCCAGGGCCACGGCGTAGTCGTAGAGGGCCTGGGTGTAGTTGGACCGGGCCTCGCTGAGGGCCACCTGGGCGGAGCTGACGTCCAGGTTGGTGGCCAGGCCTTCGGTGTAGTTGAGCTCGGCGATGCGGACGGCCTCCAGGGCCTGCTCGACGTTCTTCTCCTGGGACAGGAGCGATTCGCGGGCCTGCTGCAGGCCCAGCACGGCGGATTGGACCTCGAGCTTGACCGTCTCGGCCAGGCCCCGCTGGCTGTAGTCGATCTGCTTGAGGGCGGCCTTGGACTGGGCCAGCTTGGCGCTGTTGACGAAGCCGTTGAAGATGGGGAAGCTGAGGACCAGGTTGACCTGGTAGTAGTCCTCCCAGACGTCGCGGCCGAATTTAAGCTTGTCGGCCCAGATGTTGTAAGTGCCTCCGACGGCCACCGTCGGGAGGTAGGCCGCCTTGGCCATCTTGACCATCTCCGTGGCCATGAGCTTCTGGTAGCGGAGCTGATTGAGCTCGGGCCGCTGATCCAAGGCTTTGGCTATGTTCTCGTCGGTGTTGACGTCGACGGCCTTCAGGCTCAGCTCGCCGCGGACCTCGATCGGCCGGGCCAGGTCCAGCCCGAGCAGGGTCTTGAGGCCGAGCTCGGCCGCGCGCAGGCCGTTGCGGGCCCGGATCAGCTGGGGCTTGAGGTTGGCGGCCTGGACTTCGGAGCGCAGCAGGTCGAACTTGGTGGCGACGCCCGCCTCGAAGAGGTTGCGGACGTTCTTGACGTGCTTCTCGGCCAGGTCCACCGCCTCGGAGGTCACGTCGACGAAGGCCCGGGCCAGGAGGACGCCGTAGAAGGCCTTCTTGACGTTGTAGACGGTCTCCTGCTGGACGCGGCGGATGCCCTCCCGGGTCGAGTCCAGGTTCAGCCCGGCCTGCTTGTAGCCCGAGACCAGGCGGCCGCCCATGAAGAGGGGCAGGCTGAAGTTCAGGGTCATCTGGTAGGCCCGGCTGAAGTCCAGCTTGACCTTCGTCGGAGGCTCGCCGGGAATAAAGGAGGGGAAGGTGACGGAGAAGACCTTCTTGTCCAGGATGTTGGTGCCCTGGGCGTTGAGGGAGGGGAAGAATCCGGAGACGGCCTCGCGGACGGAGGCCGACGCGGCGTCCTCCTTGGCCTTCTCGGCCATATAGAAAGGATTCTGCTGGAGGGCCAGCCGGATGCTGTCCTCCAGGGTCAGGGTCAGCGCTTCCTGCGACGGGGCTTGGCCCGCGGCGGCCGGGGCGGCCAGCGCGGCAGCCAGCACGGCCCAGAGACCGAGCAGAGCGGCGGCTCGTTTCATCGTTCAACTCCTTGCCCGGCGGAGCGGGCTATGATTCCATGCCAAAGAAAGTCAAAGATGAGAGATACGTTATCGGATAGGCCGGGTTTGCCTTCCGACCAGAATCGCTGGCTGAAGACGCCCTGCAGGACCGCGCCGACGAAGAGCGCGGCCGCGGGGGCGTCCAGGGGCCGGAGCTCCCCGGCCTCGACCCCCTCGGCCAGAAGCCTCTCCCAACCCTGGGAGATGGCCCGGCCGTGAGACCGGATATGGGACGCGAAGGCGCCATGGCCGGCGGAGCAGGACGGATCGGCCGCGTCGGACGGATCGCGGGCCTCGAAGAGCAGGGGGACGATCTTGTGGAAGCCGGGGTCGGCCAGAAAGACCCGGGACAGGCCTTCCTTGTCCTCCATGGTCGAGAGGAGGCAGACGAAGGTGTCCTGGACCCTCTCCCGGACGGAGCGGCCCGGCGCCGTGCGGATCGCGGCCAGCCGAAGCTCGAGATCGTCCAGGAAATGGATGATGATGTCCAGCATCAGCTCGGACTTGCTCTTGAAGTACCGGTAGAGGGTGGCTTTGGAGAACTGGGCTTCGGCGGCCACGTCATCCATGGACGCGTCCGAGAACCCCTTGCGCAGGATGACGGCTTCGGCCGCGTGCAGGATGGCCTCCCGGTTCTCCAGGCGGCGCCTTTGCTCGCGGTCGCTCCGTCGATCAGACCTGTTCTCTTCCAAGGCTTCCTTCTCTTTGGATTGAACTCTACGGTTTACTTATAAAACCCACCAGTAAACTCGGACAGGATACGCCCCTCATGCAGCCTTGTCAAGGGGCTTGAGGAGGGAGGGTGGGAAGAAGAGCGGCCGGGCCGCCCCTCTTCCCCAGAGGAGGCTCAACGCTTCCATAACAGCAATTCCCGTGCCAAAGTTCCTTCAGGGCCCTCCCTGGAGAGAATCGAGTCGAAGCAGCGGGAACCGGGCTGCCGTAAAGCGGCTTTACACGCGTCCCCCTCCCCTGAGATTGGAGAAGAGCCCTTAAATGAGTTCTTCGCCAATTTCCGGGAAGGCTAAGCGGTTCGGGGTACACCGTCGGGGGCGACGGAGCCATAGGCCGTGATCGGATC
>CAZKXI010000023.1:0-50128 GCA_964556755.1 uncultured Eubacteriales bacterium
AAGCCGCCCGAGGAGTGGGACCGGCCGGCCCTGCGGGCCGCCGTGGGCGCCCAGTTCGGCTTGGACGTCGAGTCCTTGGGCCTGGACTGGGAGGCCGTCACGTCGGCCGGCCTGGAGGAAGCCCTGCGGGCCCGGCTGATCGCCCTCTACGAGGAGAAGGAGAGGCTGATCGGCCCGGAGCGCATGCGCGAGTTCGAGCGGGTCATCCTCCTGCACATCATCGACAACCAGTGGAAGGATCACCTCCTGGGCATGGACTACCTCAAGGAGGGCATCGGCCTGAGGGGCTATGGCCAACGCGACCCGCTGGTCGAGTACAAGAAGGAGAGCTTCGACATGTTCCAGGCCATGCTGGACCGCGTCGAGGAGGAGACGGTCCGGACCCTGTTCCACGTCCAGCCGGTCTCCGAGAGCCAGGAGATCGACCGGCCGCTGCGGCGCGAGGCGCCCCGCCTCTACGGTCAGCCGACGGCGGGGCGGCTGGAGCCGGCCCGCGCGGAGGCGCCCGCCCCGGCCAAGGCCCGCCAAGCCCATGCGTCGATCCCCGGCCGCAAGAGGCGCAAGTAGCGGGCCCGGCCCGCGCGAGGAGGCGTGATGCTCGAACTCCCCATCCCGGAAGGCTTGACCTTCGACGACGTCCTCATCCTGCCGGCCCGCTCGGCCGTCGTGCCGGCCGAGGCCGACGTGGCCACCCGGCTCAGCCGGCGGATCGGCCTCCGCATCCCCCTGCTGGCCGCGGCCATGGACACGGTGACCAAGTCCAAGATGGCCATCGCCCTGGCCCAGCTCGGCGGCCTGGGCATCATCCACCGCAACATGTCCTGCGAGACCCAGGCCGAGGAGGTCGACAAGGTCAAGCGCCATGAGAGCGGCATGATCCACGACCCCATCAGCATGCGGCCCTCGGACCAGATCTTCCAGGCCAAGGAGGTCATGCAGAAATACCACATCTCCGGCCTGCCCATCACCGACGGGGCCAACAAGCTGGTCGGCATCCTGACCAACCGGGACATTCGCTTCGAGACGCGGCTGCACGTCCCCATCGAGCGGATCATGACCAAGGAGCTGGTCACCGTCCCCGTCGGGACCTCGCTGGAGGAGGCCGAGGAGCTCTTCCATCGGCACAAGATCGAGAAGATCCTGGTCGTCGACGAGGCGGGCCGGCTCAAGGGCATGATCACCTACAAGGACATCCTCAAGCGCATCCAATACCCCAACGCGGCCAAGGACAGCCTGGGCCGCCTCCGGGTCGGCGCCGCCGTCGGCGTCGGGGACGACTCCCTGGATCGGGCCCGGGCCCTAGTCGCGGCCAAGGCCGACGTCCTCATCGTGGACACCGCGCACGGCGCCCAGGAGCGCGTCCTGAAAGCCGTCGAGCGCCTGCGGCAGGAGTGGCCCGAGCAGGAGATCATCGCCGGCAATATCGCCACGGCCGAGGCCGCCCGCCTTCTCATCGAGCGCGGGGTGGACGCGGTCAAGGTCGGCGTCGGCCCCGGCTCGATCTGCACCACCCGGGTCGTCAGCGGCTGCGGCGTGCCCCAGATCACGGCCATCGCCGACGTGGCCGGAGCGGCCCGGCCGGCCGGCGTTCCGGTCATCGCCGACGGCGGGGTCAAGTCGTCGGGCGACGTGGCCAAGGCCATCGCGGCGGGAGCGGACACGGTCATGCTGGGCAACATGCTGGCCGGGACCGATGAAGCGCCGGGCGAGGTGGTCATGTACCAGGGCCGGTCCTATAAGATCTACCGCGGCATGGGCTCGCTCGAGGTCCTTCGCGAGGGCAAGAGTCGGGACCGCTACTTCCAGGACTCTCCCGCCGCCGAAGCCAAGATGGTGCCGGAGGGCATCGAAGGCATGGTCCCCTACAAGGGACCGGCCGCCGGCATCGTCAACATGCTGATCGGCGGCTTGCGCCTCGGGATGGGCTACGCCGGGGCCCGGACCATCGCCGAGTTCCAGGACAAGGCCCGCTTCATCCGCATCAGCATGGCCGGCCTCAAGGAAAGCCACGCCCACGACGTGACCATCACCAAGGAAGCCCCCAACTATCGGCTGGAGTAGAGGCCGCGAGCCGAGCCGAGACGTCCATGATCCTCCTCCTTAAGAGCGCGCTGGCCGGGCTCCTGCTCCTGGCCGTCGCCGCTGCGGCCGGATCGCGCCTCCTCCTGGACGGCGGGGGCCGGCCGCCCCGCCGGGCGGAGCTCCTGCGCCGCGTCCATCTCTGGTCCGGCTGGGCGGCCGCCGCCCTGCTTCTCGCCCTGACCGTCTTGGGCTTGAGTCTGGCGGCGGACGGGGGGCCGGCCTGGACCGCCGTTCACGGCCACCTGGCCTTGGCCCTGGATGTCATGCTCCTGGCCAAGATCGGCTTCCTCAAGGCTTTTCCCGGGCTGCGACGTTTCGTCCCCGGTCTCGGGCTCATCCTGGGCGGCGCGTCTTTCGTCCTGATCCTGGGCGCCTTCGGCTTCGGCGTTCTGGCCGGGCCGGGCTCGGCCAAGGCTCCGGTCGGCGGGACCGCCGAGACGGCTCCGGATCAAGAAGCGGAGACCGGCCGCGAGATATTCGCCGGCCTGTGCGCCGGCTGCCACACCGCCGGCCGGGACGCATCCGGGGCCGGACTCGGCCTGGAAGGCCTGTTGAAGAGGACGATCCTTCCCGCCAGCGGCCGGCCGGCGACGGAAGAGAGCATCCGGCTGCAGCTCCGCCGCCCCTACCGCTCGATGCCGGCCTTCACCGGGCTGAGCGAGCCCGAGATCCAGGCCCTGATGGCCTACCTGCGCCGCCTCTGAGCGCGTCCCGGCGCGAGAGTCCTCTCACGGACGACGGGCCTCAAGACCTGGGGGGGATCGCCTTGATCCGGTTGCTCTCGTCGAGCAGGACCACTTTGGGGCGGAAGAAGGCGACCTCGTCGTCCTCCATCTGGACGTAGGAGACGATGATGATGACGTCCCCGGGTCCGGCCTTATGGGCGGCCGCCCCGTAGACCGCGATGGCCCCGGATCCAGCCGGCTCCTTGATGACGTACGTCGAGAACCGCTCCCCGTTGGCCAGGTTGTAGACGTGGACCTTCTCGAAAGGGATGATGTCGGCCGCCTCGAGCAGATCGGCGTCGATCCCCAGGCTGCCCTCGTAATCCATGTCGGAGGCGGTGACGACCGCCCGCATGAGCTTGGACTTGAGCATGGTTCTCCGCATGGCGCTTTCCTTTCACTCGACGATCCAATTATCGATCAGCCGGGTCCGCCCGATCCGCACGGCCAAGGCGGCCAAGTCGCCCGGGCGCGCCCGCGGCGAAGGCTCGAGGCTGTCGGGGTCGACAAGCGCGGCGTACTCGACATCGGCCAGGGGCTCGGCGGCCAGGACCGTCCGCATCGCGGCCAGGACGTCGGCCGTCTCGCGGCGGCCCGAGGCGACGGTCGTCCGGACCGCCTCGAGGGCCCGTCCCAGGACCCGGGCGGCGATCCGCTCCGCGGCGCTCAGATAGGCGTTGCGGGAGCTCATGGCCAGTCCGTCCGCCTCGCGGACGATGGGGCGGACATCGAGGGCCGTCGGCAGGTCCAGGTCGCGGACCATCCGGCGGAGGATGAGGGCCTGCTGCGCGTCCTTCTGGCCGAAGACCGCCAGGTCCGGCTCGATGATCCGGAAGAGCCTCAGGACGACGGTGCAGACGCCCTTGAAGTGGCCCGGCCGCGAGGCGCCGCAAAGCTTGTCCTGCAAGCCCTCGACTTCGACCCGCGTCCGGAAGCCGTCGGGATACATCTCGGCCACGGTCGGAGCGAAGAGGATATCGGCGCCGGCATCCCGCAGCAGGGCGGCGTCCCGCTCCAAGTCGCGGGGATAGCGGGCGAAGTCCTCCTGCGGCCCGAACTGGATGGGATTGACGAACAGGCTGACCACGGTCAGGCCGGCCTTCTCGCGGCAGGCCCGGACCAGGCTGAGATGGCCCTCGTGCAAGGCGCCCATGGTCGGAACGAGGCCGATCCGAAGGCCCTCGGCCCGAGCGTCCCGGACGGCCGCCTTCATCGGTCCCGCGGAGGCGATCGTCCTCATCTCGATCCCCGCCGGCTCCGCCGGGCCCTCAGGCGGGCCGCTGCGCCGGGCTTGAGATGGTAGGACTGCTCGTCGGCCGGGAAGGCGCCCGAGCGGACATCGGACGCGAAGCGGCCCGCGGCCTCCCCGATCGCGGATTCCATGTCGGCGTAGCGGCGCACGAACTTGGGAAGATAGCCGCCGGACAAGCCGACGAGGTCGTGGAGGACGAGAACCTGGCCGTCGCAGCCGGGGCCGGCGCCGATGCCGATGGTGGGGATCTTCAGGCGGGCCGTCGCCTCCGCCGCGACCTCGCGCGGCACGCACTCCAGGACGACCGCGAAAGCCCCCGCCGCCTCGACGGCTTCGGCGCCGCGGACGATGGCCGCGGCCTCGCCGGCCTCCCCGCCCCGGACCCGGAAATCGCCGAAGCGGTTGATGGATTGGGGGGTCAAGCCGACGTGGCCCATGACCGGGATCTCGGCCTCGACCAGGGCCCGGATCATGTCCAGGCGCCCGGGCGAGGCGCCCTCGACCTTGACCGCCTGGGCCCCGCCCTCCTGGAGAAGCCGGCCGCCGTTGCGGACGGTCTCGGCGACGGAGACGTGGAAGGACAGGTAGGGCATGTCGGCCACGACCAGGGCCCGGCGGGCGGCCCGGGCCACCGGCTTGACGTGGTGGAGCATATCCTCCATCGTCACGGCCAGCGTGTTCGGATAGCCGAGCACGACCATGCCCAGCGAATCTCCGACCAGGAGGACATCAACCCCCTCCCGGTCCAGGATCGCGGCGGTGGGATAGTCATAGGCGGTCAGGACGACGATCCGGTCCCCCGACCTCTTCCGGGCCCGAAGCCCCGGGACGGTCACCCGCTCGACGGACGCCTCGCTCATCGGCCGGCTCCTTTCTCCCCACCCCGCCTTGCCGACGCGGGGTTGGGGTAAAGTCCTGTCATCGCTTCTTGAGGTCCTTGGCCCCGGCGCTCTGGGGCACGTAGAACAGCGGCGTGCGCTTCATCTGGGCGACCTGGTCGATGACGTCGCGCAGGTCGGCCTCCGAAGCCAGGTCGAGGTCGTCGGACTTGACCACCAGCAGCGGGGCGGCCTGGTAGTTGAAGAAGAAGAAGTCGAAGGCCTCGACCAGGTCCTCCAGGTACTTCTCGCTGATGGCCTTCTCCAGCGGCGAGCCCTCGCGGGCGATCCGGCGCAGCAGGGTCGGGGCCGAGATCTGGAGGTAGACGACCAGATCGGGCTTGGGCACCCGCTCGGCCAGGACGCCGTAGATCCTCTCGTAGACCATCAGCTCGTCGTCCGAGAGGGTCTGATAGGCGTAGATCTTGTCCTTCTCGAAGATGTAGTCGCCGACGATGCGGTCCTCGAAGAGGTCCCGCTGCAGGAGCCCGGCCTGCTGGTGATAGCGGGTCACCAGGAAGACCAGCTGGGCCAGGAAGGCCGAGCCGTCCTTCTCGTCGTAGAAGTCCTTGAGATAGGGGTTCTCGGCCTTGTCGGCCACGACTTTGGCTCCCAGGCGCTGGGCCAGGACATGGGCCAGCCGGGTCTTGCCGGAGCGGAAGACGCCCTCGAAGGCGATGTGCCGGAATCCGATCTCGGGCATTTCCCACATCAGGCGCTCAATCTCCGTCCGTTCCGTTATAACGGAAGCGATGGATCAAGTCAACGAAACACGGGCTCCGGGCCTCCGACCGCTTCAAAGATTGATCCGGATGGGCAGGATGACGGTCGTGATCCCCCGCCAGCGGAGCTCCTGCTGGATGGCGAAGGCGGTCTCGTTGTGCAGGAGGCGGTGGATCATGCCGGATTGGCGGAAGACCGACTGCCCGGCGAAGACCGTCGACTTGGGGAACTGCCGGGCGACGGATTCGACCAGGCGGCTGGCCGTCGCCACGATGTCCGTTCCCAGCTCGATCCGCGAATCGGCCGCAAATCCCATCCGCCGGGCCAGGTCGACGTACTTGTCCAGGGCCTTGCGGGTCGAGCTCTCCAGGGACGAGACCGCGTCAGCCCCCTTGAAGGAGCTGATGTCGACCTCGCCGACCGAGACGAAGACGAAGTTGCGGTAGCTGCCGGGGAATTCCCGGTTGATGGACAGGAAGGTGTGGATGCCGAAGCCGTTATACCCGTTGACCAGCTGGATGGCCGTCCGGGCGGCCGGATCGGCGGGAGCGTCGTTGCGCGGGCCGTGAACGGGGATGGCCGTCAGCAGATCGTCCATCTCTCTGACCCCCTGCCGGACCTTGTTGTAATGGGCCTTGGTCAGGTAGCAGAGCGCGATGACGAGGGACGTGATGAGCAGCGTCAGCCAGCCCCCGACCGGAAACTTCTCGACGGTGGTCACGGCCAGGATGGTCAGGCAGACGACCAGAGCCACGGCCTGCACGGCCAGGTTCCCCTTCCAGCGGGGCTCCCGCTTGCGGTTCCTGATGAAGAACCGGGACATGCCGCCGACCGACAGGCTGAAGGTCATGAAGACGTTGATGGAGTACATGACCACCAGGGTGGTGATCCGCCCTTTCGAGTAGACGAGCAGCAGGGCCGCCGCGCCGCCCATCAGCAGGACGCCGTTCTGAATCGTGAAGCGGTCGGACAGGGAGGCGAAGCGGTGCGGGAACCAGTAGTCCGCGGCCATATTGGCCATCACCCGCGGCCCGTCGACGAAGCCCGTCTGGGCGGCCACGAGCAGAAGGGCGCCCTCGGCGAAGATGGTCACGGCCGCCAGGGCCCCGCCGAAAGGCCATCCGGAGAAGACCCGGCCGGCCAGGACGGCGTTCAGGGTCCGGCCCTGGACGGGCGCCACCTTCAGCAGCAGATAGCAGAGCAGGATGCCGCCGGCGGTGAAGGCCAGGGAGACGGACATGTAGAGCATGGTCTTCTTGCCGGTCTGGACGCGCGGCTCGCGCAGGATCTGCATGCCGTTGGAGACGGCCTCGATCCCGGTAAACGTCCCGCCGCCCATGGAGAAGGCCTTCAGGAAAAGAAGAGCCATCCCTCCCCCGCCCAGCGTCGCCAAGCCGGCCCGGAAGTCGCCTCCGATGCGCTCCGCCACCGCCCCGACCTGGCCGGCATGCGACAGGATCCCGTAGCCGATGAGCAGCAGATGCGTGACGACGAAGATGACGAAGATGGGCGCCAGGAAGGTGACCGATTCGCGAATGCCGCGCAGGTTGAGGACGACCAGGAAGAGGATGGCCAGCAGCTCGAACTCGAGCTTGAACGGCCGCCAGCCGGCCGGGAAGAAGCTGAAGAGGGCGTCGCCGCAGGAGACGATCGACACCGTGATGGTCAGCATGTAGTCGACCAGGAGCGCCGCCCCGGAGACCACGCCCGCCTTCTCCCCCAGGGTGTGCGTGGCGACAATGTAGCCGCCGCCGCCGGAGGGATAGTGCTCAATGATACGGCTGTAGGCCCTGGAGATGACCAGGACGGTCAGGGCCGTGGCCAGGGCCAGGAAGAGGGCCAGGTACGTGTGGCTGCCGAGAGTCCGGAAAGCCTCCTCGGGACCGTAGGACGCGGAGGACAGGCCGTCGGCCCCGAGGCCGATCCAGGCCAGCAGCGGGATCAGGGCCAGCTTGTGGAAGAGAGTCGGGTCCTTGATGCTCTTGGGCTTGCCGATGACGGCTTGCTTGAGCTTGTCCTTGAGCGAGATGTCTTCGTCCATGCCTCCGCCTCCTCCCCCGCCGCGCGCGGGACCCCGGCTCGGAAGAGCGCGGAGGGGGTAAGATTCGTCCGAATCGAAGCGACGCGCCGCATTATGGGCTCGGCGGCCCAGGGAGTCAAGCGGCCGGGCCCGGCCCGCGGATCCGCCGGCCTAGATGTCGATCCGGATGGGCAGGACGACGGCCGTGATGCCGTTCCAGCGCAGCTCCTGCTGGATGGCGAAGGCCGTCTCGTTGTGCAGGAGGCGGTGGATGATGCCGGTCCGGCGGAAGACCGACTGCCCGGCGAAGACGGTCGACCGGGGGTAGGAGCGGACGATCGACTCCACCAGCCGGCTGGCGGTCTGGACGATGTCCGTGCCGAGCTCGAAACGAGACTCGGCCGGGAAGCCGAGCCGCCGGGCCAAATCGACATACTTGGCCAGGGCCCCCGCGGCCGACGTCTCCAAGCGGCCGACGTCCTCGGCGCCCCGGAACGAGCCGACGTCGACCTCGGCGACCATGACGAAGATGAAGTTCTTGTACAAGCCGGGGAAGCCCTTGATGACGCTCAGGAGGGTATGGATGCCGAAGCCGTTGTAGCCGTTGACCAGCTGGATGGCCGTCATCTTGGTCGGGTCCAGGGGCTCCTGACTCGGGCGCGAGTCGGCCGGAATGGCCAGCAGGTCGTCCAGCTGGCGGACGCCGCGGCGGACGGCCTGGTAGTGCCTCTTGGTCAGGAAGCAGACGCCGACCATGGCCGCGGTGATGACGAAGGTCAGCCAGCCGCCGAGGGCGAACTTCTCGACCGTGGTGATGATCAGGATGGTAGCGCACAGCAGCAGGGTCAGGACGTGCAGCGGAAGGCGCCGCTTCCATTCCGGGAAGCGGGCCTTGTTCCTGAGGAAATGGCGGATCATGCCCGCCTGGGAGATGGAGAAGGTCAGGAAGACGTTGATGGAGTACATCACCACCAGGGTCGAGATGCTGCCCCCGGAGTAGAGCAGGAGGGCGGCCGCCGCCCCGCCCATCAGCAGGACGCCGTTCTGGATCGAGAAGCGGTCGGAGAGGGAGGCGAAGCGGTGGGGAAACCAGTAGTCGACGGCCATGTTGGCCATGACCCGCGGCCCGGCCAGGAAGCCGGCCTGCGAGGCGACCAGCAGCAGCGCCCCTTCGGTGAAGAGGGTCACCGCGGCCAGGGTCGTCCCGAACGACCAGCCGCCGAAGACCCGCTCGGCCAGGACCGCGTTGAGGGTCTTGCCCGGGGTCGGAACGACGCCGACCAGAAGATAGCAGATGAGGATCCCTCCGGCCGTGAAGGCCAGCGAGGCGGCCATGTAGACCATGGTCTTCTTGCCGGTCCGGACCCGCGGCTCGCGCAGGATCTGAAGGCCGTTGGAGACGGCCTCGATGCCGGTGTAGGTGCCGCCGCCCATGGAGAAAGCCTTCATGAACAGGAGGATCAAGCCCCCCCAGCCGAGCGCGCCCAGTCCCGCTTGAAAGTCCGTCCCGATCTGGCGGACCACCTGGCCGGTCCTCGGCAGATAGGAGGCGACGCCGTAGAGGATGAGGAGCAGGTGGGTCAGGACGAAGACGATGAAGATGGGCGTCAAGGCGGTGATGGACTCCTTGACGCCCCGCAGGTTGAGGATGACGAGCAGGGCGATGGCCAGGAGATCGAAGGGGATCTTGGCCGGGTGCCAGGAGGCCGGCAGAAAGCTGAACAGGGCGTCGCCGCAGGAGACGATCGAGACGGTGATCGTCAGCATGTAGTCGACCAGGAGGGCCGAGCCGGAGAGGACGCCGGCCTTCTCGCCCAAGGTCTCCGAAGCGACGATATAGCCGCCGCCGCCGTGCGGAAAGTACTCGATGATGCGGCTGTAGGCCCGGGAGATGATCAGGACGGTCAAGGCCGTGGCCAGGGCCAGGCCCAGGGCCAGATAGGTGTGCGGGCCCAGGGTCTTGAAGGCCTCTTCGGGCCCGTAGGAGGAGGAGGACAGCCCGTCCGCCCCCAGGCCGATCCAGGCCAGGAGCGGAATGAGGGCGATCTTGTGGAAGAGAGTGGGGTCCTTGATGTCGCGCGGCCGGCCGAAGAGAGTCTTTCGGACTTTCGCCCGAAAGCCCTCGGGCTCGCTCACGGTCGATCCGCCGCTCCCCGCCGGATGATCGGCTGCGGCCTCTGCGGCGGGATCGGATCGCGCGCGGGGTTGGTCATATCGCGGTTATTCTAGCAGGGATGAACGCTCCATCCAAGTTCAAGCCGCCTTGACGGACGGGCAGGCCCATGGCATCATGAGCTGCGGACGGCTCGGCCGTTCGAGCCCCGTCAAGGAGAACACGAATGGTCGGCTGGACCGGTTATTTCCTGCGCGTCAACCTGACCGCGAAGACCTGGAAGAAGGAAGCTTTCAGCGAGGAGTTCGCCCGTAAATGGGTCGGCGGCCGCGGCTTCGCGGTCAAGATCCTCTTCGACGAAGTCGCTCCCGGCATCGATCCTCTCGGTCCGGACAACAAGCTCATCGTCGCCCTGGGGCCGATCGCCGGCATCCCGGCCCCCAACACGGGCAAGGCGGTCGTGGCCGCCATATCCCCCCTGACCGGCTTCTACGGGGACGGCAATCTGGGCACCCGGGTGGCCGAGCACCTGCGCAAGGCCGGCTACGACGCCCTGATCGTCGAGGGCCGGGCCGAGCGTCCGACGATGCTCTTCATCGAGGACGACAAGGTCGAGTTCCTGCCGGCCGACGAGGTCTGGGGGCAAGGCACCTACGTCTGCAACGATTGGATCTACGCCAAGTACGGCAAGGGCGTCGGCGTCCTCAACATCGGCCAGGGCGGCGAGTCCATGGCCCGCTTCGCCGTCGTCCGCAGCCTGGAAGGCCGGGCCGGCGGCCGGCCGGGCATCGGGGCGGTCATGGGCTCCAAGCTCCTCAAGGCCATCGTCGTCAAGGGCACCCGGCCCATCCCCCAGGCCGACCCGGCGGCTATGAAGGCCCTCGGCTCCGGGGACCTGAAGAAGGTCGGCCAGATCGACAAGCAGACCGGCTGGTCCATCCAGAGCACGACCGGCGTGCTGCCCTTCTGCAACGAGGTGGCCGGCCTGCCCGTCCGCAACTTCCGCAAGACCCACCACCCCGACGCCTGGAAGGTCGACGGCGAGCGCTGCAACAACGCCCGGGTCGCCACCTACGGCTGCCCGACCTGCACCATGCGCTGCGGCATCACCGTCCTGGACGACGAGGGCCGGGAGTCGGAGATGGACTATGAGAACGTGGCCCTTCTCGGCCCGAACCTGGAGATCTTCGACCTGCCCCAGGTCGCCTCGCTGAACTACCTCTGCGACGAGTACGGGCTGGACACCATGTCGGCCGGCTGCAACCTGAGCTTCTACGCCGACGCCATCGACCACGGCGCGGTCGAAGGAGACTTCCGCTTCGGCGACGCCCGGCGGGCCAAGGAGCTCCTGGGCCTGGCCGCGCGCCGGCAGGGCCCGATCGGAAACCTCCTGGCCGAAGGCTCCCGGCGCATGGCCCGGGCCATCGGCCATGGCTCCGAAGCCTACGCCATGCAGGTCAAGGGCCTCGAGGTGGCCGCCTACAACTGCAAGTTCATCCCCGGCCAGGCCCTGTCCTATGGCGTCGCCGCCATCGGGGCCCACCATCGCGAGGCCTGGATCATCACCTTCGAGATCCGCCACACGACCCGGGAGTCCTACGGCCCGGAGAAGGCGGCCAAGGTCATCGAGCTGCAGCGCATACGCGGCGGCCTCTTCGAGTTCATCGTGGCCTGCCGCTTCCCGTGGATCGAGAACGGCTGGCCGCTGGAGAACTACCCCAAGTACTTCAACACCGTCACCGGCCTGCAGTGGGGCCTCGACGACATGTGGCGGGTGGCCGACCGCATCTACGCCATGATCAAGCTGCACTTCCTGAGGGCGTTCCCCGGCGCGACCCGAGAGGACGATTACCCGCCCCGGGTCTGGTTCGACCCGGCCAACGCCGACGCCGAGGGCCCGATCGCGGGCAAGATCCTGGAGATCGACAAGTACGACGGCCTGCTCCAGCACTACTATGACCAGCGCGGCTACGACCGGCGAGGCATCCCGACCAAGGCCACCTTGGCCGCTCTGGGACTGGCCGAGGAGGCCGCGGCGGTCGAGAAGATCGCCACCCTGACCTGATCCGGCGAGGCGGGCCATGAGAATCCGGATCAAGGTCATCGGGCCGCTGATGTACGCGGCCGGCTTCAGCGAGCGGGAGATGGATTGCCCGGAAGGGACGAGCGTCGACGGGCTCTTGTCCCGCATCGGAATCCCGCAGGACCGGCCGCGGATCGTGACCCGCAACGGAGCGGCGGTCGCCCCCGAGGCGGCCCTGGCCGAAGGCGACCAAATCGCGGTCTCGCCCATCTACTCCGGCGGATGAGCGAACGTCCCGTCCTCATCGGCGGCCGCTGGCGGCCGGCCCTTGCGTCGGATTCCCCTCTTCGAGCCGTCGATCCCAGGACGGGAGAGCCGCGGCCTCCCCTCTTTCCCGTCTCGTCCTGGGCCGATCTCGACGAAGCGCTCACGGCCGGAGCCGAGGCCGCCTCCGCCTTGGCCGACGAGTCTTCCTCCCGCCTCGCCGACGGCCTGGACCTGGCCGCCGGGCGCCTCCTCGAGCGAGCCGACGACCTGGTGCGCGCGGCCGTCGAGGAGACGGCCCTGCCGGCCGAGCCGCGACTTCGATCCTCCGAGCTGCCTCGGACGGTCGGGCAGCTGCAGGCCGCAGCGGCCGCCGCCCGCGACGGCTCCTGGCGGCGGTTGACCATAGACTCCAGGCTCAACATCCGCTCCCGCTTCGAGCCTCTCGGCGGCCCGGTCGTGGTCCTCGGACCGAGCAACTTCCCCTTCGCCTTCAACGCCGCGGCGGGGGGCGACTTCGCCGCCGCTCTGGCGGCCGGCAACCCCGTCCTGGCCAAAGCCCATCCCTGGCACCCCGAGACGACCCGCCTCCTGGCCGAGACCGTCGCCGGCGCCTTGCGCGATGCGGGCCTCCCGGCTGCCTCGCTGCAGATGGTCTACCATGTCCTTCCGGAAGACGGCCTGCGGCTCGTGGCCGATCCCAGGGTCGCGGCGACGGCCTTCACCGGCGGCCGGTCGGCCGGCCTCAAGCTCAAGGCGGCGGCCGAAGCCGCCGGACGGCCCATCTACCTCGAGATGTCCGGGATCAATCCCGTCTTCTTCCTGCCCGCGGCGTTGAAGGAAGCCCCCGAAAGACTGGCCCGCGAGCTGTTCGCGTCCTGCACCCTGGGGGCTGGGCAATTCTGCACCAAGCCCGGGCTGGCCGTCTTCATCGAGAATCCGTCATCGGCCCGCTTCCAGACGGCCGCTCGGGAAGCCTTTGGGGCCGGCGAGCCCGGCTGGCTCCTCGGTCCCGGAGTGCTGCGCGAGCTGGCTTCCGCCGTCGCCCGCATGCTCGAAGCGGGTGCGACCCTGCTGGCCGGCGGCCGGGCCCTCCCCGGTCCGGGATCCAGGTTCGAGAGCACGCTGCTGCGCGTTCCGGCCGGGGTGTTCCTCCGGAATCCGGCGGCCTTCCAGAGAGAAGCCTTCGGCGCCGCCACACTTCTGGTCGCGGCGTCCGATGAGCGGGAGCTGGTGGAGGCGGCCCGAGCGGTCGAGGGAACCCTGGCCGTGGCGATCTACTCCGGAAGGGGGCGCGAGGACGATGGCCTCTACGCCCGCATCGCCCCCCTGCTCCGGGCCCGGGCCGGCCGCTTCCTCGACGACAAGATGCCGACCGGCCTGGCCGTCGTCCCGGCCATGGTCCATGGCGGACCTTTCCCGGCCTCCGGCCACCCCGGCTTCACTTCGGTCGGCTTGCCGGCGGCCATGACCCGCTTCGCCGCTCTCCGGGCCTACGACGGCGTCCGCCCAGAACACCTCCCCGCCGATCTGAGAGACGCTTCTCCGGACGGGCGGGTCTGGAGGATGATCGACGGCGAGTGGACGCGGGGCCCGGTCGCTCCCCGCTGAGGCGCCGCCGGATCAGCGATAGAGGCAGAGGTAGGCGGCCGGCGCCGCGACCTTGAGGCTGAACTTCAGGCCCTTCCCGACCTCGAAGCTCTCCCCGGCCCGGTAGTCGCGTCCCTCCGGCTGTCCGGGAAGGCGGACCGTCAGGACGCCGCGGAGGACGGTCATGATCTCCCGGGTCGAGGTCCCGAACTCATAGTCGCCCGGGGCCATGACCCCGATCGTGGCCGGCCCGTCCGGCTCGTCGAACCCGATCGACCTGACTCGGCCGTCAAAGTATTCATTCACTCGGAGCATGGAATCCTCCTTGGATCAGGTCTTCATGGCCACCAGAAGCTCGACCGCCAGATTGGCCTGCATGGCCGCCACGGCCATGACCCGGGGGGCCATGGGCCAGGACGCCGGGCCGGCCTCGCTGGCCTCGTCGCCGATGATGAAGAGGCCGCCCAGGTCCCGCTGCCGGAGGGCGCCGTTGCCGCCGAAGCCGGCCAGCCCCGAGGCCATGATCAGGGGTCGGCCGGGAAAGAGGCGCAGCCAGGTCTCGGCCAGCATCCGCTTCTCCTCGGCTCCGTCGAGGGCCTCGATCAGGAGGTCGGCCGAACCGAAGAGGGCCTCCACATTGTCGGGGCTGACTCGGACGGGATGCGTCTCGCAGACGGAGAACGGATTCATCCGGCGCAGGTTCTCGGCCAAGGCCTCCACCTTGAGCCGGCCGACCTGGTCGGCGAAGTAGTGCTGCCGGTTGAGGTCGGGGGCCTCCAGCCGATCGAAGTCGGCCACGATCAGGCGGCCGACTCCGGCCCGGGCCAGGCAGGCGGCGGCGTTCGATCCCAGCCCGCCCGCTCCCGCGATGCCGACGGTCGAGCTCCGCAGCGCGGCCAGGACCCGGGGATCCCTCTTGCGGAAGAGCTCCTGCGCCAGATCGCTCACCGGTCCTCGCTTTCGGCCGCGGCCGCCCTCTTGATATCACAGCCGCCCGGGCGGCGCAACCGGGCTCCCGGCCGGGTTGGCAAGCCCCAGGCGATCTGGTATAGTGCCTCTTCGCTCCGAGCCGGAGCGGCTAAAGCCGGCCTTGGCCGGCCAAGCCCTCCGGCCAATGGGTCGGGCGGGAAACGGCCCGGCCTTCCGTCCTTGAAAAGGAGGATCCATGATCCCGTCCGCCCTCATCCCCTTCGGCAGCCGCCGTCGCGCCGCGGCCGCCGTCCTGGCCCTCGCCGTTCTCGTCCTGGCGGCCTTGCCGGCCGCGGCCCAGACCACGGCCAAGACCAAGGAGAAGCCCGACCAGGACAAGCCCGTCCGGATCATCACCGAGGAGATCCAGGTCGTCGGCCAGGCGCCCAAGGAACAGCCGGTCGCGACCGTGACCCGGATCGAGCAGATCCGGCTGGACCTCAACCGGCCGCTCGACTTGGCCGAGGCCATCCGCTACGCCCCCGGCGTCAGCGTCACGGTCGGCAACAAGAGCGAGTTCACCCTGAAGCTGCGCGGCATGGACGCCCGGCGCATCGTCCTCCTGATCGACGGCGTGCCCAGCTACGAGCCCTACTACGGCACCTTCGACCTGAAGACCGTGGCCGCGGCCGGCATCCAGACCCTGCAGATCACCAAGGGCCCGTCCTCGGTGCTCTACGGGCCCAACACCTTGGGCGGCATCGTCAACGTCATCACCAAGCGGCCGGGCGACGATCCCTTTCTGACGGTCAACGCCGGCTTCGGAGCCGACCGGACCCAGGCGGGCGGCCTCGACGGCGGCGTCCGCTGGGGCCGCTTTGCCCTGGTCGGCAACGTCGGCTGGCAGGCCTCCCACGGCTACGCTTACCCCGACGAAGCGGCCGGGACCGATATCTTCTATGCCAACACCGCCTACCACCGGCTCAACCTGAACGGCAAGATCTTCTATGCCCCCAACGACCGGACCGAGATCATGGTCAACGGCAACGTCTACAGCTCGGACTACGGCATGCCGGCGGCCTTGGGGGTCCAGTCGGCCCGCTACTGGCACTTCAAGAACTGGGACCGCTACGGCCTCAACGCCGGCGGCTACACCTCGCTGGGCGGCGACTCGACCCTCCGCTTCCGGGCCTTCGGCGTCAACTACCAGAACACCCTGGACCAGTACAAGGACGCGGCCATGACCAAGCGGCAGTTCGAGAGCACCTTCGACAACACCGTCTACGGGGCCTTCGCCCTGGCCGAGTTCGGCCTTGGCGCCGGCAACCGCCTCAAGGCCAGCCTGAGCTTCCAGAGGGACGAGGCCCGGATCCAGGATGACGCCGGCTTGCCCTTCGACGCGTACGACCAAGGCACGTTCTCGGCCGCCCTGGAGGACGTCTTCTCGCTGGCCGAGAAGTGGCAGGTCATCGGCGGCCTGAGCCTGGACGTCATCGATAAGTTCACCGGGGATTCCGCATCCCGCCTCAATCCCATGATCGGAGTGCGCTTCCTTCCCTTCGAGGCCCTGGACGTCCATGTCTCGGCTTCGATGAAGTCCCGCATGCCCAACATGCGGGCCCTGTACTCGACCTCGGGCGGCAATCCCGACCTGCTGAGCGAGACGGGGACCAACGCCGAGCTGGGCGCGACGTGGAGCAAGGGCGTCTTCGTCTCGGCCTCGGTCTTCACCTACCGGTTCAAGAACATGATCGACTCCTATGTCCTGGCCGACGGCAGCAAGAGATACTTGAACGTCGGGAAGGCCCACATCGCGGGGGCCGAGATCCAGGTCCAGAAGACGGTCGGCCCTCTGGAGGCGACGATCGGATACACCTACCTCGACCACCGCAACGAGTCGGATGACCGGCCGCTGGACGCTCTGTCGCCCCATCGGCTGAACTTCGACCTGACGCTGCGGCCTCTCGGGGGCCTCCGCTTGAGCGCCTTCGGCCTCTACGGCTCGACTTCGAGCTGGTGGGACTCCAAGACGATGGCCAACGTCGAGATTCCCGGCTACTTCAACTTGGACGCCGTGCTGGCCTATCGCGTCAAGACGGTGGAAGTCTTCCTCAAGGCCACGAACATCTTCAACCAGTACATCTACACGGAGCCCATCTACCCCTGGCGGGGCCGGTTCGTCGAGATCGGGGCCAAGATCGACGTCTTCTGACCCGGCCGACCCGGTCAGGCCCGGACCGGAAAGCCTCCGGTTCGGGCTTTTTTTTTTAGGTTCTTCGCCAATTTCCGGGAAGGCTAGGCGGTTCGGGGTATCGGCCAACGGCGGAGAAGCGCCGGTTGAGCCCGTGTTGGTATCCCCTTGACGGTGCGTAGCAACAAGATCGAGCCAGGACTCCGTGGCCCGATCCGGACATAGGTGCAGGCTCAACCAAGCAGCCGTGGTCGATACGCCGAACCGCCCTTCCCGGAATGGGGCGAAGAACCTTTTTTAGAGCCCGAGCTCGGCGGCGATGCCCTGCATGGCGGTCAAGGCCACGGCGATGAACTCGTCCAGCTCCAGGCCGGCGTTGCGGCACTGCTCGATGTCCTCGCGCCGGGCGCCCCGGGCGAAGCCCTTCTCCTTGAAGCGCCGCTTGATGAACTCGACGTCCAGGGCGGCCAGCCTCTTTTCCGGATGCATCAGGGCGGCGGCGATGATCAGCCCGGTCAGGGGATCGACGGCGAAGATGGACCAGTCCATGGGGCTTTGGCAGGGCGACTTGCCGGCGTGGGCCTTGACGGCCTGGAGGATCTCGGGCGCGAAGCCGAGGCCTTCCAGGATGCGGACCGTCTCCACCGTATGCCGCTCCGGGCTCTTGGCGGTCGTCTCGTAGTCGAGGTCGTGGACGAGGCCGGCCATCGCCCACGGCTCGGGGTCGTATCCCAGCCGGACGGCGAGGGCTCTCATGCAGGCCTCCACCGACAGGCAGTGCTTGACCAGGTTCTTGTTCGGAAGATGGGTCGTCACAAGGGCCAGGGCTTCGTCGCGGGTCATGGCAGAAACCTCCGTGATGGCGGACGGGCGATCATACCACGACCGGACGAGGGGCGCCAACGCGTCCGAGCGCTTGCGGGGGGCGGTCCGGCCGTGCTAGAATCGGTCTTGAAATCGATCATATCGATAGGATTACCATGGTCAACTACATCCTGCTCTACAAGATCAAGAAGAAGGTTAAAGCCATGATCAAGGACAAGCTGGCCCTGGGCGAGCTGGCCACCACCCCCAGCTCCTGCCTGGACTGCCTGGCCACCGACTTGAGCTGGGAGATGTACTACATCATGAAGGAGAAGGAGGAGGCCTGAGCCGGGATCTTCAGCCCCGGCCCCGCCTCAGCTTGTCCTTGGCCTCCCGCCACCAATCCATCCTCCTGCGGACGTCCTTCTCGAAGCCCATCCCTCCGGGCTCGTAGAAATCCGTCCCGCGCAGGCGCTCGGGCATCGTCTCCATATCCGTCGTCGCCAGCGCCTCGTCATGGGCGTAGCGGTAGTCGCGTCCGTATCCGACGTCCTTCATCAGGCTGGTGACCGCGTTGCGGATGGGGAGCGGCACCGGCTCGTGGGGATGCTCCTCGACGTCGTTTTGAACCCTTTGCAGCGCGGCATAGACCCGATTGCTCTTGGGCGCCGCTCCCAGGTAGACGACGGCCTCGGCCAGGGCCAGCTCGCCCTCCGGCGAGCCGAGGAAGTCGTAGGCCTCCTTGGCCCGCAGGGCCACGGCCAGGGCCTGGGGATCAGCCAAGCCGACGTCCTCGGACGCGAAGCGGACCAGACGGCGGGCGATATAGAGAGGGTCCTCCCCTCCCGCCAGCATCCGGGCCAGCCAGTAGAGGGCCGCCTGGACGTCGCTGTTGCGGAGGCTCTTGTGCAGGGCCGAGATCAGGTTGAAGTGCTCCTCGCCGGACTTGTCGTAGACGGCCGTCCGCTTCTGGAGGGCTTCCCGGACCGCCTCCAGGCCGATGGCCTCGCCGCGGCCGAGCGAGGCGGCCAGCTCCAGGGTGTTGAGGGCCCGGCGCGCGTCGCCGTTGGACTGCTCGATCAGCACGCTCCTGGCGTCCTCCTCGATCCGCAGGCCCCTCCCGCCCAGCCCGTGGGCCGGGTCGGCCAGGGCGTCGTCCAGGATCTGGGACATGGCCTCGGGCGTCAGGGCGTTGAGGAGGAGGACCTTGGTCCGCGACAAGAGCGGGGCGATGACCTCGAAGGAGGGATTCTCCGTGGTCGAGCCGAAGAGGATGATGTCGCCGCGCTCGACGTAGGGCAGGAAAGCCCCTTGCTGGGCCTTGTTGAAGCGGTGGATCTCGTCGATGAAGATGATCATCGGCTTGCCGTACATCCGGCGATGGCTCTCGGCCCGGGCCATGACCTCCTTGACCTCCTTGATCCCGGACAGGACGGCGCTGAAGAAGGTGTGAGGCAGGTCGAAGTGGCCGGCCAGCATCATGGCCAGGGTGGTCTTGCCCGATCCCGGCGGCCCCCAGAAGATGAGCGAGACCAAGGTCCCCGACTCGATCAGCTGGCCGAGGATCTTGCCCTTGCCCAGGAGATGGTCCTGGCCGCGCAGCCTGTCGAAGGATCTCGGCCGCATCCGCTCGGCCAGGGGGACATGCGCCGCTCGATCTTCCATCGGGCGGATTATATCATATTGACCCGCCGGCTCCGGACGTGCTAAGGTGGGGGGCCTGACCGGCCATGAGCAAGCCCAGCCCGACGCACAAGCTCTTCTACCGTCTCGACGAAGTCAGCCGCATGACCAAGGTCGAGCCGGCCACGATCGAGGCTTGGGAGAAGGAGTTCCCCTTCCTCCAGCCCGGCCTGACCGGGACGGGGCAGAAGATCTTCCGGGCCAAGGACGTGGCCCTCATCGTCCGGGTCAAGGAGCTCCTCGACGGCAAGAGCGTCACCTTGGCCGGCGCCAAGCGCCGCATCGAGGAGGAGCTGGGGTTGCGGGCCGCCCAGCCGGTCCACCCCGACCGCCTGCGCAAGGCCCTGGTCCAGGTCCGCGAGGAGCTGCAGGACATCTCGGCCGTCCTGGCCGGCAAGCCAAAAAAAGCCTAGCCCCGGCGGCGCCCTTTCTGGTATAATCCGCTCCCCTTTCGGACCGAGCCGGCGGCCGCCGACGGAGGCCGGCCCGGAGCCCTCGTCGCGTCGGGACGTGGCGCAGCCTGGTAGCGCACATGCTTGGGGTGCATGGGGTCGGCGGTTCAAATCCGCCCGTCCCGACCATTTCCTCCGTCCGGTCGTCCCGGATGGACATCCGGAGAGACCGGCTATGAGCCCCCGATCGACGACGCTCCTTCCGTCCGTCCCGTCCGGCCGGCCCCTGATCCTGCTCTGCAACGACGACGGCTTCTTCCGCCCGGAGATTCGCGCCCTGCGGCGCCGCCTGGGGCGTTTGGGCCGGACCGTCATCGTGGCCCCCGACCGGGAGCGGAGCGCCTCCTCGCTGGCCGTGACGCTCCGCCAGCCGCTGCGGCTGCATCGCCACGGCCCGTCCGTCTGGTCGGTCGACGGGACTCCGGCCGACTGCGTCTACTTCGCCCTGCGCAAGGTCCTCCCCCGCCGACCCGACCTTCTCGTCTCCGGACTCAATCCCGGCCCCAATCTGGGCCAGCAAGACGTCCATTACTCCGGCACCGTCGCCGCCGCGGTCCAGGCCGCCTTCCTCGGCCTGCCCGCCTTGGCCGCCTCGATGATCCCGGACGCGGCCGGGCGCTTCCATCCCTCCTTCGCCGCGGACGTGGTGGCGCGGATCGCGGCCCGCCTCCTGGCCGATCCGCTGCCGCCGGGGGCCTGCCTCAACGTCAACATCCCGGCTCCCCCCGTGCGGGGCCTGAAGATCACCCATCTGGGCTGGAAGTTCTACGATCCCGAGATCGTCGAGAAGCGCGATCCCCGCGGCCAAGCCTATTACTGGATCGGCACCGGCCGCCCCCTGCACGAGGGGGACGCCTCCAGCGACGTCCGGGCCGTGGCGTCCGGCTGGATCTCGGCCACGCCGCTTCACACCGACGTGACCGCCCAAGCCCTCCGGCGCCACAAGGCCCTGAGGTCCTTGTCGGAGTCCTGGCCGGAGCCTTGACCGGAGGCCTCCCGGCTCAGCCCTTCTTCGCTTCCCGGCGGTGCTTGAGGATCTCCCAGACCGCGGGCACCAGGGAGATGAGGATGATGGCGATGACGACGAGGCTGAAGTGGCGTCGGACGAAGGGGATATTGCCGAAGAAATACCCGCCGAAGGTGAAGAGGGCCACCCAGCCGATGCCGCCGATGATGTTGTAGCTCAGGAAGCGGCCATAGGTCATCCGTCCGATGCCGGCCACGAAGGGGGCGAAGGTGCGGACGATGGGCACGAAGCGGGCGATGATGATGGTCTCGGCCCCGTACTTCTCGTAGAAGCGGTGCGTCCGGTCGAGATAGGACTTCTTGAAGATCCGTGAGCTCTCCTTCTGGAAGACCTTGGGGCCGATGATCTTCCCGATCCAATAGTTGGCGGTGTCGCCCAGGACGGCCGCCGCGGCCAGAAGCCCGAAGAGGAGGGCGACGTGGAGGTCGCCGCGGGCGGCGAAGGCGCCGGCGGCGAAGATCAGCGAGTCACCCGGCAGGAACGGCGTCACGACCAGCCCGGTCTCGCAGAAGATGACCGTGAAGAGGATCAGGTAGGTCCAGGCCCCGGCCTGCTGGATGAGGGCGCTCAGATGGGTGTCCAAGTGGAGGACGAAGTCGAGGACGCCGGAGAGAAGTTCCATGGGGCCTCCTTGCGGGGAAGCCGCTTTATACCCCAGGCCGGGGGGCGAGTCAAACCAGGTGGCCCGCGATCTGGTAGAATAGGCCCGATGGACGCCCTCCTGTCACGCGTCGAGCGGGCCCTGGAGGCCCTGTCCGGCCGGGAAGCTTCCTGCGACCTCTGTCCCCGCGATTGCCGGGTGGATCGGACGGCCGGTCGGACCGGCGTCTGCGGGATCGGAAGCCGGGCCGGCTTGGCCGCCGCCGTCCTCCATTACGGCGAGGAGCCCGTGATCTCCGGCCCCTCGGGCCCGCCCGGCCCCGGCTCGGGAGCGGTCTTCTTCAGCGGCTGCAATCTGAAGTGCCTCTTCTGCCAGAACCACCAGATCTCCTGGGAGCGGGCCGGACGATCCGTCTCCGACATCGAGCTGGCCGAGGCCCTGCTCGGCCTTCAAGCGCAAGGGGCCTGGAACATCAACCTGGTCTCGCCCAGCCATGTCCTTCTGCCGATCCTGAGGGCCCTGGCCCTGGCCCGCGGCCGGGGGCTGGACCTTCCCCTGGTCTGGAACTCCAACGGCTACGAGAAGGAGGCCGTGCTCGAGAGGCTGGCCGGGATCGTGGACGTCTACCTGCCCGACCTCAAGTACGTCTCGCCGGAGCTCGCGGCCCGCTACTCCGGCGCTCCGGACTACTTCGCCATGGCCTCGGCGGCTCTCCAGGAGATGTATTTGCAGCAGCCCGATCTCGTGATCGGGCCCGACGGCCTGGTTCGCCGGGGCTTGATCATCCGCCACCTCGTCCTCCCCGGCGGCGCGGACGACAGCCTGGCCGCCCTGGAGTGGATCGCCCGCAGCCTGTCTCCGGCGGTCGGGCTGAGCCTGATGAGCCAATACCACCCCTGCCATCAGGCGCCGCCCGAGATCCGCCGCGGGCTGCGGGCCGAAGAGTATGGCCGGGTCCTGGATCGGGCCGTGGAGCTGGGCTTCGAAACCCTCTTCGCCCAGCCCGACGTCTTCCCGGCCGACGGCCATCTCCTGCCGGACTTCCGGCTCGAGCAGCCTTTCCGCTGGAAGCCCGATTAGGCTCAGCGGGCCCCGGAGGCCCGGCCGCCCGGAGCGGCCAGCTCGGCCTCGGCGAAGCCGAGGGCCGCGGCCAGCTCGCGCAGCTTGGCCTGGATGAGCTGGGTGTTGTCCGGGCCCATGCGCAGGAGATGCTTCTGGGCCGCGCTCAGACCTTCCAGGCGGGGATCGAGGCAGACGTAGACGGCCACGCGCTTCTCGACCTCGATCGGGCTCTCGACCACCGGCGCCCTGAGGATCTCGTTGATGGCCTTGAGGAGGACGCGGTGGAAGTCGCCCTGGGGATAGCCCAGCTCCCGGTAGGCCTGCCGGATCTGGGACTGGAAGTCCCTGTAGAGCTTGGCGCACCCCACGGCGCTGACCGAGCTGAAGACATCGGCCACGACGTTGTAGCGCTCGTAGGAGGCCGGGTCGAGATAGGTTCGCCCGCCCCGCCGGGCCACCGCCAGCGGCTCGGAGAGGGAGAAGAAGTCCGCTTGGGGCCTCGGGCTGGAGCCGCCGGCGATGGCGTCCACCGCGGCCACGAAGCGGCGGATGAGGCCGGTCGAGCCCATCCAGCGGGCGAAGGTCGGGTGGACGGAGAGGGTCCCGGACATGCCCCGGACCAGACCGTCGCTGCCGTCCAGGGGAGCGGATACGGATCCCTCGGTCGAGGCCTCGCCGGACGCCGGCTCGGGCCGCTTCACGGCCTCGGCCCCCCGGCTTGAGGAATCCCCGGCTCCCCCGCTCCGGTCGGCCAGGAAGAGATAGTAGACGCCGCCGGCTGTCACGATCAAGATCAAGGCCAGGATGGCCGTCCGGATGATCTTCCGGCTCTCTTCCATGGGCGCCTCCTCAAGGCCTCTCGGGCGTCCGGCGGATCTCGATCGCTCCCTTTCCCGTCCGGGCCACGATCGAGGCATCGCCCGAGCCCAGCTTCGTCTGGAGGCGGCCGGCCTTGGCGGCCGCCCCCTCCCAGTCGGAGTCGATCCCGGCCGTCGCCTCGGCTTCCAGCGAGGCGCTGACGCCGGGCTCCAGATCCAGGCGGATATCGCCCTCCCGGACGGTCAGCCGGACCTCGTCGCCGGGCCGCAGGTCCAGCAGCTCGGCCCGGGCTCGGCCGCGGCCGATCGAGGCCGTCAGGCCGCCCGAGAAGTTCGCCACGTCCAGATCGCCCTCCAAGATGGAGACCGCGGCCCGTCCATAGAGGTCATAGATCCGGACGCTGCCGATCTGGGTCGAAGCCTCCTCGATGATCAAGGAGCGGGGCACGCTCAGGGTCAGGCGCACCGGGCGGGTCCGCCCGGCGTCTCCCTCCCAGCGGGTCCGCAGGGCCAGGCGGCCCGGAGCTTCCTCGATGTCGAAGCGGGGCCGGCCGCCGTCGTAGCCCCATCGCTCGTACGCGGCGCCGGATTCGGCCCGGAGCTCGATCTCCTCCCGGTCCCAGCCGCGGATCTCGATGTCCCCGTCCAGGTTTCGGAGCGACAGCGTCCCTCCGGGCGGGAAGGCCAGGATCTTGTGAAGATCACTCGTCGCGGCAGCCCCGCCCGCCAGCCCCTCGTCGAGGACGAAGACGCAGGCCGCCGCGGCTAAAAGACCGGCGGCAGCCGCCAGGCAGAAGGCGAGGCGTCGTCCCGCTCTCATGGTCCCTCTCCCCCTCAATCCCTGTAGAGGGCGTCGATCTGCGGCTTGTAAGCCGCCTCGACCTTGGCCCGCTTGATCTTGAGGGTCGGCGTCAGCTCCTCCCTCTCGATCTCGAAGTCCCTCTCCAGCAGAGCGACCTTCTTGATCTTCTCGTAGGGGGCCAGGTTGGGCGTGGCCTTGTCGATCTGGGACAGGAGGTGGCGGTTGATCCGGTCGTCGGCCAGGAGCTCGCCGTAGCTGGGGGCCTGGATGCCGGCCTCGCGGGCGTAAGCCTCGATCTTCTCCCGGTTGGGCACGATCAGAGCCGAGATGAACTTGCGCTGCCCGCCGACCACGACCGCGTTGGCGATCAGGGGGTTCTGCTTGATCAGGTTCTCGATCGGCTGCGGCGCGACGTTCTTGCCCCCGGCGGTGACGATCAGGTCCTTCTTGCGGTCGGTGATGACCAGGAACCCGTCGGCGTCGAGGTAGCCGATGTCGCCGGTGTGGAACCAGCCGCCGGCGAAGGCCTCCCGGGTCTCCTCCTCCATCTTATAGTAGCCGCGCATCACGTTCGGGCCCTGGACCAGGATCTCGCCGTCTTCGGCGAATTGGACCGAGACGCCGGGGATCGGCTGGCCGACGGTCCCGAAGCGGAGATGCTCGAAGGTGTTGCAGGCCACCACCGGGGCCGTCTCGGTCAGGCCGTAGCCTTCCTTGATCGGGAGCCCCAGGCCGAAGAAGAACTCGCCCAGGTCGCCCGAGAGAGGCGCGCCCCCGCTGACGAAGAACTTGATCCGCCCGCCGGTCTTGTCCAGGATCTTGTGAAAGACCAGCTTGTGGGCCAGTCGGTGCTTGAGCCGCAGGCCGACCGGGACGGGCTGATGGGCGATGGTCCGGCGGCCCCAGTCCCGCCCGGTTCGAGCGGCCCAGAAGAAGATCTTGCGCTTGAGCGCGGATCCGGCCAGCACGGCGTCCGTGACCTTGGCGTAGAGCTTCTCGAAGACCCGCGGCACCGAGACCATGATCGTCGGCCGGACCTCGACCAGGTTGGCGGCCACGGTGTCGATGCTCTCGGCGTAGGCGATCGTGGCGCCCTGCGACAGGAAGGCGAAGGTGCACATCCGCTCCAGGACATGGGACAGCGGCAGAAAGGAGAGGACGGTGTCGTCGCGGTTGAAGCCGTGCTGGTCGTAGAGCGTGGTGATGTTGTGGATGAAGTTGGCGTGCGTCAGCATGACGCCCTTAGGCACGCCGGTCGTGCCCGAGGTGTAGATGATCGAGGCCAAGTTCTCCGGCCGGACCGCGGCCGCGGCCCGCTCGAAGCCGCCGTCGTCGCCCGCCTCGGCCGCGGCGCCGCGGGCCTCGACGTCGGCCAGGGTCAGGAATCCCTCGGGCGCCTCGGCCTCCAGGGTCACGGCCTGGACCGCTCCCGGGAGCTCGGCCCGCACCGCCTCGAACTTGCGCCGCAGATCCGGACCCGAGCAGACGACGATGACCGCGTCGGAGTTCTCCACGATGTGGCGGACCTGGGATGGGACGAGGGTCGGGTAGATGGGCACCGTGACGCCGCCCAGACAGAGGTTGGCGAAGTCGATCATCGTCCACTCGGGGCGGTTCTCCGCCAGGATGACCAGCTTGCGGTCGGGCCCGGCGCCCAGCCCGCGCAAGCCCAAGGCCAGCCGGCGGACGCGGCGGCCGAACTCCTCGGTCGAGACGGGCGCGTAGCGGCCGTCTCTCTTGACCCGCATGAGATCGGGCTTGTCGGCGAAGTCCCGGACGATGCGAAGGAAAACCTGGCTCAGCGTCTCGAACATGTTCGAATCTCCCGCTGTTGGGTTGGCGATGGGGCTCCCGGTCGGGCAAGGAGCGCTCCTCCTTCTTATAGCACAGAGGCCGAAGGGGGGCCAAGAGGAAATCCCCTCGGTCTTGACAGCCGCATCCGGCCGGGGATAATCGGGGGAGCGCGCGAAAGGAGCCGCCATGCCGCTCATCGAAGTCCATCTGCTCGAAGGCCGCACGGCCGAACAGAAGAAAGCCATGCTGGAGGCGGTGACCAAAGCCGTCCAGGAGACCCTGGGGGCTCCGGTCGAGACGATCCGGATCTGGATCGAGGAGTTCCCGGCCACGGATTACATGGCCGCCGGGGTCTGGTACGGCGACCGCAAGCGCTGAGCCCTAGCCCTCCAGGTCCAGCTCGGCCAGGCGCTGGACGAAGGCGGCCTTGCGGGCCTCGTGCTCGGCCAGCAGGGGCTCCAGCTCCTCCAGGCAGCGATCGACGTCCTTCTTCCTCTGGTGGAGGGCCTTGGACAGCTCCGCGATGCGGGCCCCGGCCTTGGCCTGCGAGGCCTCGACGATCTCCTTGTTCAGGCGCGAGACGTCGGCCTCGGCCTTCTCGGCCCGCTTCTCCAGCGCGGCGATCTTCTGCTCGAGCGGCCGCAGGACGCGGGACTTCTCGGCCACCACGTCGGAGCGCATCTTGCGGACTTCCTTGCGGCTGGGCGGCAAAGGGGCCGGGATGGAGGGCCCGTCCGGGACCGGGGCCGTCTCGGCCGAGGCGGAGGGACGGGCCCGCTCCTCTTCTCCCGACCAGCCCACCCTCTCCAGGAAGCGCCCGTAGGAGCCTTCGAAGACGGTGATCGAGCCCTCTTGGAAGATGATCAGCCGCTCGGCCAAGGCGTGCAGGAACATCTCGTTGTGGGTGACCATGACCACGGCCCCGGGGAAGTCGTCGATGGCCGCCATCAGGGCGTCGCTGCTCTCCAGATCCAGGTGGTTGGTCGGCTCGTCCAGCAGCAGGAGGTTGACCGGCGTGGCGATGAGCCGGCCGAGCAGGACCCGGCTCTTCTCCCCGCCCGAGAGGACGCTGATCCTCTTGAGGGCGTCGTCGCCCTCGAACATCATCAGCCCGGCCAGAAAGCGGGCCCGGCCGGGCTCCACCCCCGCATCGGCCGACTGGATCTCGTCCAAGACCGTGTTCTGGGGCGCCAGCGTCTGGACGTTGGTCTGCTCGAAGTATCCCGGCGCGACCGCCACCGGGCTGGTCACGGCGCCGGAGTCCGGGCTCAAGGCCCCGGCCAGGAGCTTGAGCAGGGTCGTCTTGCCGCGGCCGTTGGGGCCGACGACGAAGACCCGGTCGCGCGCCCCGATGCAGAGGCCGAAGTCGCGGATGAGCGGCTTGTCCTTGTCGTAGCCGAAGGTCAGCCCTTCGGCGTTGAGGACGTACTTGCCGTGGTAGTCGCGGTAGGCGAAGCCGAAGTCCAGGGTCTTGATCGCCTCCAGCCTCTCCTTGCGGTCCATCTTGGCCAGGGTCTTCTTGCGCGACTCGACCAGCCCCTGCAGCTGGGCCGAGGCCCGGAACTTGGCGATGAAGCCCTCGATCTCCTTGCGTCGGCGCTCGTCGTTGAGGCGGGTCTTCTCGTAGGTCTCCTCCTCGACCGCGATCTGGGCGTAGAGCTTGCCGGTCGAGCCTTCGATCTTGCGGATGCGGCGGCGGTGGATGGCCAGGGTGTGGGTGACGACCCGGTCCATGAAGCCGCGGTCGTGGGTGATGAGCATCAGCTCGCCCGGCCAGGCGTTGAGGAAGCGCTCCAGCCAGCGGATGGACGTGATGTCGAGGTAGTTGTTGGGCTCGTCCAGCAGGAGCATGTCGTAGTCGGCCAGCAGGACCTTGGTCAGGTTGAGCCGGACCTGGAAGCCGCCCGAGAGCTCCCAGGGCGACTTGGCCAGGTCGGCCGCGGCGAAGCCCAGGCCGGCCAGGATCTTCTCCACCCGCCACATCTGGTCCCCGCTCTCCGATCGCAGGGTCCGGGCCGCCTCCCGCAGGACCGTCGGCTCGTCGAATTCGAGCTCCTGCTCGACATAGCCGACGCGGTAGTTGCGGGGCACGGAGACGGTGCCCCCGTCGGCCTCCTCACGCCCGGCCAGGATCCGAAACAGGGTCGTCTTGCCGTGGCCGTTGCGCCCGACGACGCCGACCCGCTCCCGGCGGTTGACCTTGAAGCCGATGCCCTCGAAGAGGACCTGCTTGCCGTAGCTCTTGCTGAGGTTGTCGACTTGGATCATGGGTCGGCCAATCTCCTGGGTCAGGCCTCGGGCAGTCGGCGGCGGAGGCCCGGGATGGCCTTGATCAGCTCCATGGCCCAGAGAGGGAACGAGGCCAGGGCCAGCAGGACGGAG
Source organism: uncultured Eubacteriales bacterium (assembly GCA_964556755.1). Lineage (GTDB taxonomy): Bacteria > Acidobacteriota > Aminicenantia > Aminicenantales > UBA4085 > UBA4085. Next base: position 28,196 of record CAZKXI010000023.1, read on the forward strand.
ATGTCGAGCAAGCCGAGCGGCACGACCTTGAAGACCTTCTGGGCGAACGGCAGGTAGATGATGCCGAACTGGAGGACGAGGGACAGGCCGCTGGCCAGGAGCAGCTTGGGATTGCTGAGCAGGCCCAGCCGGAAGAGCGAGGTCCGCTGGCAGCGGCAGTTGAAGGCGTGGAAGAGCTGGGCCGCGGCCAGGGCGATCAGGGCGGCGGTGCGGGCCCGGTCGATCCCCTCCTTCTCCACGAAGAAGACGAAGGCGAAGGCGGCCAGGCTGCAGAGGGCGATGAAGGCGCCCTGGGCCAGGATGAGCAAGCCGCGGGGGCGGTCGACGATCGGCTCGTCGGCTCGCCGCGGCGGCCGCTGCATGATGTCCCGGTCGACGGGCTCCATGCCCAGGGCCAGGGCCGGCAGCCCGTCCGTGATCAGGTTGACCCACAGGATCTGGATCGGCAGCAGGGGCACGGCCCAGCCCAGGAGCGAGGCCGTGAACATGACCAGAATCTCTCCGGCGTTGCAGGACAGGAGGTAGTGGATGAACTTCTTGATGTTGTCGTAGATCCCCCGCCCCTCCTCGACCGCGGCCACGATCGAGGCGAAGTTGTCGTCGGTGATGATCATGTCCGAGACTTCCTTCGTCACGTCGGTGCCGGTCAGGCCCATGGCCACGCCGATGTCGGCTTCCTTGACGGCCGGGGCGTCGTTGACGCCGTCTCCCGTCATGGCCACGATGGCCCCTCGCTTGCGCCAGGCCCGGACGATCCGCAGCTTGTGCTCGGGCGCCACCCGGGCGTAGACCCGGACGTGGTCCAAGCGCCGCACGAGCTCGGCGTCCCCCAGCCCGTCCAGCTCCTCGCCGGTCAGGGCCAGGGTATCGGCGTCGGCCATTCCCAGCTCGCGCCCCACGGCGGCGGCGGTCGCCTTGTGGTCGCCCGTGATCATGACCGTGACGATGCCCGAGGTCCGGCACTTGGCCACGGCCTCCCTGGCCTCCTCGCGGGGGGGGTCGATCATGGCCGTCAAGCCGAGGAAGGTCAGATCCGACTCGACCGCCTCCGCGTCGGCCGCATCGGGGGGGGCGGAGAAGGCGCGGCGGGCCACGGCCAGGACCCGCAGGGCCTGGCCCGAGAGGGCCTCGTTGGCCTTGATGACCTCGGCCGCGTCGGCCTTGACGAGGGGCCGATCGCGGCCGTCCTCCAGGATTCGCGTGCAGCGCTCCAGGAGGATGTCCGGAGCGCCCTTGACGTAGGCCGTGGTCCCGGACGCGCTCCGGCGAAGGATGGTCATTCGCTTGCGCTCGGAGTCGAAGGGGATCTCGTCGAGGAAAGGCTCGGCCGACTCGAGGGCGGCCCGGTCGATCCCGGCCTTGGCGGCGGCGGCCAGGAGCGCTCCCTCGGTCGGGTCGCCCACCACGCTCCAGCGGCCCGAGGCCTCGACCAGCGAGGCCCCGTTGCAGAGGACGGCGGCCCGCAGCGTCTCCCTCAGGTCCGGAGCCGAGGCCAGATCGACATCCTCCCCATCGCGCAGGAACCGGCCTTTCGGCTCGTAGCCCGTCCCGGTCAGCTGATAGGTCCGGCGGGCCGTGACGACGGCCCGGACGGTCATCTCGTTCTTGGTCAAGGTGCCGGTCTTGTCGGAGCAGATGACGGTGGCGCAGCCGAGGGTTTCCACGGCCGGCAGCTTGCGGATGAGGCAGTTGCGCTTGACCATCCGCTGCACCCCCAGGGCCAGGGCGATGGTCACGACGGCCGGCAGCCCCTCGGGGATGGCGGCTACGGCCAGGCTGACCGCGGTTAGGAACAGGTCCAGGATCTGCCCCCCGCGGAGCAGCCCCATCAGGAAGACCAGGCCGACCAGGGCGAAGCAGGCCACGATGATGAACTTGCCGAACTGCTCCAGCCGCTTCTGCAGCGGGGTCGACTCGCGGGCGATGCCTTGGATCATGCCCGCGATCTTGCCCAGCTCCGTCCGCATGCCGGTCTCGACCACCACGGCCCGGGCCTTGCCGGCGACCGCCGATGTGCCCAGAAAGACCTGGTTGGCCCGGTCGCCCAAGGACACATCCTCCCGCTCCAGGGCCGCCAGGGACTTGAGCACCGGCGTCGATTCTCCCGTCAGCCCGGCCTCTTGGACGGCGAAGTTGGCCGTATGGCCGATGATCCGGGCGTCGGCCGGGACGTTATCCCCCGCCTCCAGCTCGATCAGATCGCCGGGGACGAGCTCCTCGGCCGGCAGAGAGAGATGGACGCCGCCGCGGACGGCCCGGGCCATGGGCGCGGCCATCCGGCGCAGGGCCTGCAGGGATTTCTCGGCCCGGCTCTCCTGGATGAAGCCCAGAAGGGCGTTGAGCAGGACGATGGCGATGATGGCGATCGCGTCCACCCACTCCTTGAGGAATCCCGAGACGAGCGCGGCCGCGATGAGGACCCAGATCATGAAGTCGGCGAACTGCTCGAGGAAGATGCCCAGGACCGTGCGGCCCGGGCCTTCCTGCAGCCGGTTGGGGCCCGAAGCGGCTAAGCGCCGGGCGGCTTCCTCGCCCGTCAGGCCGGCGGCCGCGTCCGTAGCCAGCTCGGCCGCCAGGGCTTCCGGAGTCCATCGCCACCATTTCTTCATATCAGCCTGCCTCGACGGAGGGATTCTCTCGATCGGCGACCGGGAGCCGCCTATTATACTTGATCCTTGGCTTTTTTTCCCGGACCGCGTATAATACCGCTTCCTTCCGGGGAGTAGCGCAGCCTGGTAGCGCACAGCGTTCGGGACGCTGGGGCCGTGGGTTCGAATCCCACCTCCCCGACCACCTCCTTCTTCCCCGGCCGGCGCCTTGACTTGCCGCCGCGAGAGGGCGACAATCACGGCTCGCCATGGCCGCTCCATCCCCTGACCCGAAGTCCCGGCGTCTGGCGACTTTCTCCGCTCTGCGCCACCCGAACTACAAGCTCTGGTTCCAAGGCCAGCTCGTCTCAGTCTTCGGGACATGGATGCAGAATACGGCCCAGGGCTTCCTGATCTTCGAGCTGACCCGATCGCCGGCTTTTCTGGGCTACGTCGGCTTCGCGGCCGGCGTGCCGGCCTGGATGTTCATGCTCTACGCCGGGGTGATCGCCGACCGAGTGCCGCGCCGCCGCCTTCTCATCGCCACCCAGACGGCCATGCTGCTGCTCGCCTTCGTCTCGGCCGGGCTCGTCTTCGCCGGCGCCGTCCGGCCTTGGCACATTCTGGTGCTGGCCTTCGGCTTCGGCGCCGCCAACGCCTTCGACGCTCCGGCTCGGCAGGCCTTCGTCCATGAGCTCGTCGAGCCCCAGGACCTGACCAACGCCATCGCTCTCAACTCGGCCATGTTCAACGGCTCGGCGGCCGTCGGCCCCGCCGTCGGCGGCATCACCTACGCCCTCTTCGGGCCGGCCTGGTGCTTCGTCATCAACGGCCTGTCCTTCATCGCCGTCATCGCGGCCTTGGCCGTCATGAAGCTCCCTCCCCCGCCGCCCTCGCCGCGGAGCGGATCGCGCCTGGCCGAGGTGAAGGAAGGCCTCGGCTATATCCGGCATCACGGCCTGATCGGAACCCTGATCCTGTCCATCATGGTCATCAGCCTGTTCGGCAATTCTTTCGTCACCCTCCTGCCGGCCTGGGCGGTCGAGGTGCTGGGCGGAGGAGCGACCGTCAACGGCTTCCTGAACGCGTCCCGGGGCCTGGGCGCCCTTCTCGCGGCCCTCTTCATCGCCTCGCTGGGCGGGTTCCACTTCCGCGGCCGCCTGCTGACCGCGGGGGCCCTGGCTTACCCCGTCCTGATGATTCTCTTCGCCGTCACGAGGGTCCGCTTCCTGGCTTACCTGACGGTCTTCGCCGCCGGCTTCGCCCTGATCCTGGTCTACAACCTGGCCAACGCTTCGGTCCAGACCCTGGCCGCGCCCCATTTGCGCGGGCGGGTCATGGGCGTCTACTCGATCGCCTTCTTCGGCTTCATGCCTTTGGGCTCGTTCCTGATCGGCCAGCTGGCCGCCCATCTCGGCGAGCCGGCGGCCCTGATCATCTTCTCCTCCGTCGTGCTGCTCTACATGGCGGCCGTGACCGCGGCCCGGCCGGCGGTGCGCCGGCTGCCCTAGGGAGCTTCGATCTCGAAGCCCTCCGCGTACGGGGCGGCCAGTCCGGCCCGGCGGGCCGTGTCGCGGTTGACCCTGAGAATCCTCTCATCCAGGCCATGGCCGCGCAGATGGAGGCCGCGGGCCTGCTGGGAGCGATGAAAGCGGAGCATCTCGGCCTTCCAAGCCGCTTCCTCTTCGTCGAAGGGGACGGCCAGGTCCAAGCGCATCCCGGTCGTCTTGGGATCGCGGAGCAGCCAAGCCGCGGGCGGCCGGGGCATCGCTTCGGCGGCCGCCCGCCACCAGGCCGCGACCCGCCGATGGTCGGGGTTCGTGTCGCAGCCGTGGGGCAGGACGGCGATGTCGTATCTCGCCTCGGCCAGGATGCGGCGGACCGCCGCCCGGCCCGGCCCCTCATCCGTCAGGAAGCCGCCTTCCCCGGTCGGCAGCCGCTCCAGACTCCAGCGGTCCGGCTCCAGGCCGAAGAAAGCCAGGCTGCGGCGCTGCTCCTCCTCGCGGACGGCCGCCTTGGCCTCATCGGTCGGGGGATCGACGAAGGCGTCCTCCACGCCGTTGGCGCTCGAGCTGAGGACGGCCAGTCTCAGGGAGCCCCCCGCGGCGGCGAGCCGGCGGAGCAGGACGGCGACCTGGTCGAAGTCGTCGGGATGGGGCGCCAGGACCAGGACCGACAGTCCCCGCGGCGCGCCGGCTCGCTCCAGGAGGCGCGGTCCCGCGCCGGGCGGGAGCTCCAAGCCGCCGGACCCGGTCAATCGAGGTCGATCCTTTTATAGTCGTTCGAGCCCAGCCCGATGCTCTGTCCGTGGCTCAGCTGGAACGACCAGTCGATATCGTAGCCCCGGCGGAACGGATCCTCCCCCGCCCGCTCCACGACGAGGTCGGCGGAGGCGCGATCGATGGCCACGGGATCCGTCGAGCCGCAGATGCCGATGTCCTCGACGATCCCGGCCTGGGCCCGGGCCATGCAATCGCAGTCCCGGCTGACCTGCAGCAGGAAGCTCAAGCAGGCCAGCTTGGGCCCGAACCGCCGCTTGACGAGGAGGGCGTATTCCGCCACCTTCTCTTGGATCCGCCGGACGTCGCCGTCCCAGCGGACCTTGATGGCCCCGTGCTTGCAGACCACCAGGCACTCGCCGCAGCCGACGCAGAGGGCGTCGTCGATGCGGGCCCGGCCTTCGATCCGCTGTAGGGCTCCGTGAGCGCAGTGCTCGTAGCAGAGGCCGCAGTCGCGGCAGGCCTTGGCCAGGACCCGCGGGTGGGCCACCGAGTGCTGGTCCAGCTTGCCGGCCCGCGAAGCGCAGCCCATGCCCAGGTTCTTGATGGCCGCCCCGATCCCCGTCTGGACGTGGCCGGTGACGTGGCTGAGGGCCAGGAGGGCGTCGGCGCCCAGGATGCCCGAAGCCAGGCGGGCCGTGGCTACATGTGCGGCCTGGCCCTTGGTCTCCCGCCGGTCGTTTCCGATCAGGCCGTCGGCGATGATCACGGGAACGTCCAGGACATCCGGACGGAAGCCGTGAGACCAAGCCAAGCGGATGTGCTCGATGGAGTTCGAGCGGGAGCCCACGTAGAGGGTGTTGGTGTCGGTTAAAAAGAGGCGGGGCGCGGCCGCCCGGATGTCCTGGACGACACCGGCGAGCCAGGCCGGCTTGATATGCCCGGTGTTGCCCTTCTCTCCGAAGTGGATCTTGAGGGCCGTGAAATCCGAGGCTTCCAGCCGGGAGGCGAATCCCGTGGCCCGCAGGACGGCCCGGGCTTTCTCGGCCAGGACGGCCGGACCGTCTTCGCGGCGGGCCGCGGCGAAGAAGACCCGGCTCTTCACGACCCGGCCTCGGCGGCCGGCCCGGCCAGCGCCTCGCGGACGGCCCGCGGCGCGGCCCCCGTATCGCCCCGCCGCCCGAGCTCGCTCCAAGCCGCCTCCAGGGCCTCGAAGGCGAAGAGCAGCTGGTCGCCGGTCAAGTTGCCCATATGCCCCATGCGGAAGACTCGCCCGGCGGTCGCGGCCAGCCCGCCGGCCACCTGGACGCCGTGGCGAAGCCAGGCGGCCCTGAGGGCGGCGTCGTCCAAGCCCTCGGGATAGCGGACCACGGAGAGCGTGTCGGCCCGGCAGCCGTCTTCGGTCAGCAGCTCCAGCCCCAGAGCCGCCAGCCCGGCTCGGGCGGCGCGCCCCAAGCCGGCCTGCCGCCGGAAGCGGGCCGCCAGCCCCTCCTCCATGATCAGCCGGGTGGCTTCGGCCAGGGCCCGGTGCTCGTTGACGCAGGGCGTGGAGAAGTAGCGGCTCGGGTCATCCATGACGGGCCGCCACCTCAGGATGTCGGCGTAGTAGGCCCTGATGGCGCCGAGGGAGAGGCGCCGCTCGAGAGCCGCCGGTGAGAAGACATCCACGGCCAGCCCGGGCGGGGCCCCGAGGCACTTCTGCGCTGCGGTCAGCACGACGTCAAGGCCCCAGTCGTCCATCCGCTCCTCGATCCCGCCCGTCGCACAGACGCCGTCCAGGATGAACAGGGCGCCCGCGGCCCGGGCCGCCGCGGCGTAGGCGCGGACCGGAGCGCAGCCCCCGGAGCCCGTGTCCACGTGGGTGGCTGTGACCAGGTCGAAGGGCCTCTCGGCCAGCCGGCGGGCCACGTCCTCGGCCGCGACGACCGAGCCCCACGGGCTTTGCAGCCGCTCGTGCTCCAGCCCAAAGGCGGCCGCGATCTCGGCCATGCGGTCGCCGAAGTAGCCTTGCGAGACGATCAGGATGCGGCTCTCCGGCCGGGCCAGGTTGACGAGGGCGATCTCCATGGCCAGCGTCCCCGCTCCGGCCAGGATGAAGGGATGTCCGACCCGGGTGAAGACGATGCTCTTCAGATGGTCGAGGGCCAGACGCGTATCGGCCGCCAGGACCGCGGAGACGTGCGAGACGGTCGGCCGGGCCAAGGCTTCCAAAATGCGGGGCGCGACGGGGCTCGGACCGGGGATGAGCAGCAATGGATCCATGGCGGTCTCCTTGCCCGGGCCGGATACCCGGCGGGCCGGGGCGCTATTCTAACCGATCGCTTTCCGGCCGCGCAAGGCGCGCCGGCCGCCTTGCGCGGCCCACCCCTTTTAAGTATAATCCGGCCGAAGTTCAAATTCCTATTCGGGAGGGAGGTCCTCATGGGCAAGTTCCTGGCTATCGTCGGCGGCTTGGCCGCCATCGTCGGCGCCGTTCTCATCCTCGTTCTTCTGCCCGGCTGGTGGTTCGCTTTCAAGGGACTGGTCAAGGGCTGCATCCCCCCGGTCCTCGCCTTTGGCGGCCTGATCGCCCTCATCGCCGGCGTCAGCAGCATCAAGGACGCCGCCCGGACCAAGAAGCTGGAAGAGGAAGCGAAGGACGAGAAGCCCGAAGCGAAGGCCTGAGCCTTCGAACGCGTGTGTCCCCGCTCGCTCTCGGAATCCTGTCGCTCGTCCTGACCTTCTACGCCAACGTTCCGAGCACGATCGAGCGGGCCTTTCTCGACAATGACGCCGGCCGTTTGGCGACGCTCTTCTCGGCTGAGACGCCGCTTCTGATCTCGCTGCCGGAGCCGCTGTCCTTCTCCGACCTGGTCGCCCGCGACCAGGCCGAGCGGGTCTTCGAGCGCATCTTTCGCAGCTATCCGGCCTTGGAGTTCTTTCTCGAATCGGGCCCCCCGCCCGCTTTCGAGGGCGGCGGGTTCCTGATCAGGGCGCGCTGGTCGATCAAGCACCGGACCACGGGCGACCTGAAGCCTTTCCGGATCTTCCTCCGTCTCAAGCCCGAGCGCCGGGCCGGCCGGGCTCGGCCGCCCTGGGCGATCGTCGAGATCCGGGCGGAGGCGGTTTGACCGCCTTCCCGCGGCTTCCCCGCCATGCCCGCCTCCGGGCCGCGCTCGGGTTGGCCGCCGGGGCCATCCTCCTGGCCGCGGCTTCGGCCGTCCTGGCGCCGGTCTTCTCCGGTCCGCCGTCCCCCCGGGCTTTGGAGCGGTTGCGTCGGACCTCGGTCCGGATCAAGGCCGAATTCCGGTCCCTTGTCGAGGAGCAGGGCCTTCGTCTCGCCCGGCTGGCCGCCCGGCCTTGGCCCGACGATCCGACGGCCCGATTCGGCCTTCTGCGGGACGTCGTGGAGAACCCGCAGATCGAGGGAGCGGCGCTGGCCGGACCGGACGGCGACCTCCTGCTGTGGCGGGGACTGGCCTTCGACGCGCGGGACATCGCCTCCGCGGTCGCTTCTCCCGCCAAGCCGCTCCTCCGGCTGGTCCGCTCCAAGAGCTCCTCCTATTTGGTCCAAGCCGCCCGTGTCGAGCGGGGATTCGCCGTCGTCTTCCGTCTTCTGGCCTTCAGCCCCGGATTCAAGTCGAGCTTCCTGGCCGAGTACCAGTTCCTGCCGTCCCGAATGATCTCCGGCGGCCGCATCGAGTACATCGACTTTCGCGAGGACGCCTCCCGCTACGATGATCTCTTCCGCCGCGGCGGCGACGAGTTCATCGGACGGCCCGGATTGGAGGGACGAATTCAATCGCTCTTCTTTCCGCTTCGGGACCCCGAGGGGCGCATCGCCGCCACCGTCAACATCCGCTCCCGGGCCCCCGAGGCGGCCCTCCGGTCGCGCCTCGAAGCCCTCCGCCTGGCCGCGCTCCTCCTTGCTTTCGGGGCCCTTCTGCTGGGTCTCTGGGGCATCCTGGCCGAGGGCCGACGGGCCGTCCTGGCGGGCCTGGTCCTGACCGCCCTTCGCCTGATCCTTCTGCCCCTGGGGAGGCTCGCTCTACTCGAGCGCTCGACGGTCTTCTCGCCGGCCGGAGCCGGGTTCCCCTCTCTCTTGGGCCTGACCGGATCGCCCTTCGACATCTTCGTGACCTCAGTCTGGCTGGCCGCGCTGCTGGCCCTGGCGGCCCGCGCCTGCGGCCTCGGCGCGGATCGGCTCGCGTCCGCCGGACGGAGATCGAACGCGGCGACGGCTCTCGTCGCGGTCGCCGCCGCTTCGGGCTGGGCCGCTTGGCTGGCGGCCGCCGCCAGGCTCGTTCTGAGGAACGCTTCGCTCAATCCCCTGGAGTTCCGGGCCCGGCCGGTCTTTCTCCTCCTTTTCGCCGGTCTGACCCTGGTCTGGGCCGCTGGAGCGGTCTTCCAAGCCGCGCTCGTCCGGCGTCTCGCGCCCCGCCCTCCGGCCTGGGCGGCGGTCGCCGCCGTCGCCCTTCCCCCCTTGTTCATGGCGGCCCTGGCTCCCTCGTCCTGGTCGGCCGGTCTGGCCGCCGGGCCGGCGCTGGCCGCCCTGGTCATGACCTTGCGCCAGGGGACTCCGGCCCGGCGCCGTCGCTGGGGAGCTGGCGCTGTCCTGCTGCAGGCGGCTTTTCTCTACGGCTGCCTGGCCGGTGCGGCCGCCGAGAAAGGGCGCATCCTGGCCGGGGAATTCATCAAGGATAGCGTCGCCTCGCTGGAGTCCTGGGCCCGGTTTCTGCTGACGGATTCGCTGCCGGAAGTGGATCGCTCCCAGAAGGCCATCCTCGCCCTCCTGAGATCGGGCGCGACCGGATCGACCCTGGCCGCCGACATCTGGTCCCGCACCCTCCCGGCCCGCTTCAATTGGTACTCGAGCCTCGAGATCCAGGGCCCGGACGGCGTCCCGCGCAGCCGTTTCTCCCTCAACATTCCCAAGATCCTGCGGCCGGCGGCCGCGGCCCCCGTCGGCGGGGACTGGACGATCACCGCGGTCTCCGTGCCGTTGATGGGCCGGGAGAGGCGCTTCCTGACCGCGGCCCGCGACTGGATCGAGGGCGGGGAGACGGCCGGCCGGGTCGTCCTGTCGCTGTCGCTGGACCCGGACATGCTGCCTTTCCTCTATTCGGCCAACCCCTATTTCGAGCTGCTGCGGGTCGACACGATCCCCTCCCTGAGCGGCTTCGACATCCGCTTCGCGGTCTTCGACGCCCAGGGGCGGATCCTCTTCAACCCCTTCAGGATCTCCAGCGGCATGCCCGCCGCGTCCTTCTCCGCCGAAGGCCGCTGGTCGCGCTGGCATGACGGGGGCCGTCCCTATGACCTGTTCGGATTCCTCTCGGGAGACCGGAAGTACGCCGCCTTCCTGCCCCGCCGCACGTGGCGCTCTCATGTCGTCAACCTGGCCAGAACCCTGGCCCTGGCCCTGGCCATTCTCGCCCCGGGTCTGGCGGCGGCGGCCTGGGCGGCCGCCCGAAGCCGGAGCCGCCGCTTCCTCTGGTCGTTCGCCGGCCGCGTCTTCCTCTCTTTCCTGGCCGTGGCCCTGATCCCGATCCTGCTCTTCGCCGTCTTCTCGGGATCCTTCTTCAACCGCCTTTTTACCGGCCAGTTCGAGGAGAAAGCGGCTCTCCACGCCGACATGGCCCGCGGGGTCATGGACGACTTCCTGTTTCTTGAGGAGGGCGCCGCGGCCGGGGAGAACCTGCCGCCGGAAGACTTGGTCCTGTGGATCTCCAATACCATCGGCAACGACGTCAACCTCTACCGGGACGGGCGCCTGATCGCCTCCAGCCGCCGGGAGCTCTTCGACGCCGGAATCCTGCCCGAGATCCTGGACGGCGAAGTGAGCTTCCAGCTCCGCCACGGCTCCGATCCGACCGTCGCCAGCGTGACCCGGCTGGGGACTTACTCCCTGCGGACCCTGACCGTGCCCTACGAGTCTCCCGGCGGCCGTCTGGCCCTCAGCCTGCCGTTTCCCTTCGAGAGCCGTGACATCGCCAGCGCGTCGCAGGAGCTGACGGAGTTTTTGGTCTTCATGGCCGTCTTCATCCTCGGCCTGGTCCCCCTGGTCGCCCGCGGCGTCGGCGGGCGCCTGGTCGAGCCGGTGCGGCGCCTCCTGGCCGGGACGCGGGAAGCCAGCCTCGGAAACCTGGAGTTCGCCATCGACTACGACGGCCGGGACGAGATGAAGACGCTGGTCGAGGGATTCAACGCCATGATCCGCGGCCTCAAGGAGCACCAGCAGGAGCTGGCCGAGCTGGGCCAGAAGGCGGCCTGGGCCGAGATGGCCCGTAAGGTGGCCCACGAGATCAAGAATCCGCTGACCCCGATCCAGCTGTCGGCCGAGCACATCCTGCGCGTCTACGAGGACGGCCGGCAAGACCTCGGCCCGGCCCTCAAGGAATCGATCTCCTACATCGTCGGCGAGGTGGAGAACCTCCGCCGCATCGCCCTGGAGTTCCTGGACGTCTCGCGCGAAGCGGTCGCCCGCAAGGAGAGAATCCCGATCGACGCGCTGGTCCGCGAGACCGTCGAGCCCTACCGGCGCCTGCTGGCCGACCGGATCGAGATCGGCGAGGAGTACCCCTCCGGCGGGCCGGCCGAAGTCCTCGGCGACCGGGCCAAGCTGAAGATCGCCCTGCGCAACCTCCTGACCAACGCCATCGAGTCCATCCACGGCCGCGGGCGGATCTGGACCCGGGTCGAGACGGTGGGAGCCGAGGTCCTGGTCCGAGTCGACGACACCGGCTCGGGCATGGAGCCCGGGGTCCGCGATCGCGTCTTCGAGCCCTATTTCTCGACCAAGGACGCCGGGACCGGACTGGGCCTTCCGATCAGCAAGAAGATCGTCGAGGACCACGGCGGCGGAATCCGCATCGAGAGCGCCCCGGGGCAAGGCACCCGGGTCTGGATCCGCCTGCCCGCGGCCCCGGCCGCGGACGCCTCCCCGTCGACGGCCTAGAAATTTTCTCCCGTCTGTGGAAAAATACACCGCATGAGCCAGATCCTCGTCACATACTTCAGCCGGACCGGCAACACCCGAGCCGTGGCCCAGGCCATCCATGAAGCCCTGCCGGCGGCCGAGATCCGGCCCTTGCGGGAGGCCGGGCCTCTTAAAGGGTACGACCTCGTCTTCCTCGGCTTCCCGGTCGAGCGGCACAGCATCCCCTTCCCGGTCGATGAGGCGATCCGCTCCATCCCGGCCGGGTCTCCGATCGCCCTCTTCTCGACCCACGGCTCGCTGCAGGACCACCGCCTCTCGCGGGAAGCCCTGGAGTACGCCGCCGTGATCTCCGCCGGGGCCAAGCTTTTGGGCACGTTCCATTGCCGCGGCCGGCTCTCGATGCGGGCTCTGGACGAGCTGGCCAAGACGCCCGAGCACGAGGAATGGACGGGAATGGCGGCCTCGGCCGCCACCCATCCCGATGCGGCCGATCTCGAGGAAGCCCGGGCCTTCGCCCGCCGGATCGAGATGCTGGCCGCCCATGGAGGCTATTGACATGAAGCTGCGCAAGATTCTGCCCGCTCTCTTCCTCCTGACCCTGTCCGCCTCGGCCGCGGCGCGGCTGGCCGACGCCGTGCGTCCGAAGCTCCTCGAGCCCGACGGCTGCACCAGCATCCTGGTCGGCCGCCTGGCATCCGCGGACGGCTCGACCATGACCTCGCACTCTTGCGACAGCGGCACCGACCGGACCTGGATGAGGATGGTCCCCCGGCGGACGCACGCCGCGGGCAGCCTGGTTAAGATCTACTACGAGCCCAAGCGGAGCAAGCGACCGGACGATCCGGAGCGCTTGGAAGCCGGGGAGATTCCCCAGGTGGCCGAGACCTTCGGCTACCTCGATACGGCCTACCCGATCATGAACGACCGGCAGCTGGCCATCGGCGAGACGACCATCGGAGGCCGCTTCGAGCTCGTCTCCCAGAAGGGCCTGCTCGACGCTCCCGAGCTCTACCGCCTGGCCCTGGAGCGGACTTCGACCGCGCGGGACGCGATCCGGCTCATCGACGCCTTGACCAAGCAGTACGGCTACAACGACTTCGGCGAATGCTTCACCTTCGCCGACACCAAGGAAGTCTGGCATCTGGAGATCTACGGGCCGGGCAGGGACAAGATCGGAGCCGTCTGGGCCGCCCAGCGCGTCCCCGACGACGAGATCGGCGTCTCGGCCAATGCCGGCCGCATCCGCCAGGTCGATCCCAAGGCCAAGGACCTCTTCATGGCCTCGGACAACCTGACGACGGTCGCCGCGGCCGCCGGCTGGTGGGACCCCCGGTCGGGCCAGCCCTTCGACTTCACCTACGCCTATAACCCGGGCGGCCGGACCAGCCTCGGCTGCCGCCGCCGCGAGTGGCGCGTCCTCAGCCTCCTGGCTCCCTCCCTCAAGCTCGACCCCAACGCCGAGAACTACCCCTTCTCGGTCAAGCCCGAGAGGAAGGTGACCGTGGCCGACCTGCTGGCCATCTTCCGGGACGCCTACGACGGGACGTCCTTCGACATGACCCGCTCCGTCCTGACGGTGAACCGCAAGGGCGAGACGATCAAGAGTCCCGTGGCCGGCCCCTTCCTCGGCAACGACTGGAAGGAGCTGCTCAAGATCGTGCGCGAGAGGACCATCTGCTCCCCGGCCGCGACTTATCTCCAGATCACCCAGTCGCGCGGCTGGCTGCCCGACCCGATCGGCGGCGTGGTCTGGCTGGGCTATGACAATCCGGCCACGACGCCCCACACGCCCCTCTACTGCGGCAATGCCCGCGTCCCCGACTCTTACATGGTCGACGGCCGCTGGGGCTGGCGCGACGACTGCGCCTGGTGGGCCTTCCGGACCGTCAGCAAGCTGGCCAACTTCCGCTGGCAGGAGATGAAGGCCGACATCGAGAAGGTCTGGCGATCGATCGAGGACAAGGCCTTCGCCGACCAGGCCGAGATCGAGAAGGAAGCCGCCGCCCTGTTCGCCAAGGACCCGGCCTCAGCCCGCGCCTTCCTGACGGACTACTCCGTCAAGACGGCCGAGGCCGCCGTGGCCGCCTACCGCAAGCTCGAACGCGACCTCTGGGCCAAGTACAACTACCAGTTCTGAGAGCCATGCTCATCCGCGGCCTGATCCGCCTCTTCTATTACGCCGTCCTGGCCTATCTGGCCTGGACGGTGTATCGCCTCGTCACGGGCGCCGGGCGGAAGACGGCCCGTCGGCCCGGACGCTCACCGGATCGCCTGAACGGAAGCATGGTCAAGGACGAGGTCTGCGGGCTCTATCTGCCGAAGGAGAACGCCCTGGTCGAGAGGATCGGAGGGCGGGAGCGCTACTTCTGCTCCAAGGAATGCCGGGCGAAGGCCCTCGCCTCGGCCAAGCCGCCCGAAGCCGGACGCTAGGGCCGGATCCGGAAGCCCGCCGCGCCCCCTTCCGCCGGTCCCCGAGTCTCTTCGAAGCCCGTGACGCGGGCGCCCGGGGGGCCTTCCCTGAGGAGGCCGAGGAGGGACTCCACCGCTGCCGCCGGCCCCTCGGCCATGACTTCGACGCTGCCGTCAGCCCGGTTGCGGACCCACCCCGCCAAGCCGAGCGCCGTGGCCCGACGCAGGGCGAAAAACCGGTAGCCGACCCCCTGGACGACTCCCCGGACGATCACGCGGACGCCGACAGCCTCCATGGCCCGATTCTAGCACGGCCCGGCCGCGGGACAAGGGCCTTGATTTCGCGGCCCCCGGCCGCTAGCATGATCGGCATGGAGCGCACCCTCCTGACCGTGGCCGGCTTCGACCCCTGCGGCGGGGCCGGCGTCCTTCTCGACGCGGCCGTCTTCCGCCGCTTCGGCTTCCGGGCCGCCGCCGTGATCACGGCCCTGACCATCCAGGACTCCGTCGCCGTCCGAGCCGTCCGGCCGCTGCCGAGATCCTTCGTCCGCCGATCCTGGGAGGCATTGCGGGCCGACCTGCCTCTCTCCGGTCTCAAGGTCGGCATGGCGGGCTCGCTGGCCCTCTGGGAAGAGATAGGGCGCGGCCTGGCCCGCCACGGGGGCATCCCCCGGGTCGTCGATCCCATCCTCCGGTCAAGCTCCGGGGCCCGGCTCGCGGGTCGCGTCTCCGCGGCCCGCATGGGGGACGCCCTGAGGGGCCGTACGACGGTCCTGACGCCCAACCTGGATGAGGCCTCCTTCTTGTCCGGTCGCCGGATCGCCGGCGAGAGGGCCATGGCCGAGGCGGCCCGGCGCATCCAGGGCGATCTGGGCGGGGCCTGCCTGGTCAAGGGCGGGCACTTGCGCGGCGATCCGGTCGACGTCCTCTTCGACGGCGAGCGCCTCTTGCGCTTCCCTCACCCCCGTCTCGGACGCGAGGCGCACGGCACGGGGTGCTTTCTGTCGGCGGCGATCCTGGCCCGCTTGGCCCTGGGGGACGGTCCGGCGGAGGCCTGCGAGAGGGCGGTCCGGAGCGTCTCGGCGGCCATCCGCGACGCCTCCCGGCCCGGACGGGGCCGCTTCCTCCTGGCGCCCTAGCGCCCGATCTCGACCGTTTCGACCGCGCGCCGCCGGACCTCGTCCGGGAAGCGGACACCCTGCCGCTCGGCGGCGTCCAGGTTGAGAGACAGCTGGACGTTGGTCATGGATTGAAACGGGATGCGGGCCGGGTCTTCGCCGTTCTTGATCCGGACCGCCAAGGATCCCGTCTTGTAGCCCATGTCGAAGAAGTCCCAGCCCAGGGCGGCGCAAGCGCCCAATCGGGTCGAGAGCAGGAAGCCGCCCAGCAGAGGCACGCCGGCCTCGGCCGCGGCCATGCCCAAGGCCTCGAAGGAGGCGTTGACCGTATTGTCGGAGATCTGATAGATGGCCTCGACCCGCTTGCCGATCAGGACTTGGGAGGCCAGCAGGACCTCGTTGGGATTGGCCACTGGAACGGTCACGATCTCCAAGCCCAGCTCGTCGGCAGCCGTCCGCAGCAGCTCCAGGTAGTACTCCGAGTTGAGCTCCGAGGGGGTCCACAGCGTCCCCACCCGCCGGACGCTCGGCAGGACCTCCCGGATGAAGGCCAAGCTCTGCCGGATCGGGCCCGTCGAAGCGACGCCGGTGACGTTGGCCAGGTGAGCCGCGGCCGATGTGCCGGCCCGGGTCAGGTAAGGGTTGGCGACCGAGGTGAAGACGATCGGGATGCGGGATGTGGCGATCATGGCCGCCTGGAGGCACTGGGTCGTGACCGCGATGATCATGTCGACCCGGTCCTCGACGAGGGCCCGGGCCAGCCCCTGGACCTCGGCCAGGTCGCCCAGGCCGTCACGGACATCCAGCCGGATGTTGACGCCGTTCTGCAGTCCGTAGTCTTCCAGGGCCTTGACGAAGCCGCGCCGGATCTCGCGGGCGGTCGGGGACTCGAGAAGCTGGAGGATGCCGATCGTGTAGGCGGAGGGACTCGGGCGGCGGCAGGCCGGCCCTATGAGGGCCGCTCCGAGCAGCAGAAGGGCCGCCCGCCGCGTCACCGCTCTCATCGCGCTCACCTGGCCATCCGAGGCTTCATCTTATGCGAAAGCGGAGCCTTGGGCAACTCCCCGGCCCGGCCCGCCGCCGCGTTCCCTCCGCTGACGACCAGCACCACGGTCCGGCTGCGGAAGACGCGCCCGTGGGTGCTGAGGGCGGCCAGCGGGAGGGCTCCCGCCCCTTCCACGGGCCGGCCGTGACATCGCTCCAACCGGCCGGCGGCCGAGCGGATGGCCGGCTCGGGCACCGTCAAGATGCCGGCCAGGAAATCGCGGCAGAGGTCGAAGGTGACCGCGCCCGGCTCGATCCCTCCGGCCACGGCGTCGGCCAAGGTCGGCTTCTCCGCCACCTCGACCAGGCGGCCGGCGGCTAGCGAGGCGGACATGAAAGCCGAGCCCGCCGGCTCGACGCCCCAAACGCGGGTCTTCCCGCGCCGCGAGCGGATGAAGCCGGCGATCCCGCCGGCCAGGCCGCCGCCGCCGACGGGAACCAGGACATCGTCGGCTTCCGGAGCCGCCGCGGCGATCTCCAAGCCCAGGGTGCCCTGCCCGGCCACGACCCTCAGGTCGTTGTAGGGCGATGCATAGACGCGGCCCGAGGAGGCGGCCGCCGCCCGGGCCATGATCTCCGACTGCTCGCAGGTGGCCCCGGCGATGATCACCTCGGCCCCGGCCGCCAGGAGCCTGGCTCGCTTGACGGGGGCGATCGAAAGCGGGACGAAAAGGGTCAGCTTCAAGCCTTCGCGGCGGGCCGCTTCGACCATGGCCAAGCCGTGATTCCCGGTTGAAGCGGCCACGATCCCGCGCTCCCGCTCGGCCGGGGACAAGGCCCTGACGAACGACAGGGCGCCCCTCAGCTTGAAGGAGCCGGTCCGCTGATCGCACTCCCACTTGACCAGGACGTCGGCGCCGGAGCCGCGGCCCAAAGACGGGACGGCCTGAAACGGCGTGCGGAGGATGGCGTCCCGGATGCGGTCGTCGGCCTCCCGCACGGCCGCAGCGATCTGGGAAGCGGTCATGGCCGGATTATTATTCACGGTTTCGCGGCCCCTGGCAAGGAGGCCCGGGGCTTGGACCGAGCCCGGGAATCTCCTACAATAGCGGCCATGGCCCGCATCCTGTTCGGCACGGCCGGCTGGAGCTACGATGACTGGGAGGGAATCGTCTACCCCCGGCCGCGCGGGCGCGGCTTCCGGCCCCTCTCCTACCTGGCCGGCTTCATCGACTGCGTCGAGGTCAACAGCACCTTCTATCGTCCCGTCCCTTCCTCGATGGCCGCCGGCTGGACCCGCCAGGTGGCGGCCTTCCCCGCCTTCCTCTTCGCCGTCAAGCTCCACCAGGCCTTCACCCACGAGGGGCGGAGGATCGAGCCGGCGGCCGTCGAGGCCTTCCGCCGCGGCCTCGAGCCCTTGGCCGCGGCCGGGCGGCTGGCCGCGATCCTGATCCAGTTTCCCTGGTCCTTCGCCTTCGGGGAGGCCGCGCTGGCCTATCTGGATTCCCTGCTGCGGGCCTTCGAGGACTACCCGCTGGCCGTCGAGCTTCGTCAAGCCGGCTGGGATGATGCCCGGGCCCTGGCTCTCCTGCGAAGCCGCCGGGCGGCCTTCGTGAACATCGACCAGCCGCTCATCGGCCGCTCGCTGGGGCCGACCGCCCTGGCGACCCGCCCGGACTTCTCCTACGTCCGCCTGCACGGCCGCAACGCCAAGGACTGGTTTCGTCCGGGAGCCGGCCGCGACGCCCGGTACGACTATCTCTACGCCCGGGATGAGCTGGCCGATTGGGTCCGCCGGATCAAGGACCTGGCCGCGGCCAGCGAAAGCGTCTATGTCATCACCAACAATCATTACCGCGGGCAGGCCTTGGCCAACGCCCTGCAGATCAAGAATCTGATGACCGGACAGAAGCTCGGCGTTCCCCCCGGCCTGCTCCGCCAGTATCCCGTGCTGGAGGAGATCGTGGACCGGATCCGGGAAGGCCGGACGGACCTCTTCGGGGAGCCGCCGGGAGAGTCTCCCGGGCCGGGAAAGGACGGGCCGGATGGCCTGGTGGGAGAATGAGGGTTTGAGGATCTCGGGCGGGCGCCTGCGCATCGCCGGACGGACGGCCGGATCCTGGGCCAAGGAAGGCGGCACGCCGCTCTTCGTCTACAGCCGGGCCCGCATCCTGGCCAATCTGGCGCGCCTGCGGGCCGCCTTCGCCCCGGCCTGGAGCGGCGAGCTGCGCATCGGGTACGCCATGAAGGCCAATCCCCACCCCGGCATCCTCGATCTCTTGCGCGCCGAGGGCGCCTGGATCGACGCGGTCTCCCCCCGCGAGATCGCCGCCGCCCGGCGGGCCGGCTTCCCGGACGGCCGCATCCTCTTCACCGGGACGAGTCTCGGCCCCGAGGACTTCCGGAAGGCCTTCGCCCGGCCGGGAGTGACGGTGGCCATCGACGCCGTCGAGGAGATTCCGCTGCTGGCCGCCCTCCGGAAGCGGCAGGCTCCGAACCGGGCGGGCCGCGTCTCCATTCGCTGGAATCCGGGCCTCGGCAGCGGCTTCAATCCCAAGGTCGTCACCGCCGGGGAGCGCTCGTCCGACGGCACGCCCATCAAGTTCGGAATCGAGGAGAGCCGCGTCATCGAGGCTTTCGCCGCCGCCGCCTCCGCCGGCTTCACCCCGGTCGGCCTGCACCAGCACCTCGGCTCCGGCTGGACGGCCGACGACTACGGCCCGGTCAAGCAGGCCGTGGAACGGATGCTGGATATGGCCCGGACCGTGGAGAGGGCCGGATTCAAGCTGGAGTTCCTCGACTTCGGCGGCGGCTTCGGCCCCCGCTACGCGGCCGGCCAGCCGGTCTTCCCGCTGGAGCGCTACGCCCGGATGGTCGGACGGTCGGTCCGCCGGGCCTTGCCCCATCTCCGCTCGATCGTGGTGGAGCCGGGCAAGTTCCTGGTCGCCGACGCCGGCGTCCTCCTCCTCCGGGTCAACTACATGAAGAGGAGCTACGGCAATCTCTTCGCCTGTGTCGACGGCGGAACCTTCAACACCCTGCCCCGGACGGCCATCTACGGCCAGGCCTACCACCAGATCGTCAACGCCTCGCGGACGCGGGGGCGGACGGCTCCCGTGACGGTCGCCGGGCATCTCTGCGAGACCGGGGACGTCTTCGGCAAGGACCTTCCCCTGGTCCTTCCGCGCCGCGGCGAGCTGCTGGCCGTCCTGGGCGCCGGCGCCTACGGCCGGAGCATGGCCTCCGAGTTCAACCTGCGGCCGATCGCGCCCGAGGTCTTGGCGTGACGGATTTCCCCCGCCTGCCCGTGGCCGCGCCCGCGCCGGATGCGGCCCGCTTCGTGGCCGCCCTCCTGGGCCGGGCCCGGCCCGGCTCGGCCCCGCTCGTCGAGTACCTCATCGACCCGGTCGTCCAGAAGCCCATCCTGGAGGAGCTTCTGGGCCGGACCTGGTCCGACTTCGGGCCGGACCGGGCCTCGCAGACCGCCTATCTGGACAACCAGATCGAGCTGTGGCGGCGCCTGGGCTACGACTTCGTTCGCTTCGAGTCCGGGCTCGGCTTCGCGGAGACGCTTCTTGGGGCCGAGGACGCCACGGCGTCCGGCGGGCGCCGGGGCTGGGCCGACGAGCACGGCGGCCTGATCCGCGGCTGGGACGACTTCGAGCGCTACCCCTGGCCCCGGATCGAAAGCTTCGACTTCTTTCCCTACGAGCGCCTGGCCTCCCGGCTCCCCGGCGGAATGGGCCTTGTCGCCTGCCATGCCGGGGGCGTCTTCGAGCACCTCTCTTGGATCATGTCGCTGGAAGGCTTGGCTTGGGCCCTGGCCGACGACCGGGAGCTCGTCAAGGCCGCGGCCGATCGGATCGGCGGGCTGATGCTCCTCGTCTACGAGCACCTGGTGGAGCTTCCGGGGCTCGTCGCCGTGTTTCCAGGTGACGACATGGGCTTCAAGACGGGAACCTTGATCTCCCCTTCCGACCTGCGGGAGCTCGTCCTGCCCTGGCACGCCCGCTTCGCGTCTTTGGCCCATGCCCGGGGCAAGCCCTACTTACTCCATTCCTGCGGGAACCTGGCGGCGATCCTGCCCGATCTCGTCGACGGCGTCGGCATCGACGGCAAGCACTCCTTCGAGGACGTCATCCTGCCGGCCGAGGCTTTCCAGGAGCGCTGGGGCGGGCGCGTCGCCACTCTTGGCGGCGTCGACCTGAACATCCTCTCCGCCGGCCCGGAGGCGGCCGTCCGGAGCCGGACCCGGTCGCTGATCGAGACATGCGGGCCGCGGGGGCGCTTCGCCGTCGGATCGGGGAACTCCATCCCCAGCTACGTTCCGGTCCGGAATTACCTGGCCATGGTCGACGAGGCCCTCCGCGTCCGAGCCTAGAAAAGAAACGGCACGAAGCGCCGGCTCGTCCTCATATAGGCCACGTAGTCGGCTCCAAAGCGGGCCTTCATCTCCCTCTCCTCCATCAGGGCCGTGACGACCACAGCCGCGGCATCGATCGCCATCAGGGCGCTCGTCGCGGCGTCCATCCGCTTGAGCCAGATGCCCAGGCCGAGAGAGAGGAGCGAGGCGTAGAGGGGATGGCGGATGAGACGATAGAGGCCCGTCGTCACGAGCCTCGTGGTGTTCTCGATCTGGCCCTCGGGCCGGCCGTGACGCACAAGCTGGCGGCCGCCCGCGGCGGCCAATCCGAGGGACAGGCCGAGGAAGACCCAGGACAGCAGCTGGGACGGCGAGAAGGGTCTGCGGAACCAGAAGGGGCGGTTGAGGAGGAAGAGCCCCAGCAGGCTCTCGAAGGCGAAGAAGCGGGCCAGGCCGTGATAGCGCCCGGCCCGGACGGAAAATCGCCAGGTGAAGACGGCGATCGCGACCGAGCCGCCGGCGAAGATCACCCAGGAAAGGCTCACGGGCCCGTCCGTCCCCGCGCCGGGAGGCCGAAGCGGTCGAGAAAAGCCCAGGACTCGAGCGGGAGGCGGGCGGGGCGCTCGGCCTCCTGCTCGACCTGCTTGGGCGAGAGAGACGGGCTGACCGCCTCGGATCGGCGGCCGACTGCGATCACGGTGACGACCTTGTAGCCGTCCGGGATGCCCAGAGCCGTCCCGGCCTTGGCCGGGCTGAAGCCGGCGACCGGGTGGGCCACCAGGCCGAGCTCGGTGGCCCGCAGGATGAGGAAGGCCGACGCCAAGCCCAGGCCGAAGAGCCAGTATTCGCGGTCCTTGATGACGCAGTCGTCCCCGACCCGGCCGCAGACGGCGATGAGCATCGGGGCGGCCTTCATCCAGGCGTTGCCGCCGCTGAGGGCCTCGTGCAGCCCGGCCAGAGCGGCCGGCTCGCGGACGAAGACCAAGCGCCAGGGCTGGTTGTTGTTGCAGGACGGAGCCAAGCCCGCGTGCCGGGCCAGGTCGAGGATGAGATCATCGCCGACATCCGCCTGCGCCAGGGAGCGATAGGCCCGCCGGGCCTCGATGGCATCGTGAACGTTCATGGGTCCTCCCGGGGCGGCCGCCTTTGCGGGTCCATTCTACCAGTTCCCGGGCGACGAAAAGAAGGGCGAGAACGCTCTGACGAAGGCGCAGTCGCAGATCTTCACTTCCCCCGTGCCGCCCTCGCGGAGGCGTCCGCGGCGGCGGCCTCATCGAGGACAGGCGAAGCCCGCCCTCGCGGAGGCGTCCGAGGCGGCGGCCTCGTCGAGGAC
>CAZKXI010000024.1:0-42125 GCA_964556755.1 uncultured Eubacteriales bacterium
TTCCTTCCCAGCGGTCGGCTCGGCTAGTCGTCGCCGTTTGAGGAATGCAGACCGATGCATTTCTCGGCCAGAAGCTTTCTTGGATGGATAACGATCACATGGCCGGCCGGATAGCTTCTGTTGACGACGGTTCCCGCCCCGACGATCGTGTGATCGCCCAGCTCGACTCCCGGCAGAATCACCGCGTTGGCGCCGATCCAGCAGTGGCGGCCGATCCTGATGGGCCGGCAGGGGGTCCATTCGTCGAAATTCCCGATCCGATGATTGGCGCTGATCATGGCCACGCCGGGTCCGAAAACAGTCCCGTCTCCGATCAGGATTCCGTTGATGGCTTGAATATAGCAGTGGCCGCTGGCCAAGAAGCTGTGCTCGACCTTCTTGCCCAGCGAGATTCTTGCGGGCCCATGGACTCGGCTCGTAAAATGCACGGAGAAACGGCACTCGCTGTTGATTCGAAAAATCCTCTGGAAGATGAAATTGACGAGTCTTTGTCTTCGGAGGTCCTTCGATGAGTATCCGCGATCTTGGAGAAATCGACCCAAGCGGGTCAGCTTGAGCGCCGGCTTCATCCGTTTCATTTTCACACCCCAGTCAGAATCGCGTCTAGCGGCTTGGGCCATTATATCAAGCCTGCCCGGCCGCCGTCTCGGCGCGCCTGTGATCCAACGGCCGGGAGCCGGCCGATGACGTCGACGGCCCGGAACCGGTGGCGGATCTCGCCGGAAAGCTTGATTTTTCATGCGAAGAGCCTATAGTAGGGACATTCTTGGCGCGAGCGCTGAATGTGACTTATACGCTGGATTTCTGGATTGCCGCCGCGATTCTCTTCCTGGGCTTCGCCGGCGTGCCCCTCTTGCTCCTAATCAAGGCCTTCCTGCGCCGCCGCAGGTTAAGGAAGGAAGAGCGCGACCGCCAAGAGGTGGCCGAAGAGACGGCCCGCCGCCACACCCAGGCCATCGAAGAGAGCCGCAAGGCCATCGAGACGTCCCGCAGCCCGGCCGTGATGGCGGCCCATTTCGACACGATCCAGGATCACGCCGAGAAGCTATCGGCCCTGGCCGAGCATTACGACCTGCCCGACGTTCCCCCCTCCACCCCCGCCGATCTGAAGATCTTCTACCGCGACGAGAAGGACCGCATCCTGCACGACCGGACCATGGAGCAGGTCGACGCCGCCCTGGCCCGTGCCGACGGCATCCCTCGCCGGTCCGGCAAGATCACGTTCATGGAACGGGCCCTGATCCTGTGCATGGAAGGGAAGAGGACGACCCGGGACGAGGCCCTGGCTCAGGCTTTCGACGACCGGGCCGCCCGGATTCAGCAGGCGATCAGCGAGGTGATGGCCGCGCCCCGGGACGGTCAGGACCGCCCCGAGATCTAAAGGTCCCGCCGCTGGGCGGCGAAGGCCGCGAAAGCGTCGGCATAGCCCCGGGGATCGCCGGCGTCGAAGCGGCGGCCTTCGAACAGGACGCCCTGAACCCGCTCCCGGGTCAAAAGAATCCTGATCGCGTCGGTGACCTGGATCTCTCCCCCGTAGCCGGGACGGGTCTCCCGAATGGCCTCGAAGATGGCCGGAGTGAAGACGTAGCGCCCCAGCACGCCCATGTCGGAGGGGGCCTTGTCCGGGCCCGGCTTTTCAACCAGGTCGAGGACCCGATACAGGCGCCCGCCCATCGTCTCGACTCGGGCTACGCCGTATTTGCGGGTATCCTCCCGATCGATCCGCCCCAGCACGACCGTGGTCTCGCCGTTCGCCTCGAAGGCCGCCTTGAGCTGGCCCAGGCAGGGCTCCGGGCCATCGTAGACCGTGTCGGGATTCATGACGGCCAGGGGCTCGCCCTCGGCGAAGGCCTGGCCCATGGAGATCGCATGGCCGAGGCCGAGCTGCTCTCTCTGTTCGAGGAAGGTGATCTCGGCCAGGCTCCGGATGCGGCGAAGCTCATCCAGTAGGTTGAGCCGACCTTTCTTCTTGAGGAAATCCTCGAGAAGGGGGCTGGATCCGAAGTGATCCCGGATGGCCGTCTTCCAGGGCGCGATGACGATCCCGATCCGGTCGATCCCGGCCGCGACGGCCTCTTCCACCGCCACCTGGATGAGCGGCCTGTCGACCAGCGGCAGCATCTCCTTGGGTATGGCTTTCGAGGCGGGCAGAGAGCGGGTGCCGAATCCCGCGGCCGGGATCAAGGCCTTGCGGACGGCGGCGCTCATGGCGGAAGGGGAATCAGAACCTGTATTGAGCCGAGAGCGTGGGCACAAGGGCCTTCATGCCGTAGACGCCCGGCGTCGCTTCGGGCTGTCCGGCCGCGATCGTCCTCTTGGCGCCGATCAGATATTCCAGGCCGAAATCCAGGCTCAGGTCCTTGACCGTGTACCCCAGGCCGAAGGTCAGGGCGTTGAAGTCGAAACCGGCCAGGAGCAATCCCATGGTCTCGTCGGGGACGGGCGAGGGATCGCTGTACCAGCCCCCCCGCACGGCCAGGGCGGGAGAGACCATGTATTCGGCTCCCAGCCGCACTTGGACGGCGTCGCGCCACAAGGTCGGCGTGGAGTCGCGTCCGGCCGCCGCCATCAGCTGGGCCCAAAGCGAGTTCCCAAACGAGGCATCGATGCTTTGGACCTTGGCCCAGTTGGTGTAGTGCACGTCGGCGCTGACGGTCAGCTTGTCGCTGGGCATGAAGGCCAAGCCGCCGGCCAGCCAGCCCGGCCAGGTAAACGTCCTCTCGACGTCCGACTCCGCCGGCAGGCCCATGTACTCGAGGATGGAGATCTCGGCCTGTCCGGACATCCGAACCCGGCTGGCGGTCCTGTAGACCAGCCCCAGCCGGAGCATGGGCAGGGGCTGATACTGGACGCCGAAAGTGGCGCCCACGCCGAAGCCGGACTCCGTCTCGGAGTATTGATCGAGATCCACGCCGGCATAGCTTCCGGCGTAGGTGGACAGAGCCATCGAGCCCAGGCTGAGATTCAGGGAGGCTCCGACCGACAGCTTGTCGCTGACTCGGTACGCCGCCGAAGGCGCCAGGGTGACGAGGCCGATCTTGTTGGACCATTCCATCAGGGTCGAGCCGCCCGAGAGGGCCGCCAGGGCGGCGCCGTCCCAGGCGATGCCCAGGCCGGAGGGGGCGAAGATCCCGATCCCGACGACCAGCCGGGACGAGACCGGCTGGGCATAAGCGGCCATGCCGGTCAGGTAGTTCTTGACCAGCGTCTTGGCGTCGATCGCCGGCTCATAGGCGTACGTGCCGCGCGGCAGGACGTCCGCGGCGCAGAATCCGAAGGTCTTGCCGGTCGTCCGGGCCAGCCCGGCCGGGTTCCAGAAGATCGAGCTGAAGTCGGAGGCCAGGGCCACATAGGCCCCGCCCATGGTCTGGGCCCGGCTGCCCAGCCCGTTCAGGCTGAGGCCGTTGCCGAAGGCCGAGGCTCCGGCGGAAAGAATGAACAGCGCGGCCGCGAGGCCGGTACGGATTCTCATGGCGAAGCTCCTGAGCGTCAAGGATCAGAAGACTGTAGCGGACGGCCCCGGCTTTGTCAAACCGCCGGGCTCAGGCCTTTTCGAACCGGAAGCCGCCCCGCCCGTCGGCATCCACGCGGACCGTCTCCCCCGGCAGGAACTCGCCGGCCAGGATCTTCATGGCCAGGGGGTTCTGAACCTCCTGCTGGAGGGTCCGCTTCAGCGGACGGGCCCCATAGACCGGGTCGTAGCCCATCTCGGCCAGCCGCTCCTTGGCCTTGTCGGTCAGCGCCAGGCCGATCTGGCGCTCGGCCAGCCGGCGCCGCAGGAGCTCGGCCTGCAGGTCGACGATCCGCAGGATGGCCTCCTTGGCCAGGGGCTTGAAGATGATGACTTCGTCGACCCGGTTGAGGAACTCCGGCCGGAAGTGCCCCTCCAGGACCCGCTTGACCTCCCGCTCCAGGGCCGCATAGTCGCGGCCGAGCTCCTTGATCTGGGCGCCGCCCAGATTGGAGGTCATGATGATCAGGGCGTTGCGGAAGTCCACCGTGCGGCCCTTGCCGTCGGTCAGCCGGCCGTCGTCCAGGATCTGGAGGAGGATGTTGAAGACGTCGGGATGGGCCTTCTCGATCTCGTCCAGCAGGATGATGCAGTAGGGCCGCCGCTTGACGGCCTCGGTCAGCTGGCCGCCCTCCTCGTACCCGACGTAGCCGGGAGGGGCGCCGATGAGGCGCGAGACCGCGTGCTTCTCCATGTACTCGGACATGTCCAGGCGGACCAGGGCCTTCTCGGAGTCGAACAGGAACTCGGCCAGGGCCCGGGCCAGCTCGGTCTTGCCGACGCCGGTCGGCCCAAGGAAGATGAAGGAGCCCAGCGGCCGGGCCGCATCCTGCAAGCCGGCCCGGGCCCGCCGGATGGTGTCGGACACCGCCCGCAGGGCCTCGTCCTGGCCGACCACGCGCCCGGCCAGGCGGTCCTCCATCTTGATCAGCCGCTCGACGTCGCCCTCCATCATCTTGGCCACCGGGATGCCGGTCCAGCGCGAGACGACCTCGGCCACGTCCTCCTCGTCGACCTCCTCCTTGAGCATCTTGCGGACCTTCTGGACGCCGGCCAGCTCGGCCGTCAGCCGGTCCGCCTCCCGCTGGGCCTCGATCAGCTTCCCGTACTTGATCTCGGCCGCCTTCTCCAGGTCCCCCCGCCGCTCGGCCGCGGCCTCCTCGGCCTTGAGGCCGTCCTGGCGGGCCTTGACCGCCTTGGCGGCGTCGATGAGATCCTTCTCCCGCCGCCACTGGGCCTTCAAGCCGTCGGCCCGCTCCTGTAGACCGGCCAGCTCGCGGCCCAGGGCCTCCAGCCTCTCCAGCGACCCGGCGTCCTTCTCCTTCTTCAGCGCCTGGCGCTCGATCTCGATCTGGCGGATGCGCCGGTCCAGCTCGTCGATCTCCTCGGGCAGGCTGTCCACCGCCATGCGGATGCGGGAGGCCGCCTCGTCCATCAGGTCGATGGCCTTGTCGGGCAGGAAGCGGTTGCTGATGTAGCGCTGCGACAGCGTCGCCGCCGCGACCAGGGCCGTGTCGCGGATGCGGACGCCGTGGTGGATCTCGTACTTCTCCTTCAGCCCGCGCAGGATGGAGATGGTGTCCTCGACCGAGGGCTCTCCGACCAGGACCGGCTGGAAGCGCCGCTCCAGGGCGGCGTCCTTCTCGATGTGCTTCTGATATTCGTTGAGGGTGGTGGCCCCGACGCAGCGCAGCTCGCCCCGGGCCAGGGCCGGCTTGAGCATGTTGGAGGCGTCCATGGCCCCCTCCGCCGCGCCCGCCCCGACGATGGTGTGCAGCTCGTCGATGAACAGGATGACGCCGCCGTCGGCGTCCTTGATCTCCTTGAGGATGGCCTTCAAGCGGTCCTCGAACTCGCCCCGGAACTTGGTCCCGGCCAGCAGGGCGCCCACGTCCAAGGCCACCAGCCGCTTGTCCTTGAGCGGCTGCGGCACATCCCCGTTCGCGATCCGCTGGGCCAGGCCCTCGGCCACGGCCGTCTTGCCGACGCCCGCCTCGCCGATGAGGACGGGATTGTTCTTGGTCCGCCGCGACAGGACCTGGATGACCCGGCGGATCTCCTCCTCGCGGCCGATGACGGGGTCGAGCTTGCCCTGGCGGGCCAGGGCGGTGAAGTCGCGGGTGTACTTGTCCAGGGCCTGGTACTTGGCCTCGGGCTGGGGGTCGGTGACGCGCTGCGAGCCGCGGATGCCGGCCAGGGCCTGCAGCACGGTCTCCGGCTTCAGACCGGCCCGGGCGAGGATGCGGCCGGCCTCGGAGCCGGCGTCGCGGAGCATGGCCAGCAGCAAGTGCTCGGCCGAGACATACTCGTCCTTGAGGGCCTCGGCTTCCTTCTCGGCTTGGCCGGCCAGGGCGGCCAGGGACGGAGAGAGAGAGATCGTCCCGCCTGGGGCCCGGGGCAGCCGCTCCAGGGCCGCGTCGACCTCGGCCTGGAGGCGGCCCCGCTCGGCTCCCAGCTTGTCCACGACCGCGCCGGCCACTCCGCCCTCTTGGGCCAGCATGGCGGCCAAAAGGTGGAGATCGCGGACCTCGGCGTGCCCGGCCTCCGCCGCCCGCCGCTCGGCGGCCTGAAAAGCCTCCTGCGACATGACCGTCAATCGCTCCCACCGCATGATATTTCTCCTGGAAAGGCTTGACCTATCTAGATAGGTTTCCGAGTCCGAAAAGTCAAGCCGCAGCGTCCGGAAGGCCGCTTGACATTTGTCCGGAAAAGGTTATTTATTGGAGCGGACATCACCGAGGGAGCAAGGTCCATGGAAGAGATCGAGATCTCGAGCTGGCTGACGCTGGACGCGCTGAAGAAGAAGGCCGACGTGGCCGAGACGGTCGGCAACCTTCAGACCGGTCACAGCATGTCGGTCTTCTGCCAGATCGAGGACGACTATCTCGAGCTCGTCTACACGGACTCCACGGCCAACAGCCTCCGCCGCTACGAGGACAAGGACGAGTTCGAAGAGGCCATCGAAGCGCGCAAGGAGGAGGACGGCGAGGCCGCCTACGATGACGACAAGGACTTCGACGAGGGCGAGGACGAGGACGACGACGACGAGGACGACCTCGAGCCCGAGAGCGAAGAGGACGACTACTGACGCAGCCGCTCGACCAGCCGGTTGAGCAGGTTGAGCGCTTCCAGGGGGGTGACGGCCCCCGTATCCAAGCCGGTGAGAGCCTCGGCCACTTCCTCCAAGGCCGCGCTCCGCCGGTCCTCCCCGAACAGCCACATCTGCCGCTTGTCGGCCGCCCGGCTCCGGCCCTGGGCGTAGGCCAGGCGCGGCGATCCGGCCTCGTCCAGCTCGGCCTTCTCCAGGTTGAAGAGGATCTCCCGGGCCCGGCCGATGACGGCCGGAGGGAGGCCGGCCAGCTGGGCCACGTGGATGCCGTAGCTGCGGTCCGAGGGGCCGGGCACGATGCGCCGCAGGAAGACGACCTGCCCCCCCCGCTCGTCGACCGCGACGTGGTAGTTGCGGATGCGGGGCAGGGTCAGGGCCAGCTCGGTCAGCTCGTGGTAGTGGGTGGCGAAGAGCGTCTTGGCCCGGGCCCGCTCATCGTCATGGAGATGCTCGGCCACGGCCCAGGCGATGCTCAGGCCGTCGAAGGTGCTGGTCCCGCGGCCGATCTCGTCCAGGAGAATGAGGCTGCGGGGCGTGGCGCTATGGAGGATGGCGGCCGTCTCCAGCATCTCAACCATGAAGGTCGACTGCCCGGCGCTGAGAAAGTCGCTGGCCCCGATGCGGGTGAAGACGCGGTCGAGCAGCCCGATCGAGGCCGAAGCGGCCGGGACGAAGGACCCCATCTGGGCCAGGATGGCGATCAGGGCCGTCTGCCGCAGATAGGTCGACTTGCCGCCCATGTTGGGGCCGGTGATGATCAGGATCTGCTCGGACTCGCGGTCCAGGCGCAGATCGTTGGGGATGAAAGGCTCGGCCCCGACCGCTTCCACCACGGGATGCCGCCCGCCGATGATCTCCAAGGCCTCGCCCTCGTCAATCGAGGGCCGGGCGTAGCCGCGGCGGGCCGCCAGCTCGGCCAGGCCGGCCAGGACGTCGAGCCGGGCGATCACGGAGGCCGCGGCCTGCAGGCGGCGGGTCTCCCTGGCCACCGCTTCCCGGACTTCCTGGAACAGCCGGGCTTCGATCTGGCCGATGCGCTCCTCGGCGTCCAGGACCTTCTCCTCGTAGGCCTTCAGCTCCGGGGTCAGGAACCTCTCGCAGGAGACCAGCGTCTGCTTGCGGATGTAATCGGCCGGGACCTGCGGCAGGTTCGGCTTGGTCACCTCGATGTAGTACCCGGCCACGCGGTTGAAGCGGACCTTGAGGGAGCCGATTCCGGTTCTCTCCCGCTCCCGCTTCTCCAGGTCGACGATAAAGCCCTTGCCGGAGCGGCTGACGGACCGCAGATCGTCCAGCTCGGCGTTGAAGCCGTCCCTGATGATGCCGCCCTCGGTCAGCAGGAAGGCCGGCTCGTCCAAGATGGCCCGGCCGATGAGCTCGGCCACGTCGGCCGCGTCATCCCAGCCGGCGCGCACGCCCTGGAGCAGCGCCCCGCCGACGCCCTCCAGGGCCGCTCGGGCCTCGGGCAGGGGCAAGAGAGACTTGCGCAGGGCCACGCAGTCGCGGGGGTGGGCCGCGCCGAGGCTGATGCGGCTGGTCAAGCGCTCCAGGTCCAGGATTCCCTTCAGGACGCGCCGCAGCTCGCCGCGGGCCATGGGCGCGTCGAGGAAGCCCTGCACGGCGTCCAGCCGGGCCTCGATCGCGGACCGGTCGGTCAGCGGCCGCAGCAGCCAGTCGCGCAGCATCCGGCCGCCCATGGCCGTTATCGTCAGATCGATCGTCTCGAGCAGAGAGCCGCCGTCGCGGCCGCCGCGCGCGCCGGCCACGAGCTCGAGGTTGCGCACCGTGGCCGCGTCCAGGATCAGGCGGTCCGAGGGCCGGACAAGGCTGAGGCGGCCGATCAGAGAGACCGAGTCCCGCCGGACGCCCTTGAGATAATGGAGCAGGGCGCCGGCCGCGGCCGCGGCCCGCGGCCGATCCTCGAGGCCGAAGCCCTGCAGGCCGGCGGTGTGGAAGTGGTCCAAGAGGGTCTGGCGGGCGTAGCCGGCCTCGAAAGTCCAGGCCTCCACGGAGCTGCGCGGGACCCGGCCCAAGCCGCCGCGGTCCAAGACGTCCAGGAGCGACGCCTCCTCTCCCGCCGGCACGACCACCTCGCGGGGCGAGGCCTTGAACAGCTCGTCGACGAGGGGCTTGGCGTCCGAGGCCTCCCCCTCCAGAGTCCGGATCTCCCCTGCCGCCAAGTCGGCCAGAGCCAGACCCCAGCCGGAGGGACCGGAGTGGAGGGCGGCCACGAAGACGCCTTCCTTGCCTCCCTCGAGGTCGATCTCCACGGCCGTGCCCGGCGTCAGGACCTTGACGATCTCGCGCCGGACGACCCCTTTGGCCGCCCGGGGGTCTTCCACCTGCTCGCAGATGGCCACCTTGAAGCCCTGCTTCAACAGCCGGGCCGCGTAGGAATCGACCGCGTGGAAGGGCACGCCGCACATGGGCGCGTTCTGCCGCGAGGTGAGGGCGATCTCCAGGGCCCGCGAGCCCGTGCGGGCGTCCTCGTAGAACAGCTCGTAGAAGTCGCCCAGCCGGAAGAAGAGCAGGGCGTCGGGATGAAGCGCCTTGACCCGGAAATACTGCTCCATCATCGGGGTCAGGGCCGGCTTCTCCATGGGCCCGATTATACCGGAAAGGGGTTGTATTTTCTCCCGCCTCGGCTAAACTGGGGAGAACGAAAGGAGCCGCGATGCCCGTCCGAAACGCTCTTCCCGCGCCGGCCCGAATCCTCTGGCTGCTGGCCGCCGCCCTCGCCTTGACGGCCGGCGCCGCGGAATCTCCGGCCGGCCCGCCCGAAGCGGTCTACGCCGTCACGCCCCGCCCGGAGGCCGAGCCGGGAGCCGAGCCCCCTCTTCTGTCGCTGGACGGGACCTGGAAGTTCAGGCCCGCCCCGCCGCAGGGGTTCTGGGCCCTCAGCGAGCGCCAGGCTTCGAGCTGGCCGTCCATCCGCGTCCCCGGGGACTGGACGATGCAGGGCTTCGCGGTCAAGCCGGGTGCCGCCGCCGGCTATCTCAAGACGGTCGCCATCCCCAAGTCCTGGACCGGGCGTCGCGTCCTGCTCCGCTTCGACGCGGTCCAGAGCGAGGCCAAGGTCTGGGTCAACGGCCGCTTGGCCGGATCGCATCTGGGCGGCTTCAACGCCTTCGAGCTGGACGTCACCGGGCTTGTCCACCCGGGCGCGTCCGCGACCGTCGCCGTGGCGGTGCAGAACGAGTCGCTGGCCGACGAGCTGGCCAGTGCCACCCAGTACGCGGCCTACCAGATCGGGGGCCTCGTCCGCAAGGTCTCGCTGATGGCCGTGCCCGAGGTCCATCTTTCGCGGCTGGAGATCCGAACCGATCTGGCCCCGGACGGCCTCTCGGCTCGCCTGACGGCCGACCTGACCTTGGCCAACGCCGGCTCCAAGGCGGCCCGCGGGGCCCGGATCGAGTGGGCCTTGCTGGACCCGGCGGGGGCCGCGCGGGAGCTCACCGGATCGCCGCTTTCGGCTTGGGACCTAGCCCCCGGCGCGGCCGAGGATAAGTCCTACCGGGCCGAAGTCCAAGCCCCGGCCCTGTGGGAGGCTGAGCATCCCCGCCTCCACACCTTGGTCGCGACTTTGAAAGTCGACGGCCGAACGGTCGAGACGGTCCGGCGCCGCTTCGGATTCCGCGAAGTGGAAGCCGCCGGGACGAGGCTCTACGTCAATGGCCGCCCGGTCAAGCTGCGCGGCGTCAACCGCCACGAGACCCATCCCCTGCTCGGCCGCAGCTTGACGCCGGAGCTGGCGCGTCGCGACGTCGAGCTCTTCCGCGAGGCCAACGTCAACTACATCCGGACCTCGCACTACCCGCCGACCGAGGAGTTTCTTGAAGCCTGCGACGAGCTGGGGATGTTCGTCGAGTGCGAAGCGCCGCTGGTCTGGATCGGCCACGGCGCCAACGCCCGGTGGAAGGCCAATTCCCCCGACGAGCCCAAGCTCTATCCGTTTCTGGAGCGGGCCATCGGCGAGATGATCGCCTTCCACGGCCGCCATCCCTCGATCATCATCTGGTCGCTGGCCAACGAGTCGTCCTGGGGGCCCAGCTGGGCCAAAGCCAAGGCCTTCGCCGAGGCCCTCGATCCGACCCGGCCCAAGACCTTTCACGACCAGGCCTACGGCGACTATAACAACCTCGGCTCCTCGGACATGGCTGTGGCCAACTTCCACTATCCCGGACCGCAGGGGCCGGAGCGGGCCCTGGACTTTTCGCGCCCCCTCCTCTATGGCGAGTATGTCCACCTGAACTGCTACAACCGGGCTGAGCTGGCCGCCGATCCCGGCCTGCGCGACCAATGGGGCGTCGGGATGAAGCGACAGTGGGAGCGGGTCTTCATCTCGCCCACGGTCATCGGCGGCGCGGTCTGGTCGGGCCTGGATGACGTCTTCCAGCTGCCTTCGGGCCGGGCCGCCGGCTACGGCGAGTGGGGGCCTCTGGACGGCTGGCGGCGGCCGAAGCCCGAATATTGGCACCTGAAGGAGATCTACTCGCCGGTCCGGGTCAAGCCGGCCGTGCTGCCGGTCCCGGCGCCGGGACGGCCTCTGGTCGTCGAGGTGGAGAACCGCCACGATTTCACCGACTTGGCCGAGATGCGCATCGAATGGAGGCTCGGCTCGGCTCGGGGCCAGGTTGCCATGAGCCTGCCGCCCCGGAGAAGCGGCCTCCTGACGATCCCGGCGACGGAAGACGCCGTCGCGGGGCAGGTCCTCCGCCTCGACTTCTGGAGCCCCCGGGGCTTTCGGGCCGAAGCCGTCGAGCTGCCCCTGTGGGCGCGGATCGTCCCCGTGCCGCCGTTCTCGGGCGCCATCCCCGGCCCGGTCGAGCTCAAGGAAGAGAGCGGCCGCTGGATCGTGTCCGGCCCCTCCACCCGCTGGACGATCGACAAGTCCAACGGGGCGATCCTGGGAGCCGAGACGGACGGCGTCCCGGTGCTCTCCGGCGGGCCCGTCCTGATGATCCTGCCCCTGACGTCGGGACCCTGCGCGCCCGACTTCCGCTACGACGTCGAGCCCCTCAACGCGACGGTCTCCGGGTGGACGGTCGAGTCCGTCCAAGCCGTTCAGGAGGGCGAAGCGGTCGTCCTGACCGTCCAAGGCCGGTCCAAGGAAGCCCGGGGCGGCTATAAGGTCAGAATCGGCGGGACCGGGCAGGCCGACTTCGAGTATTCCTTCGCCGTGGAGGCGCCGATCAACCCCCGCCAATGGGGGCTGGTCATCTACCTGCCCCGAGAGATGGACACTTTGGACTGGAGCCGGCGGGGCCTCTGGTCGGTCTACCCGGCCGATCATATCGGCCGCCCGCGGGGAACCGCGAAGGCCCTGACCGCCGGGCGGGATTTCCGCTCCCGCCAGGCGCCCGAGTGGCCGTGGAAGGACGACCAGACGGCCCTCGGCTCGAACGACTTCCGCTCGACCAAGGCCGGCCTCGACTGGGCCAGCCTGACCTCCGCCAAGGGCTACGGACTGCTGCTGACGTCGGGCGGCGAGCTGGCGGCCCGAGCCTTCCTCGACGGGAGCCGCATCGGCTGGCTGGCCGCGGGCTTCTCAACCGGCGGCGGAGATTCCTTCTACGCCCCGCACCACCAGGCGGACGACAAGCCCCTGGCCAAGGGCGAGACGGTCAAGGGAAGCTTCTCCGTCCGCCTCCTGGCCGGCCCCCGCTGAGCCTCCGGCTCGAGCCTCAGAGGAACGCGTACTCCTTGCCGTACTTCAGCATCTGCTGGACATAGTCGGTGGGGTACTCGACCTTGACGTCGACGATCTTGCCGTTCTCCACCACCGGGACGTAGACGGCGTTGATGAAGCCGGTGTAGGGAGCCAGGTTCAGCTTGGCGTAGCGGTCCAGGACTTCCTTGTGCAGCTCGGGATCGATCTGGACGCCGTAGGTCTCGATGAGTGCCTTGCCCGCCTCATAGTCGCCCTCGGAGGTGATCCGCTGGACTTCGGCCAGGAGCCGTCCGAACAAGCCGCGCAGCTTGTCGTAGTCCTTGATCACGAAATAGGTCTTGCCCTCCCGGACCTCCTTGGCGATGGCGCCCTCGGCCTGGCCCTTCTCATAGACCCAGTGGGAGACCATGGACCGGCAGCGCATGTGGGCCTGCTCGATGGTCTTGCCCGGCTTGATGCGGACGATCTGGGTCAGCAGGCCGTTGCGCATGTAGCTGTCGTACCCGGCCTTGGCCGCCTCGACCGAGGGCAGCAGGCCCAGCTCGATCATCTTGGGATCCATGAGGTAGTAGAGGGCGAAGAGGTCGGCCCGGGCCTCTTCCACCGGCGAATGGTAGTTCTTGAGGGCCTCCCCGGTGACGCCCGGCAGGAGGATCCCGGAGCCGTGGCCGAGGACCTCGTGCAGGTCGGTGTGGATGTTGGACGTCTGGGCACCGTAGGCCCGGGACCGCTCCAGCTCCTCGGGCGAGGCGGCGAACTCGGCCCCGAAGCCCGAGAGGAGAGAGGCCTGGGAGCTGGCGTAGGTGATGTTCTCCAGGGTCACGGACTTGGACCCGTACTGGCTGCGGATCCAGTTGGCGTTGGGCAGGTTGATCCCGATCGGTGTGGCCGGATAGCAGTCGCCGCCGATCTGGGCCGCGGTGATGACCTTGGCCGAGACGCCCTTGACCTCCTTCTTCTTGAAGCGGGGGTCGATGGGCGATTGGTCCTCGAACCACTGGGCGGCGGCCGAGATGGCGTCGGCCCGCTTGGTGGCTTCCAGGTCCTTGAAGTTGACGTTCGACTCCCACATGGCCTTGCGGCCCAGGGGATCGTTGTAGACTTCGATGAAGCCGTTGACGAAGTCGATCCGCGACTGGGTGTCGGCCACCCAGAGAACGTTGTACTCGTCGAACGTCTTCAGGTCGCCGGTCTTGTAGTATGCGATGAGCTTCTCGATGACCTTCTTCTGCTGGTCGTTCTCAGCCACTCCGGCCGCCTTCTCCAGCCAGCCGACGATCGCAGCGATGGCCGGGCCGTAGAGGCCGTCGATCTTGGCCGTCTCCTCGACGATCTTGCCGCCCTTCTTGACCAGCCGCGAGTTTAGGCCGTAGGAGATCGGGGCGGGGTCGTTCTTCTTGGCCATCGCGGCATAGTACTTCTCGACTTCCGCCTGGGTCACGCCCTCGTAGAAATTGATGGCCGAGGCCTTGACCAGATCCTGGCTGGAGTCCTGCGAGACCTTCTTGGCGTCGACCGCGGGATCGAACAGGATCGGCTTCAGGAAGTCCAGGAGGCCATCGACCGTCTGGCCTTCGGCCAGGGGGAGCTTGACCCCCTCCGAGCCCTTGACCAGCCCGGCGAAATACTCCGGCGTGAAGCCCGGCACGAACTTGTCGGAGGCGTAGTCGTGGTGGATGCCGTTGGCGTACCAGACCTGCTTGACGTAGGTCATGAAGGCCTGCCACTGCGGATCGTTGCGGTCGCCCTTGTAGCCTTCGACGACCGCGTCCAAGGTCTTGCGGATGACCAGATTGTGCTTGTAGTTCTGGGCCCAGGTGATATCCCGCCCGCAGAGCGCCGCCTGGCTCAGGTAGTAGACCAGCTCCTTCTGGGCCGGAGTCAGGTCCTCGAAGCCCTTGACCTGGTAGCGGAGGATCT
Organism: uncultured Eubacteriales bacterium; assembly: GCA_964556755.1. Lineage (GTDB taxonomy): Bacteria > Acidobacteriota > Aminicenantia > Aminicenantales > UBA4085 > UBA4085. The sequence continues at coordinate 14,212 of CAZKXI010000024.1, forward strand.
TGACGTCGGCGAACTGGTCGATCTGCCACTGGAAGGTCTCGGCTGCGGCCTTAGCCTCGGGCTGGGGCGCCGGCTTCTTGCAGGCGGCGACCAGGACGAGAAGACCGAAGACGAGAGCCGGGATGACGATTCGCTTCATCGGGAGGACTCCTTTCGCGGGCGATGGCGGCGGGGCGGGCGCGGATTGTCCGCTCCGTCTCGGAAGGGCGATTGTATCATCTGTAAAAACGCCAAATCAATCGACTCAATGCCGATCCCGGGAATAGCGTCCCGGGATGGGGCTATGCCGCTCCCCTAATTGCAGCGGGCGAATTCGCCCCCTCTCCAACCCCAGTCGGGGCCGAAGAAGCCGGCTAAGCGCAGCCCTCCGCCGTCCGGCCGCCCGCGCCCCGAGTCGAAGACGACCAGGTCGGGAAGCGCGTAGCCCGCCAGGAGATAGGGCCGGGCGTTGGTCAGGCGCATCCCCGGAAGACCGGTCCCTGACACGACGCCCACGCAGGCGGTCGCGCTCCCCGGCCGCGGACGCAGGAAGAGGACGGCCAGGTCCCGGCCCGTGATCTTCTCCGGGCCGGCTTGGACGTAGCCGCGGCCGACCTGGACCGGCGAGTCGGCGAGCAGCGCCTTCCAAGCCGCGTTGGTCGCGGCGTTGCCGTAGAGGATGACGGCGCGGTCGGGCTCGGCCGCCGCGTCGAAGTCCCGGTCCGCCCGCAGCTCGACCGAGCCGTTGCCCTGGTACTGGAACATCTCCGCGTCGAAGCGGGCCTTGGCATAGGCCCAGGCGTTCTCCTCGCCGCTGCCGGCGGTCCCGTAGACGAACATCATCCGATGGCGGAAGGCGTCCTTGAACGGCCCGTTGCGCCGAGGCCCCTTGAGGCCGGGAGAGGGCGCCTCGCCGGACGACCAGGCCTGGCCGTCTCGATAGAGCCAGAGCGTCCCGTCGCGCGGTTCGGCTTTTAGCGACTGGCCGTCGAGCTCGACGGTCAGCGCGCCGGACCCGGACAGGACGGAGAGGTCCAGGGCCAGGCGGGCCACGTTATCGGTCGCGCCGGAGAAACGCCGGGCGCCGGGATCGACCCGCAGCCGGACCGAGCTGGCCGTCAGGGGGACGATCTGGGCTTCGATGCGGGCCCAGTGGCGCGAGGACGTCAGGCCGGGATTGGGCGTCGTGAACTCCACGTCGCGAACCGTCCCGGCCGGGGGGCGGGCGTGGCGGGCGAAGAAGTCGAAGAGCGGGGCCCAATCCACGCAGTCCGTCCCGGGCTCGTCGGACTTGTCCCACCAGTGCGAGGCGTCCTTCTCCTCGTGGTAGACGAAGTCTTTATGGAATCCGGCCAGCGCTTCGGCCATCTGCCGGGCCTGGGCGACCGGGACGCTCTCGTCCTTGTCGCCGTGCAGGATGTAGACGCCCAGCCCGGCCAGGTTGCGGGCCAAGGCCAAGGTGTCGCCCTGCAGGAGCGGCCGCGAGGCCAGCTTTTCGGCCTCCGTCCGGCCCTCCTCCTTCTGGCGTGAGGCGTAGGTCTTGAACGAGATCCAGCCGGCCGAGGGCCCGACCGCCGCGAAGCGGTCGGGGAAGAGCGCGCCCAGGATCCAGGCCCCGTGCCCGCCCATGGAGTGCCCGGTCAGATAGACGCGGCTCTCGTCGACGGGCTCGCGGGCCTTATAATCGTCCAGGACCTCCAGAGCATCCAGACGTCCCCAGTCCTCCCAATCGAAGCCGTAAGGGCGGCGGTTGGTCGGCGCCACGACGCTGGTCCAGGACTTGGCCGCATAGGATCCGGACTGGTTGATGGCCTCCACCGAGGCCCCGTGCACCGACAGGACGAGGCCGGGCCGGAAGCCCTCCCCCTCACCCTGGGCCGGCTGCACGGCGTAGTACTGGACGCTGCCGTCGATGGAGCTGAGAAAGGTCCGGCGGTGATTCTGGCGGGGCGACTTGCGCTCCAGGGGAAGCTCCAGGGGCGGCGTGCCCGCCATCGGGCCCAGGGTCAGGACGATCGAGCCCGGGCCCGGCTCGGCGGCGGCCTCCCCCTTCATACGGAAGGCCACTTTGCGGACCCGATGGGGCTGCAGCTCGCCGATGGGCGTCGAGACCGCTTCCAGTCCCGGGCCGGATGCCGTGATCGAGAGGCCGCGCCGGGTCTCCCCCGACGCGTTCATGACCACGACGGCGCCCCAGGCTTCGAATGGGGCTCCGGTCAGAATATCGGGGAGGGTCGCATCGCGCCCGTTGAAGAGCAGCCCGGCCGGCGGATCGGCCAGGACGGCCTTGAAGCGGCCGCGGTTGCAGCGGAAGAGGAAGTGGTTGTCGCCCTGCCGCAGGGGAACCGGGACTTGGCCGTAGTCGAAGCGCGGCTCCCAGGACTCGTAGGCGTCCTTGACCGCGTACTTGGCGCCCATGCGGGGCTCGCCATTGACGAAGACGTAGGCGTCGCCCTGCCCGTCGAGGATGGCCGTCCGGGGGCGCGTGCTGGCGGCGCGGATATAGACATAGGCGTCGCCGAGGCCGGCGAACCAGCCCTTGTCGTCGGCCCGCTGAGTCTCCCAGAAGGCCGTCTCGGAGGCGCCGAAGGCGACCTTGTCTCCGAGGCGCGGAGCCCGCCAGGAGCCCGCGGCCAGCGCCGCCTCCACCGGATCGACGGCCAGCACCGAGCGCTGGAAAGAGCGGGGCAGCTTGAGGACGAGCGCCTCACGCAGGACGATGTCGTCGGCCGCCTCGAGCCCGCCCGGGGCCAAGCACGCGACGGCGGCGGCCAGAAGGGCCAAGCGAGCCAGGCGCCTCATCGGGCCGCTCTTCAATCGCCCGCGCCGGAGGTCCGGTCTTTCCCGTTGAGCGGGTCCGCGTCCAGCGCCCACATGCCCCGGCCGTGGGTGGCGATGACGACGATGTTGTCCCGGGGGTGGATGATCAGGTCATGGACGTAGACGAAGGGCAGGCCGCTTCCCAGCGCGGCCCAGGTCCCTCCCCGGTCCCGGCTGACGAAGACTCCCCCGTCGGTCCCGACGTAGAGGATGCTCCGGTCCACCGGGTCCTCGCGGATGACATTGACGGGGCCGAGCGGGATGCCGGCCGCGATCGAGACCCAGGTCGTCCCGTAATCCGAGGACTTCCAGACGTAGGGCGCGACATCGTCGTCGCGCTTGCCGTTCTGGGTCATATAGATCGTCGCCTCCTCGAAGCGCGAGGGGGCCAGGCGCGAGACCCACTTCTGGTACGGCAAGCCGCGCGTGATCTCATTCCAGCTCCGGCCGTCGTCGCGGGTGATCCAGACCCGCCCGTCGTCGGTCCCGGCGTACAGGAGACCGGCCTTCAGGGGCGACTCGGCCAGGGCAAAGAGAGTGTGGTACGGGATGTCGCCTTTCTCGGCCTCCGCGAAGGCGCTCAGGTCGGGGCTGATCCGCTGCCAGGTGTCGCCGCGGTCGCGCGAGCGCAGGACCATCTGCATGCCGTGGTAGAGGGTCGCCGGATCGTGGGCCGAGATGAGGAAGGGAGCCAGCCACTGGCCGCGAAGCGGCGCCTCTCCCTCGGCCGGCTTCGGCAGCAGGCTCTTGCTGAACGGCCGGCCGGGAGCCCGGCCGGGCTTGTCGTACTCCGTCCGGGCGATCGTGCCGTAGAAACCGGCCGAGAAGACGATGTCCGGATTCGTCGGATCGATGGCGTGATTCGATCCCTCCCCCCCGGGGGCGTCCTGGAATTCCTGGGCCGGGATGCGGCCGCGCCCGCGCGACAGGTCGACCGGGGCCCGGAAGCTGCCGTGATCCTGCATCGAGCCGTAGACCTTGAACGGGACGGCCATGTCGTAGGCGATGTTGAAGAATTGGGCCACCGGGACCTGGCTCTGGAAGTACCGCCAGGTCCGGCCCCGGTCGTAGGTCACGGCCACGCCTTGGTCGAAGCCCTTGACCATGTAGTCGCCGTTGACGGGGTCGATCCACAGGGCGTGGTGGTCGCCGCCCGGGCCGTCCAAGACGCGGAAGGTCCGGCCGCCGTCGTTGGAGACGCAAAGCGGGATGCCCATGGTGTAGACGGTGTCGGGATCGCTGGGATCGACCCGGATCTGGCCGAAGACCCAGCCGTAAGTGTTGGAGTGGCGCTCCATGAAGGACTTCTGCTCCGGGGTCAAGCCGCTGACCTGCCGCCAGGAGGCGCCTTTGTCGTCCGAGCGATAGACGGTCGCCCCCTTGATGATGCCGGACGAGGGCAGGCCGTAGACGTCCAGCCGCTCGTCCTGGCTCGGATCGCGGGACTTCTCGTAGTTGTCGACGAAGGCATAGAGGACATGGGGCTTGGACAGGCAGACGTCCAGGCCGATCCGGCCGCGGAAGCGGGCCTCGGGAAGCCCCTCGTTGATCGGCTTCCAGGCGGCGCCGCCGTCGACCGTCTTCCAGACCCCGCTGCCCGCGGTGTCCGGCGTGTTGCGGGGATCGTTCCACTTCCGGCGCGTCCGCTGCCAGGTGGCGGCGTAGAGGGTCTGGGGATCTTCCGGATCCATCCGCAGATCGATGGCCCCCGTCTCGTCGTCGCCCCCAAGGACCTTGTCCCAGGTCGCGCCGCCGTCGGTCGTCTTGTAGACGCCCCGCTCGGGATTCGTCGTCCACTCCCGGCCCGAGGCGGCCACGTAGACGGTCCGGCCGTCGGTCGGATGGACGACGATGCGGGAGATGGTCTGGGTCGCGGCCAGGCCGAGATGGGCCCAGGTCCGGCCGCCGTCGGCGGTCTTGTAGACTCCGGTCCCGGACTGGGAGCTGCGGAAGATATTGGCCTCGCCCGTGCCGACGTAGAGGACCTGAGGGTTGGAGGGGTCCAGGGCCAGGGTTCCCACCGCCGCCGACGGGCCCTGGTCGAAGATGGGCGCCCAAGTGGTGCCCTCGTTGTCCGTCTTCCAGACGCCGCCCGAGGCCGAGCCGGCGTAGATGGTATAAGCCCGGCCCTTGGGCGGGACGACGGCCACGTCGGTGATCCGGCCGCTGATGTTGGTCGGGCCGAGGAACTGCCAAGCCAGGTCCTTGGTCGGCGAGGCGGCCTTCATCCGGACCAGCTCCTCGTAGCCGGCCAGCCGCCGTTGAGGATCGGCGCCCGTGATCCGTTCGGGCTTGCGGGCCGGGGCTTGGGCCAAGGCCAGGGCGGCGAGGGCCGCCAGGACGGCCAGGGCTGATCCGACGCGGCGGGGCGAGGCCGGGCGGGCGAGGGTCATGATTCCATCTCCTTCCAAGCGGCATCCGCGGCTGCGGGCGGTGGCCCGATTCTAATGCCGGCCGCCGGACGATGCAACCCGCCCGTTTGACCCCGGTCCGCAACTGGGATACGCTACGGCCGCCGTGAACGCGCCCAACATCCTGACGACCTTCCGCATCCTGCTGGTCCCCGTCCTGATGGTCTTCCTGCTGTGGGGCTTCCCCGGCCACAACGTGGCCGCCTTGGGCGTCTTTCTTCTGGCCATGCTGACCGACGCGGTGGACGGCATCCTGGCCCGCCGGACCAACACCGTGACCGAGCTGGGCAAGCTCCTCGACCCCATCGCCGACAAGCTCCTCCTGACGGCCGCCTTCGTCTGCCTGGTCGAGACGGGCGGCGTCCCGGCCTGGATCGCCGTGATCATCATCGGCCGCGAGCTGGCCGTGACCGGCTTTCGGGCCATCGCCGCCGCCAAAGGCATCGTCATCGCCGCCTCCGCCGCGGGCAAGATCAAGGTCTGGCTGGAAAGCGCCGCCATCGTCCTGTTGCTGCTGGAGCCGGACTGGCTGGGCCGTTTCACGGCCGGACCGAGGATCTTCCTCCTCCTGGCCCTGGCGGCGGCGGTGCTGTCCGGCCTGGAAGTCTTCCTCAAGTACGGACCGCGCCTGGTCCGGGCCGAGCCGGCCCGGCGCTGATCGTCCCCCGGCTCACAGGAGGGCGGACGTCCGGTCCAGCGACTCCGCGTCCTCCACTCCGGCCAGGGTGAAAGGATGCGGCCAGCCGCGGCCGATCCGCTTCATCAGGCCGGACAGCACCCGGCCGGGCCCCAGCTCGACGAAGACGTCGATGCTCTCCTCGCGCAGGCCGTCCATGGCCTTGGTCCACAGGACCGGGCCGCAGACCTGGCGCTTCAGGCCGTCGCGGGCCTCGGCCCCGGTCCGGACCGGCCGGGCGTCGACGTTGTTGAGGACGGGAAAGGCCGGATCCCGGAAAGCGGCCGCGTCCAGATCGGCCGCCAGGCGGTCCGAGGCCGGCTTCATCAACGGCGAATGGAAGGGCCCGCTGACCGGGAGCAGGACGGCCTTGGGCGGCTTGGCCAGAGCCAGGGCCTCCTCGACGGCCGCCTTGTGGCCCGAGATGACGATCTGGTCGGGGCTGTTCCAGTTGGCCACTTGGACCAGGCCGCTTTGGACCTGGGCCAGCCGTCCGACCAGCTCGTCGTATGGCAGGCCCAGGACCGCGGCCATGGCCCCCACGCCGGCCGGGACGGCCTCCTGCATATACTGGCCGCGGCGGCGGACCAGGGCCACGGCATCCTCGAAAGCCAGGGATCCCGCGGCGACCAGGGCCGAGTATTCGCCGAGGCTGTGGCCGGCCGCGACCGCCGGGAGGCGGCCGAGGAGGCGGAAGGCGGCCAGGCTGACCACCAAGAGGGCGGGCTGGGTGTTGATCGTCAGACGCAGCTCCTCTTCGGGGCCTTCGAAGCAGAGCCGCGAGAGCGGGAAGCCGAGGACCTCGTCGGCGGTCTGGAAAAGGCGCCGAGCCTCCTCGGACCGGTCGTAGAGGCTCCGGCCCATGCCCACCGCTTGCGAACCCTGGCCGGGAAAAAGGAAGACGGCTTTCTTCATCGTTCGCTCCTTCAGCGCAGGCAGTCGCGCCGCACTTCCACCTCGCCCTGCTCCCGCAAGCCGTCGATCCAGGCGGCCGCCTGGGCCTCGATCTTGGCCTTCTTGATCTCGGCCTCGATGGCGTCCAGGACGTCGACCAGGGGCTCGGCCACCCGGCTCTCGGCCCGCCGGGCCGGGGCATAGACGTCCGCGTAGTAGGCTTCGATCTCCCGCAAGCTGACGCTGACGGTCCGGCCGAAGCGCTCGTCGAGCACGCGGCGGCAGCGGACCCTCTCCTCGACGTAGGGGCGGAGGTCGATCTCGGCGAGCCCGAGGCGGCCGAGCCGGGCGGCCAGCGCTTCGGGACCGATGCGCGCCGACAAGCGCCGCCATTCCGTGTCGACGGCGGCCGCATCGGCCGCCGGGGCGGAGCGGACCTGGTCGAGGATCAGCTTCTGGTCGATGAACCGGTCCAGGACGGCCAGCCTCCGGACCGCCGGGTCGGACGCGCCGACGGGCCCGAACAAGCCGACGGCCTCGGCGGCCTCGACATCGAAGCGGCTGACGGCCTCGCCCGCGACGACAGCTGCGATGCAGTCGACGGGCCGGGATTGGGCCGCGGCCGGCGGGGGGACGGCCGCTAGGACGGCGGCCGCGAACAGGAGGGCGGGGACGGTGCGCATGTCAGAACACGTTCCCGATGGTGATGAAGGCCAGCGGCTGGCGCTGGTCTTTCGGCGCGTTGAGGTTCCAGCCCAGGTCGAAGCGGATCGGCCCCAACGGCGTCCGGTAGCGGAGCCCGAAGCCGACGGCATTCTCCAGGCCGGACAGGCTGAAGTCGCCGCGATGGAGGAAGACGTTGCCGACGTCGTAGAAGAAGGCTCCGGACAGGTCCGGCAGCGAGGCCAGCAGGGGGAAGGCCAGCTCGGCGTTGATCACCAGGATGGCCTTGCCGCCGACGGGCATGTCGGAGCGGGCGTCCTTGGGGCCCAGCCGGTCGAAGGAGCGGCCGCGGAAGGAGTTGCTGCCCCCGGCGAAGAACCGCTCGTGGATCGGCATGCGCCCCATGGCCAGGCCGCCCCGGCCCGTCAGGCTCAGGCTCCAGCGGCCGAAGACGGGCTTGTAGACCTGGTACTTGATGAAGGTCTTGATGTAGTCGGACTCGGCCCGGAACAGGGGGTAGGCCCAATCCAGCGCGGCGCTGAAGAAGAAGCCGCGCTCCGGGTTGAAGGAGTCGTCGCGCTTGTCGAGAAGGAACGTCTCGGAGACCGAGGTGGCGGAGAAGGGGAAGTGCTGGCGGTCGACCTCGTTCTCCTCGATCTCCAGGAAGTAGAGGGTCGTGCTGGCCCAGCGCAGGGTGGTCAGCGACGTCCAGCCCGAGGCCAGGGGCCGGGTCGCCGTCAGGCTGATGCCGCGACGATCAAAGCCGTAGCTCTCCCGGTCCTCCCGCTCGATCCAGCCGTTGAGCGCCACCGGGACCGGCCAGCCGAAGAGGTAGGGCTCCTCCCAGGAGGCGACCGCCCGCTTCTCCCGGGCGCTGAACTGGCCGACCAGGCTGAATTGGGCGGCCCGGCCGAAGACGTTGCCGCGGATGTATTCCGCCGTGGCCCGCGGCCCGATGACGTTCTCGCCCAGGTCCAGAGTCACCGGCTCGTTCTTGGTCTCCAGGCCCGCGCCCAAGCTGATCTGGTTGCGCTGGCCCTCGCGCAGGCTGACGATCAGGTTGACGGCCTCGGGCCCGGTCGGCACTTCCTCGATGCGGACCTCCGAGAAGACGCCCAGCTGCTCCAGGCTGCGGCGGCTCTCCTGGATAGCCTCGGCTCCGGCCCAATCGCCCTCCCGGATCCTCATTTGGCGGTCGATGAGGCGGCGGCGGGTCAGCGGCGATCCGGTGACCACGATCCGGTCGACCCGGAAGCGGCGCCCTTCGACGATCCGGAACTCCAGGCCATAGACGTTCTCGGACGACCGGGAGACGGCCGCCGCGATCTTGGTCTCGCGCACGCCCCGGTCGGCGTAGTAGGATTCGAGGCGGCCGACGTCCCGCTGCACGGCCGTGGAGGTGAAGGCCGCGCCGGGCTTGGAGGCGATGTGGGCCAGCAGATCCGCGGTCGGGAAGAGCGCGGCGCCGGTGATCGAGACCCGGCCGATCGTCCGCCGGGGTCCCTCCGTCACGGTCAGCACGACGTCGGCCGCCAGGCCGTCCGGCCGGAAGCCCAGCTCGGCCCGGGCTTCCGGGAAGCCCCGGGCCTGGTAGAGGGCGGCCACCCTCTCGGGCAGGGCATAGGCCTCGCTCCCGTTCAAGACGGCGACTACGGGCAGGCGGGGCCCGATGCCGAGCTCGCGCCGCAGCTCGTCGGGCGTGAAATGCCGGACTCCCTCGAAGAGGACGTCCCGCAAGCGCAGCTTGACTCCCGGCTCCACGGCATGGACGACCCGCAGCGCGTCGGGCGATCGCTCCAGGCGGGACGTGACGGCGGCCAGGACGTAGCCGCGGGAGCGCATCTCGGCCAGGATGCGGGCTTCCGACCGGCTGACGGCCCAGTCTTCGAAGACGTCCTGCTCCCAGATCTCCCGCAAGGGCGCCGTGTCGACTTTCGCCCCGACCGCCTCGATGACGACCCGGTCGCCGGGGACGACGAAGTAGCTCAGTGAGACGGTCTGGTCGGCCTCGTGGAAGACCCTCCCCCGGACGGCCACGTCAGCCCGCGGGTAGCCGAGGGCCCGGTAAGCGGACTTCAGCCGGGCCGTGTCCTCCTCCAGGAGAGCCGGGTTGTAGGGCTGGCCCGGGCCGGTCGTCAACAGCGCCTGGAGCTCGGCCGGAGGGAGGATGGGCCGGCCCTTGAAGCTGATCTCGCGGACGGTGAAGCGGGCCCCCAGGTCGACCTCGAAGAGGACGTCCATCGCCGGGTGGCCCTCGACCCGGCGGACCGAGCTGATGACGACGCAGCTGAGGTAGCCTTCGCGGCGGAGGGCCTCGCGGATCTCGTTCTCGGCCCGGGACCGCTTGGACTCGGTATAGGCCGCGCCGGCCCGGATGGAGAAGACCTTCTCGCGCGGCAGGCGGGCAGCCGGCCCCTCCCCTCCCCGGAAGGTCACGTCGCGGACGGTCAACCGGCGCTCCAGCTCGACGGTCAGGCTCAGCCCTTCTTCCTCCCGGCGCAGGATGCGGATATCCGCGAACAGGCCGGTCCGGTAGAGCTGGCGGAGAGCCTCGTCGGCGATGCGGGGCGAGAAGTCCTGGCCGGCCCGCAGCGGGACCAGCTGGACGAAGTCGGCGTCGGCCGGCCGGCCGTCCACCAGGACGGCCACGGCGGCGATCCGCTCGGCGGGAGGTGTCGTCCGGCCGCTCGCGAAGGCGGCCAAGCCGAGCCCGGCCCAGACCAGCCCGGCCCAGGCCGCGGCCCGGGGGATCTTAGAAGCGCTTGCGGACCTTGGCATCGAGGCTCAGGCGCCCGCGCTCGTCGCGCATGGCGACCAGCGCGAAGCTCGGGCTGAAATCCCACTCCAGCCTGACCAGGTCTTCGCGCTGGCTGGCCAGATTCGTGGAGTAGAGCAGGACGACGTTGCTGGAGATATTCTTGCCCACCGTCAGGCGGGCGGTCATCTCGGTGGACGCTCCCAGCACGAAGGGGTCGATGCGGAAGCTGTCCAGGGCGAACAGCTTCTCGGCCCGCTTCTGGGCCGCTTCGGCCAGCTGGAACGAGAGCAGCGATCCGGTGCCCATGCCGGCGCTGGATTCGTAGCGGTAGGTCCGCTTGAAGGATTCGCCCAGGGCCAGCAAGGCCAGGACGTCCTCGGACGGCAGAGGCGGAGAGGAGGCGAACTCGGGCCGCAGGCGATCGACCCGCCCGGTCAGGGAGAAGGAGACCCGGTAGTCCTTGAGGAAGGTCTCGCCCCGGAAGTCGAGGTAGGGCTCGACGGTGGAAGGATTGAAGAAGCTCAGACGCCCCTGGACGACCCGGAAGGAGCGATCCAGGAACGTGACCTCGCCCCGCGAGGCCTCGATGTCGCCCAGGATGATCGGCGCTTCGACCGTGCCGGAGAGGGTCAGGTCAAAGCCGCCCTGGACGCGGCCCATGGAGTTCTCCACGACCGCCCCTTCCTCGGTCCGCAGGCGGATGTCGAGGACCAGGCCGTCCAGGAATCCCCGGTCCGCGCCGTAGGCGCGCCGCGGGAAGTTGAAGGCGATCGGATCGGAGAATTCGCGGCGCCAGGTGAGCTGCTTGATGTCGGCTCCGCCGGAGAGGACCGTTCGGTCCTTGTCGCCCTCCAGGCGCAGATCCAGATCGGCCAAGGTCCTCGTGCCTTCGAGGAGGGCCAGGGACAGGCCGCGTCCGCCCAGGGACACGTCGACCGTCTCCAGCCCCTGCCGTCCGAGGGTGATCTGTCCCGTCCCTTGGACCGTGCCGCCGGCCATCCGGCCTTGGAAGGAGCGCAGGGCGGCCTTGGCGTTCTGGAGCCGGAACAGGGCCGAGAACTCCGTCAGGGCGTGGGGAAAATCCTTGATGGTCAGGAGGCTGCCCTTGACGTCCACGGCGCCATCCAGCCTGATCCCTTCCCCGCCGCCGCGGATATCGACGAGGTAGTCGGCTTCCGCCCGGATCCCCTTCCAGGGGATGATCAGATCGGGACGGACCAGGCGGCCGCGGGCCGTGACCAGAAAGCCCTCCCCGCCCCGCGGACCGGACAGGACGGCGGTGAGCTCGTTGCCGCCGGGATCGAGGCGGCCGTTCAGCTTGACGGTGGCCCGTCCATCCTGAAAGCCGGCCGAGAGGGATCCCGAAGCGTCGGCGGGTCCGATGGTCCGGAAGCCCAGCCCCTTGACCGTGAGCAAGCCCTCGGCCGGACGCTGGTCCAGGACGCCCTGGCCGGCCAGGGTGAACCCGGCGACGCCGCGCAAGCCGGCGGCGACGGCGGAGAGGTCGAGCCCCTCCGCTTTCAAGTCGGCTTCATAGGCCAAGTCCTTGACCCCGAGGCGGAGGCTGCCGGAGACGCGGCCGCCGAACAGGCCCGCCTGCAGGCCGTTCAGAACCAGGCGCGAGGCGGGCGAATTCCACTCCAAGTCCGTCTGAACGCCCGTCCAGGTCAGACCGGCCGCCTCCATGGACTCGGTCCTCAGCCGGCCTTTCACGCCCAGAGCCGAGGGCGAAGACTTGACCAACAGGTCGCCCGCCGCCGTTCCCCGCAAGGGCAGGGGCAGGCTCAGGGCGGACAGGACGCGCTCGAGGCGAGCTTCCTGGACCGTGGCGTCGACCTCGAAGCTGCCGCGGCCGGCTTGCAGGCGGATCTCGCCCTTGGCGTCGGGATCGTCGATCCGGACGACTCCCGTGGCCGTTCCCCGCGACAGGCCCACGGAGCCTTCGGCGGAGGCGGCGTCGAAGGCGTCGAATCCGGCCGGCGCCAGGGTGAAGGAGACCTTGGCCTGGGGCCTCTGAAAGGAGCCCAGGATGTTGATCGCGGCCGTGCCGCGGCCGCGGATCTCCGGGATGCCGATCGGGCCCAGAATCCGGGACGCAAAATCGCGGGCCGTCCGGACGTCGGAGACCTCGCCGTCGATGGTCACGGCGACTTCGCGGCCGATCTCGACGCCGCCCCTGGCCCGCAGCGCGCCAAAGACGGATTCGAGCCTGTCCGAAGCGAAGGTCAGCCTCTGCTCGGGCCCGTTCCAGGTCACGTCGAACGGTCCCCGGAACGGGTAGCGCCCGTCGACCACGGACCCGGCGGGATCGCCCAAGATCGTGCCGCGGATGCGCACGCCGCGATTCGCGACGCGGAACGTGCCGTCCACGGGCGAACCCACCGGCCAAGGGACCCGGAATTCCTTGAGGACGGCGTCGATGAAGAGCGTCCGGGCCGTGCCCTCCACATAGCCGGGACCGAATTCGAGATCCAGCTTCCCGGCCGGCCCGGCCGGAGGATGGAGGGTCAGGCGCAGCGTGCCCAGGGGGCCGGCGCCCAGCGCGAGAGGCCCCTCGACCTTCCCCAGCGATTCGCCGTTGAGGCGCATGACGGGGGCCTTCAGATCGGCCTCAATCGCCAGGGGACCCTCCGTGTTGGCGACGCGCCCCAGGGCTTCCACCCGGGCCTCCCAGGTGAAGGGGAGGTTCAGAAAGTCCGCCACCCGGGCCATGGGCGCCCGCAAGCTGGCCTGCAGGTCATAGGTGACCCGGGTCTCGTTGAAGAGGATCCCCTTGAGCTTGAGGACCGCGTCGGGCCCGTCAAAGATCAGCCGGTGGAGAGTCAGGCGGTTGCCCCGGCCTTCGACGAGGCCGCGGACCCGTCCGGAGACGGGGCGGTCCATGTTGTCGGCCATGATGACGGCCTCCGGGGACTCGGCCTGGAGGAAGAACGTGTCGCGGGTCTGCCGGAAGGCCGCCTTGAATCCGGTCGCCCGGCCGGAGACGCCTCGGCTCCAGAAGGCGAATTCCCCGTTCCTGATGTAGCCCGCTTGGATGGAGAACGGCAGGCGAAGGCCGAGGCGGGCCGGAGGCTGGTCCGGATCGCTCTGGTAGAGGCGGAGGACCGGCTGATCGATGAAGACGGTCAGGGGCCTGTCGCGCTGAAAGAGGGCCAGGGCGGGGATGTTCAGGACGACGGACTTGGCCGTGAAGAAAGGCGAGACCGTCGCGGAGCGGACGTCTTCCAGGATGACGGCGGGCGGGATGACCCGGAAGCGCAGCTTGGTGTAGTGGAACGTGGACTCGATGCGGACCCGGATCTGGCGCAGGACGATATTCTTGACCGCGATCCCGGCCCCGGCCAGGACGGCCAGGACGAGCAGCGAGACGGCGAATCGCCGGAGCCTGCGGAGCTTTTTCATCTTATCCGGGCCACACGCCTCCGCGTAAAAATATATCATGGTCCGGACGAAAAGTCAGGCCGAAGCGGAAAGAAAGGGAGGCCTTCTTGGGCCGGGCCGGGCAATCCTGTTAGAATGCGGCGAGGAGGCTCCCCATGTCAGACCTGCTCGCCCGCCTTCAGGCTCTCCCTTCGCCTATCCCTTTCGTCCTGGCCGGATGCGGATCGGCGGGTAAGGGCATCCTTTACCAAAGCATGATCACTCCCGGTGTCCGCTGTCTCGGAGTGGCCGACGTCGATCCCGGCAAGGCTTGGGAGACGGCCCGGGCGCTCGGCCTCGAGCCCTTGGCCGTCGACAGCGAAGGCGGGCTGGCCGAGGCGGTGCGGCGGGGGCGCCTGGCCGTCTGCGAGGACGCCGGCCTCCTGGCCCGGAGCGAAGCCGCGTCCGTCTTTCTCGACGCCTCGAGCGCCTTGGCCGAAGCCGCCGCATTCGACGCGGAAGCCCTCCGCCGCGGCAAGCATCTGGTCATGATGAACTCGGAGGCCGATCTGGCTTTCGGGCCCTGGTTCCTGGAGCTGGCGCGGCGCCGCGGCGTCGTCTACACGTCCTGCGACGGGGACCAGCCGGCCGCCCTGATGCGCCTGCACCGCGAGACGAGCCTATGGGGATTCCAGACGGTCATGGCCGGCAACATCAAGGGCTACCTGCGGCGCTCGGCCAATCCCGTCGACATCGTCCCCGAAGCCGCCAAGCGCGGCCTCGATCCCAAGATGTGCGCCGCCTATACGGACGGCACCAAGCTGGGCGTCGAGCAGGCCCTGATCGCCAACGCCTTGGGCCTGCGGACGGCCGCCCCGGGCATGCTCGGTCCCCGGACCGATGACCTCATGGAGGTCTTCGACCTGTTCGACTTCGCCTCCCTATGGAGGGACCGGATCGGCCTGACGGATTACGTCCTCGGGCCGCGGCCGAAAGGGGGCGTCTTCCTCATCGGCTTCAACGAGGATCCCTATCAGAAGTCCATGCTCGACTGGTTCCCTTCCGAGACCGGCCCCGGGCCCTTCTACCTCTTCAGCCGGCCCTATCACCTGGTTCACATCGAAGCCATGGCCACCGTCGCCGAGGCCGTCCTGGACGGCGAGGCGATCCTGGCCCCTTGGAAGGGCTTCCGGACCGATGTCTACGCTTACGCCAAGCGCGGCCTCCGGTCGGGCCAGAGCCTGGACGGCATCGGCGGCCATGACGCCTACGGCCTGATCGAGAACTGCGCCGATCAGGCGGGACGGGAAGGGCTTCCGATGACGCTGTCCGAGGGCCTGGTCCTGAAGCGGGACGTGGCCCAGGACGAGCGAATCCTTTGGAGCGACGTCGAGATCCCGGGCGGGCGGGCCGATGTCCGGGCCTACGACCTGGCCCGCGAAGCCTCGCGGCGGCTCGACTCCGGCTCGGTCTGATCCGTCCATTGGACCGCGGCCGCCGCATCGGACCAGGCCGCGGCCATGGCCTCGGCCATCCGCAGAAAAGCGAAACGGCCTTGCCGCCCCGTGGATGCCAGGTTGGGCAGGCCCGACAGATAATCCATGACGGCCTCGAGGCGGGCCTCGAAGCCCAGGTCATAGCGGGGATAGGCTTCCCTGGCGGCCGTCACGTGGACCTCGCGGATGTCCTCCGCCCGGGCCAGCCCTTCCGCCTCGAGATCGCGGAGGACCGCCGCCGTCAGCTCCCCGCGATCCTCCCAGGCTCGTTCGCCCGGATCCGCGGTCAGCTCGGCCAGAAGGAGGGTGGACCCCGCGGGGGTGACGCCGACTCCGGCCTGGCTCGGCTCGGACAGCCTATGGAAGGCGCGGCCGTGGAAGTAGATCAGGCCGCGGGGCAGCAGCCGCGGCTTGGCGGCCAAGAGGCCGACCGTAAGCAGACCGCGATGGGCCAGCCCGGCCGCCGCGGCCGAGATCTCCCGCGGCGGCGACGGCCGAAGCCTCGCGACAAGGTCCGGCAGCGGCATGGTCGAGACGAGAGCCCGGCAGGCGATGTCCCGGACCGCCCCGCCGGCGGAGACCCTGACGCCCTCGACGCGACCGCCGGACAAGACGATCTCTTGAACCTCGGCGCTCGTCCTGACTTCGCCTCCATGGCCGCGGACCGCTTCGGCCATCGCCTCGAACACGGCGCCCGTGCCGCGGGCGGCGGTCAGCATGACCGGCTGGCCGATCTGGGTCAGACGAGCCGGCCCGGCGCCCCGGGCCCGGCCCAGCCCGGGAAGAGCGCGCCGCAGCCTCTCGACCGGGTCGAAGCGCGGCAATCGCTCGGCGGCGAAGCGGGCCGAGATTCCCGAAGCCGGCCCGCCCCAGAATCGATCCGTGTACTCCGCGAAGTAGGTCCGGTAGAGAGAGCGGCCATAGAGCCGGACGATGGCCTCCTCCGCGTGAGCCGGAGCCCCGCTCCGGAAGGGAGCCCGGAGGGAAGCGCCCAGAAAGCCGGCCAAGCCGAGCCCGATCTGCGGAGGCGTGAATCCGCGCCGAACGCCGGCCAGGGTCAGCGGATAGTCGTGGAGGCGTCCCCTCAGCCTGATGCCGACCGAGCGGGGGAACAGCCTGGCCTCGGGCCCGGCCAGGGACCGCCATTCATCCAGGAAGCGGGCATCGGGCGAGTGGAGAGCATGGAAGCCGTGGCCGTAGACGTTGCCGTTGATCCGGATGGCGGCGGCCAGCCCGCCCACCAGCGGCTCGCGCTCCAGGACGAGCACCGCGCGGCCGGCTTGGGCCAGCCGCCAGGCGGCATAGAGCCCCGCCGGCCCCGCGCCGGCGACCACGACCGGGTCGCCGGTCACTTGACGGCTTTCCCCCAGTCCTTGAGGAACTTCTCGATGCCCAGATCGGTCAGGGGGTGGCGGACGAGCTTGTCCATGACCGGAAAAGGCACGGTGCAGATGTCGGCGCCGATCAGGGCGGCGTCGATGACGTGGCGGGGGTGGCGGACCGAGGCCACGATGATTTGGCAGTCGAAGCTGTAGTTGTCGAAGATGCCCGAGATCTCCTCGATCAGGCCCATGCCGTCCTGCGAGACGTCATCCAGACGGCCGATGAAGGGGCTGACGAAGCGGGCCCCGGCCTTGGCGGCCAGGAGGGCCTGGCCGGGCGAGAAGATGAGGGTGGTGTTGACGGCGACGCCCTCGGAGGCCAGGACCTTGATGGCCTTCAGGCCCTCGATGGTGATGGGGATCTTGACCGCGATATTGGGCGCCAAGGCGGCCAGGGCCCGGCCCTCGGCGATGATCGCGGGCGCCTGGTCGGAGACGGCTTCGGCGCTGACGGGGCCCGGGCAGACGGCGCAGATGGCCTTGACCAGGTCCTCGAACCTCATCTTCTCCTTGGCCACGAGAGAGGGATTGGTCGTGACGCCGTCGAGGACGCCCCATCCGGCGACTTCGCGGATCTCGTCCAGGTTGGCGGTGTCGAGAAAGAACTTCATGCGTATCTCCTTGGCTTAGGCATGGGAGTCGGGCGTCCGCCAAGCCGCGGCCGCCGGAGCGCAGCGCGCGCTCTCGTTGCCCGCGGCGTCGACGGCCGAGACGGCGTACTCATAGGGCACGCCCGGCGCGGCGGTGGAGTCGGTGTAGGCGCTGCCGGGGATGAGGTCGGCGGCCAAGCGGACCCAGTCCTTCCCGGCCTCGCGGCGCCAGACCCGGTAGCCGGCCAGGTCGGGCTCGCGGCCGGCCTCCCAGAACAGGGTGATGACGGAGCCTCCGGCGGCGGCGGACAGCCCTGCGGGAACGGCGGGCGGAAAAGCGTCAGCGGGCTTGATCTCGAGGGGATCCGAATCCTCGCTCTCGGCCGAGGCGGCGGCCGAAGCGACCGCCCGGACGATGTAGCGGTACGTCCGGCCGAAAGCGAAGTCCGGGTCCTCGAAGCGCGGCTCGGTCAGGGGCTTCTCGCTCAGCCGGCGCGGCGCGTCGCCTCCCTCCGAGCGGAGGACGACGTACCCGCCCAGGGCCGCCGGCGTCGTGCCGTCGGCGTTGACCAGAGGCGGCTTCCACGTCAGGACGATGCGCGTCTCCTCGACCGCGGCCGCGAGGCCCGAGGGGGGCCGGGGCGCCGGGACGTAGAGGACGGCGACGGGAGCGCTGAGCTCGGAGCCGCGCCGTCGCTTGGCGTCCACGACGCGGAGGGCGAAGAAGCGCTGCGCTCCCGTGGGAGCGGCCGCTCCGGACGGGACGAAGGAGAAGGACAAGGCCCGCGAGGAGGGACCGGCGCCGATCCGCAGCGGCTCCAGCTCGTCGGCCGCGAGAGACCTGACCAGACGGGCCCGGTCCGGGAAGTCTCCCGCCTCGAGGCCCTCCCAGATCTCGACCGCGGCGATTCCCGGCAGGGGCGAGCCGTCGTTGTAGGACTGGGGATTAGCCCATTCCAGGACGACCCGGGCCCCGATTTGGGACGCGCGCAGGTCCTCGGCGGCCTGGGGCACGATCCGCAGCGGCGGCAGAAGCGGCCCCTTCTTGCCGCAAGCCGAGCCGGCCAGCAGGAGAAGGGCCGCCCCGGCGAGGGCGGCCCGGCGCGAGCGTCGGCTCATAGGATGAACTTCTTGAGGTCCTGGCTCTTGAGGATGTCCTTGAGCTGGGCCTGGACATAGGCGCGGTCGATGGTCACGGTCTTGGGCTCCACGTCGGGGGCCCGGAAGGCGATCTCCTCCATGACCTTCTCCAGGATGGTGTGGAGGCGGCGGGCCCCGATGTCCTCGGCCTCGCGGTTGACGTCCTCGGCGATCTGGGCCACCTCGTCGATGGCCCCGGCCGCGAAGTCCACCCGCACGCCCTCGGTGGCCATCAAGGCCGCGTACTGCTTGATCAGGGCGTTCTCCGGCTCGGTCAGGATGCGGACGAAGTCGGCTTTGGCCAGCGACTGGAGCTCGACCCGGATCGGGAAGCGGCCCTGCAGCTCCGGGATCAGGTCCGAGGGCTTGGCCACGTTGAAGGCCCCGGCCCCGATGAACAGGACGTGGTCGGTCCGGACCAGGCCGTAGCGGGTATGGACGGTGGTGCCTTCGACGATCGGCAGCAGGTCGCGCTGGACGCCCTCCCGGCTGACCTCGGGGCCGGAGCCCCGCTCGCGGCCGGCGATCTTGTCCAGCTCGTCCAGGAAGACGATCCCGGACCGCTCCACCCGCTCGATGGCCAAGCGCCCGACCTGGTCCATGTCGATCAGCCGACGCTGCTCCTCGTCGAGGAGGATCTGGCGGGCCTCGTGGACCTTGACCTTGCGCTTCTTGGTCTTGCCGGCAAATCCGGGCAGGATCTCTTGGATCTGCAGGCCGATGTCCTCCATGCCGGAGTTGGAGAAGATCTCCATCGGCCCGGACGGCTTGTCCTTGACGTCGATCTCCACGACCTTGTCCTCGTGCTGGCCCTGGCGGAGCTGCTGGCGGTACTTCTCCCGGGTCTCGTAGAGGCTCTGGTACTCGTCCTCCGACGGAGGGGCCTCCCGGCGCCGGGGCGGCGGCACCAGCAGGTCGAGGATCTTCTCCTCCACCCCGGCCGCGGCCTTGCCCAGCGTCTGGGCGGCCATCTCCTGGCGGACCATGTCCACGGCCATGCGGACCAGATCGCGGACGATCGACTCCACGTCCCGCCCGACATAGCCGACCTCGGTGAACTTGCTGGCCTCGATCTTGAGGAAGGGCGAGGAGGTCAGCTTGGCCAGGCGGCGGCTGATCTCGGTCTTGCCCACTCCCGTCGGGCCGATCATGAGGATGTTCTTGGGCGTGATCTCGTCGGCCAGCTCGGCCGGCACGCGGCGCCTGCGGAAGCGGTTGCGCAGGGCGATGGCCACGGCCTTCTTGGCCGCGGTCTGGCCGATGATGTACTTGTCCAGCTCGGCCACGATCTCGGCCGGGGTGCGCTCGGCTTCGAAGTCCCTGTCCTCGGCCATCACAGCTCCTCGACCGTGATCCGGTCGTTGGTGTAGATGCAGATCTCGGCCGCGATCTCCAAGGCCTGGCGGGCGATCTCCGGCGCCGTCAGCCCGGCCGCCGAGCGGACCAGGGCCCGGGCCGCGGCCAGGGCGTAGGGGCCGCCCGAGCCGATGGCCAGGATGCCGTCGTCGGGCTGGACGACGTCGCCGGTCCCGGAGATGAGAAACGAGTCCGCGGCGTCGGCCACGATCATCAGGGCCTGCAGCTGCCGCAAGGCCTTGTCCATGCGCCAGTCCTTGGCCAGCTCGATGGCCGCCCGGGACAGGTTGCCCTTGTACTCCTCCAGCTTGGCCTCGAAGCGGGCGAAGAGGGCGAAGGCGTCGGAGGTGGCGCCGGCGAAGCCGGCCACGACGCGGTCGCCGTAGAGGCGGCGGATCTTGCGGGCCGAATGCTTGAGAACGGTCTTGTCCAGGGTCACTTGGCCGTCGCCGGCCAAAGCCACCCGGCCGCCGTGCCGGACGCAGAGGATGGTGGTGGAGCGGATCATCGTGGCGCCTCGAGCATTCATCATAAGGCATGGGCCCGCCGGAGTAAAGAAGGGATCGAGCGCTCGCCCTGGATTGACGGAATCGGAAAGCAACGGAGATGTTCATTTGATTTATCGGAGGAATTTCGATACCGTTAGGCCGAGCGAGCGCCTTCAGGGAGGATCCTCATGGCCCAAGACAAGATCAATCGAAGGGAATTCATCGGCCGCAGCGCCGCGCTGGGCGCGGCCGCCCTGATCGGGGGCGGCGCGGCTTGGGGCCGCTCGGCCGCCGAGCCGGTCGGCCTGGCCGTCGTCTCCGGCTCCGACGCCGAGGCGATGACCGCCAAGGCCGTCGAGATCCTCGGCGGCATGAAAGCCTTCGTGCCCCCAGGCGCCAAGGTCGCCCTCCTGCCCAACGTCCAGAGCAAGCACCCCGGAACGTTCACCAAGCCCGGCATCCTCCGCTCGGTCATCCGCATGTGCCGGGAAGCGGGCGCCTCCCGGGTCGACTGCCTCAGCCTGCTGACCCAGGCCCATTGGGACGGCGCCGGGCTGAGCCAAGTCGTCCAGGAGGAAGGGATCGGGCTCAAGCTCGTCCCCCGCGACGAGGCCGGCTTCAAGCCCGTGGCCATCCCGGGCGGCCAGGCCCTGACCGAAGCCCGCCTGGTCCGGGAGCTCGACGCCTACGACTTCTATATCAACATGCCCGTCACCAAGGACCACGCCGGCAACAAGTTCACCGGCACCCTCAAGAACCATATGGGGCTGAACGGAAACAACCGGGCCTTCCACAAGACCAACTGGAAGACCGACCCGGCCGACATCGACTTCCTCGAGACCTGCATCGTCGACCTCAATACGGTCCTCAAGCCCCGCCTCAACATCGTCGACGCGATCGAGATCATCACCAGCAACGGGCCCATGGGCCCCGGCGATCTGGCCAAGCCCGGCCAGGTCATCGCCGGCGTCGACCGCGTGGCCATCGACGCCTACTGCGCCAAGGCCGTTCTGGGCCTCAATCCGGCCGATATCGTCTGCATCCGCAAAGCCCACCAGCGCGGCCTCGGGGAGATCGACTTGGCCAAGGTCCGGATCGTCAAGGCTTCGGTCTGAGACGATGTCCCGGGCCCGCGCGTCCGCGCTGGCGGCGGCCCTGCTCCTGGCGTCGGCGGCGCTTTCCCCTGCCGCTCCCCAAGCGGCCCCGGGCGGCCCGGCCGCCTATCTGCCCAAAGCCGGATCGGCTCCCGGCTGGACGCCCGAGGGCGAGATCCAGGCCTACGCCGGCGACGACCTCTTCGTCTACATCGACGGCGGGGCCGAGATCTACCAAGAATACGGATTTCGGCGGGTTGCCGCCCTCGACTATCGGGGGCCGTCGGATAAGAGGGTCACTCTGGAGATCTTCGAGATGGCGGATGCCGCGGCCGCCTTCGGGGTCTACACCTTCAAGGCCAGCGGACGCGGCCGGTCCCTGCCCATCGGCCAAGGGGCCGACCTGGAGGACTACTACCTCAGCTTCTGGAAAGGCCGATGGCAGGTCACGGCCACCGGCTCCGACGAGAGCCCCGAGAGCCTGGCCGGAGTGAAGGCCCTCAGCCGGGCGGCCGCCGATCTCATCCCGGCCGGAGAGCCGGCCCCGGATATCTTCAAGCGGCTGCCGGAAAGCTTCGCGTCCTCGCCCCACCGCAAATATCTCAAGGGCGTCATCGGCCTCTACAACATCCACCCCTTCTTTCGCGGAGACGTCCTGCGCTTCGCCGAGGCCGCCGCCGCGGAGAAGGACGGCGACTGGCTCTTCCTCTTCCGCTACGCGACCGAAGCCGAAGCCGAGGCCCGCTGGCCCGAGATCCGCAAGGCCCTCGAGGCGGCCGGGAAATATGCCGTGGCGGCCGAGGACGCCGCCGGCCTCCTGACCGCCTCCGACGACAAAGGGCGGGGAACGGCCTGGAAGAGGTCCGGGGCGGCCATCGCCGCCGCCTTGGCCGGAGGCGGTACCGAAGCGGCCGCCGCCCTGCTCCGGGGAATGCGCTGAGCCCGGCGCCGAGGCGAGCCCGGACCGGACGGGTTGTGCTACAATGGGTGCGCCCCAAAGGGCCTAAGCGGAGATTTCCATGTCCAAGCGCGTCGTCCCAGCCATCCTTCTAGCGCTCGCTGCGATCGGGGCGGGATCCAGCCTTCCGGGCTCGGCGGCCCGAGGCCAAGCCATGAAGCCCCGGCTCGCCCTGGGCCACGATCCCCTCCGCTTGGCCGGCACCGCCGCCGCCTATCAGGCCGCCGGCTTGCCCGCTTCCTACGACTTGAGAGCTCTGGAGAGAATGACGGCCGTGAGGGACGAGGGGGCTCTCGGCGGCTCCCATGCCTTCGCCGCCTTGGCCTCGCTGGAGTCCTTCCTCAGGCCCGGCGAGATCTGGGACTTCTCCGAGAACCATCTCCGGTCCGGCCTGGCCGGCGCGATGTCGCTGGACGCCGTCGTCGGCGCTCTGGCCCGCTGGGCCGATCCCGTCCGCGAGGCCGACGATCCCTGGCCCGCCGCGGAGGGCGAAGCCGAGGCCGTCAAGCATGTCCAGAACGTCATCTATCTCCTGCCGAGGACGTCTTCCTTGGACAACGACCGCATCAAGCAGGCCGTGATGGACTCCGGGGCCGTCTGGGCCGACATGCTCTACGACCCGGGCCTGCTCAACGCCGCCCAGGCCTCCTACTATAGCCCCCTGCCCCAGGGCCAGGTCCGGGCCGTGGCCGTGGCCGGGTGGGACGATGCTTTCGACCGCGCCCGGTTCTCGCCCCAGCCTCCCGGCGACGGCGCCTTTCTCTGCAAGAACAGCCTGGGGACCGCCTGGGGAGACGGGGGCTACTTCTACGTCTCTTACTACGACGCGGGCTTGGCCCGCGGGTCCTTCGCGGCCGCCATCACGGCCGACCCCCGCTCGGGCTATACCGTTCAGTACGCCTACGATCCCAACGGCTGCACGGCCCGCATCGGATTCGAGGGCGAGACGGGCTGGTTCGCCGTCCAGCATATCGCCTCGTCGACCGATCCCCTGGCGGCGGTGGGATTCTACGCCTTCACCGGCTCCGGGACCTACGACATCTCGGTCTACCTCGATCCCCTGCCCGGCCGCCCCCGAAGCGGCGCCCTGGCGGCCCAGCAGTCGGGCGCCTTCTCCGTCTCGGGCCTGATGACCATCCCGTTGAGCTCGTCCGTGCCCCTGCGCCTCGGTCAGCGGTTCTCCGTCGTCGTCGGGCTGCGGACGGACGGCGACGAGTATCCCATTCCCCTGGAGCATCCGATCGGCGCCGCCGTCTTCGAGGCCGCTCCCGGCCAAGGCTTCATCAGTCCGGACGGGAGGGAATGGACCGATCTGACGACGGCGGACGGGGTCAACTACGCCCTGACCAGCCTCTGCCTGAAGGCCTTCGCCGGCTTCGCGCCGCTCTATCCGCCGATCAACCTCAAGATCGAGCGCCTGGTCAACGACCTCTACTTCTTCAAGGAGTATGTCGACAAGCTGACCTGGCAGCCCCATCCCAAGAACGCCGAAGCCCCGGCCCGATACCGGATCTACCGGCGGGACGCGGCCGACGAGGCGGCGCCCTTCGAGAAGATCGGCGAGACGACCGGCCCGCAGCTTCTCTACTACGCCCGCGCGGTCAAGAAGGACGACGCCTTCCTCTACCGCGTCACGGCCGTTTGGGCCGACGGGCGCGAGAGCGATCCCGCGGAAGCCCGGATCTGACCCCCCCCGGCCGATGAAGCGGATCGCGCCGTTCCTCCTGCTGCTCCTGGCCCTGGCCGTCGCGGCCCGGGGCTTCGACGGCCAGATCGGATTTCTCTACGGGCTGCGGACCCTCAAAGACGCCGACCTGAGGGGGGTCTTCGGAACGGGAACCGTGGCCGTCCCCTCTCTGGCCATCCGCCTCTCGCGCGGCGTCTATCTCGGCCTGGCCTATGAGGCCGGATACAGCCGCGAAGCCGCGATCGGGCTCTTCGGCGACCTGTTCTCCCTCAGCGTCTCGGGCTTCGAGATCTTCCTCAAGCAGGAGTGGTCGCTCGGGCCTTTCACGCCTTATCTCAAGATCGGCCCCGGCCTCGCCCTCTACAAGATCCACATCTCCAGCCCGTTTCTAACGGCCTACAACGTCACGGGAAAAGACATCTCCTTCCAGATCGCCGCGGGGACCGGCCTCCGGCTCGGCGAGCACATCGCCCTCGCCGCCGAGGGAAAGTACAGCGTCCTGCGGATCGATCCCTACGACGACCGCGTCGATCTGGGCGGCTTCCGTCTCCTGGGCGGCCTGACTCTCGGCTTCTAGAGAAAGAGGCCGGAGCGGGGGGCGACCGCGCGCCCCTCGACGATCCGCGGCCGCTCGGACAGGTTGGCGGCGTAGCGGCGGGGCCCGGCCGGCCCGCCGGCGGATTCGATGAGATAGAGGTCGTCCTCCAGCACCCCCCGCACGGAGGGCCGCCCGCCTTGCAGAGAGACGGCCTCGCGCAGGAGGTCCCGGCCGCGCTCGTCGACCAGCTCCAGGTCGTCGCTCTCGATGAGCATGGCGTCCAGGAGCCCGCAAACCCGGGCGTAGAGGGCTTTCTCCTCATAGGTCAGCTGGATGTCCTTCTCCCGCAGCAGCAGGCAGTCGGGATCGTTGAGCCACCAGCGGCGGTGCATGAACCAGCGCAGGATGGAGTTCTTCAGGGCGATGGAGGCGTTGGGCCCCTGCAGCCCCTTCTTGGCGGGATCCCAGAACGGGGCGGTGTCCTCCCCCACCCTCATGCCCTGGCAAAAGCCCAGCGAGGCCAGCAGGGGCGCGCCGCAGGCCAAAACGAATCCCCCGCCGGCGGCCCGGCGGATGGATTCCATCCCCTTACGGTAGGCCTGGATCGGAGTCACCGTTTCATGCCGGTCTCCCGGCATCGCCGCGGCGAACAGGAAGTCGACCTTGAAGTAGGAATAGCCCATGCGGCGGAAAGCGCCGATGGTCTCCTCCAGCCAAGCCAGCGCCTCCGGGTGAGTCGTGTCCAAGGCGTAGATCGTCTTCTTCCAGCCCTTGTAGCAGGGCTTGGGGCGTCCGGCCTCGGAGACGAACCAGCCGGGATGGCGGCCGAAGAGCTCGGATGTCTCCGAAGCGCTGAAAGGGGCCGTCCAGATTCCGGCCCTGAAGCCGGCCGCGCGGATGTCCTCGGCCAGGGCGGCGGGACCCGGAAAGCCGGGCTTGACGCTCAGCCAGTCGCCGATGTCGGACTCGTAGCCGTCGTCGATCTGAAAGACCTCGAAGGGGTAGCCTCGCGCCGCCAAGCGCAAGTTCTTGGCCAGGTCGGCGCCGGTCAAGCCGGTGAAGTACTGGTACCAGCTGGACCAGCCGACCGGACAAGCCGCCGGCACCCCCACGCCCTCTTCGACGGCGGCCCGGTCCGCGTAGGCCTCCAGCAGGGCTTCCGCCGGAGCGCCGCGCAGGATGACCAGCGGCTCGAGCCGGACCGGATCGGCCGCGTCGATGTCGAAGAAATCCCAGTAGCCGGCCACCTCGTCGCCCTCGACGACGAAATAGGGATGGGCCAGGCGCGAGGATAGAAAGCCGGCCAGGGTGTCTTCCCAGGCGATAAAGGAGTCGCTGACCACGAATCCGCGGAAGAGGTCGGGGATGGGCGTGAAGACCCAGGGACTGTAGCCATCCATTCGCTCGGCGACGCCCTCGAGAGAACCGCCGAGGTCCAGGGCTTGACAGGGACCCCAGGACTGCCAATTGTTGAGGAGGAAGCGCCGCGGCGCCGGAGCCCTGAAAGCCTCGACGCGGCCCAGGCGGCCCGAGGCGAAGCCGGTCAGGACCCAGCCTCCCGGGCAGGCCCGGACCTCGGCCTCCAGCCGGTATCCTTCTCCGCGCCGGGTGAAGCGCCCCGCGGCGGCGGGCCGTCCGAGGAGTCGCATGGCTGTTTCGGATCGCGGCCGATCAAAAGACGTTGTACTCGTGGAGCAGCTCGCCTTCGCGGAAGCGCTCCGGGCGGAGCGAGGAGATGTCCAGCGTCGTCGCCCGTCCGTCCAGGATGGCTTCGGCCAGGAGCAGCCCGGCCGCGGGGCTGTGCATGAAGCCGTGGCCCGAGAAGCCGGTGTTGAGGAACAGCCCCGGGACGTCCCGGACCGGGCCGATGATGGGATGATGGTCGGGGGTCACTTCATAGAGGCCGGCCCAGCGGCGGGCGATTCCGACCTTTTCCATGAGCGGCAGGCGCGCGGCGGCGGCCTCCAGATGGGCCAGCTCCCAGTCCTCGTCAACGGTCTGGTTGAAAGCGGGAGGCTCATCGGCCCGGGACATGCCGGACAGAAGCCCCGGGCCTTCCCGGTGGAAATAGAGGTTGGTGGCGAAGTCGATGACGAAGGTCCAGCCGGCCGGGATCTCCGGGGTGGGCGTGGTCGTGAACAGCTGGCGCCGGATCGGCTCGACCGGGACATCGATCCCGGCCATGCGGCCGACCAGCCCCGACCAGGCTCCGGCCGCGACGACCACGACGGGCGCCGCGATCGGACCCTGGTCCGTCTCCAGGCCGGCCACCCGCCCGGATTCCAGGCGGATGCCGGTGACCTCGATCCCGGTCAGGGCTCGGACGCCCAGGCGGGATCCCGCGGAGATGTAGCCCTGGACGACCGAGCCGTTGTCGGCCAGGCCGTCGTCCGGACCGAGCAGCCCGGCCAGGGCGTCGTCGAAGCTCATCATCGGCAGCCGCCGCCGGACCTCTTCGCCGTCCAGCCACTCCGTCCGGATGCCCAGCCGCAGGTGCATGTCCATCTGGCCGCGGAAGGCGTCCGCATCGGCTTGCCGGGTCAGGACGAAGAGGTAGCCGATCTTGCGATAGTCCGCCGTGGCCCCAGTCTCGGCCTCGAAGCGGTCGAAGGCGGCCAGGCTCAGCTGGGACAGGCGGCAGTTGATCTCGGTATCGAAGTGGGCCCGCACCCCGCCGGCGCACTTGCCGGTGGACTCGGCCCCGAAATAGGGCAGCCTCTCCAGGAGGACGACTTTCCCGGCCCCGCGCTTGGCCAGGTGGTAGGCGGTGCTGGCGCCGATGACGCCGCCGCCGACGATGACGATATCCGCCGTTTGGGGTAGGCTCATTCCGCTCCTCCGTCGCTTGGGGGGTCCTGTCGTCCTCCGCGTCCGGGGACGCGGACGGCATCCTTATTCTAGCAGACCGGACACCCGCCGGGAAGGATGATCCGGCTTGCATCGTCCCGCCATTGGCATAGAATGGCAGCCGTCCAGGCTCCGCCGGCCCCAGGAGATCCTCATGGCTGATCCGAAGCCCACGCGACGCGAGATGCTCAAGCTGCTCGGCGGCGCCGCGGCCGGCTGGGCCCTGCCCCGCGGCGCGGCGGCCCGTCGGCCGCCCAACATCGTGCTGATCCTGGCCGACGACCAGGGCTATGCCGACCTCGGGTGCTACGGGGCCCGGGACTTCGCCACCCCCAACCTGGACCGTATGGCGGCTGAAGGCCTGCGCTTCAGCTCCTTTTACGTCTCGCAAGCCGTATGCAGCGCCTCTCGAGCCTCTCTCCTGACCGGCTGCTACGCGGAACGGGTCGGCATTCAAGGCGCCTTGGGCCCGGCCTCCCGCATCGGCCTATCCGACGGCGAGGAGACCATCGCCCAGGTCTTGAAGAAGCGGGGCTATCGCGCCGCCGCTTTCGGGAAATGGCACCTCGGCCACCGGCCCGAGTTCCTGCCCCTGCGCCACGGCTTCGACGAATACTTCGGCCTGCCCTATTCCAACGACATGTGGCCGCGCGGCTACGACGGCCTCCCCCTGCCGGGCGGCGGAAAGAGCGCCTATCCCCCGCTGCCCCTCATCGACGGCGAGAGGACCGTCGAGACGATCGACAGCCTGGCCCAGATGGATCAGCTCACGACCCG
>CAZKXI010000025.1:0-33107 GCA_964556755.1 uncultured Eubacteriales bacterium
TTGCGGACCGCGGTCAGTATCGGACGCCCGTGCCCATGGGGAATTCGGGCGAGGCGTCCACCGGCAGGCGGCCCAGGGGCTTGATCTCGCCCTTGAGCAGAGAGACGAGCGAGTCGGCGTAGACGGTCTGGTTGCCGTAGAAGCCGCCCTCGCCGTAGCCGACCAGGAAGGCGGCCGCCTTCTTGAAGTCGCCGGCCAGGTAGGGATTGCCGTAGGACATGGCGATCACCGCCTTCGGCTTGGCTTGGATCAGGCGGTCGAAGAAGGCGGCATCGGACGGCTTGAGGGACCCGTTGTCCTTGTAGACCAGGCGGCCGTGAAAGAGCGAGACGAGGACCGTGCCGGAGGAGGCCGCGGCCTTGAGAGCCTCCTCGTAGCGCGCCGGCGAGGTCGTCGGGCCGAGGAGGAAGGTCTTGGTCCCGGGGAAAGCGGCCTTGATCTTGGCGTCGACCAGGGCCGGGGCGGGATCGATCTCCTTGCGCTGCAGGGAGATGTGGACGACCGCTCCCGGGCCGTCCGGTCCGATCGGCAGGGCGCCGTCGTTGCGGACCAGGGTCAGGGATTCGTCGGCGATCTTCCGCAGCAGGGCCCGGTGCTCGGCCCGGCCGACGACGGCGGCGATGCCGGCCGGATCGACCAGGCGGCTTTGGTGGAGGTTCAGGCGGGCCTTGGCGACGAGGACGCGGCGGACGGATGCGTCGATCTGGGCCTCGGGGATGCGGCCCGAGCGGACGGCGTCGACCAGGCCGCGGATCGCGGCGGCCGGATCGGCCGGCTTGAGGATCATGTCGTGCCCGGCCGCCACGGCCATGACGCAGGCCTCCTCCGCCCCGAAGCGGTCGACGATCTTGGCGTACCACATGTCGTCGCTGGTCAGGATGCCCTGGAAGCCCAGCCGGCCGCGCAGCCAGTCGGAGGCCAGCTTGCGCTCCACGGAGGCCGGCAGCTCGGAGCCGTCGGCCGCGGCCGGAACGGCGATGTGCTCGCTCATGACGAAGGCCACTCCGGCCGCGAAGGCCTTCTTGAAGGCCGCGGCGTCCTCCGCCTCGAAGCGATCGGCCGTCTTCCTGTTGATCGTGAACTCGGTCCCGGGGATCAGCTCGACCTCGCCGCGGCCGGGATAGTGCTTGGCCGTGGCCCACATGCCGTTCTCCTGGTAGCCGCGGATGTAGGCCCCGGCCAGCCGGCCGAGCTGCTCCAGGTCGGCCCCGAAGGAACGGACGCCGAGGACCGGGTTCTCGGGACGGGTCTGGATGTCGACCACGGGCGAATAAGTCAGATGGATGCCGACGGCCCGGCCTTCGGCCGCGCCGGCCTTGCCGACGGCGTAGGCCAGATCCTCGGAGCCGATGGCCGCCAGGGCCATATTGCCGGGAAACTCCGTGGCCCCGGCGATCTGCTGGCCCGGGCCGCCCTCGAAGTCGGAGGAGGCCAAGAGCGGCAGAGCGGAGGCTGCCTGCAGTCGGTTGAGGAGCGAGGCGGTGTCGTGCGGCGTGCCGCCGTAGACAACCACCGTCCCGACGCCCAGGTCGCGGACCCAGCCGAGCCACTTGAGGAGGCGGGGGTCGTCCTCGGCGACGTACTCGCCGCGCAGATCGGCCGCGATCATCTGGCCGATCTTGCGCTCCAGGGACAGGCCGGCCAGGGTCTTGTCGGCCCAGGCCTCGGCCTCGGCCGCCGGGGCGGTCAGGGCCGCGGGAGCCGAAGCCTTGCCGGCCCGGCAGGCGCCTCCGGCCAGCAGGCCGCAGAGTCCGGCCGCGATGAGAATCCAGATCCCGATCCGGGTCGCCTTCGGCATGGTCGCTCTCCTTCTTGTATCACATTTGGGCCCGCCCGCGGCGGGCCGGCCCCCGATCGAGGCCGGCCGGCGCTGGTGAGGGATGGAAAGGGCGGGCCGCCCGCCCGGCTCATGCCGGGGGACGGCCCGCCCGCGCTGTCAGGCTGAGGGCTGAGGCCTCAGAACTCGAACTTGACGGTCAGCTGAGCCGCCCGGGGCGACTGCGGGCTGATCATGTTCAGGTACCGGTTGACGCCGGAGGAGTCCACGTAGTCGCGCCGGATGTCGGTCGACTCGTAGCTGCCGTAGGCGCACCAGTTGAACAGGTTGTAAACGTCCAGGGCGACCTCGAAGCGGTAGCGGCCCATGGTGAAGCTCTTGGCCAGGCGGGCGTTGACGCTCCAGATGTCGTCGGTGTAGCGGCCGGAATCGCCCCACTTCTTGCCGACGAAGTAGCTGTTGCGGGCCTGCCAGGCGATGTCGGTGACCTTGCGGCCGTTGGTCAGGGTGATCGTCGGGGCCGTGGCGTCCCAGGCGTAGTCGCCGGTCGTATCGGCCTGGTAGATGCCGCCGGTCCCGTTGATGAAGGCCGACAGCAGGAAGCCCCAGGGCAGCCGGTAGTAGGCCGACAGGTGGAAGGCCCAGCCGATGCCGTAGTTATTCATGTCCAGGTCGCTGGCGTTGGCGTAGACGAACTGCTTGGGATCGGTGGGATCGAAGGCCAGCTTGTAGTAGTTGCGCCACATCAGCGAGTAGTTGGCCATCATGCCCCAGCGGCCGGTGAAGTTGCGCTTGATGTTGAACTGGACGCTCTTGTAGTCGAACTTCCAGCGCCGGTCGTCGCCGGAGTACCAGGTCCTCTGCCAGATGGTGTCGAAGTCGGGGAAGACCCGGCCGATGAACTTGCCGTCGGTGTCGAAGATGGCGTTGACGTCCTCCATGTAGGAGGTGTTGATGATGCGGTAGATGCCGGTCACGTCAAAGACGATGTTCTTGATGATCTCGCGCTCGAACGAGATGGTGAACTCGTCGTTGTACTCCATCTTCATGTCTTTGTTGTAGTCCGGCGCGTAGGCCAGCGGGGGGTCGCTGTAGACGGTCATGTAGTCGGGCGTCTTGCCGATGTTGGCCGTCGACATGCGGTACTCGCCGAAGGCGATGGTCCGGGCGTAGTTGTTGTAGTCGCCGGTGCCGACGAACTCGTAGTAGCGGCCGAAGTGGAGCTTGAAGACGCCGACCTTGTCCCAGTTGTAGGTCAGGCCGAGGCGGGGGGCCAGGCCGCTGTCGTCGAACTCGATGTTGTCGCGCATGCCGGAGTAGATGGCGTCCATCCAGGCCGGGATCTCGTCGCGGTAGAACATGTTCTCCCGCTGGTGCTCCCAGCGCAGGCCGACCGACAGGGCCAGGCTCTTGGTGATGACCCAGGTGTCCTGCAGGAAGACGCTCTCGGCCGAGACCACGACCTCGTTGTCGTAGCGGTCTTGGGGCGTGCCGGGGGCGGCCTTGACGTTGTAGCCGCGGTAGATGTAGGGCTCGCTCAGGCCGTAGTTGGCGTAGTCCAGGCCCAGGCGGTACTGGTAGTAGCCGTACTCGTCCATCCAGTACTTGCGGGTCCGGGTGACGTGGTTGTAGGGCCGGATGTCGACGCCGAACTTGATCTCGTGGGCCCCGGTGCCGGCCAGGTCGCTGGCGTAGTAGGTCATGCTGCCGGTGAACAGGGCGTTCTCGCGGGTGGAGTAGTAGTCCTCGCCGTAGCCCTTGTCGTAGAGCAGCGTCGAGCCGCCCTGGGCCCGCTCGGTATAGCGGTACTGGGGGCTCTCGGTCACGGCGTAGGTGTCGCGGGGCTTGTGGGCAAAGCCGCCGACGAAGTTGAAGTACAGCGAGTCGTTGACCAGCCAGCGCCAGGTCAGGGAGTACATCGGGCCGCCCTGGCGGGCCTGGTTGGCGGCGTCCTCGGTCGAGTACATCGAGCTGGGGAAGCCGTTGTTGTCGATGACCTGGTAGTCGTTCTGGTAGACCACACTCAGGGTGTGCTTGGTCGTCGGCTGCCAGGTCAGCTTGAGGTAGGGCATATGGCCCTTGGTCGTCTTGAACAGCTCGGGCGTGACGATGGTGTTGGCGAACTGGGAGTTCTCGTTGTTGTACTTGTACGAGGCCAGGAACCAGAGCTTGTCCTTGACGATCGGGCCGCTCAGGGTCAGGTTGGGGATGTAGTAGCTGACCTTGTTGGCCGCCCCGCCCTCGACGTTGGTCCAGTTGAAGGACTCCGGCTGGATCTGGACGAAGGCCGAGCCCTGAAGCGTGTTGCCGCCCGACTTGGTGACGATGCTCATGAACGACGAGCGGGCCGCGCCGTACTCGGCCCCGGCGCCGGCCGTCTTGACGTCGATCTCCTGGATGGCCTCGTAGTTGAAGTTGGCGTACGAGGTGCCGCTCATGGAGTCGTTGATCTCCATGCCGTCGACCATGATCTTGTTCTCGTAGCCGTCGTCCTGGTTGTGCTGCGACCAGAAGTAGGTCGCGCCGGGGATCAGGTTGTGGGTGATGCTGCCGGCGTTGACCAGGGGCGAGTTGAGGGACGCGCCGGCGACGCCGGGCAGGGCGAAGAAGGCGTCGACGTAGGTGGCCCGGGGGGCCAGGGGCACGGTCTCCAGCAGCTCGACCTGGATGTTGTAGTTCTTCTGCGAGCTCTCCAGGTCGATGACCGGCTTCTCGGCCGTGACCTGGATGGTCGTCTCCAGGGTGCCCATCTTCATGACCACGTCGGCCGTGGCCGTGCTGCCGATCTGGACGGACACGCCCTTGACGAAGCAGACCTCGAAGCCCTGCAGCTTGGCGCAGACGGTGTAGACGCCGGGCGGTAGGTAGAGGAAGCGGTACTGGCCGCGGGCGTCCGTGATGGTCGATCGGGTCCCCATCAGGGCCGGGCTGGTGATCTCGATGGTCACCCCGGGCAGGGCTTCGCCCTTGTCTTCGGTGACGAAGCCGCGCAGGGTGCCGGTGGTCTGCTGGGCCGAGGCCGTGGCCGCGACCGCCAGCAGAAGGACGAGACTTGCGATTCCGACGAGTAGACGTCGCTTACGCTTCATGAAACCTCCTTAGTAGATGCCTATTCCCAAAGAGTCCTCTGGCTTTGCGGTTGGGTTTCGACCCGATGGGCACCTCCTCGAGCGCGGACCGGCCCGCGGGCGGAAAATCGGCAGGGATAGGGATGCGGGATGTCGTTCGGTCGCCGCCGCAGGTCATGCCGGTCTCTTGCTCCTGAATGACCAACGCAATCGTTTGACGCAATCGTTTGGCGCAAACGATTGTCTAACGTTATGGCAGCCGCCATCTTTTGTCAAGTCCTTTTTTTCCTTCCGATTAATGCTTGTCTGACTTGAAGATTCGTCTCTCCGCTTATCGGCCCGGACTCAATCCAAGTCGAAGCTGTCCGAACGGCCGCCGGTTTCCGGATCTCCGGCCTTGCGGACGGCGATCCGCAAGCCCTTCCCGTGGAAGGGAGCCAGGTCGACGGCGAACCGGCCCGACTCGGCTTTCAAGCCCGAGGCCAGCACCGCCACGTCGCGCGGCCGGCCGCCGGCCGGATCGGCTTGCTGCAGAACGACCTCCAGCCGGGCCCCGGGGTCCTTGGCCCAGGCGCCCCGCAGGGTCCAGGCGGCGCTCCGCGACGCCCCCGCGCCCTCGACCTTGACGCCGTCGACGAAGCAGAGGTTGCGGACCGAGATGCGGTGCTGGGCCAGCTTCCAGCGCTCGGGCTTGTCGAACTTGCCCTGCAGGTTGTAGCGCTGGTCGCCGCCGCAGTTGTTGATGACGTCCAGCTCCTCGTCATACTCGAAGTCGCGGTAGAGCTGGGAGATGAGGCCGGAGCCGACGTTGAAGACGATGCGCTGGTCCTTGAGATGCCCGGCCGCGGTCCGGTTCATGTACCGCCACTGCGTCTGAAGGGGCGGCACGGGGTCGAAGTCCAAGTCGTCGGGCAGGGTGGGGGTGGCGTCGAAGCAGACCCAGCCGTAGTGGCTTCCCAGCCAGACCTGGTCATAGCGGTGGCCGTTGCTGCAGCCGGCGGTCTCGCTCTCGTCCAGAAAGCCGTTCTTGTCGGCGTCCCAAGCGTCGGGCCCCTGCGGCGTGCCGGTGCCCAGCCAGCGGGTCGGGAAGCCGAGGTGGCGCATGGCCCCGGCCACCATGACCGAGGTCCCCGAGCAGGCGATGATCTGGGTCTTGTCGTACGGCCGGTTGGAAAGCTCGATCTTCAGGTTGCCCGGGTTGGCGTCGTAGTGGGCCCGGCCGTAGTCGACCGCGGCCGAGACCCGCTTATCCGGGCTCGGATAGTAGTAGTTGTCCTGGATGTACTCGACGATGTTGCGGGCCGCCCAGTAGGGATTGGCTAGGTCGGCCGGGACGCCGTACTTGGCCAGGATGTGGGCCCGGACCCGATCGATGAACTCCTCGTAGGTCCGCTTGTCCTGCAGGTTATAGAGGACGGGGTCGTCGGCCAGATAATCGGTGCCCTGCAGGGCCTTGCGGTCCAGGTCGACCCGGTGCGGGTAGACGAAGGTCCGCGAGGTGTTGGTCCACATGTCGATCTCGTAGCGCGAGGTATAGGCCCGGGCCGGGGCCTCGGCGTATTCCACGACGGTCATATACTGGCGGCTGGAGACGTCCCCGCCGGGGTCCAGAGTGATGGCTTTGACCGCGGCGTTGGCGGCGCCGGAGATGTCGGATGCCTTCTCGGTCTCGGGCCACGTCCCCTGGTTGCCGAGCTGGCTGTAGGCGTAAGGCCGGGAATAGTTGTGGTAGACCTTGCCGGGCTTGGCCTCGGGCCCCTCCGGCTCCGTGGTGATCTCCATGGTCAGGTGGCGCAGGGCCCGGGCCCCCTCGACCCGGGCGTCCAAATTGCGGGTCACATTGACCCGGTGGACCAGGCTGCGGCTCCCCTCCTGCTCCGGCACCCAGAGCGAGTCGGCGCCGAAGGCCAGGCCCCAGCCCAGGCTGCTCTCGCGGCCCGAGCGCGGCCGGGCGAAGTGGAACAATCCCCGGGCGGCTCCGGCTTCGGCGCAGTAGAGGAAGTCCGAGCCGACCGTGCCCCAGAAGTAGCGGGCCCCGTCCAGGGTCATGAAAGCCAGGCCGCGGGAGGGCAGGTGCCCGGAGTCGGGCAGATGGCGGACGAAATCGAGAAGGGTCGGATCGGCCTTGTTCCAGCGGAGGCGGATCAGGCCGCGCTGGGACCGGAGGTTTCGCTCCTTATAGTTGGATCCGTCGAAGGCGACCAGGATCTCGCCGCTGTCGGCCGCCAGGCCGAGGACTTCCCGCTCCCCTATCTTATAAGGATAGAGAGTCAGGTCGACGATGTCGGGAGCCGCCCCCGGCGCGAAGCGAACCAGGTCCGAGGCCGTGCCGCCCTGCCCCTTGCCCCAGTTCAAGAAATAGAAGAGGTCCTGGTCGTTGACCCGGGTGTAAGCCAGGCCGCGCAGGCTCCGCCAGGCCGCCTTGTCCTTGCGGACCGGAGCCGGCAGCGTCTCCAGCGGGACGGGATCGGCGTCTGGCTTGGCCGGGGCGCGGAAGGCGTGGACGCGGCCGGAGGCGTCCAGGACGAAAAGCCGCGGCGCCTGGGGCGAGACATCGTCGAAGGCCAGGCCGCGGATCTCGCCGAAGCCGGCCGGAAGGGCGAAAGCCCGCTCAGATTCGCCGAAGCGCGGCAGACCGGCCGCCCCGGCGGCCGAGGCGATCGCGCCGAACAGGCCGAGCCAGAGGAGGCCGAGGGTGAGGAGTCTTCGTCTCGGGTGCATGGTCGCTTCTCCTTTTTGATCTTCTTATCTTCGCATCCGTCAGCGGATGAGATAAAGCCGGGTCTGGCGCCCGTCCAGGAAGACGGGCCCTTGGGCCGTGACGACGCAGTTCTGCTCCTGGGCCATGGTCAGCTCGCGGCCGTTCCATTCGGGGACGGGGCCGGCAACGCTCAGCTCGACCGCGAACGAGCTGTTCGTGACCAGCTTGACTTCGCCCCGCCGCCCCGTGTCGACCTGCTCCCAGGGCAGGCCGATCAGCGGCCCGGGCTCGTGAAGATAGAGCCCGATCGAGTGGGAGTAGATCTTGGGCTTGGGGATGCCGGCCGCCCGGGCCGAGGCCAGGATGGCGGCCAGGATCTCGTTGCCCGTGCGGCCGGGCCGCAGCTCGGCCAGGAAGACGTCCTGCAGACGGTTGGCCTCCGCCAGCAGGGCCCGCACGCCGGCCGGAGCGTCGGTCTCGCCGGGCCTCAGGACGTAAGCCCACTCGCAGTGGTCGGTGAACATCCTCAGGTACTCGATGCCGGTGTCGATCTGGATCAGGTCGCCCGGCCGGACGACCGTGTCGGCGGCGCCGTAGCGCTCGACGGCTTGGGGCCCGCGGCCGCGGATGCGCAGCGAAGGCCAGGCGAACATCTTCAATCCGCGGTCGGCCACGCGCTGGCAGTAGGCGTAGAGGATGTCGTCCAAAGTGGTGGTCCCGGGGGTGACGACCCGGTTGGAGAAGATCTCGCCGATCAGGGCGTGGGCGGCCACGGCGACGGCTTGATGGGCCGCGATGTCGTCCTCGGTCAGCGTCTCGAGCCAGCGCACCGCGGCGGTCTCGGCCGAGACGAAGCGGGAGGCCGCGTCGGCCCCCAGGACCTTGACCAGCCGGGCCTTGAGCGACGAGGTCAGTCCCCCGGCGGCCCAGATCTCGTCGGACTCGTTGATTCCTATGCGCCGCGGATTCTTCTCCTTGACCAGCCGGGCCAGGGCGTCCCACTGGGCTTCCTTGCGCTCTTTGTCCCAGGCCCGCCAGTCCCAAGCGTCCTTGTGCAGCCCCTTCATGTCGGTGCGCGATAGGTTGAAGCGCTCGACGGCGCCGTCGGGCCGGCGGCAGAGGGCCAGGATCTGGGTAATCGGGCACCAGGTGTCATAGGGGATCATGGTCCGAAAGACCGGGTCGAGGTTGTCCTCCTGGCTGACGATGAGCCACATGTCGAGCCCGGCCTCGGCCATGGCCTGCGGCAGAATCGAATCCAAACGCTTGAGGGTCATGCGATTGACGGCGGCCGCTTGCTCGCGGACCGTCAGGATGCGGGGGAAATCGGCCGGCCTGTCCGCTTGTGGAGCGGGAAAGGCGGCGATGGACAAGGCGGCCAGAAAAGCCGTCGCGAGAGCGGTGCGCATCGGTCGGGGCATGGGGCTCCTTTCGGAATCGGTTTGGCAGGACTTGCTTTTTTTGATAAAAGGGGCTGGGCCGACGGCGCCTGCGCCGGGCCCGCATGGAGGCTTGCGATGAAGAAGAGAGCGGGCTGGGAGCGATGGGCCGTCGTGGGGCTGGCTTTGGCCTTCGTCTGGCTGGCCTTCGGGCGCGAGGGTCAATCCCGGCTGCCGTTCCACGACGGGCCGGCGGTCCGGGTGGAGCCGGCTCCGGCCGATCCGCCGCTCTCCGCGCCGACGGCGGGCGACGCCATGGCCCTGCTCTCCCGGTCCAAGGACTTCAGCGCGGCCCGCGTTTCGTCTTTCGCCCGCGACGGCGGCAACCTCGACACCATCCGCCTGCCGCTGGGCGGCCAGGAAGTGGTCTTGGCCGACATCAAAGGTCCGGGCGCCATCAGCCACATCTGGACGACCTTCCGCGGCCAAGGCCGGGACATCATCCTCCGCTTCTACTGGGAGGGCTCGGACCATCCCAGCATCGAGGCCCCGATCGGCGACTTCTTCGGCGTGGCCATGGGCGTGGACGCGCCGGTCAACAGCTTCCCGGTCCAGAACTCGGCCGAGGGGCGGGCCCGCAACTGCTGGTGGCACATGCCCTACAACACGTCGGCCCGCATCACCGCCGCCAACATCGTGCCGGCGGGTCGGGCCGGCGCGGCGCCCATCGAGCTTTACTACTACATCGACTATCAAGCCTACGGGAAGCCGACGCCGGACATCCACTATCTCCACGCCCGGCTGCTCGAGACCGATCCGGCCGTCCGCGGCAAGATGGTCCGGCTGGCCGAGATCGAGGGCCGCGGCCATTTCGTCGGCCTGGTCCTGGGCCAGCGGGCCCGCACCCCGGCCTGGTTCGGCGAGGGCGACGACGTGATCATGGTCGACGGCCGGCTGTCGTTCGCCGGCACCGGAACCGAGGACTACTTCTGCGACGCCTGGGGCTTCCGGGTCTTCAGCGATCTCTACTTCGGCGTCCCGGTCTACGAAGGCCGCCATGTCGGCGACCGGCTGAGCGCCTACCGCTTCCACATCTCCGACCCGATCCCCTTCCGCAAGTCGCTGACCTTCGACATCGAGCACTGGCCCTGGTTCAGCCCCTGGCCCAACACCGGCCGCGACTACTTCTCGGGCCTGGCATTCTGGTACCAGGCCGGGCTGCACGCCGCCTGGCCGCGCCTGGACAAGCTGCGGTCCGACGAGCCCTGGGACCCGGCCAAGGGCCGCTGGTCCGTGCCCGGAGCCCTGGAAGCCGAGGACCTGGCCGTCCTGGAATACGCCTCGAAGGCGGCGGAAGACGCCCGTCCCGTCGCGCCCATCGAGTGGAACACCGAAAGCCGCGACGTCCTCCGCTCGCTGCTGCGCTACGGCCCCCGGCCCGAGCCGCTCTTCCTGATGCCGAACCTCAGCGGCGACCGGATGCTGGCCTTCGACGCGGGCGGCGACGGATTCTTCACCCTGGGCGTGCCGGCGGACGACGAGGGGCTCTACGATGTCACGGTCCATTTCGCCCGGGCCGAGGACTACGGGACAGTCGAGCTGGACGTCAACGGCCGCCCGGCCGGGCCGCCCTTTGACGCCTACTTCAGGACCGCGGGGCTTTCCCGGCCCTTCTGGCCTCCCCAGCCGGTGACCTACGCGGGCGTGCCGCTGAAAGCCGGCGCCAACGCCTTCCGCTTCGCCATCAAGTCCAGGAACCCGGCCGCCAAGGGATACCGGGCCGGCCTGGATTGTCTGGTCCTGCGGAAGGCGGCGGAGCAAGATTAGTCCTCTAATTAGTTCTTCCGGGCAGATGGTGAAGATTCTTTTTTTTCGATCGGCGCCCACTGGCGCGAGCGTGAGCCGCGCGAGGTCCGGACCGCCGTGGGCAGGCCGGTGATGTCCTGCGGCAGGCTGGTCAAGTAGCCGGCGAAGCCGCCGGCCGTGTCCTTGACCTCGACCAGCCAGGCGTCCGGCAGGCGCCCGGTGACGTAGCCTTCGTAAGTGTCGGCGCCGGTCTTGACCATGAACTCCGGGTACCAGACCAGGTCGCGCCAATACGGGACGTCGTCGCAGTAGACGTACCAGACCTTGGCCATGATGATCTTGTTGGGCGAGGCGATGCGGGCCCGAAAGATCGTGCCGGCCGGCATCGGCCGGCCGCCCCACTCCGTCCCCTCCGGGGCCTCGCGACGCGACAGGTCCGAGATGCGGGTCAGCGGGCGGCCGTCGAAGACATGGGCGATCCACATCGGCCAGTCCAGGAAGTGGTGCTCGGACATGGACGAGTGGCGGTAGTTGGGGACGTAGGCGATGGTCCAGGCGCCGCGCATCATCTCCTGGATGCGGTTGATGCCGAACATCCGGTAGCCGTCCTCATTGGTCCCCCCGATGTAGAGGACCCGCGCCTTGACGGCGTCCTGCGAGACGGCCGGGCAGACCGACTTCCAGGCCGATTCGCGCATGGCGTCCCACTCGGACTCGTTGCCCATGTAGACGACACCGGCGATCCGCTCCGGATCGGCCGCCGCCGCCGTGTAGGCCGAAGTGGCCCGCTTGCTGTGGCCGCCGATGACGGCCCGAATCTCGCGGGGCGGGATGCGCAGCAGCCCGGCCATGACGTCCAAGGCCCGCAGGTACGGCACCGCCAGACGGAAGTAATTGTGATCCGCCGGGCTGCCGGTCCGCTTGCGGAGATCGTCGATCGCGCCGAGCGAGATCTCGCGCCCTCCCTCGCCGTCGTACTCGCCGGGCACCGGGCAGACCATGGTCGGCCGCCCGGTCCGGGAGGCGATCGGCTCGCCGTAGTTGCCGAGGTAGGCGTCCCGCCACGGGCCGGTCGCCAGATTGTCCCAGCTGCGCTGGCCGACGATCACGACTTGGCCGCGGCGGCCGCCGGACAGGAAGGCCTTGCGGTCGGCCGGCATGTAGACCACGGCCGGGTGGCCCCACTTGCGGCCCTCGATCGTCTGGGAATAGAACTTGACCTCCAGGCGGCGGAGCCTCATTCCCGGCACGGTGTCGGAAGGGACGATCTCGTCTCTCTCGACGACGTAGCCGGCGAAGGGATTGTCGGCCTGGAAGGCCTTCCACAAGGCCCGCGGCGAAAGGTCCGGAGCCTGGGCGGCGGCGGATCCGCCGCTCGCAAGAGCCGCGAGGAGGGCCAGGGAGACAAGATAAAGGAAGGGCCGGCGCGGGACGGTCATCTCTCCTCCTTGCGGACGGCCCGGGTCTTTGGCTCCCAATACCGCGACCGCGAGCCGCGGGAGACCCTCTCCTTGGTCTCCTTGTGGGTGATGTCCTGCGGGGCCGAGCTGACGTAGCCGACGACGCCGCCGGCCAGGTCCTTGACCTCGACCAGCCAAGCGTCGGGCAGCTTGCCCGGCAGGACGGCTTCGTAGACGTCCCCGCTCCGCTCCATCCGGGCCGGGTACCACATCAGATCGCGCCAGAAGGGCGCGTCGTCGCAGTAGACGTACCAGGCCTTGGCCTGGATGATCTTGTTGGGCGAGTCGATGCGGGCCCGGAAGACGGCCCCCTCGGGCGTCTCCTCCCAGGTCAGGCCGCCGATGCGGGTGACGGGGCGGGCCTCGAAGACGTGGGCGATCCACATCTGCCAGTCCAGAATCTGGATCTCGGAAGAAGTCGCGTGCCGGTAGTTGGGGATGATCTCCAGAGTCCAGGGCTGGGCCATCTTGGCTTGCAGACGGGCGATGGCGAACATCTCGTAGCCGTCCTCGTTGGTCGCGCCCAGGTAGAGGACGGGGCAGCGGACGAAGGCCTGGCTGGAGACGGGCGAGATGCCCTGCCAGGCCTTGCCCTCGTAGGCGGCGAAGGTCGACTCCATGCCCATGTAGACCACGCCGGCCACCCGCTCCGGGTCCATGGCCGCGGCGTTGAAGGCGGCCGGGGCCCGCTTGCTGTGGCCGCCGATGACGGCCCGGATCTTGGGCTCGCCGAGCACGGCCGCCAGGACGTCGAGGGCCGTCAGATACGGGACGGCGAAGCGGAAGTACTGGTGGGCCGATGGGTCGCCGGTGTCGGCCAGCTCGGCCCGCAGGAAGTAGACCCAGCTGCTCTCGCCGTCGTGGCCGTCGTACTCGCCGGGGATCGGCAGGACCAGGGTCGGGTAGCCGAGGCGGGCCGCGATGGGCTCGCCGTAATTATCAACCACGGTGGAATCGCCGTAGCCACCCGCCAGGACGACGGCCTTGCCCCGCCGGGAGGGATCGGCGGCGACCTCCGGCCAGGCCGGGATGTGGATGACGGCGGTGTGGGTCATCCGCCGGTCCCACTGGCCCACGGTCTGGCTGGTGAAGCGGACCTCCAGCCGGCGCAGGCGGCGGGACGGCGCGGAGTCCGAGACGACCACCTCGTCCTTGAGCACGCTGTAGGAGAAGGGCGGCAGGGTCTCGCGGCAGCGCTCCCAGACCTGGGCGATCGTCGGGGCCGGCTGGGGAAAGGCGGCCGGGGCCGTCGCCAGAGCTGTCGCCGCCAGGATCGCTCCAACCAAGCTCGCTCGGCGCATGCTCGTGCTCCTCGCCGCTCGTCTTCGTCCGGAATCGCGACGCTCCGCGGGCCCCTAGGGCATGCGGTGCTTGCGCAGGGTCATGGGCACGATCCGGTGGACGTTCGGCGTCGGGACGTTATGGATGCCGTCGACCAGAAGGGAGACGGCGTTGAAGGCGAGCTTGTCCTGGTCCTGGCGGGCGCAGATGAGGGGCGTGCGGAAGAAGTCGCAGTAGCGGTCGATGTCGAAGGCGGCCATCAGGATGGACCGGCCGGTCTCGGCCTCATGCTTCTGGGCCGCCCGCATGGCGCCCAGGAAGACCAGGTTGTTGACGCAGACGGCGGCCTGGACGTCGGGCTTGCGGCGGATGACGGCCGACATCATCTTCTCGCCGGCTTCGGACGAGTAGCCCTCGAAGAGGACCAGGCGCTCGTCCGGGATGAGCCCCTTGGCGGCCAGGGCCTTGCGGAAGCCCGAGAAGCGCATGGAGTTGATGTAGGTGTCGCGCATGCCGCCGAGGAAGGCGATATCGCGGCAGCCGGTCTCCAGGATCTCGGCCGTCATCTGCTGGGCCGCCGGCTCGTTGGCGCTGGTGACCCAGGGGATTTCGGAGCCGGGGAAGACGCGGTCGAGCAGGACGATCGGCCGCAGGCGGCGGATCTCGGCCATGGCCCCCCACTCCTGGATGTGGACGGGAGCCATGATGATGCCGTCCACCTGGCGGTCGTAGAGGACTTTGAGATAGAATTCCTCGTTGTCGGGAATCTCGTTGGCGTTGCACAGGATGGTGCTGTAGCCGCGCTCGCGGAGGAGCTTCTCGATGCGCGAGGCCAGCCCGCCGAAGAAGGGGTTCTGGATGTCGGAGACGATGAGGCCGATGGTGAACGACCGCTTCAAGCGCAGGCCGCGGGCCAGCATGTTGGGCCGGTAGTCAAGGGCCTGAGCGGCTTCCAGGATGGCCAGACGGGTCGTCTCGGAGATGCGGAACTCCCGCGACTTTCCGTTGAGGACGCGCGAGATTGTCGAATAGGAGAAGCCGGTGCTTTGTTGGATCTTCTTGATGCTCACGGGCGCTCCTCTTCTGAACAAACGTTTGGCACAATCATTTGTTCTATGCTAGGATTACCGCCTTCATCATGATTTGTCAAGGCCGAACATGGACGGGCTGAAGCTGGACGGGATCGTCAAGAGCTTCGGCGGGGGCCCGGTCCTCGACCGCGTGTCTTGGAGCCTGCGCCCGGGCGAAGTCCATGTGCTGGCCGGCGAGAACGGCGCCGGCAAGACGACCCTGATCAAGATCCTGGCCGGAGTCCACCCCCCCGATGCGGGCCGGATCCTCTTCGGGGGCCGCCCGGTCCGGATCCGGACGCCGCGCGAAGCGGCCGCCCTGGGCGTCTCGGCCATCCATCAGGACACCTCGCTCGTCCTCAGCATGAGCGCGTCCGACAACATCTTTCTCGGCCGGGAGACGGTCCGCCGCGGCGGCCGCATGGACTTCGGATCTCAGCGGGCCCGGGCCAAGGACCTCCTCGGCCGGCTCGGCCTGGACCTCGACCCGGAGATCCCCGTCGGAAGCTTCCCCGTCTCGGTCCGCCAGCTGATCGAGATCGCCAAGGCCCTGGCCTTCGAGGCCCGGGTCCTGATCATGGACGAGCCGACCTCGGCCCTCAACGAGACCGAGACGGCGCGCCTCTTCGACATCATCCGCGACCTCAAGGGCCGCGGCTGCGCCATCGTCTTCATCTCCCACCGCTTGGACGAGATCTACCGCATCGGCGACTTCATCACCGTGCTGCGCGACGGCCGCAACGCCGGCGAGGCGCGCCTGGCGGATCTGCCGCCCGATCGCCTGGTGGCGTGGATGGTCGGCCGCGAGATCAGCCAGCAGTACCCGGCCCGGCGGCCTTCCCTGGGAGACCCGGTCATGGAAGTCCGCGGCCTGTCCGTTCCCGCCGCGGACGGGCGACGGGGCTGGGCCGCCTCCGACATCTCCTTCGACCTGCGGCGGGGCGAGATCCTCGGCCTGGCCGGGCTGCAGGGCTCGGGCAAGAGCGAGCTGGCCCACGGCCTCTTCGGCTCGCTGGGGCCGGGCCTCCGCGGACGCGTCGTCCTGGAAGGCCGCCCCTTCCACCCTCGCACGCCGGCCGCCTCGATTCGCCGGGGCCTGGCCCTGTTGACCAGCGACCGCAAGGGC
Source organism: uncultured Eubacteriales bacterium (assembly GCA_964556755.1). GTDB lineage: Bacteria > Acidobacteriota > Aminicenantia > Aminicenantales > UBA4085 > UBA4085. The sequence goes on from CAZKXI010000025.1 coordinate 15,669, forward strand.
TCGGGCCTCGTCCCGGTCATGAGCGTCGGGCGCAACATCACCCTGGCCTCGCTGCCGGCCCTCTCGCCCCGCGGCTGGATCCGGGCCGCCCGGGAGAGAGAAGCCGCGGCCGCCGCCTACAAGGCCTTCGACATCCGGGCCCGCGGGCTGGGCCAGGAGGTCGCCACGCTCTCCGGCGGCAACCAGCAGAAGGTCGTCCTGGCCAAGTGGATGGAGACCTCGCCCCGGGTCCTGCTGCTGGACGAGCCGACCATCGGGGTGGACGTCGGGGCCAAGCACGAGATCTACAATCTGATGAACCGCTGGACCGGCGAGGGCCTGGCCATCCTGCTGATCACCTCGGATCTGCCGGAGCTGCTGGCTCTCTCGGACCGCGTCCTGGCCCTGCACCGGGGCCGGGCCATGGCCGTCCTGGACCGGGCCGAGGCGACCCAGGAGAGGGTCCTGGCCGCGGCCATGGGCCGAGAGGAGCGAACATGAGGCACGGATTCCTGCGGACGTCGGCCGCGCGGGCCCTGGCCGCGCTGGCCCTGGTCATCCTGCTGGGCGTCCTGTTCAACGCCGACGGCTCTTTCTTCCGCTGGAACACGCACCGGGACATGCTCCGCCACATCTCCGTCTTCGGCATCCTGGCCTGCGGCATGACCCTGGTCATCATCTCCGGCGGCATCGACCTGGCCGTCGGCTCGATCCTGGGCTTCTCGGCCGTGGCCTTCTCTCTGCTCGTCCTGCAGCTGGGCTGGTCGCCCTGGCTGGCCGTGCCGGCCTGCCTGGCCGGAGGCGCCGTCTGCGGCCTGGCCTCCGGCGCCTTGATCGCCCGCTTCCGGCTGCAACCGTTCATCGCCACCCTGGCCATGATGGTCTTCGCCCGCGGCCTGGCCAAGTGGATCTCCGGCGGGCGCAAGGTCTCCACGGCCGTGGCCATGCCCGACGGCACCTTCCAGTACCACGACGCGCCCGGCGTCTTCCGGGCCCTCAACTCCAAGCTCCTGGGCGGCAACGTGGCCGTGGTCACCCTGGTCTTCCTGGCCGTGGTCCTCGTCACCTTCCTCGTCCTGGCCAAGCTGCGGGCCGGGCGCCACATCTACGCCATCGGCGGCAACGAGGAGGCGGCCCGGCTGTCGGGCGTGCCGGTCTCGCGGACCAAGCTTCTGGCCTACGGCCTGAGCGGCCTCTTCTGCGCCGTGGCCGGCATCTGCCAGGCGGCCCAGGAGCAGCAGGGCGATCCCGAGGCCGGCTCGACCTACGAGCTGACGGCCATCGCCATCGTCGTCATCGGCGGGACCAGCATGCTGGGCGGCAAGGGCAGCATCGGCCTGACCCTGATCGGAGCCATGACCATCGGCTACCTGGAGAAGATCCTCAGCATCAACGCGGTCAGCGAGGCGACCCGGCTCATGCTGACCGGCCTCATCATCGTCGGGGCCGTGCTCTTTCAAAGGGCCCGGTCCAAATCGGTTGTATAATAGCGAGCACATCCGTGGACACGAAAGGAGCCGCCATGAGTCGCAGGTCCCTCCGCCCGATCCTCGCCCTGGCCGCCGCGCTGGGCCTGGCCTTGCTGGCCGCCTGCGGGGGCAAGCCCGAGGCGCCCGCCGCACCGGCCGGCGAAGCCACGGCCTCGGCCGCCGTGGCGGCCAAGTGGACTATCGGCATGAGCCAGTGCAACCTGGGCGAGCCCTGGCGCATCCAGATGAACCGGGACATCGAGGCCGCCGCGGCCGCCCATCCCGAGATCAAGGTCGTCTACAAGGACGCCCAGAACGACTCGCTCCGCCAGCGCTCCCAGGTCGAGGAGTACATCAGCGCCGGCGTCGACCTGATCATCGTCTCGCCCAAGGAGGCGGCCCCCCTGACCGCGCCCGTGGCCGCCGCCTACGACAAGGGCATTCCCATCATCGTCCTCGACCGGAGGGTCCTGGGCGACAAGTACACCGTCTTCATCGGGGCCGACAACAAGAAGATCGGGAAGGCGGCCGGCGAGTGGATCGCCCGGCGGCTCGGCGGGCGGGGCAAGATCGTCGAGCTGAAAGGCCTGATGACCACCACCCCCGGCCAGGACCGCCACTCGGGCTTCCGCGAGGGCATCGCCGGCTCGGGGCTGGAGATCGTCTTCGAGGCCGACATGAAGTGGCTCGAGCCCGACGCCCGCCGCGAGATGGAGTCGGCCCTGGCCCGCTTCCCCAAGATCGACCTGGTCTACGCCCACAACGATCCGGGCGCCCACGGGGCCTGGCTGGCCGCCCAAGCGGCCGGCCGCGAGAAGGACATCCTGTTCGTGGGCATCGACGGCCTGCCGCACGAGGGCCGGGTCTACGTCCAGCAGGGCCTCATGGAGGCCAGCTTCGAATACCCGACCGGAGGCCGCGAGGCCATCGCCACGGCCCTCAAGATATTGGCCGGAGAGAAGGTCGACAAGGAGATCACTCTGCCGTCGCGGGTCTTCACCAAGGACAATATCGCGGCCGGAGGAGCCTTGTTGGAGAGCAAGTAGCGCCCTTTCGGCCCGGGCCGCGCGCCGGATATCGGCGGGACCCGGGCCGGACCGGAGCTCGGGGGATTCGAGCAAGAGAAGAAGAAGAGGAAGAAGAGGAAAACCCAACATGAAGCCGAAAGTCGACATCTACATTCCGCTCGACAGCCGCGGACCGGCCGTGGCGGAAGTCTGGCCGGTCGCCGTCCGGCAGCTAGCGGATCTGGTCCAAGCCGTCCGGGACTGCGGCGGCGAGCCGAACATCCTCAATCCGGACCGGCCGGCCCAAAGCGTGGCCGAGGGCTTGCGCATCGTCAAACGGGCATCCGGGGACCGCTTCATCGCCTTCCTGGCCGGCTGGTGCTTCCCCGACTTCACCGTCAGCCCCATGGGCCAGCTGCCCCGCGACCTGCCCAAGATGATGCTGGGCTCCTCGATCCCCGACTTTCCCGGCGCGGTGGGCCTTCTGGCCGCCGCGGCCGGGACGGCCCACGTCGGCATCGAGACCTCCCGCCTCTTCGTCGAGGAGTTCGACAAGCCGGCCGCTTACGCCGAGCCCCTGCGGGCCTTCATCCAGACCGGGCGCTGGGCTCCGCCCTCGCCGGCCTTCATCGACGTGCCGGTAACGCCTCAGGACGCCGCCGCGGCCAAGGCGGCCGCCTCGGCGCTTCGCGGTAGCATCTACGGCGCCGTCGGCCCCCGCTCCATGCAGATGTGGAACAAGATCTCCGAGGCCGACTTCCTGTCGGTCTTCGGGGTGGCCCGGGAGGGCTTCGACGGGCTGCGCCTCCTGAAGATGGCCGAGGCGGTGCCCGACCGGACGGCCGAAGAGTCGCTGCGCTTCCTTCTGGACAACGGCATGCGCCTGGACCTGGGGACGGACCCGGCCACCCAGCTGACCCGGGACATGGTCCTCTTCCAGATGAAGGTCTATCACGCCCTGCTGGAGCTCAAGGGCCGCTTCGGCCTCGACTTCCTGGGCGTCCAGGACCAGCTCGACTGGATCGAGCACTACCCGGCCACCGACCTGACCTTGGGCCTGCTCAACAACCGCCTGCGGCCGGCCTCGGACGGGGAGACCGTGGTGGCCGCCACCGAGGCCGACGACGGAGCCGCCCTGACGATGCAGGTCCTCAAGCTTCTCAACGGAGGCGAGCCGGCCGGCTTCAACGACTTCCGCTACTGGGACGGCCAAGGCCTGTACTGGTTCGTCAACTCCGGCGCCCTGGCGCCCTATTTCGCCCACGGCCGCCACGATTCGCTCCAGGGGACGTGGTCCGAGCGGCAGACCCCGATGTACTTCCGCCACGGCGGCGGGACCTGCTCCCTGGTCGTCCGCGTGCCGGGGGTCGTCACCTGGGCCCGCTTCTCCTACCGCGCCCACAAGCTCTACCTGGCCGCCGGCCGCGGCCTGACCGACGTCCCGAGCGAAGAGGCCTGGCGCGAGCGCTCCCGCCGCTGCAACGGCGAGTGGCCGCACTGGTACATCCGGCTCTGCGGCCGGATCGAGAGCCACCTGAACTCCAACCACCCGATGACCGCCTTCGGCGATCACCTGGGCAAGCTGAAGGCTTTCGCGGCCGAGATGGGCCTGCCCTTCGAGTGCTACGACAGCCTGACGCCCGCCGACCTGGAAGCCGGCCGGCGCATCTGAGTCCGGGCGCCGCGGACCGCCGCGGCGCCAAGGAGGAGACCATGCGGCGGAAGTCTCTGGCAGCGGCCGCCCTTCTGGCCGGCGGGCTCCTGGCCGCCGCCGCGTCCGGGCAGGCTCCGGCGCGGGGGGCCGGATCGGCGGCGGAGGCCGCGGGCGCGATCGAAGCCCTGCACGACCGGGCCCTGGTCTGGGACTGCCACAACGATCTGGCCCACCGCGTTCGCTACGAGAAGCTGGACATCGGCGACCGCCTGCCGGGCGGCCAGGTCGACATCCCCCGCCTGCGCGAGGGGCGGGTCGACGTCCAGGTCGTGGCCCTCTACATCGCCAACTACCTCTATCCCGACATGGCCGCCAAGCAGGCCTTCGACCTGATCGAGGCCATGCAGGGCGCCTTCGCCGCCCACCCGGACAGAATCGAGCTGGCCCGGACGGGCTCCGACATCGAGCGCATCGCGGCGGCCGGGAAGATCGCCATGCCGCTGTCCATCGAAGGCGGCCACGCCATCCAGGACAGCCTCGACCTGCTGCGGCGCTTTCGGGAGCTGGGCGTCTCGGCCATGACCCTGACCCACAACGTCAGCCACGGCTGGGCCGACTCCGGCGGCGACAAGGTCCGCTGGCACGGCCTGAACGACCTGGGCCGCCGGGTCATCGCCGAGATGAACCGGATCGGCATGGTCGTCGACGTCTCGCACGTCTCGGACGAGACCTTCTTCGACGTCTTGGAGGTCAGCCGCGACCCGGTCATCTGCTCCCACTCGGGCTGCCGGGCCGTCAATCCCCACCGCCGCAACATCAGCGACGACATGCTCCGGGCCCTGGCCCGCAACGACGGGGTCATCGGCATCGTCTTCGAGCTGGGCTTCCTGTCGGCCTCCTACTCCAAGGCCCGCGACGAGCTGCGGGCCATCGCCCGGCCCTTCTTCCGCCAGGCCCCGGTGCCGGAGGACCTGGAGCTCCGCATCACCCTGGACCACCTCAACGAGAGCCGCGACTGGCCGCTGGAGAACCTGCCGACCATCGAGGACCTTCTCGACCACATCGATCACGCCGTCAAGATCGCCGGCGCGGACCACGTCGGCCTGGGCGCGGACATGTATCCGCGCACGCCGACCCTGGTCGGCATCCGCGGCGCCCAGGACTACCCGGCCGTCACCCGCGGCCTGAAGCGGCGCGGGTACTCCGACGAGGACGTGCTCAAGATCATGGGCGGCAACTTTCTGCGCGTCTGGAAGCGCGTGGCCGGCTGAGCCGGCGCTTCCCCCGCCCGGGTTCAAAATCCGGATCCGGGCGAATCCGCCCGCAAAAAGGAGAACTGCGATGAGAGCCAAGACCGCCGCGAAGATCGCCCTGGCCGGGCTGGCCGCGCTGGCCCTGATCGGGATGACGGCCTGCCGGGATACGGAGTCCGAGGGGTACGGGGGCGGCGGCTTCCTGGGCGGCCTGGCTCAGCCGCAGGAGGGCCGCTCCATGCGGGCCACCTCGGCTATGCGGGTCGGCGAGCTGCGCCGCGGCCCCAACGGCGAGAGAAACGAAGGCCCCCGCAAGTACGACCCCACGGCCGACTTCCGGGCCGACGCCGACGTCAAGAGCAATTGGGACAACTACAACGTGCCGGCCGGCGGGACGCACGTCCTGCTCGACGAGAAGGGACCCGGCCTGATCACCCACATCTGGATCACGTTCCTCGGCCCGGAGCCGCAGAATTGGGCACCCCGGGGCTCGGCCGACCACCAGGAGATCATGCTCCGCATGTTCTGGGACGGCGACGAGCGGCCGGCGGTCGAGGCGCCGCTGGGCGACTTCTTCGCCAACAGCTTCGGCCGGCGGGCGGAGGTCATCAGCCTCCCGGTCGTGGTCGAGGGCGGGGACTCCTACAACTGCTTCTGGCGGATGCCCTTCCGCAAGCGGGCCCGCATCGAGGTCGAGAACCAGAGCGACAAGCCCCTCAGCCTGCTCTATTTCAACATCGACTGGATCCAGCTGGACGGCCTGCCCAAGGACACGCCCTACTTCTACGCCCAGTACCGGCAGGAGTATCCGGCCGCGAGCGGCCGGGACTATGTCCTGCTGGAGACCGAGGGCCGCGGCCATTACGTCGGGACCGTGCTGGCGGCCCGCTTCCGCAGCCCGGCCTGGTACGGCGAGGGCGACGAAAAGATCTGGATCGACGGCGAGGCCAAGCCGTCCATCTGGGGCACCGGCACGGAGGACTACTTCCTCTCGGCCTGGGGCCTGCAGAAATGCTCCACCCCCTACTTCGGGGTGCCCTTCTTCGATCAGCGCGGCATCGGCGGCCATACCAGCGCCTACCGCTGGCATGTGGCCGATCCCGTCGTGTTCCAGAAGAGCGTCAAGGTGACCATCGAGCACATGGGCTGGATGTCGGAGGACGAGAACCCGAATTACAAGGCCACCAGCTGGAACGAGCGCGAGGACGACTACTGCAGCGTGGCTTTCTGGTACCAGACGGGGCGGCCGACCTTCGCCGCCCGGGCGCCCGGGGCGGCCGAGAGAAAGCTCCCCAGCCTGGACCGGGTGGCTGTGCAGGCGGGCAGCCTGGACGGCCGGATCAAGTCCGGCGGCGTGGAGACCGGGCTGCGGACGCGGGACGACTTCGGAGTCCAGGAGCTGACGGCCCGGCCGCGGACCGGGACCTCCGGCTGGATCGAGATCCCCTTCCGGGTCGAGGCCAAGGAGCCCCTCCATCTGGTCGCCTATGGCACGGCCGGCCCGGACGGGGGAGTTTGGCAGGCCTCGATCGGCGGGGTCAAGGTCGGCCCGAAGCTCGACTTCTACGCCGCCGGGACGGAGGACCGGGAATTCCCTCTGCTGGACTTCTGGCCCGAGCCGGGAGCCTACGCCCTGCGCCTGGAGTGCGTCGGCAAGGACCCCCGCAGCGCCGGGGCCGGCTGCGCCGTGGAGTCGGTCCGGCTGCTGGAGCGCCGCCCCCGGGTGGCGGCCATGGGCCACGACAAGGACAAGGACTGGCGCAAAGATCCCAAGCTGTACCGTTGATCCTCCTCTTCCCACGCCCCGCCTCGAGCGGGGCGCGGCGAGGGGTCAGGTCTCAACATTCAACAAATCCCTCGGCACGGACGCCGCGGGGGGCCTTCTGTCCCCAGGCTGCCTCCGGTCTTCCAGAGGCTCCAGCCCGGCCCCCTGGGGCCGGCTCGCGCGATTGCCAACGCGAGGGCCGTCTGATATCATGGGACCTCCCAAGCAGCCCTTTTTCGCGGGAAGGAAGGACTCTCCCATGATCGACCGCTACACCAATCCGGAGATGGGGTCCCTCTGGAAGGACCCGAACCGCTACCAGGCCTGGCTGGACGTGGAGATCGCCGTCTGCGAGGCTTGGGCCAGGCTGGGCAAGATCCCGGCCGGCTCCCTGAAGACGATCAAGGCCAGGGCCGGCTTCGACGCCGAGCGGATCGACGCCATCGAGAAAGTCGTCAAGCACGACATCATCGCCTTCCTGACTTCGGTCAACGAGAAGGTCGGCCCCGACGGCCGCTTCATCCACATGGGCCTGACCTCCTACGACGTGGTCGACACGGCCCTGTCGATGATGATGCGCCAGTCGCTGCTCCTGGTCCGCAAGCGACTGCTCGAGCTGAAGAAGATCCTGCGGCGCGAGGCGGTCAGGCACAAGAAGACCCTGTGCATGGGCCGGACCCACGGCGTCCACGCCGAGCCGGTCACCTTCGGCTTCAAGGTCCTGGTCTGGTACGAGGAGATCCGGCGCCACCTGGAGCGCCTGGACCGGGCCGTGGACGTCATCTCGGTCGGCCGCATCTCCGGCTCCGTCGGGACCTACATCCACCTGGACCCCCGGGTCGAGGCGGCGGCCCTCAAGAAGCTGGGCCTGCGCCCGGCCCCGGTCTCGACCCAGGTCCTGCAGCGCGACCGGCACGCCGAGGTCGTAGGGGTGCTGGCCCTGATCGCGACATCGCTGGAGAAGTTCACCCTGGAGATCCGCCACCTGCAGAAGAGCGAGGTGCTGGAGCTGGAGGAGCCGTTCACCGAGGGCCAGAAGGGATCGTCCTCCATGCCCCACAAGAAGAATCCCGTCCGCTGCGAGCGGATGGCCGGGCTGGCCCGGCTGGTCCGGGGCAGCGCTCAAGTGGCCCTGGAGAACATCCCCCTGTGGCACGAGCGGGACATCTCCCACTCCTCGGCCGAGCGGGTCATCCTGCCCGACGCCTTCATCCTGACCGACTACATGCTGACCGAGGCCGTCGACATCATCGGCCATTGGGTCGTCCACAAGGACCGCATGCGGGCCAACATCGAGGCCACCAGGGGCCTCATCTTCTCCCAGCGCGTCCTGCTGGCCCTGACCCGCAAGGGCCTCAGCCGCGAGGACGGCTACAAGCTGGTCCAGAGAAACAGCCTCCGGGCCTGGAACGAGCACGGCGACTTCCGCGACCTGGCCTCGGCCGACCCCGACATCGCGGCCGCCCTCTCGCCGGCCGAGCTGCGGGCCTGCTTCTCCCTCGATCCGTATCTGGAGAAGATCGACTTTATCTTCGAAAGGGTGCTCTCCCATGAAGGTTAGAATCCTCGTCTCGTTCAAGGACAGCGTCCTGGATCCCCAGGGCCAGACGGTGCGCAACGCCCTCCACACCCTCGGCTACGAGGCCGTGCAGGACCTCCGCCAGGGCAAGGTCTTCGAGGTCGAGCTGGCCGGGGTGGACCGGGCCGCGGCCGAGAAGCTGGTGCCCGAGATCGCCGGCAAGGTCCTGGCCAATCCCATCATCGAGAAGTACACCTGGTCCGTGATCGAGGACTGAGGGGGCGGCCGTGAAGATCGGAGTCGTCCTCTTCCCGGGCTCGAACTGCGACGCCGACACCATCCACGCCTTCCGCGAGGTGCTCGGCCGGCCGACCGTGCCGCTGTGGCACAAGGACCACGACCTGCAGGGCGTGGACGCCGTCGTCCTGCCCGGTGGCTTCTCCTACGGCGACTACCTGCGCTCGGGAGCCATCGCCCGCTTCTCGCCGCTGATGCAGGAGGTCCGCGAGCACGCCGCCAAGGGCCGCCCCGTCCTGGGCATCTGCAACGGCTTCCAGGTCCTGCTGGAGCTGGAGCTGCTGCCGGGGGCCATGCTCCGCAACAAGCACCTCAAGTTTCTCTGCCGGCACGTCAGGATCCGGGTCGAGAACGAGAAGACCCGCTTCACCCGGAGGGCCAACAAAGGCCAGGTCCTGAACATCCCCATCGCCCACTTCGACGGCAACTACTACGCCCCGCCGGAGGCCCTGCGGGCGATCGAGGACAACGGCCAGGTGGCCTTCCGGTACTGTGAAGCGGACGGGAGCCTCAGCCCGGCCAGCAACGTCAACGGCTCGATGAACGCGATCGCCGGCCTGGTCAACAAGGCCGGCAACGTCTGCGGGCTGATGCCCCACCCCGAGCGGGCCGCGGAAAGGATCCTCGGCAGCGAGGACGGGCGGATCATCCTCGAGTCGCTCGTCGAAAGCCTCTAACCATGCACGACGACAAGACCCTCCGCCAGCACAACGTGACCCGGGACGAGTACGCCCTGATCCGCGGCCTGATCGGGCGCGACCCCAACCTGACCGAGCTGGGCATCTTCTCGGCCATGTGGTCCGAGCACTGCAGCTACAAGAGCTCCAAGGTCTACCTCAAGCAGCTCCCGACCCGGGCCGCCAACGTCGTCCAGGGGCCGGGCGAGAACGCCGGCATCATCGACATCGGCGACGGCCAGGTCATCGTCTTCAAGATCGAGTCGCACAACCACCCCTCCTTTATCGAGCCCTTCCAGGGCGCGGCCACGGGTGTGGGCGGCATCCTGCGCGACATCTTCACCATGGGCGCCCGGCCCATCGCCCTGATGGACTCGCTGCGCTTCGGGCCGCTGGACAACGCCCGGAACCGCTCGGTCATGGAGGGAGTCGTCTCCGGCATCTCCTCCTACGGCAACTCGATCGGCGTGCCCACGGTCGGCGGCGAGGTCGTCTTCGACGAGTGCTACAGCCTCAACCCGCTGGTCAACGTCTTCTGCCTGGGCCTGGCCGAGAGAGACAAGCTGTTCTTCGCCAAGACCGAGGCCGTCGGCAACGCGGTCCTCTACGTCGGCTCGAAGACCGGCCGGGACGGCATTCACGGCGCCTCCATGGCCAGCCAGGAGTTCGGCGAGGACGTCGAGGTCAAGCGGCCCAACGTCCAGGTCGGCGACCCGTTCAAGGAGAAGCTCCTGCTGGAGGCCTGCCTGGAGGTCATGGACCGGCGGATCATCGTCGGCATCCAGGACATGGGCGCGGCCGGGCTGACCTGCTCGACGACCGAGATGCCGGCCAAGAGCGGCCAGGGCGTGGACATCGACCTGGACAAGGTGCCGCAGCGGGAGAAGGGCATGACGCCCTACGAGATCCTGCTGAGCGAGTCGCAGGAGCGGATGCTGATCGCCTGCCGGCCGGACCAGGTCGAGGCGGTCAAGGCCGCCTTCGCCAAGTGGGACCTGGACGCGGTCGAGATCGGGTCGGTTACGGGGGACGGGCAGCTGAAGTGCCGCTTCCACGGCGAGCTGGTCGTGGACATCCCGGTCAACGCGGTCGTCGACCTGTGCCCGGCCTACCACCGGCCGTGGGAGGCGCCGGCCCGGGGGAACGCGGCGGCGGCGGAAGTCGCCGAGCCGGCCGACCTGGGCCCGGCCTTCCAGGCCCTGCTGTCGTCGCCGACCATCGCCAACAAGGAGTGGGTCTACCGCCAGTACGACCACATGGTCCTGGTCAACACCATGGTCCTGCCGGGCGCGGGCGCGGCGGTGCTGCGGATCAAGGGGTCGAAGAAGGGCCTGGCCATGACCCTGGACGGCAACGGCCTCTACACCCAGCTGGACCCGCGGACGGGCGGGACGATCGCGGTGGCCGAGGCCTGCCGCAACCTGGCCTGCGTCGGGGCCAAGCCGATCGGGGTGACCAACTGCCTGAACTTCGGCAACCCGGAGAAGCCCGGCGTGATGGGCCAGTTCAAGGAGGCGGTGGAGGGCATGAGCGAGGCTTGCCGGGCCTTCGACATCGCGGTCACCGGCGGCAACGTCAGCTTCTACAACGAGACCGAGGGGGCGCCCATCTTCCCGACGCCGGTGCTGGGGGTGGTCGGCCTGGTCGAGGACGTGGACGCGGTGGTCGGGCCTGGATTCCGGGACGAGGGCGACACCGTCATCCTGATCGGCGAGACGCGGGACGAGCTGGGCGGCACGGAGTACCTCAAGGTCGTGCACGGCGTCGAGGACGGGCTGCCGCCGGCCCTGGACTTGGGAAGGGAGCGGGCGGCCCAGGAGCTGGTGCGCGACGCCATCGAGGCGGGCTGGGTCAAGTCGGCCCACGACCCGAGCGACGGCGGCCTGGCGGTCTGCGCCGCGGAGTGCGCCTTCCACGCCAAGGACGGGCTGGGCTGCGAGATCGACCTGGACGCCGTCTCTCCGGCCGAGAGGACGGACGCGCGGCTGTTCGGCGAGAGCCAGTCGCGCATCCTGATCACGGCCAGCCGGGAGAACGCCGTCCTGATCAACGGGGCGGCCGCCGAGCGGGGCGTCGCGGCCTGCGTCGTGGGGCGGGTCGGCGGAGACTCGATCCGGTTCAAGCGGCGGGGCGCGGCGGTCGTCGACGTCCCGGTCGCCCAAGCCCGGGCCTGGTGGATGTCCGCCATCCCCTCCTATTTCAATAAATAGGGGTACGAGCTCTTGTCGCCCTCAGATCCGATAGGATGTGAGGGCAGTATATGTAAATCCCTATTTCCTCTTCCCGGCAGGGATCGACAGGTCCGTACCGATCGCCTCATAACGAGAGGGAGTCATGAGTGAGCTAAAGCCCGCCGCCGAAGCCGGCGCCGTCCTCTTCCGCAGCCCCCGCAAGCACGGCCGGATCATGGTCATGCTCTCGGGCCGGGGATCGAACTTCCTGGCCATCCATGACGCCATACGGGCGGGCGCGATCGACGCCGATATCGCCCTGGTCTTCAGCAACAAGGCCGATGCGCCGGGAATGGCCATGGCCCGGGAGCGGGGGCTGGCGACCCTGTCGCTGGATCCCAAGCTCTACCCCGACAAGCCGTCCTTTGACGCGGAGATCATCCGGGCCGCGCGCGAGCGGGACATCGACCTCATCGTGCTGGCCGGATACATGAAGATCGTCACCCCGGTCTTCTGCGACGCCTTCCCTTACCGGATCGTCAACATCCACCCGGCCCTGCTGCCGGCCTTCCCGGGCCTGCATGTTCAGCAGCGGGCCATCGACTGGGGAGTGCGCTGGAGCGGCTGCACCACCCACTTCGTGGCGGCCGAAGTCGACGCCGGGCCGATCATCCTGCAGGCGGCCGTGCCGGTGCTCCGGGACGACACGGAGGACTCTCTGTCGGCGCGCATTCTCGTCGAGGAGCATAGAATCTACCCGGAGACGGTGCGCCTTTATTTCCAGGGCCGCCTGGAAGTGCGCGGCCGGCGGGTTGTCATCCTCGACTGATCCCGCTCTCGCGGGAGGCGGCGATACCGGACTTTCCCATCCGAGGGGCTCAGATCACGGACGGCCCTGGTGTCCCTCGATCGGGCTCGGCCGGGTTGCTCACGGCGAATTCGGTCTGTGTCTGCGAATTCGGATTCGGGACCTCAGCCAGGCGGCGGCCAGGCGCCAGGGCTTCAGCTTGCGCCGCCGGCGGGCCATGCCGATGTAGGTGCGGGCGAACGTCGCCGGCACCTCGCGCTGCTCGGCCTCCGGCTTGCGGGCCAGGGTCAAGCGGCCGTCGGGACAGGTCGAGACGCACAGCCCGCAGCCGATGCACCGCTCCGCCGCGAGCGCGATCCCTCCCTCGCCGTCCCGGCTCAGGGCGTCCATCGGGCAGCGCGACAAGCAGACGCCGCAGTCGCTGCAGAGCGCTGGGGCGAGCTCCGCCCGAAAGGGGCTGGCGACGTACTCCGCCGGCCGGGCCTGGGCCTTGATCGTCCTCAGGACGCCGCAGCAGCAGCCGCAGCACATGCAGATGTTGGAGATGCGCTTGGCGTTGCTCGGCTGGAGGACGAGCCCCTCGGCATCCGCCCGCCTCAGCAAGGCCAGGGCCTCGGCCCGATCGATCTCCCGGCCCATGCCGTTCTCCAAGTAATAGTCGACCCCGCCGCCCATGATCAGGCAAGCCTCTTCCATCTTGCCGCATCCCTGCCCGATGAGCGTCCGCTCGCGCCGGCAGATGCAGGGCGCGATGAGAAACCGGTCGCGCCCCCGCAGGAGCTCCTCGGCCTTCTCGTGGGCCAGGATCTCGTGGCGGACGGGGATCGCCTTCATGACCGGCACGGTCCGCAGCTGCGGCGTCGACCGCCAAGGCCCCCTGTTCAGGAGCGTCGGCATATACTCGTCCATGTCGCGGACCAGGTCCGGGTCCAGCCGGGCGACCTGGTACTCCCAGATGCCGATGACGAACTGGTTGGCGCTGAAGCGCAGCTCGCCGTCCCGGCCGCGGCGCCGGTAGACGAGGCCTTTTCGCGACATCGCCTCCAGGGCGCGGGACGTCTCCGCGACCGATCGCCCGGCCCGCGCGGCCACGGAGGCGGCCGGCTCCTCGATGAGGGACAGGAGCAGGGCCAGCTCGGCCTCCTCTTCGGTGAACAGCCGCCTCAGGATGCGCCGCTCGACGCCGCTCTCGGTGGAGGGGAATCCGGCCGGAAGGTCATCCAGATGCCGGGCCAGACGGCGGTAGATATCCTCGCTTTTCCGCATGATGCCGCGAATATACCACAGAATCGCGGCCGGGCCCCGGGCTCTCTTCGATTCTAAGGCCCGAACGAGACCCCGCGCAGGAGGGCCTGGATCCAGCCCTTGGCCGCCGGGTAGTCCTTGGCCGGAAGGCTGATCACGATCAGCAGACCCGAGCCCGGATAGAGAGCCACCACCCAAGCCAGGCTCTCACCGCCCTCATCCCGGGCGGTATAGAGCGACACGCTCACGTTCCGGCCGCCCGCGCTCATCAACGAGGGCAGGCCGTTGGGCTTGCGCCCCTCAGCGAAGCGGGCCGCCAGGCGCGCCCCGACATCCTCCTGGCGGAAGCTATGGATGATGAAGGCCGTCCTGGGGGCCGGCATCCGGTAGAAAGCCGCGTGATCCTCGATCTTCTCCTGCACGGCCCCTTCCGGCAGGGCGACCCTGTAGCGCCCGAACGGCTCGGCATAGATACCGGCCGCCTCCGGAGCCTCGGGCTGCAGGTCGGGCAGCTCGCCCTCCGCTTTGTCCGCCGGCTTGATGGGCGGCGCGGGCGGCGCCTGAATCGGGGCATCGGCGGCCGGGATCGGCGGCGCAGGCCGATCGGCCGTCCGGGACCGCATGGAGTCGACGATGGCGTCCCATTGCCTCTTGAGCTCATCCGCCCGGGCCGGCTCGGTCGTCAGAAAGGCGAACGGCTGGACGGTGGGGGCGACCTGGATGGTCGGATCGGCGGACCGGCCCGGAACGAGAAAGATGGTCCACCGGTAAAACACCGGGCGCCCATTGATCTGGAACGTGAAGTCGTGAACCCGGCCCTCGCGGCCGGCGACCTTGCGCTTGGCCGTCGCCACCGGCGCATAGCGATCATAAGTCTTATATTCCCTGTCGATCTTGGAGGACAGGGCCATATCGAGAGTGTCGTCCTCGGTCCCGCCGAACAAGGCCGCCAGCCCGTCCGTCTTCTCCGGCTCGAGGATGAAGAGGGAAGCCCATGGGGCGCCGCCGGGGCCATAGTAGCGGTATTTCGCGCCTTGAGGATCATCCTCTTGCCGCCATCCGGCCGGAAGGGTGAACGCCAGTCCCATGTCCTCGGCCGCCAAGCTGCCGTCGGGTCGGACGGCGGCGCGATCGGGTCGATTCGCGGCGGGGGGAATCGCGGCCGGGTTCGTCGCCGGAGCCACGGGCTTGGGCACGAGCTTGACCGTGGCCATGGCTTGGGCCACGGACGCCTGGACGGACGCGGCGTAGCTGGACACCGTCTGGAAGTAGAACGTGAAGACCGAATCGTCCGCGGCCAGCGTATACGAGCGGCCCGAGAACATGACTCCCGCGCCGGAGGGCATGAAGACGAAGTCATGCTGGATGGCGGGTCGCCCCGCGACGGTCGTCCTCTGAGTGCCGCGGGCCTGGTAGTAGGGCATCTGGGGACGGAGGCGGGACAGACCCTCCTCAAAGATCGCGTCGAGCGGCTGCCCGACAGGAAGGGCTGTCTGGGTCAGAAACATCTCGCCGTAGGGCCGGCCGCCGCTCATGAGAACATAGTGGGCTTTAAGCTCAGGCCCTCCCTGCAGAGCCTGGGCCACCCAGCCCGCGGGCATGGTGTAGGTGATCTCGGCCGCGGCCGCCTGCGCCGAAGCGATGCCATCGCGGGGCGCGGCGGCGGCGCCTATCGCCAAGACGAGGAGGACGGCTAGCCCCCGGACGGAGGCCGGCGCTGTTCGCGACGCATGGATCATGGATACCCTCCCTGGCTCCCGGCCGCGTCTTCGGCCGATGGTTCTTGGCTCATGGTAGCCGCCGGCCAAGGTTGTGTCAAATCCAAGCGCCTGTTGACACCGGCCGCCGAGCGGCCGATGATCCTCGTTGAAGGGAAGCCATGCGCCGCAACGCCGTCTCGGTCGTCCTCCTCGTCCCGTTGCTCCTGGCCACGACCGGCTGCGAGACGATCTTCGGCCCCTCCCTGGGACAGACCGCGGCCGAGATCGAGCAGGAGATCTTCCGTCTCGTCAACGAGCACCGGGCCGGGCTCGGCCTGACGGCGCTTGTCTGGAACGAGTCCATCGCCGAAGTCGCCCGCGGCCACAGCCAAGACATGGCCGACGGGACGATAGCCTTCGGCCATGACGGCTTCAACGACCGGGTCGCGCTTCTCGGCTCGATCCTCGGCTGCTCGGTCGTCGCCGAGGTCATCGCCTACTCCGACTCGGCCCGCAAGGCGGTCGAAGCCCTTATCGCCAGCGACGATCATCGCTACATCCTTGAGGGAGATTACGATCTAACCGGGGTGGGCGTCGCCATGGAGGCGACGGGGCGGGCCTTCTACGCCACCCAGATGTTCACCCGCTAGCCGGCAGCGGGCCTCAAGCGGCCCGGCTCAGGCCGGAACGACGCGGTGAATCTTCTTCTTGCCGGCCTTGAGCACGATGCCTTCGGGGCCGGCATCCTGGAGCGTGACGAGCCGGGTCAGGGCGTCGATCCTCTCGTCGTTGACGTAGAGCCCGCCCTGCTGGATGAGCCGCTTGGCCTCGCCGCGGGACGGGGCCAGCCCGACCTCGGTGAAGAGCTCGGCCGGGGGAATGCCTGCCTCCAGGCGGGCCCGGGGGATAGAGGTCGTCGGCAGAGACGCGGCATCGCGGCCGCCATCGCCGCCGAAGGCCGCCGCCGCTCCAGCCCGGGCCTCGTCGGCCGCTGCTTGGCCGTGGGTTAATCGGGTGGCTTCGTAGGCCAGGATGCGCTTGGCCTCGTTGATCTCCCGGTCGCGCAGGGCTTCCAGCCGCCGGATCTCGTCGAGCGGCAGGAGGGTGTAGAGGCGCAGGAAGCGGCCCACGTCGCGGTCGTCGCAGTCGACCCAGAACTGGAAGTACTGGTAGGGGCTGAAGAGGCCGGCGTCCAGCCAGACCGCGCCCTGAGCCGTCTTGCCCATCTTGGCGCCCGAGGCCGTCGTCAGCAAGGGGAAGGTCAGAGCCTCGACCGTGGCGCCCTCGACGCGCCGGATGAGATCGACGCCGGCCAGGATGTTGCCCCACTGGTCGTCGCCGCCCATCTGCAGGGTGCACTTCCGGGTCCGCCACAGGACGAGGTAGTCGTAGGCCTGCAGGAGCTGGTAGTTGAACTCGATGAACGACAGGCCCTTCTCCAGGCGCAGCTTGTAGGCCTCGGCGGCCAGCATGCGGTTGACGCTGAAGTGGCGGCCGATGTCGCGCAGGAACTCGATGTAGGGGAGGGGCTTGAGCCACTCGGCGTTGTCCAGCGACAGGGCCCCGGGCTGGTCGAAATGGAGGTAGCGGTCGAGCTGGTCGCGTATGGCCAGGCCGAATTCGCGGATGCGCGATTCGTCGAGCATCTGCCGCATCTCGGACTTGCCGCTGGGGTCGCCGACCATGGTCGTGCCGCCGCCGGTCAGGGCGATGGCCGTGTGGCCGGCCCGCCGGAGGTGGACCATGGCCATGATCGGGACCAGGCTGCCGGCATGGAGGCTCCTCGCGGTGCTGTCAAAGCCGATGTAGAACGTGGTCCGCTCGCCGTCCAGCTTGCGGCGGACCGCCGCCTCGTCCGAGACCTGGGCGATGAAGCCGCGCTCCTTCAGCTCGTC
>CAZKXI010000025.1:33207-40040 GCA_964556755.1 uncultured Eubacteriales bacterium
AAGGCGGCTGCGTGGAGGGCCGGGAAGGCATCCTTGCCGCCCGCCATCATGGCCGCCAGGGGGAAGGCTCGCCGCGCGGCCGCGGTCATGGCCGTCGCGATGGCCCGGATATCCCACTGGGCCGCCGCATCCTCGCGCAGGCGGGCCAAGTGGTAGAGCTCGCGCAGATTGAGCTTGAGCAAGGCCCGCCGCCGATGCGCGTTGGTCAGCACGTAGGCGGCCGCGGCGCCGCTTCCGACGCTGGGGGCGCCTTGGCCGAGGGCCGCCGCGATCCGGACGTAGGCCCGTTCGGTCCGGCCGATGACGTCGGCGAATTCGCTCCCCATCCCCGCCTCGATGATCGAGGGCGGCGTCGTCACGCCCAGGACCGGGTCATAGTCCTGGACGGTCAGGGTGGCCATGCGATGCCGCTTGAGCTGGGCGAAGGCCGAGGCGGAGAGGACCAGCTCGAAAGTCAGGTCGGCGTGCTCGAACTCGCGGGGCGGGAAGTCGTAGAACTTCATCCGCTGGAAGACGGTCAGGAACATCGCCCGCCGGCGCCGCGCGGGCATCCGGCGGGCATCGGTCAGGCACGCGCTCAGGGGGCGGCCCGAGACCGTGTGGAGGAGAGCGGCCAGAATGCGGTCATCTCCGTCGGGAGTCGCGGCCGCCAAGCGGACGGGCGCCTTCTCCCCTCCCTTCGCCCCGCGGCGGCGCCGGCCGGGGCCTTCCGCCGCCCGGGCTTGCTCCGCCAGCGCGCCGTACGTCTCGGCGTCGAAAGGGGTGGCCTCGGTGAAGAGGACGATCGACGGGGCCGAAGCGCCCGCCGCTTCGAGAAGGCGCGCCCCCAAGGCCCTGACTTCGGCCAGCGGATGGGCGGCGAAGCGGCGGATCATCAGCTCCAGGTTGCGGGCGTTGACCGTCATACCCAGCTGGCCCTCGGTGGCCAGGCTGACGACATAGCGGGCGTCCTCCTTGGCCCACCCCTCCAGCAGCGACTCCTTCTTGGGATCCGCGGCCGCCTCCGGGTGTCGGGCGAAGACCATCGGGCGCAGCTTCCGGTAGAGGCGGTGGTAGAGCGCGTTCTGGGCCTTGACCGCGCCGATGAAGTCGGGCTTGGCCCCGGCCGCCACGATCTCCTCCGGGACGACGAAATCCTCGCCCAGGGTGATGTAGCGCTGGGACTTCTCCGTGAAGGAGGCCAGACGGAACCTCTCCACGGCCTCGATCGCCAGGCGGCTGAGGCCCATCAGGTCGAAGTTGAAGACGGCGTGCTCGGCCACCGAGTGGTGGCCCATCTTGAAGATGATGGCCCGGTTCGAGCGGCGGGCCTTCTCCACCTCGCCGCGGGCGGCCCGGCGCAGCTGGTCGACCGGGCGGGCGTCGCGGGAGATGCGGGCGTAGGCGGCGGACAGCGTCTCGGGCGTCAGGTCGAGGCGCGGCGGTGCGGCGAGCCGCAGCTCGTCGAGCGCGTCGCGGTCGACGTTGTACCCGGCTAGGACGACCTTCATCCCTCGATGGCCACCCGCACGATGACCTGGAACTCCGCGATGCGGCCCTCACGGACGGCCCCGCGCTGCTCGATGACCTCGAAGAAGTGGGCCTTCTGCCCGCTCTTGGAGATCCCGGCCAGCGCCGACTGGACGGCCTCGGAGAATCCGTCGGGCGACGTCCCGACGACATCGATCATGTTCAGCATGGGCGCCTCCTTTTCCGGTGCGCGGCTATTGTAGCAAGCCGGGCCGGCACGTCCAAGCGGGCAGACGACCGCCCAGCCCGGGACTTCAGCCCGGTGCGGGGCAGGCTTGAGTCGAGGGACGTCGGGCGTCCCGGCCGCGGCCGCTTACTTGGCCTTGGCCTTGGCCGTCGCTTCGGCCTTGCTGCTCTTTCTTAAATCGGCGGCGTGGGCGCGCTTGTAGGTCTGGATGTCCAGGAAGCGCCCCTTGCTGTCGCGGACGGCGTAGAGCTTGGTCCCCTTCGAGCTGCGATGAGTCGTTCTCTTGCCTGGCATGCCGTTTCCTTCCCGCGTCCTCCTTGGACGCGATTTTCTGAATCGCGCAGCTGAATGGTCAACGAGACGGCATTCACAGCGCGTTTCATCGCCTACGGGCCATCAGCGAAAGCCTCTCTTCGACGCCCGCCGCGACTCTGCGGCGGTCCCAACATCCTGTGAGATGACTGTATACGCTCTCGCCGGGGAAGTCAACGCGATGCGGCCGATGTGTCGGCTAATTCTCGTACGGCTTGAGGTTGGTCTCGAGAAAAGCCCAGATGCGGTTCCAGCCGTCCCGCTGCGGCGGGGTGTTCTGCGGCTCGGTCTTCTCCGGATTGACCAGGCGCTCGAAGGAGTGCCCCCCCGGCGGATCGACATAGATCTTGGTCTCGGCCAGCCGCGGCAGATGGTACTCCAGGGCGTGGACCATCATCTCGCACTCGACGAAGTTGACGTCCTGATCGTTGGTGGCCACGTGGACGGCCACCGGAACCTTGATCTTGGAGACATGATAGACCGGCGAGCGCTCGATGTAGAGCTCCCGCCGCTGGTAGACGTGCCCGCCGATCCTCTTTTGGGCGAAGAAGTCGGCCTCGTAGGACGGCCCCTTGTACGACAGGCGGAAGACCAGGTTGCTCACCGGAACCCCGGCGTAGCCGCACCTGAAGATCCGGCCCTGGTCGCGGATGAGCGTGTGCAGGGTGATGAACCCGCCATGGCTCCAGCCGATCATGCCCAGCCGGTCGGGATCGACTTGGGGAACGTTGGCCTTGA
Organism: uncultured Eubacteriales bacterium; assembly: GCA_964556755.1. Taxonomy (GTDB): domain Bacteria; phylum Acidobacteriota; class Aminicenantia; order Aminicenantales; family UBA4085; genus UBA4085. The sequence goes on from CAZKXI010000025.1 coordinate 35,954, forward strand.
GGTAGTCGACGGCCGACATGGCGTCGTCGACCTCGTAGCCGCCGTAGTCGATGGCCTCGTGAAATTCCTTCCCGTAGCCCGTGCTGCCGCGGTAGTCCGGGGCGATGACGATGTAGCCTCGGTCCACCGCCTGGTGGATGAACGGCATCGCGCTGGAAGCGAAGCTGCTGTGGACGCCGCCATGGACCCAGACCAGCGCCGCGTGCCCCTTTTCGCCGCGCCGCTGGAGCGGCGCAAAGAGGTAGGCGGGGATGGACAGGCCGTCGACGGAGCTGGGATAGGCGACCTTGGCATAGCCGATCCCGGCTTCGCGGGCCAGCTTGGCGATGAGGTCGTCGTCGGCCTTCTTGGCCTCCACGTCGCGGGCATAGCGCGCCGCCATGCCGGCGTTGCGCAGGTCGCTCAGCCGCTTTTCCAGCTCGTCGATCTGCCCGCGAATGCGGATCGCCTCCGCCTGCTCGGGGGACGGTGGGGCGGCCGGCTTCGCCTGGGGCGCCGCCGGGGACGGAGGCGGATTCTGGCCGGCGGCCGGGGAAGCGCCCAGCGCCAGGATCAGAGCCGCCAGCGCGAACAGCATCGGTCCGGCCGCGGCGCGTATGGGGTTTCTCATAAGGATCCTCCTCGATCGGTGGAGTTGCCTGGAGCCAACGGAATTAACGGACACACACCCAATTACCATCCATTTATCTCTTTTTGTCAATCCAAGCCAAGCAAATGAGCCAAGCCGGCCGGCCCGGGGAAATCAGCTGCGCCGGGATGCCTCTCCATGGATTCGCCTTGTGTTCGCATCGTTGACAATCCGGGACGGCGGCCGTATAAAGGGCCCGTCGCTTCTCCGTCATGCCTCGGCCAAGAAAGGACCCGCCTTCATGAATCCCAAGAAGATCATCGCGGCCCTCGGCCTGGCCGTCTCGATCCTGGCCGGAGGCGCCGCAGCCGTCCCGGCCTCTGCGAATCCCCAGGGCCTGGCCGGGCCGGGCGCGGATAAAGCCCTGCGCCCTCTTGCGGAGCTCGGCGCGGGCTTGGACCTCATCATCCGCCGCTATGATGGAACCCGAGCGATCACCGACGAGGCCCTGGCCTTTGTCCCCGACGGCCGCGTCTTTCGCGCCTCCTCACCGCCCGGAAGCCCGGCCCGCTGGACCGCCGAGATGACCCTGAGCCCGGCTGGATCGGTCAAGGGCGTCTCCCTCGTCGACATCGAATGCCGGCTCGTCCTCGCCGATGGAGCCGCCGCCCAGGCCGGGGCCGCCCTGCGCATCGCCTTCGACCGCTGGACCACCGAGCATTACGCCATGGTCCCGGCCGCCGCCTACAACGGCAACCGCTTCGCCGTCTTCCCGGCCAAGTATCCACCCTTCTACGACGCCTCCTTCGAGGGCCGCCCGAACCTCCCGGTGACCATCACCGACGTTCCCCGCTTGACCCTGGGCGACGGTCCCTCGAAGATGGAGCTGACCACCGGCGACATGGCCACCCCGGCCTTCGCCGTCTTCTTCCCGGCCGCCCGCAAGGGGCTCCTGCTCCTCTTCACCCAAACGACCGAGCTGGGCCGATCGGGCCTGACGCTCGAGGAATCGGCCGACCGGAAGCGGGCGGTCCTCCTCGTCACGGCCCCGGCCGTCCGCGAGCGCCGCTACGGGAATATGGCCCTCTCCCCCTCCGGCGACCGGGCGCCCGACCTCGAAAAGGGAACGGCGGTGACCCTGCGCTTCCGCCTCCATGTCTTCGACTGCGAAGGCATCCCCGCCCTCTACCGCCACTTCTTCGCCCATCGCAAGGACCTGACCGGCGCCAACGCCTTCACCCAGCGCGTCCCCTTCAGCGAGGCTCTGCGCATGCAGCGCGACCGGCAGAACGACCCGGCCGACCGCTGGAAGGAGTCGGGCGGCTATTATAAGAACGGGAACGGCGACTCGCCCTTCGGCAATATCCAAGTCGGCTGGGTCGGCGGGCTGATGCAGACCTACCCGCTTCTGCTCGGCGGCGACGCCCTGTCCGTCGGACGGGCGACCCGAACCATCAACGTCATCTGGGACAAGATGGTCGGCCGGGCGGGCTTCCTCCACGGCATCTACAAGGACGGCCAAGTCTACGGCGACAACTTCGACCAGATGGAGACGCGCCGTTCGGTGGCCATGGTCCGCAAGAACGCCGACGCCCTGAACTTCATGGTCAAGCAGCTCGACGCCCTCCGTCGCCGCAGCCGGATCGCATCCATCCGCACGGCCTGGGAGGACCGGACCCGGGCCCTGGCCACCGCCTTCGTCAAGCTCTGGAACATCCACGGCGAGCTCGGCCAGCTGGTCGACGTGGACTCGGGCGCCTTGGTCATCAGCGGCTCGACCGCGGGGGCCATCGCCCCGGCCGCCCTGGTCCGGGCCTCCCGCTATTTCAACGACCCGCGCTACCTGCGGATCGCCGAGCTGGCGGCCGAGGCTTATTACCGGCGCGACGTCGTCCGCGGCTATACCACGGGCGGGCCCGGAGAGATCCTCCAATGCCCCGACAGCGAGTCGGCCTTCGCCCTGCTCGAGTCGTTCGTCCTGCTCTACGAGGAGACCGGCGAAAAGAAGTGGCTCGGCTACGCCGAGGACATGGCCGCGCTGGCCTCCTCCTGGGTCGTGTCCTACGATCACGTCTTCCCGCCCGGCTCGGATCTGGCACGCAGCGGCGCCCACAGCACGGGAGCCGTCTGGGCCAGCGTGCAGAACAAGCACGCCGCGCCCGGGATCTGCACCTCCTCCGGCGACTGCCTGCTGAGGCTGTACCGGGCCACGAGGAATCCGCTCTACCTGGATCTGCTCAAGGACATCGCTCACAACATCCTGGAGTTCATGTGCACCTCGCGGCGGCCGATCGGCTCCGACCGCGACGGCTACATCAGCGAGCGGGTCAACCTGAGCGATTGGGAGGGCCCCGAGAACGTCGGCGGCAATATGCGTTGGGGCTCGGTCTCCTGGTGCGAGGTGGCGGTGATGCTGACCGCGGTGGAGATTCCCGGCGTCTATGTGGACCCGGCCAAGAAGCGGGTCGTGGCCTTCGACCACCTCGAGGTCAAGCCGGTCGGCTGGAAGGGCGGGCGCGTGGAGCTGGAGATCCGCAATACGACCCCCTACCGGGCCGCGTTCACGGTCTGCGTCGACGGCGCCGGACTTTTCGGCAAGCGGGAAAGGGAGATCTTCGTCGACGCCCTGCCGAGACACGAGCTCGGCCCGGGGCAGACGATGCGCTTGTCCCTCGACGAGGACGGCAACAAAGAGAAGGCCCCGCGACTCTGATCCGTCGCGGGAGCCGGGGGATGGAGACGACTCGGCCGCTTCCGAGCGGGCGTACGGGATATTCGAGAGACGCGAGGTGAGCAAGCCATGAACGAGAGACGTTTTTCTTGTCCGTCGCCCTCGGCGGCTTCAGCGGCTGCCCTGCTCTTGGCCATCCTTACGTTGGGCGCGGCGGCGCCCGCCCGGGCCCAGCAGCCCCCGCCGGCCAAGCCGCCGCAGGGACAGAGCCCAGCCGGGCAGCCGGGGCCAGCGGGCCAGCGCCCCATGCGCCCCCCGGTCGACCCCAAGGCCGAGGCGCTGCGCGGCGCCTATGGACCCTTCCGGGCCAACAACGACCTGCTGTCCTATGATCTCGACATCCGGGTCGATCCCGCGGCCAAGACCTGGGGCGGCCGGAACACGATCACCTTCCGCATGCTGGAAGCGGGCTCGCGCATCCAGCTGGACCTCGTCCCGGACCTCAAGATCGAGAAGATCCTCTGGAAGGGCGCCCCTCTCCAGCACACCCGCGAATACAATGCCGTCTTCGTCGACTTCCCCAAGCCGCTGAGGAAGGGAGCCAAGATCGCCATCGACTTCCACTTCTCCGGCCAGGCCACGGAAGCCCGCCGCATGGGCGGCATCTCCTTCCGGACCGATCCGGCCGGCCGGCCCTGGGTCACCACGTCCTGCCAGGGCGCGGGGGCCATGACCTGGTGGCCCAACAAGGAGCAGCAGCGCGACGAGGTCGAGCGGATGACCCTGCGGGTGGCCGTCCCCAACGGCCTGACCGAGGTCTCCAACGGCCGCTTCGCCGGCAAGAAGGA
>CAZKXI010000026.1:0-37490 GCA_964556755.1 uncultured Eubacteriales bacterium
GAATAGCGGATCTCCCAGGCGCTGTAGGCGTTCTTGCGGCCGATGCCGAGGCCGAATTCGCTGCCGTAGGCGCTATGGAAGCGGGGGATGAAGAAGGCCTTGTCGAAGTGCCAGAGGGTCAGGTCGCTTCGGAAGTCGCCGAAGACGGACTGCGGCCGAAAGGAGATCGAGGCGAAGAAGCCCTCGTTGCGGGACTTGGCCCTCTCGAAGCGCTTGTCGAAGCCCGTGCTCGCGAGAGCCGGGGACGCCGCGAGGAGGATCAAGGCGGCCGCGCCGCCCAGCCCGAGGCGCTTTTTCATGGGGGAGACTTTAGCCTTCCCCCTCCAGGCTGTCAAGGGGCCGGGCGGGCGCCCGGCCCGCGGCCGGCGATCTACCAGGGGTAGCTTTCGTAGTCCGGGTTGCCGAAATAGCAGGGGTCGATGTGCCAGCCTTCGCCCTCGAAGCTGAAGGACTCTATCTCCATCTTGCCCTTCAGCCTGAAGGTGATCGACCCGTTCCAGGTGGCTTTCTGGTTGCCGGTGCCGGCGATGTTCCGGCTGGGGATGCCGGCGCCGGGAGGGACCAGGGACGTGAGCTTGACGACGATGGGCTCGGTGATCACGTCGAACCGCGCGAAGGCCTCCTTCCAGTGCCTCAGAGCCGCCCGCTTGCCGACGCGCGGCTTCTGGCTGGCGCGCGCGTAGACCAGCGAGTCGTCGTTGTACTTGTCCTTGATCTCCTTGCGGCGGTCCGGGTCGTTGTACTTGACCCGGAGGTCCTCGTACCATTCCCTGATCTTGGCCTCCGCTTCCTCCCAGGTCCAGAGATGCTTCTGGTCCATCTTCGCCCTCCTCGGCTGAGACATGGCTTCTCCGGTCAGAGACCGGCGCAGATCCGGTTGAATGCGTCCTCGACGCTCTTGCGGTCGGCCAGGATGGCTTGGAATCGGGGCTCCGCTCGCAGGAGGTCCAGGCGGGGATTTCCGGCCAGGTAGGAATGCCCGTACATATAGTCCTTGCTGACCAGAAAGCCCTTGGCGATGCCTTCTTCAATGGCGTCCAAGGCCTCCCTCTTGCGTCCCAGGCGGCAGAGCGCCATGACCGCATCATAGGAGAAGGACCTGTCTGAGGCCTTGATCAGGCCGAGGGCCCTGTTCGCGTCCCCGTCCGCGGCGGCCAGCCAGGCCTGCAGCAGGTCGTATTGACGCCGGAGCGTGGGCGATAAGGCCTCGGGACTCCCCAGGGCCGACAGATCCCGCCGGGCTTCCTCGACGCGGTTCCGGGAGAGGAGCAGGCGGACGAGCATGAGGCGGAGCCGGCCGTTGCCGGGGTCGACGGGCAGAGCCTCTCGCGCCGCGGCCTCCGCTTCGGCGAAGCGGCTCAGGCTGCCCAGGGAGACGACCAGCTGGAAAGCCGGCCCGGTGGAGAGGGGATCGATCTCCCGGCTCTTCTCGACCGCCCGCCGGAAGTACCCGACGGCTTTCTCGTACAGGCCCAGGCTCCGCAGGAAGGCGCCGACGGCCATCAGGACGGAGGCCTGCTCGGGCGCCGCCTGCCGGGCCCTCAGGAAATACCGGGCCGCCTCCTCCTGATTCTGCTGGTAGAAGTAAGTCCAGCCCATGGCGATCATGGATTCGGGCAGATTCGGATCCGTCTCGTAGGCCCGGCGGTAGTGCTCCAACATGAGGGCCAGATCGGTCGGATCGCCCAGCTTGACGTAGCGGGCCTCGCGCAGATCCCCCAGGCCGCGCAGGGCCAGGGTGTAGCGGGCGTCGTGGGCCAGGGCGGTGCGGAAGAGCCTTTCGGCCTCGCCGAAGTCCGCCGCGGCGTCGCTGTCGCGGTAGCGGGCCTCCAGGCGACGGCCCATGAGGTAATCGGTGTAGGCCTCCAGGCTGGACGGGTCGGCGGCCTTTCGGGTCGGCGTCACGGCCCGGGCCCGGTAGGGGGCCAAGCGATCGACCACGTCGGCCGCGATCTGGGCCTGGATGGCGAAGATCTCGCGCTGCGGGCCGCCGTAGGGCATGCGCCAGACGACGGCTCCCGTGCGGGCGTCGCTGAGGGCCAGCTCGCCGGATACGACATCCTGGTGGAAATCCAGCCGTCCCGTCAGGACGTGTCTGGCCCCCAAGGAGCGGCCGACCGCCTCCGGCGCGGCCTCGGATCCGCGGTAGCGGTTGGAGGAGTACTCCGAGATGACCGTCAGCCCGCCCGCGGCGGCCAGCTTGTCGCGCAGGTCGCGGGTCATGCCGTCACAGAGAACGGCCTGGTCGCGGCCGGGGCTGGCGTCCACGAGAGGCAGGACGGCCAGACGGCTGTCCCAGCCGGCCGGGGGGGACGGCGCCAGGAGGGCCCGGATGACCAGAAAGCCGATTCCCGCGAGGATCACGACCGCCGCGGCGGCGATCGCGGCCGCGGGGGCGGCGCGCCGTCGGCGGGCTCGGGAGGCCGGACCGGCGGCGGTCGGGAACCCCGGGAACCGGGACTTCGAGCCGGGCTCGATCTCCGCGGCGATCCTCTCCAGCTCCGCTCCCATCTCCTCGGCCGAGGCCGGCCGGCCGGCCGGGTCCTTGGCCAGGCAGCGGAGGATGAGAGCGTCCAATCCGGCCGGGATGGAGGGGGCAATCGAGGCGGGGGAGGGTGGCTCCGCCTGGAGGCGCCGCCGGGCCAGGGCTATTTCCGACTCGGCCTCGAACGGCAGGCGCCCCGTGGCCATTTCGAAGAGGATGACGCCCAAGGCGTAAAGATCCGTCCGGGCATCGACATCCCGGCCCTCGGCCTGCTCCGGAGACATATAGGCGGGCGTGCCGATCGCGGCTCCTTCCCGGGTCGGGCCGCTCCCCGCCATGGGTCGGGCGATGCCGAAGTCCATGATCCGCAGCCGGTGCCGCTCGTCGATCATCAAATTTTGCGGCTTGAGGTCGCGGTGGATAATGCCGGACTTGTGAGCCTCGGCCAATCCGGCGCAGGCTTGGCGGGCGTATGCGACCGCGGTCCGCAGGTCGAGCCGGCCGGCCATGTTGAGGACGGCCCGCAGCGTCTGCCCGGGGGCGAATTCCATGGTCAGGAAAGCCGTCCCCTCGGACTCGCCGAAGTCGTGAACCCGGACGACGTTGGCGTGGGTCACCCGGCGGGCGGACGTCAGCTCGCGCCGGAGCCGCGCCAGGGCCCGGGGATCGGCGGCGATCTCGGGGGCCAAGACCTTGAGAGCGATCCTCTCCTCGAGCTTGGTGTCCTGGGCCTTGTAGACCACGCCCATGCCGCCCCGGCCGGCCTCTTCGATGATCAGGTAGCGGCCGGCAAACAGGGTCCCCGGACTCAAAGCCCCGGATCCCGTTTCCAGCGTGCGGGTGAGGATGCCCCCCTCCCTGATGACTCGACTATAGACCGGCCCGCGAACGAGTGTCAAGGCGGGAGGCGGCGCGCTCTCCGGATTCCCCGGAGGCGGCCCCGGTCGAAGAGGAAATCCCCGTTCGCCGGTTATTCAAGGAAATGCGGAAAAATCTTATAATGATTCCGTCCTGAAGGAAGGAGAGCCGCATGCAAAGCCATCAAGCCGACATCCTCATCATCGGGGCCGGGCCGGCCGGTCTGACGGCGGCCATCTATGCCGCCCGGGCCGGCAAGACGACGCTGGTCCTGGAGGGGGAGCGGGCCGCGTCCCGCATGTCCATCGGCTGGGAGCTGGAGAACTTCCCCGGCTATCTCACGATCGACAGCCGCGAGCTGCTGGATAAGTTCCGGGCCCACGCCGCCCACTTCGGCGCCGGGTTCGTTCGGGGCGATACCATCGCCCTGTCGCTCGACGGCGATCCCAAGCTCGTCTCGACCACCGATTCCTTCATCGAGGCCAAGACCGTCATCCTGGCCACCGGCAAGCCTTTCGCCAAGGAGAGGCAGCTGCCGGGAGAGGAGCGGCTGGTCGGATTCGGCGTCTCCTACTGCGCCGTCTGCGACGGACCCCTCTACCGGGGGCGGGACGTGGCCGCCTACGGCGCCTCGGAGGAAGCGGTGGAGGACGTCATGACCCTCAACCAGATGGGCGCCAACGTCCATTGGATCACCGGCCGGATCAAGGACCCGGCGGTCCTGGAGGAGGCCTTCGTCAAGGCCGAGAAGAAGGGCGTTCTGCTTCACGCGGGGCGGGAGATCAAGGAGATCGTCGGCGACAAGGGCGTGGAGAAGGTGCGCCTGAAGGGCGAGGGGGGGGAGGAGGATCTGCCGGTGGCGGCTGTCTTCCTCTTCCGCGAGGTCCCGACCGGGCCTCTCTTCGCCAAGGCCGGGCTGGCTATGGACCACAAGCAGTGCCTGGCCGTCGATCGGTTCGGCCGCACGAATTTGCCGGGGGTCTATGCCGCCGGAGACAACACGTGCGGAGGCCTTCAGGTCGTGGCCGCGGCGGGCGAGGGGTGTGTCGCGGCCCTGCAGGCCCTGGCCTACCTCCGGAAGTAAAGCCGACACGCCGCCGCCGTCCCGATCCCCGGCCGCCTGTTGACCCGGCCCGGCGCGGCGGCTATTATCGAATCCCGAATAAGGAGAGAATGAAATGAGAAAAGCACTGCTGGCCCTCCTCGCCCTCGCTCTAATCTCGGGCCTCGCCGCCGCGGGCACTAAGGAGTTCTACAAAGGCTCCTTCACCTTGACCCCGCAGGTCGGGATCAACCGCTGGACGATCCCCTTCGGGCTCAGCGCCGAGTACGGCCTGACTCCCAACATCAGCCTGGGCGGCTCCTTCATGGCTTGGATTTGGGGCAACGAATGGGCCAACGAGAGCGTCATCGGCTTGGCGGCCGAAGGGCTCTACCACTTCACCGGCATCCGGGCCCGGTCCCTGGATCTGTTCGCCGGGCTGGCCCTGGGCTACGCGATCTATTCCTACAATCTCAAGGGATTCGGAGACGGATGGGGCGACGCGGGCAGCTCCGGGCTGGATCTGGGCTTCGTCGCCGGCGGGCGCTATTTCTTCTCTCCCAGCCTGGCCGTGTGCCTGCGGTTCGTCAGCAGCTTCATCGGCAGCTGGTCGGGCTTCGGCGGGCAGCTCGGCCTGACGATCCGGCTGAAGTAAGCGGGCGAAGAATAAAAAAAAAGGGGACGGGAAAGTCCCGTCCCCTTGGGTGATACCGGGGGCTACTTGATCGCCGCGGCCTGGGTCTTGATCTGGTCGACCATCCGCTGCACGATCGTCTTCTGCGCCGCGGGAGCGACCTCCAGGGCCTTGTCAGCCGCCTTGAGGGCCTCGGGCGCGTTCTTCAGCTTGACGTAGACCTGGGCCAGCGTCGTCCATCCGACGTAGGCCGTGGGGTTCATCTCGATCGCCTTTTGAGCCGCCTCCAGGGCGCTGTCCAGGTTCTTGTCCTGGCGGGCCCAGAATGCGGCGTAGGGGGTCAGGGCGTTTGCCGAGGCCGACGACTTTTGCATGAACGCCGGGCCATAGATGGCCAGGGCCTTATCGTCGGCCCCGATGTCGATATAGGCTTGAGCGAGGCTGGGGATCATCCGCGCGTTTTCGCCGGCGGTCTTGGCGGCTTCGTCGACGGCGGCGATGGCCTTGTCCTTCTCGCCCTTGAGCGCGTAGAGACGGGCCAGGTTGAGCTCCAGGGAGGTGTTCAGGATGGCTCCCCCGGGGCCGACGACGATCGTGCCGGGAGCTCCTCCCGGAGCCGCGGCCTCCCGCTCCAGCTTGGCCAGGGCGATGGCCTTGGCGGCCAGCTCGATGCCCTTATCCACCGGCTCTTTGTCCTGAAGGATCCTCTGGACCCAGGCGGACAGCGCCGCGGTGTCCTTGGGGAAGCGGCCGGCCCATTCGGCGTAGAACTGGGCCGCGTCTTCCTTGGGGGCGGTCCTCAGGAAATGGACGCCGCTGAGGCGCTGATAGCCCGCCTTGACCATCTCGCCGTCGGGGTACTTCTTGATGAAGGCCCGCATGGCGGACGGATCAGGGGGCCGGGAGCTGAGCGCGGCGGCGCCGATGTTGAATTCGGCATACTGGGTGAAGGATACCTTCTCGGACTTGCCGGGCCGACCGGTGTCGTAGTCGGTGGTTCCCTTCTCGCCCTTGGGGTCGAGCGCGAGGACCTTCTTGTAGAACTCGGACGCCTTGGCCGTGTCGTAGCGGTCCTCGTACTTGCGGCCCAGCTTGAAGACCGTGTCGATGGCCTGGGGATCCTTGGCGTAGGCGGCCATGAGGGCCTTAAACGTGCCCTCGCCCTTGAGGACCTTGTCGAGCAGGAGCTTGAACGCGTCGGCCGGAGGGTCGTAGCCGAGGATCCAGTCCACGGCCTCGCCGTCGCCGTCGAAGAACATGATCGTCGGGGTGGCCCGGACGCCGTACTTGTCGAAGACCTTCCTGCCGTCCGGCTCCTGAGAATAGACGCGGAAGAGGATGAAGCTCGAGGACAGGTAATCCTTGTACTGCGGGTTGTCGTAGAGCTGCTCACCGAGCAGCTTGCAGCTCGGTCAAGTGAAGGAGTTGAAGTCGAGGAGAACCAGCTTGTTCTCCGCCTTGGCCTTGGCGAACGCCTCGTCCAAGGATCCCTTGAACCACCAGTCCGGGACCTGGGCGAAGGCGGCCGAGGCCAACAGGAGGAGAAGCGAAAGCGCCAGGGCTCGTTTCATGAATGCCTCCGTTGGATTTAGGACGGCAGGGACTATAGCCCACCCCCCGCCCCCGAGTCAATAATTAGGGGGACACCCTACATAACTCCCGAACTTTTTGTTGACGTCAACGGCGGTTTACGGCCTTGGCGGCCCGGCCGGGAGCTTTGCCGCTTGAGACGGGCTGAGGACGCAAGGAAAAGGGGCTTTCACGATTGCGGCAGAAGGAGGAGAGCGGACTGGGGGTGCGGATCAGGGGAGGTAATCCGGGAGGGCGTCGCGCAGGACGCCCTCCCGGACGGGAGTCACTTCTTGTCGGCTTCGGCCCTGATCTTGTCCAAGCTCTTCTTGTAGTATTCCTTGGCGTAATCGGGAGCCAGCTCGACGGCCTTCTCGTAGGCTTTGACGGCCTCTGCCTTCAGGCCCTTCTTGTTCAATGTCTCGCCCAGAGTCACCCACTGGAAGTATTGGGAAGGCTTGAGCTCGACGGCCTTGCGGGCGGCCTCCAGGGCGCTGTCGAGGTTCTTGCCTTGCCTGGCCCAGAACGATGCGTAGCCGCCCAGAGCCGATGCGTCGGCCATCTTGGCCTTCGCCCAGTCCGGCCCATAGAGGGCCATGGCCTTGGCCTCCTGGCCGGCCTTGGCGTAGAGGGCCGCGGTCTGCTGGATCATATAGGTGTTGCCCGGGTAGAGCCCCAGGGCGACCTCGGCCTTGGCCATGGCGTCGTCCAGGTTCTGGCCCTTGGCCGACCAGAAGGATGCGTAGGCGATCAGGTTGTAAGCCAGGTTCTGGACCTGGTCCTTGGCGTAATCCTTGCCGAAGACCTCGGTCACCTTGGGCTCGTCTCCCTTGAGGAGATAGAAGTCTCCCAGCGTCTGTTGGAGGCTCGGATCGACGTTGCGCTGGGTCAGGAGCTCGATCTTCTCGGCCAGCTCCAGTCCCTTGTCCAACGGCTCCTTGTCCCGCACGATCCGGGCCAGCCAGGACTGCAGGGCATAGGGGTCCTCGGGGTACTTGGCGGCGTAGACGGCGAAGAACGCGGCGGCCTCGTCCTTGGCAGCCTGGTTGCCGTAATAATAGGCCATGTTCGAGTAGGCGCTCTTGACCAGCGGGCTGGCCGGGTACTTGGCGATGAAAGCCTTGAGGGGGGCCATGTCCGGCTTGCCGTCGCGGCTCGTCGATGTCGCGATGTTGAACTCGGCTTGAACCGTATACGGCACGCTGATCTTGGTATATTCGTTGGTGTAGCTGCCTGATTTGCCGTCCGGATCGAGAGCGACGACCTTCTTGTAGAGCTCCGTGGCCTTGGCTTGGTTGGCCGGGTCGTAGCGGGAGCCCCACTTGAGGGCCATTTGGAAGGTCAGGGCGGCATCGTCGGGATTCTTGGCGTAGGCCTCGCTGACGGCCTTGAAAGTGCCCTCGCCCTTGATCACCTTCTCCAGCTTGGCCTGGAATTTATCGGGCGGGGGGCCGTAGCCGACGATCCAGTCGATCTCGGATCCGTCGGGGCCGAGGATCAGGGTCGTCGGGGTGGCCTGTATGCCGTATTTCTTGAAGACGGCACTGCCCTTCTCCGTGTCGGTATCGGCCCGGAAGAGGACGAAATTCTTGTCCTGGAAAGCGTGGAACTTGGGGTTTTCGTAGAACTGCTCGCCGAGCAGCTTGCAGCCCCCTCAGCCACCGCTGTAGAAGTCGATAATCACCAGCTTGTTCTCGAGCTTGGCCTTGGCTACGGCTTGGTCCAGGCTGCCCTGGAACCAGCTCTGAGCGGAGGCGAAGGAGGCGAGAACGAGCACGAGAGCCGGCGTCAGCGCTTTTCTCATGTTCACCTCTTCGGGGAATCCTACTTTCGGCCGCTCCCCGCTGTCAAGGCAGGGAAGCTGACGGCATCCCCCCGACTATTCGATGACGAATGACGACGTCACGGAGACGGCGCCCTTGAGCATGGCCCAGACGGGACAGTACTTGTCCTCCGACATCCTGATCGCCTTCTCGACCACGGCCGGGTCCAGGCCCGGCCCCGAGACGCGGAACTCCAGGCGGATGTCCGTGAACACGCGGGGATGGTCCTCTTTCTTCCGGCCGACGGCCCGCACCGAGAAGGCGCGAACATCCTGGCGCATCTTCTGCAGCAGCGAGACCGTCGTCTGTCCGGAGCAGGAGGCCAAGCTGATCAGGAGAAGGTCCGTGGGCTTATGGCCCCGTCCCTCCCCGTTCGGCGGGGGGTAATCGACCGGGATCGATTCAGCGAACTCCGACCCGCCCTCAAAATGATAGCGCCCCGTCCAGCGGGCCTCGCAGCCGGTCTCTTCGTTCATCTCGGCCTCCTTGATCTCGGTCTTCCGAGCCGGCGCTCGAGGTCGACCGGCCTCCTTATCGGCTCACTTCATCTCCTTGCGCGGAACGCGCTCCCCGGCCATCGCCGCCTGCCAGGCGAATCCGGCCATGATCACGGCGTTCTTGATCAGGTCCTGCGGCTGGATGGTGTCCAGGAAGTCGAGATTGGTGTGGCCGCCCGTGCCCGGGATCCGGTCCTGGATGAACTGGAAGCCGGGCAGGCCGGCCCGGTCGAAGGAGACGTGGTCGGTCGAGCCGACGCTCTGGTTGGAGATCGCCCAGCAGCCCATGTCGCGGAAGGGCGCGATCCAGGCCGCGATGAGCCGCCGCGCCCGCTCGTTGCCCTGCAGGTAGATGCCCCGGAAGGCGCCGGCGCCGTAGTCCATGTTGAAGTAGGCCGAGAGCTTGTCATAATCGGGCTTGCGGCCGATCTTCGGATCGCGCGGATCGCCGAAGTGAGCTTTGACATACTCGCCCGAGCCGAACAGCCCTTGCTCCTCGCCTCCCCACCAGGCCACCCGGATCGTCCGCCGCGGCTTAGCCCCGACGGCCTTCAGAATGCGGGCCGCCTCCAGGGCCACGGCGCAGGCCGCGCCGTCGTCGCTGGGGCTGGGGCTGGCGTGCCAGGTGTCGAAGTGGGCCCCGATGATGACGACCTCGTCCTTGAGGTCGGAGCCGGGGATCTCGCCGATGACGTTGGCGGCCATCTCCCGCTCGCGGCCGATCCGGTTGCGGACCTCGACCTCGATCTTGACCGGGATGTCGCGCTTCAGGATGCGGTACATCCGGTTGTAGTGCTCGGGGGTGACGGACAGGATGGGCAGCGAGGCCATGGTCGCCTCGTAGCCCCACTTGTCGTCGCGAGTGCCGGGTCGGGCGAAGCCCAGGGCCGCGCCGGGCCGGCCGCCGGGGCACTGCAGCGCGGCCAGGACGCCCTCGGCCTTCAGGAAGGCCAGCCTCTCCTCGGGCTTGAGGATGTCGGGGTTGGGGGCTGCGCCCGCGGCGGCAGCTCCGGCGCCGGGCTGGGCCGGCCGCGGCGCCGGCAGCACCGTCTCTTCCAGGCGCTTGAGGTCCTCGTCCGTATAGCGCGGGACCGTGGCGAAGACGGCGTAAGGATCGAAGGCGGCCGGGGGCGTCAGGAGGACCGCCGCGCCCTTGAGCTTGCCTTTGAGCTTCTCCAGACCGCTGCGCGACTGGATGTCGGCGATGACGACGGGCAGGGTCAGCCTGCCCTTGGTGCCGGGAGTGTGCGCCAGCGGGTAGCCGACCATCATCTGGTAGTCGGGCTCGATCATGTGGAGCGAGACGTATTCGTTGTCCCAGGAGACGCCATAGTCCATGAACGGCTCCACGGCCACGTTCTCCAAGCCCGCCTCGGCGAACCGGCTCTTGGCCCATGCCTGGCCTTTCTTCATGCCCTCGGACAGCGTCAGGCGGGGGCCGATGACGTCGGTCATGTAGCCGACGATGTCCATGACTTGAGAGCGCTGCAGGCCTTCCTCGCGGATGCGGGCGATCATGTCGGCCTCCGCCTGCGGCGAGCCGGCTTGGGCGAAGCCGAGGATGGGGACGAGGATCAGGGCGGCGAGGGCGACGCGGCGGGAGCCGTTCATGCGGTCCTCCTTGGGATCGGATCGGGTCACCCTTTTTTACCCTATCTCTGGACGGTTTTCAATTCGGGCCACGGGAGGCGCGTTTCCCGCGCGGGATCGGGGTCCGGGTTCTTTACGGTACAATAAGGGGGGAAGGAAGGTGGCATCATGGAGCTGATAGGGACGAAGGAGCGGTTCTGTGGTCTCGTCGAGCTCGCCTATCGGAGCGAGCGGGATGGCCGTGCGTTCAGCCGCGGGAAGATCCACGAAGAGGCCGAATCAAAGGGAGGCGCCGAATGAGGACTCGGCGCTGGCTGGGGTGCATGGCCGCGGTCCTCTTGTTCTTCCTGCTTCCCTTGGCTGGGCTGGCCCAAGGCACCCGGGCCGACTACGAACGGGCCGCCTCGATGCGCGAGAAGTGGCCGGGGCTGGTCCTGAACCTCCCCGAGCGGCCGTCCTGGATCGGGGCGACCCACCGCTTCTGGTACCGAAAGACGGCGCCGGGCGGATTCGAATTCGTCGTGGTCGACGCCGACAAGGCCTCCAAGGCGCCCGCCTTCGACCAGGCCAGGCTGGCCGCCGGCCTGGCCGCGGCGCTGGGCAAGCCCGTCGATCCCAGGAAGCTCCCTTTCGCCATGATCACCTTCGTGGACGACGAGAAGGCGCTCCAGTTCGAGGCCGAGGGCTTCCGATGGAGATTCGAGCCGGCGGAGGGGAGCGTGAGCAAGCTCGGACCGGTCGAGCCGCGCGGCTCCGGCGGCGGCCTGGGCCAGGGCGGTCCGCCGGCCGAGGCCGCGTCAGCGGCCGCCAAGCCGTCGCCCGACGGCGAGTGGGAGGCCTTCATCCGCGACTACAATGTCTTCGTCAGGCCGAAGGTCAAGGGAGGCGAGAGAGATCAAGCCGCGGCGGGGGATCTGGCCCTCAGCTTCGACGGCAGCGAGGGGGACTACTATACCTATCGCTCGCTGGCGTGGTCGCCGGACTCGAAGAAGCTGGCCGCCGTCAAGATCAAGCCCGGCTTCCACCGCTATCTCACCTATATCGAGTCCTCGCCCATGGAACAGCGGCAGCCGAAAGCCAGCGAGATCGAATACGCCAAGCCGGGCGACGCGCTCGACCTCGATCAGCCGACGCTCTTCCTGGTCGAGGAGCGCCGGGCGATCAAGGTCGACAACGCCCTCTTCCCGAATCCCTACGACCTGACCCCGCCCGTCTGGCGCAAGGACTCGCGGGCTTTCACCTTCGAGTACAACCAGCGCGGGCATCAAGCCTACCGGATCATCGAGGTCGATGCGGCGACGGGCGCGGCCCGGACCGTGCTGAGCGAGGAGCCGAAGACGTTCTTCTGCTACAGCGGCAAGAGGTTCCGCCGGGATTTGGATGACGGGCGGCGGGTGATCTGGATGTCCGAGCGGTCCGGATGGAACCATCTCTACCTCGTCGACGGCGCCACGGGAGCGGTCATCAACCCGATCACGGCGGGGGAATGGGTCGTCCGGGCGGTGGACAAAGTGGATGAGGCGACGGGGCAGGTCTATTTCCAGGCTTCCGGGATGGACCCGGGAGTGGACCCGTACTTCGTTCACGCCTTCCGCGTCAACCTGGACGGCAGCGGCCTGACCCGCCTGACCCAAGGGGAGGCCCACCACAGCGTCGTCTACTCGGCCGACATGGCTTACATGATCGACACCCGCTCTCGCGTCGATCTGCCGCCGGTCATGGAGGTGCGGCGCGTCCTCAGCCGCGAGATCGTGATGACGGCCGAGGCGGCCGACATCGCGGAGCTGGCCAAAGCCGGCTGGAAGGCGCCGGAGGTCTTCGTGGCCAAGGCCCGCGACGGGAAGACCGACATCTGGGGCGTCATCTACCGGCCGCTGGCGCTCAATCCGAAGAAGAAGTACCCGGTCATCGAGAACATCTACGCCGGCCCGCAGGGCTCCTTCGCGCCCAAGACCTTCTCCGCCTCTAGCGGCATGCAGGCCCTGGCCGAGCTGGGCTTTATCGTCGTCCAGATGGATGGCATGGGCACGAGCAACCGGTCCAAGGAATTCCATGACTATTGTTGGCGGGATCTGGGCGATGCCGGATTCCCCGACCGCATCCTGTGGCACAAGGCCGCGGCGGCGAAGTATCCCGCCTACGACATCAGCCGCGTCGGAATCTACGGGACTTCAGCCGGCGGCCAGAACGCCCTGGGCGGGCTGTTGTTTCATCCGGATTTCTATAAGGCCGGCTTTGCCGCCTGCGGCTGCCACGACAACCGGATGGACAAGATCTGGTGGAACGAGCAGTGGATGGGCTGGCCGCTGGGGCCGCACTACGCCGCCTCATCCAACGTGGACAACGCCTACCGGCTTAAGGGCAAGCTGCTCCTGCTGGTGGGGGAGATGGACCAGAACGTCGACCCGGCTTCGACCTATCAGGTGGTGAACGCCCTGATCAAGGCCGACAAGGACTTCGACCTGCTTGTCGTCCCGGGCGCGGGCCACACCTCGGGGGGCGCTTATGGCGAGCGCAAGAGGAATGACTTCTTCGTCCGCGCCCTCCTGGGCCTCGATCCCCCCGCCTGGAACAATAATTAGGGGGACACCATACGTAATTCCCGAATACGTTCGTTTACGATTCGTAATCGTTAAAGTACGGCCGACGTCTGCGTCTGTTTACGCGAAAGCGTCAACAATTAGTTCGGGAGTTATGTATGGTGTCCCCCTATCTTAATCCACGATAAAGACGCGGGCGCCGGTGGCGCTGACGGCCAGGTGCGGGTCCGCCTCATCATCGCCCGCCGCGAAGCCGGATCCGCGCCTCAAGACATGGACCGCGCCGCTCTTCAGCCGGATCTCGACCTCGCCGTCGACGACATAGAGGATATGCCCCCGCGGGCACCAATGGTCCGACTCGAATCCCGGCGAATAGTCGACGATTCTGGCCCGCACGCCGCCGCCCTCGAAGGAGCGCCAGAGCGAGGTCCCCGTCTTGCCCTTGTGCTCGATGGCCGGGACGCGGCTCCAGTCCGTGACGGAGAAGGGGAGTCCCTCGATTTTCATCTCGCTGTTCCTCCCCTCATGCCCCCGGCTTTTTCTTCTTCTTGAGGCTCAGCTTCATGGTCAGGACCTTGTCCGAGGAGAAGATCTTTCCGGCCAGGAAGACCAGGACGAGGAAGAACGCCAGCATATAGCCCATCCCAAGCAGGACCGATTGCGTGTTGCCCAGGAACATGTTCTGCAGGGCCATGAAGGAATGGGAGAAGGGAATGGCGAACAGCAGCGCCTTGACCGGCAGCGACAGGGTCTTGATGTCGGCGAACATGGTCAAAAAGTAGGGGATCATGACCAGCAGCACCACGGGCATGATCAGGTTCTGGGCGCTGCGGAAGTCCTCGGCCAGGACGCCCAGGATGGTGGCTAGGGCCAGGGCGCAGAGGATGGCCAGGAAGAGCGAGATGCCCAGCACGACGAGGCTGTTGCCGCTCAACGTCAGGCCCAGCTGGGCGGCCACGGATTGGCCGGCGCCCGTTGAGATATCGCCCGTCATCCCGCTCATGAACGACCGGTAGCCGAGCATGTAGATGCCGGCCGAGATGAGCCCCACGATCCCCGCGGCCAGCATCTTGGCCGCCACGATGGACGTCCGCGAGACGGGCACGGTCAGCAGGGTCTCCAGCGTCTTATCCTGCTTCTCCATGGCGATGGCCGAGATGACCATCTGGGAGGAGTAGATGATGATCATCATCAGGACGATCGGGACGAGAAGGGACTGGGACATGACGATGCCGGTGATGGAAGAGGCCGACCCCTCGGCCATCCGGTCGCGGATCAGGACGTAGTCGACGGACTTGATGGGCGCCTTGAGCGCCTCCGGATCGACGCCCGGCAGGCGCTCCTTGAGGACGTTGTTCGAGAGGTGCTCGTTCATGGCCCTCAGGACCGCTCTCAGGATCTCGGACCGGCGGACGCCGGTGATGGAGAAGTTGCGGAGAAAGGCGTACGTCTGGATCTTGAGCGGCTCGAGGCCGGCGACCGAGTCCCCGAACCCGGACGGGACGACGAGAAGGACGTTGGCATCGCTCTTGCGGCAGGTCTCGATGGCCGCCGACGCGTCCGCGGCCTGGACCGGGACGGCCTCGAACTGGGCCGCCGCCAAGGCGCCCAGCACCGAGCGCGACATGTCGGACTTGTCGAGATCGAGGACCGAGATCTTCTGGACCCCGGCCATCTTCTTGGTCTCCTGCTTGGTGATGCCGCCGATGAAGTAGAAGAGGGCCATGGTGAAGAGCAGCGAAGCGACGAGCTGCTTGGTCACCAGCTCGCGGATTTCCTTCTTCAGCAGATGGGTGAACTTCTTCATCGCAGGGCGCTCCTGAAGACGACTTCCAGATTCTCGGCGCTGTACTTGCTCTTGAGCTCGGCCGGCGTCCCGGCGTCGAGGATGCGGCCCTTGTCGATGAGGGCCACCCGGTCGGACAGGTACTCGATCTCCAGCATGTTATGGGACGAGAGGAGGACCGAGATCCCCTCCCGGGCGTAGCGCTTGACGATCTCCCGCACCTCCAGCGACGCGATTACGTCCAGGCCCGAGGTCGGCTCGTCCAGGATGGTCAGGGCCGGCCGGGTCATCAGGGCCCGGGCTAGCAGGAGCTTGCGGACCATGCCTTTGCTGTAGGTCCCCGACTTGTCCTCGAGCCGGGCGCCCAAGCCGCAGATCGCCTCGGCCCGCTGCAGGAATTCCCGCTCTTTCTCCGGCGAGTCGGCGTAGAAGCGGGCCATGAACTCCAGGTAGGAGCGGGCCTTGAGGTTCCGGTAGGCGCCGGCCTCCTCGGGCAGGTAGCTGATCCGCTCCCGGATCTTCTCCGGCTGGCTCTTGAGATCGAAGCCGTTGAGGGTGACGGTCCCCTCGGTCGGCGTCAGGAGGGTCGAGACGATCCGCAGCGTGGTCGTCTTGCCGGCGCCGTTGGGGCCGATCAGGGCGAAGACCTCTCCCTCGTGGACCTCGAAGCCCACGTCCTTGACGGCCTCCAGCTGGCCGTATCGCTTCTTCAGGTGTTCGACCTTGAGGACGATGCCCATTCCGTACTCCTTTCCCTATTTACGCGGGATTCTAGCCCAAAGGGCGCCCCTCGCCAAGGGGCGTTCGTTTATACGCAGCCGCCGCGAAAAAGATAGGGGGACACCATACATAACTCCCGAACTTTTTGTTTACGCTAGGGGCTTGAGACGGCAAATCCGATGCCCCAAGCTCCGTTTTCTACGGATGCATGCCTCCCAGGGACCGTGAGCGGAAGCGTCAACAAACGGGGACATAACGTCAACGAAAAGTTCGGGAGTTATGTATGGTGTCCCCCTAACTGTTAGCGGCGGGTGGCGGCGGCGCGGGCCAGGACCTGGGCTTCGGTCAGGGTCGCGTGGTCCGAGACGCACAGCGGGACGGATATCCGGCGCGGCGCGGCCCACTCGGGCGAGACGGCGTAGAACCGGCCCGTAGCCAGGCGGGCAATATCCTCGCCTTCGCCGCCCTTGTCTCTCAATAAGCTGCGGGCGATCTCGATAGAGGTCGGGGCGTTGAATCGGCCGAAGAGCTGCGTGGCGGAATTGGTCGTGACCCGGTGGTCGATGGATCGCGGCTCCTGGCTGGCGAAGATGAGGCCCAGCCCGTATTTTCGAGCCTGGGAGGCCAGACGAATGAGGCCGGCGCTGCAGCCGGTGGTCCGCACCGGGGGGACGAAGTCCTTGGCCTCGTCGAGGACGAAGAGCCCGGTCAAAGGCTTGCCGGGCCCGGCCGGGTTCCGGCGAATCCAAGCGAAGAGCGTCATGGCCAACTGGCTCAGAAAGCGGGCGCGGGCGGCTATCGTCTCGAGCCCGGCCAGGTTGATGACTGAGATCCTTGTCCGCGAGCTGACCGGCTTCAGCCCGAAAAGCAGCCCCGGATCGAGACGCTTGCCCTCGCGGCCGAGCAGGGGATCGATGACCATCCGGGCTTTCAGTCCATCGGCGATGGCGGCCGCCAGCCGCGGCGCGCCCGTGATCCCGGCTCCAGCCGTCTCGGGGAGATCCGCCAGCAAGGCGATGAGATCCCTCATCCCCCCGCCGCCTCGGCCGGCGAAGTGCCGCAGGGCCGCGGTCAGGACGCCCAGCTTTTGCAGGGTCGTATCGGCCCTTCCGCCCGCCAGGATATCCTCCAGGCTGTCGCAGACCATCTCGATGGCCCGGTCCAGGGCCTCGGGATCGTCGGCCATCGCGCCCAGGTCGGGCAAGGGGTCGAGAATCAGCGGATTCCCGGCCTGCCGTCCCGGCGTCCAGACCACGACTTCGGCTTTCTCCCAATAGCGCGCGGCTTGGGCCGCTTCGGCTGCCGTCCAATTGACCGGCACGAGCGGCCGCTTGTCGCCAAGCCCGGCAAGGTCGTTGGCGCAGTCGATCACGATCGACGGAATCCCCGCCGCCGCTGCCTCTTCGATTATCCGCTTGACGAGAACGGTCTTGCCCGAGCCCGACCCGCCCAGAATAACCGCATGCCGGGTCAAGCTGGCCGGCGAGATCGCCACGGCTTCTCGGCTGCCATCCCCCGGCTCCGCGTAACCGAGCAGGAAGCGGTCCTCTCCACGGGGCTTTTCCCCGAGGCTCTCGGTCACCGTCTTGATGGCCGTTGCCGGCGCCGATGCCGGTGCCGGCAACGGGGTTATACGCGGATCCCGGACGTCGGGGAGGTCCTCGATGCGAATCTCGGGCCTGTGCCGCCCATCTCCCCCGCCCGTCGTTCCCGCGCTTGAAACCGCGCCCGCCGCCGCGGCGCGAAACATCGCCGCCGCCGCCCCCAAGATCGGAAGGCTCGAAGCCGGCCGCTTGATCTTCAGCCACTCCGCCAGCTCCGTCCTCTGCTCGCGGCGCAGCTCGTGCAGGGCCCAAAGGGTGCGCAGCTCGTCCTCCTCCGGCCGTACCAGCAACCCCCCCGCGCCGCGAAAGCCTTCGACGAGGAGGCCCATCTTGGTCCCCTGCGGCAAGGGGGCCCGGCGGACCACGATCAGGCGCCGGAACTTCAGCGACCGGTCGATGCCGGCCCCGGTCATGGCCGCTTTCAGGCGCGCTTGGAAGGCGACCGCGTTGTGCCTCTCGATAGCCCTCAGGCAGCAATGCTCCTCGCGATCGTTCTCGCTCCTGAAGACCAGCCGGATGCGGGCGTGCAGGGGGCGGACCCGCCCGCCCGGAAAGTCCACATCCAGAAGGGCGTCCACGGCGGGGGGGAGTCCATTCTCGCGGATGAGGCAGTAGCAGGCGGACTGCAGGAGGCTTTCCAGAAGGCCGTCCTCGTTCTCCTCCAGGGTCAAATCGGCCGGGATGGCCTGAGCCCGCAGCTTCTCAAAGTCGGCGGTCAGGGCATCCAGGCTCGACTCGGGGGGCGCCGGGACCGGCTCCTCGAGATCGATGCGCCCGATCTCGGTCACCTTGTCCGCCCGCAGGCAGGCTTGGCGGTGGTCATTGCAGCGCATCAGCAGCTCGCGCGGCGACAGAGACCCGGCTTGGTCGAAGAAAAGCTCCGTATATGGGTAAGTCGGATAGGGCGGCTTGAAGCCGACCCGCTCGTTGGCCGGCCCGAGCCGGTCGGCGATGAGCTGCCTGGCGACCGCCGCATCGTTGATCCTCTCCAGCCGGCGGGGCGGCTCGTAGCGGGCGGCCACGGGCGCCATCACGCCTCTGAGGATGTCCCAGGTCGGCTGGAGGCAGGAGACGACGGCCAGGGTCTTGGTCGTCAGATCGTGCACCGCCAGAAGCCCCCCGGCCAGCCCGTCGATGATGGCCCTGGAGGCGCGCTGGGCTTCAGACGCCTCGTCCCGCTCCGCGCCGTGGGCCATCAGATGGTGCTGGTTGACGATGGCGTCGAGCTGGTCGAAGACCAGGACCGTCAGGCCGCGCAAGCTCATGACCCACGACAGCCCGCGAACGATGTCCCGCGGCGCGGCTTGGCTCTTGGTGAACTTGTAGGCGGTCTTGTCGGCGTCCTCGATGGCCAGTCCCTGCAGCCAGCAGAAGCCGACGTTCTTTTGGGCCAGGTCGTTGGAGTTCAGGAGAATGAGGGCCCGGATCGCGTCCTGGTGGAGCGGCCCTTCTTGGGGATGGTCTTTGACGACCTGGCCCAGCACCTGGCAAGTGACGTCCTCCCGCTTGGCCGGCGAGAGGTCGGCGATCTTGCGGACCTTGCTCTTCTTGACTCCGCAGGTCCGCAGCAGCGACTCCAGGACCAGCTCGGACTGCAGCTTGCCGCCCTCGAAAGGCTGCTGCAGGGAGCTCCACAGCCCCTGCAGGACGGTCTCCCAGAAGTCGTGGACATCCGTCATGTCCACCAGGACGAAGTTGGCCCCCATGTCGGTGGCCTGCTTGCGGAAGACCCCCGCCAGGTGCGTCTTGCCGGAGCCCGCGGCGCCCTCGACGACCCAGCCGAGCGGCGAGAGCCGGCTCTCCTCGGCCGCATAGAGAATGATCTTCTCCTTGAACTCTTGGCGGATGTCCTGATGGAGCCCGGCCACGTCGTAGGCGTAGTCGTTCCAGACGCTGTCCAGATGGCGGACCCAGTCGAAGTCCGCGGCCCGCAGCGCGTCCAGGTCCTTCATCCTTCGGCCTTCATCAGCACGATGTGGCGCTTGAAACCGGCTACCACCAGGGCGGCGGCCTCGTCCTCGGCTCTCAGGGCCTCGGGATCCTCGATCGGGTAGAGGATGGCCCGCCTGGCCCTCTCAAGCCTGAGGAGCTCCCGGTCCAGGTCGGCACGGGACACATCCGGGAGGCGCCTCCGAATCTCGGCCAGCTTGACCCAGACTCCCCAGGCGGAGCCGGAGGCCTGAAGGTAGGCGCGCGCGATCGCCGCCTCGAGGCCGGGCGCAGGGATGGCGGATGCGGCCGCGGCGGGCCCGTCGGTTCTGGGCCCGGGTTCCGGTTTGGAATCGAATCTCGGCTTGGGCGCAGGCTCGGGCCCGGGCTGGGCCGGAGACGGTTGGAGAAAGTCGGCCAGGGCCAGCTCCTTGGCCTCGAGGAAGGCCTTGAGCCGCTTGAGCAGGCCGCTCAAGGCGGGCGCTGCCGCCAGGGACTTATGGGAGAAGGCCGTATCCAGGTGCTCCGCCGCCCAGCCCCACGCCTTGTCCGTCAGGACGATATGCTTGAAGCGGCCCCTCTTGTCCACACGGATCAGCCCGGCGGCCTCCAGCCAGGCCCGCTCCTGGGGGGAGACTTTGGGCTTGACCTGGGACAGGGAAGGCTCTTCCCCCGTAAAGAGAAGCACCCAGATCAGGAGGGTCAGCTTGGGAGACGGATCCGGCGTCATGACTCTCGTCAGGTCCCTTCAGCGTGGTGGAGAAACGACGCTCGCAAGTTTACTTCCCGGTTTGCGGATATGTCAACTTGAGCGACGCGGGAGCGACGTAAAAGATATATCTAGCCGCCAGGGCTGAGTACTTCTACTTTTCACGCCATAGGAGGACCCCGGCGGGGGGGAGCGTCGTCCGCCCCAAGAGGATTTCCGATCCGGCGCCGGGGATGATCCGGGCCGCCGTGGACGAGTAATTCACGGCGACAAAAAAGCCGTCCCGCCAATCCACATAGACGCCCGGCGGCAGATCCTCGATGCCGACACCCGCCTCCCGGTACATGGACCGGACGATGTCCCTCTCCAGGGCTCCGTCCTGCGTCTCGACGCCGACATACCGGGCTGATCCCCGGCCCAACCGGCGTGCCGTCGCGGCCGCCTTGCCGGCGTAGAACTGGTCCGCGTAGAGAGCCTCGACGGCCGTTCCGGGGTCCGGCCTCAGGACGTCCGCCCAGACGTTCCAATCGTATGCGGCGTCTCCCCGCCGGACGCGGCCGCGGCCGGTTTCCAGGAGGACGTCGTAGAGCTCGATCTCCGCCCCGATGAGCGCCCTCAGGCGGCCGGCCCAGGGCGTCTCGGGCAGGTGGCCATCCTTGTCCTTCTGTCCGCTGCGGCAGGAGAGGAGCAGGTGGCCGCCTCCCTCGACGTAGGCCTCGAGCTTCTTAACGAGGGCCTCGTCCATCAGCTGGTATGCGGGGGCGATCAGGAAGGGAAAGCGGGAGAAGTCGTCTCCTTCGCCCACGTATTCCAGGGGGGCGCCGGTCGACTTGACGGCGGCCTGGTAGATGAAGCGGTGCCGCCACGTATTCCAGAGCTCGGTCTGCTTGTGGTTATCCAGGTCCCAGAGGTTCTCATGGCTCCAGAGAATCCCCGTCCGCCTGGCGGCCAGGCGCTCCGGCAGCCGGGCGGCGGGGTCATAGAGCGTCCGCAGGTGCTTCAGCTCGCGGATCACCTGGGCGAATTCAAGGCCGCCGCGCGAGGGCGTCACGCCGTCCGGGCCGACGATGCCGTCGTGGTACAGCTCGCTGCCGTAGGTCGGGTGGCGGAATCGGTAGGTGCAGATAAACGAGCTTCCGCCGGCGTAGGCGTGCCACATCCACATCCGGATCGCTCCCGGCGTGGGCTGGGGGTTGACGGCGGCCCAGTTGACCTGGCCGGGCTGAAGCTCCATGACCCCGGTCAGGCCGCCCAGCGGCCGGTAATAGGCGCAGGCGGAGGCCATCCGGTGGGGGACCCCCAGCCGGAAGCCGTCCGGCCCGAGCTCGTCCGTGCCCCGAACCGGGTACATGGTAAACGAGACGAAGTCCAGGGCCTTGTGGCGGCGCGGATCGGCGTTGTCGGTGACGTTCGTGTAGTTTGTCGTGATCCACTGCCCCGGCCCGGCGGCGGCCCGGATGATCGAGGCCTGCCGGTCCAGGAAGTCGGCCTGGGTGTTGGCCGTGAAGCGCCGGAAGTCGAGAATGGCGTGGGGGCTGGTCTGGTCGCCCTGGAAGAGGGCGGCGTTGGGGATGACGACCTGCTCGAACCGATCGTAGCGGAGGCTCCAGAACGGGCCGCCCCAGGCTTCGTTGAGCTTTTCGATGGAGCCGTAGCGGTCCTTCAGCCAGGCCTGGAAGGCGGTCTGGGCGGCCGGG
The DNA here is from genome assembly GCA_964556755.1 of uncultured Eubacteriales bacterium. Taxonomy (GTDB): domain Bacteria; phylum Acidobacteriota; class Aminicenantia; order Aminicenantales; family UBA4085; genus UBA4085. Next base: position 21,484 of record CAZKXI010000026.1, read on the forward strand.
CCGAAGTCGTCCGGCGCGCCCGGCTCGTTGTCGATCTGCCAGCCCCAGACGCGCGGGTCGCGGCCGTAGCGGGCGGCCATGGCCTCGACGATCTTGCGGGTGTAGGCGCGGAAGACCGGATCGGCCAGAGCCACCCAGGCGCGCCCGCCGTGGCCGTGCCGGAGGCCTTGGGCGTCGGTCAGGTAGATCTCGGGATGCCGCTCGCCCATCCAGGCGGGAGGGGCCGGCGTGGGCGTGCAGAGGATGACCTTAAGCCCGTGCTTGGCGGCCAGCTCGATGGCCCGGTCCAGCCAGCCGAAATCGTAGCGGCCCTCCTCGAGCTCCAGGAAAGCCCAGGCGAACTCGGCGAAGTGGGTGAACTCGAAGCCCATCTCGGCCATCTTGGCCAGATCCCGGTCCCACTGCGACTCGGGCCATTGCTCGGGGTAGTAGTACGCGCCGACCGACATGAGCTTGTCCGCCGAAAAGGCGGCCTTGAGGTCGGCCGCGGGCGGCAGCAGGGGCACCGCCAATGGATCAGAAAAGCGCGCCGCGGCGCCGCTGCCCTGGTCGCCGGGCCGACAGGCGCCGGCTGCGGCGATCAGTAAAGCGATGGCGACGGTTGCCGTCAACGCATGGGTTCGGGAGTTATGTATGGTGTCCCCCTAATTAATTATAGAGCGGGTGGGCGGGCCGGGCCGGAGCGGGGCCGTCCGCCACCGTCACGGCCAGGATGCGGATCCGGTCGTTCTCGGGCAGAGTCAGAGTCGTCGCTCCCTGCGGGATGTCGAGGGCGTAAGCGAACAGGTACGCGAAGGCGTAGATGTCATTGCCGCCGTCCTGCAGATGCCGGTGGGAGGCGAACCAAGCCACCGGCGCCGGCTTGATATAGCCGGGGACCAATCCGGCGTATTCCTGGATCGTCCGGACCCGGGGCGTGCCGCCGGGCTCGCGGGCCGGTTGGACGTCCTGGCGGGTCGTCCAGATCCGGTTGTCCCACTGGCCGATGTAGCCGCCCCAATCCTGGACCGTCAGGTCCACGGACTTGTCGCCGACCTTGAAGGCGGCCTTCTGGTCTCCGGCCGCCGAGGCGGCCAGGATATAGACCCGCCCCGCCGCGCCGGCCGGGAGCGTCAGCGTCTGGCCGCGGGCGATCAGGGCGCTGCGCCTGTCCAGGGGGCCGAGCTTGAAGGCGATGCCGTCGAAGTCGATCGTACCGGGCAGCATCTCGGCCGGGAGCGACCGGCCCTCGGCGTCGAAGCCGCCGACGGGAACCTGGCCGTCCCGGGTAGCCGCGTAGATGTCAAAGGGGATCGCAACCGGCGTGGACTTGACCGCCGCCGCGCGGACCGGGGCCGGCCCCATTTTGACCGCGAAACTGCGGACCTCGAAGGGCTTGAAGTCGGCGATCAGGGCATTGCCGGCCAGCTTGGCCGGGCCGACGGGGTCCTCGACGCCGTTGATCTCGCGGGCCGCCGCCAGCGGCGCGGCGAAGGAGATCTTGACGCCCGCGGCCGGCTTGCCGCTCATCTCGACCAGGCGGACGACGACCTCGTCGCCCTGCTCGGATCTCTTGAGGGCCAGGGCCCGGACGCGGCCGTCGGAGATGGACATCAGCGACAGGACTTTGCCCAGGGCGCCTGGATGGGAGGGGACCAAGAAAGCGGCCGGCGGCTGATCCAGGCGGAAGCCCTGCCAGTCCGTGCCCCCCCGGCGGAAGTCCCCGACGTGGCCGGCCAGCCCATAGAGGATCTCGTGCCGGCCCCAGTCCTGGGACGTCTGGTCGGTATAGCCGCGGTTGCCCTCGATGCCGGGCGTCCGGATCAGGGTCAGCCGCAGGGTGTGGTCGTCGGGCTTGTCCGAGCCGAACTTGGCGCCCGTCAGAAGGGTCGCCCCGAAGGATCCGGACGCATCGGTCAGGTCGACGAATTGATGGGACGGCATCTCGAACTGCTTCTCGTGGTTGGTCGGCCGCTCGATGGTGCCGATGTCCCAATTGTAGGTGGCCTTGTCGTTCTTGGCCGTCAGCGGGAAGACCGCCTTGACGTGGGCGGAGGGCGTCTTCCAGTCGATCGAGGCCGCGAACTCGACCCGCTGCCCGGCCTCGCCGGCGGCCAGGCGGATCGTCTGGACGAAGGTCGAGCCCTCCGTCTCTCGGCTGACCTCGATCGCCACCCGGGCCGGACCGCTCTCGACGACGCGGATCTTGGCCGGGCCGCCGACATAGGCCCGGGGCGCCCGGCTCTGATCGACCCAGTCCATGTTCCAGGCCGGCCACTGGGCCGGCTTGTCGGTCTTGATCTCCAGCCGGGCCGGGGCGGCCAGCAGCTCGCGGCCGACGGTCTTGTCGTAGATCGAGGCGACGTCGCCGTCCGCGTTCAGGCTGACGCGGTAGCGGCCGTTCTCCAGCGAGGAGGGGCCGACCTTGAGGGTCGAGGGCAGGGGCGCCTCGGCCGGGCGGACGTCGTAGACGGCGAAGCCGGCCGCGGGGACCTTGGCCGGGAAGAGGACCTTGCCGTCCCTCATCTGGGCCGGGACTTCCTTGCCGTCGGGCCCGAAGACCCGCGCGGCCTTGGGCGCGCCGCCCGGAAAGTCCACGGCCGCCTCGACGATGTCCTGCCGCGCGGCGGACAGGCCGTTGGTCACGACCACGGCCCGGCCCTGGACGCGGGTGTCGAGGACGGAGGCTACCGAGCCGACGGCGTCGGCTTGGACGGCGGCAAATTGGTTGAGGGCCAGGACCTCGTCGTTCCAGGAGTACTCGTAGGCCTTGGGGATGCTGGTGCCGGGGATGATGTCGTGGAACTGGCCGCCCATGACCAGGTTCCAGGCGTCGTTGAGCCGGGCCTTGGGATACGCCCGGCCGCCCAGCCAGTCGGCGGCGACGGAGGCGGCTTCGGCGTCGGCCGCCAGGACCTCGTTGCGCCGGTTCCAGCGCTTCATGTACGCCTGCGAGGTGATCGAGCCGGCCGAGTGATTGGTCAGCTCCAGGTCGCCCTTGTAGCGGGGGAGCTTGGCCCGGACTTCGGGGCTGATGTCGCGGAAGAGCTGGTCGGAGGTCGCGCTCAGGACGCGGACCGGGCCGTCGCCTACGGTGATGGGGGCGGCGCCCGGCTCCGGGGCGTGCTTGGCCTTCGTGACGAGGGCCTGCATCCAGGCGACCGAGGGCTCGTTGGGCGAGCCGCCCGTATCCCCGGTGCCGTAGTACATGTAGTCGGCGAACAGCCCGGAGACGACGCCGTTCAGCTGGATGCGGGCCGGCCAGTCGATGACGTTGCGCCGCTGCGGCTGGCCGGGCTTGGCCGGGGCGGGCGGCGGCGGGGTCTTGGACAGGTCGTATGTCACCGACCCGGTGTAGTCGCCGGCGTTGAGAGCGGCCACGATGCTCTTGCCGTCCAATCCCTCCCAGACGCCGACGTTGAAGGGGATGCCGGCCGGCGTCTTCTCGGGCGAGTCGGGTCCGCCGACCGGGGCCAGCGATCCCCAAGACAGCTTCTGGGTGGAGAAGCCCAGCAGGCCGCAGTGAGCCAGGATGCTGGGCAGGGAGGCCGGGAAGCCGAAGCAGTCCGGCAGCATGTACTCGGCGCTCGTCTTGCCGAACTCGCGCTTGAACCACTGGGTGCCGTAGAGGACCTGGCGGATGGTCGACTCGGCCGACGGCGAGTTGACGTCGTTCTCCTCCATGGAGGATCCGGACGGGTACCAGCGGCCGGCGGCCACGTACGTCTTGACCCGCTCGTATCCGGCCGGGAAGTATTCCTGCATCATCCGGTAGCGGTTGGCGCCGCTGAAGTTGAAGATGTAGCTCGGATACCGCTCGAAGAGGTCGAAGTTCGTCCTCATCGTCTTGGGCAGGTATTCGCGAATGGTCGTGGGGTAGTCCCAACGCCATTCCGTGTCCAGGTGGGCGTACCCGACGAGGTAGAGCGTCGGGCTCTTGGGATCGGGGGCTTGCGACGGCGTCTGGCCTTGGGCCGGGCCAAGCAGGGCCAGGGCGGCCAGGGCGACGATCAGGCAGGAGCGGCGGAAGCTTTTCATGGTCACCTCGCGAAGATCGGCCCCGTCGGGACGGAGCGACGAACCAGCATAATCCAATCCGGCTCGAAAGGGAATCCGGGAAGGAGGCCCTGGACCCGGCCGCGGGCGGCGCCGCCGGGCTGAACTTTTCCCCTGGAATTTCGTTTATCCATGTGAGGAGACGAAGATGAACGCTTCATCCGCCAAGACTTTCGGCATCATCCTGGCCGTCCTGCTCGGGCTTATGCTGTTGTGGCCGCTGAAGTACCTGTTCCTGGCCCCCGTCGGCTTGGCCCACGGGATCTCCGAAGGCTGGCACGGCTTGCGCGACGCCACGGGCTGGGTTTGGCCCTGGATCGGCTTCGCCGGCCTGTTCGGCTTGCTCTTTTTGGCCTTCTGGATCGCCGTCCTGGTCTGGGTCTATAAGGATGCCGAGAAGCGCGGCATGAACGCGCTCATCTGGACCCTGGTGGTCTTCTTCCTTCACTTCGTCGGCTTTATCGTCTACCTCCTGGTCCGCACGGACCATCCCATCCGGACTTCTTCCCCGGCTGCGTCCGGGCAGGCCGCGGCTCCGCCCGCGCCCGTCATCGTGCCTGCCACCGCGGTTGCTCCCCCGATCACCGAGGCCGGGGCCCCGCCCATGTGCCCCAGCTGCGGCCAGGCGACCGCCCGCGACCACGCTTTCTGCCCGGCCTGCGGGGCCCGCATCAAGCCGGCCTGCCCGGCCTGCGGCAAGCCCGTCGAGTCCGGCTGGAAAGCCTGCCCCGGCTGCGGCGCCACGCTTTAAGACTCGGCTCCTTCCGCGTGGACTGACGGTCTGTCGGGCGCCGTACGCCTCCTCTGCGGCCATGAGAAGGGCCTCATCAAGAATCCGGCTCTTGCCGCGCCTTAGGATGGGCGCCTTTCCGCGAGCCGGACGGCGATATTCTCGGGGCGGACTCTCAGCCGGTAGCCATCTTCCATCTTGACGATTCGCAGGGGAGCTTGCCGCCCACGACGGCCCACCGCGATGGAGATTCGGGTGATAACGATCATCGCGAACCCGACCGAGAAGATGACAACGGCCGCCGTCAAGCCGAGCTTGAGCCATAGCGAGACCAGGCCTGAGAGCATCAGGAGCATTCCCACTAGAATCGCCGGACCGGCCGCGGCCGAGCGGACCGGCCGACGCGCCCTGCAATCGGGACAGAGAAAGACCTCCAGCTCGAAGGAGTCAGGGAGCTCTCTTCCCCATTGGAACAGCCTAACACCGAGATAGCCGCTCCCCGCCAGCAGGGTGAACGCGAAGAGCCCGATGTCGATCGGGAGCTTAAACCCGATGAGGCCGGGCAGGACGAACGCATCGACCGCGAACACCGTTATCCCCATCTCTTTGAGGAGGGTTCGGGTGGAGATTCGCTTGGGAACGGAATAGCGCGACTTGTCTTTCTCGACGGTCGCTTTCCCGCAGCCGACGCAAAGCCCCTCGGGGAACGCGTCGCCGGAGGGCCTATGGGCGAATCGAATCCATCTTCCGTTCATGTCTTCCGCACGCGCCGCTTCTTGGATGGGGGCTCATAGTGAGCGGACCCTTCAACTTTTAGAATACCCCGGAGCCGTATGTCGCGGCTGGACGCGCCTAGATAGATCTGGAATTCACCCGGCTCCACGACCTCGCGAAGGTCCTTGTCCAGAAGCGCCAGCTCACTCGGGCCCAGCTCGAAGGAAATGGTCTTGGACTCGCCCGGCGCCAAGGAGACCCGGGCGAATCCCTTGAGCTCCAGCACCGGCCGTGAGACCGAAGCCAGGGCGTCGTGGATGTAGAGCTGAGCCACTTCATCCCCCGCCCGCCCGCCGATGTTCTTCACCCGGAAGGACACGACCGCCTTCCCATCCTGCGAGATGACGGCCGGCTCCATGCGCAGGTCCGAGTATTCGAATGCCGTGTAGCTCAGCCCGAATCCAAAAAGAAATAGCGGCTCTCCGGTCATATCCATGTAGTCATCGACGCGGCCGGTCGGCTTGTGATTGTAGACCAGGGGCAGCTGGCCGACCGACCGCGGGAAAGTGATCGGGAGACGGCCCGCCGGATTGGCCTCGCCGCGCAGGACCGCGGCCACGGCCTCGCCTCCCGCTTCGCCCGGATACCAGGCGTCCAGGACGGCGTCGGCATGGTCCAGCCAGTCGGTCATCTCCACGGCGCTCCCGGCGTAGAGGACGACGATGGTCGGCACTCCCGTCGCCGCGACGCGGCGGATAAGCTCCCCCTGGCGTCCCGGCAGGCGGATGTCGGCCCGGTCGCGGGCTTCGCCCTCCTCGATTCCGGCCGCCACGATCGCCGCGCCCGAACGGGCGGCCAGGGCGACGGCTTCGCGGATGGCGGCCTCGGAATCGTCCCTGACGCCGAAGTCCCAGACCAGCCGGATCTCGCCGGAGCGGACCGGCTCGTGGAACTCGAGCCGCAGATCATAAGACCGGCCCTTCTCCAGCCTGACCTTTCGGGTCAGGGCCCGCCGAGTTTGCTTGGCCCACTGGTCGACGACCGGACGGCCTTCGAGGAAGAGGCGAACGCCGTCATTGGCCTCGACCCCGATCTCGACGGGACCGTCGGCCGGCCCGACGAGAGTCCCCGACCAACGGACCGAATACCAGTCCGTGCCCAAGCCCTCGGCCGGGGGGATGAACGTCCAATGAAAGTCGACCCGGGGATCGATCCGCCGCGTCGCGGGCTCACCGGCCAGGGAGACGTTCGGAAAGTACGCGGCGCTCAAGCCGGGCTTGCCGTCGGGACCGGGGGCGGTCCTGAGGTGTTCCGGCCCGATCGGCCTCAGGCGGGGCGCCGTTCGTCCGCAGCCGGGGGCGTAGTCGACCTTGGCGCCTTTTGCGGCCGAGGCGCGAAGAGCCTCGAACAGGCTCGACTTTCGGTTGCCCGGCCCGCTGTACCCGCCTAGCCTGGCTTCGATCGCGTCGACGCCGATGACCGCCAGCCGCGCGTCCCGCGCCAAAGGCAGAAGACCGGCTTCGTTCTTGAGGAGGACGATGGATGCTTCGGCCGCCCGGCGGGCCAAGGCCCGGTGGCCCGGGCTGCCGTTGAGGCGCCCGGCTTCGGCCGGATCGACGTAAGGGCTCTCGAACAGGCCCAGCTCCATCTTGGCCCGCAGGACCCGCCTGACCGCGTCGTCCAGCCGGGCCTTTCCGATTCGACCGTCCAGGATCGGCTTGTTGAACAGGGCGGCGTGCTCGCGGGCCGTCTGGAAGATGACGTCCAGGCCGCTCTCCCAGGCCTGCCGTCCCGACTCGGCGTAGGAGTCCGAGGTCAGGTGCAGGCTGTAGCTGCCGCCGACGGAGCAGGCGTCCGAGATGACGAAGCCGCGAAAGGCCCATTCGCCCTTCAGCAGCCGGTTGAGGAGGCGGTCGTTGGCCGAGGCGGGGGAGCCGGATACGGAGTTGTAGGAGGTCATGATGGAGCGGGCTCCGCCCTCGGACAGGGCGGCCCGGAAGGGCGGAAGCTCGATCTCCCGCAGCCTCCGCTCGTCGTCGTGGATGGGGTAGCTGTCGCGCCCGCCGTCGCCGACATTGGCGGCGAAGTGCTTGGGTGTGGCGATCACGCCCTGCCGCTCGAAGGCGCCGACGAAGGCGGCGGCCATTCGCGAAGCCAAGCGCGGATCCTCCCCGTAGGTCTCCTCGACCCGGCCCCAGCGGACGTCGCGGGCGATGTTGACGACGGGCGATAGGACCTGCCGGATGCCCCGGCTGCGGGTCTCGCGGGCGATCGCCCCGGCCACTTCGCTCATCAGTCCGGCGTCCCATGTCGCGGCCAGGCCGATCGCCTGGGGGAAGGCCGTGGCGCCGGAGCGGATGAGGCCGTGCAGGGCCTCGTCGAAGGGGATGATGGGGATGCCCAGGCGCGATTCCTCGACGAACCAGCGCTGGATGGCGTTGATGTCCTCGGCCATGCGGCGGGCTTCGGCGCCGGGCGCATAGTCCAGGCGCTGGGCGTCTTGCCCGGCTCGCCCTTGCGAGGCGACCTGAAGGCCGAAGATTCCTTCCTTGAACCAATCTCGGTCCGAAGCGAAGTCATCCGGGATCATGAACAGCTGGCGGAACTTCTCGGCCGGAGTCATCCGCCCGAGGAGGTCCTCCACCCGGCGTTCGATCGGGAGGGAGGCGTTCCGGTAGGGAGGAAGGCCGGCCGAATCGCCGCTCTTCGGGCGGCAGCCCGCGGCGCCGGCCATGGCGGCGGCCAGGCAGGCCATGGCGGCCCAGGCGACCGTGGCGCGCCGGGAACGGTTCACGGGGCCATTCTAGCGGCCGCCCTCCGGGGGGTCAAGCTTGCCCGGGGAGGCCCTTGCGCCGCGTCCGTGCGGCGCTATAATGGGAGGCAGGGGAACCCCTGAAGGGAGAGAGGATCATGAAAAAGGCCGTCGTTGTCGGGTTGTTGGCCTGCCTCATCGTCTTGGCCCTGCCAGGCCGGGCGAAAGCGGACTGGCCGGTCAATGTCTACCTCCGCCTCGGCGTCATCACGGACGACGGCTTGTCCTTTAAGCCGTTCCTGTGGACGCTGGGAGCGAACTTCGACTTCAGCCTCAGCTCGCTCTTCTTCATCTCGGCCGACGTGGATGCGATCGTCCATGAATTCAACTTCAGCCCGGTCTGGCTGACCCCCTCGGTCATGGCCAATCTCAGGCTGTCGGCTTTCTACATTGGGGCCGGGATCAGCAAGTTCTTCGTCCTGGGCGACGGCTACGAGCTGTCGAGCTCGTTCCTTTTCAAGGCCAATGTCGGCTTGAAGGAAGACCTCTTCAAGCTCCAGGTCTTCATCTATAGCCCGCTGGACGAGCTGGCCTCCTACTTCGGAGTCGGGCTGAACTTCGGCTTCGGATTCTGAGGCTTTTGCCCCTGATCGTTTAGCCTCGGCCCGGCGCGTTCCGCGTCCGCCGCGCAAGAATTGACGGCGTCTTGACGCCGTTTTGACATCTCCCCCCGGCCCGGGCCGTATCCTGTCCGCGAAAGATGCGGACAAGGAGGCCCTCATGAGACGTGCGGCGATCATCCTTTGCCTCGCAGGGACCCTGGCCCTTGGGACGCTCCCGGCTGCCGGGCAGACGCCGGGCGGGGAAGCCTCGATCACCCTCCAGCCCTCCCCGGCGATCCGGCTGGCCGTCGTCCGGATCACTCTCCGGGATCACAAGATGATCGAAGGGCGGCTGCTCGGATTGACGGATTCCGGGATCGTCATCCGGACCGGCGGGAAGAATCGGATGTTCGACAAAGCCGAGATTCTCTCGGTCAGGATCGTTAAGGAAGCAGATACTCTCAAGAGCCTCTTCACCGGAGCGCTTCTGACGGTCTTCTACGACGCTGTCCCCATGCTTTTCATCGATCCGGGCGATTCAACGCCCTTCTTCTCCGAATCCCAGTCTTTGGAAGGCAGCCTCCTGACCACGGCCCTGCAGGGGGGATCCGGTATGATCATGGCTTCCATCGTCTCCGCCGTCTCCGCCCCGGCCCGGCGGCGCGGGAAATCCTTCGGGGATCCGGGAGAGGCGGGCCTAACGGCCCGAGAATGGGAGAGCCTTAGATCCTTCACGGCGGGGGGGGCGACAACCCGACCGCCGAAGCTCCATCTGACCGCCGACATCGGATGGGTCCGCGGCCGTGCCGTCGAGCAGACCCTGGATGGCGTCTCGGCTCGATCTCTGGATTGGTACCGGTCCCGATTCAACCAGCTCCGGCGGCTCCGTCTGGAGTATTCCCTCGCCCCGGCCTGGCGACTCGGGCTCTCCTATGCTTGGCTCGGCGAGCCGTCGGCCTCGGTCTGGGACCCTGAGGGATGGAGCTCGCCTTACGCCTGGGTCCAGGCCGACCACGATTCGCGAGGGTATTACCTCACCGTCTCGCTCCTGCCCCTGTCAGGCGGCCGCCCTTCCCGCCGCTGGGACCTCGCGGCCGGCGTCGGCGCCGGAGCGGCTCGCCTCAACCTCAGGGCGAACGACTTCTGTGCCCTTGAGGATGTTTCCGGATTCAATATCGTGTCCAAGACCGTTCCAAGCCTCATGGCCTTCGCGGCGGCGGGCCTCGTCCTTTATCGTCACCTTTCTTGCGGCCTGTCGGCGGACTGGACCTGGATGCCGGACCAGAAGACCGTGGCGGTCCCTTGGGCGGCGTCCGAGACAAGGCGGATCACCTTCTCCGGCGGCTGCGTCGGCTTCTACCTGGGATTGCATTTCTGAGAGAGGGAGGGAAGGATCATGATTCGACGAGCATCGGCTTGGCTGGCTCTGGGGGCCATGGGGCTCATGACCCTCGCTTGCGTCAATCCGTCGGCCGCTCCCCCGGCGACGGCGCTTTCCTCGGCGCGTCCGGGGGAAGCCAAGAAGTTTCCCGAAGTTGAGATCCTGACGGCCGAGGGCGACCTGATCACGGCCAAGCTGGTCAGGCTGGAATCCGACGGGAGAGTCGTCGCCCTCCCTGCGCCGTATTGGGGCGTCGAAACACAAGTCTTGGATCCGGCGGACATCGTCTCCATCAAGCGGCTCGACAAGTCCTCCGCCGTAATCCGCTCCACTCTATCCGGATTCGCTTCAGCCATGATTGCCGGCGGCTTCTGGTACCTGGCTTGGTCCCGATACGATGAAGACTATTCGGCCGGCCTGAGCGGCGCACCCGCTTTAGGCGCGGTGATAGGAATCCCTTTGGGCCTGGTCATGGGGGCCGCGTCCGAGGCCGCCCATCCGCGCAAGCTCGATTTTACACGCATGTCCGAGGCGCGGCGGCTGGCCGCGCTCCGCAAATGGATGGGAATCTGAGGAGGATGCCATGCGAGGCACGACAACAAAGCTTTTGGCCGGATTGACCATCGCGGCATTCCTGGCCGCCTGCGAGCCCAAGCCGGTCCGGATCTCGCCCATGGAGACCGGGCAGCTCGGCAAGTACCGCTCCGTCTCGATCAGGACTTCCGCCGGCGCGTCGATCAAGATCTTCAAGGCTCGTTGGGAAGCGGGGCGGCTCTCCGGCCTCGATGATAAGGGGAATCCCGTGGCGATCGAGGCCTCCGAGATCCGCGCCCTGACGGCCATAGAGGCCAAGGGGGACCCTCTCCTGATCGGTCTCTTCGCCTGCGCCCTGGCTCTTGAGGTGGGGTTGGCAATCGGGGCCGCTACGGCTCCCGCGCCACCACCCTCGGGAACCTCCTGCCCCTTCCTCTACTCCTTCGACGGCTCCCGCTACATTCTCGAAGCTGAGCCCTACGGGGGCGCCGTGACCGCCGGACTGGCTCGCACGGAGTGGATCCCGCTGGACCTTCCGGCGGCCGTCGGCGGCGAATACCGGCTGCGGCTGACCAACGAGCTGAGCGAGACGGAGCATGTCGACGAGATCAAGCTGATAGCCGCGGATCATCAGCCTGGCTTGACCGTCATCCCCGACGCCTCGGGCCGGTTGCATACGATCGCCGCGGCGCGGCCCCCGATCTCGGCTGTGGATGATCAGGGACATGACGTCTTGGAGGCTCTCGCCGGGCTGGATGGCCGGTTCTGGGATGCGGCTTTCGATCCCGGGGCGCCCGTTCCCGACGAGGGCGGATTGCGCCGCTCCCTCACGCTCGAGCTCCCCAAGCCGGCCTGCGCCGCCTCGATCAAGCTCATCGCCGACGCTTGGACCACGAAGGAGGGCTCCCTGGCGGCCAAGGAATATCTCGAGCTCATGGGTCCCGGCCTGGACGCTTTCTTCGCCGAAGTGGACGCCCGCGGCCCGGCCCTGTTCAAGCTCCTGGCCTGGTATGCCCGCGAGGAGCTCTATCTCCTTACAGCCTGGGTTGAGACGCCGGCCGGCTGGTCGCCTCGGGCCGTGATCTATGGCGGCGGCCCCTTCGCGGCCAAGCCTAAAGCCTATGTCCTGGATGTCCATGACGTGTCCGGCGACATCGTGCGTGTCCGCCTGGAGCCGCCCGCGGGCTTCTGGCGCTTCGACGGCTTCGCGGTGGATGCCTCCGAGGACCAGCCGCTGGAAGTCCGGGAGATCGCGCCTTTTTCGGCTCGGGATGCTGAGGGCCGCGGCTTCGAAGTCGAGCTGGCGGCCGCCGACGGCCTGAAGCTGGTCATGCCGGCGGGCCACCCGGCCGTCGATCTTCGATTCGCCGTTCCGGCGCTCCGGCCGGGGCTGGCCCGGAGCCTGGTCCTCAAGGCGGGGGGCTGGTACGACCCGCATTTCCGGCGCGACGGCGAGTCGCGGCCTGAGCAATTCGAAAGAATTCTGACCGATCCGGGTGCCGCTCTCCGCATGACCCAGGACGGCTGGCGCGCCCGGCGGTGACGGAGACTCGCGATGAGGGCCGAAGATCTGCGCAACGGGCGGGGAGGGGGGCCCCGCCCGCTGAATTACCCGATTCGCGAAGTTCCCCACCTCGTTCTTGAGGTCACCAAGGCCTGCAATATGCGCTGCCGGGCCTGCTACAGCCGCTCCAGCGGCGCCGTCAAGTCCAGGGCTGCGCTTCGCTCCGAGCTCCGGCGGGCCTTGACCCGGCGCCGGGCCGGAGTCATCACCCTGATCGGCGGCGAGCCGACTCTCCACCCGGACTTGGCCGGGATCGTCGCCGACGTCAAGCGGCGCGGCTTGCGCTGCCAGCTTCTGACCAACGGCCTGGCTCTCCTCGCGCCCAGGGGAGGCGCGCTCCTCGACGACCTCAAGTCCGCCGGCCTGGACCGCATCATCGTCCATATCGACGAGGGGCAGGCCCACGTCCACCGCGATATCGAGTCTTCTCGGACGGCGGTCTTCGACCAGCTGGAGGCCCGGGGCTTCCGCTTCGGCGTGTCGGTGACGATCTATCCGGAGACCGCCGGGAGCCTGGCCCGGATCCTCCGCCGATATGCGCGGTACAGGCGCTTTGATTCGGTCCTGGCCACCCTGGCCAGGGAACCGTCCGCGCCTCCTCCGCCGGGGCTCGATCTGGCGACCGAGCACCGGGCCCTGAAGGAGGGCCTGGGCGTCCGGCCTTGCACCTACCTTCCCTCCAACGACGACGACTTCGATGTCCGCTGGCTCGTCTATGCCCTATTCCTCCGGCCGGGCGGAGGCCGGGCCCTCACCGTCCCGCCCCGTCTCTACGCCTGGATCGCGGCCCTCTATCGTCTCCTTAAGGGGACCAGGCTCTATGTCCCTTTCGCCCGGATTCCGTGGCTTCGCCTCATCGAGATCCAATCGCCGCCTCTCTATGGCGATACCGCCTTCTGCCGCGCTTGTCCGGACGCGACGATGCGCAACGGCCGGATCACCCCGGTCTGCTTCGCCGACAGGATCAATCCCCTGGGCGGCGCCGGCGGCCCCGAGGGGCTCGGCCCGGCGGACCGCCGCAGCTGGGAGATCGCCTACGGCCACCTCGGCGAGCTGGCCGATCCCGCGCGCTGAGCCGCTGGAGCCCGGCCGGGTTGGATTGGGGCTCCTCTCCCGTCTCCGCGAGATGAAGGCGGCTCGGCGTATCGGCCCCCGGCGGAATCGCGGAGGAGGTGATTCTGTTAGAATAGTCCGGCCGGGACCGCAGGAGGTGCGCCGATGGCCGGTTCTTACCGCTGGGGCATCATGGGCACGGGGGGCATCGCCCGGGCTTTCGCCAAAGGCTTGTCGCTGCTGCCGCGGGCCCATCTGGCGGGCGTGGGCTCGCGGACCCGGGCCTCGGCGGACGCCTTCGCCAAGGACTTCTCGGCTCCAAAGGCTTACGCCTCCTACGAGGACTTGGCCGCCGATCCCGAGATCGACGTCATCTACGTCGGGACGCCGCACGTCTTCCACAAGGACAACGCCCTGCTGGCCCTGCGGCACGGCAAGGCCGTTCTCTGCGAGAAGCCTTTCACCATCAACGCCGCCGAAGCGGCCGAAGTCTTCGCGCTGGCCCGGGCCCGGAGCCTCTTCGTCATGGAGGCCATGTGGACCCGGTTTCTGCCGGCCCTCGTCACGGTCCGCGAGCTTCTCCGCGAGGGGACCATCGGCGAGCCGCGCTGGCTGTCCGCGGACTTCGGCTTTCGGGCCCCGTTCAATCCCAAGAGCCGCATCTTCGATCCCGCCCTGGGCGGGGGAGCCCTCCTCGACGTCGGCATCTACCCTGTCTCGCTGGCTTCGATGATCTTCGGGGCGCCCCAGGAGATCCAGTCGGCTGCCCGCCTCGGCCCGACCGGCGTAGACGAGCAGGACGCCATCCTCCTCCGCTATGAGGGCGGACGGCTGGCCACTTTGAACGCCTGCGTCACCATGACGACACCCACCGTAGCGCACATCGCCGGCGACAAGGGCCTCCTGACCATCGAAGCGCCGTTCTTCCGTTCGCGCAGGATCACTCTGGGGCTGAACAAGCTGACGGGGATGGGCGAGAAGAGGATGGCCCGCCTGCGCCGGGCGGCCCGCATGTTCCCGGCCGTGTCGCGCCTGCGCGGCCGGCTCGAGGGTCGAGGCGGCCGGGTGATCCGCCGGCCCTATCCGGGCAACGGCCTCCACTTCCAGGCGGTCGAGGTGATGGACTGCCTGGATCGCGGGCTGACCGAGAGCCCGGTCATGACCTGGGACGAGACCCTCTCGATCATGAGGACGATGGACGCGATCCGAGCCCCGTGGGGGCTGGCCTATCCGGGCGAGAAAGGCTGACCGCTTCTCAGGCTTTCAGGGCCGCGGCCAGGACTTCGGCCCAGTGCTCCGGCGCCAAGCCGGGCGATTGAGCCTCATTCTCGCGGTAGCGCTTCCGCACGATCTCCAAGAAAAGCCCCGGGTCCGCCGCGGCGTCCCGAGCCGCCTCCTCGATCTCCGGAACCGTCGATCTCGGCAGGATGGTGAAATCGCCCGAGATCGAGAGGTCGTCGATGCGGCCTTCCCTGACCCGGACGGTGGCGCGGATCAGACCGCCCGGCGCCTTGAGCGCCGATTCGTGGACCTGCACGTCCTCGTGGATGCGGATGCCGGGGCGCTTGAAGGACCCTTTCTGGTCCAGCCATTCGGGGGAGACGAAGATCCGGTCCAGCTCGGCCGCCTGGGCCTCCTCGGCCTCGGTCCAGGCGCCCGGCACGATCTCCGCGCCCAGCGCCTCGGAGCATCGCCGGAGGTAGAGGTCGATGACCTGCCGGCGATCGGGGCGGCGCCCCAGCAGCTCCCGAATCGTCGTCATATAGTCCTGCAGGCCCTGGAAGACCTTGTCCCGCATCTTCTCCGAGGAGACCTTGAGGACCTTGGCCATGGTCGCCTTGTCGAAGTCGAACATGAAGCTTCCGACCAGCACTTCGGCCCCGCCGATGCGGGCGGCCCCGGTGCCTCCGATCTTCCTGCCCCGGACGTGGACGTCGTTGACCGGACGGTGCTCGGCCGGGATGCCGAGGTCGTGGTAGGCCTTGACCAAGGGATCGATGTAGAGGCGGTAGCGCTCGCCGACGTCCGACGGGAGGCTCTCCGGGCGGAAGATCCACTGGGAGAAGAGCTGGTCGCGGTCCAGGTAGACGGCCCCGCCGCCGACTTCGCGGCGGATGACCGGCAGCCCTCTCTCCCGGCAGAAGGCCCGGTCGACTTCCTTGTCGGCGTCCTGGTGATAGCCGACGCTGACGTAGGGCTCGGCCGGACTGACGAGGATAATGGTGTCGGGAGACTCCGGGCCGAGCCTGTAGGCGGCGGCGTGGTAGCAGGTCTGCGAACGGACCGGAGGCACGTCGCCGAGGTCGATGAGCCTGATGGCGGGCATTTTAAAGAAGACTCCACTCTTCGAGGATCGCGAGGGCTCGGTCCACGAGGGCGGGCAGGGCCGACTGCGCCTCGGGGCTGAGGCCGATGCCCGTCGCCAGGTCGGCCGGCTGGGCCCCGATCAGGCGAAGATGCGCCGGCCGCCGGTCCCGCGAGCCGGCCAGCTGGAGGACCTCCTGGAAGCTCAACTGGTGCCACGACAGCTTCTGGCGCGCCAGAAGAGGGATGTTCGGGCCGTCGAGCTCGATCACGGTCCCGGGCGGGCGGCCCCCGTCGATCGCGTCCACGACGAGCAGGTGGCTGCACGACTCGACGAT
>CAZKXI010000027.1:0-35575 GCA_964556755.1 uncultured Eubacteriales bacterium
TGCGCCCTGGGCTGCGCCTTCTGCGCCACGGGGCGGATGGGCTTTATCCGCAACCTGGCAGCCTGGGAGATGGTCGACCAGGTCATCCGCATCGCCGCCGATTCGCCCCATCCCGTGCGCGGCGTAGTCTTCATGGGCATGGGCGAGCCGATGCTCAATTACGAGGCCGTGGTCAAGGCGGCCCGGATCATGAGCGAGCCCTGCGGGTTGGCCGTCTCGGCCAAGGCCATCAGCATCTCGACGGCCGGGGTGACGCCGGGCATCCGGCGGTTCACGGCCGACCGGCTGCCGTTCCGCCTGGTGGTGTCTCTAACAAGCGCGGACCCCGCCCGGCGCGGCGGGCTGATGCCCGTGGAGAAGGCCTATCCTCTCCCGGCGCTGATGGCGGCGATCCGGGACTATCATGCCTGGTCGGGGCAGCGCGTGATCCTGGCGTGGACGATGATCTCGGGGTTCAATACCCGGGAAGAAGACGCCGTGCAGCTGGCCGACTTGGTTCGGGGTCTTCCCATCCGGCTGGACATCATCGACGTCAATGACGATACAGGGCGATTTCAGCCCCCTTCGGCCGAGGAGCTAGGTGCTTTCCGGGATGCGCTCAGCCGACACCTGAGGATGCCCGTCTCCAGGCGCTACAGCGGCGGTCGCGACATCCAGGCCGCCTGCGGGATGCTGGCGGGCGAATCTCCGAATCCGGGCGGACGCAAGCATGTCTCGTAGAGGGTCTGGCAGATGGAGCGGTAGTGGTAGAGCCCGTGGAACCAGTCGAGATCCCGGCGGGGAGGGGCGAGCGGCCGGCCGAGGCGCTTCCGGCCTAGAAGATCGAGCAGAGCCTCGCCGATGGCCGCCTCGTCCCGAATGTCGATGATGACGGCCGCGTCGGTGCGTTCCAGCAGCGATCGCGCATCCCCCCGCAAGCCCGGCGGCAGGAGGGCGAGGATGGGCCGGCCGGACTCGACGAGCTCGTGGATTTTTCCGGTGACGATCGTCGACGCCCCCGGCCAGTCCCCGATCAAGAAGACGATGACATCGTGGAGGAAGTACTGCCGGAATATTTCCCGACGGGGAGCGGGGCCCCGGAATTTTACGAGCCGTTTCATATTCGCCGGCCAGTCGGCGGCGTGTTGTTCATGGCGGCCGTAAAGATCAATCCCCAGATCCCCCGGACGGATTCGACCCGTTTCGATGAGCCGGCCGGCCGCCCTGAGCAGGGGCCGGATATCCTGGGGACCGAAGAGCGTCCCGGCGTAAACGAGGCTGAGGATCTCCGCGGGGGGAGCAAGATTCTCCCTGGCCAAGCGGGACAGCTCGGCGATCTCGTCTTGGCCGATCCCGTTGGGGATCCATACGATGCGCCCGCCGTCGAGGCCGTCGATCCTCCTCAGCAGGTTGTCGCGCATCTCCCGTGAGACGACGACGACTCGATCGGCGACCCCCAGGGCTTGAGCCTCCAGGCGGGCCGCCCGACGGGCGCCCAGGTCGTGCCGGATTTTTCGATAAAGGCCCTTGGCCCGACGGTAGGGGTGGATGAGCCGATTCTGCTCCGCATAGGCGACGAGGCCCCCGATCCACTCGTCCCGGTATTCCAGGATCAGCCTCGTCCCGGGATGCCGCCTCTTCAGCCGGAGGGCCAGCCTCAGGAAGGGAGCGAAAGGCGGCAGGGTCAGGTAGATCACGTCGTAGACGTCCAGGTTCCCTCTCTCTTCAACGGCCCGGGGAAATCCATCTTCGATCCGCCTAAACAACAGCGTCCGGGCCAATATCTTGTGGACGGGTGTGCGCTCCATGAAGAAAGCCTTCTCGAGCCGGTTCCGGTAGGGATCCAGGTAGCGCACCCGGCTCAAGTCCAGGGGGAAATCGTTTCGCGCCTGGCCATCCCGATTGAGGGAATTCGTCAGAACATCGACCTCCAGATCCTCCCGCTCGTTCAGGTGCCGGTAGAGATTGACCGCCCGTTTGGCCGCGACCTCGACATCGGGGTAGAAGCATCGGGTGATCAGCGCCACGCGGGTGATCCCGTCTCCGGATCGAGCCGCGGCCGGCTCCGCCGGGGATTCATTCCCGAAGAGCGCCGCCCGAACCCCTGCTGGGCGGAGCATCCGGAGCAGGAGCGAGAGATCGCCGGGGCGCGGGATGAGAACCCGAGTCCAGGAGTTCCCCGAGAGACGGCCGTAGATCACGAGCCGGGCCAACAGGGTGGCGGCGTAGGAGACGCTGGAGGCGAGAGCCGCCCCGGTGATCCCCAGCCGCGGTATCCAAAGCAGGTTGAGGCCGAGGTTGAGGACCAGCGCCCCCGCGTTGACGTAGGCATTGATCAGCGGCTTTCCCCGTCCGGCGATGTCGTTGCCGAGGATGCGCGAGATCCCCAAGGCCGCTGCTCCCGGCAGGAGGGCGCGCAGCGGCCGGGCCGCGGGAAGGAACGACCGGGAGAAGAGAAGCTGAACGACGGGGCCGGCGACGAGCCAGAGGAGAACGGCGGCCGGGATGGTGGCCAGCAGGGTCACCCGGGCCGCCTGAGGGGTCAAGGCGGCACGCGCGGAAGGGTCATCCTCCGCGGCCACGTGGAGGAAGACGACCAGCTGGGAAGCGTTGCTGAGCAGCCAGATCTGTTCGGCGAGAAGAACCCCGACGCTGTAGAACCCCAGGGCGGCCGGACCGAGGAATCCATGGACCAGGAACATGTCCGCGCGGGAGTTGAGAAAGACCAGCAGGTTGCCGATGTGGCTCTGGAGCCCGAATCGGCTCCAGTCCCGGAGATAGGCCCGATCGGGTCGGAAGACGGGCCGCCCCGTCAGCAGCGCCGTCCTGCGGAGAAGAAAGGCGCCGGCGGCCAGGAAAGAGAGGGCCGCGGATGCGATCGCCCCCCCCACTCCCCCCTTCAGCGGCCCGACGGCAACCGCCGCGGCGGCCAGAAAGATCGCCGAACGGAGGACGGCGGCCCGGTTATAGGCCTGGAATTGCTGCAAGCCGAGGGAGACGGACTGGATAAAAAGGAAGAAGAGCTGGCCGGGGATCAGAATGAGGGAGGCGAAGAGGCAGGCCCGGGGGATGGAAACAAAGAATGTCCCCCCCCAGAGCTGCGCGGCGCCGGCAGCCAGAAGCATCCCGGCCCCCCCGAGCCCCGCGGCCAGCAGGAGGCTGTTGCCCAGAACTTCCGCCGGAGGGTGACGCCGCCGGGCGAGGAAATAGGCGTTCGCCGGAACCACGCCCAGCTCGCAGAGAGTGGCGGCCAGGAAGGGGAGCAGCGCGCAGATCGTGTAGACGCCTTTGCCGTCCGGCCCCAAAGCCCTGGCCAGGAGCATCGAAGTCGCGGTGCCGAGGACGAGCACGCCGATCTGACCGGCCAGCGTGACCAAGCTTCTTTGCGTGAACTTGCCCATTTCAATCCGGGGTCCAGTATAAGGGAATGGGCCCGATCTGAAAACGATAGAATGAATCTTGCGCAGGTCTTGAGCGTCCCCCGCGAAGGTGTCGAGCGCCTCCGCGGCGGCCGGAAGATTTAGCCCGCTGGCGGCCTGCGGGCTGGAGGCGGTTCGCAGCCTTGAGCCCCCTCCCCGTTCCCTCATCAGCCGAGGCTCTTCAGCCTCCCATTCCCCGACAACTTATGATTTAGTCGCCGCAGCCCCGGAAAAATGGAAAGTGGCCGTTAAAACTCGATCTTCACCTCGCCCCGGCGCCCCGCCGGCAGGGTCATGATCCTCCGCAAAACCTTCCACCGGTCCGTGCCCGGCTCCCCCGCCCGCACGGTGTAGGCTCCAGCGGCAAAGACCTTGGGCTTGAAGGTCCCGCCCTTGGCCCGGACCGTGTAGACGATCTCGCCGCTCCTCTCGTCGACGATCTGGACGACCGGACTGGACAGGCCTTGGAAAGCCAGAGTCGGAAGCCAGGCCTTGGCCGCCCGCCCGTAGTTGTCCATCTGGTTGAAGGTGATCGGCCAGCCGGGGTAAGGCTTGGCCCCGGGCGCGGCCGGATCGGCCTGGCGCGGCCAGCAGGCCAGGCTGATGTCGCGGGTCTCCCGATCGAAGGTGATGATGCCGTAGCCCGTCGAACGGTCATAGAGCGGCGCCGGTTGCAAGCCCGTCACCTGGGGATTAGCCGCCGCGAGCACGGTCATACGGTTGCCGAAGGCATCCTTGAAGTCGCCCGTATACCGCGGATCGCCGGGCTTGCGACGGAGCCCTTCCGCCTTGGGAAACCAGCGCCGCGGCCAGAGGTTGGAGATGGCCGGGACGCAGATGGCGTAGCCCGCGTCGCCCCAGGCTTCCACGCCGTACCGGATCGTGCTGGGCAGATGCTGGTCGCCGCAGATGTGGAGGGCGAAAGCCTTGCGCATCTCCCGGATGGCGGCGCCGCGGGCCGAAGGGGGCCATCCATCCGAGTCCATGTCGGCCATGGGAACGTCATCCGGCGGGTACTCGCCCGGCTTGACGACCGGGAGATTCGGCACGCCGTCATCGCCCCTCGTCCCCTCCGGAAGGGTGGAAGGGGTGGACCAGAGAGTCTGCGACAGGACGGCCTTCATCCAGGTCCCCCCCGACCAGTCGGCGGCCCAGCCGCGAAGGAACTTCATCTGCCTCTCGCCCAACAGAGCGGCGCCCTTCACGTCCGCCCCCGGAACGGCTTTCCACTCGGGGTTCTGGGCCCAGCCGTTGCGGACTTGGGCCTCGGGGAGGAGGGCCCGGGGCGCCGACTTGAACTTGCGGTCTTCGATCACCGCCAGGCTCAAGCCGGCGAAGCGGACGTCGCAGAAATAGACGCCGATGCCCTGCTCCGCGGGCGCCGGATCGGCGGGATCGGGCAGATGGCTGGTCTGAGTCCTCTGGACCATGTTCACCCAGCGGGCCGGCATCTTGTAGCCGCCCGAGTCCTGGGCCTCCATGCCGGAGCCCGGCGCCGCGGCCTTGCCGCCTTCGCCCCAGAGGTTGCCGTGGTAGACGTCGTGATCGTCGGGGATGGTGATCGCCGGGCGGTCCCGGAGCAGGTCGCCGAAGGCCCAGCCGAAGAGGTACCACTTGCGCAGGTAGTCCAGGATGGCCGCCTCCACGGGCGCCGTCTGGGTCCCGTAGCCGGCCACCCTCTCGTAGATCTGGTCGCCGGCGAAGAACAGCAGGTCGGGATCGAAGGCCCGGACGCCGCGGACGATCTCGTCATGCGGGAATCCGACGTCATCCTGACAGCAGAGAGCGGCCAGAGTGATGAGGCGCTTGTCCAGGGGCTCGCGGCGAACCCGGCCTTCGTAGGCGAAGGGCGTCCGCTCCCGGGGGCCGGAAGCCAGCTCGTAGATGAGCCGGTAGGGCACGTCGCGCGATACGTCCCACCCGGGGACCCGGAACGTCGCCGTCCGGGCATCGGGATCGAGAGGGGCGTCGGCCACATCCATCCAGGTCCCATCGGACTTGCCGATCAGGAGCCTGACGCTGGATCCGTCGGAAGGCCCGACCGGGGGGAGCTGGGCCGTCAGCTTGAGGGTGCCGCGGCTGAGGGTGTGCTGGGCGAAGAGAATGGGCCCGAAGGCACCCTGTTCGCGGGCCTTCGCGAGGCTGCCGTCGACCGTCCAATCGGCGAACCAGGCCGCCGGCCCGCCCGGCTCGGGCTTGGCCAGCTCGGGCAGGTGGCTGACCAGGGCGGTGGCGCCTTCCAGGGCGGCTGGATCAACTCCGCCCTGCTCGACCGAGCCGAGGACGGTCCCGGAAGCCGGGTCAAGAGCCGTGATCTTGACGATCGCCCGGCTGCCTTCCGAGCGGGCCTCAAGACGCAGCTCGACGCCGGCCCGAAGGGCCTCGCGCAGGGCTCGCTGAACCCCGCCGCGCTGGAGCTGCTCGAAGTCCCCGATGAACAGGTCGCCCTCCGAGGATAAGCCCGCTTCCAGGCCCTGGCCGTAGATGACGGCGTTGCGAGGGTCTGGAAACGGCCCTTTGGCTCCGATCCTGAACCCGACCCAGTTGCGGGCCCGGGCGCCTTCGAAGGGCACGGCCACAGCCGCGCGGACCCCGACGGACAGGGTTCCCGGGCCCGGCCCGATCGCCCGCGTCAGGAGATAGACATTGCGGTCCGCGGCGGGCAGGAGGCATTCCAGGCGGCCGTCCTTGATGCGCCAGTCCTGAAGGCGGTTGGTCCAGTATTCGGGGCCGGGCCAGATCCTCTCGACGCCGGCGGGCCAGCTCGAGCGGAACTCCGCCGCGGCGTGAGAGGGAGACAGGGACGGCGGAGCGGACAGGACGGGGAGCGCCGGACCAAGCGCCGAAGAGATCAAAGCCAACACGAGGCCGCGAGAGAAGACGGCCGCGGGATTCTCTCCGAAGCGATGTTTATTCCTCATGGCGCTCCTCCCCTGCCGCGAATTCGGAATCCGGCTTACGCTCCACCGTCGAGGGCCGGGAACGGGAAGACTGGCGAAGGCCGGTGCTCCGTGGCCATGATCTCCCTGAGGCGCCGGACGATGTCGGGCTTGTCCGCGGCCAGGTCCCTTGTCTCCAGCGGATCGGCCGCCAGGTCGTAGATCTCCATAGGCGCGGCCGCATCCTTGAGCAGATCGCGGCGGACGCCCTTCCATTCTCCCTCCCGGGCCATCTGCTGGCCCCCGTAGCCCGTAAACTCCATATAGAGGCTCTCATGGCCCGGCTGGCGGCCGCGGCCCAGAAGCTCCGGGGCGAAGCTCAGGCCGTCCAGGCCGGCCGGCGCCGCCCGGTCCAAGCCGGCCGCCTCCAGGATCGTCGGGAATAGGTCCTGGAACCCGCAGACATGCTCGGATGTCCTCCCCGGCCGGATCCGGCCCGGCCAGCGGCCGATGAGCGGCACCCGAATGCCGCCCTCGTAGACCGATCCCTTGGCCGCTCGCAGCCCGCCGGTGGACTGGAAGAAGGCCGGGTCGAAGCCGCCGATGTCATAGGTGGCGCCGTTGTCGCTGGCGAAGAGGACCAGGGTATCCTCCTCGAGGCGAAGCTCCCGCAGCAGGGCCATCACCCGTCCGACGCTCCGGTCGAGCCGGCTGACCATGGCCGCATAGGCGGCCCGGGGCTTCGGGTGGGGCAAGTAGCCCTTGCCGCCGTCATAGGGCGTCTCCGGCCAGGCGCCGGCGTACTCGGCCAGCGAATCGTCGGGGACCTGGAGCGCCAGGTGCGGCACGGTCGTGGCATAGAAGAGGAAGAAGGGCCGGCGCCGGTTCCCACGGATGAAGTCCAGGGCCTCCCTCTCGAACAGGTCGGGGGCGTAAGGGCCTCCCGCCGGGCCGGCCGCATTGCCGTCCAGGGCGACTCTCTCGCCGTTCCGCCACAGCGAGGCGGGATAGTGGTTGTGCGCCAGTCGCTGGCAGTTGTAGCCGAAGAAGAGGTCGAAGCCCATCTTGTCGGGCGTGCCGGTCGAGCCGGGAAAGCCCAGTCCCCATTTTCCGACGCAGCCCGTGGCATAGCCGGCCTCGCGCAGGATCCGGGGGAAGGTCGCCGTCCCGGCCGGAAGCGGGGTCTGGCCTTCGGGCCGGATCTCGAGGTTGTCGCGGACGTGGGCGTGGCCCGTGTGCAGGCCGGTCAACAGGACGCAGCGGGAGGGGGCGCAGACGGGGCTTCCCGAATAGGCACGGCTGAACCGCACGCCGCCCGCGGCCAGGGCGTCGAGGGACGGCGTGCGGATCTTGCCGCCGCCGTAGCAGCCGAGGTCGCTTCGGCCCAGGTCATCGCCCAGGAAGAGGATGATATTGGGCCGCCCTCCCCGGGCCGGCGGCCGTGAGACCGGGCCCGATTCGGCGCTCAGGGCGGAGGCCTGGGCCATCCAGGCTCCCGCCCCGGCCGCGCTCACGGCCTTCAGGAAATCCCGCCGGCCAAGCTTGCCTGGACTCATGGGTGGCTCCTTTCCTCCCCGTCCCTCACTCCGCCGTCCTGAAGAGGCCGAACGAAGCCAGGGTCGGATTCAGCCGCGACCGCTCGATGACGATCCGGACCGCGTCCGCCGTCACGGGGGGGAAGCGCAGCAGGCGCCTGGCCCCCACCGTTGTGCCGCGGGCGAATTCGGTCCATGTCCCGTTCTCCCTTCTCTCGAGCCGGAAAGCCTCGATCCTTTGCCCCACGCCGACGGCTTCCTGCAGCGAGGCGACATCGAAGGTCTTCGGCCCGGCCAGGGCGACCGCGATCACGGCGGTCTCCTGCTCGGGCTCGGCCTGCCAATAAGTCGCCGGATCGCCGTCGAGGATGTCGGCGGCGGCATGATCCCGGGCCCGGGTGTCGGCCTTGGCCTTGGCCCCGGCCGCCGCGCTGGAGCCGAAGGTGGCGTCCAGAATCCGCCGCATCCCGGCCAAAGCCGCCGCGTCGCTCTCGTGGATCAAGCCCCGCTTGTCCGGGGGGACGTTGAGCAGCAGCACCCCGTTGCGGCCGACCGAGCTGAAGTAGATGTCGACCAGCTTCTCCGGCGTCTTGACCTTGTCGTCCTGGCCCGCATGGTAGAACCAGCCCGGCCGGATGGAGACGTCCGTCTCGGCCGGATACCAGATCAGGGACTTGGCGCCCCGGATCGCGGCCCGGCTGCCGAGGTCGTCCTTGGTCAGGTCTTGGGGGGTAAAGGCCCCGTCCAGAGGCTCTCGCTGGGACGCCGCCGCCACGGCCTGGGGGTCGGCGATGTCGACCGGGACGACGCTCCACTCGGTCTCCCGGCCGTAGCCCGACTCGGTTCCGACCCAGCGAACGTCGGGGCCCATGATGGCGATGACAGCCTGCGGCTGGAGCTCCCGGATGAGCCTATAGTAAGAAGGCCAGTCATAGACCTGCTTCTTGCCGTTGGGGCCCTCGGCGCAGGCGCCGTCGAACCAGACCTCGGCCACCGGGCCGTAGCCGGTCAGCAGCTCCCGCAGCTGGGCCAGGAAGAAGGCGTTGTAGCGCGGCGAGTCGCCGTAGCTTCTCTCGTGCCTGTCCCAGGGCGAGAGGTAGAGGCCCAGTCCCAGGCCGGCCTCGCGGCAGGCGGCGGCGACCTCGCCGACGACGTCGCCTTGGCCGCTCTTCCAGGGGCTGCTTCGGACCGAGTGGTCCGTCTGGGCCGTCGGCCAGAGGCAGAAGCCGTCATGGTGCTTGGCGGTCACGATCAGGGTCTTCATCCCGGCGGCCTTCAGGATGCGGACCCATTGCCGGGCGTCCAGCTCGCTGGGGACAAAGAGCCGGGGATCCTCCGTCCCCTCGCCCCACTCGCGATCGGTGAAGGTGTTCATGCCGAAGTGGGCGAAGGCGGTCAGCTCGCGGGCCTGCCAGTCGGCCTGCCGCGGCGACGGCACGACGGAGGCGGCCTTGCGGACGACGGCCGCCTCGTCGTCTCCGGGCTCGATGAAGGCGTAGCTTCTCCCCGGCCCGGCCGCCGCCTCCCTCTGCTGGGCTTGGAAGACGATGATCATGATCGGGATGGCCGCCAGAAGGACCAGGAAGAATCCCGCCGCCGCCGTTTTCTTGCTCTTCATGGGACCGTCCTTTCTCGAAGACGCCTGGAAGGCCGCCCGCCTACCTCTGGGGCAGGAAGCGGGCCTCGTCGGTGTCCCGGTAGAGGCTCCGCAGGCGGGCCAGCTCGGCCTCGAGCCGGCGCCGCGGCCCGGCGTAGGCCGGGTCCGCGTAGACGTTGCGCAGCTCCCGCGGATCCTTCTCCAGGTCGTACATCTCCCAGGCATCGATGTCGTAGTAGAAATGCATCAGCTTGTAGCGGTCCGTCCGCACGCCGAAATGGCGCTTGACGCTGTGGACGGCCGGGTACTCGAAGTAATGGTAGTAGACGGAGCGGCGCCAGTCGCCGGGCGTCCGGCCGCGGAGGACGCTCCGCAGGCTGCGGCCCTGCATCTCGGCCGGCACGGGGCATCCGGCGTAGTCCAGGAAGGTCGGGGCGTAGTCCAGGTTGAGGACCATGTCGCTCCGGTTGACGGCCGGGCGGACCTCGGCCGGATAGCGGACGATGAGCGGCATGCGCAGGGACTCCTCGTACATGAACCGCTTGTCGAACCAGCCGTGCTCGCCCAGATAGAAGCCCTGGTCCGAGGCGTAGATGACCACGGTATCTTCGGCCCGGCCGGAGGCGTCGAGCCAGTCCAGGACCCGGCCGACGTTGTCGTCGACCGAGGCGATGCAGCGCAGGTAGTCCTTGATATAGCGCTGGTACCTCCACTCGGCCAGCTCCCGGCCCTGCAGGCCGGCCCGTCGGAAGGCTTCGTTCTCCGCGGCGTAGGCCCGGGCGAAGACCTCCCTCTCCTCGGGGGTCATGCGGACCAGGTTGCTCTCCCACTCCTTGCGCAGGGCGGCCTCGGCCGGCGTGTCGTCGGCCGGGGTGTCGTCGGGCGTCAGCTTCAGGTCGTAGCCGGGCATCATGTCGTCGGCGATCCGCATCTTCTGCTCGCGGGCCGCGGCGCTGCGGGTGGCATAGTCGTCGAAGAAGGTCTCCGGGACCGGGATCCTCTCCCCCTTGTAGAGGTCCAGGTGCTTGGGATCGGGCAGCCAGTTGCGGTGGGGGGCTTTGTGGTGCAGCAGGACGCAGAAGGGCTTGGCGGCGTCGCGGCTCTTCAGCCAGTCCAGCGCCTGGTCGGTGATCAGATCCGTGACGTAGCCCTGGCGGGCGGCCCGGACGCCGCCGGTGATGAAGTCGGGATTGTAGTAGTCGCCTTGGCCGGGCAGGATGGACCAGTGGTCGAAGCCGGTGGGATCGGACTTGAGGTGCCACTTGCCGAACAGCGCGGTCTGGTAGCCGGCCGCCTGGAGGAGCTTGGGGAAGGTCGTCTGGGAGCCGTCGAAGGCGACGGCGTTGTCGATGACGCCGTTCAGGTGGCTGTACTTCCCGGTCAGCAGGACGGCCCGGCAGGGCGCGCAGATGGAGTTGGTGCAGAAGCTCCGCTCGAAGCGGACGCCCCCCGCGGCCAGCCGGTCGATGGAGGGGGTCTTGTTCAGCCGGCCGTCATAGCAGGAGATGGCTTGATAGGCATGGTCGTCCGACATCATGAACAGGATGTTCGGACGGCGCGGAGCGGCGCCGGTCCGCCGGGACGTCCGGATCCAAGGACCGGCGGAGGCCAGGGGAACCGTCCCGGCCAGCCTCAGGAAATCTCTTCTCTTGAGCGTCACCGCTTCCTCCTTTCCGGCTTCGAGCCGGCTTCGGGCGCCGGTCGGGCGCCGCGCGTCGCGGGCTAGCCTTGGACCGGCCGCATCCGGACCAAAAGAACGCCGTGCCGGCCGACCAGGCCCTCGAAGGAGCCGCTGAAGGCGCCGGTCCCGACGTCCTTCTGACGCCACAGGTCGCGGACGATCTGCGGCCCTTCGACGCCCAGGTCCTTCCACTCCACGGCGATCGACCGGGTCCCTTCGCCGCGGTTGAACAGCCCCACCGCCACGGAGCCGTCCTCCAGGGGGCGGGCCCAGACCTCCAGGTCGCCGTCCTTCTTGATCCGGCGGGCCGGTCGGCCCAAGGAGTCCTGGTCCACGTCCAGGACCTCGTCGTTGGTCAGCAGGCCGAGAGTGAACTCGTCCATCCGGGTGATGTCGCCGCTGAAGATCAGGGGCGCGGCCAGGAGGCACCACAGGGAGACGTGGGAGTACTGCTCGTTGGGAGTCAGCGGCGAAGGCGCCGTCCCGCCCTTCCAGTCGGACAGGTAGCCTAGCAGGAGGTAGTCGGGATCATTCCAGCCGCCCTGGCCTCCGTACTTGTGGAGGCCCTTGTCGGCGTAGAGGTCGAAGCCGTCCTGGAAGAGCTTGAGGCCGATCTTCTCGAAGGACGAGCCCAGATCGCCGGCCGTCCGCCAGCTGTGCCCGCCCACCTCCTGGCCCCACTCCCAGACGTCGGCCATGCCGTACTGGCAGAGGTTGAGGACGATGTCGCGGGGCTGGCGGGCCAGGATGGCGCTGATCTCGCGGTAGGGCCTCTGGTATTCGGCCCGGCTCTTGTCCTTGGCCACCTCGGTGAACGTGCACCAGTCGTACTTCAGGAAGTCGAAGCCCCACTCGACGAAGCGCTGGACGTCCTGCGCCTCGTGCTTGTAGGCGCCGACGTGCCCGGCGCAGGTCAGCGGGCCCGGCGAGGTGTAGATGCCGGCCTTCAGGCCCAGGCCGTGGATGAAGTCCGTCAGGCCCTTCATGTCGGGAAAGCGGCCGTTGGAGTTGATCATCCCTTTCTTGTCGCGGGCTTGGCCCATGAGAGAGGGATCCTTGGAGTCGGGCCGGACAGCCCAGCAGTCGTCGATATTGACGTACATGTAGCCGTGGTCCTTCATCCCGGTCTCGACCATGGCCCGGGCCGCGGCCTGCATGATGTCCTGGGTGACGTGGTTCTCCCAGACGTACCAGGAGTTCCAGCCCATATGCGGCGTCAGGGCCAGGGCGTCCAGGCCGCAGACGATCTTGAGGGTCCGCTCGGCCGCGCCCCGGGCGTTGGCGGCGCGGAGGGTCACGGTCCAGTCGCCGAGGTCCTTGATCGAGCCGGTGATGAAGCCGGTCGCCGCGTCGATGGCCAGCCCGGGCGGCAGGCCCTCGGCCGAGAAGGCGAGCGGCCGCTCACCGGTCGCGGGCACGGCGAAGAGGAAGGGCGTGTTGGGGCGGCAGCCGAAGAGCTTGGTCCCGTTGATCCGCGGCTCGGGGCCGGGCTTGGGCGTGAGGACGATCCTGTCCTCGGCGGCGGCCGCGGCCGCAACGGTCAGGACCAGGATCATCAGGGCGACGACGGCTTTACGCATGAGTCTCTCCTTGGGCCTCTCGGAATGATCTATCGGGTCTCCGGGGAGCGGGCCGCCAGGACCCTGCTCTCGCCGGCCAGCTTGTGGTAGCCTCGTAGGGTGAGGGCGCCGTCGGGTCCCGCCTCGACCAGGAGGAAGGCGTTGTGGGCCGGGCCGGAGCCCTCGCCCGCGGCTTGGAGCGTGATATAGGCCACGCCGTCGATCTCCGAGAAGCCGCCCTCGTGGCGGTGTCCCTGGAAGACGGCCCGGACGCGGCCGGATTCGGAAAGGATCCGGCGGGCTTCAACGGCGTTTCGGACGTAGTAGGCTCCCTCCCCGTCGAGCTGCTGGTGGAGGAAGACGATGGCCGGGTCCCGCCCGGAAGCCAAGTCGGCCCGGAGCCAGTCCAGCTCGGCCGGCGGAAAATTGCAGTCCTCCCAGGCGAAGTCGCCGCGCGAGAACTCACGTCCGTCGGAGCGGAAGTTGGGATCAAGGACGATGAAGTGGACGCCCCGGACGTCGAAGGAGTAATAGGTCCGCGACGCGGGGACGCCGGAGCTGGGCGCGGCGGCCAGGAACTCGGACTTGGTCAGGCTGTCCTCGTCGTGATTGCCCAGGGCGTGGTGGCGGGGGCCCTTGAACCCGGCGAAGACGGCTTCGATCGTCCTCAGATAGGCCAAGGTCCGCCGCGGGGCGGGTTGAGGATCCTGGTCCTTGAAGTCGCCCAGCTCGATGATGAAGTCGGCCCTCTCCGCGTTCATCACCGCCACGAACTCGGCCAGCTTGGCCGTCGACTCCCGGTACATGCGGCCGCCGGCCGGATCGCGGTCGGCGTAGTGCAGGTCGGTGATCAGCCCGAAGCGGACCGGCCCGGCGGCCCCGGGATTTGGGCCAAACCGGGAGCCGGCGCAGGCCGCGGCGGCGGCCAGGACGAAGGCGAGCGCTGCGGCCGCGACGGCTCGGCCCCGCATCATCGCCCTCCCCCCCCGCGGGCGGCGGCGCGGGCTTGGTCCGGCCACTCGACCGGACGGCCCGTCCTCTTCTCAGTCGGCATCTGGGCCTCCATCGACCTCAGCCTCTCGGCCAGGCGGGCGGCCAGCGCGTCGGCGCGGGTCGCCTCGGATCCGATCCGGTCGTCCGTCTCGCCGATGTCCTCGGCGATATTGAAGAGCTCGAAGCGCCGGTCGGCGTGGTAGTAGATGAGCTTCCAATCCCCTTGCCGAATGGCGCTGAAAGCCCCGATCCCCGGCCCCGTCGGCCCCCAGCTGTTGGGGAAATGCCAGATGAGCGGACGCTCGGAATCGGCCGGCCTCTGGCCGCGGAGCCGCGCAACGAAGCTGCGGCCATCCACCGTCTGGAGCAGAGCGGGCCGGGCGACGCCGGCGATCTCGAGCAGCGTCGGGAAGAAGTCTTCGATGATCAAGGGCTGGGGATCGACCGATCCCGGCCGGACGACGCCCGGCCAACGGACGATCATCGGCTCTCGGATCCCCCCCTCCCGGGCCGAGCCTTTGCCGCTGGACAGGGGCGCGTTGTGGGTGTGGGGTACGCCGCCGCGGGCCGTAGCGCTGAGGCCCCCGTTGTCCGACATGAACAATACGGCCGTCTCGTCCGCGATGCCCTCCTTATCCAGGAAGGCAAGAATGTCGTTCAGGCTGCGGTCCAGCCCCTCGACGAGACTGGCATACCTGGCTTCGATCGGATCCAGCCCCGCGTCGATATAGCGCTTCAAGAACCGGGCATCCTCCTCGATGGGCGTATGGACGGCGTAATGGGCCATATAAAGGAAGAAAGGCCTCCCCTCGTCGATGGGCCGGCGCAAGGCTTGGAGCGCTTCCCGGGTCAGAGCCTCGGCCAGGCCGATCCGGGTGCCGTGGTAGGCATCCAGGCCGGGGACGTCCCAGATCCGCTCGCCCTGGCGCCAAGCCGCCGAGAAGTCATGCTCTGCCAGGTGGCTCCCCGGCCCTCCGGCGGCGTGGCCGGCGATATTGACGTCGAAGCCCAGGGCTCGCGGATCGGCGGCTGGCGTCCCGACGGCTCCGAAATGGGCCTTACCGCAATGGATGGTCCAGTAGCCGGCCCGGCGCAGCAGCTCGGGCAGGGGGGTCGCCGCGGCCGTCCGCCCGACGCCCGGGGCCGGGCTCAGACCGTTGACGTTCCATTCGGGGAAAATCAGGCTGTCGTGGGGAGCGTCGGAAGCCTCGTCGCGCCGGAGGGTCCAGTTGGTCACCCGATGGCGGGCCGCGTTCATCCCGGTCATGAGGCTGACCCGGGTCGGAGAGCAGACGCAGCAGGCGTAAGCCTGGCTGAATTTGACGCCCTGGCCGGCCAGCATCTCCATGGCCGGGGTCCGGAAACGGGCATTCAGGGGGGTCGGCTCGCGGAAGAATGGGACCGAGGTGTCCTGCCAGCCGAGGTCGTCGGCCAGAAAGAGGACGATGTTGGGCCGGGCGGGCTTGACCCTTCCGGCGACGCGGGCCGAACGCCCGGAGGCCGCCCGGACGGCCAGGACGCCGCCGGCCTCCCGCAGAAACTCCCTTCGCGTGATCATGATCCTGAGACCGTCCTATTCTATCGACAGGCCCGCGGCGCCGCCAGCCCTTTCCGCCGCGTCCGGACGCCGAACCCAAGTCACGGGCATCTCAGTAGACGCACTCGCGGGCGGCCGCGGCGAAGGCCTCGAGGTTCGCCGCCGGCGCGTCGAAGAAGTGGTCCGAGGCGGAGCAGATGTAGCCGCCCTGGTCTCCCACCATCTCGAACAGCTTGTGGACCGTGCGCCGGATGAGCTCCGGCGTGCCGGCCGTCAGGACGTTGAACTGGTCCACGCCCCCGATCAGGGCCAGGCGGCCGCCGACCTTGCGCTTGAAGTCCCAGGGCTCCTGGTTGCCGCCTATGGAGACCGGGGCCAGGGTCTCGGAGGCGTCGGCCCCGTTGCGGACGATCATCTCCTCGATGCCGAAGGTGCCGCCGCAGGTGTGGTAGACGACCTTGAAGCCCAGGCCGTGCAGGGCCTCGTGCAGGGCGCGATCGTAGGGCAGGCAGAAGGCCTCGTGCATCCGGGGCGAGATGAGGGTCGAGGAAGCCGAGCCGCCGCCCGTCTCGATGAGGTCGAAGCGGGCCCCGCGCATGGACTCGATGAAGCGCAGCTTCTTGTCCAGCAGGACCTTCAGGAAGGCGTGGACCCAGTCCGGCTTGTCGATGGCCGCCATCATCAGCTCGTTGATGTCCATCAGGCAGGCGGCGTGCTGCCAGCAGCCGGCCTGGTCGCCCCAGATGAAGCCGCGGAGGATCCCGTGGCCGCCGACCTCGTCGTAGCGGCGGGCGACAGGAGCCGGGTCCAGCCGCGGCACGGGCATGAAGTCCCGGATGAGATCGATGTCCTCGTCCCGCTTGACGAGGTATTCCGTGATCCAGGTCGTCTTGCGGTCGCCCTCGGTCTTGTAGGTCAGGCGACCCCGGGGCGTCGTGATGTCGTGGTGGACGACGCGGTGGTCGGGGTCGGCGGAGACGATCGCGGCCTCGTCGCGCCATTCGGGGGAGCCGATCCGGTTGAAGTCGGCGTCGGTCAGCCAGAACTGGTCCATGCTCTCGAAGTACTGGATCTGGGCGTCGAAGCCGACGGCCCGGTTGGCGGCCAGGTCGTCTCTCCCGCCCATGAACGTGTCCAGATGGTATTTCTGCCATTGGTGCACGGTGACGGGCAGGCGATCGGGCTTCTCCCGGCTCAGGGCGGCCAGCAGGCGTTCTTTGGAGTTCATGGCTCTCATTCTCCCGTCCGGCGCGGCGGGGCGGGACGGAATGCGTCGACGATAAGGCCCATGCGGTCGAGCGGAAGAGGCTGAAAGCCGATCGCGGCGGCGGGCGAGCCGGCCGGGATGGTCAGCGTCATGGCGGCGGCATCGAAGACCGCGGGGGGCGCCGCCGGGAAGAATTGGCCCTGGAATTCCCGGGCCATCGCCGGGTCGCCGGGCCGGAGCAGAAGATAGCCCGGCTGCGTGTCGATGTCGAGGTAGTAGGGGTCCCAGCCCTTGAATCCGGGCTCGAGCCGCCGCAGGAGGGCCGGGTCGGCCGAGACGTTGTCCTTGAATGCGACGATCCCCAGGTCGAAGACATTGGCGTCGTAGACGTCCAGCCAGCGGCCGCCCCAGGAGAGATTGCGGGCGATGCGGTTGCCCTTGGGCAGGGCCGGCTCGTCCTGGAGAAGCCCCTTCAATTCGGGATAGCGCTCCGCATAGGGAGGCTCCCCCGCCCTCATCTCCTCGTAGGTCTTGAAAAGCGTCGGGAAGGTGCCGTCGAAGTAATAGCCGGCCCAGCTCAAGCCGCGGGCGTCCACGTGAAGGGCGGGCGAGCCTTTGATGATGACGTTGTTCTCGACCCGGTTGTCCCGTCCGCCTCCGATCATGATCGAGCGCCCGGCCCGGACCAGCAGGTTGCCGAAGACGGTGAAGCCCGAGCCCCAGTCGTCCAGGTAGATGCCCATGACGCCGTGCAGGCCGGGCCCTTGAAGATCGTGGATGTAGTTGTAGCGCAGGACGTTGCCGCGCCAAGTCCAGTCGCGCCCGGTGTGGAAGGCCCCCGAGTCCCCGGTCTCGCGGCAGACGCCGAAGATCTCGTTATATTCGATGACGTGATCGTTGCCGGCTAAGACAATGGCTTCATGCGGCGCGTCATGGATCCGGTTGTGGGCCGTCAGGCTCCCGACCCCGGCCAAGCGGATCGCGACCTGGCCGGTGCGGATCCAGCGGCTGTAGCGGGAGATGTCGTTGTTGACCGCGGCATGCCGGCCCGGCCGAAGCGTCTTCCTGTCGCCGCCGTCGAGCCGCACCCCCCCCAGGGCCAGGTCATGGAGGTCGCAGGAGCGTATCTCGCAAGCCTCCCCGCCCTCGATCACGACGGCGTCACCGCCCAGGTTCGCGAGCTCGCAGCCGGCCAGGCGGACGCGCCGGCTCTCGCGGATGACGGCCCCCGGCCCGGCCGACTCGGCCAGGGCCAGGCCTTCGAAGGACAGGTCGGAGGCGCCCTCGATCAAGAGAAGCGGCTCCTTCAGCGTCGAGACCGCGGCATCGTCCTCCCGCGACGCGTCCGGCGGCCAGAAGTAGAGCCGGCCGACGCCCCGGTCCAGAACCCACTCCCCGGGCCGGTCGAGCTCCTCCAAAACGTTGAGAAAGCGAAAGCGCTGGCTCCGGGTATAGCCGTAGGAGTGGTGCGGCTCGGCCAGGGTGATCTCGCGGCGGCGGCGGTCGATGGAGGCCACGCGCTGCACCGAATCGCTCCAGTCCCAGGTCCAATAGCCGTGGACGTAGATCTCCGGCGAGGGAGCCCAGCGGCCGGGCCGGTCGCCCTCGTAGGCGATCCGGCCGTAGTGGCGGCCGACCGGCACGCCGTCGAAGCGCTTCTCGCGGGCCAAGCCCTCGTGCAGACGGCGGGGGCCGGATTGGGGCACGGCGGCGATCCGCAGCCAGCCTTCGTCGGGGTAAGCGGCCGGCGGCATGCGCTCGCGGTCGCAAAACAGCTCCAGGCCCGGCGAGCCGCGCGGCTCGAAGGGCCCGGGGTCGGCGACGCCCAGAGCCTTGAGGTCCGCCACTCGGACCTTGTCCCGGGCTTCCGGCGCGAGCCGGGACAGAATGGATGGATCGGCGACCGGAGAGAGCCGTCCCAGCGGCGTATCCCCGGTGATGCGGACCGCGGCGCCCGGAGCGGCCCTCCAGCGGACCGGACGGCCCGGACGGCCGGAGTCGGCGGCCTCGAAGCGCCAAGAGGAGGCGAGGCGATAGGCGCCGCCGGCGATCCAGACCGTGACGGCGGCTTCCTCCGAAAGGTCCCCGGTCCGGGCGGACCGGACGGCTTTCCGAGCCGCCTCGAGCGTCGCCAGCGGGCCGTCCGTCCGATCGGCGTTGGGCGCCTCCAGGCGTCCCGACCAGGCGTCGTCGCCGGCCGGAGAGACATGGAAGACCGCGCCGGCGGGATGACGCCGACAGCCCGCGACGGGCAGGAGCGAGAGTCCGATCCAGCCCGCCGCCGCGGCGAGCACCGCGGCTTTTCCCCTCGGCCTCCGGGGCCGGCCGCGCCGAATCGTGTCTTCAAGCCCGGACATCGGCCGGGATTCTATCACAGGGGGGCGGGCCGGAGTAGGCCCGCTTCGGCCATTGCGCCTCGCGGCCGGCGGGGCTACAATGGTTGCGGGACGACCTGTAAGGAGGGATGGACATGATCCTCACCAACATCGGTATCGCCGTCGGCGCCTTCATCCTCATTCTCTTCTTCGCCGGCATCCGCATCGTCCGGCCGACCCATCGCGGCCTGATCGAGCGGCTGGGCAAGTACAAGCGCTTCGCCAAGCCCGGCTTCAACTGGATCATCCCGATCATCGACCGGCTCTACCAGATCAACATCACCGAGGTCATGGTCGACGCCCAGCCGCAGGAGATCATCACCAACGACAACCTCAACGCCCGGGTCGACGCCCAGGTCTACTTCAAGGTCAAGGACGACGAGGACAGCGTCAAGCACAGCCAGTACAACGTCTTCAACTACCAGTGGCAGATCGTCAACCTGGCCCGGACCACCCTGCGCAACATCATCGGCACCCTGACCCTCAAGTCGGCCAACAGCGAGCGGGGCAAGATCAACTCCGAGCTGCAGAAGACCCTGCGCGAGGAGACCGGCTCCTGGGGCATCGAGATCGTCCGCACCGAGCTGAAGGAGATCGATCCGCCCAAGGACGTCCAGGAGACGATGAACAAGGTCGTCAAGGCGGAGAACGAGAAGATCGCGGCCATCGACTTCGCCACCGCCACCGAGACCATGGCCGACGGCGCCCGCCGGGCCGAGATCAAGAAGGCCGACGGCGTCAAGCAGGCCCGCGTGCTCGAGGCCGAGGGCGAGGCCCAGGCCATCAAGCTGGTCAACGAGGCGGCCAACACCTACTTCATCGGCAACGCCCAGCTCCTGCGGCGCCTGGAGACGGTCGAGAAAGCCATGGCCAACAACGCCAAGATCGTCGTGCCCGGCGACGCCCAGCTGGTCAACGTCATCGGCGACCTGGCCGGCGTCCTGCCGCTGCCGAAGAAAGACTGAGGGATCAGCGGACGAGCCGCAGCTTGGTCGGCCGCTCGTCCAGGAAGTAGGCGCCGTCCTTCCTGAAGGCGGCGTCCTGCTCCAGGGCGATGGTCACGTCCTGGTTGTCCCACTCGGCCACCTTCGACCGGACATTCAGCTCGATCGACCAGGCCGTGTCGGCGAAGAGCGGGAAGTCGCCCGTTCCGGGCACCCCGTCCTGCTTGTCCCATAGGCCGATGATGGCCCCGGCGGCGTGGCCGTGCCGGCCCAGGGGGTGGGTGTAGATACTGGGCCTCAGCCCCTCGTCCTTGGCCCTCTTCAGGGCCGCGGCCAGGACCTCGTTGCCCGTCCGGCCGACCTTCATCTCCTCCAGATGGATGTCCTGCAAACGGTTGCCCTCGGCCAGGGCCTTGCGCAGGCCCAGAGGGGCGCCGTCCTCCCCCTCCTTCAGGACATAGGCCAGCTGCTGGGTGTCGGTGCATAGGCCCATGTAGACGATGCCGAAGTCGCAATGCAGCAGGTCGCCCCTATGGATGACCGGGCTGGCCCCGTAGGGGCTGGACTTCGGGCGCTGGATCTCGACCGACGGCTGGAACCAGTTGGTCTGGCCCAAAGCCCGCGTCCTCTCCCGCATCCACCAGACCACGTCGTCCGTGGTCGTCACGCCGGGAGTGATGACCCGGTTGGAGAAGGCCTCGGCGATGATGCCGTGGGCGATGGCCACGATATGGGGGTAGACTTCCAGTTCCTCGGGCGTGCGCCGCTCCAGGACCCGGACCGCCACCCGGCCGGCCGGCTGCAGGCGCTCCGCGTACTGGGCCGGGAGGGACTTGACCAGCGAGGCTTTCAGCGAGGCCGACAGTCCGTCGCCGTAGTTGAAGACGGGGTCCTCGTCGATGCCGATCCGCTTGGGATCGCGCTCCTGGATGACCTGGGCCAGGCACTCCCACTGGCCGATCTTGTCCGGATCCCAGACGGCCTTGTACAGGCCGCCGATGCCGCGCCGGGACACGGCCAGGCGCTCCACCCCGGCCTCGCCCCGGTCGTGGAAGACCAGGATCGACAGGCGCGAGGCGTACATCTGGTTGAACGGGACCAGGCTCATGAAGACCGGGTCCTCGTTGCTCTCGCGGCAGATGACCAGCCACATGTCGAAGCCTTCCTGGCGCATGATCTCCGGAACCAGCTTCTCCAGGCGGATCTTCAGCCAGGCATCGGCCGCCTCCGCCTGCCGCTTCAGGCTCAGCACCGCCGGGCCGTCGGGCGTCTGCGCCGCGCCGGCCGGGATCAGGGCCAGGGCTAAAGCCAGCCCGGCCGCCGCCAGAATCATCGCTCTTCTCGTACGCATCACAAGTCCTCCTTCTTCTGGACCGCCGCCATCACCTCCCGGATCAAGTCCTCGGTCCCCCAATCGCCCTTCCAGGTCATGCCCAGCCGGACCACGACAAGGCGGGCCGAGGGCACGATGGCGATGAACTGGCCCTGGTATCCGTCGCAGCAGAAGATGTCCTCGGGCAGGCTCTTGTAGGTTCGCTTCTCGGGCGCCCCGGCGGGGCCGCGGTTGAGCCAGAACTGGGCTCCGTAGTCCCCCTCCTTGGCCGCCGGCGAGGGCGTGACGGTGTAGGCCACCCAGCCCTCCGGAAGGATTCTCTGCCCGGCCCAGACCCCGTCGTTGAGATAGAGCAGGCCGAAGCGGGCCCAATCCCGGGCCGAGGCATAGACATAGGAGCCGCCCGAGAGCGTGCCGGAGGCGTCGGGCTCGATGACGGCGCTGCGCATGCCGAGGGGATTGAAAAGGGCCCGCCGCGGGAAGGCCCAGTATTCCTCCCGGCTCCCGAACGCGGCCCGGATGATGCGGTTGATAAGCAGGGTCGTGCCCGTGGAATATTCGAAGACCGCGCCGGGGGGATTCTTCAGCGGCTTGGCTGCCGCGTAGGCCGCCATGTCGCCCTTCATGAAGAGCATCCGGTTGACGTCGGAGACCGGATGATCGGCGTACTCCTCGTACCACTCCAGCCCCGGGCACATCTGCAGGAGCTGGTGCAGGGTGATGGGGTGGCGGGGATCCTGGGGATCGGACCATTCCGGAACGGCGGCCGGGGCCCGGACATCAAGCCTGCCCTGGCCGACCAGGATGCCGACCAGGGCGCTGGTGACGCTCTTGGACATCGACCAGCCGATGAGCGGCATGTCCGCGGTTATGCCCGGAGCGTAGCGCTCGGCCAGCAGCCGGCCGTCCTTGACCACGACCACGGCCCGCGTCCGCTTGAGCCGGGCCGGGTCGGGCTCGGCGAAGACCTTGTCCAGGGCGGCCTGGAGGGCGGCCTCATCGACGCCTTCAAGGTCGGGCTTGTCGGGCAGGAGGTCTCCCTCGGGCCACGGGCGCGAAGCCGCGTCGACGGGCTCGGGAGCCGGCAGAGCCGGCTTCCAGGCCCGGACGTCCTCCTCCCGGACCCCGCCGTTGAGGAGGACGGTGCCGAGCGTGTCGAGATAGACGGCTTTCTTCTTGAACAGCCCGGGGACGAGGAAGGACACCGCCACCGTCCTCCTCTCCCGGTCGACCTTGGCCTTGAAATACTTGAACAGGGGGTGGTAGCCGATATCCTCGGCCAGCACGACGGCCTCGTCGCGGCCCTGCAGGAAGAGCGAGGTGGCCAGCGTCTTGGCTTTGACCCCGGAGCCGATGGGCAGCTGCTCGATGAATTCGCGGTTCCTGTAGCCGAAGTAGGCCCCGGCGGCCAGGAGAAGGACAAGGACGACGAGGACGACGCGGCGGCGCGGACGACTTCGGCCCATGAGGATTCCTCCTATCTAAAGAGCCCTTGGACGAGCCCCAGCTCGACCTCGGTCTTGGGATCGAAATCCGGCCCGGCGGCGTAGGCCAAGAGGCTGCCGAGGAGCTGGCGGGCTTCTGGTCGGCTGCCGGCGCCCTCGATCAGGTCGGAAGCGCAGACCAGGAGCCGGCCTCCCCCCGTCCTGACCTCGAAGATCAGCCCCAGCGGACGGTTGGTGAACCAGTCGTCGATGATCCGGACGATGGGGACGAAGCCCTGGCCCAAGCGGTCCAGGCGGACGGCCTGGCCGTGCTTGACCGCATCCCACCACTGCCAATCGCTGTGGCCGTCGTTCGGAAAGCCGGCCAGGGCCGGGTGTTTGGGGTCGCAGAGGAGGCCCAGCGTGTGGGGAGGCTGCTTGGAAGTCCAGGCCGTGTTCCAAAAGATGCTGGAAAAGCCCAGGGCTACATCGCCCCCTTGATCGGGCTTGACCGCGCCCTTCTCCAGGATCAGCGCCACCCTGCCGCCCGCCTTCAACCGTTCCACGGCCGCGACGTCGAGCTTCCGGGCCACGAGCACGTCCGAAGCGGGCGCAGCGGCCGGGGCCTCGTCCGGGTAGACCCAGAAGTCCCAGCCGTTCTCGCCTTCGGCCAGACGGACCGTCAGGCGGAAGCGGGCGGGAGCCGCCAGGCCGGCCAGCCGGATCCTGACCTCGCCCAGGGCGGTAGCGTTGTCCAGGGGCACGTCGCGCTCGGCCAGGCGGCCCCGCTGAAGGAACTCCCCCTGGGCGCTCATCAGGGCCCACTCGGCGACGGCCTTGCGCAGCGGCGCCGGACCGAAGTGGGCCGCTTCGACCGGGACGGCCAGCTCCTCGCTCCGCAGATAGACGCGCTTGGGCCAGCGGGCCAAGGGCACGGTCGGACCGCAGAAGCGGCGGAACTCCTGGGGGGTGACGTAGCCCTTCTCCTCCCAGAAAGCGTCCAGGACGCCGACAGGGGCCGTTCCCTGGCCGGGAAAGTCGTGCAGGTCCAGCAGCTCGAATCCGGCGAAGCCCGGCGTGCGCAGAGCCGCCTCGATGTCGGACCGATAGCCGAGAACCTGCAGCCGGCCGGAGGCGAAGAGGAAGTCCGCGGCCAGATTCCCCATCCCGGCGGCCTCGAGCGTATCCTTGAAGATCTCGAAGTTCTTGGCCTTGAGGACTCCGGTGTACTTGTCGATCTCCTTGAGATTCGGGTAGGCGCACCACTGCCCGGTCTCGTGCCCGATGACCGGCTTGTCGGACTTGCCGACGACGTCCCGGAAGTCGAAGACGGTCTGCGGTGCCCGGCCGTTGAGGATCGAGTCCAGGCCCTCGCCCCAGCGCTGAATCCGGGGCTCGGCCATGACATGGAAGTCGCTCTCGGGGATCTGAGGCCAGCCCCCCCCGCTGGTGTAGAGGCGGCGGCGGTCCTTGTTCTTCCAGTGGTTGATGAAGTCGCCGAGGAAGCGGGCCTGGCTCTTCCCGGAGGGCTCGTTGCCGTAGGACATCAGGCAGAAAGAGGGGTGGTTGCCGTAAGCGGCGACGATCCGCTCGCTCTCCTCGTAGAGCCAGGCGTCGACGGGCCGGCCCTCGCCGATCTCGGCCCACAGCGGGCACTCGACGTAGAGATAGAGGCCGGCTTCGTCGGCCGCCTCGAAGGCCGCTTCCGGCGGGCACCAGGAGTGGAAGCGGACATGGTTGAGGCCGTGGTCGCGGACGATGCGGAAGATCCGGCGCCACTCGTCCACGGCCATCGGCGGGTAGCCCGTCTTGGGAAATATCGCGCATTCCAGGGTTCCGCGCAGGAAGACCGGCCGGCCGTTGACGGCGAAGCGGGTGCCCTGGGACTTGAAGTCGCGCAGGCCGAAGGAGATCCTCCGGCCGTCGCGGATGCCCGGGGCCAAGCCGCGCAGCGAGACCGTCAGGGCGTAGACGGCCGGCGAGAACTCGTCCCAAAGGGCAGCCTCCGGGCCGAGGGCATACTCGACGACGGTCTCCGAGCGTCCCGGCTCGGCGGCGAAGCGGGCGTAGAGCGGGGCCAGGGCGGCCGAGCCGGCGGCGTTGACCCGGTCGGCGGTCAGGACCAGGTTTCCGGCATGGGGACGGCCGGTCTCGTTGACCAGGGCGACGGTGACCTTGATCTTGCGGCCGGCGACGTCGGGATCGATCCGGACCTGGTCGATGGAGAGCTGCGATCCGGCCGTCAGGGCCATCCGCCCGATGACGCCGTTCCAGTTGGTCTGGGTGTGGTCCGTGACGCTGTGGGCGTTCTCCCCCACGTCGATGTCCCGGATGCGGTTGTCGACCCGCAGGAGGAGGCGCATCGGACCGGGCGAGGCGAATCGGGTCAAGTCGTATTCGTGCGGCGCGCTGAGGCTGTTGCGCATCCCCGCTTCCGCCCCGTCGACCCACAGCCGCGTCTCCCAATGGCAGCGCTCCAGGCTCAAGACCACCCGCCGCCCCTTCCACGACTTGGGAATGACCACGCTCTTCTGATACCAGGCCGGGCCGACATAGTGCTTGACCGGATTGAGCCAGAAGGGGACCTTGACCGAGCCGGGGACGCGGTAGGGGGCGTATTCGGGAGCGGAGAACCAGGACTTGTCGACGATGCCGCCGGTCCAGGCCGTGTCGACGGAGACATCGTCGCCCAGCTTGGCCTCGGCCAGCGAGCCGGGCAGGCGGATGACCTGGCTTGTCTTCGAGACCAGGGATCTCTCGAACCACCGCTCGGCCAGGCCCTTGTCGCCGGGATCGAGGCTGACGACCCAGGAGCCGGCCAGGTCGATGGGCTTGAGGGCTCCCTCGAAGGCCGGCCCGAGCTTGACGGAAGAAGCGGGCCGGCTTCCCCGCGCGCTCACCCTCTGGGCCGGGGCTCCCGGAGCGGCGGCCAGGCCGGCGGCCGGAAGCAGAAGCCAAGCGACGAGAGCGGCGGGAATCGCGGCGGACCGGACGGTCATGGCGCTAACCTCGGATGGACGGGTTGTCGGCGCAGGAATGATATGGAATCGCCCGGCCAAAAGCAACGCGGTCCGGGCCGGGAGGCTACTTCTTTCGCAGGGCTTCGTCCGAGGGCGGGAAGGCCTCGTCGTCCTCGGCCAGGCCGGCCAAGAGAGCCTGCAGCTCCTTCGTGCCCGCGGTCAGGATGATCTCGTCGGGAGCGGCGTAATGGGCGATCTTGACCCGGCCGGAGGAGATCGCTTCCTTGAGCCAATCCGGAGAGAAGGGATCCATATGCAGACCGCCTTCGAACCGAATCCGCCAGAAGGTGTGGGCCGGGATCAGGTGCAGGGCCATGAAGTGGTTGCGCGGCTCCCCGGCGCTCCCCTTCTCGGGCGTCAAGTCGAGGAAGAGAGCCCCGCCAAGCCGGCCCAGGCGGCCGCGAAAGACCGCCGCTTCCTCATCATCGCCGGTGCGGCAGGTCAGGAGGTACTCCTTCTCGCCATCCCGCTCGAAGGTCCAGAGATCCTCCCCCTCGCTGTCGGTGAAAGACCCGATGAGGCGCTCGTCGAAGAGGAGGTCCTCATCCCGAAAGAGGGGCTGCAGCGAGCGGACACAGGAGGCGCCGGCGGCGGCGATGAGGGCGATCAGCAGGCCGAGGCGCGCGATGCGGCGGATATTCACGTCTTCACCCTGTCCCTTTCCCGGCCTCGGCCCAAGACGACCGAACCGGCGCACGGCGGGATGATAGGTTCATCGCCCCATTCCGGGAAGATCGGTTCGGGGTACGCCGCCGTTGGCCGACCATAGGCCGTTTTATCGCTCCGAGGCAGTCGTTTCATCACGATCCGATCACGGCCTATGGCTCCGTCGCCCCCGATGGTGTACCCCGAACCGCTCGTCCTCCCGGAATGGGGCGAACCGAATTATAGGCCTAACGCCGAGCCTGCCGCCAGCGTTTCCTCGCCCGCGGGACTCCGGCGACGGCCCGCTTCGGGCGGGGGGGCTTGTGTATCTCCGCCCGAAGCGTATCATGGAGCCGGAGCCATGGCCCATCGAACCGCCCGCGACTCCTATCAGAGCCTGGTCGGCAGGCTGAACCGCTTCGCCCAGGGCGCGCCGCCCGATCAGCTCCTGTTCAAGATCCTGGGCCTCCTATTCTCGGAGAGGGAAGCGGGGCTGGTGGCCGCTCTGCCCATCAAGCCGTTCACGGCGTCCAAGGCCGCCCGGATCTGGAAGATGCCGGAGGCCCAGGCCCGCGGCGTGCTCGAGACCCTGGCCGGGCGCGGGCTGCTCATCGACAGCGACCGGGAGGGAACGAGCGTCTACTCCCTTCCGCCGCCGATGGCCGGGTTCTTCGAGTTCTCGCTGATGCGGGTGCGCGACGACATCGATCAGAAGCTTCTCTCCGAGCTTTTCTACCAGTACATGAACGTGGAGGAGGACTTCATCAAGGCCCTGTTCGTCAACGGCCCGACCCAGCTCGGCCGCGTCTTCGTCAGCGAGCCGGCCCTGCCGGAGGACAAGTCCCTCCATGTCCTCGACTACGAGCGGGCCAGCGAAGTCGTCAGGACGGCTGAGCACAGGTCCGTCGGCGTCTGCTACTGCCGCCACAAGATGGGCCACCTCGGCCGGGCCTGCGCCGCGCCCCTGGACATCTGCCTGACCTTCGGCAACGTCGCCGACTCCCTGGCCCGGCACGGCATCGCCCGGAGGATCGACGTCCGGGAAAGCCTCGACCTGCTGCAGAAGGCCCGGGACGGGAGTCTGGTCCAGTTCGGCGAGAACGTTCGCCGCCAGCCCGCCTTTATCTGCAACTGCTGCGGCTGCTGCTGCGAGGCCCTGATCGGAATCCGCCGATTCGGATCGGTCTACCCGATCCACACGAACTATCTGCCCCGCGTCGACGCGGACGCCTGCACCGGCTGCGGCAAGTGCGTGGACGTCTGCCCCGTCCAGGCCATGGCCCTCGTCTCGGCCAACGACCCGGCCCGGTCGCGGCGGCGCGAGGCCCGGCTGGACGAGAAGCCTTGCCTGGGCTGCGGCGTCTGCGTCCGGGCTTGCCCCGAGAGGGCGATCCGCCTGGAAGCGAGGCCGGAGCGCGTCCTGACGCCCGTCGACACGGTCCATCGGGCCGTCGCCATGGCCATCGAGCGCGGCACCCTGGCCCATCTCATCTTCGATAATCGGGCCCATTGGAACCACCGGGCCATGGCCGCGATCCTGGGCGCGATCCTCAAGCTCCCCCCTCTCCAGCGGGCCTTGGCTTCGCGCCAAGTCAAATCGCGATATCTCGAGGCTTTGATCGAACGCTTCGGAGGCTAGGATCTCTTGGGAAAGCCCACAGCTTGGCCGAAGAGGACCTTCTGGCCCGGTCGCAGGCCCAGGGCCTTGTGCAGTCCGTCCCGGTTCGTAGCGTAAAACCAGGCGTTCAATCCGGAAGAGGCGCAGAAAAGGTAGACGTTCTGGCCGATGAAGCCGCAATCGACCTCGCCCATCGACGGGCGGGCCGCGCCGGCCGGGGCGACTCCCGGCTGCGGCGCGCCGGCAGGTGGGGCTCCAGCGGGAGGAGCCCCGGCCGGAGGAGCGCCTGCGGGCGGGGCGCCGGCGACGGGCGGCTTGGCCGGCGCGGAAGGTCGCTTGTCCTGGTCCTCGACGAAGATGAGGCAGAGGGGTGCCTCGCCGGCCGCGGGACGGCCGTTGGTCATGGCCCGAACGTCCTGGGCGACGACGGGCAGGAGCCGATGGGATGGGGCGTCATAGAGGTAGACGCCCTCCGGGAAGGCGACATAGAGGTCAATCTCCTGCAGGTTCATGCCGGAGGGCGCCGTCCGGCCCGTCTGGCCGGCCCGGCCGGGCATCTCGGCCCTGTTGATCCCGAAGGCGGCCCAGAGGAGATTGGAGAGAAGCTGCGGCTCCAATCGGGCGGCG
Organism: uncultured Eubacteriales bacterium; assembly: GCA_964556755.1. Classification (GTDB taxonomy): domain Bacteria; phylum Acidobacteriota; class Aminicenantia; order Aminicenantales; family UBA4085; genus UBA4085. The sequence continues at coordinate 28,373 of CAZKXI010000027.1, forward strand.
TCAAATTCGCGGATGGTGCGCCGCGCGCTCAAAGCCTCCATCAAGGGCATGCCGCCGGTGATCTGAGGCTTCGGCAGGTCGATGGGCTTGAGATCTTGGGCCAGGGCGGCCGCCGGGATCGACAAGACCGCCAGAAGCGCCATGGCCTTGGTAAAGGAAGGGAGCGGGGATCGGGTCATCGAAACCTCCATGATCGATCCCTTATAATCTAACACACGGGAGGACGATAAGCGCGAACCATTCTCATCGGAAAAACGTAGTCATGGGTGAGGTGCGTCATGAGCCTTTTCCATCGAAAAGCTGCCGGATTTCTGGTACTCGGGCTGTTTTGCGCCGTGGCCGCCGCGGCGGACGGACGATCGATCTCCGCCCCGGACTCCCAGGATGCCGTCCGGACACCCGATCCCATCGTCCGCCTGCAAGCCCTTCAATCGCCCAATAGCCGGACCCGCGTCCTTATCCTCGGGACCTCCCATCTCCGGCAGATCGACAAGGCTTTCCAGCCCCGCATGCTGGACCGTCTGGCGGCCGTCTTGGAGGGCTTCGGGCCCCAAGCCATCTGCATCGAGTCGCTCCCCGGAGCCCGCGTCCGCGAATACGAGCTGCGCCGGGAAGCCGGATCCCTCTACGGGGAAGTCCTCGACTCATTCGCCAAGACCCATCTCCGGCTGGGCCAAGCGGCCCGGAACATCCTCAAGACGACCCAGGAAGCGGCCCGGAAAAAGGTTCAAGACGCCCTGAGGGCCGGCCGGACGATTTCCAAGGCCGGGGAAGCCGCTTTCTCTCCATCGAGGGCGGAGCTCGCGCTGTGGATGCTGGCGGCCTACGAGCCCGCCTCGGCCGTCCTCCAGTGGTCCCAGATGAGCGCCGACAAGAGGAGAGCCCAGACCGTGATTCCGACCGAGATGATGGCCGCCCTGGACGCCGAAAGGGATAAGGTCAACGAGGTCCCGGCCTTGGCGGTGCGCCTGGCGGCGCGGCTCGGCCTGGAAAGGCTCGAGCCGGTCGATGACTTCGAGGAGCTCGACGATTTGGCGGAGTTCGCGGATCAGATGGAGAAGGACTTCCAGGGGAATCCTCTCCTGGACGCCGCGGCCAAGTCGCCCATCTACACGGAGGGGAAGGCCCGCTTGGACGACGGCCTGGCCAAGGGAGACCTGCTTCCCTCATACGTCTTTCTCAATTCGGCCGCGTATGCCGAGGCGGATGTCGACGCCCAATGGGGCGTCTTCCTGCGGACCCGTCTGCCCAGCGGAACGGATCGCGGCCGTCTGGGGATGTGGGAGAACCGAAACTTGAAGATCGCCGCGCGCATACGGGCCGTGGCGGCCCATCATCCGGGAGGCCGCATCCTGGTCATCTACGGAGCGGCCCACAAGCCGTTCCTGGAGGCTTATCTTTCCCGCGCTTCCGACATCGAGCTCGTCCAGCTGGAAAGCCTGATTCCGTCGAGCGCGGCGGGCCGGGGCGGGCCGGGCAGCCCCCCTGAGCCCGAGAGATCCGTCGCCGGGCCGAATCCGAAGAAGGATTAGATCCGACCCCACCGCTCGACCAGGTCCGCGACCTTCCGGACGCGGGACTCGAGCCCGTCGGGCGGAACCTGGTCGGCCACGCCCAGGACGTAGCGTGGCTCGCGGCGCATGACATCGAGAACCTCGCGGGTATGTCGATCGAACTCATCTTCTCCGACCTGGGCGGTGAAATAGGCACCGGGCAGGCCGCCCCATAGGACGGTTCGATTCGAGCCCGCCAGCCTCGCCCACTCCCCGATCGGGACGTCCCCGGCCGGGGCCGGGGTCATGGCTTCGATGAAGTCGAAGCCGGCCGAGGCCACCCGCCCCAGCAGGCCGCGCAGCGTCCCGTCCAGATGGACGCAGGAGATCTTGCCGGCGGCCCGGATGCGGGCCGTCCACGTCTCGTGGTAGGGCCGCAGCCAGCGCTCGTAGAAGCGTACGCCCACGACTTCCGAGGACAGGTTCTCGGGGATCATCAAGACTTCCGCCGGCGAGGAGACGGCGATCTCGGCGGCCCGGGCGTGCGATTCTCCCGCCGCTTCCAGCGCCTCATCCAGGGAGGAGGGATCTTCCGACAGAATGCCGACCACCGCCTCGATGCCGGCGTCCAAAGCGACCATCTGCATCAGCGGGCTCTTGGGCAGATAGGCCAGCATCAACCCCTGATCCCCGATGCAGGCCAACCGCTCCCGGGCCAAGCCGAAGTCGGGCTCATAAGCCAGATGGCGGAGCAGCCAGGCGTAAGCGGGGACGTCGGCGGCCGTCTTGACGAGGCGCTCGACCGGCGCTTCGGCGAAAGACTCGGCCAGCCAGCGCCATCGCTCCCTCAGGACGCCGCGCGGCGTCTCAATTTCCCGAAAGCGATCGGGCCCGTCCCGCCACTCCCGGATGGCGATGTCCGGCCAGACGGTCCGGAAGGGGAAGGTGCCCTGCAGATAGAAGCCGACCCGCAGCTCCCGATGCCAGTCGATGTAGGCCGGGCTGGTCTTGAAGCCCTCCGGCTTCTCCCCGCGGCCGATGAGCGCAGTGGCCCAGTAATCCAGATCGCCGAACCAAGGCACGGCGTCGGGCGCCTCTCCCCCCAGGACGGCCAGAACCCCCTCGCGCGGCGTCATAAGCGACCTTGTCGGAAGAGCCTCTTGCGCTCAGTCGCGGTGGGCCAAGGCGGAAGCGGGGACTTCCTGCTTGGGCCGGCCGGGCCCCTGCCAGGACAGCTTGAGGGCCGCGCCCCCCGTGGCGTTGAAGTAGGCGATGCGGATCGGATGCAGACCGGCCGCGAGGGCGATCGGGCCGCTCCTCTCCTCGGCGCCGTGCGGGCCGTCGTTGTCCACGATCAGACGGTCCCGCAGCCAGAGGCGGCTGCCGTCATCCGAGGTCAGGGAGAGGATGTAGGCGCCGTCTTCCGGAATGCGGAGAAAGCCGGTCAGGACGAGGCCGTAGTGCTCGGAGGCCTCGAGTCCCGCCAAGGCGACGGTGGAAGAGACCGACGTCGACACGGCGCGCAGCTTGTCGAAGTCGGGCAGCTTGTCCCAAGCGCCTTCGTAGCGGGCGACGGCCAGGCCGGGCCGGGCATCGGCGTCCTTGGCGGACGGGAGGGGCTCCATTCGCTCGAAAGAAGCCTGGGCCGTGCCGCTGACGGGCCGGCCGCCCCGAAAGCAACGGGCGGTCAGGACGGAGGAGGCGGTCAGGCGGACGGCGCCCTTGGAGAGGGGCGAGACGGCCGTGGGGACGGTGCCGTCCAGGGTGTAGCGGACCTCGACGTTCTCCCGGGGGGAGAAGACGTCGACATCGAGGACGCGGGTGAAGATCGAGAAGTCGGACTTGATCACGGGCGGCTCGGAGATGTCGGGACGACCGGAGACCTCCAGGACGACGACGCTGTCGTCGGAGTCGGGAGCCGACGCCGGAAGATCGATCAGGACGGCGTCCTCGCTCCGGCTCCAGCTCAGCGGATGGCCGGCCGGGTCGTTGAGGAGATAGGCGCGCTTCGGATCGCTGAGGAGGCCGGGGACGGAGAGGCGTCCGTCGCGGGGCCAGTCGAAGACATGGAGATAGACGCGCGTCCCGCCGGAGACGGCCCTCTGAGTGGCCCGGCCCCAGGCCAGGGACTTGAACGGGCTGGCGGACGTGCCGTGGATCGACTCGCCGTAGGCTTGCATCCAGCGCCCGATGGCGGCCAGGCGCTCGACGCTGGGCTGGGGAAAGAGGCCCTCCGCCGTCGGCCCGACATTGAGCAGGAAGTTGCCGCCCTTGGAGGCGATGTCGGCCAGCTTCCGGATCAGGTCGCGGCTCGGCTTCCAGGCCTGGTCGTTCTTGTTGTAGCCCCAATTGTCGTTCATGGTCATGCAGGTCTCCCAGTCCAGGCCGGGGACGCCGGTGGCCGGGATGGTCTGCTCGGGCGTGCCGAAGTCGCCGGCCGAGGCCTTGTCGGCCGAGAAGCCTTCCATGCCGGAGCGGGAGGCGCCGACCCGGTTGTTGACGATGATCCGGGGCTGGAGGGATCGGACGTAGTCGTAGAGGTCGCGGCCGCGGGCCTCGGTCCAGGTGCTCTCCCACTCGCCGTCGAACCAGAGCACGCCGATGTCGCCGTAGCCCGTCAAAAGCTCCCGCAGCTGGGCTTTCATATAGGCGACATAGCGCTCGAAATCGGCGCCCGCCGCCGGCCGGTCCCCGATCTCCCAGGGGCGGCGCGGCAGGTAGTCGGGGTGGTGCCAGTCCATGATCGAGTGGTAGAAGCAGAGCCGGATCCCCTCCCGGCGGCAGGCTTCGGCCAGCTCCTTGAGGATGTCCCGCCGGAAGGGCGTGGCCATGACGTCGAAGTCGGAGACCTTGGAATCAAAGAGCGCGAAGCCGTCATGGTGTTTGGACGTGATGACGATGTACTTCATCCCGGCCTGCTTGGCCATCCTGACCCAGGCGGCGGCGTCGAAGCGGATCGGATGGAACAGGGCGACGAACTTGTCGTAGGTCGGCAGCGGGATCTCGGCGTTGTTGCGGATCCACTCGCCGTAGTTCGTCTTGCCGCCCCACTCCCCCGCCGGGATGGCGTAGAGGCCCCAGTGGATGAAGAGGCCGAAGCGGGCCTCGCGCCACCACTGCATGCGGGCGTCGTGCTGAGCCTGGGTCTCCCTGGCCTGGCCCGCGAAAGCCGACAGGGACAGGACCCAAACGGCCAGAAGGCCGGCGAAGCGAACGCGTTTCTTCATCACGGCGGTCTCTCCCTCCCCGGATGGCCGGGACGCCGCCAAGATAGTGATTCCCGCGCGGGCTGTCAATCGCCGGCGGCAGAGGAGTCCGGCCGGGCCGAAGATGCCTTCTCAGTCGCTTCGGGGTGAGCCTCGATGCCGGCCTTGAGCTCGGCCATCAAGGCCTTGACCGAAACGATCTCGTGAATGCGGAAGGCGTTCTGCCCGCAGAAGACCAGACCCTTCTCCATGTTGCCCTGGTAGGCGTTGGACAAGGCCAGGGCGATGCAGTACCGGGCGTTGGCCACGTCACAGGTAGCCAGGCAGCGGTACGGGCAGGAGATCTTGTCCAAAGCGTCGGCTTCGAGGTTGCGGAGGAAGGGATTTCGCACAGCCCGGCCCAGAAGCCCGACCGGACTCTTGATGATGACGATGTCCTCTTCCTTGGCGTCCAGGTAGGTCTGCTTGAATTCCCGGGAGACCTCGCACTCGTCGGTGCAGACGAAGCGGGTCGCCATCTGGACGCCCGCCGCACCCGCCTGGAGAAGGCGGGCTATATCGGCCCCGGTGAAGACGCCGCCGCCGGCGATGACCGGGATCCGGCGTCCAAACTTGTCTTCGAAGGGCTTGACCGCGGCCAGAACCTTGGGCAGGAGGATCGCCAGCGAGTGTCCCTCCAGGTCCTCCATCTCCTCGGCCGAGAATCCCAGGTGCCCTCCGGCCAGGGGGCCCTCCAGGATGACCGCGGCCGCCGTCCTGTTGTAGCGCTTGCCCCAGGTCTTGAGGACGATATCCGCGGCGCGGCCGGAGCTGACGATCGGGACGAGGTTGACGGAATCGTCGTCGACCATCTCCGGGAGACGGAGGGGAAGCGATGCGCCCGAAACGATGATCTTGATCCCCTCCCGGACCGAGGTCTTGACGAGGTCCAGGGCGTTGCTCAGGACGCCCATGATGTTGACGGCGATAGGGCCATCGGTCAGGGCGCGGGCCCGGCGGATCTCATAGATCAGGGCCTCCCGGCTGACGCCGTCGAAGTCCCGCTTGGACTGCTCGATGTCGCCCAAGCCGACCGAGGCGATGGTCCCGATGCCGCCCTCGTTGGCGACGGCCGCGGCCAAGCCGGCCAGGGAGACGCGGACGCCCATGCCGCCCTGGATGATCGGGAGAGGGACGGTGATATCGCCGATTTGAAGCGGGGGGATTTTTATGGCTGATTCTCGAATCGCTTGACGGCCAGACAGACATTGCCCCCGCCGAAGCCGAAGGAATTGCTGAGCGCGGCCCGCAGCTCAACCGTCTCGGAGCCGCGCGTGACGTAGTCCAGGGGACAATCCGGATCGGGCTGCTCATAGTTGATGGTCGGGGGGACGATTCCTTCATGAACGCTCATGACCGCAGCGGCGAACTCCACGGCGCCGGCGGCGGCCAGGAGATGGCCGATCATCGACTTGATGGCGCTGACCTTGAGCGCTCCGGCCCTGGCCCCGAAGACGGCCCGGATGGCGGCGCTCTCCAGCTTGTCATTGAGGACCGTCGAGGTGCCGTGGGCGTTGATGTGGCCGATCGCTTCCGGCATCAGGCCGGCGTCATCCAGGGCCCGGCGCATGGCCCGGATCATCCCCCCGGCCTCGGGATCGGGAGCCGTGAGATGGAAGGCATCCGCCGTATTCCCATAGCCGGCCATCTCGGCGTAGATACGGGCGCCCCGGCCGCGGGCGTGCTCCAGTCTCTCCAGGACCGCCACCCCCGCCCCCTCGCCCATGACGAACCCGTCGCGCCCCTTGTCGAAAGGCCTCGAAGCCGATTCGATCTGGTCATTGCGGCGGGACATCGAGCGGTTGGCGCAAAATCCGCCGTAAGCCATCGGGGTCAGGCAGGCCTCGGACCCCCCGGCCAGCATGATATCGGCGTCCCCGCGGGCCAGGATCCGGAAGGCATCCCCGATGGCGTTCGCCCCGGTCGAGCAGGCGACGGAGGGCGCCGAGAGGGGCCCTTTCAAGCCGAAACGGATGGAGACCATGCTGGCGGCCATATTGACCAGGAGCTTGGACACGAAGAAGGGATCGAGCCCGCGCGCCCCTTTCTCGGCCAGCCGGACAAGGCCGCTCTCGATCGTCTCCGAGCCCCCGATACCCGAGCCGATGATGACCCCGGCTCGCTCGCCGTCGAAAGGGAGGCTGGCCAGGCCGCTATCGGCCATGGCCAGGTCAGCCGCGGCAACGGCGAATTGGCTGAAGCGGTCCATGCGGGCCGCCGACTTGGGATCGATCCAGCGGCCCGGTTCGAAGCCGCGCACTTCGGCGGCCATGGTGGAGGGGAAGGCCGCGACGTCGAAGGCGGTCAGGCGGGAGACGCCGTTCGTCCCGGCCAGGAGGTTCGACCAGAACTCGGGCAGACCGATGCCGATTGGCGTGACGACGCCCAAACCGGTGACGACGACTCTGCTGTCTGACAAATTGATTCTGGGATAATAAGTACAGAAATTCCGGCGGGAAATCAAG
>CAZKXI010000028.1:0-2500 GCA_964556755.1 uncultured Eubacteriales bacterium
TTGCGGGGCGATCCGCCCTTGGATGGACTAGGTTCCGGGAAGCCCCCGACCCGCTTCGGCTATATTACCGGGGCCGGGACGCGTCCCGCTCGGACCAGGCTTCCGGTCAGTACCGGTTGCGGCCGCCGCCGAAGCCGCCGCCCGTGCGGGGCCGGTCGGTCTTGGGCTGGGCCTCGTTGACCTTGATGGCGCGGCCCTTGAGGTCGCGGCCGTTCAGGGCGCTGATGGCCTTGAGGCCCTCGTCCTTGTTGGTCATCTCGACGAAGCCGAAGCCGCGGGACTGGCCCGTGGCCTTGTCGGTGATGACGGCGGCCTTTTCCACCGCGCCGTAGGCCTGGAAGGCCTCGCGCAGGTCGCTCTCGGTCACGGAGAAGGACAGGTTTCCAACATAGATGTTCATACTCGTCTCCTTAGACGACGGGATCGACTCCGGTTTTGCTCCGGAGGTCCCGAACAGACAGATATCCGATCGCGAAAAAGGAGAGGAGTATGTCCCATCACAGGCAGGGCCGTTGCCCCTGGATCCCTCTTCCGGTCAGACGTGGAGGGCGGGCGGCGCCTCCTGCTTGCTTTACGCCCGAGAAAAGAAAAAAACCCGGCAACGTCCTACTCTCCCACTCGGCAGCCCGAGCAGTACCATCGGCACCCCAGGGCTTAGCTTCCGTGTTCGGAATGGGAACGGGCGTTTCCCCTGCGTCATGGTTGCCGGGATTTAATAATCGCAATTATTAATCCCAATCGAATTTCGCGTGCATGTTTTGTCGAGAATAAACCTTATGGTCAAGCCTCACGGGCGGTTAGTACTGGTAAGCTTAACGCGTCACCGCGCTTCCACACCCAGCCTATCAAACGGGTCGTCTACCCGTGCCCTTCAGCCCTTGCGGGAGGGAGAACTAATCTTGGGGCGTGCTTCCCGCTTATATGCCTTCAGCGGTTATCACTTCCGAACGTAGCTACCCGGCGGTGCCCCTGGCGGGACAACCGGCACACTAGAGGTTCGTTCGTCCAGGTCCTTTCGTACTATGGACCACCCCCCTCAATTCTCCTGCGCCTGCCGTGGATAGGGACCGAACTGTCTCGCGACGTTCTGAACCCAGCTCACGTACCTCTTTAACCGGCGAACAGCCGGACCCTTGGGACCCGCTTCAGCCCCAGGATGAGATGAGCCGACATCGAGGTGCCAAACAGTCTCGTCGATATGAGCTCTTGGAGACTATTAGCCTGTTATCCCCGGCGTACCTTTTATCCGTTGAGCGATGGCCCTTCCATACGGGACCACCGGATCACTAAGCCCGAGTTTCCTCCCTGCTTGAGATGTCTCTCTCGCAGTCAAGCTCCCTTATGCCTTTACACTCTACGGTTGATTTCCAAACAACCTGAGGGAACCTTAGGGCGCCTCCGTTACATTTTGGGAGGCAACCGCCCCAGTTAAACTACCCACCTAACACTGTCCGCCTCCCCGATCAGGGGAGCGAGTTAGAATCTCAGAATCGCAAGAGTAGTATCTCACCGTTGGCTCCACCCGTCCCGGAGGACGAGCTTCAAAGCCTCCTACCTATCCTGCGCATGCGATCCCAAAATCCAATGCTAGGATGCAGTTAAGGTGCCGGGGTCTTTCCGTCCAGCGGCAGGTAACCGGCGTCTTCACCGGTACCACAATTTCGCCGTGCCCCTCTTTGAGACAGCGCTCAAGTCGTTACGCCTTTCGTGCGGGTCGGAACTTACCCGACAAGGAATTTCGCTACCTTAGGACCGTTATAGTTACGGCCGCCGTTTACTGGGGCTTCGGTTCAGAGCTTCGCTTGCGCTAACCCCTCCCCTTAACCTTCCAGCACCGGGCAGGCGTCAGACCCTATACATCGATTTTATGTCTTTGCAGAGTCCTGTGTTTTTGCTAAACAGTCGCCTGAGCCATTTCTCTGCGACCTCCTCGGGCTCCATTTGTACAACTTCACCCTAACGAGGCACCTCTTTTCCCGAAGTTACGAGGTTAGATTGCCGAGTTCCTAAAAGAGGGCTCACACGTGCGCCTTAGGATTCTCTCCTTATCTACCTGTGTCGGTTTACGGTACGGACACCCGAGATACGTTCTTAGTGGCTTTTCTCGGCAGTTCGGAGTCAGTGAGTTCACAAGGCCGAAGCCAAGCTTCCTCGCCTTTCTCGCGGTTAAGAGGTTCCGGATTTGCCATGAACCTCCCGCTACGAGGCGACCGCACACATCCAGACGTGCGTACACGTATCCCCCTGCGTCCCCACATGGTGACTCTCGGGCGGTGCAGGAATGTTGACCTGCTGTCCATCGGCTACGCCTTTCGGCCTGACCTTAGGATCCGACTAACCCTGGGCGGACTGACCTTCCCCAGGAAACCTTAGATTTTCGGCGCGGCTGGTTTTAACAGCCGTTATCGCTACTCATGCCGGCAGGGTCTCTTCCGAAAAGTCCACCGATCCTCGCAGATCGGCTTCGGCCTCGTCGGAATGCTCTTCTACCAATTGCATT
>CAZKXI010000028.1:7500-31775 GCA_964556755.1 uncultured Eubacteriales bacterium
GGGGCTGGTCCTCTTCGCCGACGGCTTCCTGCGCTTCGCCCAGGCCCGGCGCGACGCCCTGCGGCTGGAGAGCGCGGCGGAGGCGGGGGTCAAGCAGGCTCTGGCGGAGATGGTCTCGTGGGCCCCGGCGCAGCCTACGGAGCCGGCATCGCTGGCCGCCGACCGATCCGCGGCTCTCCTGGCCGACGCGGCCGGCGCGGGGATTCTGGCCGCGGAGGAAGCCATGGGCATCGCCTTTCCCCTGACATCGGAGGGAGAGTCGGGCGGCCTCTCCTGGACCGCGACGTCTTCCTGCTTCCCGGTGCGGCATCGAGAGACCGCAGCGCTTCTGCGGGCCGACTACCTGGTGGCCATCGAATCCCTGGGCCGCCTGACGGGCTGGCCGCCGGAATCATCCGCCGGACTGGATCTGGACCTCAGCGTCCTGGCCGGGAGCCCGCCTCTGGCCTATTTTCCCCTCCTTCTGGCCGGCCCCGAGGCCAACGAGTCGGCCGCCGCTCTTCTCGAGGAGGGCCGACTGGTCCTCTCCCCGAGCCGCCGCCGCAGCCTGGCCCCCCGCGGGCGGGTTTCGCCCCGATCCCTCATCCCGCGTGACGCCTCGCCGCAGGCCGCGGCCGCCCTGAAGGTCCGGTTTCTGGAGCCCGGAGGGATCCGGCTGGACTTTCTCCGGCAGGCTCTCGGCCTTCCCGAGGTCAACGAGCCCGTCCCCGACGGCGTCTATCTCATCCGGTCCGACACCGGCCCGGGCGGCATCTTCGTCCAGGGAGATCTGGACGCCCTGCTCCTGGCCGTCGACGGGGATTTCCAGGTCGTCGGGTTCGAAAGCCCCGCGGGATCCTGGCGCCTGTCCTTCCGGCCCGGCCTCGGACCGACACAGCTCTTGACTCCCCAGGGCCTCGTCGAGGATGTCCAGCCTCCTCTGGGCATTCTTCTCATCAACGGCGCCGTCGGCTCGCTGTCGGCGGCCGCCGTGGACGCCGGAGGAAGCCTCGCGGCGGCCCCTTCCTCCGGCCTCCCCTGCCTTCGCGACGGCCAGTCCCTGACCATCGTGGCGAGCGAGGAGGTCGCCATCGGCTCCGACCTTCTTCACGAAGGCGTGCGCTGGGCCGAGTCCATCCCCTATCTCCGCGAGAAGCAATCCCAGCTCGTGGTCTACGCGGCCGGGCGCGACATGGTGACGGGCGCCGAAGCCTCCGGCCGCGTCAGGATCGCCGCCGGCGCCCCGGCCAACCTCCGCATCCAGGCCTCGCTGACCGCGGCCGGGGCTTTCCAGGTCGACGGCGGATTCAAGAACGTCATCGTCTCCGGCGGCGTCCAGGCTTCGTCCATCCAGCCCGGGGCCGGGCGGGTGACCATCGCCCCCGACGAGCGGCTGGCCGCGGGGCTGATCGAGCCGGCCTGCGGACCGGCCGCCTTGGAGCCCGTTTTAATCATCCTCCAGCTCGTGCCCCGAGCCTGGCGGGAAGGGAGATGAGGCGTGCCCCGTTCCGGCTTCACGCTGATCGAAGCCGCCGCCGCGGTGGCGCTCGTCGGCCTCCTGATCGGCCTCGGCTCGGGATCGCTACTGTCCCTGGCTCCCAAATACCGCTTGGAGAGCGCCGTCTGGGAGGTGCGCTCGGCCCTCAACAGGGCCCGGGCCCAAGCCCTGCGCGACGGCTTTTCCTACCGCGTCCGTTTTCTGGAAGCCGGCATCTCGACGGAGCGATACGATCCGGCCGGCGGAGCCTGGGTTCTCTGCCGCCGATCCGCCCCCGAAGGAGTCAGGGTCACGGCCAACAACGCTCCGGTCTTCACCGCCTTCGGCGCCGTGACCGGGCTGGCCACCATCACGGCGGCCAACAGCTGGGGCGCCTATAAGCTGACCCTGGCCATCACCGGAAGGATCAAGACGGTCCGCGTGACATGACTTGACAAACGCGGACCGGGGCCCTATTGACTCAATGGGACTTCGATTATCGAGAGACGGGCCTCCGACGGCGCGAGGCCGCGGGATCCGGCCGGCAAGCCGCCCGCGAGAAAGAGACGCGTGAGGCGCCGCCGGGGGCCTTTCTTCTTATTCGCCCTTCTCCGGGGCCGGGCTGGGCTTTCTCTCGAAGACGACCTGGCCGCCGACGATGGTGTGGGTGACTTCCGCCTTGAGCAGATCGTCCGGCTTGATCTCGAGGAGATTGCGGTCGAAGACCGTGAAGTCGGCCAGGTTGTCGACCTTGATCGAGCCCCGCACGTCGTCCTCGAAGGCGGCATAGGCGGCGTTGATCGTGTAGGCCTTGATGGCCTCCTTGACCGAGATCTTCTGCTCGGGATGCCAGCCGCCCTCCGGCAGGCCGGTCAGGGTCTTGCGGGTCACCGCGGCGTAGATGAGGTCCTGGGGGCGGACGCTGTAGAGGGCCGCGCTGGTCCCGGGCCAGTCCGAGCCGAAGGTCAGCCGCACGCCCGCTTCGAGCAGGGACTTGAACGCGTAGGCCCCCTTGGCCCGCTCGGGGCCGATCCGCTCCTCCATCCAGCGCATGTCATCGGCGATGTGATAGGGGTTGACCTCGGCGATGACGCCCAGGGGCTTGAACCTCTTGAAATCCTGCGGCCGGATGACCTGGGCATGGATCATCCGGAAGCCCAGCAGGTCCTTGCCGGTCTCCAGACGCAGCTTCTCGAAGAGATCGAGCGTCTCGGCCACGGCTCGGTCGCCGATGGCGTGGACATTGGGCACGAAGCCCGCCTCGAGGCCCGTCCGGATCAGGCCGGCCAGCTTGTCCATGTTCCCTATCTGCAGGGCCGGATCATCGGAGGTATGCGGACGCCAGTGGCCGGAGGTCTCGGGCTTGTCCGCGTAGGGCTCGAAGAAGAGGGCGCCGTGGGTGCCCATGATGCCGTCCACGTAGCCCTTCAGGGCCCCGTAGCGCAGCATGTAGCTCTTGCCCTTGGTCGCGGGATGGAGCCCCATGGTGAATCCGCCCGCCAACAGCTCGGCCCCCCGCTCCAGATCCGGCCGCAGCCAGACCCGACAGGTCAGCTCGCCGTTGCGCTCCAGCTCCACGAAGCGCTTCTCCTGCTCCGGGGTGGAGATGTCGTGGATCTCGGTGATGCCCGCCTGCCGCAGGGCCTTCAGGGCGGCCCGGTTCTCGTCCAGGAGGCGGAGGGCCGACTTGGGAGCGACCGCCTTGGCCAGGGCGTCATAGGCCGGCGACGGCCGGAAGACGATCCCGGTCGGCCGCCGGTCGGGCCCGATCTCCATGCCTCTCAGCCGCTTGCCCTCCAGGCCGGCCGCCTTCAGCGCGGCGCCGTTGGCCAGCCATTCCTTGCCGTCGAAGCGGTTGAGGAAGCAGGGATGATCCGGAGTCAGATCGTCGATCATGGCCCGGTTGGGACGCCAGGGGGCCTTGGCCGCCCCGACACCCTCGCTCACCTTGGCGCCTCCCGCGTCGCCCAGAGCCCATTGCTCGTAGGCGCCCCAGCGCCCCTCGGTGATCCAGGCCCCGTCATCCAGAAGATCCACCACTCTCTTGATCTCGGCCCGCAGCCCGGCCTCGTCCGACACGGTCAGCAGGTTGGCGTCCATCAGGAGCGCCCCGGCGTTGTCGAAGTGGACGTGGGCGTCGATGAGGCCCGGCAGGACGAGCTTGCCCTCCAGGTCGATGACCTTGGTCTCTTTGCCGATATACCGCTTGGCCCAGGAGTCGGTCTTGCAGACGGCCGTGATCCGGTCGCCCGTCACCACCACCGCCCGGGCGTCCGGCAGGGCCGAGTCGACGGTGTAGACCGAGCCGTTGAGAAGGACCAGGGTGCCCGGCTCGGGACCGGAGCATCCGGTCAGGATCATCGCCGCGCCGACGGCCAACACGGCCGCCGCCGGCCGAAGAAATCGTCGTCTCATGCCTCTCTCCTCGGATGCTCGCGCTCGCTCGCCGCCGCTCGGGTCCGCCGGCCGCGGGATACGCACAAGGCTAACGGGATTGCCGGGGCAAGTCAACTTGGGTTATAAACAGGGCCTGCCCCCAACGACCCTAATCGGAGGAGTGCCCATGATCCAGTCCCGAGCCGCCCGTCTCATCCCCGTCCTTTTGGCGCTGGCTCTTGCCGCGCCGTTCCTGGCCGCCCAGGAACCCTACAAGCTGCCGCCGCAGAACGTGCAGGACATCCTCAACGCGCCGCCGACGCCGCGCGTCTCCCTCAGCCCCAACCGCGAGGTCATGCTGCTCGTCGAGTCCGAGAGCATGCCGGCCATCGCCACCCTGGCCCAGCCCCTGCTCCGCATCGCCGGGATGCGGATCACCCCGGCCAACAACAGCCGCCAGGTGCTGACCTTCAGCACCGGCCTGAAGCTGAAGACGATCGCCACCGGCCAGGAGCGGACGATCGATCTGCCGGCCGGGATCAAGCTGACCGGCGCGTCCTGGTCCGATGACGGGAAGAGCATCTTCTTCTCCCGCTATCTCGACGACGGCGTGGAGCTGTGGATCGCCGACGCCGCGACCGGCAAGGCCAAGGCCCTGACCCCGGCCCGCCTGAACATGGTCACCGGCGGCCTGGCCCAGATGCCCGGCGGCAAGTCCGTCCTCTGCTCCATGATCCCCCAGGGCCGCGGCGCGGCGCCGGCCGAGCCCCGCGTGCCCATCGGGCCCACGGTGCAGGTCTCCGGCGGCAAGCAGACCAAGGTTGCCACCCTCCAGGACCTCCTGAAGAATCCCCATGACGAGGCCCTCTTTGAATACTACGCCACGGCCCAGATCGTCGAAGTCGACCTGGCCACCGGCGAGGCCAAGCCGATCGGCAAGCCCGGCATCTATGCCGGCGTCGAGCCCTCGCCGGACGGCTCGTACATCCTTGTCGAGCGGATCAAGCGGCCCTTTTCCTATAGCGTCTCGGCATACGATTTCGCCCGCTCCACCGAGGTCTGGGACCGGGCCGGGAATCCGGTCAAGACGGTCGCCGACCTGCCGCCGGCCGAGGATGTGCCCATGAACGGCGTCCCCACCGGCCCCCGCTCGGTCGGCTGGCAGCCGCTGAAGCCCGCCACCCTGATATGGACCGAAGCCCTCGACGGAGGGGACACGGAAAAGCAGGTCCCCTTCCACGACCGGGTCGTGACCCTGGCCGCGCCTTTCGCCGGGGAGCCCCGGGAAGTCTTCAAGTCGGCCAACCGATTCGGCGGCCTGACCTGGTTCGCCCAACCCGGACGGGTCATCGCCTCGGAGATGAACCGCCGCCAGCGCAAGCGCATCTCCTGGATCATCAACGTCGACGATCCCTCCGTCGCGCCGCAGAAGCTCTTCGATCTCAATACGCAAGACGCCTACAACGATCCCGGCTCGCCGGTGATGACCAGCCTCGACGGGGCCCGCGTCATCCTTCAGGACAAGGACTGGAATTGGATCTATCTGACCGGAAACGGCGCCTCACCCAAGGGCGATCGCCCTTTCCTGGATAAATGGAACCTCAAGACGGGCGAGAAGACCCGACTGTTCCAGTGTCTCGACGGCAAGTACCAGTCCTTCGTCGGCTTCGTCGCCGGCCCGGACCGCGGCACCATCGTCATCAGCCAGGAGTCGAAGACCGAAGTCCCGAACTACCACCTCTACTCCCTCAAGACCAGGACGTCCAAGCCCCTGACCGCCTTCGTCGATCCGGCCCCCCAGATGACCGGAGTCCGCAAGCAGATGATCAAGTACAAGAGGAACGACGGCGTCGACCTGTCGGGAACCCTCTACCTTCCGGCCGACTACAAGGAAGGCACCCGCCTGCCCGTGGTCATCTGGGCCTACCCCCTGGAGTACGGCGACGCCTCCACCGCCGGCCAGGTCCGCGGCTCGACCGACCGCTTCACCTTCTACCGCGGGACCTCGCAGCTCTTCTTCGTCACCCAGGGCTACGCCGTTCTGGACAACGCCACCATGCCCGTGGTCGGGGACCCCAAGACGGTCAACGACACCTTCGTCACCCAGATCGTGGCCAACGCCCAGGCGGCCATCGACGCCCTGGACAAGATGGGCGTCGGCGATCCCAAGCGGGTCGGCGTCGGCGGCCACAGCTACGGCGCCTTCATGACCGCGAACCTGTTGGCCCACTGCGACCTCTTCGCGGCCGGCATCGCCCGCTCCGGCGCCTACAACCGGACCCTGACGCCGTTCGGCTTCCAGAGCGAGCAGCGGTCCCTCTGGGAGGCGCCCGAGACCTACCTCAAGATGTCGCCCTTCATGTACGCCGACAAGATCAAGACGCCTCTGCTGATGATCCACGGCATGGCCGACAACAACTCCGGCACCTTCCCCATCCAGTCGGAGCGGCTGTTCGCGGCCCTCAAGGGCTTCGGGGCCACGGCCCGCTTCGTCTACCTGCCCCACGAGAGCCACGGCTACAGCGCCCGCGAGTCGGTGATGACGGTGCTGGCCGAGATGATCGAGTGGTTCGACACCTACGTCAAGAACCGGAAGTGATGCCGCCCCTCGAATAACGCAAGCTGAAGAATCGTCTTCTCATCCCCCCGTCCCGCTCGGGGCGGGGGGATTTTTTTCAGCTCAGGGAAACGATCCGGACCGCGAACGGCTCCAAGGCTTCCACCTTCATACCCGGCAGCTGGGCCGCCGCCAGCTTCTCGAAGGCGGCGTGCTGGGCCTTGGAGCCGTGGACCAGAAGGGCCGCGCGAGGCTTGACGTCCAACGCCATGCTCAGGGCGGCCTCCGGCGAGGCCGTCGGCGAGGGCGCCCCTGTCGGCAGGATAGCCAGGTCGGCTTGGCCGTCCTTGATGGGGACATAGGCCGAGTCGGCGCCGTGGAAGAGCGTGAAGGATCCCAACTTGACCCGATAGAGCATGATCGGCCCGATGTGCTTGCCCACGAAGCCTCGCACCGTCAGCCCGGCCGCCTGCACATCCTTGCCGTCGGCGGCCGTGACCAGTCGGTCGGCCGGGACCACACTCTTCAGCGAGGCGGCCACGGCCGGCTCGGCCACGATGACGGCATCGGTCCCGGCGACCAAGGATTTGGCCGTTGCGACATCGAGGTGGTCGCCGTGGCCATGGGTGTAAAGCACGGCCAGGAGACCGTGTGCCTTCAGCTCGGCGATATCGCTCCCCAGAAGGAGATTGGCCGGATCGACGGCGAACGTCCCGGCCGGCGTCCGGACCACGACGCCCGAATAGGACAGGAACATCACCGCGACGTCCTTGGCCCCCAGCGGGGCCGCGAAAATCTTGCTCAGCTCGCTCATGGGAACCTCCCCGGGCGCCGCCGCCGCCAGCCAAGCCGCCAGCGCCGCGCCCCACAGCATTTTACGATACCCGGACATCGTTCCCCTCCTCGGGCGATGCCTATTCGATCACCCGAAAGCACTTCAGCACCTGGAATCCATCCTCGTCCTCTTGGATGCCGAAGATCCGGCCGTCGCGCCAGGCCACAAGCTCGGCCGCCGACGGGATGCGGGCCGCGTATCGGCCCGCCGCGTCGAAGAGATCCCAGTAGAATTCCTTGTCGGTCTTGCCTTTCTCGAACGTGCGCACCAGGATCCGTCCGGCCGGATCGACGACGAAGAAGGAGTAGGCGGGGAACGCCGCCGGGATCAGGATCATCTCCTTCAGGCTGAAGCCGCCCGTGGCCGGCATGCCGCCCAGCATCTTCATGATCCGGGCCTGGTCCTCCTTGCGGACCGGGACCGGATCGTAGGCCCGCTCGATGGCCCGGCGCGGGCGTCCGTCGAAGCCGAAGACGTTGATCCGATAGCCCGCCGGGCTGCCCAGGAAGATGTTCCCGCCCGCGTCGGACGCCATGACCAGGCCCGGCATGAGGGTCAGGGGATCGAACTTGCCCTGCCCCAGCGCTCCGAGCTCGACCCGGCCCAGCGGCGGGCCCGGCTTGAGGTCCTTGTCGTAGACCCGGATCTCAAATCCGATCTTGCCGCCCTCGAAGAACAGCGTCCGGGCCGCCATGCGCCCCCGCGGATCCATGATCAATCCGGCCAGCCCCATGCCCATGCCTTGGGCCGTGGAGACTTGGCGCAAGGGCTTGCCCTCGGAGGAGAAATAGGACAGCCGCCGGTTCAAGGCGTCATCCACCAGGATCTCGCCGCCGGGCGTCCAAGCGATTCCGATGGGCCCGCTCAGCTCGCCGGGTCCCTGGCCTTTGCGGCCGAAGGTCCGCAGCCGCTTGCCCCGGACATCGAAGATGAAGACTCGGCATTCCTTTCCGTCCAGAACGGCCGCTTCTCCGCCGGCGCCTATGGCGACCGCGGCGATCTGGGAGAAATCGGCCTCGGCCGAATCGCCGCCGCCGACGGACCACAACGGCTCCAAGGAGAATCGCGCTTCGCCGCGGCCGGCGGCGGGGCGCTTGCCGTTCCTGACGACGGGGACGGCCGACGCGCTCTGCTCGATCCCGATCCCGGCGGAGAGCGGAGCGGCGGCGATAAGAAGCGCGAGAAGAGCGATCGAGCGAAGCTTCTTTGACCGGCTCATGAGCACCTCACACCGGCCCAGACGGCCGACCATAGATCATAAACATGAAAAGATGCGGGTTCGCGGCGGGCCAATCCCGCGCGGTCTCGCGGCTAGTCGTTTCTTTTCCACAGAAGCTGTGCATAAGCCTGTGGATATCGAGCTTCCGCCCCTCTCTAACCATGGATTTTTTCAAGCGTTGGCGGAACCTGCACATGAAATGGTCGGGGGGCACAAGGGCCCTCTCCCGTTGAAAAAATCGGCTAGAAAATATGGCCGAAATTGAAGTACAGGCCCATCTTCCCATTGGGCTGGAAGCCGACGTCGACACGGACCACGAAGTCGGGCATATAGATCCGGAGGCCGGCGCCGTAGTCCACGGCCGTCTTGCCCAAGTCGATCTCCGATAAGCTCGGCCAGACCGTGCCGGCGTCGATGAAGACCACCCCGCCCAGCTTCATGCCCAGGATGAGCTTGGTATGCCACAAGATAGGGAATCGGTATTCGATGTTGGTCAGGAGCTTGCCCTTGTCCAGGAACCGGTTCTGGCTGTAGCCGCGCATGGCGTTCATCGTCCCGCCGCCGCCCAGGATAGAGAGGTCGAAGAAGGGAATCTGGTCTCCGTCCACGTACTGGACCAGGGCCCGAACGGCGAAGACGTCGACGTCGCCGAAGACCGTCATGTACTTGCGCAGGTCGAGGGTGAACCGATTGAAGTCCGAGTCGGTCGAGCCGAGAAAGCTCTTGGACAGGTCGTCCTGCAGGATGGCGCGGAAGCCCCGGGTCGGGTGGATCTGGCTGTTGGAGGTGTCGTAGCGCAGGGCCAGCGAGGCATAGGGCACGAACTGGCTGCCGGCGTCGACCAGCGGCTGGAGCAGGGGGGCCAGCAAGTCGCCCTCGTCGGCCGAAGCCGCGTAAGTCAACCCGCGGACGGCGTAGCTGGCTTCCAGGGCCAGCCGCGGCGAGAAGCCGTGGCCGAAGGTGAACTGCAGGGTCTTGGTGGTATGGGTGAAATACGTCAGATCGCCGTCGACCGTATCCGGGCCCAGGCCGTAGAAGGCGTACTTGAGATACTTGTCGTACTCGGCCTTGACGTCGACCGAGATCGGGTAGCTGTGCCCCTGGCGGATCTCGATGTCGGGCCAGGAGAAGGTGAAGACGTACCAGCGCTCGCCCTTGGTCGAGTTGAAGAGGATCAGGTCGAAGGACTCTTTCCAGCCCAGGTAGTCGACCATCTTGACCTTGGCCCCGTAGCCGAAGCCGATGTCGCCGTCGTACATGGCGATCGGCAGCGGGCTGATGGACTTGTAGGACTTCTCGGGGATGCCGGTGTCCTTCTTGTCGGACGTCTGGGCCGCCGGCTCGGAAGCCGCGGCCGCGACGGTTTGGGCGGCCAATCCGGCGGCCAGGACCAGCGCGACGGCCGGGATTAAAGCCAGGCGGGCTCGGGTTTTCAGCATCGGAAGCTCCTTTCCCTCGCGGTTCCGGCTCCAGGATGATCCGGAGGGGCCGTCAAGATGTCATGACGATGCCAAGAATCCGTTAAAAAAGCAAGCCTTCACTTCTGGAACTTGTAGCCGCTCCAAGGCACGGTCAGCAGATGGGCCGGCCGGGACGGTTCATCCTCGAGCTTCCTGCGGAGGTTGTGGATGAAGGTGTCGACGGTCCGTGTGGTCGGGAACTTCTCGTAGCCCCAGACCTCGTTCAGCAGAGTGTCGCGGCCGACGACTTCCCCGCCCCGCCCGATCAACAGGCGCAGCACGGCGAACTCCCTGGCCGTCAGATGGACTTCGCGGCCGGCCTTGACCGCGGTCTGGCGCTTGAAGTCCAGGCGGACGTCGCCGAAGGCCGCCTCGTCCAGGGAAGGCGTGGCAACCGCGGCGCCGCGCCGCAGAACGGCCCGCACCCGGGCCAGCAGCTCCCTCGGGCTGAACGGCTTGGTGACGTAGTCGTCCGCCCCCAGCTCCAGCCCCAGGACCTTGTCGATCTCGGCCTTCTTCTGCCCCGAGACGAAGATGACCGGGGTCGGATCGCCCGCGGCCCGCAGGGCTTTGCAGATCTCCAGGCCGCCCTGGACCGGAAGCATCACGTCCAAAAGGATGAGATCCGGGTTCTCTTTGCGGGCCATCTTGAGGCCCTGGGCCCCCTCGATCGCCCGCAGCACCCGGTAGCCTTCGCTCTCCAGGAAGGCGGCCGTCGTCTCGGCCAGGGCCTTGTCGTCCTCGACGATCAAAATAGTCGCGCTCATGGCTTCGGGATGAGGAGCCGGAAGAGGCTCCCCTTGCCGACCTCGCTTTCCACCTCGATCCGCCCGCCGTGGGCGTCCGCGATGTGCTTGACGATCTTCAGCCCCAGACCGGCGCCGCGGGGGCAGAGCCGCTCGGCCTCGGCCGTCCGATAGAAGCTCTCGAAGATCCGCTCCCTGGCTTCGGCCGGGATGCCGATGCCCCGGTCGCGAACCTCGATGGCCGCCTCGGTCCCGGCGTCGCGGACCTCGACGTCGATCCGCTTGTCGTCGGGGGAATATTTGGCCGCGTTGTCGATGAGGTTGATCAGGGCCTGCTTCAAAGCATCCGGATCGACGAGAATCTCGAGCGGCTCGGCCGGAAAAAGAGTCCGGATGTCCGGGCCGTCCTCGGAGCGGCCCGGAGAGAGAGCCTCGACGACCTCTGCCGCCACTTCCTGGACCACGACTCTCCGCGGCTCGTAAGCCTTGGCCCCCCGTTCGATGCGGCCGTAGTCCAGCACGTTGTGGATCAGGCGCGACAGCCGCCCGCTTTCGGCGGCCAGCAAATCAGCGTATCTTTCCCGTCGGGCCGGATCGGCCGTCCGGCCGCCACGGAGCAGCTCAGCCAGCCCCTGGATCGTGGTCATGGGCGTTCGCAGCTCGTGCGAGACGGAAGAGATGAACTCCGTCTTCAGGGCGTTGAGCTCGTCCGATTTCCGGCGCGACGCTTTCTCCCAGATGACTTCCTCCTGCAGGCGAATCCGTTCCAGGCCCGGAAGAAGCTCTCCGATCAGCTCTCTCAGGAAGGCGACATCCCGGGCCGCATACTTCTCCCCCGACTTCTTCGGCCCCAAGCCCAGCCAGCCGCAGGCCGCTCCGTGATGCGGGGCCAAGGCGGCGGCCAGATCCAAGCCTTGACCGGCCAGCGGCAGGGACAATCCAAAATCAACGTCCAGCCCGGGAGCGCAGGCGCTGGGCCTGGCCAGGACCTCGCCCGGCTCGCACGGCTCGGCCGCGAAGAGCGCCTCGTCGAACGCATCGCCCCGGTGGATCGCCGCCGCCGGCTCGCTTGGCGCCGCCCCGGGCGGCTGCGCCCTGATGAAGACGCCCGCCCTGGCCGTTGGCAGGACGGCTCGCAGCGCCGACAGGAAAGCATCCAGGAGATCTTCCCGAACGGCCAGGACCCGGGACGCGCCGGCGAAAGCCAGGACGGCTTGCCGCAGGTCATAGCGCCTCCGGAAGAAGGCCCTGTCGACTAGGTCCTGCAGGCGGCGGGCCAGCGGATTGAAGGCGATCGCCGCCAGCAGCACGGCCGCCGCCACGGCCAACGGCTCCGAGACGCCGATGGGCCCGGAGAAGAGCTTTTGGGCGGCTACGACGAGAAGGAGATAGATGCCGGCCGCGGCGGCCGAGAATATCGAGTAGACCAGGCCGCGGCTGAAAGCGACCTCGATGTCCCACATGCGATGCCGGACGATGGCCACGGCGAAAGAGAGCGGGACGAAGATGAAGAACAGCGACGAGACGTCTTCCGACAGCAGGGGGCGCGCCCCGGAGCGGCCAAGCGCCCCCAGGACGACCCGCGGCAGCTCGTAGAGGAAGACGAACGGCGCCAGCCCGAGGACGAAGCCGAGGAAGACCCACTGGATCCGCGGCCGGACCTCCGGGCTGATAGGCCGCCGATAGCCTTGGACCAGGACGGCAGCCGCCGCGGTGAGAAAGAGGATGACCATCAGGCGCTGCAGGAAATAGGTCTTCTCATACAGGCGAAGATAGGGAAGCGACGGCTTCAGGGCCCCCCCGAGGAAGACGGCCAGGAACCAGGCCGCCAAGACGGCGGGCAGGGCGTAGAGGACGGCGGGACGGATGCTTATCCGGCCGGCCAGGAGCAGGCAGAGGTGCAGGAACGCGGCCGGGACCATGGCATACAGGACAATGAAAAAGGCGCAGGGCAGGAGGCTTGTCCAGCTTGATCCCAGACAATACTCGGGCCCGCTGACGATGGTGGCCAAAGCGAATGCCAAGCAGGTCCAGTAGAACATCCGGGCTTGGGCGTTGGCGGGGCGCAGGAGGAGAGTCGCGATGCCCAATCCGGCGATGACGCCGCCAATGACCAGGAACAGGAGCGGGATGCCGCCGCCGGGATAGTAGGCGGCTGCGTCGACCAGGATATCCGTCTCCCTTCCACTCTCCCCGCGCACGGTCAGGCGGACGGGATCGCCGGGCTTCTTGGCCCGCAAGAGAAAGGTGACGTCGACAGCCGAGCCCGTCTGAACCCGGACGCCTTCCACGGCCAGGACCTTGTCGGGGGGAACGGGAAGTCCGGCTCGGGCTCGCAGGAGAAAGAATCCGTAGAGGGATATGGCCAGAATGACGGCCCCGCCGGCCATGGCTCGCACGAGCGGCCCGCGGCTCCCCTCCCCCCTATGCCCCATTTGAGCCGGAATCTAACAGAGGCCGGTCGGCGCTGTCAACACAGGGCGGAGGGGGGCGCGGAGGGGGCTCGATCAGCCCCGCGAGGCCGGGGGAATGGGCCCGGAACAGGCTTTGACGCAGACGCCGCAGATGTGCTGGCTGACGATGTGGCGGCGGCGGAAATCGTCCAGCGTCTCGTAGCAGCGGATATGGTCGAAAGCGGCCGGATCGCGGCCGATGGCGCCGGCCGGGCAGGGGGCCAGGCAGCGTATGCACTCCCCGCAGCCGAAAGCCATGGGCCCGCCCGGCTCGAGCGGCATGTCCGTCAACACCGTGACCAGCCGCACCCTGGCCCCGAACTCCGGCGTCACCAGGAGGTTGTTGCGGCCGATCCAGCCCAGCCCCGCCGCCAGGGCCACGGCTTTGTGGGGAACGTGCCCCCGCTGCTTTTCCCAGTCCACGATCTGCGAAGCGGGGATGGCCAGGGCGGCAAAGCTTAGATCCTGGATGAAGTGGGCCAGCAGGTAGGCTCCCCGGTCCAGGAAATAGTTCGTTTGACGGTAATGATGGAAGTAAAGCGGCGTCGGCCGGTCGTCGATATCGTCAAGGACGGGATCGGAGAGGCGCTTGGCCAGCGAGACGGCCCACGGGAAGCGGGACTTGGTCCGCTCGGACAGGAGCACTTTGTCGCCGAGAGGCCCCATCTCGGCAACCCCGCAGATGGAGAAGCCGGTCTCGGAGGCGAAGCTTCGGATCCGCTGACAATTCGCTTTTTCCATGGCGGCAGGGGTCATTGTATTTCGCCCCCCCTCGGCCGTCAAACGAAGAGGCCCCGCCGCCGGCCGTATCGTTGACTCGCCCCGGCGATTGGGCTATCTTGGGCCCCCCGATTCTTCCGCAAGAGGACTCCCATGTCACAGAGAACGCTCGGCATCATCAAGCCCGACGCCGTCAAGAAGCGGGTCATCGGCAAGATCCTGGCCCGCATCGAGGAAGAAGGCTTCCTCATCGCCGGCATGCGCCTGCACCGGCTGACCCCGGACGAGGCGAAGGGCTTCTACATCGTCCACAAGGACAAGCCGTTCTACGGCGAGCTGGTCGAGTTCATGGCCTCCGGGCCCTGCGTCCTGCTCCTGCTGGAGCGCGACGACGCCATCGCCCGCTGGCGCGCCGTGATGGGCGCCACCGATCCGGCCAAGGCCAAGCCCGGCACCCTGCGTCACGAGTACGGGTTCAACATCGAGCGCAACGCCGTGCACGGCTCCGACGCGCCCGAGACGGCCGAGTGGGAAACGGCCTATTTCTTCAAGAAATAGCCCCTTTCACCCCCTTTCGCCGCCGTCGCTTCCGCCGCTTCGATCACCCGGCCCCCCGCTTGACAGGCCGCCTACATCAGGGAGTAGACTGGCTCCGCGCCTTGGATGAATGATGGATAGACCACCCCCCTAGCGTGTGCTCGTCTGCCTCCATTTGTCCCGGGAAAATCTCATCTCAAGGAGGGGCATTATGCCCAAGAGCATCGTTCGTTTCGCCGCGGTCACGGCCTGTCTGGGACTGCTGCTCGTGTCCGCGCCCGGCCTCAGCTCGGCCGCCAAGGCCAAGCGCGCCGTCAGCCTCAGCCAGCTCGTCAACCAGCCGGCCCGGGTGATCAGCCTGGTTGCGTCCGTCGTCGACGCCGGAGCCGTCAAGGCCCCAGCGCTGTCCAAGGGACGGGTCCGCCCCACCGGCGACACGCCGATCCCGACCCCCGGCAAGGGCGACTGAGGAAGGGGGCTATACTCCGGGCGGAAATTCGGATAGATTTCCGCACTCCGGATGAAGAGAAGCCCTCT
The DNA here is from genome assembly GCA_964556755.1 of uncultured Eubacteriales bacterium. Taxonomy (GTDB): domain Bacteria; phylum Acidobacteriota; class Aminicenantia; order Aminicenantales; family UBA4085; genus UBA4085. Next base: position 22,397 of record CAZKXI010000028.1, read on the forward strand.
CGCCGCGGCGGCCGTCCTGCTCGCCCTCGGAGTGTGGACGGCCGCCGGGCCGTCTCCCCTCGCGAGCCCGGCCCCGTCACCGGAAGACGCGCTCGCGCAAGCCCGCGCCCTCTACGCCCGGGGCGATTACGCCGGGACCCTAGCCATCCTTCAAGGCCCCGCCTCGGCCTGGGACGCGTCCGGCGACGCTTCCGCCGCCCTATCGGCCTATGACATCCTGACCCAATCCCTCTGGAGCTCCGGCCAGGTGGAAGCGGCCGTCCAAGCCGCGCAAAAAGCCCGCGCCCTGGCCGAACGGCTGGGCCGGGCCGACATCTCCCGCCTGGCGGCCGCGCGCCTCGAGATCATCGCGCTCTACAAGAAGGCCAAGTCGCTGCGCGACGAGGCGATGGACAACGCCGCCTCCGCCGCGGTCTTCGAGCAGGCGGTGGCCCTGGCCCGCGGGATCGGCGCCCCCGAGTTCGAGGCCAAATGCCTGCGCCAGCAGAGCGTGGCCTACTACCAGATGGAGGATTACGCCTCGTTCCGCGACCTCAACCGGAAAGCCCTGGCGATCACTCTGAAGACGAAGAACCGCCGCGACGAGGGCGTCTGCCGCAACAACCTGGCCGTCTATTACCTGAAGATCGACGACTACACCGAGGCCCTGGCCCAGGTGGAGACCGCCCTGGAGATCGCCCGGGCCGAAGGCAACGACGCCAACGCGGCCGACGGACTGAACAATCTAGCCTTGATCTACGCCGAGCTGGGCGACTTCGACAAGGCGGCCAAGGCCCAGACCGACGCCCTGGAGCTGGAGCGGCGCCTGGGCGACCCGGTGAAGATCGGCGTCCGCGTCAACAACCTGGGCATCATCCACCGCCGCAAGGGGCTGGTGACGGACGACCGACGCGAATTCGAGCTGGCCGCCCTGGCTTTCGAGGAGGCGCTGGCCCGGCTGGAGGGCAGCCCGGAGGCCGAGAGCAGGGCCCGCGTCCTGAATAATCTCGGCTCCGCCTGGTCGCAGCTGGGCGAGTTCGATAAAGCCCTGGAACGATTCCGAGCCAGCCTGGCCCTGGCCGAGAAGATCGGGAGCCGCGAGCTGCGAGGCTCCGTCCTCAACAACATCGGCATCGTCTACGCCCGGCTGGGCGAGCTGGAGCGGTCGACCGTCTATTACCAACAGGCCGTCGATCTGGCCCTGGAGCAAGCGGACAAGCGATCCCTCTGGGAGACCTATCTGGAGCTGGGAAACGCCCAGCGCGGCCTGGGCCGCGACCGGGAGGCCGCCGAGAGCTACCGGGCCTCCATCGCCATCATCGAGGAGATCCGGGCCGCCATCTCCACCGAGGAGCTGCGGGCCACCTACTTCGGCTCGGACAAGCGGCTGGACGCCTATCACAACCTGATCGGCCTGCTGGTGGACGTGGATGGAGACCCAGCGCCCGCCGACGCCAGGGCCGCTTTCGAGACGCTGGAAAAGGCCCGGGCCCGCTCTTTTCTGGACAGCCTGGAGGTGCGGGCCTACATGAACGAGCGCCCCGCCGGCGATCCCGTCCTGGCCGAGCGCGAGAAAGCCCTGCTGGGCCGCCTGTCGCAAGCCTATCGCGAGCTTCTGCGGCCCGGCCTGGAGGGGCCCGGCAAGTCCGCCGTTCAGGCCCGTATCGAGGCCGCCGAGGAGGAGCTGGAGCGCCTGCGCCGCGACATGCGGGGGGCCGATCCGGCCCTGGCAGGCCTGAAGCATCCCGTCGCGATCACCTACGATCAGGCCCGAGCGGCGCTTCCCGACGCCCGCACGACGGCTATCTCCTTCGCCGTCGGCAAGGAGAAAGCCTACGCCTTCGCCCTGAGCCGGGCCGGCCTGAAGGTCTACCCCATCCCGCCCCCCTCCGTTTTGCGCACCGAGGTCGAGAGCCACATCCGCCGCATCTCGGACGCGGACAGCGGCTCTTTCGACGAAGGCGCGGCGCTTTACAAGGCCCTTATCGAGCCCGGCCTGGCCCCGGGCGTCACCAAGCTCATCATCATCCCCGACGGGATCCTGACCTATCTGCCCTTCGAGGCCCTGCCGACCTCAGGCCGCGGCGCCCCGGTCCGCTGGCTCGTCCAGGACTTGGAGGTTTCCTACGCGCCGTCCCTGTCGTCCTACCGCGAGCTCCGCGCCCGGGCCGGCCGCACCCACGCCCGCACCCGGCCCAGCCTCCTGGCCATCGGCGCGCCATCCTATCCGAGCCCGGATGCGGAGCGGGAGGCCGCCAAGCTCATCGAGAGCCTCTATCCCGAATCGGGGACGCCGAGCCTGACCCTGCCCTTCGCCGCCCGCGAGATCGAGCGGGCCGCGGCCTCCTTCCCCGCCCGCCGCCGCACGATCCTGACCGGCCCGGCCGCCTCCGAGGACGCCTTCAAGGCCCGCGCCGCCGATCGCAATCGGATCATCCACCTGGCCGCCCACGGCCTGATCGACGACCGCAAGCCGATGCGCTCCGCCATCATCATGGCCGCCCCTACCGCCCCCGACGAGGATTATCTCCTGCAGACCCGCGAGATTCTGGATCTCCGCCTGGACGCGGACCTCGTGGTCCTCTCGGCCTGCCGGACGGGCTTGGGCCGCTTCCTCCGCGGCGAGGGGATCGAAGGGTTGAACCGGGCCTTCTTCGCCGCCGGGGCGTCCTCGGTCCTCATGACCCTGTGGTCCGTCAGCGACGAGGCGGGCGTGCCCCTGATGGATGCCTTCTACAACCGCCTGCTCGCCTCGGATTCCATCGCCGCCTCCCTGCGGGCGGCCAAGCTGGCCCTGCTATCCACGCCCGGGTACGCCCACCCCTATTACTGGGCCGGCTATATAGCCGCCGGCGACACGGAGCGGATCCCCTTCCCCCATTGGGGCCGGCTGTGGATAGGCCTGATCGCGGGCGCGGCTCTAGCGTTGCTGGCTTATCTCTTGCTGCGGCGCGCCCGCCGCTAGAATCCCCCGCCCTCCCCGGTTTCTACCGGGTCAGCCACTTCTGGTTCTTGACCGTCAGGACCGAGAACGGCACGATCCACCACAGCAGGAAGGCCGTGATCAGCCCGTAGGGGATGCCGTAGAGGAAGGCCGCGCTCCGGTTGGTCCGCAGGTAGTAGAGCGACAGGATGAACGAGGACAAAACCAAGAAAGACACGTGGCGGAGCATGAAGAGCGGGTTGACGGCGAACGAGTAGGCGACCAGCCCCAGCGAGAAGAGATGGAAGGGGTGGAGGAAGTTGAGGAAGATGAAGTCGAAGATGGGCAGGATCCGGTTCTTCTCCCGGTAGCGGGTGAAGACGAAGCGGGCCTGGAAGACCGACTCCCGGACGTAGCTCCGGGTCCAGCGCAGGTACATCTTGTTCATGCCCTTGAAGGTCGTGGGCACGGTGGTGTAGACGACGGCGTTGGACTGGTAGCGGACATACGCCCCGGTCCTCAAGATGAGCGTCGTCAGAGCCCGGTCCTCGCCGTGGTTGCAGGGCTCGTTGAAGAACTTCTGGTGCAGGAACTCCGGCATCAGCGAGGCGATGACCGGCTTCTTGTAGGCCGTCAGCGCCCCCGGGCAGCAGACCACGGTGCCGTAGGTGCTCTGGTAGGCCCGGCCGTAGTCGAAGGAGATGGCGTAGCGGACCGAGAGCATGCGGGTCAGGAAGTTCTGCTTCTCGTTGAGCACGGCCACCCGGCCGGCGACACAGCCCGTCTTGGGGTCCTGGATCAGCGGCTGGACGATATTGCGAAGCGCGTTGCGGCCGAGCAGGCTGTCGGAGTCGAAGGTCACGATGATGTCGCCCTTGGCCTTCTTGACGCCCACGTAGAGGGCCTTGCGCTTGCCCAGGTTCTTCTTGAAGCTTACGACCTGCAGGCGGCCCGGGTAGCGCTTCCGGGCCTGCAGCATATGGTGCAGGGTCAGGTCCTTGGAGCCGTCGTTGATGCAGACGACGTCCAGCTTGTCCTTGGGGTAGTTGCTCTCGAAGATCGAGTCGATGGCCCGGCCGATGAAGTCCTGCTCGTTGAGGGCGGCCGTGATCACGGTGATCTTGGGCCACTCCACGGCGTCCTCGCGGAGCACTTGGAAGGGCTTATACTTGGTCCACAGGAAGGTCTGCAGGATCAGGGCCCCGAAGACCGTGACGGCCGAGAAGACAAGCGGGTAGGTCGCTATCTGGAGGAACTTGGAGCTCCGCAGGAAGTCGGCCCAGTACAGAAAGAGCTGGCCCTTGATGGCCCAGATCATGATCAGGGCGCTGCAGACGATGATGCCGAAGATGATGATCTGGTCGATGCGGTCCTTGAAGACGGGGTGCGAAAAGACGGACTTGCGCGGTCTGACGTCGAGATCCAGCTCTTTGATAGATTCTTCCCACATAGCGTTCCAGCCTAAACCCTTGTCCTTCCAGCAATTCCCGCCGCATTAGAGCGGGAAAATAGGCAGAGATATATTGCGGTTTCGGGGAGTATAATAGGGGAAAGGAGGGGGGAAGTCAAGAAAACATTGCTCTTAGTGAGAATTTTTGTCCCAAGTTGTACTCTATACTATCAGAGCTATTCGTAATCCAAAACCAATGTCCAGCCACCAAGATACTGATCAGGAATTGATGGCGATCATAACAAAATTTGCGTTACTCATCCGGTCATACGTCCAGCAATATCGTCTTCTAGATTTTGGAGTGGATCCAGAAGACGTCTATCAGGAAGTAAGAATTCGTTTATGGAAGACGCTTTTTCATGATCAGATAATTCATAAACCATCTTCATATATAAAAAAGGTCGTGACAACAGTCGTAATAGATCAATTGAGAAAACACAGAAGAGAAGAAGGGGTTCTCTTTCTTGAAAAAATGAAATGTGTATCTGATATTTTCCCGAATTTTCTTTCCTATCAATCTTCGGATAACAGAGATATCCAGTTAGTACTTGAAGCCGCCCTTGAAAAAATTATTTTATCCCGAAGATCTGTTATCAAACTCTATTTACTCAATTTGAGTGTTCCTGAGATCGCTGCCATGTATAACTGGAGTCTCAATAAAACACGAAATTTACTTTACAGAGGCTTAATGGATCTCAAGAATATTCTTAGGAATGGAGACTCCTATGATGCGTCACCCTAAGATGCTTTATACAGACTTTGATTCCAAGAACAACAAATCGATCGCGATTCTTATGAAAAAGCCATGCGAGAATATCGGTATACTTCTAGCGCACTTCACACCTGATTTGAACAGAAAAACAAAATCCATTCTCATAGATCATATCTTTAGTTGTGATAATTGCTATGCATCCTTCAGGGATTATCTTCTTCTCTCAGACTCAATGGATGTTTTCTCACAAGACATCCATCATCCTAAGACTACATCTAAAAAAGGGGCGACATCTAATTGGATTTCGAAATCCCGATATATCTGGACGAAAGCAGCTATCGTTCCTATCGTAACCATTATTGCGATTGTAATCTTCCTTTTATCCATCAATGAAAGATCTCACCTCAACAACACTCCTCAAGATTCTATTTGGAGAGGAATATCGCTACTTGATCGGTTTCAACTAAATCCATTACCCTATTCAATTATTTCCCGCGATTCGTTACGTTTTAATAAGGCCAACAAATCAGATTCTCAAAAATGGCAAATATTCATTTTTGATTCTAATTTGGACGTTATTTTTCATAGTGGACTATTGAATGATCATTTATTTATTCCGAACAGAGCCGTCAGAGATAATTTAAAAACAGGCTCTTTGTATTACTGGAAGTACATCGAATACCCGGAATCAAACAGCCCCCACGAATCTAGTTTGATACCCTTCTTTGTAACCAACTAAACTTATGATAATCATAAACTCACTCCGACTCCTCCATGGAGGACAAATGCTGCCCAGTAAGCGGGATGCCTGTATTTCGTTACTAGCATTGTAACCTTTGCATTTCTTAATGCATCTGCCAGATCGCACCCGGTTAGCAGTCTCTTGAAGAGTAGTTGGACAAACTCAAAAGCAGCCTCGTCATTAATTCGCCATAAAGTGGAAATTACGGAATTAGTCCCTGAGACGAAGAACGCCCGAATGAAGCCAAGGGTGCCTTCATAATCATCTGTTAGGCCGCGAGCAGTCTGGCAAGAAGATAACAAAACAAGTGAGACAGGCAAATTTAATTCATATATTTCATCAACATTAATTTCACCGTCATAATTTTCTAATTTGTTATGGGATAGGATTAATCTTGAATTTTGTGGATTCATATAGTCGATAATTGAATGGCAAGCTATATGTAATATGGTTATGGGTATTCCATTCATTCTTCTAAAGTTATCTTCGCTCGCTTGATTACCAGTAAATATTAATCGATTCCCTCTTTTAAAATGCTTGCCGATGAAAATAACCTCTTGTCTACTTCGCGGTAAACGACTTAATATATCTTGCTGATTTATTTTAGGATCGCTCGCGGCTTCATTATGCACTTTATGATTTCCAGACCTTGGATCGCCAAAAGCAACATATTCAAAACGGTTTGTTTTCTTATTGCGCTGCTTTCTCTCAAGCATTAATGCGATAGAAATCGATGGCATATATGTAATGCTGAAATGATGAACTAAATACTCGGGTTTTTGAACCGTACCTCCTGTGACTAAAGCCTCAAAAGGTAGTTCGCACAAACAGCCCGCCGGGATAATTATTAGATTTGTTACCTTTTTTCGGTCTAATTCAATATAGGGAGCGAGTATCTCAATAAAAATGGATTGGGCTTTTTTGTACCCAACTTCCACCGGCAACTTTTGTGAAGAAAGGAAAGCTAAATATCCCTCTATTCGGCTTTTTAATATCTTTTCCTGCAAGAACCGATCGACTGAGACTCTACCATTTTTCACCGTAATTATTAAGGAGGTATCTCCAGAAAAATAGTACTCAACAATATTTTGCTTGTGCTGGATTGAATATGCGATTATTTCTTTAATTGTTATTGTCTTTTCCTCCAGGTCAATCCGATTATGATGTCGCAAAGCATTAATCGCCGCGAAACAAACTATTGTTTCAATCTGGCAAACGCCCTTTATGATTGTGTTCGGTTGTTTAGTGAGATATTCGTCTTTTATAAACAACCAAATCCGAGCATATATAGAGTTGAGATCAACCGCTTTCTCCATCGACTCTCTTAGAGCTTCGCTTTTAGTTTTTTCAATAAAAGAGATTATTGCTGCCGCATCGCTTTGACTATTGGTAATTTTGTATTTTCTTAATAGAGCCTCTATCGTTCGTTCATATACTCTTATTTTATCGCGTCGGTAACTGACTTTTTGAAGATCATAATATATTTCATTTCTTGTTTTATCTATTTCGTTAATAGCTTTTTTATAACAATCAATCGCACGTTCATATTGCCCCATAGCAAGCCAACACTCTCCCCAGCCAAAATGGGACTCCCATAAGTCCCGACAGAACTCCTTTTGAGTGTTGGATGCGATTATTCTATTAAATGTCATGGCCGCCTTCGAAATGGCCCTTGTCTCTAGATAATAAAACCCGAGGCTATTTCGAACAGAAATATCGCTTTCAGAACTAGGTTTTTTGTTTAGTAATTGCATACATGTGTCAATTACTTGGAATGCCAGTTCATACTGTCCCATGGCTGTGTATATCTGGCCAAGATTATTTAGAATTTTTATTTTTTCCTCTACCCTACTGTTGGATAAAGCAACAGAAAATGCCCTGACTGCGTTTTGCGCATCGCTACTATCTCGATGCCTGATATATTCGTTCTTATACAGCAATCCTAGGTTATTGTATGTTGCCGTACGCCCGATCAAATCGCTTTTATTGTCTTCCAATTTTATAGTTTCTTGGATTGCCTTGAGTGAATTGGAAAAATCACCCAACTCAAAATAGAGAACACCTAGATTAGACAAACAAATTGAAATATTATCATCAGCTTCCTCCATCCTAGACAGATCGAGGCCTTCTTTAATAAAAAATAACGCAAGTGATAATGAAGAGTTTTTCCAGTAATATAATCCAAGGTTATTACAACAAATTCCAGTTTCTTTTCTGTTCCTTGATAAAACGGATAACTTCAAGGCTTCAACACAAGCCGTTAGATAATCCTCGAGTTTGTTTTGTTCCCAAAGATTCACTGCTAACTGTCTATAACACTTTCCGGCTAATTCTCCATTCGAAACAGTCCTAGCCAGTGAAATTGCTTCGAAAAATAATTTCGATGATTCATCTATTTTACCTTCCAGTCTTGCTTTCTTAGCTTTTTGGTAATAGGTGATAATATTTAGGGCTTTCTCGCAGAACGAAGTCGTTCCATCATAGAAGTGATCACAAACATTTACTAATGCTTTATCAAAATATTCTTGGGCTTCTGCTACTCTTCCAAGATGCCATTTTATTACCCCCATTTTTTTATAATATGTAGCTTTATCAATAAATGAACTTTCAATTGATAATAAATTCAGTCCTGATTCAATATAGAATTCTGCCTCCTTGTAGCACCCCCTTTGTTCACTAAACATTGCTTTTTCTAAGAGTCCGGAGGCTATAGATAATCTGGCATCGAGTATCTCCGTTATCGGGGTATAAAGTATTAGCAAAGTAAAAATGGAAATCGAAATCTTTGCCATTATATTAACTTTGGTGATTTCGAATTATCCACCCTTGCCTTTCTTAGATTTAAGGAAATTTCCGACATAATTTTCTTTCGAAAAATATTTTTGCAGCAAATCAAGCCCTTGCCTTCCCTCCCCTCTCCCTATATTTTACTCTCATTCCCTCTCCTGGAGGACCCCGCCATGCCCAAGACCGGCGCACCTAAGAAGACGTTCCAAATCACGATTTTTCTCACTCTGTCCCTCATCTCCCCCCTATTCCCCCAGTCCAAGCCCCTGCCCCGCTCCCAGGCCTTCTTCGGCCTCCACTTCGACCTTCACCCCTCGGAATCAGACACCGCCCTGGGGCTGGACGTCACGGAGGATATGATCGGCCGTCTGCTGGCCAGGGTCAAGCCCGACTACGTCCAGTACGACTGCAAGGGCCACGCCGGCTGGGCCGGCTACCCCACCAAGGTCGGCTGGGCCGCCCCGGGGATCAAGAAAGACAGCCTGGCCGTCTGGCGCAAGATGACCCGGGAGAAGGGCGTCGGCCTCTTTATCCACTACTCCGGCGTCTGGGACAACCAGGCCCTGGCCCACCACCCCGACTGGGCCCGCATCGACGCCCTGGGCAAGCCAGACCCCAACGCCACATCGGTCTTCGGGGGATACAAGGACGGGCTGCTCATCCCGCAATTGAAGGAAGTCGTCGCCGCCTATGACCTGGACGGCCTGTGGGTGGACGGGGAGTGCTGGGCGGCCCAGTTCGACTACTCCCCCGCCGCATTGGAGGCCTGGAAGAGGGAGACGGGCA
>CAZKXI010000029.1:0-31523 GCA_964556755.1 uncultured Eubacteriales bacterium
CGGCCGCGGGCTGTCCTATAATGCCCTGTTCGCCGGAGGGCATCATCATGGACAAGAGCTTCACCGATCACCTGGAGTCCGAGCTGGCCCGCATCAGGGCCGAAGGTCTCTACAAGAGCGAGCGGGTGCTGACGACCCCCCAGGGCGTCGAGATCAGGACCGAGGGCGGCCTGAAGGTCCTCAACTTCTGCGCCAACAACTACCTCGGGCTGTGCAACGAGCCCCGGGTCATGGCCGCCGCCAACCTGGCCTTCTTCCGCTGGGGCTACGGCATGGCCTCGGTCCGGTTCATCTGCGGCACCCAGAAGCTGCACAAGGACCTGGAGCAGGGCATGGCCGACTTCCTGGGCATGGACGACGCCATCCTCTACTCCTCGGCTTTCGACGCCAACGGCGGCGTCTTCGAGCCCCTTCTGGACGAGCGCTCGGCCATCATCTCCGACGAGCTCAACCACGCCTCCATCATCGACGGGGTCCGCCTCTGCCGGGCCCAGCGCTTCATCTACAAGAACAACGACATGGACGACCTGGAGGCCCGCCTGAAGGAGGCCGAGGGGGCCAGGACCAAGCTCATCGTCACCGACGGCGTCTTCTCCATGGACGGCATCATCGCCCAGGTCGACAGGATCTGCGCCCTGGCCGACAAGTACGGGGCCCTGGTCATGGTCGACGACTCGCACGCCACCGGGTTCATCGGCCCGACCGGCCGCGGCACCCACGAGCACTGCGGGGTGATGGACAAGGTCGACCTGATCGTGACGACCTTCGGCAAGGCCATGGGCGGCGCCTCGGGCGGCTGCATCGCCGGCCGCAAGCCGATCATCGAGTTCCTCCGGCAGCGCTCCCGGCCCTACATCTTCTCCAACTCCCTGGCCCCCAGCATCGCCGGCGCTACTTTGGAGGTCCTCAAGATCGTCACCGAGTCGACCGAGCTCCGGGACCGGGTCATGTCCAATACCGCCTTCTTCCGGCGGGGTCTGGAGGAGGCCGGCTTCAAGATCGTGCCGGGCATCCACCCGATCGTCCCCGTCCTCTTCGGCCACCTGCCCAACGACGCCCCGCTCTCGCAGCGCTTCGCCGACGAGCTGCTGCAGGAGGGCATCTACGTCATCGGCTTCTACTTCCCCGTCGTGCCGCGGGGCAAGTCGCGCATCCGCGTCCAGATCAGCGCCGCCCATACCCTGGAGCAGATCGGCTTCGCCATCGACAAGTTCAGGAAGGTGGCCCGCAAGCTCATCGGCTGAGACCGCCCCCCTCGCCCTTTATTCCGAGGGGCCGGCTGGATTATGATGGGCGGGAATCGCGGGGGCCGCGGCCCCCTTCAGGAGCGCTCCATGGCCCAGAACACGCCCCGCTACGCCCTCGGCCTCGACTTCGGGACGAATTCCGTACGGGCTCTGCTCGTCGACGTCCGCAACGGCCGCGAGGTCGCCACCTCCGTCTTCCCCTATCCCACCGGCAAGGCCGGCATCGTCCTTGACGCCCGCCACCCCGACCTGGCCCGCCAGCACCCGGCCGACTACCTGCTGGGCATCGAGACAGCGGTCAAGCGGACCCTGGCCCAAGCCCGCCGCAAGGACCGCTCCTTCCGGCCCGAGCGCGTCGTCGGCATCGGGGTCGACACCACGGGCTCGACCCCCCTCCCGGTCGACAAGGACGGCATGCCGCTCTGCTTCGACCGCCGCTTCGCCCGCAACCCCAACGCCATGGCCTGGCTGTGGAAGGACCACACCGCCTTCGCCGAGGCGGCCGAGATCACCGCCCTGGCCGCCCGCGAGCACCCCGAGTACCTGGCCAAGTGCGGCGGGACCTACTCCTCGGAGTGGTACTTCAGCAAGATCCTGCACTGCCTGCGGGTCGACCCGGCCGTCTTCGACGCCGCTGTCTCCTGGGTCGAATGCTGCGACTGGATCACGGCCGCCCTGGTCGGCGAGACGCGGCCCGACCGCATCAAGCGCAGCCGCTGCGCGGCCGGCCACAAGGCCCTGTTCAACGCCGCCTGGGGCGGCCTGCCGTCGGCCGACTTCCTGGCCAAGCTCGATCCCAAGCTGGGCGCTCTGCGGCCGCGGCTCTATGACGCGACCTGCACCTCGGACGTCGTCGCCGGCGGCCTCTCGCCGGCCTGGGCCCGGGCCCTCGGCCTGCCCGAAGAGACCCCGGTGGCCGTCGGCGCTTTCGACGCCCATCTGGGCGCGGTCGGCTCCGGCGTCGTGCCCGGCACGCTGGTCAAGATCGTCGGCACCAGCACCTGCGACATCGCCGTTCGCCCCAGCGGCGAGCCGCTGGCCGATATCCCCGGCTTGTGCGGCATCGTCGACGGCTCGGTCCTGCCCGGCGCCTTCGGCCTGGAGGCGGGCCAGTCGGCCGTCGGCGACATCTTCAACTGGTTCGTCGACGTCATCCAGCCCGGCGGGCGCAAGCTCGGCTCGCACGAAGCCCTGACCAAGGAAGCCGCCCGCCTGAAGCCGGGACAATCCGGCCTCCTGGCCCTGGACTGGAACAACGGCAACCGGACCATCCTGGTCGACCAGCGGCTGACCGGCCTGCTCCTCGGCCAGACGCTCCACACCCGCCCGGCCGAGATCTACCGGGCCCTGATCGAGGCCACGGCCTTCGGCGCCCGGACCATCATCGAGCGCCTGCGCGAGTACGGGGTCCGCGTCGACCGGGTGGTCAACTGCGGCGGCATCGCCGAGAAGAACCCCCTGGTCATGCAGATCTACGCCGACGTCACCGGTCTGGAGATGAAAGTGGCCCGCTCGGCCCAGACCTGCGCCCTCGGTTCGGCCATCGCCGGGGCCGTGGCCGCCGGAGCGGCCGCCGGCGGATACAAGGACTTCCCGGCCGCCCAGGCCGCCATGTGCGGCGTCAAGGCCCGCTCCTACAAGCCCGATCCGGCCCGCCGCGCCGTCTACGACGAGATCTATCCGCTGTACCGGAAGCTCCACGACGCCTTCGGCCTGAAGGGCGGCGGCGGGGACCTCTACCCGGTCATGAAGGCCTTGTTGGCCCTCCGCGACCGCGTCCTGTCCGGAAGATGACATGCTGGACAAGCTGAAGAAGGACGTCTGGCGGGCCAACCTCGACCTGGTGCGGCACGGCCTGGTCGTGCTGACCTTCGGCAATGCCAGCGGCATCGACCGCCGGCGCGGCCTCGTGGCCATCAAGCCCAGCGGCGTCGACTATGACGGGATGAGGCCCGAGGACATGGTCCTGGTCGGCCTCGACGGCCGTGTCGTCGGAAGCCGCCTGCGACCCTCCTCGGACATGCCCACCCATCTGGAGCTCTACCGAGCCTTCCCGGAGATCGGCGGCGTCGTCCATGCCCACAGCCCCGCGGCCACGGCCTTCGCCCAGGCCCGGCGGCCCATCCCCTGCCTGGGCACGACGCACGCCGACCACTTCGCCGGGCCGGTGCCCGTCACCCGCCTTCTCCGGAAGGCGGAAGTCGAGGCGGATTACGAGGCGGCCACGGGCCGGGTCATCGTCGAGCGCTTCGACGGGCTCGATCCGGCCGATGTCCCCGCCGTCCTGGTCGCCGGTCACGGGCCTTTCTGCTGGGGCGGCACGCCCCGGGCCGCCGTCCACAACGCCGTCTCGCTCGAGCTCATCGCCTCCATGGCCTTGGCCGCGAAGCGCCTCGACCCCCGCCTCTCCGCCCTCCCGAGCTACATCCAGCGCAAGCATCACGACAGAAAGCACGGCCCCCGGGCCTACTACGGTCAATCCAAGGAGAAGCCATGACCAACATCCCCGCCGTCAAGCTCGGCCTGGTGGCCGTCAGTCGCGATTGCTTCCCCATCGAGCTCTCCCGCCGCCGCCGCCGGGCCGTGGCCGAGGCCTGCCGGGCCCGCGACCTGAGGATCACCGAGATCCCGACCATCGTCGAGAACGAGGCCCACGCCTTGGAAGCCCTGGACAAGCTCCGGGCGGCCGGAGTCAACGCCCTGGTCGTCTACCTGGGCAACTTCGGGCCCGAGGGACCCGAGACCATCCTGGCCCAGCGCTTCGGCGGTCCCGTGATGCTTGCGGCCGCGGCCGAAGAGACCGGCGGTGACCTCGTCGACGGCCGCGGCGACGCCTACTGCGGCATGCTCAACGCCTCCTACAACATCGGCCTGCGCAAGCTCCGCCCCTTCATCCCCGAGTATCCCGTCGGCACGGCCGCGGAAGTGGCCGGCATGATCGCCGACTTTCTCCCCGCGGCCCGGGTCCTCCTCGGCCTGCGGGGCCTCAAGATCTTCGGCTTCGGCCCCCGGCCGCAGGACTTCCTGGCCTGCAACGCTCCGATCAAGCCCCTCTACGACCTCGGGGTGGAGGTCATGGAGAACTCCGAGCTGGACCTCTACGACGTCTTCCTGGGGGCCAAGGGGGCCCGCGAGATCAAGGCCGTGGCCAAGGACATGGCCCGGGAGCTGGGCGCCGGCAACGCCTATCCCGATCTGCTGGACAAGCTGGCCCAGTTCGAAGTCGGCCTGACGCGCTTCATGAAAGCCAACCTGGGCGCCTCGAAGTACGGCGTCTTCGCCGACAAGTGCTGGCCGGCCTTCGAGAAGTACTTCGGCTTCGTCCCCTGCTACGTCAACTCGCGGCTGGCCGGCCGCGGCATCCCGGTGGCCTGCGAGGTGGACATCTACGGCGCCCTGAGCGAGTACATGGCGGTCTGCGCCACGGGCCTCCCCGCCACCCTGCTGGACATCAACAACACGGTCCCGGCCGACATGGTCAAGTCCGCCGGAAAGGCCCTGCGCGGGTACAAGCCGACCGACCTGTTCATGGGCTTCCACTGCGGCAACACCCCCTCTTGCTGCCTGGTCGGCGGGGGCGGGCTGAAGTACCAGCTCATCATGCACCGGCTGCAGGAGCCGGGGAAGGCGCCCGACGTCACCCGCGGAACCTTGGAAGGCCGCATCCGGCCCGGCGACGTGACCCTCTTCCGCCTGCAGGGCGCCGCCGACGCGAGCCTGCGCTCCTATGTGGCCGAGGGCGAGGTCCTGGACCTCGATCCCAAGTCCTTCGGCGGCATCGGTGTCGTCGGCATCCGCGAGATGGGCCGCTTCTACCGCCACGTCCTGATCGAGAAGCGCTTCCCCCACCACACCGCGATGGCCTTCGCCCCGGCCGGACGGGCCCTGTTTGCCGCCTTGCGGATGCTGGGCGTGGAGGACATAGGCTGGAACCGCCCGGCCTCCCAGCCCTATCCGACGGAGAATCCGTTTTGACGCCCGAGCCGAAGCCGGCTTCGGCCCGCGAGCCGGGCGGCGCCGTGGGGACCGCCAAGTCGCCCTTCACCAACGCGGGAGTCAGGGACTACGAGCGCCGCCGCTACCGGAGCTGGGACCAGAGGATGGTCCAGGCCCGCGAGCGGAGGATCATCCGCCGCCACTTCCGGGCCGCCGGGCCGGAGGCCGCGACCGGACTCGTTCTCGATCTCCCCTGCGGCTACGGCCGCTTCGCCCCTCTGCTGAAGGAGATCGGGGCCCGCCCCTTGAACGCCGACCTGTCCCTCGAGATGGTCCGGCGGGCCATGGAAACCAGCGGCCGGCCGGGGCTCGCCGCCGACGCCAAGAACGGCCTGCCCTTCCGCCCCGCGACGTTCGGAGCCGTCTTCTGCATGCGCCTCCTTCACCACATCCACGATCCGGCCGACCGGCGGGCCATCCTGGAAGAGCTGGCCCGCGTCTCGTCCGGCTGGGGGGTCGTCTCCTACTACCGCGCCAACGCCCTGCACAAGGCCCAGCGGGCAATGCGCCGCCTGCGCAAGAAGTCGCCCCGCAGGATCCGGATGATCGAGGGCGACGGCTTCGCCCGCGAGGCGGCCGCGGCCGGCTGGACGGTCGTCCGCGACACAGCTCTCTTCCGCGGCCTGCACGCGGCGCATATCGCCTTGCTGCGCAAGCCGGCCGACGATCAGCGCCCGTAGGCGCCGAACTCCCGGGCCGCGTCGAAGAGGGCTAGGACGTTTTCGGGGGGGACATCGGCCTGGATGTTGTGGACGTTGGCGAAGACATAGCCGCCCCCCGGCTTGAAGACGGCCAGATTCCCGCGGACTTCCTCGCGGACTTCGGCCGGAGTCCCTCGCGGCAGAGTCTTTTGGGTGTTGACCGCCCCGCCCCAGAACGTCAGCTTGTCTCCAAACCCGGCCTTGAGCTCCTCGGGAGCCATGCCCCGGGCCGTGATCTGGACCGGGTTGAGCGCGTCGATGCCGTTGTCGATGAGATCCGGGATGTAGGGCAGGATGGAGCCGCAGGAGTGGTACCAGACCTTGGCCGCCGTGCGGGATTTGATATAGGAGACCAGCGCTTTCTGGCGCGGCTTGACGATGGCGCGGTAGATGCGGGGCGGGAAGAGCGGCCCGTCCTGGCCGGTCAGGTCGTCGCCGATCATGATGACGTCGACGACGTCGCCGGCCTCGTCCAGGAAGGCGCGAAACCAGTCCAGCCAGTAGCCCAGGGTCCGGTCCAGCAGGGTTTCCAGGACCTCCGGCTGCTCCATCATGTCGATGAAGAGATTCTCCAATCCGCGCATGTACCAGCAGATCTCGTAGACGACGCCGGAGATGCCGGAGACGACGGCATAGGGCGTCTCGCGGCGGAGGCGCAGGGCCCGCTCGCGCAGGCCGGCGAAGCGGCTCGGATCGCCACCTCGCGGAAAGGGATATTCACGGATCTGCTTCAGGCTCGCCCCGGCCAGGGGGGAAGAGGTGATGTCGAAGTAATTCGGGGCGTCATCGGGCCGGGACCAGACGACCCCGAACTCGTCCTCGAAGTCCTCCCAGGTCCGGCCTCCTCTCTCCCGGCGCACGACCGCGCCCTTGAAGCTGTCGGGCGCGCCGGCCGCGACGTAGCGGGTGTCGACGCCGAGCCGCTCCAGGACGGCCTCGGAGGGACGGGCCAGCTGCTGGGCCAGGTCCATGATCTCGATCGTCTCGCGCAAGCCCAGGCGGGCGATCAGGGCTTCGTAGGCGGCCCGATGGATGCCGGATTGGTTGCCGCCCAGATCGATCGGGACGCGGTCGGGCTCGCGGTGACCGAGAGCCGCCAGGACGCGCTCGCGGGAGGTCCAAGCCGAGGGGCTCATCGGCCCCCCGAGGCGGCGATGTAATTGCCGGCGCCCACGACCACGGTGGAGAGGACCAAGATGAGAAGGCCCGCCGCGACGAGCCCGACGGTTCGCCGCCGGGAGCCTTTCCACTCGCGGAGGACCAGTCCCCAGAGATTGCTGAACAGGATGATGAAAGCCATATGGATGGTCCAGCTGGAGAAGTCGTAGCGGCCCATGCGGGTGGTGCCCATGCCGTAGAAGAAGAACTGCAGGTACCAGGTCACCCCGGCCAGGGCGGAGAAGATCAGGTTGGGCCAGAAAGGGGCCTTGGGGCCGGCCGCTCGGGAGCCCGCGGGCCCGGGGGCCGGGTCGACCGGCGCTCGCCGGCGGTTGCGCCGCAGGAGGATGCCGCACCAGATCGCGTTGGTGGTAAAGCCCCCGGCCAGAGCCACGATCATCACCGGGAAGTTCTGGAAGATGTCCGGCGTGCCCAGCTCGACGGCTCGGGCGGCGATGGGCTTGCCGGCGGCGTAGGCGAAGGCCATGCAGGAGCTCATGATGCCCGAAAAGACGGCCACCCAGAGGCCCTTGGCGAAGTTGAGCTCGGGCCCGGCCGAGGCGCGATCCGCGGCCGGCGCTTCCTTCTCGCGCCGCGCCCCGGCCCGCCCGCAGACGGCGATGCCGGCCAGACAAATCAGGACCCCGGCCAGGGTGACTTGGCCGGAGAGGACCGAGGCCAGGGTCCCCATCTGGCCCTGGAAGAGCGGCGGCACGATGGTCCCGAAGACGGCGCAGAAGCCGAGGGCCAGGGCGTACCCCAGCGACAGGCCCAGGTAGCGCATGGACAGGCCGAAGGTCAGCCCGCCCACGCCCCACAGGACGCCCAGAGCGTAGGTCGCAAGGACCGTCCGGACGGGAGCGCCCCGCAGGACTTCGACCAGGCGGGGCGATGTCAGGGCCGCGGCGATCCAAGGCGCCAAGATCCAGCTGAAGACGCCGCCCACGAGCCAGTAGAGCTCCCAGGCCCAGCCGCGCACTTTCTTATAGGGGAGGTAGAAGCTGCCGGCGGCCAGGCCGCCCAGGGCGTGAAGGAAGACGCCGAAGAAGGGTTGGGGGTGCATTGCGGCTAGATTACATCCGCCCCGGCCAGAAAATCAACGCCGCGGAGAACCCGGCGGCGACCCTTGACTTTCCCGCCCCGGAAGGGGAGAATACGCCTTCATTTCCCTTATTTCCAAAGCATTAGACCGAAATCGAGCCGTTCGACGGGTATCGCTTTTGGTCGGAGGAGAAGGCCATCATGACATTGCTCGAGAGTCTCAAGGCGAAGGCCAAAGCCAACCCCAAGAGAATCGTCCTGCCCGAAGGCGAAGAGCCCCGGACGGTCAAGGCGTCCGCCCAGATCATGCAGGAGAAGCTGGCCGAGGTCGTCCTGGTCGGCAACCGCGAGAAGATCGAGGCCGTGGCCAAGGAGCAGGGGGCGGATGTCTCCGCCGTGCCGTCCATCGATCCGGCGTCCTCGCCCCGCTTCGAGGAGTACGCCCAGGCCTACTACGAGATCCGCAAGGCCAAGGGCGTCACGATCGAGCAGGCCCGCAAGCTGGTCAGCGATACGGTCTTCTACGGGACCATGATGGTCCACAAGGGCGAGGCGGACGGCCTGGTCTCCGGCGCCATCCACTCGACCGGGGACACCATCCGGCCGGCCCTCCAGATCATCAAGACCAAGCCGGGGATCAACATCGTCTCCAGCTCCTTCATCATGATCGTCCCGGACTGCGCCTACGGCGACCAGGGCAAGTTCGTCTTCGCCGACTGCGCCGTCATGCCCGCCCCGACCGACGCCGAGCTGGCCCAGATCGCCATCGCCTCGGCCGAGACGGCCCGCATCCTGGGCGGCATGGAGCCGCGGGTGGCCATGCTGTCGTTCTCGACCTACGGCTCGGCCAAGCACGAGCTGGTCGACAAGGTCAAGCGGGCCGCGGCCCTGGCCAGGGAGATGGCCCCCGGGCTCCTGGTCGACGGCGAGATGCAGGCCGACGCGGCCATCATCCCCAAGATCGGCAAGTCCAAGGCCCCCGACTCGCCCATCGCCGGCCAGGCCAACGTCCTGGTCTTCCCCGACCTGCAGTCGGGCAACATCGCCTACAAGCTGGTCGAGCGCCTGGCCAAGGCCCAGGCCATCGGCCCCATCCTGCAGGGCATCGCCAAGCCGGTCAACGACCTGTCGCGCGGCTGCTCCGTCGACGACATCGTCCACCTGGTGGCCATCACCTCGCTGCAGGCGGCCGGGCTGTAAGGCGCGGACCGGCCCCGAAGGATCCAAGGAGAACCTCATGAACGTCCTGTCCCTGAACTGCGGAAGCTCGTCCGTCAAGTACCGCCTCTACGACTACGCCAAGAAAGAGACGCTGGCCACCGGTGTCGTCGAGCGGGTCGGCATCGGCAAGAGCTACATCAACCAGGCCGGCCTGGGCCGCGAGCCGATCAAGTTCGACCACGAGTGCGCCAACCACAAGGACGCCATCAAGCTGATCATCGACACCCTGCTCGACCCCAAGATCGGCGTCATCGACGACCTGAAGACGATCTCGGCCGTCGGCCACCGGGTCGTCCACGGCGGCGAGAAGTTCACCAAGTCGGTCCGCATCACGCCCGAGACGATCGCGACCTTCAAGAGCCTCTACGGCCTGGCGCCCCTGCACAACCCGCCCAACGTCCTGGGCATCGAGGCGGCCATGGAGGTCCTCCCGGGCATCCCCCACGTGGCCATCATGGACACCGCCTGGCATCAGACCATGCCGGCCCACGCCTACATGTACGCCCTGCCCTACGAGTGGTACGAGAAGTACGGCGTCCGCCGCTACGGCTTCCACGGCACCTCGTTCCTCTACGTGGCCAAGCGGGCCGCGCTGCTCCTGGGCAAGGACCCCTTCCAGACCAACCTGGTCTGCCTCCACATCGGCAACGGCGTCTCGGCCAACGCCATCAAGAACGGCGTCTCCTACGACACCTCCATGGGCCTGACCCCCCTGGAAGGCCTGGTCATGGGCACCCGGGCGGGCGACCACGACGCGGCCATCGACCTGATGGTCATGGACAAGGAGGGCATCCCCCCGGCCAAGATGAACGACCTGCTGAACAAGAAGTCGGGCCTGCTGGGCATCACCGGCAAGTACACCGACCGCCGCGACGTGCAGCAGGCGGCCGAGGCCGGCGACGCCCGGTCCGCCCTGGCCATCGAGGTCGAGGCCTACCGGATCAAGAAGTACATCGGGGCCTACTCGGCCGCCATCGGCGGCGCGGATGCCATCGTCTTCACGGCCGGAGTCGGCGAGATGTCGGACCTCATCCGGGAGAAGTCGCTGGAGGGCCTGGAGTTCCTGGGCATCAAGCTGGACAAGGCCAAGAACAAGCTGGCCAAGACCCGCAACGCCGAGACCGAGATCTCGGCCGCCGACTCCCAGGTCAAGGTCTTCGTCATCCCGACCGACGAGGAGCGGGTCAACATCGAGGACGTCATCGCCATCCTCGAGGACAAGTACGACGAGCACACGCGGTTCAGCTACCGCTTCCAGTCCCCCGCCTACGAGAACTCGCAGCGGGAGCAGGACTTCCAGGCCGAATGCGCCAAGAAGCCCGGCCTGAAGGACATCCAGGTCAAGCCCAAGAAGTGACCCGGCGCCTCGCGCGCCATGGAAGACAAAGCCCCCGGGAGGGGTCCCGCGGCCTCCTCCCGGGGGCTTTTTTGCTTCTCCCCTCTCCGGGAAGTGCCGTTCCGGAGAGGGGTGAAGAGCCTGTTTTTCGCCGGGGCTTGCGGCCCGGCTCACTTCACTTGGGATAGAATGTCACGCTCCAAGACCGCCTGGGCCAGCTCGGCCTTGGCGATCTCCAGCCCGGCCTGAGCCGTCCGGACCTCGGAGACCGGGACGAGACCCAGGTCCGACATGCGGGTCAATCGCGCCAGCTTCTCCTGGTAGGACTCGACCCTAGCCTGAGCGCTCTTGAGGCGAAGCGCAACCTCGGCCAGCCGCCCCTGGACCTCGACCTGCAGGGCGTCGGCCTTGCCTTGAAGGAAGCGCTCGCGCAGGGCGATGCGGCCGCGGATCTCTTCGGCGCGCCCGGTCTCGGCCTCGGCTTCCCTCTTCAGGGCCGCGCCTTCCTCCTTGGAGACGAGCCCCACCGCTTCCAGCCTCTGGACCCTTTCCGCCCGCACGGCGATCGACTCGCTCCGCAGCGCGGACGACTCGAGATCCATCTTCAGCCGCTCGAGGACGAAATCACGGCCTCCGGCTCGCGGGGCGTAGAGCTCGTCGCGAGCCGGCCCGCCGGTGATCTCTGCCTCCTCCCGGTTCGCCCGGGCCCGGCGGACGTCGATCTCCCTCTCGCGGACGAAGATCTCCCATTGGCGCCCATCGTCGGTCGGGGCCCGCCCCAGGGCGACCTGGCGGCCCAACCGGGCCGCCTCGGTCCGGGCCGAGTCCAGCCGGGACTCGGCCAGTCGGATCTCGGTCTGGGCCCTGGCCACCTCGATCTTCTTCCGCCAGCCGTCCTTGATCATCTCGGACGCCTTGATCACCGTGACGCCGGTCGTCAGGAAGCCGAAGGCCAGGGCCGCCGCCGCCGCCCAGCGGGGAACGGCGATCCTTCCGGCGGCGGGCCGCAGGCGGCTCGCCCGCCGGTGCTCCGAGAGGAGCTGCCACTCCAGGAATTCGACGAACCGCTCGTCGGGCTCGAGACTCTTATTCATGGCTTCGCTCACGATCTCCTCCGTCAGCATGGAATCCGGGAAGCCGCGTCTTAAGGGACCGGCGGGCCCGCCTCAGGAGTCCCTCCACGGCGCGCTCCGAGATGGCCATTTCGGCGGCGATCTGCCGGACGCTCTTCCCGTCGAAGTAGAACGCTTCCAGGGCCGCGGCTTTCCGCCCGCCCAGGGCGGAGACGGCCAGGCAAAGATCCAAGGACTTTGCGGACTCTCCCCGCGCCTGCGGATCGGGAGCGTTCTCCGGATCGAGATCGACCTTGTAGGCTCCCTTGGCGCGGCGCAGAGCGTCGATCAGGAGGTTCAGAGCCACCCTCTTCAGCCAGGCCAAAGGCGTTTCCGGCGCGCCTTTGCGGCCCCAGCTTTGCAGGGCCCTCAGATACGTCTCTTGGACGATGTCCTCGCTCAGCTCCCGGATGCCCCCCGTCCGCCGGGCCAAGTACCCGTAGAGCGGGCGCACCGTCTCCCGGTAGATCGTCAGCCATTCCTGTTCGGTCACGTTCCCGATCTCCTTCGTAGAGGCGCTCCACCTCTATGACGCGCCAGAAGGGCAGAATCCCACAAACGGGCCGCCGAACCTAATCCGGGAGCCCGGGGAGCGCTGGGAGCGGTCGGGCGGATGGAAAGGCCCGCGGGGGGCGCTTCCCCGGGCGAAGACGCCCCGACGCGGGCCGGGAGGAAAGTGGATCCTAAAAATCGAGCTTGAAGCCGAGGTAGGCCTGGCCGTCGTCGCGGAAGCTCCCGAACTTGGTCAGGTCACGGTCGCCCGAGACGACGGCGAAGGCGCCGGCGATCACGTTGAGGGCGTCGGCGATCCGGAGCTCGACCTCGGGCATCAGGGCCAGGGCCGTCCGGCCGTCGCCGATCTCCAGCAGGCCGCCGGCCTTCAGCTTGACGGCGTCGCGGGCGAATTTCCACTCCAGCCGCCCCAAGACATAGTCCTGCGGCTCGCCGAAGAACATCCCGGCCCGGTAGCTGAAGAGGGCCTCGGCCGCCGTGCTGTAGTCGACCTCGTCGAAGAAGCCGTGCAGGTACTGGATGTTGAGCGAGACGCCGCCCCCGAAGGCGTAGTCGGCGCCCACCACGTACTTCCAATAGCCCGGCTCGAAGAGGGCCGCCTCGCTGTCGAGGGCGAACGGGACGCCGTTGAGGAGAAGGCTGTAATGCAGGCCGGCCGTCACATCCTCCGGGCGAATGTAGGCCGCCTCGGCCCAGAAGCCCACTCCGGCCAGCTCGCCGGCCAGGTCCAGCCCCCAGATGTCCGCCTTGGGGTAATAGAAGACGCCGCCGCCGAGCCAACCGATCGTCAGCGAGCGGAGATAGGGCAAGGACAGGTTCCCGCGGTAGTAGGAAGCCGCCAAATCCAGTCCCAGGACGCGGATCGAGGCCCGGGCCCCCCAGGCCGACTGGAGGGCCTTGTCGTCCCAGGCCTTCTTGACGACCACGGACGACATGGTGAAGAACTTCCCGGCCAGGGCCGAATAGCCGTAGGGCAGGGGCGAGACCTGGTTCTGCAGCAGCCAGACCAGCTGGATCTTGAGCGAGCCGGCCGGGTACCACTCCAGGTTGAGGCCCGTCTGCGGCCGCCGCTCGAAGAAGTAGTCCGGATCGAAGGACAGGAAATTGGCGAAGTCGACCGGGTTGAGGTTGTCGACCACCCCGATCTTGTCGGCCGTGCCCCAGGCGACGCGCTGCTTGCCGACGGTCAGGTCGAGGCCCTTGAGCAGGAAGTCATCGACCTTGACCCAGCCCTCGTAGAGCGACAGCTCGAAGTGCTCCGAGGAGGCCGGCGAGCCGAGGAAGGCCGACTCCGGGAATTGGCCCGACTCGATCAGGTCGCCGGGGTAGGAGAACGCGTCGAAGCGGGCCCCGTAGGAGACCCGCTCGTTGACGCTGCCCGCCAGCTTGACACGGATCTCGGCCCGCCGGAAGGCGAACTGGCCGGCCTCGTGGCTGAAGAAGCGGCCGTCGGGATTGTCGGCGGCGTAGACCGAGGAGAACAGCCGGAGCCGGCCGGAGACGAAGGGACCCGACGCGTCCGCCGCGGAAGCCGGCCCGGCCGCCGCCCCGCCGAGGGCCAGGACAAGGAGCAGGATCCGCCAGGTCTTTCTCACGCTCGCCTCCTCAGCCCTGGACCTTGCGGACCAGGCTGCGCTCGGTGAAGAGGTCGGAGCCGACCCCCTCGTTGACCTTGACGCCCTTCATCTCCATGACCGTCTTCGAGCCGCGCTTATGGTCGGTCATGGTGATGCGGGTGGCGACCCAGAATCCCTTGATCGGCTCCGGGACCATCTCGGCCGTCTTCCACAGCATGCCGCCGTCGTCGTAGAGCTCGGTCTTGACGGCCACGCTCTTGGCCTTGTCCACGGTCATGACGATCTTCGGGTAGGCCGACTCCGTTCCGGGCTTGCGCTTCAGCTCCAGGACCCAGGCGTCGGCCCTGTCCTCCTTCAGGACCGGATCGTACTTGGCGGCCATGTCGCCGGTGGCCAAGTCGTCGTAGGAGAAGTCGGAGCTCATGAAGGAGTCCTTCTTGTTCGAAGAGGCGATGCGGCGGGTCCGGTGGAACTCCGGCAGGTAGATGTACATGGCCCCGTCGCCCAGGACCAGAAAGCCGACGTCGCGGACGTCGGCCGGAGCGAGGAACTTCATCAGCCGGTCGTCGTCCTTGTCCGCGTTGTTGCGGGTCCAGGCCCGGATCTCGCGGACCTTGGTCGCGCCGCCTTGGCTGATGGTCATGACCATGGACGACTGCATATCCTTGGGGGCCAGGGCGCCGCCGGAGCGGGCGTCCACCGCGGCCAGGATGGCCGCCGCGTCCTGCGGCGGGAGCGGAGGGGCGGCGAGGGCCGCCGCCGGAGCGAGGCCGGCGAGGGAGAGAGCCAGGAGCTGAAAAAGAGGCCGTATCATGGAGAATCTCCTTATGATTTTCGCGCGGACGGGCGGCCGGCCGGGCCCAGGACCTTGGGCCGCAGGACGAGCAGCGCCGCCGGCAGGAGGGTCATGGCGCCGGCGAAGCAGAGGAGCATCGACAGGACCATGATCCCGCCGAAGCTCCGGAGCAGGACGAACGAGGACAGGAGCAGGGTCGAGAATCCCGCCGCCACGGCCGCGGTGTTGGACAGCATGGCCCGGCCCCGCTCCAGGAAGGCCAGCCGGATGGACTCCTCCAGAGACCGTCCGGCGCGGGCTTCCTCGGTGACGACGTAGAGGAAATGGATGGTGTAGTCCACGCCGACGCCGATGGAGATCGAGCCGGTCAGCATGGTCGCGTAGTCGAGGGGGATGCGGAGCAGGCCCAGCAGGCCGTACATCGCCACCGTGGCGAAGGTGATCGGCAGGACGCTGATCAGGCCCAGGACCAGGCTCTTGCGCATGACGATCATCAGGACCAGGGTGATGGCCATGGCGTAGAGGATCGATCGGATTTGGGACTGGAACAGGTAATCCGAGAGCTTGGTGGTCAGGACGGGGTAGCCGGTCTGATCGGCCCGCCGGAAGGCGACCTCGGCCGATCCGGCCGGGGCCGCGTCCGCGGGGACGACGGCGAGGCCGTCGACCAGATCGTAGAGGATGGCCGCCACCCGCTTCTCGAAGGCCGGGGGGCCCGCCGGGATGAGGCCCTTGAGCTCGCCCCGCAGGAGCGTCTCCTGCAAGTCTTCGCGGACTTCGCGGGCGAGATAGGCGGCCGACGCCGCGGCCTCGTCGGCCAGATCCGGATCATAGACGGCCGGCGGAAGCTGCTCCCGGAAGACGCCGACCGCCTCGGCCTCGGGAAGAGCGGCTTCGGGCGAAGCGGCCGCCAGCTCGGCCAGCCGTCGCGCGATCGCCTCCAGCCTGAGCGGGGGCGCTTCGAAGGGGAACGAAGGCGCCAGGCAGTAGGCCCGGAGCTTGTCCCGCAGAGCCCGGCCCATCTCATCCGAGGACGGCGCCCGGGCCAGGGCGGAGACGAGGACGTCCGCGATCGCGGCGGGCGCGGGAGACGGCCGCCCGCCTTCGCCGGCCGCCCAGGACAGCTCCTCGGCCAGGAAGCCCGCTTCGGCCGTTCTCACGGAAGCGGCCTCATCCGGGGACAGATTCCTCCGCTCGACCCGGACCAGGCGGCGGCTGGCCCATTCCTTGAGGAACCGATCGGTCTCGCCGTAGATCCGGCCGCTGGCGGCCGTCGTCGAGTCGGCCAGCTTGGAGAAGACGACGGTGCGGCTTCCATCGGGCGTGATCAGCTGGGCCAGCTCATGGCGGCCCTCGAGGAACAGCCAGAGGCTCTCGACGGCGGCCTTGGTCTCCGGCAGCGCGGCTCGATCGCTCATCTGGTCGCTGAGCTCGGTGATCAAATCTGGGATGCCCAGGGGCGGGCGGACGTCCCGCAGGCTCGCAAGAAAGCTCTCGGCCCTCCGGATGAGGCGCAGCCGGGCCGGGTCGCGGACGTCGTCGGCCTCGAAGAAGAGCGAATCGGGGTAGGCGCCGTCGAAGTGGAGGTTGGCCGCGTCCATGGCCCGGCGGGGCATGGACGACTTGGCGTAGAAGCCCGAGAAGCCCACCTCCCGCTCGACCCTCAGGATGCCCAGCGCCCCGAGCCCCGTCAAGGCGGCGAAGAGGGCCAGCGTCAGGCCCGGGCGGCGGACGACCCGGGCGGCCCCGGCTTCCAGCCATCGGGTCAGCCGGGCATGGGACCGGACGTTCGGGGTCCGTCCGAGGTCGATCGAAGCGGCCAGGGCCGGGAGCAGGGTCACGGCCAGACCGGCGGCGAAGGCCAAGCCGACGGCCGCGAAGGTCCCGAAATCGGCGATCAGGCCGAGCTTGACGCCGCGGAAGGCCAGGAAGCCGATGATGTCGGTGAGCGCCGCGAAGAGGATCGGCGTGATGACGGCTGCCGTCGAGGCGATGACCAGGGACCGGCGGTCCGTCGGACCGCCGCCGCGGGCGGCGTCGGCGTCGCTGCGGATCTTGTTGACGACGTAGAGCCCGTAGGCCGAGCCCAGAGCCAGGAGCAGGACCGGGACGGCCGGAGTGATGATCGTCATCGGCCGGCCCGTCCAGCCGATGAGCCCGAACAGCCAGACGTTGGCCAGGACGACGACGAGCACCGGCGGCAGCAGGCCCCGGCCCGAGCGCAAGGTCAGGAAGAGAATGAGGATGATCGCCGCCAGCATGATCGGGACCAGGAAGACCAGATCCCGCCGGGTGTAGAGATTGATGAAGTGGCCGTCGCTGGGCGTCCCGGCAAAGAAGAGCTCCGTGTCTCCGCCGAGCGCCTTCTCGGCCAGGGGGATGAGGACGTCTTCCACGGCCGCCACGGTCTCGACCTTGTTGTCGAGGAAGACCGAGAGGGAGAACCACTCGCCGTCGGCCGAGACGACTTGGCCGACATAGCGGTCCTTGGACAAGGCCAGGGCCCGCAGGCCGGCCAGCGCCGCCGGATCGTCGGGGACGGACTCCAGGAAGTCCCGGACCTCGATCCCGTCCGCGGTCTTGCGGATATCGGCGATATTGGACAGCGAGGAGACGCTGAACACCTCCGGCCGCTCCCGGATCGCTTCGGTCAAGCCGCGAATCCGGCCGAGGGTTGAGGCCGTGAAGACGCCGTCCTTCGGCCGGCCGATCACTAGAACGACGAGGTTGGAGGCGAAGGTCTCCGACGTCTCGTGGTAGAGGGCCATCTGGGGGTCATCCCGCGGCAGCCAGTCGGTCATCTTGTTGTAGAAGCGCAGCCGCGGCACGCCGGCCAGGGCGGCGACGGTGACGAGGGCGCAGACGATCAGGACCGGCGTCCGGCGGCGGACGACCCAGGCGGTCCACTTCCTAGGCACGAGAAGCCCCCCGGGAGGGGATGCGCAGGGAGCGGATATACTCCTCGAAATAGGGCTTGGCCGTCCTCTTGTAGCTCCGGGCCCTCTCCTCGAAGACGTTCCACAAAGTGAACGTGGTGTGGACGACGCCCAGGTACATCAGGGCGTTGCGGGGCGGATCGAGGTCGGGCCAGAAGGCCTTGGCCGCGATGCCCCGCTCGATGGCGCCCTGGACGCGGTCGCGCAGGTCGAGGGCGCAGTCCTTGAACTTCTTGAACAGGCCCCGATCCTCGACGTAGAGGGCGTCGGAGAAGAGGATCCGGTAGATGCCCGGGTAGACCTCCAGGAACGAGACGATGAAGTCGAACCAGGCCCACAGGGCCGCTTCCGGCCCCAGGCCGCGCCGGTCGATCTCCCGCTGGCGGTCCTCGATCATCCGGGAGGAGGCGCCGAGGATGAGGCGGTAGATATCCGTCTTGGAGGCGAGGTGCTTGTAGAGGGCGCCCTCGGCGAAGCCGACCTCCCTGGCGATGCGCTTGGTGGTCAAGCCGGTGATGCCGACCTTGTCCACCAGCCGCAGGGCGGCCGTGACGATCTCCGACTTCCGCTTGTCCAGGATCGAGGCGAAGGCTTGCTCGGGCATGGGCTTTTGCGAGGCTCCTGAGTGAGTGAGCGTTTACTCACCTCAAAGGATAAGCCGCCCCGCTTCCCTTGTCAAGCCCGCCCCCTCAGGCTCCCCGGCGGACGTGACGCGGCCGGCCTCCTCTGCTATCATCGGGAGGAGAGGAGCCCGTCATGAAAGCCGCCGTCCTGACCGGAGTCCGCGCGGTCGGAGTCCGCGACCTTCCCGACCCGAGGATGCAAGCCCCGGATGAAGTCCTCCTGCGGACCGCTGTAGCCGGATTGTGCGGCAGCGACCTGCACTACTACATCGCCGACAAGGTCGGGAGCGAGAAGGTCCACACCCCCGCGGTCGTCGGCCACGAATGCTCCGCCGTGGTCGAGGCGGTCGGATCGGCCGTCAGCCGGGTCAAGCCGGGCGACAGGGTCGCCGTCGAGCCGGCTATATCCTGCGGCGCCTGCGACCAATGCCGGACGGGCCGGCCCCACACCTGCCGCCAAGTCGGATTCCTGGGCCACCCCGGCGAGAGGGACGGCTGCCTGGCCGAGCTTTTCACGATGCCGGAGCGGAATCTCTTTCCCCTTCCGGCCGGGCTGACGCCGGTCGAAGCCATGCTGGCCGAGCCCCTCTCCATCGCCCTGCACGCCCTTCAGCTCGGCGGCGGCGCTCCCGGCCGCTCGATCGGCGTCCTGGGCACGGGACCCATAGGACTCTGCGTCATTCTGGCTTTGAAGGCCGCCGGAATCGGCGAGATCTTCGCTTCCGACCGCTCGGACGCCCGCGCCGCGGCCGCGCTCAAGGCCGGGGCCTTGTGGTCTTCCAACCCTGATCGGGAAGACATCGTCCAGGGTATCATGGCCCGCCGGCCGCTCGGCCTGGACGCCGTTTTTGAAGTCAGCGGCGACCCCGCCGCCATCGACCAGGCGATCGAGCTGGCCAAGCCCGGCGCGACGATCTACCAGATCGGCATTCCCCTAGCCGAGCGGATCGCCTACCCGATCGCCAAGCTGAGGCGCAAGGAGATCGCGATCCGCAACGTCCGCCGCCAGAATCGCTGCCTGGAAAAGGCCCTGCGGCTCATCGAGAGCCGCCACATCGACGTCGCCTGGCTGGCCAGCCACGCCTTCTCCATCGACGAGGCCCCGCGAGCCTTCGCCACGGCCGCTGACCGCCTGGACGGAGTTCTCAAGGCTTTCATCCGGTTCTGACGGAGAGCCCGGCTTCCCCCCGAGACGGCGGAAGCGCCCCTTGGTTTTTCTCCCATCTCCGGAGATGGGGGAAGAGACCCGCTTCCCCTGTCACGTCAGCGGGCCGGCGGCGGGCCGAGGACGGCGGCGGCCAGCTCGAGGAGGATGCGCAACGGCGACTTGGTCAAGTCCTTCGGATAGCTGGTGTTGAGCTGGACCGCGACAGCCAGCTTGGAGTCGGGGAAGTACAGCATCTCGGTCAGGTAGCCGGGGAAGAATCCGCTGTGGCCCCAGGCGATCCCGTAGTCCGTGGGCCTGACGATCACGCCCAGGCCGTACTTGGTGTCGCGGCCCAGCCGGGCCGGGACGGCCGCGTCGATCATGGTCTTGACCAGGTCCGTCGAAAAAGCCTTCCCCTCGTAAAGGCCCTTGGCCCAGCGAGCCAGGTCGAGGGTCGTGCAGGCCAGTCCGCCGCCGGTCCACTCGAACTGAGGATTAACGGCGAAGAGGCCGCCCTGGATCATGGCATCCGCCCCGCCGAAGGGATTTCCCGGTCCGGCGTACCCCTGGGCCAGTCCGGGAATGCGGCGGCTGTCGGAGGGCACGGTATCGGACAGGCCGAGGGGGCGGAGGACGCGCCGTTGGAGCTGTTGATAGTAGGGCGCCTTCCCCGCCTTCTCGATGATCAATCCCAGGACGATGTAGTTCGTGTCCGAGTACTCCCAGCCCTGCCCCGGCGCGAAGGGCGGCTTCTTGTCCAGGATGTAAGCGAGCAGCTCGGCCGGCTTCCAGACCTTGGCCGGCTGGCGGGTCAAGTCGGCGGTGAAAGCCTCCTGGAACTCGTAGCGGACCAGTCCGCTGGTGTGGGTCATCAAGTGCCGGATGGTCGCCTCGCCGCCGTTGGGCAGGCGGGGAAACCAGGGCTCCCGGCTCAGCCAGTCCGCAATCTTGTCCTCCAAGCGGATCTTCCCTTCCGCCACGAGCTGCAGGGCCACGGCCGCGACGTAGGTCTTGCCGACGCTGCCCATGAGCAAGCGGTCGGCGGGTTTGAGAGGCACGGCGGCCTCCCGGTCGGCCAGACCGGCGGTCAACGCGATCTCGGTCCCATCGGCCAGGACGATCCCGGCCGATACGCCGACGCGCTTCTCGCCGGCCGCGATGGGATCCAGGACGGCCTGCAGGCGGTCCTTGAGGGGAGGCGCCTCCTGGCGGCCGGGAGATGCGGCCCAAGCGCCTCCCGCCGCGAGGGCCAGCCAGGCGGCCCCGACGCCGAGCAAGCGTACGGCGCGGGAGGGACGGTATTTCGGAGACAGGCAGGCGAGGTCGTCCTTGAT
Source organism: uncultured Eubacteriales bacterium (assembly GCA_964556755.1). GTDB lineage: Bacteria > Acidobacteriota > Aminicenantia > Aminicenantales > UBA4085 > UBA4085. Next base: position 20,739 of record CAZKXI010000029.1, read on the forward strand.
CATTCTCTTTTTCCCTTGGGAGCGAACTCTAAAAGCTCTACGGGCATGCCGTTGTGCAGGATCATCGCCACCCGCCCGCCTTCGGCCAGGCGGGAGGGCTCGCCGAGCAGCGTCTTTCCCGCCAGGGCTTGATCCAAGTCGTCGACCTCGAAGGCGATGTGGGGCATGGCGCGGACCAGCGGATGGACTTCGCTGTCCGGATCGAAGCGCATCCACTCGACGCCATAGGGGCTGGTCGGAAATCCGGCGACATGGATCTTGAGCCCGGAGAGGTGGACCTCCCCCGGCTTGGGCTCGGTGGTCGGAATCCCCATGTGGTGGTATCGCCAGCCCCATTCGGCCACGGCCCGCGGCGGCTCGTGATCGGCGCGTTCCCCGGCCACGGCTCACATCCCCAGCGCGGCGGCGATCTTCAGGATGGACTCGGCCGAGGGACGGTCGAACGTCGTCTGGCTGATATACTTGAAGCGGACGATGCCCTTGGCGTCGATGAGGAAGACGGTCGGGATATTCTGCTCGATCTTGGCTCCGTTCCACTCCAGGGTGAAGAGGCCCAGCCCCTTGGACACCTTGGCCCCCTCGTCGATCAGGACGGGGAACGGAAACGGCACCTGCCCCTTCTCGTAGAGGAAGCGCTGCGGGAAGGATCTCCTCATGAGGTCGACCCTGGCCTTGGCCTTGTCGTCAAGGACGGCTCCCTCGACCGGGTTCTTCCACATATCGATGTCGCGGAGCTGGCTGGGAAACGCCTCGGCCCACTTCTGGACCAGGTCCTTCTCGTAAGGCAGGACGAAGAGGACCTCCATGCTACGCGCCTTGCGAAAGCCGGAGGCAGCCTCCAGCGCGGCCAGCTCCAGGTACTGGTAGTTGCAGATGTGGCACCAGTGGTCCACCCCGGCCAGGCCGCGGGGGAAGACGAGCAGGATGTTCTTGCCGGACAGCCCGGCGATGCCGGCCTGGCCGCCCTGCAGGACGGGCAAGGTGAAGTCCGGCATGGGCTGTCCCAAGCTGACGGGCTTGAGGTCCTGGGCGGGCGCGGACGCCGCCGTCAGCATCAGGGACGCCGCCAGGAAAAGGGCCGCCATCCGGATTCGTTTGAAGCTCATGAGGGGGTCTCCTTGCTCGATCTCGGGCCGCTCTCGCGCGGCCTCGATCCATTCTACTTCAAATCGCCCCCGCGGCGAGGGGGGGCCGCAAGGGCCGGCCGCCCTCAGAGCCCGCGATAGCGAAAGTCCCTGAAAGCCGCCTCGCCCTCTCCGGCCGCGAAGAGCGCGATCTTGAGCGTGCCCCAGGTCCGGAATGTCTCGTGGTGATAGCCGGACATCTCCAGCCCGCCCTCGAGCTTGGTCCAGGTCCGGCCGTCAGGCCCGAAGAGAAGCTCCACGTCGTGCTCCACGGCCCGGAGCTTCAGGAAGACCCGTCCGCGGGGCGCTTCCAGGGCCTGCCACGGCCGGCCCCGCAGATGGGAGACGATCTTGCCCGCCCGGACCGAGAGGCCGCCGTAGAACTCGCCGTCATAGACGAGCAGGAGGCCCGCTTCCGCTCCGGCCGGCGTCGCGACCTCCACCTGGGCCTCGTACGAGTGGTTCAACGGCATGACCGTGGCCATGGCGCCCTGGCCGACCGAGGCGCCGCGGGCGCGAATGCGCAGCGCTCCCCCGCCGACCCGGATTGAATCGGGCTCCCCGCCGGCCCCCCAACGCCGCCACTGCGGGCCGAGAACGCTTCCGGCGAAGCCGTCGGACAGAGGGATGCCGTGGCCGACATTGTCTCCGGCGGGCTTCTTCAAAGGAGCGCCCGGATCGGCGCCGGCCGGGATGCGGGGCCAGCCGTCGGCCGTCCATTCGATCGGCACGAGCAGGGTCGAGCGCCCCAGCTCCCGGAAGCCGTTCGCGTAGCCGTGGTACATCATCCACCAGCTGCCGTCGGCGGCCTCGAGGATCGTGCCGTGGCCCTGCGACCACCAGGGATCGGACCGGCGGCGGGTCCGCAGGAGCGGGTTGGACGGCATGTTCGTCCAGGGCCCGGTCGGGGACTCGGACCGGGCCACGACGGCCATGTGGCTGGTCGAAGGCCCGGCCGTACCGCCCTGGGCCGAGACAAGGTAGGAGTATCGGCCGCGGCGGAAGAGCTTGGGGCTCTCCAGGCAGAAGCACTCGATGTTCCATTCGGTCGGGATGGGCCAGCCGTCATAGACCTTGACCGGCCGGCCTTGGGTCGACTTGCCGTCAGGCGATAAGCGGACCATCATCCCGCCGGAGAGGTAGAGAAAGCGGCGGCCGGCCTCGTCCGTGACGGGGCAGGGATCGATGCCGTCGACCCGAAGATCGACCGGCTCGCTCCAGGGCCCGGCCGGACCCTTGGCCGTGACGACGAAGTTCGTCTGCCGCTTCGTTCCATCGGGATCGGTGACGAAGGCCGGAAAGTAGATCATGAACTCGCCGTCCCGCCAGCTGATGTCCGGGGCCCAGACGTCGCCAAGATGACGGGTCAGAGCCGGCCCCAGGGGCCGCCAGTTCACAAGGTCGCGGGAGTGCCAGACCATCAGGCCGGGCAGCGCGGTGCCCGGCGTGTGGGTCATGTAGTAGTCATGGCCGACGCGGCAGACGCTGGGATCGGGATAATCCCCCGGCAGGATGGGATTGAGGAAGGTCCCGTCGCCGCGGTCCGCGACGTGTTGGGCCTCGGACTTGACCCTTCCGGCGCGGTCGTCCGCGGCGATCGCATCCTCCGCGGAAGCGCGGGAACGGACTGCCGGCAACGCGGCGGCCAGGATCATGCCGGCGGCGGCGAGCCTGAGAAAAGTGCGGGGGGAGCGCATCGAGGACCTCCTGAGCGATGGGAAGGCCCATCTTAGCACATCCTCGAGCGGGATAAAGGGCAACGTGAGACGCTTTGTCAGGACGGATCATTGCGGCGCTCGGGAGGCTATTTGACAGGCCGCAAAAGGGACGGCTATGATCTCGCCGGCGGTCTCCATGGCGGCGATAACGGCCGGGATCTTGATCTTGTCGGCCTATGTCCTCGTCCGGCGCCGGGCGGGCAGCCGGCCGGACGAGGCCTTGCTGGCCGCCTGCCTTCTCGTTGGCCTGGAAGCCGTCGCGGCCGTCCAGCTTCTGGGCTGGGCCGGGCTCCTGCGCCCTGCGAGCGTCCGGCTTGCGGCCGCGGCCTTCCTGGGTCTCCATCTCGGCTTGGCGGCGAAGCGCCCCTTCGCGCCTCCCACCGGGCGCATCCGGCCGCTCCCCCGCTGGCTCGTCCCCGCGGCCGCCATCGCCGGCATCACTCTCCTCGCCCGCCTCCTGTTGGCCGCTCTGGCCCCGCCGGACGGCTGGGATGCGCTGGGCTACCATCTTCCCTTCGCCGTCCGCTGGGCGCGGCAAGGCGGGCTCGACCTGTCGGGCTGGCCCGGGCAGCATCGCTGGTTCGCCTGGAACGGGGAGCTTCTCGCCGCCTGGCTGGCGCTCCTCGACGGCGGCAGGCTCGTCTCGGCCAAGCTCGTTCAGGCCCTGGGCCTGCCGCTCATGGCCGCGGCCGGATCCAGCCTGGGCCGGCGGCTGGCGGGAGCCCGCTGGGCGGCGGCCTGCGGCCTGGCGGCCGCCGCCCTGCCGATCGGGATCATCCAGAGCGGCATGGCCTATGTGGACCTCCTCTACGCCGCCTTCTGGACCGCCTCCGCGGCGGCTTCCATCGCCTGGGCCCGGACGGGAAGAGTCGTCCACCTCCTCGCCTTCGCCTCGGCGGCGGGGCTGGCTCTGGGAACAAAGTCCACGTTCTTCTACCTTTTGCCGCTCGCGATCCCGCCGGCGGCAGCCCTCTTCCGACGCCCCGCCCTCCGCCGGGCGGCGGTCCGGCTCTGGGCCCCCGCCTCGCTTCTCGCCGCCATCGCCGGCGCGGGGAGCTACGCCCGCAACCTCCTCCTGACGGGGAATCCCATCTATCCCATCGGCCTGACGCTCGCGGGCCGGAGGATCTTCGGCGGGATCGTCTCGGCCGCCGACTTCCCGGCCGCGTACGAGAGCTGGTATGTCTCTTCGCCCTGGGGCTGGCTTCTCTATCCCTTCAAGGAAACCGTCAGGGGCGTATGGGGCTATACGCACTTGAACGGCTTCGGCCCGCTTTTCGCGGCCGGTTGGCTGCTCTTCGCTCTCTCCCTGTGGGCCGCCTGGAAGCGCCGCGACGCCGTCGCCTCGGCTTTTGTCTCGCTCTTTCCAGCCGTCCTCGTTCTCTTCTTCGCCTTCCAGCCCGTACGCATCCCGCGCTACATCATCTTTCTGGCGCCGCTGCCCATCATCGCCCTGGCCGCGGCGATCCGCCGGGCCCGGGGAAAGCGGCTTGTCGCGGCCCGTTGGGCCTTCAGCCTGCTTCTCGCGGCGGGATGCGCGGGAGTGTGGGCCTACCTGGCCCGCCAGCCCGGATACCGCTGGATTCTCCGCGCCGCTCTCTCGGGAGAGAAGATCAGCGCCGCCGGATACTACGCCGCTCAATACGGCTCGCTCGGCCAAGCCTGGGCGGCTCTCGATGCTGAGCTCCAGCCCGGGGACTCCGTCGCCGTCAACGAAGCCGAGCTGTCGCTGCCCTGGGCCGGCACGCCGCCCCGGGCGTCCGTCCACTACATCAATTGGGGCCGCTTGCCCTACCCCGGGGCCCTGGCGGCGGAGAGCGAGGGCGGCTGGCTGAAGACCCTGGAGGGAGTCGGGGCCCGCTGGCTCGTCGTCTGGAGCCCGGCTTGGGCGCCGGAGAACGGCCGCCGCGAGCGGGCGGCGGCGCGGGCCCGTCCCGGCCGGTTTGAGCCTTTCACACGGACATCCTCCCCTGCCTACGGCGAAGTCGAGGTCTTCCGGGTCCTGGCCGGCCCGGGTCATCTCTGAGGCCGCAGGCGGCGACATCGCGCGCTCCGTTGCCGGTCGTGATAGAATCGCTCCCACGAGGAGAGAGCCATGCCTTCGCCGCACCGCCGCCGCGCCCTGAAAGCCGCCGCCGTTTTAACCGCTGCCGCCGCCTTGATAGGCTTCGCCGCTTCGCGCCCGGCTCCGAAGTCCGAGAGCCGGCCGCTCGCCATCCTCTCCTCCAACGCCGCCGTCGCCCCGTCTCAACCGTTGCTCGAGGTCAAGGCCTCGACGTCCGGAGGGACGATCTCGCTCGCCGGCGCGCCGTGGGTGGAGATAACCGCGCCCCAGCTGGCCGGACGGGCGCCCGACCGGATCGAGGCCCGGGCTTTGGATGCGGAAACGGCCCGCGTCTCCATCGTTTGGACGGCGGATTCCGAGATCGCCCAGGATGAGCTGGCCGCCTCCTTCCGCTGGCGCGTCTCTCCGGATGTCTGGTGGGCGCCCCATCTGGCCCCGGAGCCCGGGTTCGTGGTGGCCCAGCATGTCTTCCGCTCGCCGGCCCTGATCACGGCGGGCGGGGGGCTGTCGCTGGCCATCATCCCCGACCTCGATCTGGTGGGCCGAAGCGAGAATACGCCCTGGTTCCTGGACTACGATGCGCCCGCCCGGGAAGCCAAGCTGGGCTTGAGCCTCACCGAGGTTCCGCTTCACGTCCTCTTCAAGAAGAAGCCGGGGATGAGGATCGGACCGGGGACCGTCGAGCTGGCCTTCTTCGTCCTGGCCTCGCGCGACACGGCTTCGGCGCCCAACCCGTGGCGGCGCGCCGCCGGCTTCCTGTGGGAGCGCTGGGGGCGGCCCCTCTACAACGCGGGCGAGCCCGTCCAGGCGCCGCTCGACCGTTACATCGAGCGGACCTATGACTGGGCCTTCAAGACGTGGGGACCGCACGTCTGGCAGGAGTTCGACCTCGGCGGGCGCCGCGTCGGCGCGCCGCAGTTCATCGTCAACATCTCGCAGTCGCCCAACTCTCCGGATCCGTGGTACCAGCGCGAGTTCTTGTCCATCTGGAACCAGGCCTGGTTCTCCTCCCTGCGGAGCGCTTCGGGCCTCTACCGCTTCGGCCGCCGGACGAATAACCAGGATTTCTTGCGGCGAGCCCGATTGACGAAGGAACTGGCCCTGAGCGCGCCCCAGACAGGGGGCCTCTTTCCCTCGGTCCTCCGAACCGACAACGTCGAGGTGGAAGTCGGAGGAAAGAAGGTCAAGCGGCCCAAGGGCTGGGAGACGGCCTATTGGACCAATTCCAACCGCCGACCCGAGGAGAGCGGCGTGACCGCCGACTATTTTCACATCCTGGACTCCAGCTGGACGGCCCTGCAGATGATCCGCTGGCACAAGGACCTGGAGCCCGACCTCCGGCTCCTCGCCTACGCCGAGAGCTACGCCGCGGCTCTGCTGAAGCTGCAGGACGGCGAAGGATTCTTTCCCGGCTGGGTGCATCCCGCAACGCGGGCCGCGGGATCCGTCATGAACAAGACGCCGGAGAGCAGCGCCGGGGCCACGTTCCTGCTCGAGCTGGCCGCGATGACGGGCCGCAAGGATTATCGAGCGGCCGGATTGCGGGCCGTGGACGCCGTGCTCCACGAGATCGTTCCGGACGGCCGCTGGGAGGACTTCGAGACCTACTGGTCCTGCTGCGATTGGGGGCTGCCGGCCCAGCTCGGACGCAAGGTCGAGCGAAACGCCCTCTACAAGCAGAACACTTTGTCGATGTTCTGGACGGCGGAAGCGCTGCTTTCCGCATGGAATGCCACGGGGAAGGACTCCTATCTGGCCTGGGGCCGCCGGACGCTGGACGAGCTGTCGATGGCCCAGCAGGTCTGGCAGCCGCCGTTCATCCACGTTCCCGCGCTCGGCGGCTTCGGGGTCATGAACTCCGACGGCGAGTGGAACGACTCGCGCGAGACGCTCTTTGCCGAGCTCTTCCTGGACTACTACAAGGCGACGGGCGAAACGGCCTATTTCGAGCGGGGCGTGGCCGCTCTGCGCTCCGGCTTTATCATGATGTACGCTCCCGAGAATCCCAAGGTCAAAGCCATGTGGGAGAAGGTCTATCCCTGGTTCGGCCCGCGGGATTACGGCTTCACCATGGAGAACTACGGCCACGGCGGCAGGACCAGCGCCGCCGGCCAGGGCATGGGCGTCTTCACCATCTACGACTGGGGCAACGGGGCCGCGGCCGAGGCGGCCAGCCGGATCATCGACCACTACGGCCAGGTCTACGTGGACCGGGCCAGGGGGAAGGCCTTCGGGCTGGACATGGTGGACGTGGCGCCCGCGGCCGGAGGCGGCTGGACGCTGACTGACCGCACGGGCGCGGGCCGGACCGTCCGGGTCGTCTTCGACAAGGGCGCGGCGAGGGAAGCCGACTTGTCACGGCCGGTGAATATCCGGTAAGGACGGACGCCTTGACGCCTCTCGCGGCGGGGATTACCTTATTCACGCGGAACGGAGCGAACGGGATCGGCTCCCGCACCCATGCGAAAAGGAGGGATTGTCCATGAACGGAGTGCGTCGAACAGTATGGCTGTCGGCGATCGTTCTTCTGGCTTGCGGACTCGCAGCTGCAGAGGCCGAGCTCCAGCCTAATCAACCCAGCTCCGCCTCATCCGGCGGAGTGAGGGTCTATTCCTCCAATGGCTATTTTGTGAAGGCCAGCAATTCCAACGATTATGCCGTTTATTATTCCTACACCTACGTCGTCAAGAAATACGACAAGTCCAACGCGTGCGTCAGCGAGGAGGAGACCTCGGAAACGGATAAGGTCCTTCAGGCCAATGAATCCCGGGAGCTCTTCACGGCACCGGTGGATCCGAAGCGGGAATTCACTTATTGGGTGAAGGTGACCAGCGTTACGGACGTCAAGAAAAAAGACCGGCCTTAGCGATCAGAACCCCAGGTGCTCGGTGCGGCGGATGATCTCGTTCTGCAGGTCGACCGAGCAGTCCAAGAAGTAGTCGCTGTAGCCCGCGACCCGCACGATCAGATCGCGGTACTTCTCCGGGTGCTTCTGGGCGTCGCGCAGCGTGTCCGCCGTGACGACGTTGAACTGGATGTGGTGGCCGTCCATCTTGAAGTAGCCCCGGACCAGGTGGCCGAGGGTCGGGATGCCCTCCTCGCCGGCCAGGAGCTGGGGCGTGAACTTCTGGTTGAGCAGGGTGCCGCCGGTGCGGACATGGTCGATCTTGGCGGCCGACTTGAGGACGGCGGTCGGGCCCTTGCGGTCCGAGCCCTGGACGGGCGAGATGCCCTCGCTGAGCGTCTCGCCGGCCTTGCGGCCATCGGGGGTGGCTCCGGTGACCTTGCCGAAGTAGACATGAACGGTCGTCGGCAGGAGGTTGATCCGATACGTGCCGCCGCGCACCGTGGGCCGGCCGTCGATGGCCGCAAAATACTCCTCGAAGACGGCCTTGGCCAGATCGTCGGCCGCGTCGTCGTCATTGCCCCACCTCGGCGACTTGTTGAGCAGCGTCCGGCGCAGCTCTTCTTGCCCGGCGAAGTTCGCCTTCAGGGCCTCGAGGAGCCTCTTCATGGACACGGTCTTGCGCTCGTAGACGTGGGTCTTGACCGCGGCCAGGATGTCGGTGATCGAGCCCAGCCCGACGCCCTGGATATAGTTGCTGTTATACCGGGCGCCGCCGGCGTGGTAGTCCCTGCCGTTGGCGATGCAGTCGTCGGTCAGGACCGATAGGAAGGGGGCCGGCAGGACCTTCGCATAGAGCCGCTCAATGATGGCGTTGCCGGCGATCTTGACGTCGATGAAGCGCCGGAGCTGGGTCCGAAAGGCGGCAAAGAGCTGGTCGAAGGTCTTGAACGAGGCCGGATCGCCGGTCTTCGGCCCGAGCTGCTTCTTGGTCCGCGGGTCGAAGCCGTCGTGCAGGGTCAGCTCGAAGACCTTGGGGATATTGAAGTAGCCCGTCAGGGTGTAGTTCTCCTTGCCGAAGGCGCCCGATTCGACGCAGCCCGAGGCCCCGCCGTCGCGGGCGTCGGCGAAGCTCTTGCCCTGGCGCACCAGCTCCTTGACGATGGCGTCGGTGTTGAAGATCGAGGGCTGGCCGAATCCGGTCTTGACGATCTTGAGGGCCCGCCAGAGGAAGGCGTCGGGCCCCTTGGACGAGATCTGGACCATGGAGCTGGGCTGCAGGAGGCGCATCTCCTCGATGACGTCGAGGAGGAGGAACGACAGGTCGTTGACCGCGTTCGAGCCGTCGGCCTTCAGGCCGCCGATGTTGATCAGGGCGAAGTCGGTATAGGTCCCGCTCTCCTCGGCCGTGACGCCGACCTTGGGCGGGGCGGGCTGGTTGTTGAACTTGACCCAGAAGCACTGCAGCAGCTCGGCCGCGCTCTCGCGGGTCAGGCTGCCGTCGGCCAGCCCCTTCCGGTAGAAGGGCCAGAGGTGCTGGTCGAGCCGGCCCGGGTTGAAGGAGTCCCAGGTGTTGTACTCGGTGATGACCCCCAGGTGGACGAACCAATAGGCCTGCAGGGCCTCGTGGAAGTCGCGCGGGGCGTGGGCCGGGACCCAATCGCAGACGGCCGCGATCTTCAGCAGCTCCTTCTTCCTCTCCGGGCTCTTCTCCTTGGCCGCCAGGTCCCGGGCCTTGTCGGCGTGGCGGCGGGCGGAGGCGATCAGGGCCTCGGCGGCGATGCGCATGGCCTTCAGCTCTTCCCTCTTGTCCAGGGCCTCGGGGTCGGCTAGGAAGTCGAGCCGGGCGATAGCCGCGTCGATGTCGGCGATGAAGTCGAGCATCCCCTTGCGGTAGATCTTGTCGTCGAGGACGGTGTGGCCGGGCGCTCTCTGCTCCATGAACTCGGTGAAGACGCCGGCCTCGTAGGCGTCCTTCCACTCCCCGGGCAGCTCCTCCATCATCCGGTCGCGGATGGAGCGGCCGCGCCAGAAGGGGATGATCTCCCTCTCGTACAGGGCGATGGTGCGGGCGTCGCATTTGAAGGACGTCTTGGGCCGCGAGTCGAGGATGCGCAGGTCCTGGACGCTGTGGCAGGTGACCTCGGGATAGGTCGGCGTCGCCTTGGGCGCATGGCCCCTCTCGCCGACGATGAGCTCGCCGGTGTTGAAGACGACGGTCTTGCTGGCCAGGATGTGCTTGAAGGCCAGGGCGTGGGCCACGGCCGGCGAGACGCGGCCGGCTTCCGGGCTCTTGTAGAACTCGGTGATCAGCTTGGCCCGCTCGCCCGAGATCGAGGGAACGGCCTTCAGGCTCTGGTCGCGCAGCTTCTTGACGCGGGCGGACATCATGCTCAGCCTCCGATCGTGACGGTGAATCCGGCCTCGGCGAAAGCCCGCCGGACGGCCTCCATCCTCTCCTCGGACGGAGGGGCGAAGACGCGGAAGAAGCCCTCTTGGCCGAGGGCGCGATACTTCTCCTGCCCGCCCTTGTGGTAGGCCAGAAGATCGACGCGCCGGCAGGCCGGCAGGGGCCGCAGGAAGTCGATGAGGGCCCGGATCGAGGCGTCGTCGTCGTTGGCGCCGCCGATAAGGGGAACGCGAACATGGAGGGGGCGACCCCGCCCGGACAGGCGGACGAGGTTCTCGAGGATGATCTTGTTGGAAGCGCCGGTCAGCTCGCGGTGGCGCGCTTCGTCGATAATCTTGAGGTCATAGAGGACAAGATCCGCTTCCGACGCGACCCGGTCGAGAACGGGCCAGGGGGCCAGGCCGGATGTATCGAGGGCGGTGTGAAGGCCGCGCGCCCTCAGGGCCCGCAGCAGCCCGACCGCAAAGACCGGCTGGGAGAGGGGCTCGCCGCCCGAGAGCGTGGCCCCGCCGCCGGACTGCTCGAAGAAGACGCGGTCGCGCTCGACCTCGTCGACGAGGGACTCGACCGAGGCTTCCCGGCCGGCGATCGCGATGGCTTCGTAGGCACAAGCCTGGACGCAC
>CAZKXI010000030.1:0-29264 GCA_964556755.1 uncultured Eubacteriales bacterium
GCCATGGCCGTCGGCCCCGTCCGGCTGGCGGGACTGCCGGGCGAGGTCTTCACGGATTTCGGGCCGGCTCTGCGCCGCGGCCGCGATCCTCTCTTCCCCGTCGGCTTCGCCAATGGGGATATCGGATACATTCCGACCCGCCGGGCCTACGCCGATCCGACGGACTATGCGGCCTGGTGCGCGCCCATGTTCTACCAGCTCTTCCCCTTCCGGGAGGACGCCGGCGAGCGCCTGGTCGCTACGGTCAATCGAATCCTAAGATAGGGGCCAGCGAGAGAGCCGCCGCCTCATGGGGCCGGAGCGTCCGCCGGATCGCGGCCGCCCCTTTCGCCGTGAGCGTCAGTCTCGCCCCGGTCAGATGGTCGATCAGCTCGTAGGATCGTCCGGCCAGAAGGAATCGCGGCCGAAGGACCAGATGGACCGCGCCGGGCCCTGGATGGACCGCCGCGATCGAGCCGCCATCCTGGCCTGCGGCCTGAGCGATATCCATGGCTTCCGAGACGCCTTCCCAATCGAAGGCCCGCGACCGGCCCAAGCTCGTCAACGCCAAGTCGATGACATCCAGGAGCAGGTCCGGCGCCCTAGCGGCCATCTGTTCCAGGCTCAGGGTACATGTGATGACCGTTCCCTGGCCGAGCTTGTTGACCAGGATGGCGGCCCGGCCATCCTCGAATGCGGCCACGGCTTTCGCCGTCGTCGGTGTCCAGGCCGCTACGGCTTCACCCCCCAGCGCGAAAGCGCGGCCCGGAGCCGTCTTCGCCGCCGCGGAGCTCGTCGGCGCGAGCCCGTCTTTGACGACAAGCCTCGCCCTCGGCGCTCGGACGCCTTCCTTCCCGCCGACGAGAGCGTCCCGGTCGAAGAGATCGCCGTAAGGGATGTCCGGTCCGAACAACAGAGCCGCTCCCCCCTTCTCGACATAGGCTCTAAGAAGGCGGCTGTCGGTGTCCTGCATACCCGAAATCCCCGCCAGAACAAGGGCGGTCTTGCGCTCCAGCCAGCCCTTCAGCTGATCCTCGTTCATCCCGTAGGGATAGAAGGGCAGGATTTCCTCGCCCTTGGGCGGGATGAACGGCTCGATGTCGGCCGCGACTCCGACCCGGCGCAGCGCGTCGAGGGCCGGAGCGATCGAGTCGGACCACCGATCGACCCACCAGTCGCTGTAGGGGATGTAGAGCGTGACGTCACCGGGCCAGACGGCGGCCCGGTTCGCCGCGGCCCGGTAGAAGTCCAGGCCCTTGGCCACCGCCGCGCCCATCTCCCGGGCCGCCGGGATGGTCTTGCCCATGCGGTGGACGTTGTAGTGCCAGGTGAAGAGGGTGATCCCGTCCGGGCCGCCGCACGTTGCCGCGCTGGCAATCTGGTCGAAGGCGTCCTCGGGCGTCGCCAGGTATTCGCCGGCGCTGCGTCGCTCGAGATATCCGAAGAGCTCGACGTGCGAGAGGGCGATCTTGCCCGCGGCCCGCATGGCCCCGGCCGAGAGGGCGGCGAAGTCCTTCGTCCGCCGGACCGGGAAATTCTTGCGGTTGTCGGGCCGGTAGGAGGCCTCGAAAGCGCCCTGGTAGATGGAGATGTCCAGGCTGTCGATGGCCGCCAGATAGCCGGCCAGGAGAGGATCGTCGAGATAGGGGGCGCATGCCGCGTACAGACCCCTGTCCAGCGCCTTGACCGCGTCGGAGAACTCCCGGACGTGGGCCGCGAAATAGGTGCCGCTGCCTTCCTGGTAGTCGTAGAATCCGATCAAGCTGGGATGGGCGGCGAAGAGCGACCACATCTCCGCCATCACCGCCTTCATGCCGGCCATCCGCTCGGATCCCGGGATGGTCCGGGTCATGTCCCAGACGACGGAGAGGAGGACGGGCATCCCCAGGCGATCGGCCAGCTCGAGGGCCTTTCCGACCCGATCGTCCGGCGAGCCGGCCTCCGCGGCCACGGCGCAGACCTTCGACGGGTACCAGGCCTTTTTGTTGATGTTGTCGTGGACGACGACCAGATTTCCGCCGACTCTCTGAAAGCCGCGCAGACAAGCCTCGATGTCGGCGGCGGGATCGGCCGGATCGACGCCGCTTGTGATGAAGAAGTCGCCGATGACCCGGCCGACGAGCCAGCTCGCCTTGGCTACGGCCGGCTTCCCGGAAGCGGTTCCGGAGACGGTGATCGCGTAGAAGCCCTCCGGGGCGTCCGCGGGAACATCGAAAGAGGCCGTCCATTCGCCCGGGCGGCCTTGCTCCGGGAGGACGGCCAGAGAGCTCGGCCCCCGGCCCGGGACGAGGATCTCCGCCTTCAGCCCGCTCCCTTTTCTCATGGACGGGGCCTGGATGCGGATGGCGACCTTGTCCCCGGGCGCGGCTCGCTTCACATCGGCCTTCGCGACGAGGACGGGGGGGGCCGCTTCGTCCGATGCGGCGGCCCCGTCGCCCCGGCAGGCGGGGAGCGCGAACGCGGCAAGGGCGAGAACGGCGCAGAGGAAGCGGGATCGGACGGCTGACGGCATGGCGACCTCCCGGCCCGGGCGGGCCGCCCCGATTCTATTCCCGGCGCCCGGCTTTTGCCAACCTAAGGAGCTCTCCTCCGGTTTCCGGGAATGAAAGCGGACCGAATACTCAGCCCATGCGGCCGAGCATCTTCTTGAAGGCGCCGCCCTTCATCATCCGCTGCATCTCCTGGAACTGCTTCAGGAGCTGATTGACCTCGTGCACCGGGCGGCCGCTGCCGGCGGCGATGCGGCGGCGCCGCGAGCCGTCGATGATCCTCGGGTTGTCCCGCTCGGCCGCCGTCATGGAGCCGATGATGGCCTCGAAGTGGAGGAGCCTGCCGTCGTCGACGTCGGCGGCGGCCAGCTTCTTGAACGGCCCCGTCCCGGGCAGGTGGCTCAGCAGGCTGCTGAGCGAGCCCATCTTCTTCAGCTGGCCGAGCTGCTTGCGGAAGTCGTCCAGGGTGAACTCGGCCTTGCGCAGCTTGCGGGCCATGGCCTCGGCTTCCTTGAGGTCGGCCGCCTCCTCCGCCTTCTCGATCAGGCCCAGCATGTCGCCCAGTCCCAGGATGCGGGAGGCCATGCGGTCGGGATGGAAGATCTCCAGCTGGTCGGGCTTCTCGCCGACGCCGACGAACTTGATCGGCTTGCCCGTGACCATGACCACGGACAGGGCCGCGCCGCCGCGGGCGTCGCCGTCCAGCTTGGTCAGGATGATCGAGCTGATCCCGATCCGCTCGGCGAAGGCCTGGGCGCTCTTGACCGCGTCCTGGCCGGTCATGGCGTCCCCGACATAGATCGTCTCGACGGGATCCAGGATGGTCTTGACCAGCTTCAGCTCGTCCATCAGCTCGTCGTCGACGTGGAGGCGTCCGGCCGTGTCGACCAGGAGGAGGTCGTGGCCGCGGTCTTTGGTCTCCCGGATGAGGTCCTTGAGAGCCTCCTCGGGCCGGGCCATCTTCTCCGCCGTCATGGCGTAGAACGGCAGGCGGAGGGCCCCGGCGATCGTCCGCAGCTGGTCCTGGGCGGCCGGGCGCTTGAGGTCGAAGGAGACGAGCAGCGGGTGGCGGCCCTTGCCCAGGGCCCAGCGGGCCAGCTTGCCGGTCGTCGTCGTCTTGCCCGAGCCCTGCAGGCCGACCATCATGAAGATCGAGGGCGGCGCGGCCTCGAACTGGAGAGGCTTGTCCGTCCCGCCCAGGATCCCGGTCATCTCGTCGCGGACGATCTTGATGACCTGCTGGGCGGGGGTCAGGCTCTCCAGCACCTCCTGGTGCAGGGCCTTCTCCTTGATCCGGGCCTCGAAGTCCTTGACGACCTTATAGTTGACGTCGGCCTCGAGGAAGGCCAGGCGGAGCATCCGCAGGGCCTCGGCCATGTTCTTCTCGGTGACCTGGACCTCGCCCTTGAGGTACTTGACCACCTTCTGCAGGCGCTCGGACAGCTGGTCGAACATGGGGGGCGATCTCCGCGAACCGGCCTACTTCTTGAAGGACAGGACCAGGCCGCCGGAGGAGCGGGTCTCGACCCGGGTCTCGAGGTCGGTCCGGGCGGTCACGAAATCCCAGTACTCGCGCGTCCAGCCGCGGCCGCGGCCGTAGATGTTGTGGACGGCGATGCAGCCGCCCTTGGCCAGCTTGGGCAGGAGGTCCCGGGCATAGGCGAGGTTGCCCTCCTTGTCGGCGTCCAGAAAGACGAAGTCGTAGGGGCCGCGCAAGGTCGGCACGATCTCGTGGGCGTCGCCGAGGCGGGCCTCGACGCGGTCGGCCAGACCGGCCTCCCGGAAGCTCTCCACCGCCTGGGCGTGGCGGCCTTCGTCGATCTCCAGGGTCAGGAGACGCCCGCCGGTCTTGCTCAGGGCCCAGCCGATCCAGACGCCGGAATGCCCGGTGGATGTGCCGACTTCCAGGGCCCGCTTGTAGCCGTGCTCGACGACGAGGTCGTGCAAGATCCGGCCGTCGATGGCCGGGATGTTCAGGTCGTGCCAGCGGCCGGCTCGCCCGTCCAGGAAGGCCTTGACCTTGGCGTCCAAATCCTGGCCCGGCCCGGACGCGGCCAGCCCGGCCGCCAGGACGCAGACGGCGGCGGCCCCTCGCAGGAGGATAGACCGGGTCTTGGCGGCTCTCGTCTTCGTCATCGCGTCCTCCTATTATAAGGGGAAGCGGCCCAAAAGCGAACTCCCGCATTGAACGGAGGTGGGGGAATTGCTAGACTGGCGCCATGTGGAGCAGAAAGGCCCTCATCAGCACCGTGATAGCCCTCGCCGTCCCCGCGGCGGCCCTGGAGCCTCCCACCCAGGCCGAGCTGGCTTCCTATCTGCGTGACGGCTCCTATGCCCAGCGCTTGGCCAACGCCCGGGCCCTGGGCAACCATATCTTCGACCCGGCCCTCCTGGCGGGATTCCGGTCGCGGCTGCTCGAACGGCGCGCGAAGCTGGCGTCCAGGGCCGGCGTCGTGCCGACCGAGGAGCTCGAGCTCCCCAGCGGCCGGACCGGCGGCCTGCCGAGCCGGGGCGCGGTCAGCGTCTTCGCCCTGCTAATCGACTTCTCCGACTTCCCCGCCGTCAATTCGCCGGCCGTGATCGGCTCCAAGCTCTTCGGCGACGGCGACGGCGGCTACCCCTACGAGAGCCTGCGCAACTATTACCGGCGGGCCTCCTACGGCCGGCTCGAGATCGGCGGCTCGGTGCTCGGCTGGTACCGCCCCGCGGCGACGCGGGCATCGATGGCCATGACCACGACCGCCCGGGAAGCGCTGATCCGCGAGGCCCTGACCGCCTTCGACGCCCAGGGCCACGACTTCAGCCGCTACGATAACGACGGCAACGGAGTCATCGACTATTTCGTCGTCGTCTGGGCCGGGCCCAACAACGGCTGGGGCAACTTCTGGTGGGGCTACCAGACCAGCTTCAGCTCCGCCTTGACGCTGGACGGGAAGAGACTGAGCGGGGCCAAGTACTCCTGGCAGTGGGAGGCCCGCAATTGGCCGGGCGCCTACGACCAGATCGTCGTCATGCACGAGACCGGCCACGCCCTCGGCCTGCCGGACTACTACGACTATGACGCCGCCACGGGGCCGCGCGGCGGCGTGGGCGGCCTGGACATGATGGACGCCAACCGGGGCGACCACAACGGCTTCAGCAAGATGCTCCTGGACTGGATCGAGCCCCGATCCTTCGTCTACGGGACGTCGGGATTCACCCTGGGCGCCAGCGGCGGCGCGGCCGAGGCCCTGATCACGATGCCCGAGTTCGAGGAGGTCCGGCCGTTCGACGAGTTCTTCCTGATCCAAAACCGGACCCGGACGGGCAACGACGCGGGCTTGGCCGGCGACGGGCTGCTCATCTGGCACGTCGACGCCCGCTTGAACGCCGCCGGGACCAACTTCCTCTACGACAACTCCTATACCGAGCACAAGCTGCTGCGGCTGATGGAGGCCGACGGGCTGGAGCAGATCGAGCGGGGCTATGCGGCGAACGCGGGAGACTACTACACGGCCGGGCGGGCGTTCTCGCCCCTGACGCTGCCGGCCAGCCACCGCTACGACGGGACCTCGCCGGGTCTGACCATCGACGCCATCGGGCCGTCCGGGCCGTCCATGTCCCTGCGGGCCGACATCCACTACACCCTCTTCCCTCCCTCCGACGCCGCCCTGACGCGGCTGGAGAGCGACTTCATCTTCTTCGTCGAGTTCATCGACAAGCTGACCTGGAAGGACGACGCCCGCAACCACACCCGGATCGCGTCCTACCGGATCTACAAGAGGCCGCAGGATAGGGGCGAGGACGCCTTCGTCCTGCTGGACGAGATCCCGGCCGAAGCCTCGCCCGTCTACGAGGTCAAGGGCCTGAAGAAGGACCAGCGCTACGTCTACCGGATCATCGCCATCGACCTCAACGGCGTCGAGAGCGAGTCCGCGGAGGCGGGCCTGTGAGGCGCCCGGCGCGGACGCGACTCGCGGCCGGCCTGCTGGCCGGCCTGGCATTGGCCGCGGCGGCCTCGGCCGCGGACTGGCGAATCGAGGGGGGCGCGGGCTGGCGGCGCCTGAACGAGCCGGGCATCCGCCAAGCCTACGGGACGGGAATCGCCGTCCCGGTCGGATTCGACCTCATCTTCCGGTCCGGCTGGGAAGCCGGGCTGCGCTTCGAATGGGCCCCGACGCGGGACGGCGTGCTGGGCGTCTACGCTTCCGACGCCCGGTTCCACCTCCTGGGGCTCGAGGCGACCGTCAGCCGGGAGCTGCGGCTGGGCCTCGTCGGCCTTTACGCGCGCGCCGGGGCCGGCCTCTACCACTACCGCCAGACGGTGGACTATGCCTATGTCCAGGACTACAAGGTCGACCGCTTCGCCCCGGGCGCGGTGATCGCGGCCGGCCTGCGGATCTATCCCTGGCCCTTCCTGTATATCGCCGCCGACGCCAAGTACGTCGTCCTGGGCGTCTCGCCGTACGACGTCTCCGTCGATCTGGGCGGCTGGCGCCTCGGCGGCAGCCTCGGCTTCGTCATAAAATAGGGGTACGAGCCTTCGTCGCCCTCAGATCCCATAGGATGTGAGGGCAGTATACGTAATTCCCTATTTATTCTTCTTAAAGATATTTCTTCGCCCATATTCGGCAGGAAAACATGATTCTCCCCCCTTCAGGGAAGCGGCGGCGGCTTTTCTGATATAATTCCCTCGCGATCCCAACCTCCATGAAGCTTCTGAAGATCGGTCTTTCCGGCGTCCGCGGCATCGTGGGCGAATCGCTCACCCCCCGCACGGTCATGGACTTCGCCGCCGCCTTCGGGGCTTTCGCCGAGGGCCGGCCGGTCGTCCTCGGCCGCGACACGCGCATCCACGGCCCCATGCTCCGCTCGGCCTGCGTCGCGGCGCTTCTTTCGGCCGGCTGCGACGTCATCGACCTCGGGATCTGCCCCACGCCCATGCTGCAGCATGCCGTCCGCAGCCTCGGGGCCGGGGCCGGCGTCTCCATCACGGCCGGCCACAACGACATCCTCTGGAACGCCCTGACCTTCCTGGGAGCCGAGGGGACCTACCTCAACCCCTTCCAGGGGACCGAAGTCCTGGACATCTACCATGTCGGACGCTTCCGCAATGCCGACACGGACCATCTGGGCTCTCTGTCGGAATCCCGGGAGCCTGTCGAGACCTACTTCCGCGACTTGGAACGCTACCTCGACGTCGAAGCCATCCGGCGGGCCCGCTTCAAAGTCGTCATCGACGCCTGCTCGGGGGCCGGGGCGCCCTTCCTGGCCGCCTTCGCCTCCCGGCTCGGCTTCGATCTCATCCCCATCAACGACGAGCCCAACGGCTACTTCCCCCACGATCCCGAGCCGCGGCCGCGCAACGCCCAACAGGCCGTCTCCGTGCTCAAGGTCATCGGCGCCGACGCCGGCTTCCTCCTCAACAGCGACGTCAGCCGCGTCTCCCTGATCAGCGAGACGGGCGAGAGCCTGTCCGAGGAGTTCACCTTCCCCCTGGTCGCCTCGGCGGTCCTGGCCCGGCGGGCCGGCCCCATCGTTACCAGCTTCTCGACCTCCCGCATGATCGAGGACGTCGCCGGCCGGAGCTGCCCGCTGCTGCGGACAAAAGTCGGCCAGTCGCACATCATTCATGCCGCCCTGCAGGAAGAGGCCGTCCTGGCCGGCGAGGGCAGCGGCGGCGTGGCCGCCATGGACTTCCAGCCGGCCTTCGACGGCTTCGCGACCATGGGGCTGGTTCTGGAATCGCTGGCCACCTCCGGCAAGCGCCTCTCGGCCCTCATCGGGGACTTGCCCCGTTACCATATCGTCAAGGAGAAGATGGCCTGTCCGCCGGCCCGAATCCATGGCGTCGTGGCCGAGATCAAGGCCCTCTTCGGAGCCAAAGCCGTCGACACGGGCGACGGCGTCCGGATCGAGGACCGGACCGGCTGGGCCCAGGTCCGGGCCTCCTCCACCGAGCCCATGGTCCGGGTCATCGCCGAGGACCGCGACCGCGACCGGGCCCGCTCGCGGGCCGACGAGATCCTGCACGAGCTCGAGCTGATGGTGCGATGAAGAGCAAGACGACCCTCAAGATCAGCATCTCGGGCGCCCGCGGTGTCGTCGGCGACAGCCTGACTCCGCAGCTGGCAGCCGCCCTGGCCCAGGCCTTCGGCACCTACGTCGGAGGCGGCCCCGTCCTCATCGGCCGCGACACGCGGCGCTCCGGGGTCATGCTGGCCGAGGCCGTGGCGGCCGGTCTGGCCGCGACGGGCGGCCAGACCGTCGACGTCGGCGTCTGCGCCATCCCCTCCTTCCTCTACCTGGTCAAGCACCAGAGGGCCGCGGGCGGCATCGCCGTCACCGCCAGCCACAATCCCAAGCCGTGGAACGGGCTCAAGTTCATCAGCCGCGACGGCCTCTACCTGACGCCGCGGCAGACCGAGGAGTATCTCGACATCTACCATCAGGGCGAGTTCGCCCTGGCCGGCCCCGAGCGCTACCGCGCCCCGGCCCGGCTGGAAGACGCCTCGGAGCCCCACCTGCGCCGCATCCTGTCCCGCTTCGACACGGACGTCGTCCGCCGCCGCAAGCTGCGGGTGGCCCTGGACTGCAACAACGGGGCCGGCTCGCTGCTCGGCCCGAGGCTGCTGGAGGCCTTCGGCTGCCAGGTCGTGCCGCTCTACACCGATCCGGCCGGGGACTTCGCCCACGACTCCGAGCCGCTGCCGGAGAACATCTCCGACGTCTGCCGGGCCGTCCGGGATTCCAGGGCCGACGTCGGCTTCGTCCAGGACGCCGATGCCGACCGGCTGGCCGTGGTCAACGAGCGCGGCGAGCCGCTGGGCGAGGAGCTGACCATGGCCCTGGCCGTCCGCCACGTCCTGGCCAAGCGGCGCGGCTCGATCGTCTGCAACCTGTCGAGCTCCCGCCTGATCGACGACCTGGCCGCCGAGCGCGGCTGCCGCGTCTTCCGGACCCGCATCGGCGAGATCAACGTGGTCGAGAGGCTTCTCTCCGCCCGCCCGCGGGCCGTGCTGGGGGGCGAGGGCAACGGCGGCGTCATCGACCCCCTGGTCCATCCCTGCCGCGACAGCTTCACGGCCATGGCCCTGATCCTGGAGCTCATGGCCGAATCCGGGCGCAAGGTCTCGGCCCTGCAGGCCTCCCTGCCGCGCTACGTCATGATCAAGGACCGCATGGCCGGCTCCGCGGAGCAGGCCCACCGCCTCATCGGCCGGCTGCGCAAGCTGTACGAGCCCAAGGGCCGGATCGACCTGACCGACGGGCTGAAGGTCGACTTCAAGGACGCCTGGATCCACGTCCGCCCGTCCAACACCGAGCCCATCATCCGCGTCCTGGCCGAAGCGCGGACGCGAGCCAAAGCCGAGGCCGCCCTGGCCGCCCTGAAGGGCGCCATCGCCGCCTCGCTTGAGAGAAGCTGAGCGTCCGCGCTGAACCGGACGCCGGCCGCCAAGAAGGAGACCCGCCATGCCTGGAAAAGCCAAGCCGTCGCAGCCCGCCAAGAGGCGACGCCCCAAGACCTCCCGCAATCCCGTCGGCCGCCCGCCCGCCTCCTTCGCCCTGATCCGAGCCGGGGCCGTCCTGACGCCCGCCGGGACCATCCCCGACGGCGCCATCCTGGTCCGGGGAAAGCGGATCCTGGCCGTCGGCCGCTTCAAGAAGCTGGAAGCCGCGGCCCGCCGGCTCCACGACCGCTCCCGCCGCTTCGTCCTCGAGGTCTTCGACCGGCGAGGCCTGATCGCCATCCCCGGCCTCGTGGACATCCACCAGCACGGCGGCGGCGGCGCCGACTATATGGATGCGACTCCGGAAGCCATCCGGACGGTCCTGCGCCTCCACGCCCAGGACGGCACGACGTCGCTGCTGCCGACCCTGATGACCGCCTCGCGCAAGGATATCGAGAAGGCGGCTCGGGCGGTCGACCAGGTCCGCCGGGAGTCGCGGAGCGGGCGCGGAGCGAAGGCGGCGGGAGCGCTGCCCGACATCCTCGGCCTTCACGTGGAAGGCCCCCACATCGCGGCCGGCAAGCGCGGCGCCCAGCCCGAAAGCCACATCCGGCCCTTCGCCATCGAGGAGCTCAAGGCCCTGGCCAAGGCGGTCAAGACGCCGGTCCGCGTCGTCACCCTGGCCCCCGAGCGGCCCGGAGCGGAGGCCTATATCCAATTCCTGCGCCGGCGAGGCATCATCGCTTCGGCCGGGCATTCGGAGGCGACCTTCGAGCAGGCCCTGGCCGGATTCGAAGCCGGGATCAACCACGGCACGCACCTCTACAATGCCATGAGCGGCTTCGGACACCGCGCTCCCGGCCTGGCGGGAGCCCTCCTGTTGAACGACGAAGCGACGGTCGAGCTGATCGCGGACGGGCACCATCTGCACCCGGCGACGATCTTCCTGACTCTGGCCGCCAAGCCGGCCGAGAAGGCCGTCCTGGTCACCGACGCCACCCGGCCGGCGGGCCTGGAGACGGAGCCCCAGAGGACCAAGGACGGGGCCCTTTACGGCAGCAGCCTGACCCTCCTCCAGGCCGTGCGCAATGTCATGAAATGGAGCGGGTGGCCGCTGGCCGACGTTCTGCCCCTGGCCACGTCCAATCCGGCCCGCGTCCTGGGACTGGAGAAGAAGAAAGGCGCCCTGGCCAAGGGCTTCGACGCCGACATCGTGCTCTTGGACAAGGAGCTCAGGGTGCGCGACGTCTTCATAGGAGGGCGAGCCGCCTTTCCGGTCGAAGGCAGGCGCAGAGCGAGCGGGCGGTCGAAGCGTTGATATCGATATATCTTTTAATCCGTCTCGTCTTGACACCCGCAGGGTCTGCTGTTAAGTTAGGGAAGCATTTTTAGCAGCCATACCGGAAAAAATTAAGAAAACAAAGGAGATTTCCGGATCTCCCGAGGAGCCCCCCATGCCCCCCAAGATCGACTTCGATGAAATCAACAAGGTCGTCAAGCTGCTCGAAGACCGGAATCTGAGCGAGTTCGAGATCGAGGTCGAGGGCTTCAAGCTCAAGATCGGGCGTCATCCCAAGCCCGCGCCCGCCCCCGTCGCGATGGCGCCGGCGGCCCCGCTCCCCGGCCCGGCGGCCGGGGGGGATCATGGGGTGACCCGAGCCGCGGAGACAGGCACCGAGGCCCGGGGCGACGCCCATTTCGTGACCTCTCCGATCGTCGGGACGTTCTACCGCGCCCCCTCCCCCAGCTCGCCGCCCTTCGTGGACATCGGCGAGCCGGTCAAGAAAGGCCAGACGCTCTGCATCGTCGAGGCCATGAAGCTGATGAACGAGATCGAGTGCGACGTCGACGGGGTGATCAGGGAGATCTTCGTCGAGAACGGCAAGCCGGTCGAGTTCGGCCAGAGGCTCTTCTCCGTCGTTCCGGGCGCGTGAGGCGGCATGTTCTCGAAGATCCTCATTGCCAACCGAGGCGAGATCGCCCTGCGGGTCGTCCGGGCCGCCCGCGAGCTCGGCATCAAGACCGTGGCCGTCTACTCCGACATCGACCGCAACTCCCTGCACGTCATGCTGGCCGACGAGAAGTACTGCATCGGCCCGGCCCCGGCCCGCGACAGCTACCTGAACATCCCCAACCTCCTCAGCGTGGCCGAGATCTCCAAGGCCGACGCCATCCACCCCGGCTACGGCTTTCTGGCCGAGAACGCCCGCTTCGCCGAGATCTGCGAGACCTCCGGGCTGACCTTCATCGGCCCGCCCGCCGCCATCATCCGGATGATGGGCGACAAGAACCGGGCCCGCCAGGAGATGATCCGGGCCAAGCTGCCGGTCATCCCCGGCAGCGACAGGATCCTGGAGGACGCGACCGAGGCCAAGGCCGTGGCCCAGAAGATCGGCTACCCGGTCATTATCAAGGCCTCGGCGGGCGGCGGCGGCAAGGGCATGCGCATCTGCCGCAATCAGAGCCACCTGGAGGAGCAGTTCCCGATCGCCCAGAACGAGGCCAAGACGGCCTTCGGCGACCCCTCGCTTTACATCGAGAAGTACATCACCGGGGCCCACCATATCGAGATCCAGGTCATCGGCGGCAAGAAGGGCGAGATCGTCGCCTTCGGCGAGCGGGAATGCTCCGTCCAGCGCAAGTACCAGAAGGTCATCGAGGAGACCCCCTCGCCGTTCGTCGACGACCGGCTGCGGAAGCGGATGATCAAGGCGGTCGAGGACGCGGCCAAGCACATCGGCTACGAGAGCCTGGGCACCTTCGAGTTCCTGGTCGACGAGGACAAGAAGTTCTACTTCATGGAGGCCAACACCCGGGTCCAGGTGGAGCACCCCATCACCGAGATGGTCTACGGCATCAACCTGGTCAAGGCCCAGATCCGGGTGGCCGCCGGGGAGAAGATCAACTTCCCCTTCGAGCTGGAGATGCGCGGCCACGCCATCGAGTGCCGGATCAACGCCGAAGACCCGACCAGCTTCACGCCGTCTCCCGGGACCATCGACTTCCTGGTCCTGCCCGGGGGCGAGGGCATCCGGGTCGACTCGGCGGCCTACGGCGGCTGGCAGATCCCCCCGACCTATGATTCGCTGGTGGCCAAGGTCGTGGCCTACGCGCCGACGCGCTTTCTGGCCATCAAGAAGATGCAGACCGCCCTGGAGATGACGACCATCGTCGGCATCAAGACCAATATCCCGCTGCACCTGGCGATCCTGGCCAACTCCGACTTCATGGAAGGGAAGTACGACACCCAGTTCCTGGAGAAGTTCCTGGCCAAGAAGACCAACGGCGGGTCCTAAGCCGCGCCGGACTCATCCCCGCGCGAAGGGGATTTGAGATAGATCCGGACGGTAAATTCCCCCTCGTTGTCGCCGGTCAGGTTCTCGTTGATCCCGACCCACAGGCGGCCGTCCTCGGAGGCGCGGGCCGGCCCGCCGCGGCCGATGGGAAAGGGATCGCCCCGGCGGCGCTCGGCCTTCTCCCCGCTCTCCTTGTCCTCGATGACGTCCGTCCGGTAGACGACCATCCCGATGACGCTGCCCAGGTTCCAGTCGGGCAAAGGCTGCTGCATCGTCCGCAGGGCCAATCCGTCGGGCCCGCAGGTGGCCACGGGGTTGTTCCTTTGGATGCTGATCGAGCCCTCGACTTCAAAGAAGATCTCATCGCCCGCCTTGACCGTGAGGCCGCTGTCGATCCAGTCCGTCCGGCCGGGCAGGACGATCGTCTTGGCCAGGGTGAAGCCATCCGGGGCCAAGGGAGCGGGCGGGGGGAGAGGCGGGGGCTCCTGGGCCGACAGGGGGGCGGTCGCCAGGAGCGCGACAAGCGGGAGGGCCGTCGCGACGATTCCGCGGAGATGGCGTCTCGCCATGGCAAGCCTCCCTTAGGACGATCTCAGGACGTCCAGCATGGCCTTGTGGATCAGGCCGTTGCTGGCGCAGACCTCGGGCCGATAGACGTCGACGGGGCGTCCGTCAAAGTCGGTGACCAGGCCGCCGGCCTCGCGGACGATGACCGCCCCGGCGGCGGTGTCCCAGGGGCTGAGCTTCAGCTCCCAGAAGCCGTCGAAGCGCCCGCAGGCCGTGAAGCAGAGGTCCAGGGCGGCCGAGCCGCAGCGCCGGATGCCCTGGCAGCGCATGACCATCCGGGCGTGCTCGTCAATGTTGCAGCGGGTCGTCCAGACATCATAGGCGAATCCGGTGGCCAGCAGGGCCCGGCCCAAATCGGCGGTCGGAGAGACATGGATGGGCCGGCCATCGTGGAAGGCGCCGCCCCCGGTTCGGGCCCAGAACAGATCGCCCGACATGGGATTGTGGACGACGCCGGCCGCCGGCTCGCCGCGGACTTCCAGGCCGATCGAGACGCAGAAGACGGGCATCTTGTGGGCGAAGTTGGTCGTCCCGTCGAGCGGGTCGATGATCCAGCGGAATTCGGCCCCGGACAAGGCTTTGAGGCCCTCCTCGGCGATGAAATCATGGCTCGGGTAAGCCTTGGACAAGCGATCGGAGATGAGGGCCTGCGCCGCCGTGTCGGCTTCGGTGACCAGGTTGATCTCGCCTTTGTATCGGACTTCGGGAAGGCTGTGGTACTTCTCCCGCAGCAGGGCGCCGGCCTCCAGGGCCACTCCGCGGGCGGTTTCCAGCATGGCGGCGATTTCGCTCATGGCGCGAAGCATCTTACCAAAGAAGATAGGGGGACACCATACATAACTCCCGAACCCTAACGTTGACGATTATGTGCCGTTTTTTGGCAACTTCCCAGCTTCTTGATTTTAAGCCGCATCCCGTCATCAGGAAACAAGCTCAAATCGAAATCCAAGCCGACGGCGCAATCGCGCGAGCTGCGGCTTTGATCCCGCTCCTTCGAGGGCACGAGCTCGGCCGAAACGAGAAACATTGGAACCGGAGCGATCTCGAAGCGAGCGGACGCGGGGGGTAACTCGAAGCTGGGACGAAAGTACTATGGGAATCCGGCGTTAACTTTTGGCGCGATTTTGTCAACAATAAGTTCGGGAGTTATGTATGGTGTCCCCCTAATTAATTGGGGTAAGATGAGGACATGACCGCGACGATGCCGCGGGAGGGGACGCTCCTGGAGACCCCCTTCGCCCGCCTCCTCTTCGATCTCTGGCGCACGGGCGCGGGCGGACGCCTCCGTCTGCGCGACGGCGGCGTCGAGCGGGCCCTCTTCTTCGAGAGCGGCGACGTGATCGTCGAGCGGGAGGGGCTGACCGAGAAGGACTTCCTGACCGCCCTGGTCAAGAAGCGGATTCTAACCACCGAAGAAGCCAAGCAGTGCGTCAAGACCGCCAAGGCGGGCGGCGTCTCGCCCTTCCGGGCCCTGGGCGAGCTGGGCTACGTCTCGCCGCAAGCCCTCTGGAGCTTCCTCGAGTCGTTCTTCGCCCGCCGGCTCTTCCCCCTCTTCGACTGGGAGGCGGGCCTCTGGGCCCTTGATCCTGAAGCCGCTCCCCCCGTGCGGGAGCGGCTGGGCCGGCTCGCCACCCAGGACCTGATCCTCCAGGGCGTGCGCCAGATGCGCAGCGCCGCGGTCATGGACCGCTTCCTGCCCGAGGCCACGGCCCCTCTCCGGGTGACCGCCCCGGCCCACATCAACCGGATCGCCTGGGAGCCGCACGAGCGCTACGCCCTGCAGGTCGTCGGCTGCGTGCCCCACTTGAAAGCCTTCTACGAAGCCTGCGAGCTCGGCCGGGCCGAGGCCCGCAAGATCCTCTTCGGCTTCTTCGCCCTCGGCATCGCCGCACCGGCGGAAGAGGCGACCCGGCGGTCGCGCGCCGGCTCCGATCCCGCCTCCCCCGGCGATTCTCCCGTCGAGACCCTCAACGAGAAGTGCGCCTTCCTCTACCGCTACGTGACCAAGGAGATCGGCCCGCTGGGCCGGACGATCGTGGCCCGCTCCGTCGAGGAAGCCCGGCCCGGGCTCGGTCCCCTCTTCCAAAAGGCCGTCCTTCTGCCCGACGGCCGGATCGAGGCCGATCCCGCCCTCCGCCCCGGAGCCGCCGGCATCCCCGAGGCCATGCGCAAGGCCATGGTCCGCGGCTACGAGGAGATCCTGATGGCCGAGGTGCTGGCCGTGCGCAAGGCCCTCGGCCCCCGCCATGAGAGCGCCCTGGTTCAAGCCCTGGAGAAGGTCGGCCCCCCGTGAACCGCCGCCAGCTTCTCGCCGGGCTCATCTTCCTGACCGCCCTGGCCGTCTATGTCGTCCTCCGCGTCGTCCTCTGAAGCCCCCGTCCTGGCCGTCCTGGCCGGGCCGACCGCCGTCGGCAAGTCCGCCCTGGGGCTCCGTCTGGCCGAGCGCTTCGGCGGCGAGATCGTCTCCTGCGACTCGATGCAGGTCTACCGGGGCTTCGACATCGGAACGGACAAGCCGGGGCCGGAGGACCGCCGCCGCGTCCCCCATCACCTGATCGACATCCGGGACGGGAGGGAGCAGTTCACCGCGGCCGACTTCGCCCTGCTGGCCGCCCGGACGATCGGCGAGATCCGCGGCCGCGGCCGCCTGCCCCTGGTCGTCGGCGGAACCGGGCTCTATCTCAAGGCCCTCCTGGACGGCCTGTTCCCCGGCCCCGGACGCGACGAAGCCGTCCGGGCGGCGCTGGACGAGGAAGTCCGCCGCGATGGCCTCGAGGCCCTCTACGCCCGGCTGGAAGCTCTGGACCCGGACTACGCCGCCGCCATCGGCCGCCGGGACCGCATCCGCATCATCCGGGCCCTGGAAGTTCGGACGGTGACGGGCGCGCCGCTCTCCGAGCATTTTCGGCGCACCGAGAGCTTTCTGCCGGGCTGGAAGGCCATCCGGATCGGGCTGCGGCGGGAGCGGGCCGAGCTGTGCCGCCGCATCGACGAGCGGGCCGCCCGGATGTTCGCCCGCGGGCTTGTGGAAGAGGTCCGGGGCCTCCTGGCCTCCGGCCTGCCCGAGAGCGCGCCGCCTTTCAAGGCCCTCGGCTACCGCCACGCCCTGGCCGTCCTGCGCGGCGCGATGGAGCCCGAAGCGGCCTCCTCGCGAACCGCCTTCGACACCCGCCGCTACGCCAAGCGCCAGATGACCTGGTTCCGGCACATGGACGGCTTCCACTGGTTCGACGCCGACGAGGCCGAGGCGCCGGCCCGCCTGATCGCCGAAAGCCTGGAGAAGTGATGGAAAGAGCCATCCTGGTCAGCCTGGCCCGCAACGCCAGGGAAAAGCTGGAAGCGGAGGAGTCGCTGGCCGAGCTGGCCGGCCTCGTCCGGGCGGCGGGAGCCGAGGTCGCGGACGCCGTCCTCCAGGTCCGTCCGGCCATCGATCCCAAGACCTTCGTCGGCGAAGGCAAGGCCGAGGAGATCGGCTGGCTGGCCGAGGACAAGGGGGCCGGCCTGGTCGTCTTCGACGTGAGTCTCAGCCCCAGCCAGGCCCGCAACCTGGAGAAGGAGACCAAGGTCCGGGTCATCGACCGCAACCAGGTCATCCTGGACATCTTCGCCCGGCGGGCCCGGTCGACCGAGGGCAAGCTCCAGGTCGAGCTGGCCCAGCTGAGCTACCTCCTGCCGCGGCTGGCGGGGCGGGGCGTCCAGATGTCCCGCCTGGGCGGCGGCATCGGGACCCGCGGCCCGGGCGAGACCAAGCTGGAATCCGACCGGCGGCGGATCGAGCTGCGGATGTCGCGCATCAAGGACCGCATCCGCGACCTGCAGAAGCGGCGGGCCGGCCAGCGGTCCAGCCGCCGCAGGAGCCTCATCCCGCTGGTGGCCCTGGTCGGCTACACCAGCGTCGGCAAGACGACCCTCTTCAACCGGCTGGCCCGCGAGACCGCCTGGACCTCGCCCCAGCTCTTCGCCACGCTCGATCCCCTGGTCCGGCGGGCGTCCTTCTCCGACGGCCTGGTCTACTTCCTCAGCGACACGGTCGGCTTCATCCGCAAGCTCCCGCCCGAGCTCGTGACCTCGTTCAAGGCCACCCTGGAGGAAGTCCTGGGGGCCGACCTCATCCTGCACGTCATCGACTTCAGCGCCGAGGCCTCGGCGGCCCAGGCCGAAGCCGTCACCCGGATCCTGGACCAGATCGGGGCGGGCGACATCCCCCGCATCCCCGTCTTCAACAAGATCGACGGCCTGCCCGAGCCGCGGTCCTGGCTGGACAGAAACGGCGCTCCCGGGGAGGAAAGCGTCTACATCTCGGCCCGAACGGGCGACGGCCTGGAGGACCTGCGGACCCGCATGCGCCCCCTGCTCTACCGGGGTCTCAAGGTCTTCGATCTGCGCATCCCCCTTGACCGGGCCGGACTGCTGGATTCTCTGGCCCGCTGGACGATCGTCTTGAAAAAGCAGTCCCGCGGGGATTATTATGAGGTACGGGTCATGGCCGATCCGCAGGGGATGTTGACGTACCTCCCCTATGTCGAAAGCGGCCGAGGAGAGCTGAAATGAGGAAACAGGTCCTGCTGATCGCCCTTTTGGCGGGAGGTTTGGCCGCCTGTATGACCGGGCCCATCGTCCGGCCGGACATCCATATCGAGCCCCCCTCGCCCGGCGCCGCGGCCAGCCTGACCCTGGACGAGCGGATCGCCATCCGCGACGCCTGGACGGCCCTGCGCGAAGGCCGGCTGGACCGCTCCCGCCGCCTCTTCGCCCGCCTGCCCGCCGACAATGCCTTCGTCTCGGCCGGGCTCGGCTATCTGGCCCTCATGGACGACAACCTCCCGGCGGCCGAGGACGCCCTGCAGCGGTCTCTGGAGCTACAGCCCGAGCTGATCGTCTCCTACCTGGGCCTGGGCCAAGTCTACCAGAAGACCGGACAGGAAGAGCCGGCCTACAAGATGTACCTGGAGGCCCTGAAGCGGGAGCCGGAGAACGAGTTCGCCAGGGCGGCCGCCGACGATCTGGCCGCGTCCCTGACCCGGGTGGCGATGGCCGAAGCCGGGCGGGCGGCGGAGGCGGGCGACTCCGAGAAGAGCAAAGCCGCCTACCTGAGGGCCTTGGAATACTCGCCCCGCCTCAAGACCGCCCACACCGCCCTGGCCCGCCAGTTCATCAAGGAGAAGGACTTCCACAGCGCCCTGATGCACATGAAGGCGGCCGGCGACGACAAGGCCGAAGACGCCGTCCTGCTGCGGGAGTTCGGCGACGCCCTCTACCAAGCCGGCCAGTGGTCGCGCAGCCTGGAGATCTACGAGCAGATCGCGGTTCTCGACCCTCGGGACAAGGCGGTCAAGGAGCGCATCGACCAGATCAAGAACCGCCTGGGAGTCGTCGATCTGCCAGACCAGTTCACGGCCATCGCCTCCTCTCCCGTCCTGACCAAGGAGGACGCGGCCGCCTTGATCGGGGTCCAGTTCCGGGAGCCCCTGGCCGATCTCAACGCCAAGACGCCTATCATCGTCGACATCACCGTCTCCTGGGCCCAGCGCTACATCGTCAAGGTCGCCTCGCTGAACATCCTGGAGGTCTACTCCAACCACACCTTCCAGCCCAAGAAGACCCTCAATCGGGCCGAGTTCGCCGACGCCCTATCCCGCCTCATCGAGGTCCTCCGCAAAGCCGGGCGCCGGCTGACGCCGCAGCTGCCGATCGAGCGCATCCGCATCCTCGACGTGCCGCAGGAGCACTTCTACTTCCAGCCGGTCGCTCAAGCCGTCGCCTACGGACTGATGGAGCTGGGACCGGACCGGGCCTTCCGGCCCGAGCAGCCCGTCAGCGGGCGGGAAGCGGTCCAGATGATCGAGCTGCTGGCCCGACTGGCCCGCTGAGAGAGCGGGTTCCGGGATGAAGCGCGCCCGCACCGACGGATTGAGGTCGGACGTCTGGACCCTGCCCAATTGGATCAGCTTGGGCCGCATCCTCCTGACGCCGGTCTTCCTCTGG
The DNA here is from genome assembly GCA_964556755.1 of uncultured Eubacteriales bacterium. GTDB lineage: Bacteria > Acidobacteriota > Aminicenantia > Aminicenantales > UBA4085 > UBA4085. The sequence goes on from CAZKXI010000030.1 coordinate 19,747, forward strand.
GCCGTCCTGACGCGGCGGCCGCGGGCGGCCCTGCTGATCTTCCTGGCGGCCGGCCTGAGCGATCTTCTCGACGGCCTGGCCGCCCGCGCCCTGAACCTCCGGTCGAAGCTGGGCATGATCCTCGATCCGGCCGGCGACAAGATCCTCCTGGCGGCCGCTTTCGTCGTCCTGACGTTCAAGTCCGCGGCCGCGCCCAACGCCCTGCCCCTGGGACTGACCCTTCTCGTCTTCGGCCGCGACCTGATGATCGCGACCGGGGCCCTGGTCGGCTATCTGCGCTGGCGGGAGAAGACCTTCCCCCCCTCGCTCTTGGGAAAATTCTGCACCGCCTTCCAGCTGGGGACGGTCTTCCTGGTCCTGCTGATGAACGACCTGGCCAAGCCGGCCTCCTGGCTGATCGGGATGTACGCGCTGACCGCCGCCCTGACCGTCGCCTCGGGAGCCGACTACGTCCTCTACGGCGTGCGCCGCATCCGCCAGCTTCGAGACTCTGACACATAAGGTTCTTCGCCGATTTCCGGGAAGGTAAAGCGGTTCGGGGTACACCGTCGGGGGCGACGGAGCCATAGGCCGTGATCGGATCGTGATGAATCAGTTGCCTCGGGGGGATATAACGGCCTATGGTCGGCCAACGGCGGAGAAGCGCCGGTTGAGCCCGTGTCGGTTGCCCCTTGATGGAGAGCTGCCAACACGATCGAGCCGGGGCTGAATGGCCCCAACTATATGCCGGTGAAGGCTCAACCAAGCAGTCCTCGCGGAGACTGATGAAGCATCCGTCTCAACGAGGGCTGCGCAAGCTCCGCCGGGCCGACACCCCAAACCGCTCTTCCCGGAATTGGGCGAAGAACCATACATAAGGGGTGAACCCGCGCCGCCGGGACGAATGCCGTGACGCCGGCCCCGGAGAAGGGCAGCGGCTTACTTGACGCTCTTGTCGATGAAGCCGCCGCGGAGCGTCTTCCACAGGATCTTGATGTCGAACAGCAGCGACCAGTTCTGGATGTAGTAGAAGTCGTACTCCAGCCGCTTCTCGATGGAGGTGTCCTGGCGCAGGCCGTGGACCTGGGCCCAGCCGGTCAGGCCGGCCCGGACCTTGTGGCGGAGCATGTACTTGGGGATGGTGTCGGTGAACTCGCGGACGAACTCGGGCCGCTCGGCCCGGGGCCCGACCAGGCTCATCTCGCCCTTGAAGACGTTGACCAGCTGGGGCAGCTCGTCGACGCTGTACTTGCGCAGGAAGCGGCCGATCCGGGTCACCCGGGGATCCTCGGGCTGGCACATCCGCGGCCCGTCCTTCTCGGCGTCGCAGACCATGGTCCGGAACTTGTGGATCCGGAAGCGCCGGCCGTCGTTGCCGACCCGCTCCTGGTGGTAGAAGACCGGTCCGCGCGAAGTCAGCTTGATCAGGAGGCCGACGACCAGGAAGAAGGGGGACAGCAAGACCAGTCCCAGCCCCGAGACGAGGATGTCCGCCAGGCGCTTGATGATCTTGCCCGCGCCCTGCAGGGGGACTTCGTCGATGGAGATGACCGGGAAGCCGTCCAAGTCGTGGACCATGGCCTTCAGGGTCAGGAGCTGGAAGAAGTCGGGGACGATCCGGACGTTGACCGGGTAGCGGTTGACGATCTGGAGGGTCTCCATGATCTCGGCATAGCTGGCCAGGCTGAGGGCCAGGTAGAGCTCCTGGATGCCCTCGGCCTCGATGACCCGGCCGACCTCGGCGACCCGGCCGAGGACCGGCAGGCCGCCGTCGACCGGGAGCGTCTCGCCGGCCGGCCGCTCGTCGTCCAGAAAGCCCTTGACGACGAAGCCCAGGTCCTTGTACTCGATCAGCTTGTGGGCCACGGTCCGGCCCAGCTCTCCGGCTCCCACGATCAGGACGTTCTGCAGGTTCAGGCCGCGGGCGTAGCGGCGGTTCATGAAGTAGTAGATCTGGTTGCGGAAGAAGGAGATGGTGAAGACGACGGCGACGCCGTAGATGGCCAGGAAGACGTGGGACGGCTTGACCAGGCTGAAGCGGAAGAGGGGCGCCGAGCCCTGGGAATAGGCGTTGAGGTAGCCGAGCAGGCCGAGGACGATCAAGATCGAGAGAAGGGCGTTCAGGCAGACGGTGACGAAGTCCTCCAGGCGCGTCCGCCGCAGCCGGGCCTTGTAGAAGCCCTGCAGGTAGAAGACGAACAGGTGGGCGGCCAGGAAGACCGGCAGCAGGACGAGATAGGAGCCGATCCGGGGCACGCCCTTGGCCGGATCGACCGGGATGATGTAGGCGTAGAAGCGGAAGAGATAGGTGTAGAGGAACGACAGGGCGATGGCCAGGACATCGCTGACGAGAAAGGTGCCCGACAGGCGGGCGCGGTGCTTGCCGATCACTGCCGTTCCTTGGCCTCCCGCCACTTGTCCCGCAGGAAGCCGCCCATCCGGCTCTTGAAGCTCGGGCCCGAGAACCGCTCGGCCTGCTCCCGGATGGTCCGGCTATTAAAGGCCAGCCCCTCGAATTTGTCAAGCGCCGCCAGGAGGCCGTCGACCGAGGGCCGGTCGAAGAAAAGGCCCGTCTCCCCGGCTCGGACCGTCTCCGTGGCCCCGCCGCGGCCGAAGGCCACGACCGGCGTGCCGCAGGCCTCGGCCTCGACGACGGAGATGCCGAAGTCCTCCTCTCCGGGCAGGAGGTACAGGCGTGCGTTGCGATAGAGGTCCCGCAGAGCTTCCCCGCTCAACGAGCCGGTGAATTCGACGTTCGCCCGGGCCGCGGCCTTGAGGGCCTTGTAGTCGGGCCCGTCGCCCACGATCTTCAGCCGGCGGCCGCCGCGGTTATAGGCCGCCACGGCCAAGTCGACCTTCTTGTAGGGGACCAGGGCGGTGACGATGAGGTCGAAATCCCGCGAGGGAGAGGACTCGCCGGGGGTGAAGAAATCCGTGTCGACGGGGGGGTGGATGACCTCAGCCGGCCGCCGGTAGTACTTCTCGATGCGCCGGGCCACGGCCCCGGCGTTGGCCACGAAATGGTCGACCCGGGCGGCCGAGGTCACGTCCCACTGGCGCAAGGCGTGGATCATCGGGGGAATCACCAGTCGGGAGATGGCCCCCAGCTTGCCGGGCCCGAAATAGGCCCAATACTGGTTCCAGGCGTAGCGCACGGGCGAATGGACATACGAGACGTGCAGGGCATCCGGATGGGGGATGATGCCCTTGGCCACGCAGTGCGAGCTGGAGATGACCAGGTCGAAGCCCTGAAGATCGAAGCTCTCGACCGCCTGGGGAAAGAGGGGCAGGTACCAGCGATAGTGGCGCTTGAGGAAGGGCATCCGCTGCAGGAAGCTGGTCCGGATCGACTTCTCCTCGATCTCGGCCGCCTGGCTGCCTTTGAAATGGAAGAGCGTAAAGATGGGGGCCCGGGGGAAGAGCTCGGCCAGGGCTTCGAGGACCTTCTCTCCCCCGCGCCGGCCCGTCAGCCAGTCGTGGACTAGGGCAACCCGCATATTTTCCATATCTACAGGCGATTATATGGAGGGGGGTTGCGGAAAGTCAATTTGCCCCGGCCGGGCCGGGATTCGGAGGGGAGCGCCGAGGATAGGCAGCGGCGGCGCGGCCGGCGTCTCAGCCGCGGGCCAGGGAAGAGTAGATGCCCTCGTACTCCCGGACCATCCGCTCCAGGGTGAAGAGGGGCGGAATCGTCCGGCGGGCGTTTTCCCCCAGCCGGGCGGCCAGGACGGGGTCCGCCAGCAGCCGATGGACGGCCGCCGCCAGGGCGGCGGGATCCGCGGGCGGGACGAGCAGGCCGGTCTCGCCGTCCGTCACGATCTCGCGCGTGCCTCCGATGTCGGTGGCGACCATCGGCCGTCCCAGAGATCCCGCCTCGATGAGGACCAGAGGCAGCCCCTCCCAAAGGGAGGGCAGGACGATCACGTCGGCCAGGGACATGATCTCGCGGCCGTCCGGGCGGGCCCCCATAAGGGCCACCCGGCGGTCCAGCCGCAGCCGCGTGATCTCGGCCCGCAGATCGGCCTCCATCTCGCCGCCCCCGACGACGAGGATCCGGGCGGCCGGATGCTCCTGGAGGATCGCCGGGGCGGCGCGGAGGAGGTAGACCAGCCCCTTCTGGCGGTTGAGCCGGGCTACGGCCACGACCAGGGGCGGCCTCAGGGACAGCCGCAGCCGGGCCGCCTCGGCCCGCTCCGCGAGCCCTTGGGAACCGAGCTCGCTCAGGTCGACGCCGTTGCGGATCAGGTGGAGCTTGGCCTCCGGGGCCAAACGCCGCCTCTTGGCCTCCTCCAGGTCGGCCTCGGAGACCAGCACGACCGCGTCCGATATCCGGGAGCAGAGACGCTCCAACTGCACATAAGCCCGGCGGGCCGCGGCGGAACGGTAATGGAGGTAGTGGATGCCGTGGATCGTATGGACCACGGCCTTGACTCCGGCCCGGCGGGCGGCCCGGCGGCCGTAGAGTCCGGCGATCCCGCCGTGGGTATGCACGATGTCGGGCGGATCGGCTCGAAGGTCCCGGGCGATGGCCCCGACGAGCCCCGGCGAGAAGCGGCGGCCGAAGGGGAGCGGCCGATACTTCAGGCCGGCCGCGCGGACCGACTCCTCGAGCGGCCCGCCGGCCTGGGCCGCCACGCTGACTTCGAAGCGGTCCGGATCCAGCCCCCGGGCCAGCGACAGCAGGACGGCTTGGCCGCCGCCCAGGAAGGGACGGTCGATCATCTGGAGGACGCGGATGCGGCTCATGGGCGCTTCTCCCGGCCTCGGAGCAGGCCGCGATAGAGGGCCCGCAGCTCGAGGCCCTCGGGATCCCGAAAGCGGCCGCGGAGCGTCTTCCAGGCCAGCTCGGCTCTCAGGGAGACTCGCAGCAGGGCCCGCCCGGCCGCCGAGACGTGCTTGTCGTAGTAGCGGAGCTGGCTGCGGCGATACTCCAGGCGGCTGCGCCGCGGCTGCGGCCCCGTGGTCGCTCCCCCTAGATGCTGGATCTGAACCCGGGGATCGAAGACCAGGCGCCACCCGGCCTGGCGCAGGCGGCGGCAGAGGTCGATGTCTTCGAAGTAGATGAAGAAACCCTCGTCGAACCCGCCGGCCCGGTCCACCGCCTCCCGGCGGGCCAGGAGGCAGGCGGCGCTCAGCCAGGCCGCCTCGCGCGTCCGCGTCCGGCGGGGAAGGCGCCGCCTCTGCCAGGGATTGAGTACGGCTTTCTGGATGATCTGGCCGAGGAATCCGACCTCGCGGCCGAAGGAGACCTGGAACCTCCCCCCGGGATGGATCAGAGCCGGGGCGCAGGCGCCCGCGCCCGGCTCGCTCTCCAGCGTCTCCACGAGGCGCCGCACGGCGTACGGGCGGACGACCGTATCGGTGTTCAGGAAGAGCAGGTAGCCGCCCCGGCTCTCCCGGATCGCCTGATTGTTGGCCCGGGCGAAGCCGACATTGCGGGCGTTGGCCAGGACGCGGACGTCCGGGTACGCGGCCGCCAGCATCTCCCGGCTGCCGTCGCCCGAGGCGTTGTCGACGACGATGATCTCGTCTCCCGGCTCCGAAAGCTCGGGCCGGAGCGAGTCCAGGCAGGGGCCCAGGTGGGCCTTGTCGTTGAAATTGACCAGGATGGCCGAGACGTTCAAAGGCGCGCCTCCGCCAGGACGCCATCCAGCGCTCTTTCGATCGCGCGGACCTGGGCGTCCAGGCTGAATCGCTCCGCGACCGCCCGGCGTCCCCCTTCGACAAGCCGCGCCGCGAGAGCCGGATCGCGCAGAATCCGGGATGCGGCCTCGGCCAGGAGAGCGGGCGTTCGTTCGGGGACGAGAATCCCGCTGACGCCGCTCTCGATGACCTCGGCCGATCCGCCCGCGGCCACGGCCACGACCGGAGTCCCGACGGCCATGCCGTCCAGGGCCGCCCGGCCGAACGTCTCGACGGTCGAAGGGACCAGCAGGACATCCATGGCCGCCAGCCAGTCGTCCAGATCGGGACGCCAGCCCTCGAAGACGACCCGCCCGGCCAGGCCGGCCCGATCCGCCTCGGCTCGGACCGCGGCGGCGTAGCCGGCGTCGCGCGGCTCGCCGATGACGGCCAGGCGCAGGCCCGGGAAGTCCCCCCGCAGCAGACCGGCCGCCCGCACGGCTTCCATCTGGCCCTTGCCCTCATAGAGCTTGCCGATGACGCCGAGAACGGGAGCGCCCGTCTCCGCTCCCAGGCGGGCCCGCACGGCCGCGGCCGCGGCTTCGTCGCGGATCCTCGGACGGGCGCCGTTGGGCACGATGACGATCTTCTCCGAGGGCGGGAAAGCTCCCGCGCAAAATCGCGAATTGGCGATGACGCGACGCGAGCTCCGCAGGATGAAGGACGTCGCGGCCCGGCTTCCCCGAAGGTGAAAAAGGTGCGTCCGCGGCCCGGCCAGCATCTCGTGCACGGCCCAGACATGGGGCCGGCCCAGCCGCCGGGCGGCCACGGCGCCGGCCGCGACGGCGGCCGAGTTGGAAAAGACGAGATCGGGACGGCGCTCGCGGAGCAGACGTGCCATCCGCCCGGCGCTGCGCCGGGTCAGCGCCCAGGCCGCCGGCTGACGGAAGCGGCGGCTCCTGTCGGCGAGCCACCAGACCATGGGGACGCGGAAGGTCTCCACGTCCGCGGCCCCGGCGGCGTCCTCCAACCGGCCGGGGCCGGGGAGGATGAGAAGCGGCTCGAACCGCTTCCTGTCGAGCCCCCGGAGGGTTTCCAGGAGCCAGAGCTCGGAGCCGTTCAGCTCGGCCGAATGGGAGATGAAAGCGACGCGGCTCATGCCCGCCCCGCGATCCGGCGGTAGAAGTCCAGCGTCAGGCGGGCCGTCTCGCTCCAGGCGAAGGCCCGGGCCCGCCGCAAGCCCTTGTTTCGCAGGCTCGACCTCAGATCCTCGTCGTCCAGGAGGGAAGCCGCGGCATCGGCCATGCCGGCCGCGTCCGCCGGATCGAAATAGAGGGCCGCGTCGCCGGCCACCTCGGGCAGAGCCGCGACGCCGGAGACGGCCGCCGGCAGGCCGCAGGCCATGGCTTCCAGGAGCGGGAGGCCGAAGCCCTCGGCCAGGGAGGGGAAGATCAGGGCCGCGGCCGCGCCGTAGAGAGCCCGGATATCCTCGTCCGGCCGGTATCCGGCCAGCCGGATCAGGGACTCGAGCCCGGCCGCGCGGATGGCCGCCTTCACGCGCCCGTGATCTCCGCCCGGGCGGCCGGCGATGACGAGGGGCTCCGTCCGGCCCCGGCCGCGCAGGATACTCATGGCCTCGACCAGACGGAGCAGGTTCTTGCGCGGCTCCGTCGCGCCGACGAAGAGCAGAAACGGCCCGCGAAGATCCAGCTCCCGGCGCAGGGCGCGCTCCCGCTCGGGATCGGAAGGGGACTGGAAAGCCGGGCTCAATCCCAAGGGCGTCGTCAGGATCTTCTCGCCGGGCAGATGGAATCTCTCGAGGATGCCGCGGCGGCTGAACTCGCTGATGGTCAGGATGCCGTCGGCGCGGCGCAGCGCCTCGGCCGTCCGGCGCAGGAACACCCGGCGCGCCTCGCGATCGGCCCGCTCCGGGTCCTCCATGAAGAAGAGGTCGCAGACGGTGACGATGGTCCGGCCCCCGGTCGGCACGGGCAAGGGGGTCGCGGAATGGGTCAGGTCGAGGCGTCCGCCGGCCAGGGCGTCGAGGCGCGGCCGGCCGAGATTCCGCCACAGGGCGTTGACCGCCCGGACCGGCCATCGCTTGTCGATGAGGCGGACTCGGGCGAAGGGCGGGACCTTGGCCGCCGGGAAGCGGTCCTTCCAGGATGCCGAGAAGAGGACGAACTCGTCCTCGCGGTCGATCCCGGCCAGCTCGAAGAGCAGGCTCTTGAGATAGACGCCGACCCCGGTCTCTTCCTTCAGGAACGGCCGCAGATCGAAGCCGATGCGCATGCGGGCCCAATTTATGTCAAGGGTAGGGCCAAGTCAAACCGGGGCTCGGGGTATGCCCCCGCCCGAGAGGAATACTTACTTTGCGAAATTCTTCCCCCCACGATCCCGACGTTCCCAAGGCGAAGCCGGTTGGTATAAACTAGCTTCTCACTCCCAAAGACAAGGAGACGACATGTCCTTCGAGAGAATCGCCGCCCGGCTCGACGCCTACCGCGACCAGATGATCGACCTGCAGTGCCGCCTGGCCGCCATCCCGGCCATCGCTCCCTCGAGCGGCGGCGAGGGCGAGGCCCGCAAGGCCGATCTCCTGGTCGACTACCTCAAAGGGATCGGCATCTCCGACATCGAAGTCGTCAAGGCGCCCGATCCCGACGCCCCGTCCGGCTTCCGGCCCAACATCCTGGCCCGGGTGCCGGGGCGCCGCTCCGACCGGACCACATGGATCATGTCCCACATGGACGTGGTGCCGGAGGGCGACCCCGCCCTCTGGCGGGGCGACCCGTTCAAGCCCTGGGTCGAGGACGGCAAGATCTTCGGTCGCGGGGTGGAGGATAACCAGCAGGACCTGGTCGCCTCGATCTTCGCCGTCAAAGCCATCCTGGACGAGGGGCTCCGTCCGGCCTTCGACGTCGGCCTGGCCCTGGTCGCCGACGAGGAGACCGGCAGCGACAAGGGCATCGGCTATGTCCTGGAGCATGCCGGCGTCTTCAAGCCGCACGACCTGATCCTGGTCCCCGACGCCGGCAACGAGGACGGCTCGATGATCGAAGTGGCCGAGAAGAGCATCCTCTGGCTCAAGGTCCGGACCGAGGGCCGGTCCACCCACGGCTCGACCCCGGAGAAGGGCGTCAATGCCTTCCGTGCGGCCTCGGCCCTGGTCGTCCGGCTGAGGGAGCTCTATCAGCGGTTCCCCCAGTCCGATCCCCTATTCGACCCGCCGATCTCGACCTTCGAGCCGACCAAGAAGGAGCGCAACGTCCCCAACATCAACACGATCCCGGGCGACGACGTCTTCTATATGGACTGCCGCATCCTGCCCTCGATCCCCCTGCCGGAGGTGGACGCCGCGGTCGCCGCAATGGCGGCCGAAGTCGCCGCGGAATACGGGGTCCGGATCGATGTCTCGGACGCCCAGAGAGCCCCGGCCGCCCCTCCGACCGCGCCGGACGCGCCGGTGGCCAAGGCCCTGGCCGCCGCGGTCAAGGCCGTCTACGGCCTGGAGGCCAAGCCCATGGGCATCGGCGGCGGCACGGTGGCCGCCCTCTTCCGCCGGGCCGGCATCCCGGCCGCCTGCTGGTCCAAGCTGGACGAGACCCTGCACGGCCCCAACGAGTACTGCGTCATCGCCAACCTGATCGGCGACGCCAAGGTCTTCGCCCACGTCATGATGCAGGAATAGGTTCTTCGCTCCATTCCGGGAAGCGCGGTTCAGAGTATCGTCCCGGCTGCTTGGTTGAGCCTGCACCCATGTCAAGATTGGGCCGTAGAGTCCTAGCTCGATCTCGCTAATAGCTCTTCATCTAGCAGCGGCCGACACGGGCTCAACCGGCGCTTCTCCGCCGTTGGCCGATACCCCGAACCGCTTGGCTTTCCCGGAAATTGGCGAAGAACCCAGGAAAAGGGAC
>CAZKXI010000031.1:0-28030 GCA_964556755.1 uncultured Eubacteriales bacterium
TGATCATCCTCCTCGTCCCGCTCGCCATCGCCGCCTTCCGCCGCCCGGCGGACCTGCCCTACCCGCTCGCCGCGCTTATTCTCTCCGGCCTGGCCGCCTCCATCTGGGCCGGCATCCAGTTCCTCGGGCGGACGCGAGCGGACCAGCGCATCGAAGGCTTCATGACCCACTACATGACCCAGGCCGGCCTCCTGGGCCTCTTCATCACCTTCGCCCTGGCCCAGGCGCTCTTCGGCCGCGGCCGTCCCCGCATAGCCTGGGCGGCGGCGCTCCTTCCTTCAGGCGCGGCCCTCGTCATGACCCTCACCCGCAACGCCTGGCTGGGTGTGGCCGCCGCCGCCGCTCTCCTCCTGGCCCTCTGGAAGCCCAAAGCCCTCCTCCTCGCTCCCGTCCTGGCCGCGCTTCTCTACCTGGCCGCGCCCGGGGTCGTGAAGTCCCGCGTCCTGAGCATCTTCGACCGCACCGACCCGTCCAACCTGGCCCGCGTCGAATACGCCCGGATGGGCCTGAAGATCGCCGGCCAGCGGCCCGTCTTCGGCGTCGGTCCCGACACCGTCGACGAGCTGTTCGACGAGCCCGCCTACGGCCTCAGCGACTACGCCCGCCGCAGCGTCCACCTGCACAATAACTTCCTCCAGATAGCGGCCGAGCGCGGCCTGCCCGCTCTGGCCGCCTGGATCGCGTTTCTCGTCCTGGCCGCCGTCCATCTCGCCCGCCGCTTCCGCGCTGCGGGAGGCGCGACCGGAAGCGGGGCCGGAGGCACGGCCGGAGACGCCGCCGCGCGCCCCCTGGCGGCGGCCGGTTTGGGCGCCCTTGTCCTTCTCGTCGTGGCCGGCTTTTTCGAGTACAACTTCGGCGATTCCGAGGTCGCCCAGCTCTTCCTCCTCATGCTGGCCCTGCCGTTCGCTCCGGCGCCGGAGTCCGCCTCAACCGTTACGGCCACCCCCGCACCCCCGCTCGCGCCCGCACTCGCCCCTCCGACTCCCCCCGCTGCCGCCTCCAAGGAAGCCCCCCAGGCATGAAGCCCGGCCGGATCGTCCGCCGCACGCTCCTGGCCTTGCTGGCCGTCTACCTGATTTGGATCGGCTGGCGCGGGCTCTCCTTCAAGCGCTACTCGGGGACGATGGATCCGCCCGAATCGCCCGCCACCGCCCCCACCTCCGTCGCTCCCGCGATCCTCCCTCCCGTCTACGAGCTCGAGGGCGTCTACCACATGCACAGCCGGTTCTCCGACGGGCATCGGACCATGGACGGGATCGCCTCGGTCGCCGCCGAAGCCGGCCTGGATTTCGTCGTCGTCACCGACCACGGCGCTCCCAACCGCGGCTCGCTGGCGGACGCCTCGCGCAAGCACGGCGTGCTGGTCCTGGCGGGCACGGAGATCTCGTCCAACCGCGGCCACCTGGCGGCGCTGGGCTTCGACGCCCCCGCCCAGGACTTCAGCCGCCTGGCCGACGCCGCCGCCGCCCAGGTCGCCGCGGCCGGCGGGTTCACGGTCATCGCCCACCCCTACGCCAAGACCGCCTGGTCCTGGGGCCCCTGGGCGGGCTATTCGGGCCTGGAGATCTTCAACAGCGACATCGCGGCCAAGCGCGCCCCCCTGAGAACCCTGCTTTTCGCCCCCCTCCTGCTGGTCCGGCCGGACGCGGGCCTGACGGCCCTTGTCGGCCCGCCGCGCCGCGAGACCTCCGCCTGGGACCGCTGGGGCGCGGAGCGGCCGGTGCGCGGCTATTTCGCCTCCGATGCCCACTTCGCCTATCGGGCCCTCCTGCGGCTCTTTCACACCCACGTCCTTCTGGACGCCCCCGAGGCCGAGGACTTCGCCGCCGCCCGCCGCCAGGTCTTCGAGGCGCTGGGCGCGGGCCGCTTCTATAGCGCCATCGAGGCTGCGGCCGAGGCCGACGGCTTTCGCTATTGGGCCGATCAATCTGGTAGAATCACGCCCATGGGCGGCGCTATCGATACGGAAATGGCGGGGGCGCCCGCGCGCCTGACCGTGCGGACGCCGTTTGTCTTCGCCCACGAGGCGCGCCTGCTGCGCAACGGCGTCGTGGTCGCCTCGGGGACGGGACCGGAGCTCGTGCACGAGGCGTCCGCCCCCGGCTCTTACCGGGTCGAGGTCTACCTGCGGGAGCGGACCGCGCTGCGGGCCGGCATCCCCTGGATTCTCTCCAACCCCATCTTCATCGGCAGGGCAAAGTCATGATCAACTGCGATCCGTCCAGGCTCAAGCGCCTGGTCAAGAAGTTCGGCGGCCGCCGGGTCCTGGTCCTGGGCGACCTGATGCTGGACAAGTACATCTGGGGCGGCGTGTCGCGCATCTCGCCCGAGGCGCCGGTGCCGGTGGTCGAGGTCGAGCGCAGCACCCAGGCCCTGGGCGGGGCCGGTAACGTCGAGCGCAATGTGGCCGGGCTGGGGGCTTCCCCCGTGCTGGTCGGTCTGGTCGGGGACGATCCGGAGGGAGCCTGGATCAAGCGCCACGCCGCCGTCACGCGCGGCATCATGGTCGAGGACGGGCGGCCGACCACGGTCAAGACGCGCATCATCGCCCACCACCAGCAGGTCGTGCGGGTGGACCAGGAGCGGCGCAAGCCGGTGCCGGCCGAGATCGAGGCCCGCATCGTGTCCTTCATCCGCAAGGATCAGCCCGAAGGGATCATCGTCTCGGACTACAACAAGGGCATCGTCACCCGCTCGCTCATGGAGAGGGTTCTGCCGTTGGCCAAAGAGCGGGGCATCCCGGTCTTCGTCGATCCCAAGGTCGAGAATTTCGCCGTCTACTCCCCGATCACGCTTATCTCGCCCAACCATCACGAGGCAGCCCGGGTCGTGCGGCACGCCTGCCTGACCAACGCGGAGGTGGAGCAGGCCGGGCGCGAGATCATGGCCATGATCGAGACGTCCTACCTGGTCATCAAGCGCGGCGAGCAGGGCATGTCGCTGTTCGAAAAAGGCAAGCCGGCCGTGCATATTCCGACGATCGCCCGGGAGGTCTTCGACGTCACGGGCGCCGGCGACACGGTCATGGCCGCCGCCGCCCTGGCGCTGCTGTCGGGGGCCTCGCTGCTCGAGGCCGCAGTCATCGCCAACGCCGCGGGCGGCGTGGTGGTCGGCAAGATCGGCACGGCCACCTGCTCCCCCGCCGAGCTCCTCTCCGCCCTCGAGCGGTACTAATAGGGGTCAGGTCTTGAGATTCGAGTTTTCTCGGGCTTATTCTCGCCCATAAGTGACAATTATTGTCTTAGGTTGAAAGATAACTTGAATCTTAAGACCTGACCCCTATTTCAAGAATTTCGGCGGTTTGGGTGGCGGGGTCGTACAGGGCGATGCTGCTCCTGCGAGTCAGCCACCCCCCCGCCTCCCCCGGATTGACGATCAGGGTCCCGCCCGCCCTCCTAACCTCCTGCCTGTGGGTATGCCCGTAAACCACCAGGTCGTAGCCCCCCTCCGCCGCGTAACGGTCGACCGCCAGGTCAAAATGGGCGACCAGGATCCTCCGCCCGCCGTGCTCCAGGACCAGCGGTGCCTCCTGGATCGTCCCAAACGGCTCCAAGGCCTTCCGCAGCCCCGCTTTTTCCCCGTCACAATTGCCGAAAACCGCCCTGACGGGGCACCCCGCCCCGGCCAGCTCCCGGGCCGCGAAGGGGGCCACGAAGTCCCCGGCGTGGATGACCAGATCGCACCCGGCCGCCTGGAAAAGCCTGGCCGCCTCCCTGACCATGTCGAGATTGTCGTGCGAGTCGGACAGGATGCCGATCATGGGGACATTATAGCCCCTTTTGGTTGATCCAGACCTGCAGTTCGCCCGTGAATCGGTTCGGGATGAACAGGTCCGGCGCCCCGTCCCTGTCCAAGTCCCCGGCCAGGACGTTGGCCATCCCCTTATCCGTCTTCCCGCCCAACCGCAAACCGGAGTCCCGGAACGTCCCCCGCCCCGCGTTCAGCCAAATGCGGACCGGCCCGCCCGCGTCCGTGATCGCGATGTCCGCGCGCCCGTCGCCGTCGAAGTCGCCCGTGGCGGCCGAGCCATAGGCGACCGCCGGGCCCAGCGCCCGCCCGCCTCCGGACAGGCGGCCCGCCCCATCGTTCAGCAGGATCCCCGAGGCGAGCGAACCCTCGTCGATAGCGTTGACATAGACGACGTCGACGTCCCCGTCGCCGTCGAGGTCGGCGAAATGGCAGGCCGCCATGATGAGGTCTTTATTCGGCACCAGCTGAGCGGATGGGAAACGCCCCTTCCGGTCGTTCAGGAGCACCTCGAACCCCCGCTCCGGCGAGGCGGCCAGGGCGTCGATGAACCCGTCCCCGTTCAAGTCGGCCAGGGAGGAATAATCGGGGACGGGCAGGCGGCCGCGAGAGAAGCCGCCCCGACCGTCGTTGACGAACAGGATGCTGCCCTTGCCCAGATAGGCGTCCAAATCGCCGTCCTGGTCCGCGTCGACCAATTGGACGGACTCGCTGGGCCCGGCCAGAAGCGGCGCCGCGCGCAGACCGCCGCGGCCGTCGTTCCAATAGAGGGCCGGCTTGTCCTTCCGTATGGGGGCGAAGAAAAGGTCCGGATCGCCGTCCCGGTCGAGGTCGCCGGCCGCGACGCCGTGCATTTCGACGCCGAAGGCCTGGCTGGAGGCGCGAAAGCCGCCCCGGCCGTCGTTGAGCCAGACGAGCGGGCCTTCGTCCAGAGCGGCCAGGACGACATCCAGATCGCCGTCCGCGTCGAGATCGGCCGCGGCGGTGCCCCATATGCTGGCAGGGCCCGGCAGAACCTGGGGGCTCTTCTTGAATCCGACGGCCGCCGCGGGCGGTCGGGCCTGGGCCCTGAAGCGGGAAGAGGCGGCCCCTGGATCCACCCGCCCCGCCCCGGACGCGGCCAGTAAGGCCAGGCCGATCGCCGCCAGCGGAACTGCGCCGGGGAGCGGGCCCCGAGTTCGACGCCCGCGGACCGCTCCTCCGCCGCCCTCGAAATCGCCATTCTGGATCGTTTCAAACATATCGCTCATAGACTCCCTCCCTGGTCCCGGGCTGGAGCCGGGGGAGCTCATGGGACCAGAGCTGAAAAGGGGCGGCCCCGGCGCCCACTCAATTATAACGACGGGCCGGCCAGGATTATTTCTTGACCTCCAGGGACGTTTTCATTAGACTATGCGCGCCTTAAAGCGTTGAAAACCAGGCGCGTAGCTCAGTGGGAGAGCGCTTCCCTGACACGGAAGAGGTCGTGGGTTCAATCCCCTCCGCGCCTACCACTCACGCCGCAAGCAATGAACACGGCTTGAATATGATGGCTCGCCTCACGTTATCCGCCGCGCCGGCCGAATTTTATTGATGGCCGGGCCGGATCTCTCCGTGAAAAAAGGGGTCTTGCGACCAGGCTTGATGCGAGGAGCTGTCGTCTTTGCGCCCGCCGCCCCCGCGGCCGGGCGGACCGCCGGCGCCCCCGAATTGCGCAGAGGAAGGAATTGGACGTACCGATGAGCGACGAAAAGAACGCCAGCGCCCCCGCCGCCGGCGCGCCGGCCCAGGGCCTCGACCTCGACACCCTGCGCCACAGCGCCGCGCACCTGATGGCCCACGCCGTCCTCGACCTCTTCCCGGGGACGCAGGCGGGCATCGGCCCGGCCGTGGAGACCGGCTTCTACTACGACTTCCTCCGCCCCGAGCCCTTCTCCTCCGACGACCTGGCCGCCATCGAGGCCCGCATGCGCGAGCTGGCCGACCGCGACATCCCCATCGTCCGCCGCGAGATGCCCAAGGCCGAGGCCGTCCGCCTCTTCACCGAGCGCGGCCAGAGCCTCAAGGTCGAGCTGATCCAGGAGAAGGGCGGCGACGTCGTCTCCACCTACGGCCAGGAGGGCTTCGTCGACTTCTGCCTCGGCCCCCACGTCGCCTCGACCGGCCTGCTCAAGCACTTCAAGCTCCTGTCCGTCTCCGGCGCCTACTGGAAGGGCGACGAGCGCAACGTCCAGATGCAGCGCATCTACGGCGCCGTCTTCCCCTCCGCGGCCGAGCTGGAGTCTCACCTCCATCTCCTGGAGGAGGCCCGCAAGCGCGACCACCGCCGCCTGGGCCCCGAGCTGGACCTCTTCTCCACCTCCGAGGACCTCGGCGGCGGCCTGATCCTGTGGCACCCCAAGGGCGCCCGCACCCGGGCCATCATCGAGCAGTACTGGCGCGAGCGCCACTGGGCCGGCGGCTACGACGTCCTCTACACCCCCCACATCGGCCGCGAGAACATCTTCCAGACCTCCGGCCATCTGGACTTCTACAAGGACGGCATGTACTCGCCGATGGACATCGACGGGCAGAACTACTACATGAAGCCGATGAACTGCCCGTTCCACATCCAGATCTACAAGAGCCGGATGCGGTCCTACCGCGACCTGCCCCTGCGCTGGGCCGAGCTGGGCACCGTCTACCGCTACGAGCGCAGCGGCACCCTGCACGGCCTGCTCCGCGTCCGCGGCTTCACCCAGGACGACGCCCACATCTTCTGCACCCCCGACCAGATCGAGTCCGAGATCCTCCGGGTCCTGGACTTCTCCCTCAGCATCCTGGCCGACTTCGGCTTCACCGACAACAAGATCGAGCTCAGCGTGCGCGACCCCCATAACCTGGCCAAATACTGCGGCGCCGACGACCGCTGGTGCCAGGCCGAGGCCTCGCTGGTCAAGGCCCTGGAGACCCGCGGCCTGCCCTACGAGCGCATGGAGGGCGAGGCGGTCTTCTACGGCCCCAAGATCGACATCAAGGTCAAGGACGCCCTGGGCCGCCACTGGCAGTGCACCACCATCCAGTTCGACTTCAACATGTCGTCCCGCTTCGGCATGACCTACATCGGCGAGGACGGCAAGGAGCATCAGCCCTACATGGTCCACCGGGCCCTGATGGGCTCGCTGGAGCGCTTCTTCGGCATCCTCGTCGAGCACTACAACGGGGCCTTCCCCCTCTGGCTGGCCCCGGTCCAGATGGTCATCGTGCCCATCGCCGAGCGCCACGGCGCCTACGCCGACTCCCTGGCCGAGCGCTGCCGGGCGGCCGGCCTGCGCCCCCACGTCGACCAGCGCCGCGAGAAGCTGGCCTACAAGGTCCGCGACGCCGAGACCCACAAGGTCCCCCTCCTGCTCGTCGTCGGCGATAAGGAAGCCGCCGGCGGCACCGCCTCCCTGCGCATCCACGGCCAGGGAGACAAGGGCGCGGTCGGGGTGGACGACCTCCTCTCCCGCCTCCGCTCCCTGGTCGAGACGCGGTCCCTGACCGTGAGCCTATAAATCCATGTGAATCCCCGAAGGAGGAGCCCCCATTTACCGCAGACACCCGTTTCCGCCCCCGACCAAGCAGCGACCGCACCGGACCAACGAGATGATCCGGAACCCCGAGATCCGCGTCCTGGACGACGAGAAGAAGCCGCTGGGCGTCATGTCCGCGGCCGCCGCCCTGGAGATCGCGCGTCAGCGGGGCATGGACCTGGTCGAGATCGCGCCTCTGGCTCAGCCGCCCGTGTGCCGGATCATGGACTACGGCAAGTTCCTCTACGAGCTCCACAAGAAGGAGCACGAGGCCAAGAAGAACCAGAAGCAGGTCCAGATCAAGGAGATCAAGTTCCGGCCCAAGATCTCGGTCCACGACTACACCTTCAAGCTGAACCACGTCAAGCGGTTCCTGGAGGAAGGCAACAAGGTCAAGATCACGGTCATGCTGCGCGGCCGCGAGAAGTCCCGGCCCGAGCTCGGCCACCAGGTCCTGGAGAAGGTGGCCCAGGACTGCCAGGATCTGGGCAAGCTGGACGGGGGCCCGCGGAGACTGGACTGGGCCGTGTCGGCCCTCCTCGTACCGATCAAGACAGGAGGCAAAGATGCCAAAGCTAAAAACCCACAGGGGAGCCCGCAAGCGCTTCCAAGTGACCGCCCGCAAGAAGGTGGTCCACACGAAGGCGTTTAAGCGCCACATCCTGACCAAGAAGGAATCCGGCCGCAAGCGCGAGCTGGGCCAGAAGGGTCAGGTCAGCAAGGCCGACCGCCCGGCCCTGAAGAAGCTGCTGCCCTACGAGTTCTGAGGGAGAACGATCATGCCGAGAGTCAAGCGCGGACCCAAGAGAAAGAACAGCCGCACCAAAACGCTCCAGCTGGCCAAGGGCTACTGGGGCGCCCGAAGCTCCAACAAGCGCACCGCCATGGAAGCGGTGGAGCACGCCCTGCAGTACTCCTACCGCGACCGGCGGGCCCGCAAGCGCGACTTCCGCCGCCTCTGGATCATCCGGGTCAAGGCGGCCGCCGGCCAGCACGGCCTGGCCTACAGCCGGCTCATCAGCGGCCTCAAGAAGCTCGGCATCGACCTGGACCGCAAGGTCCTGGCCGAGCTGGCCGTGAGCGCGCCGGAGACGTTCGGGCGCATCGCGGCGAGAGCCAAAGATGCCGTCGCCCAGCCTTGACGCGCTGACGGCCCGGATCGAAGCCCACCGTCTGCGCCTGAAGGCGGCCCTGGACGAGGTCCGGGATCCCCGCTCGCTGGAGGAGCTCCGCACGGAGCTGCTCGGCCGCAAGCGGGGCGCCGTCACCCTTCTGTTCGAGGATCTCAAGTCCGTCGCGGCCGAGGACAAGCGGGAGGCCGGCCGCCTGGTCAACGCCCTGAAGGCCGAGTCGCAGGCCGTCCTGGACGAGATCGAGGGCCGTCTGGCCGCCGCCACGGCCGCCTCTCCGGCCGCGCCGTCCCCGGCCGTCGACCCGACCCTGCCCGGCGAGCGCCGCCCCTACGGCGCGGCCCATCCGCTGCGCCTCTTCCAGCGGGAGATCGAGCGGATCTTCCTGGACATGGGCTTCGCCGTCGAGGACGGGCCGGAGATCGAGACCGACTTCTACAACTTCGGGGCCCTCAACTTCCCGCCCAACCACCCGGCCCGCGACAAGTGGGACACCCTCTACGTCGGCGACGACCTGATGCTGCGGACCCACACCTCGCCGGTCCAGATCCGGGTCATGGAGAAGCGCAAGCCGCCCATCCGGATCATCACCCCGGGCAAGGTCTTCCGCAAGGAGACCCCGGATCCGACCCACGCCGCCATGTTCTTCCAATTGGAAGGGCTTCTGGTGGACGAGGGCGTGACCCTGGCCCACCTCAAGGGCACCCTGGAATACGTCCTCAAGCGCCTCTTCGGCGAGAAGACCCGCGTCCGCTTCCGGCCCTCCTACTTCCCCTTCACCGAGCCTTCGGCCGAGGTGGACATCGAGTGCCTCCAGTGCGGCCAGAAGGACCCGGCCTGCCGGGTCTGCGGCGGCACCGGCTGGAAGGAGATCCTCGGCTCCGGCATGGTCGACCCGCAGGTCTTCAAGAACGTCAACATCGATCCCGAGCGGTACTCGGGCTGGGCCTTCGGCATGGGCATCGACCGCCTGGCCATGTTCTCCCTGGGCATCCCCGACATCCGCTATTTCTACGAGAACGACCTCCGATTCAACAGGCAGTTCACCCTCCGATGAAGATCTCCCTGGACTGGCTCAAGGACTACGTCGACGTCGACATCCCCCTCAAGTCGCTCATCGACCGGATGACCATGATCGGGCTCATCCCCGAGACGTGGGAGGAGCGCGGCGGCGACGTGATCATGGACGTGGAGACGTACGCCAACCGGCCCGACACGCTGGGCCACCTGGGCATGGCCCGCGAGGTGGCGGCCATGCTCGGAAGACCGCTCAAGGAGCGGGCCTGGCCGCTGGCCGAGCTTCCCGTCTCGACCCGCGAGCTGGTCGACGTCCAGATCCTGGACGATGACCTCTGCCCCCGCTACTGCGGGCTGGTGGTGCGCGGGGTCAAGATTGGCCCCTCGCCCGACTGGCTGCGGCGGCGGGTCGAGGCCATGGGCCTCAACCCGGTCAACAACGTGGTCGACGTCACCAACTACGTCCTCTTCGCCACCGGCCAGCCGCTTCACGCCTTCGACCTGGCCCGGGTGGCCGGGCCCCGCATCATCGTCCGGCGGGCCAAGAAGGGCGAGCGGATCGCCCTTCTCGACGGCCGCGACATCGCCCTGACGCCCGACATGCTGGTCATCGCCGACGAGAAGAAGGCCACCGCCGTGGCCGGGGTCATGGGCGGGCGCGACTCCGGCGTCTTCGACGACACGACCGACATCTTCATCGAGAGCGCCTGCTTCGACCCGGGCTCGATCCGCCGCACCTCGCGGGCCCTGGAGGCCCTGACCGACGCCTCCTACCGGTTCGAGCGCGGGGCCGATATCGGCTTCGCCCCCCAAGCGGCCCGCATGGCCGCCTCGCTGATGGCCGAGTTCGGCGGCCGGGCCACGAAGGACCTCGTCGACGTCCATCCCCGCCCGCGCAAGCCGCGCGAGATCACCCTGCGGGCCCGCCGCGTCGCGGACCTGCTCGGAGCCGACGTCGCCCCGGCCTTCATCGAGAAGACCCTGGCCGACCTCGGCTTCGGGCTCCGCTCCTCCGCCCCGGGCATCTGGATGGTCCTGGTCCCCAGCCACCGGGTCGACATCGAGCGGGAGGCCGACCTGATCGAGGAAGCCGCCCGGTTCTACGGCTACGACAGGATTCCGACCGTGCTGCCGCCGCTGCGGGTGCTGGACCCGGTCCCGAGCGCGGAGCCCAAGATGCGGCGCCTGGCGGAGCGGCTCTTCCACTACGGCTTCGACGAGGTGGTCAACGCCAGCTTCGCCGACCCGGATATGGACGGCCGGCTGGCCTCGGGCAAGACGCCCGTGGCGCTTCGCAATCCCCTCTCGGCCAAGGCGGCCATCCTGCGGACCACCCTGCTCGGGGGGCTGCTGGAGAACGCCGCCCGCAACCTGAACCGCGGCCAGGAGAGCGTGCACATCTTCGAGACGGGCAACGTCTACCGCTGGGCCGGCGAGACGGCCACGGCCGAGGATGCGACCCTGGGTCTGCTCTCCACCGGGCCGCTGGGCCCGGCCCATTGGAAGGACCGCCCGGCGGCCGCCGACCTAGCCCACATCAAGGGCGCCCTGGAGTCCGTGCTCGAGTCGCTGCGCTACGACAGCGCGGCCTTCGCCGTCCGCCCCCATCCGCTGCTGGACGCCGAAGCCTCCCTGGCCGTCGTGGTCAAGGGCGAGACGCTCGGCTGGCTGGGCCGCCTGGCCGCCGCGCCGCTGGATCTCTACGGCCTGAAGGTCCCGGCCTTCGCGGCCGAGATCGACCTGGGCCGCCTGTTCAAGATCAAGCCGCGGCCGTTCGAGTTCGCCCCCCTGCCCAAGTACCCGGCGGTCGTGCGCGACCTGTCGTTCTGGGTCGGGCGGGCGGCGGCCTACGCCGACATCCGGCAGGCCCTGGCCAAGCTGGATGTCCCCTGGCTGGAGGGCTTCGACGTCGTCGACCGCTACGCCGGCGACAAGGCACCCGAAGGCATGGTCGGGCTGACCCTGCGCTTCGCCTACCGCAGCCCCAAGGCCACCCTGACCGCCGAGGACGTCGACAAGTCGGAGGGCCGGATCCTCAAGGCCCTCAAGGCCGCCTTCGACGTCCGGCTCCGCGAAGGAGGAGTGTGATGACCACCGAGCTCGACCGCCTGAAGGTCTTGGAAGCCAAGATCGGCCACGTGGCCGAATACATCGCCAAGCTGGCCGCGGAGAACGACAAGCTCAAGGCCCAGGTCAAGGAGCTGCGGACCGAGAGGAAGGACCTGGACGACCTGGCCAAGCGGGCCGCCAGGCTTGACGAAGACATGAAAAGATACGAGAATGAAAGGGAGACGTTGAAGGGACGCATTGACGCCATCATCGCCCAGATCGACAAGCTCGGGTTATGACGGCATTGACGACTTTGAGCAATCCATGGACAAAGTCTTGGAGATAGAGATCTTTGGCCGTATGTACAAGATACGGGTCAAAGGCGAAGAGGACGAAGACTACGTCGGCCGCCTGACGTCCTATGTTGATCAAAAGATGCACGAGATCGCTGTGAAGTCACGCTCCTCCGATCCGCTGAAGATCGCCGTGCTGGCCCTCATGAACATCGCCGATGAATGCTTCGCCAGCCGCAAGGAGCTCGATCAGCTGGACGCCGTGCTCGGCCAGATGGAATCCGAGATCGAAAGGGTGGAGGACCGCATCCTCCCCGACGGCGCGTATCGCGGCCTGGACAAGACCGCGCCCTAGCCGCGCCGGCCCTCTCTTCGCCTTGACCTCGGAAGGAGGCAAGGGACCATGAATCCGATCATCGCCGGTGCGCTGGGCGTGGCTGTTGCCCTGGCTGCCGTTCTCCTGTCGAACCTGCTGCGGAAGAAGTCCGGAGAGGGCGCCAAGCTGAGCGCCAAGCAGGAAGCCGAGAGCATCAAGACCAAAGCCGAGCAGGAGCGGGAGCAGATCATCCGGGACGCCCAGGAGAAAGGGCGCCAGAAGCTGGCCGCGGTCGACGCCGAGTTCGACCGCCTGACGCAGGACCGCAAGAGGAAGCTGGGCGACCAGGAGCGCCGCCTGAACCTCAAGGAAGAGACCCTGGACCGCAAGTACCGGGGCGTGGACCAGCGGGAGCGCGAGCTCAGCGGCAAGGAAAAGCGGCTGCTGCAGAAAGAGAAGGACCTGGAGACCAAGGAAGAGAAGATAGGCGAGCTCGTCAAGAGCCAGATGGCCGAGCTGGAGCGCATCTCCGGGCTGACCCAGGAAGAGGCCAAGGGCCAGATCATCAAGAAGATCGAGGACGAGGCCCGGCTCGAGGCCGTGCAGACGGTCAAGCGGATCGACGAGGAGACGCGGGCCAAGAGCCGGCTGCTCGCGGCCGAGGTCATCGCCAGCGCCATCCAGCGGTCGGCGGCCGAGCATGTCGTGGAGTCGACGGTCTCGGTGGTCGATCTGCCCAGCGACGACATGAAGGGCCGCATCATCGGGCGGGAAGGGCGCAACATCCGGGCCCTGGAAGTGGCCACGGGGGTCGACATCATCGTCGACGACACGCCCGAGGCGGTCATCCTGTCCAGCTTCGACCCGGTCCGGCGCGAGGCGGCCCGGCTGGCCATCCAGCGGCTGGTGCTGGACGGGCGCATCCACCCGGCCCGCATCGAGGAGGTGGTGGAGAGCGTCAAGGCCGAGCTCGAGGAGACGATCCGCCAGGAAGGCGAGTCGGCGGCCTACGAGCTGCGGGTCCAGAACATCCACCCCGAGCTGATCAAGCTGCTGGGCAAGCTGCGCTACCGCACCAGCTACGGCCAGAACGTGCTGCAGCACAGCAAGGAGGTCGCCTTCCTGTGCGCGGCCATGGCCCAGGAGCTGGGGCTCGACACCCAGACGGCGCTGCGGGCCGGCTTGCTGCACGACATCGGCAAGGCCGTGGACAAGGAAGTCGAGGGCACCCACACCGAGCTGGGCGTCGAGCTGTGCCGCAAGTACGGGGAGAAGGAGGCCGTGGTGGCCGCCATCGCCTCGCACCACCGGGACGTGGACTTCCCCTCGGTGGAAGCCGTCCTGCTGCAGGCCGCGGACACGCTGTCGGCGGCCCGGCCGGGGGCGCGGCGCGAGCTGCTGGAGACCTACATCAAGCGGCTGGAGAAGCTGGAGGGGCTGGCCCGGACCTTCGACGGGGTGGCCAAGGCGTTCGCCCTGCAGGCCGGGCGCGAGATCCGGATCATGGTCGACGCCGGCAAGGTCGCCGACGACCGGGCGGCGCTGATCGCCAAGGACATCGCGACCAAGATCAAGAACGAGCTGGACTATCCCGGCCAGATCAAGGTCACGGTCATCCGGGAGATGCGGGCGGTCGAGTATGCCCGATAAGAGCGGCAAGGGCGGGACGACGGGCGTCCTGTTCATCGGCGATATCATCGGGCGGCCGGGGCGAAACGCGCTGCGGGCCGCCCTGCCGGGGCTGAGGGAGAAGTACCAGCCTCACTTCGTGGTGGCCAACGGCGAGAACGCGGCGGGCGGGGCCGGGATGACCGAGGAGATCGGGCGCGACCTGTTCGCCGTCGTCGACGTCATGACGTCCGGAAACCACATCTGGGACAAGAAGGAAGGCATCGCCTATATGGAGGGCCAGCCGCGGCTGCTGCGGCCGGCCAATTACCCGGCCGGAAACCCGGGCCGGGGCGCGGTGGTCGTCGAGGGGCCGGGCGGGAGGAAGCTGGGTGTGATCAGCCTGCAGGGGCGGGTGTTCATGGAGCCGATCGACTGCCCGTTCCGGGCGGCGGACGCGGCCGTGGAGCAGCTGCGGCGCGAGACGCCCTGCATCCTGGTCGACCTGCACGCCGAGGCCACGTCGGAGAAGCAGGCCCTGGGGTGGTACCTGGACGGCAAGGTCTCGGCCGTGGTCGGGACGCATACCCACGTGCCGACGGCCGACGAGCGGGTGCTGCCGGGCGGGACGGCCTACATCAGCGACGTGGGGATGGCCGGGAGCCGCGAGTCGGTCATCGGCATCCAGAAGGACCAGGCGATCGACAAGTTCCTGCTGGCGCGGCCGGTGCGGTTCGAGCCGGCTAAGGACGATTTGTTCCTGTGCGCCGTTTACGTCGAGATCGACACGGAATCCGGCAAGGCCCTTTCAATAACCCGGGAGATGAGATAGGGGTCAGGATAGGGGTCAGGTCTCGAGATTCGAGTTTTCTCGTGACAAAACACGCCATAAGTGACGATTTTTGTCTATTTTTTTTGAGATAACTCGAATCTCGAGACCTGACCCCAAACGATAAACCAGGGGTTGTGCAGGTCGGGCTTGTTGTAAGCCAGAGGGGTTCGATCGGCCACCGAAATGACGCGGGCGCCGGCGGCCTCGCATACGGCCTGCCCCGCCGCCGTGTCCCACTCCATCGTCGGGGCAAACCTCGGATAGACATCGGCCGAGCCCTCCGCTACCAGGCAGAGCTTCAGCGAGCTGCCCATGACGGCCAGCGCCAGATCGGCGCGCTCCCTCCTCAAGTCCTCGATGAACGACTCCGTCTCCGGGCTGCGATGGCTGAGGCTGGCGACGACCGTAAATGGGCGGGCGGAATCGGGGGGGAAGGGAATCTTCACGGCCAGGCGGACGAAACGCTCGAGGCAGCTTCCGGCCTCGAAGGCCATGGCCCGCAGGATCGAGCGATCCGCATCGAGCTTGAAGGCGCCCAGGCCATCCGCGCCGAGATAGAGGACCTCGGAAGCGGGCGCATAGACGACGCCCAGGACCGGCCGGCCGGCCCGGATAAGGGCGATATTGACGGTGAACTGATCGTTGCGCTTGATGAATTCCTTGGTCCCGTCCAAGGGATCGACGATCCAGAGCCGCGGCCAGGAGCGGCGCTCGTCATAGGGGATGTCGCGGCCCTCCTCGCTCAGCAAAGGAAGGCCCGCGGGCTCCAGCAGCTCCGCGATCCTGGCGTGGGCCCGCTTGTCGGCCTCCGTCAGGGGCGACCGATCGCCCTTCATCAGGACGTCGATGCTCCCGGCATACACGTCCATGATCTCGTCGCCCGCGGCGACGGCGGCGCGAAGGGCCAGGGCGAGAGCGCTCGACTCATCCATCGGGGCCATTCTACCAGACGATGGAGGTCGCGTCTTGTATTTCAGAGTCGCGCGCCGGCCGCCGCTATTGCTTCCCTTCAAGCTGCTTCAGCGCGGCTCCCCCATTCTTGTTGCCCGGGTTCAGCTCGAGCGATCGGCGGTAGCTGGCGATGGCCTGCTCTTTCCGGCCCGCCTTGGCCGCCGTCTCGCCGAGGCTGTCCCAGGCATTCCATGAATCGGGATAGAGGAGGACGTACTTCTCAAACACATAGAGAGCCAGCTCGAGCCGGCTTTCCCCGGCGAGCTTATAGCCGAGGGCATTGAAGTCGGATTCGTCGAATACCGGCCCGTCCGCACGCCGCTTCAGCAGATCTTCCATCTTCCTCTCCGCGGCCGGGATGCCGCCCTCGGACAGGGCCTTGCCGAACAGCTCGGCGGCCGAGCCCAGCTGGGCCTTGCGCAGCGCCAGCCGGGCCTGCTCGATCCGCGGCCGTTCCCAGGAGAACATCGGCTCGACCGCTTCGCCCTCCTTCATGATCGCCGCCGCGTTCTCGACATCACCCAAACCGAGATAGGCTTGGGCCAACGAGGTATAGATATCGGCGATTTTCGGAAAGCTCTCGCGGCAGGCTCGCATCAGGCCGACGGTCGCGGCGTACTGCTTGCGCGCCAGAAGGGTGACCGCCTGCTGCAGGGCTTCCTCAGGGTTGAAGTAGTACGCGCCGCTCTGGGCCGCCCTTTCCCGGTTGAGCATGGCGACGGCCGCATCGAGCCCTTTGTCCTTCGCCACAAGCAGATATTCATCGACCAAGGATTTCTTCACGTCCACAAGGCTGTTCTCTTCATCCTGGAGGGCGGGAGCCCCCTTCTCCAGGTATGTCACGGCGAATTCGAGCATCCGGTCGCGGGAGGCGGCGAGATCGGCCGCCGTGTTGACGACGCGCAGGTCCGGCGGAATGCCGACTCCGTCCCAGCAGACGCCCTCATGGTCCCGGACTTCCTTGAAGGCCACCCACAGGGTCCAGCCGTTGGGCATCTTCTCGGGGAACTGCGCTGACAAGGCCCCTTCGGTCGTATCGCCCACCACCGTGACCTGGGGCAGCACGCGCATGGCCATGGTGAAGCCCTCGGCGGCGCTGGCGCTGACCCGGTCAGTCAGCAGCACCGTGGGCCCGGTGAATTGCAGCGGCCCGGCCGGCGCGATGGTGAGGTATTCCTCGGGCCAGAGATCGTCATGCTTCAGTCCGTATCGGGTGCGGCTGGTGCTGAAGTGACGGCGGCGGTCGGCAAAGCGGCCGGCCACGATCTGCACGGCCCGGCCCGTTCCGCCGGGGTTGTTGCGCACGTCGACGATCATGACCCTGGCCTTGGCGAATTCGGCCAGGACGGCGTCAATGGTCTTGGTGATCGGCTCCAAGCCGTCCTTCAAGTCGCCGATGTACAGGTAGGCGACACCCTCGGCCAGCCAGCCGCTGATGAAGCTCCCGCCCAAGGCTTCCGTGAACTTGCCCTTCAGATATCCGGACTTCACCAGATCCAGGGAAAACGACTGACTGACGCGTGCCCGGCCCTCATAGTCGGTGCCGCTGACGCGGCGTTTGCCGTCGGCCAGGCACAGATGCGCGTCGTTCAAATGGCCCATCATGGCCAGCAGGATGTCCCACAATTCCTGGTCCGTCGTCGCCGCGCTGATCTGCGGACGGTAGACCCGGTACATGGCGTCCCAATCGACATTTTTGACCCGGAACTGGCCGTAGTTGCGGTCAAGGGTCTTCCAGGCATGCTCAAAGTTGAGCACCGGGTCCTTGGGGTTGACCGTCTCCGAGCGGGACGGCTTCTCTGCCCTATCCTTCGGCGCCTGGCCGTTCACGCGGCCGGGGCCGAGGAGAAAAAAGAGCGAAAATCCCAAAATAGAGATTACGGTTCGTTTCATGTTCATGTGCTTGCTCCAAGACGAAAAGACGAAATAGGGGCCAAGAAGGTTCTCAACGAAAAAAGCCGTCGAAATTCCCGATGGATGACGCGCCCCCCTGCGCGGCATTCGCGGTATAATAGCCCCGCTCGGCATGAAAGAAGAGAACGCCCCGCCCGCCGGCCGCGACCTCGTCCGCCCCGGCACGCTCGTGGTCAAGGACAAGGTCTACACGGTCACCGAGCTGACCTCGGTCATCAAGGCCGCCCTGGAGACCGCCTTCCCCCAAGTCTGGGTCGAGGGCGAGGTCTCCAACGCCCGCCAGTACGGCTCCGGTCACATCTACCTGACCCTCAAGGACGCCGGCAGCTCCATCCCCGCCGTCATCTGGCGCAGCGACGCGGCCCGTCTCAAGTTCGAGCTCAAGGACGGCCAGCACCTGCTCTGCCGCGGCAAGCTCGACGTCTACCTGCCGCGCGGCTCCTACCAGCTGATCATCGACCGGGCCGAGCCCAAGGGCAAGGGCGCCCTCCAGCTGGCCTTCGAGCAGCTCAAGGAGCGCCTCCGGACGGAAGGCCTGTTCGACCCCGGGCGCAAGCGCAAGCTCCCCCTGCGCCCCAAGCGCATCGGCGTCGTCACGTCCCCCACCGGCGCCGCCATCGTCGACATCCTGCGGACCCTGGAGCGGCGCTCGGCCAAAGTGCACGTCCTCATCTACCCGGCCCGCGTCCAGGGCGACGGCTCGGCCGACGATATCGTCGCCGGCATCCGGGCTTTCGCCGCCCTGCCCGATATCGACGTCCTGATCGTCGGGCGCGGCGGCGGCGCGATCGAGGACCTCTGGTCGTTCAACGAGGAGAAGGTGGCCCGGGCCATCGCCGCCTCGCCGATCCCGGTGATCTCCGCCGTCGGGCACGAGGTCGACTTCACCATCGCCGACTTCGTGGCCGATATCCGTGCCTCCACGCCCACGGCGGCTGCCGAGATGGTCGTGGAGACCGGGGAGGCCTTCGCCGAGCGCATCGCCAACCTGGAGCGGCGATCGGCCCAGAGCCTGCGCCTGGCGGTCCAGGAGCGGCGCCACGACCTGACCGCCCTGGCCCAGCATCCCGCGTTCCAGGGCTTCCGCGTCCGCCTGCTGTCCATGGGCCAGGGCGTGGACGAGCTGGAAGGTCGGGCTTGGGAGGCGATCCGCGGCCGCCAGCGCCAGTTCGCCGAGGCCCGTTCGCGCGCCGCGCTGGCCGAGGAGCGGCTGGCCGCCACTCTGAGGGGCCGCCTGCGGGACGGGATCGCCCATGCGGCACTGGCCGAGCAGCGCATCGGCGGCGCGTTCCGCTCGCGTTTGGGCGATCTGCGCGGGGACTGGGAGCGCCTGGCCGCCGGACTTAACGCCCAGAGCCCGCTGGCCGTCCTTAAGAAAGGCTACACGCTGGTCTGGAAGATGGCGCCGGCTGGTCAGGCGGACGCGGAGACGGGCGAGGATGGCCGCCGTCCGGCCATCCGCATCGAGGATGTCAGGCCCGGCAACGCCGTGGCCGTGTCTTATTTCAAGGGCGAGTTCAAGGCGACCGTCGAATCCGTCGATCGAGACAAAAAAATCGAGGAAGATGAGGGAGAGAGAAAATAGGGGTACAGTATACGTAATTCCCTATTTATCGTGATAAGCCGGGAATCATGGGCACTAATCAATGACCCTATTGAAGGCGCGGGCAGAGGCGGCCCCAGGGCTTTCCTTGGCCCTAATGACTCGTGCCGCTTTAAGCGGCGGCGTTCATTATCCGGTGTCGCCATTTGTTTACGGAAGTGCGTCAACATTTGTATTCGGGAATTACGTATGGTGTCCCCCTAATTATGAGGAGCGGCCATGAAAGAGAAAGACCTGAACTTCGAGAAGGCGCTGGGCGATCTGGAGACGACGGTCGACCGGCTGGAGAAGGGCGGCCTGAGCCTCAACGACTCCCTGGCCCTGTTCGAGAAGGGTGTCCGGCTGGCCCGCTTCCTCCGCGATGAGCTGGACAAGGCCGAAAAGAAGGTCGAGCTTCTGCTGAAGGATGACAAGGGCGGCCTCAAGGCCCAGCCCTTCCGCCAAGAGGGCGGCGAGGACGCGGAATCCACCGAGTCCGATTCGGAAGCCGAAGCCGAGGAGGACGACGAGGGCGGGGAGGACGACGAAAGCCGCGACGGCGCCAAGGACGACAGGGATAAAGCCGCCGACGCCGCCCCGGCCCGCAAGTCGAAGGGCAAGCCCCGCTCCGGGGGCAGCGCGGGCGGAGGCAAAAATCCCAGCGGCGACGACGACGAGTCGCTCCCCTTTTAATAGGAGCCTACCGATAGTGGCCCGCTTGGTCACCTGCGTCGCCGCCCCTTTGATCACCGGTCCGACCGTCCCCGTTTTCCTCGCTAAATCGTGCTATAATATTGGTTTAACTGCCCCAACGGATTGACCCGATGAACCGAATTCTCGACACCATCGACGGCCCCGACGACCTGCGCAAGCTGCCGCCCGATCAGCTCCCGCGCCTGGCCGCCGAGATCCGGGCCATGATCCTGGACGTGGTCTCCAAGAACGGCGGCCACCTCTCGTCCAACCTCGGCGTCGTGGAGATCACCCTGGCCCTCCACCGCGTCTTCAACACGCCCTTCGACAAGATCATCTGGGACGTCGGCCACCAGGTCTACGCCCACAAGATCGTCACCGGCCGCCGCGACCGGTTCCGCGGCCTGCGCCAGCGCGGAGGCATCCTCGGCTTCCCGGCCCGCGAGGAGAGCGACTTCGACGCCTACAACGCCGGCCACGCCGGCACCGCGCTGTCCGCCGCCCTGGGCCTGGCCGTGGCCCGCGACAAGAAGAGCGAGTCGCACCACGTCATCGCCCTGGTCGGCGACGGCAGCCTGACCGCCGGCGTCTCCTGGGAGGCGCTCAACCAGATCGGCCATCTGCGCACGCGCCTGATCATCGTCCTCAACGACAACGAGATGTCGATCTCGCAGAGCGTCGGGGCCATCTCCAAGTACCTCGGCTACCTGGCGAGCGGCCAGCACTACCTGCGGGTGAAGGACAAGGCCAAGACCCTGCTCAAGGCCGTCCCGTTCTTCGGCTGGCCCATGATCAAGGCCGGCCGGGCCGTGGAGGAAGTGGTCAAGAAGGTCTTCTTCCCGGGGCTCGTGTTCGAGGAGCTGGGCCTGCGCTACATCGGCCCGGTCCAGGGCCACAGCCTGCCCTCGCTGATCGAGGTCTTCGAGCAGGCCCGTAAGTACCAGGACGGGCCGATCCTGATCCACTGCGTGACCCGCAAGGGGCGCGGCTACCCCCCGGCCCAGGACGACCCCGAGCACTTCCACGGCGCGGCGCCTTTCAATGTGGACTCGGGCGAGGCGGCGGCCAAGGCCGGACCGGTCAGCTACAGCGCCGTGTTCGGGCGGACCATGGTCGAGCTGGGCCGGGCCGACCGCCGCGTGCTGGCCATCACCGCGGCCATGCCGGAGGGGACGGGCCTGACGGATTTCGCGGCCGAGCTCCCGCGCCAGTTCTTCGACGTCGGCATCGCCGAGCAGCACGCCGTGAACTTCGCGGCGGGGCTGGCGCTGGGCGGCTTCAAGCCGGTCTGCGCCATCTACTCGACCTTCCTGCAGCGGGCTTACGACCAGGTCTATCACGACGTCTGCCTGCAGAGCCTCCCGGTCATATTCGCCCTGGACCGCGCGGGCGCCGTGCCCGACGACGGGCCGACCCACCAGGGCATCAACGACATCGCCTTTCTGCGGCACATGCCCAACATCGTCCTCATGGCGCCGCGCGACGAGAACGACCTGCGCCACATGCTGAAGGCGGCCTTGGGCTACGACCGGCCGGTGGCCGTGCGCTTCCCCAAGGCGCTGGGGCGGGGCGTGCCCATGGACGCCGAGTTCAAGCCGATCCCGATCGGCAAGGCCGAGGTCCTGCGGGAGGGCGCGGCGGGCGGCGGGCTGATCCTGGCCTACGGAAACATGGCCCACCCGGCGGCCGAGGCGGCGGCGGCGCTGGAGGCCGAGGGCCTGAGGCCCACCGTCGTGGACGCCCGCTTCGCCAAGCCTTTGGATGAGGAGATGATCCTGGGGCTGGCTGAGAAGGGCGGGGCGGTCATCACCGTCGAGGAAGCCGTGACGGCGGGGGGGTTCGGGTCGGCGGTGCGGGAGCTCCTCGACTCGCGCGGGCGCTGCGACGTCCGCTTCCTGGAGATCGGCCTGCCGACGGAGATCTACCCGGTGGGCAAAACCGACCAGATCAAGCGCGACTTCGGCCTCGACGTCCCGGGCCTGACCGCCCGCTTCCGCGCCTTCCTAATTGGGGGACACCATACATAACTCCCGAACTTTTTGTTGACGCTTATGCGTCCACAACCAGATAGATAAGGTTAACGGGAGTGTCCCTAAGTCGGCGCCATCCAAAATAGGGGTACAGTATACGTAATTCCCTATTTCCGATGTTTGACTCCAGCAGTAAAAATAGGGATTTATGTATACTGTACCCCTATTATTAAGGCGTAAACAAAAAGTTCGGGAGTTATGTATGGTGTCCCCCTAATTATTAATATGAAAAAAGAACGGGCGGATAGAGTGCTGGTTGAACGGGGGCTGGCGCCGACGCGCCAGAAAGCTCAAGCCCTGATCATGGCCGGAGTGGTGTCCGGGCCCGCGGGCCGCATCGAGAAGGCCGGTCAGCTCGTCGATCCCGAGACGCCGCTCGCTGTGGCCCAGCCCCTCCCCTTCGTCGGCCGCGGCGGATTGAAGCTGGCGCAAGCCCTCGACGAGTTCGCCGTCTCCCCGGCCGGGCTCGTCTGTGCCGACATCGGCTCGTCCACGGGCGGATTCACCGACTGCCTGCTGCAACGGGGCGCGGCCCGCGTCTTCGCCGTGGACGTCGACATCCGCCAGCTCGACGACCGGCTGCGCCGCGATCCGCGCGTCGTCACGATCCAGAAGAACGCCCGCAACCTGGTCGCCTCCGACTTTCCCGCGGCGCGGCCCGCGGAGCGCCCCATGCTCTTCGTCATGGACGTGTCGTTTATCTCGATCTTGAAGATCCTTCCGGCCCTGCGGGCGATTCTTCTGCCGGGGGCCTTCCCCGCGGACAAGAGGGGGCCTCGTACGATCGGCCGCAGCGAGGACAGGCAGGGCCCGCTCGCATCATCCCCGCTCTTCCCCGGCTCGATCCAGGACGTCGGATGCGATTCGACGCCCCTTTCCCCCGCCGCGCCGCCGGTCCTGCTGACCCTGATCAAGCCCCAGTTCGAGGCCGGGCGCGGGCAGGTCGGCAAGAAGGGCATCGTCCGCGAGCCGGACTTGCACGCCGAGATCCTGGCCCGTGTCGCCGCCGAGGCGGCCGGCCTGGACTTTGCCCTTCGCGGCCTGGTCCGCTGCTCCGCCCGCGGGCGCACCGGGAACCAGGAGTTCTTCGCCCGCTGGGAGACGGGCGGCGTGGCGGCGCCCGCCGCCTCCGTGCTAGAATGGATCGCCGCCGCGACAGCGATCACGGCGCAAGACGAGGCTCCCCGATGAGAAAGATCTCGACCGTCGGCGTCGTCATCAAGCCCCACGCGCCGGGAGTCGAAGCCGTCCTGTGCGAGCTGGGCGCCCATCTCGAGCGGCGCGGCATCGCCGTCCGCCTCGAGGCCGCCGCCGCCGAGAAGCTCGGCCTGCCCGCCGGTGATCTCGCCGGCCTGCCCCGCGAGGAGATCCCGGGCGCGGTCGATCTGGTCGTCGTCCTGGGCGGCGACGGCACCCTGCTGTCGATCGCCCACATCGCGGCCCGATCCGGCGTGCCGGTCATGGGCGTCAACCTCGGCCGGCTGGGCTTTTTGACCGAGATCCCGGCAGCGGAGATGGGCCGCGCCCTGGACGAGATCCTGGACGGGAACGAGGCCCTCCTCTCCCCGCGCATGATGCTGGAGGCCGCTCGCGACGGCGAGCGCTGGCTGTGCCTGAACGACATCGTGGTCAACAAGGGCGCCCTGGCCCGAATGCTGCAGATCGCCATTCGCATCGACGGCGAGGACATCGCCGCCGTCCGAGCCGACGGCCTGATCGTCTCCACCCCGACCGGATCCACGGCCTACACCCTGAGCGCTGGCGGGCCGATCATCCAGCCGACGCTGCCGGCCATCCTGCTGACGCCCATCTGCCCGCACACCCTGACCTTCCGGCCGATGGCCATCGCGGCCGGGGCGCGGGTGGAGCTGCGCGTGCAGGCCTCCGAGGAGGTCTTCCTCACGGTCGACGGTCAGCGCGGCACCCCCCTGGCCGCCGACGACGTGATCCAGATCGCGCGGGCGGACTGCGAGCTCAAGCTGGTCCGCTCGCCGATGCGCGGGTATTTCGACCTGCTGAAAGAGAAGCTGTCCTGGGGCGGCTGACCATCTCCTGGGATGGGGTTCCCGGGGCGCGTGTCCCCGTCATTGGGAAGCGTCAACTAACGTATTCGGGAGTTATGTATGGTGTCCCCCAATTAGTTTTTTTATTAGCTATCCATTAGATTACATTGTGTTTACATCCTTGCCGACCCCATCACCTTGGTGTATCATGGTCATCTCCCATGAGCAAAAAGCTCCGCGTTCTGATCGTCTCCCCCGAGCTGGATCCGCTGGCCGCGGTCTCCGGCGGGCTGGGAGCCGCGGTGCGCGCCGACGCGGAGCAGGCCGCCGCCCAGGGAGCCGAGGTCGCCGTCGTCCTGCCCCGCTACCGCCTGCCCGAAATCGAGGCACTGGACGTCGAGCCGTTTCTGCCCGAATATTGGGTCCCGGTCGGCGAGGAAAAGGTCAAGGCCGCGGCCTATCGGGCCGTCTCGGGGGACCTGGAGGTCTTTCTCGTCGACGCCCCCGAGTATTTCCTTCGCGACCGGGTCTACGGGGCCGACGGCGCCGGCTACCTCGACAACGACGCCCGCTTCATCTTCTTCGCCCGGGCCGCCGTGGAGCTGGTGCTCAAGGCCAAGCTGCCGGTGGACATCCTCCACTGCCACGGCTGGCCGGCGGCGCTGGTGCCGCTCTTCCTGCGGACCCACTACGCCGGGCGGGCCCCGCTGAAGGACACGGCCACCGTGCTCTCGGTGGGCGCGTTCGACGGCCAAGGGCGCTTTCCGGCCGAGTCGCTGGCCTACACGGGATTGAGCTGGGATTATTTCACGCCCCACCACCTGGCCCATAACGGCCTCTTCGATTTTCTCAAGGCCGGGATCGTCTTCTCGGACATCCTGACCGGATCGGCCTGGAAAGCGGAGGGGCTCGCCGGCGCGAAAAGCGCAAGCGCCTCGGATGGCCCCGCGAGCGGGAAAAGCTCGTCTGCGGCGGCCGGGGATCGTGCCGTCCCCGGCAACGGCTGGGCCGAGACCCTGGCCCGCCGGGCGGACGCGATCGTGCCGCCGGAGACGCCGATCCTCGAGGTCTACCGCCGGGCCATCGCCAACAAGAAAGGAGACTCCCATGTCCGATGACATCCTGCTCGTCAACGACGAGACGTTCGAGGCCGAAGTCCTCAAGTCGCCGCTGCCGGCCCTGATCGACTTCTGGGCCGTATGGTGCGTGCCGTGCAAGATGATCGCCCCGCTCGTGGAGGAGATCGCGGTGGAGATGAAGGGCCGGCTGAAGGTCTGCAAGATGGACGTGGACCAGAGCCGGGCCGTGCCGGCCAAGTACGGCATCCGCGGCATCCCGACCCTGCTGCTGTTCAAGGACGGCGCGGTCAAGGAGCAGCTGGTGGGCGCCCTGCCCAAGGACAAGATCGTCGAGGCCATCAAGAAGCACCTCTAAGATTAGGGGGGTCAGGTCTTGAGAATCGAGTTTTCTCGGCCGGGGCGAGCTCGGTAGGATCTCCCAAAAAGCTCTCCGTCGGGCTTTTGATCGATGGCCGGGCCCGTTGAAGTCGCGCCAAGGGGCCAGCCGCGATATCGAGGCCGGCTGATCACGAGGGTTTCCCGCTGAAACGACAGGCGCGGCAGGAATCGAAATAGGAATCTAAAGAGAAATAGGAATAGCGCCAAATGCCAAATCCTGACCCCTCCCGAAAGCGGCACGATGTCGTGATCATAGGCGCCGGGCCGGCCGGCCTGGCCGCCGCCATCTACACCGGACGGGCCCGCCTGGACACCGTCGTCCTCGAGCGAGGCCTGCCGGGCGGACAGATCCTGATCACGGACTGGGTCGAGAACTACCCCGGCTTTCCCGACGGCATCGCCCCCTTCGACCTGATCGAGACCTTCCGGAAGCAGGTCCTCAAGTTCGGCGCGGTCATGGTCAACGACTCGGTCAAGGGCATTCGGCCCGACGGCGCGGGAGACATCGAGGGCAACAGCGCAAGTAACA
Organism: uncultured Eubacteriales bacterium; assembly: GCA_964556755.1. GTDB lineage: Bacteria > Acidobacteriota > Aminicenantia > Aminicenantales > UBA4085 > UBA4085. The sequence continues at coordinate 25,685 of CAZKXI010000031.1, forward strand.
GCGCGGGCAAGATCGCGGCCGACAATGCGGGAGACGGCACGGGAAACGGCGCGACGTCCGGAGCTACCGGCGGCGCTTGCGCCGGCTCCGGCGAGGACAGCGGCTGGATCGTCGAGGCCGGCAAGGCGACATACGCGGCCCGGGCGGTGATCGTCGCCACCGGCGCCCACTACCGCCGGCTGGGCCTGCCCAACGAGGGCAAGCTGGTCGGGCGCGGCGTGTCGTACTGCGCCACCTGCGACGGGGCCTTCTTCCGCGACCGCGAGATCGCCGTCGTCGGCGGGGGCGACACGGCCCTCATGGAGGCCCACTACCTGACCAAGTTCGCCTCGCGCATCCACGTCATCCACCGGCGCGACCGCTTCCGCGGCGCCAAGATCCTGCAGGAGCGGCTGCTCGCCTGCCCCAACGTCGTGGTCCATTGGGACACGATCATCGACGAGATTGCGGGCGGCGACTGCCTGGAGGCGATCGTGCTGCGCAACGTCAGGACCGGGGCGATCGCGCGGCAGCCGGTCGAGGGGCTGTTCGTGGCCATCGGCATGGACCCCGTCAGCGACGTGGTCAAGGGCGTCGTCGACCTGAACGAGTGGGGCGAGATCGTGGTCGATTCGCGCATGGCGGCCAGCCGGCCGGGGATCTTCGCCGCCGGCGACGTCATCAGCTCCACGCCGCGCCAGGTGGCCACCGCGGTCGGCACCGGCGTCAACGCGGCCATGAGCGCCACTGCGTACCTATCGGGATACAAATAGGGGTCAGGTCTCAAGATTCGAGTTATCTAACTTTTTTATAAAATATTGTCACTTTTAACAAAAATAGGCACAAATTAACTTGAAACTTAAGACCTGACCCCTCCCTCCGTGAAGCATAGCCCGCCAAGGGGGCAACGAAAGAGCCGAAAATATACGCCATCCTTTTCTCCCGCTTTTTGCAGACGCGCCGAAGCATGTTTTTTCCTAGAGATGGAAGTCCTTCTCCGAATCTGCGACAGGGAAGGTGCAAATAAACGGCACTCTTCCGTCAACGAAAGGGTTCGGGAGTTATGTAGGGTGTCCCCTATCTTCCCCTAGTCCAGCCAATCGAAATAGAGCTTCCTGAGCTTATTCTTTATCCGCGCTTTAAGCCGCTTTCGGGCTATGGCTGGGCCGGGGATCGGAGCCGTCGATTCCGGCTCTCCCTTCCTGATCGTGTAATACCTGCAATCGACCTGGGAATGGGTCCGCACGAAGGCTCGGGTCAGCTTCGCACCTCTCTCTCGGCCGCGGATGCCCAGGATAAAATGCTGCTCGGGCGGCTCCACCACGAGGCCCCGGCAATAGGAGAAGACGTCCTCCAAATCCAGGCCTTTTTCGAGGATCCCGTACTTGTCCATGACTTCCCGCGACTTGTCGATAAACTCATGCGACCCGCCCGGCTCGGCCAGGACGACCCGGCCGCCCTTCTTCAAGGCCCGTACGAACTGGCCCATCGCCCGGCTGCGGTCCGGGATGTGGTGAAACGCGTCGAAGCACAGCACGGCCGCCAAGCATCCGGAACGGAGCGGCAGGCTTTCGACGTCGCCGATCAACAGGTGCGGCAGCGCTCTCCCAATCCGCTGGACGCCGATTTCCAGGTACGTCCGGCAGATGTCGATCCCGATGGCCTCGATCCCCATCTTCGTCAGCCATTCCGTCGTCCAGGCGTAGCCGGTCCCGACATCGAGCACGACATCGCCCTTCTCGGCCCTCAGGAGCGGCAGGACGTTTCCGAACCGGCGGACAAGGTGCATCGAGAAATCGGTGCTGTGGGGATTGAAAGGTGACGAGTAGCCGGGCCCGAAGAAATCCGGATCGGAGATCTTGGACCGGATGCCCATCTCGGCCTTCTTGTGGGCGATCCCCGCCTCTGTGTCTCCGCCGGGATCGGGCCGGCCGGCGGCGAGCTTGCGCGCCGTCCCTAGAATCTCCGGGAATCTTTCGGCCGGAAGAAGCGCCCGCCAGGCCTGAAGCCGGGCGAGATCGCGATCCCAGTCCCGAAGGCCGTCGGGAAGGAGCTCGGGAAGACCGCCTTCGATGGGGAAAAACCGGCCGCAGGAGGGGCAGATCAGGACGCCCTCCAGAATCTGGGGGCCTCCGCCTATGCCGGTCGAAGCCGGAGCGTCATCCGTCGAGACGGGAAAACAGGTCAGGCTCTCATGACAGGAGGGGCAGCCGATGTATTCGAGGAGGCTTCTGCGCAAGCGCTTTCTCCCGGTCGCGGCAACGGCTTCCCGCGGCTATCTTTTCTCCAGGGATTCGACCCGGGCTTGAAGACGCTTGAATTCCTTCAGCAGATCGTAGAGCCGCGGGGCCGCCGCCCAGAACTTCC
>CAZKXI010000032.1:0-26325 GCA_964556755.1 uncultured Eubacteriales bacterium
TCGATCGGCAAGTCAATCGAAGCGGTTATCCGCGAGAGCGCCCGGGCCCTGATGCTAAGATCAACAGATGCCCCAAGGAGAGAGCGGGATCATCTATAGAACGCCGCCAGCTCTTTCTCCACGCCCGGGTCCAGGAGCTCGTTCTCGATCATCCAGGTCTCGTTGAAGGCGTGGGAGAGGTAGCTTTCACCTCCATCGCCGACGAGGAGCGCCATGACCTTCCGCTCCGACCCCGGCGCGATCCCGCTGATATGCTTCATGGCGTAATAGGCGACCATGCCGCCCGAATCGCCCATCAACAGCCCCTTCTTGGCCGCGAAATAGCGCATCGTGTTGAAGGCTTGGGCGTCGGAAACGGTATCGTGGCGGTCGATCACGGAGTGGTCGATGTTCTTCGGCAGCTTGGCCCCCGGAGGGTAGCCCGGCCCCGAGATGAAATAGCCGTGGCCGCGGGGGGAAAAATGCGCCGATCCCTTGGGTTCGAGGGCGATCACAGTCGTCGCCCCATGCTCCTTGAGGTAGCGGCTTGTTCCTGAAAGCGAGCTCCCCGTCCCGATGGTGCCGACGAAGACGTCGATCCTGGGGATTTGCCGCAGCAGCTCCGGACCCAGGGAGCGGTAGTATCCGCGGGGATTGTCCGGGTTGTCGTACTGGTCCAGGTTGACGGCGCCGGGGATCTCGCGGGCCAGTCGCCGGGCCGTCTCGCGTCGGACGTCGACCAGGTGGCCGCCGGCGGGATCGTCCTCATCGACGCAGAAGTGAAGCTCGCCGCCGTAGACCCGGATGGCGTTCAGCTTATCGGCCGGGGCGTGCTTATCGACGACGGCGATGAAGCGATAGCCGCGCGCCGCGGCCATCATGGCCAGGGCCTTGGCGGTATTGCCGGAGGAAGACTCTACGATCGTCATTCCGGGCTTCAGGGCTCCCCTCTCCTCGGCGGCCGAGATCAGCCCCCAGGCCGTCCGGTCCTTGAAGCTGCCCGAGGGATTGAAGCTCTCGAGCTTGAGGTAGAGATCCCAGTCCGGGCGCACGGTCCTGATCTTCAAAACAGGCGAGTGCCCGATCAGCTCCGTCAAGTCATTGGCGACGATCATTTCGTATCCCCCGCGGGCGATTGGAACGTGATGAGAAGCTGCGTGATCTCGGCCGTCGTCCCGATGCGGGCCGGCGGGCTCCAAACCCCGACGCCCGGCGAGACGTAGAACTGGGTTTTGCCGCGGCGGGCGTATCCGCTCCCGGGCTTGAAGAGAAGGTTCGCAACCCAAGTGGCGGGGACAACCTGGCCGCCGTGGGTGTGGCCCCCGAGCTGGAGATCGATCCCGGCCGCGACGGCCTCGTCGAGCCCGAGCGGGGTGTGGTCCATGACAAGGGCCGGCTTGGCCCTGTCGGCACCATGAAGCAGCTGCTCCAGAGATGGCCGCCCTTTGGGACTCGAGAAATAGCCAAGCCCGCCGCGACCCGCCAAATAGAAGGAGTCGGCAACCAGCACGGCTTCGTCCTCCAAGACGCGGACGCGGCCCGCCTTGTAGATGTCCAGACTGGTTCGCCTACCGATGAAGTATTCGTGCTGGCCGAAGCAGGTGAAGACCCCGTAGCGGGCGCGCAGCCCGGCCAGCGCGGCCGGCAGGCGTTCCCGCTCGGACCGCAGCGCCTCCTCGTTCATGAGATCGCCCAGGAGGAGGACGATGTCGGGCTCGAGGGCATTGACCCTGCGGATGATGTCCTCAAACCTGGAGACGCGCATGAGGGGGCCGATGTGGACGTCGGCCAGGGCGACGAGGTTCAGGCTCGCGAGGGCGCCGCCCGGCTTGTCGATCCGGACCTCGACCGGGCGGACGCGGACATGGCGGGCGTGGATCGTGCCGCCGAGGAGGAGCAGGACCGTGCTCCCCAGGACCAAGCCGAAGGCGACGACCCCGGCTTTCTTCCGATTCGCCCTCAACGGCGCGGGCAGGATCGGGACCCGCCGGTCGACAAAGAGGACGAGATCGACGATGATCGTGAACAGAGGCAGATAGAGGAGCATCCCCATATAGAAGGAAGCGCAAACCCAAACAGCTTCCGCAAGGCGGCCGGGCTCTCCATGCTCGAAGCTGTGCATCAGGAAGATGCTGGACGAGAAGACAAGGTACGCGCCCAGAATGACACGGCGCCAGCCGCCGAGGCCGGCCAGGGCCTTCCAGGCGCGCTGAAGCAGATAGACGTTCACCACGAGATAGACGACAAGTCCCACGATAATGAACACGGCACGGACTCACTTTCGAGAAGCTGGGATTATACAATATCCAAGCCCGGGACCCACCTGTGATAAGATGCGCCCCACAAGCCCATGAGCGAATACCAGCTCTACAAAATCATCCTGATCTGTTTTCTCGGCCTATCCGCGTTCGCCTTCGCGGCGATCTTCTTCATCCCCGTTCCCTACGGCAGGCACAACCGGCCGGGCTGGGGGCCCCAGATCAAGGCTTTCCTGGGATGGTTTTTCATGGAATCGCCGTCCTTCTTCGTCTTTGCGATCGTCTTCGCCCTCTCGCCGCACCGGACAGGCGCCGCCGCCTGGATCTTCTTCGGGCTCTGGGAAGCACACTATATCCAGCGGAGCCTGGTGTATCCCTTCCTCATGCGCGGAAAAGCCAAGACGATGCCTCTGGTCATCGTCCTGATGGCCTGCTCCTTCACCTCGCTCAACAGCTATCTCAACGGCCGCTGGCTCTTCCGTTTCAGCGGCGGGTACGACTCGGCCTGGCTCAAGGACCCGAGGTTCATCGCCGGCGCGGCGCTCTTTCTGATCGGCTTCGCGATCAATATCCACTCCGACTCCATTCTCAGGCGCTTGAGGCCGCCCTCCGAGACCGGCTACAAGATCCCGCGCGGCGGGCTGTTTCGCTACGTCTCCTGCGCCAACTACTTCGGCGAGATCATCGAATGGTCCGGCTGGGCCCTGGCGACCTGGTCGCTCCCGGGGTTGGCCTTCGCGGTCTGGACCGTGGCCAACCTGGCCCCGCGCGCCTTCAGACATCATCGCTGGTATCGCCGCAGCTTCCCCGACTATCCCAAGGATCGCAAGGCGCTCATCCCGTTCCTGATCTAGCTTGACCCCCCTTCCCTTGCGGTATAGCCTTCTCATCAAGGGAGAGTGCCATGATCCAAATCCTGATCTTCGCCGTCTGCGGCGTGATGATCGGTCTCGGGTATTGCGGTATGATGCTGGCCAGGATCGAGTCGAAGAATAAGCCGGTCCCATCCAACGGCGCGGCGATCTTCTTGGGTATGATCTGCCTGGCTGCCGTCATCATCATCTTGTCCATCAACCAAGCGCAAAAGATGTAATCCCGCTTGAATTCGGGGAGAGCCTCCGGACGGCCTTGATCCCGAGACGCGACTCGGGCTAGTCTGGACGCGGGCCCTCCCCATGGACGACGGCCATCCGGCGCGATGTCCCCGCGCTTCCGATTCCGCTCAAGCGGCCGTTCGTTCACCGAGGAGGAAGCCCGACTCGAAGGATCAAGGAGCCCGCCCATGTCCCCCTTCCAGCCTTTCGTGATGGAGCGGATGATGTCCAAGTTCGAGAAGGCCGTGGACTACAACCTCTCCGAGAGCGGCGTCCACCCCATGACGCTGCAAGACCTCTTTCAGGACGATCCGGCCGGGCTGGAGGCCCTGACCCGTATCGAGATGGACTACGCCCACGCCAACGGCGTTCCCGAGCTGAGGAGCCGTATTGCCGCCCTCTACCGCGGCGCAGGCCCCGAGAACGTCCTCGTGACCGTGGGGGCGATCGAGGCCAACTACGACATCCTGTGGGGGCTTCTCGAGCCGGGCGACGAAGTCGTCGTCATGCTCCCCAACTACATGCAGATCTGGGGGCTGGCCAAGAACCTCAACCTCCGCCTCAAGACCTTCAGCCTGGACGAGGCGAGCGGCTGGGCGCCCGACCTCGAGGGATTGAAGAATGCCGTCTCGCCCAAGACCAAGCTGATCGCCGTCTGCAACCCCAATAATCCGACGGGCTATATTCTGAGGGACGCAGAGATGGAGGCCATCGTCGAGGCCGCCCGCCGGTCGGGGGCCTGGATTCTGGCTGACGAGGTCTATGCCGGGGCCGAGCGCGTGGCCGAAGAGACCACACCGTCCTTCTACGGCCGCTACGAGAAGGTGCTGGCCGTCGGCAGCCTGAGCAAGGCCTATGGCCTGCCGGGGCTGAGAATCGGCTGGGTCGTCGGGCCGGCCCCTGTCGTCGACGAGCTCTGGGCCCGGCACGAATACCTGACCCTGAGCGCCACGATGCTCTCGAACCATCTGGCGGCCTACGCCCTCTCGCCGCAGGTGCGCCCCCGCATCATCCAGCGCACCCGCGGCTACATCCGGCGCGGCTATCCCGTTCTGGAGCAATGGATGCGCGACCAGGGCGACATCCTTTCCGCCACCCCGCCCCAGGCGGCCGCCATCGCCTTCGTGAAGTACGGCCTGGATATCGACTCCACCCGGCTTGTGGAGCGGCTGCGCGAGGAGAAGAAGGTGCTCATCGTGCCCGGCGATCACTTCGGCCTCGACCGCTTCGTCCGCATCAGCTACGGCCAGCCGCACGAATACCTGAAGCCGGCATTGGACCGCATCGGCGACCTGATCCGGGAGCTTCGGAAATAGGCCGGCGGGGCGCCGCGTGAGAGTCGTCAGCCTGAACCAGATCAAGGAGGTCGTCCCCTCCCTGGACCTCGTCCCGGCCATCGAGGCGGGCTTTGTCGCCTATTCGGAGGGCCGCGCCGTCGTGCCGCCGGTCGGCGAGCTGATCCTGGACGGGGGCGAGGCGCACATCAAATACGGCTACATCCGAGGCGGAGACTATTACGTCATCAAGATCGCCTCGGGCTTCTACGGCAATCCCGAGATGGGCCTGCCCTCGGGCAACGGCTGCATGCTGCTCTTCAGCCAGCGGACGGGCGAGCCGGCCGCCGTCCTGCTCGACGAGGGCTATCTGACCGATGTCCGGACCGCTATCGCGGGAGCGATCGCCGCCAAATACTGCGCGCCGCGGCGGGTCGAGCGCATCGGCATGGTCGGCGCCGGATCTCAAGCCCGGCATCAGCTCGAGTGGCTGGCGAGGGCGACGCATTGCCGGGATGTTCTGGCTTGGGGCCCGCTGCCCGATGAGCTGGCGGCCTACCAGAAGGACATGGAATCGCGCGGCTTCAAGGTCGAGACGACGGCGGAGCCGGGCCCGATCCTAGGGACCTGCAACCTGGTCGTCACCGCCACGCCCTCGAGGAGGCCGCTGCTTTCCGCGGCCGACCTCAGGCCCGGCACCCACATCACCGCCGTCGGGTCAGATACTCCGGAGAAGCAGGAGCTGGACCCGGCCATCCTGGCGCGGGCCGATGTCGTGGTGGCGGACAGCATGGCCCAGTGCCGGCTGCGCGGCGAGATTCACAAGGCCATCGAGGCCGGGGCGATCGCCGCGGAGAAGTGCGTCGAGCTGGGGAACGTTATCGCCGCTCGGGCCCGAGGGCGGACCTCGGAGGACCAGATCTCGGTCGTCGATCTGACGGGGGTCGCCGTGCAGGACATCCAGATTGCCGCGGCCGTTCTCCAGGCCGTCTCCCGCTAACGGCTCCCCCCGCCCAGAACCTCCGGATTGATGACGAAGCGGGGCCGGCGGCCGGCCAGGAAGGCACGAACGTCCTCCATGATCATGCGGCGGATGTCGAGCCCGCCCTCCTCGCTGTACCAGGCCACGTGCGGGCTGATGATGACGTTCCTCATCCCGAAGAGCTCCAGCTTGGGCTTGGGCGGCTCTTCCTCGAAGACGTCCAGGGCGGCGCCGGCGATGCGGCCGCTCTTGAGGGCCTGGATGAGATCGCGGGTCTTGATGATGGGCCCGCGGGCGGTGTTGACGAGGACCGCCGCCGGCTTCATCAGGGCCAGACGAGTCGCGTCGAACAGCCCCCGCGTCTCCGGCGTCACCGGGACATGGATGGTGACGATGTCGGATTCCCGGAGAAGCGTCTCGAGCGGCGTATGGGCCGTCCCGATCTCCTTCAAACGCGCCGGGGGAAGGTAGGGATCGCAGACCAGGATTCTGGTCCCCCAGCCTTGGATCTTTCGAAAGACCCGAGAGCCGATGTTCCCGCAGCCGACGATGCCGATCGTCTTGCCGGCCAGGCGGTAGAGGGGAGCGATCTTCTCCGAGCTCCAGCGGCCGGTCCGCATCCAGTCCTTGAGCATCTCGTCCTGGATGCGCTTCTTGCGGTAAGCCTCCAGCATGAGCATCAGGGCGTGCTCGGCCACATCCTCGCTGGAGGCGGTCGCCTCGTTGGCGAAGAGGATGCCTTGCTTTGTGCAGGCGGCCACGTCCACGTTGTCGTAGCCGATGCCGTGACGGATGATAAGCCTGGCTCGTTTCAAGCGGGAGACGACCTCCTCCCCAAACGGCGCCATGTTGACGAGGATGATGTCGGCGTCCTTGACCTTGGCGACGATCTCCGCCGGGGTGGCGGCCTTGAGCTGATAGGCGGCGAAACGGACGCCCAGGCGCTTGCATTCGGCCGCTTCCCAGTCCAGGTCGCGCTCGACATAATCCGTCACCTTGAACGTGACGGGCTTCTGGAGATGAAACCGGGGCGGCAATTTTGCGGTCATGGCGTCTTCTTCCGGGAGTACATGAAGGTCTGGTCCCTCTTGAAATAGTTCAGCAGGGCGTCGCGGCTGGGGCATTCGAGGACGCCCATCTTCTTCTCGGTCTTTGTCTCGGGATCGTAGACGGTCGCCGCCAAGCTGCCGACCCGATCCGGATCGTTCAAGGCCCGCGCCAGCTCGGCCATGTGGATCGGCCCCTGGCCCGGAATCTCCATGCCGGTCATGGCGAAGGTCAGATCGATCCAGATCCACTTGTTGAGGGTCTCGTCGAAGATCTCCGACGTGGAATGGCCCTCGGCCATCAGCAGGTCATAAGTCGGCCCCTTGGACCAGGTCCGCATCATCTTCATGGTCCGGGCCGGGATGCCCAAGGCGTTGCAGGCGTGGACGAAGACATCGGCCAGGTTGCTGCACCAGCCCCGGTCCTCCCCGGCCTTCATCCGCCGGTACTGGACAAACGGCGGCGCGTTCATCTTGTCGGAGGGCGTGCCGCGGTGCGTCCGCAGCTCCTCCAGAAGGAGGCGGGCCAGCTTTCTGGCTTTCTCCAGCGGCGGGGCCGCCCCCGCCACAGCATTCCCCCACGTGGCTTGGGCGAACGCGATGTCCTCGGGGGACGGCTGGTCGGGGACCCAGTCCGCCACGCGGCTGAGGACGATCGGAATATCGGTCTTCTGGACGATGACGTAGCCCGGCGCGGTCTGGCCGGCTTTGGCGTAGAGCTCGCGCGGGTAGTAATTGACCTTGATGAGATAGTCTTTGGATCGGACGCCGGCGGCGCTCACGGCCCGGACGATGGTCTCCGTCTTCTGGACGTCGGGGGTGTGCCTGTCCTCGAAAGTCAGGACGAGGCTGTCGCCCTCGGCGGTCCGGAAAGGGGCCCCGTTGGTCGAATACTCGAAGCGGGCGAAGCCCTTGAAGTCCGAGACGAGAGCCATCTTCAGCCCTACTCCATCCGGCAGGCGGTCCATGGTTCGTAGGGCCACATCTTCCAAGCGCGGATAGAGGGCCCTCTCGTTCGATTGCAGCTCGACGATCTCGGTCCCCGGCAGGTTGACGGTTTCCTGGGCAGCGGCATATCCGAACGCGAACGCCATGCCGAGAACGACCGCCGCCGCGAATCGGATCTTCTTCATCTCTTCCTCCCCAACGCACTCCGACTGAACCTAGAGCCCCAGCAGCCTCTTGGCGTTCCCGCCGAAGATGTCGATCTTGCTTTGTGTCGAGATGCGGGCCAAGCCGACCCTCCCGATCTGGGGCCGCGGATCGATGAAGGGGTTGTCGGTGCCGAAGAGGATCCGCTCCGGGCCGACCTCCGCCACGAAGAACTCGATCTGCCGGGCCGGGCCCATCGACAGAGTCGTGTCGAGATACACGTTGGGCAGCTCGCGGGCGATCTCCACCGCCCGCCGGCTCCCGTAGGGCCCGCCCGAATGCCCCATGATCCACCGAATCCCGGGATGCGCCCGGGCCGCTTCGGCGAAGAGATCCTGCGAGCCGAAGGGATCGCCGTCCAGCCAGGTGTGGACGAGGACGGGCGCCCGCCTCTCCTCGGCGATGGCATAGATCGCGTCCATCCGCGGGTCGTCCAGCGCGCACTTGGAGTACCAGGGATGGATCTTGATCAGGACGACGCCGGGCTGATCCAAGCAGCGCGCCATCTCGCCCCGAGAGAGATCCGGATAGCTGCCGCTGACGGCGCAGGCCCCGAGCAGGCGTCCCGGATAGGCGGCCACGGAGGCCAACATCATGTCGTTGCCGGCGGCGATGTCCGCCTCGAAGCTCAGGTTGGCCGAGACGACGGTCCGCCCGATGCCGCAGAGGTCCATGACGTGGACCATGTCGGCGGCGGAGGCGGCCGGGATGTGCAGATTGTAGAAGGGCCCGACATGGGCGTGCATGTCGATGATCTCGACGTCATGGAGCGGCAGGCCGGCGTGGATTCTCTCCTCGAAGCCGCTCATGACCAGGCCTCCCCGAGAATCCCGCGCAGGTTGCCGCCGGCGATGGACTCCTTCTCGTCGCGCCCGATCTCGGCGTAGGCCAGTCGGCCCACGGCCGCGGCGCCCGTGTAGTGGGGCATGTTGGTGCCGAAGAGCAGCGGCCAGCTGCCGAAGCGGCGCACGACATCCTCGATCGCCCCGGCGCCCAGGTAGCGGGAGATCTCGATGTGGAAGTTCGAATGCCTCTCGAAGAGCGGGTAGAGGAACCTGTTGAAGCGATAGGTGCAGTTGGCGGCGATGACCGGCAGCCCGGGATGGCGGTCCAGAAGCGCCTGGACCTCGTCCCAGGTCACGACCTCCGCGTCGAGGATGAGCGGAAGCCGGGCCTCCTCCAGAGCGGCCAGCAGATCGCCCGCGCACCACTCGGCCAGGGAGAAGCTCTGATGGGCCCGCCCCGGATCCAAGCGGACCGCCTTGACGCCGGCCGCCCGCATCGTCTCCAGAAGGCGGCCGGGCTCGGGCATCTCGCCGGTGTGATGGGGCAGGAGGAACCAGACCGGATCGAGGTCCGGGTGGCCGGCGATCTCCTCCATCAGCCTGGCATTGCCGAGGACGGGGTCGCCGAGCCTGGCTAGATTGTGCGAGACCAGGGCCCGCTCCACGCCGGCGGAAGCCATCTCCTCCTTCAGCCCGGCGACATCCGGGATGTCCAGAAGGATGGGATGCCCGACCCGCCCGATGGCGCAGAAGCAATCGAAGTACGGGAGCTTGTCCATGGCTTTTCCTAGGCGAAGAGGCCCGAGAGCCTCCCGCCCCGCTCCAGCATGCGCCCCGCGGCGAGGAGGTTCAGCATCAGGTGGCGGGGATGGTGGAAGTTCTCGATGCGGCTATAGTGCGGGACGAACGTCACCTTGCGGTCGGTGCCGCAGTCCCAGAGAGCGAATCCGTGGCGGGCCAGGGGCCATTTGTCGTGGACGTAGTTGTACATCCGGACGAACCACTCCTTGGCCCAGGCCGGACCGGCGTGCTCGGCGGCCATCAATGTGCCGATGAGGACCTCTTCCTGGGCCCACAGGACCTTGTCGGTGTACCAGGTGTTGGCCTCGGCGTCGTTGAGGCTGCGGAAGACGCCGCCGTAGAGATCGTCCCAGGCCACCTCGGTGGCCCGCCGCAGCCGCGAGGCGGCTTTCTCGAAGAGGCTCCGGTCCTTCCGCCGGGCCGCCTCGTCCATGACCATCCAGATCGTCTCGATGCAGTGGCCGGTGTAGACGAAGCGGGCCAGGTCGTTGCGGGGCCGGGAGAAGTCGTGCTCCAGGATCTCGTTGTTCAGGCCGTACTCCGGATTGTAGTGACGGTTCATGACGGCGTCGATGCAGCGGTCGGCGACGGCCTCGACCTCGGCGTCACGCCGGTGGGTCAGCAGGGTCGTGGCCAGGCTCAGGGTGGTGAACCAGACGCCTTGAACGCGGGCCCCGGGGACAAGCGGCGCGTTGGGGAGCTTGTAGTCGTTGACGATCTCCGGGCAGAAATCCGGCCGGTCATAGACGCGCTGGCACTTGAGGAGAAGCCCTTTGGCCATGTCCCAGTAGGCCGCGTCGCCCGAGGCCCTGGACAGCTCGCCCAGGCCCGAAGCGATGAAGAGGTCAGCGTAGGTTCTGGCGTCCGGCCCCCCCGTCGGCGCGCCTTCGCGGTTGAAGGCGGAGGGCCACAGATCGTCACCCCGCGGCTTGGTCTTGAGGATGAAGTCCGCGGCCTTGCGGGCGATCTCCAGGTGCTTCGGATCGCGGGTCAGGTTGTTGTAGAGGTAGGAGTAGACCCAGATGCCGCGACCGGTATACCAGGCCGATTTGTCGGTGGACAGGCGCGTCCCGTCGCGGTCCGCCGTGCACATGAACGAGCCGTATTCGCGGTCGACCACGAACTTGTCCATGAACGGCAGAAAGTCCTCGTAGAGGTCGTACTCGTACTGGCGCTTGATCTGGCGGAGCTCGGCGGGAGAGAAGAACGCCGGGGCCGGATCGGCCGCTGGCAGAGGGGCGTGGGGCTGGAAAGCGGCCGCTTGGCTCGCGGCCGGGGCAGCCAAAACGGAAGAGGAGGCCGGGTTGGCTCGACTTGCCTGAGCCGCTTTCGCCGCGGCCGGCTTGAGGCCTGAGAGGAAAGCCGCCGTGCCGGCCGTCGAGACACCGAGGAACTTGCGTCTATCCATCCGGTCCTCCTAGAAAGCGATGGTGACGTCGCCGGCCGGAAGGCTCATCTTCAATCGCCCCCCGTTCTTGTCATAAACGTAAGCTTTGAACGGCTTGCCGTTGACCGTCACGGAAGCGGGACGCTTCGGCGCATGGACCTCGACGGCGGCGGGGGCGGCCAGACAGCCTTTCAGGCCGTCCGGACGGAGCTCAAATGTCACGGGCTCCGTGGACTCGAGCATCTTCCTGCCTCCCCAGGCCAGGGTGCAGACGTCGGCCGCAAAGACCGTCTCGTCCTTCCAAGCCAAGGCCAGGGCGTCCGTCGTAAAGCGGCCCGAGTCGAAGGGGCGCGCTAAATCCGTATCGACCGCGTAGGTCCAGCCGTCGATCATTCCGGCGACAAAGCCGTCTCCAACCTTCGCCTCGGCGGGCGCGCGGTCAGGCTCGCCCACCCGCAGCAGGGTAGCCATGACCAGGGGACCCCCCTGGCTCCGGGCCGTCACCGTCAACATCCCTTCCTTATCCAGCGGATACTCCGAGCCAAGGGTCTTGATATAGATCGGCGTCTCTTCGGCTCCGACGTCCGCCCCGGCCGGCGCCAGATGAGCGATGTGAAGAGCGCGGCCGCCCTTGACGATTTGCGAGCCTTGGGCCGAAGGCAGGATGTCCCGGAGCCGCGAGGACTGGAACAGCAGAGTGGCATCCACATCGTCCTTGGCCGGGACGATCGTGTCGATCAGCAGGACGGCCCTCGGCTTGAGGTAGAGCGCGGCCCGCCGCATCCCCTTGATCTTGTCCCCGTAGAGGCGGCCGATATCGCCCGAAGAGTAAGAAGCCGCCCCGCCGTCCAGGAATTCGCGGACGAAGGCCCGGTCGTCGAAGCCGTCGATGAAGCGCAGCGGATCGCCGTTGCGCTGGCTTTGCGGATTGCGATCGATGAGGATGGTCGAATGGGCCTGCGGCTGGGTGTAGTGCGACTGATAGAAGGGATCATCGTAGTAATGGCTGCCGGTGCGCTCGCCGATGAAGACGATGCCGCGGTCGGCCAGCCAGAACGAGCCCTGGTCCAAGTGCTGGTGGTTGTAGAAGGCGCCGGTGCGCATGACGAAGGAGAAGTCGTCGCGCTCCCAGCCGCTTTTAAAGACGGTGGTGCCGAGGTCGCGGAAGAGCCGGGTGGGATTCTCGGCGAAAGGATCCTTCTTGGGAAGCGCCTCCGTCGGGTGGAGGACATCCTGGAACGTCTCCTCTTTCTTGAGGAAGGCGTAGAGCCAGGCCAGCCGCGGATCCTTGCCCCGGGCCGCCAGCCAAGCCCAATTGGTCATTGGATTCAGGATGCCGGCTCCGCTGGTGATCGGGCCCAGGCTCCCGCCCGAGTCGCCGTAGTGGAAGAAGAGCTTGTCCTTGATCAAGCCGGCCCAGATCAGATCGGGATAGGTGCGGGAGAGGGGGGCCGAAAGGTCCAATCCGAAGACGCTCTCCAGGGCCGGGAGCGTCTTGGACAGGGAGAGCATGGTGAACGTGCCGTAGCCCAGGCTCTCGCCGTAGCCGCCATCGCGGCCGGACGACTTGTCGATGAAGTCGTGGAGCTTGAGGACGGCGCCGGTAAAGTGCAATTCGCGCTTGTCGTCGGCCGTCCCGTCGCCATAGATGGCCGCCTGGGCCGTGAGCGAGCCGCCGGTGACATGGGCGATCCAATTGGAGGTCCCGCTCGTGACAAGGTTGTCCTCAACATAGCCGCGGTGGCAGCCGGAGATCATGTTCCGCCGAAAAGCGTCGCGGCAGGCTTGGCGCTCCGGCTCGCTCATGAGCCCGTAGAACAGGTCGTAGGCCAGAGCCGCCTCCATGGACAGCTCGCCGACCGGATAGTAGATGTGCTGGCCGCGCCTTTCGAACCAGGGGTGGACCCAGAAGGGAAAGCCGCACAGCTTCAGGAGGACCGCCTTGCCGTAGGCCCCGGCCTCTTCGACTCCGCAGAGGGCGAAGGCCAGGGCGCTGGACCGGAGAGCCTTCTCCCAGGACGTGATCCGGGTGAACCAGGGATAGATGGAGCGCGGCACGTTGCCGATCAGCGGCTCGTCGGCCGGGAAGGCGTCGACGTCGAAGACGAGCTTGTCGGGCGGCAGCTTATCCCGGCTGTCCTTGTAGTCGGCCAGGATGCCGTCGCGGACGGCCTTGAAGCGGGGCTCGGACAGGCGGGCCGCGACCCGGGGCTGCGACGCGGCGTCAAACCACAGCCGGGGGTGGCGATCGGCGATTCCGGCCGGGGCGATGTGAATCGTGAATTCGGTCTCGGCGGCGGGCGAGGCTCCCTCGTAAGCCTTCAGGCGGCCGCGGTAAAGGCCCGGCGGGAAGGGCAGCTTGACGGCGCCGCTCCACTCCCCCGCCTTGAGCGCCAAGCGCTCCGCGGCGAAGGTCTTGGCCCCCTCGGCGAAGTCCCGGATGTCGAGCTCCACGCGATCCGCCTTGAACGGCCAATTTCCCCTGAGGGCAAGCGTATCGCCGGTCCGGTAGGCCTGCCTGGGAATGAAGGGCTTCCACTCGCTGAGCTTGTCGACGGCCGGCTCGGTGAATCGGAATTCGGCCTCCTTCTCGGCCGCGACGACGACGTCATCGAGCCCGAAATAGATGGGCATGGCCGGGTCGCCCTTGGCGAATTTGACCAGGACGGCCAGCCCGTGGATAGGGAAGCCCTCGGCGCCGATGGAGGGATTCGCCTTGGCGAAATCCTCGTATTCCGCGGCCAACGGCAGCCAGCCGTTGGTCGGCGGGCCGGCCATGGTGAAGTCCACGGCTCCCTTGTCGCCCGCCGCCAGCCGGATCTTGGCCCACTCGGGTCGCAGCTCCGTCTTGATATAGATGCGCAGGCTCACCGACGATCCCGGCCGGAACCACGCCTCCAGAGCCTTCTGAGCGCCGGCGAAGCACGGGACCGGGGCGTAGGGCGTGACCTTCTCGACCAGCGAGATGTTGGGATCGCCGGGGACGATCGCGTCCGGCCGGATATTGGGATCAAAGGCCGTGTCCTGCCAGAGGGGGTAGGAAGCCCAGGCGTTGAGCTCGCAGGACTCGAAGTCTTCCCGATAATGCAGCGGCTCCAGAGCCCGCTCCGGCGCCGGGCCTCCGATCCCGACCGCGGCCAATAAAACGATCACCGTCAGCGTTTGTTCTAGTCTTCTCCCAATTCCGGAGCGCAAGACCGGTTCGGAGCGTCGGCCGACGGCGAAATCGCGAGGGCGGCGCCTTTTTCCATAGCTCTCCGAGGGAACGGGCTTTGCCGCGCCGAGGGATGTCTGAGCACGCGAAATCCCCCGCGGAGATGGAACGGACGGAAGATCAAACGGATTCCGGGGAACAGCCATGCGGAGTTCCGCAGGCGCCGAGGAGAGCTGTGGGAAAAGGCGAGAAGAGCCCGAAGCCGCCGGGCTGATGCTCCGAGCCGGTCTCTCCGGAATTGGGAAACGCTTCATCGTCGGGATCATATTATCTCCGCTTAAAGGACGCGGTGCTTGTCCCAAACCTCGCGGACCTTCTTGCCGGCGCCCAAGGCCTTGCGGACCGTCGTCTCGGCCTTGACCCGGCGGACGGCTTCCGCGATGGCCCGCTTCTCGATCTCCCTCGGGATAAAGACGATGCCGTCCAGGTCGGCAAACACGATCGTCCCCGGGGCGATGCGGCGGCCGGCGAAGAGGACGGGGCAGTCGATGTCGACGACCCCGGCCCGGTCGGTGGTATCGATCGGCGAGACCCCCTTGGCGAAGACGGGGAACCGCATCTGGATGATCTTGCGGGCGTCGCGGGTGTAGCCGTCGACCAGGCAGCCGCGGGCGCCGCGGCTCCGCATGGCCGTGGCCGAGAGCTCGCCCATGATCCCCGTCTCCAGCGGCTTGGTCGACGTCGCGACCGCGACCTCGCCCGGCTTGAGGCTGTCCATCAGGGCGATGGCCAGCTTGTAGGGATCCTCGCGCCCGGTCAGCATGGGGGAATTGAGCAGCGTCCGGACGCGGCCGGCGCAGACGGCCTGTTGGTAGAGCGGCCGGATCAGGGCGTGCGGGCCGGCGGCGCACTCCGTAAAGCCCATCCCGTCCAGGATGTCGGAGAGGGCCCCCGAGTAGAAGGTCTTCTCCATGAAGGCGAACATCTCGACGTCGTTGGCGAACTTCATGTGGGAGCTCCGTGGCGGGAAGGCGGGCGGCGGCGGCAGCCGACCGCTCCCAGGATGATGAGGGCAAGAAGACTCGAGGCCAGCCCGGCCGCGGCCAGAAGCTTGAGGAGATAGAGCCGCGGCAGCGGGAAATCGGCGTAGAGGAGCGTCGGCCGGGAGACGAAATTCCGCAGCCTCGAATAGCCCCTGTTGCGGCCGTAGCCGAATTTGTAGGCCAGGATGGGCCGGCCGGAGAAATAGTCGCCTAAGGAAGCGGCGAAAGCCCCGCCGCCTTTCGTGGTCATGGCCCTCCAGACGGGATCGAAGACCCGCGCCTCGCAGCGGGAGATGGCCCCCGCGTCGAAGGCCTTTTTGACGCCGACGGCGTGCAGGAGCCTTCCTTCGGGATCGCGGACGTTGGCGATCCCCGACTGGGGATCGACGAAGATCCAGCTCCCCTCCTCGGGCAGCCAGCTCTCGCAGAAGTAGTGGCCGGTCAGCTTCAGGGGGCCGATCTTGCCGGCCATGTCGACGAGGCGCGTCTTGACGCCGGCGGCGTTGGCGAAGAGGTAATAGACGAGGGCTTTGTTCTCGCAGAATCCCCGGCCGCGGCCGCTCGAAAGAAGCTCGTAGGTCTCAAGCGGCGAAGCGGCCTGCACGGCGTCCGACGGCGTGCCGCCGGCGTCTTGGAGCGCGTCGGCCACGAAGAGAAAGACCCTCTCGGCCCGCTCGAGGGCCGCGGCTTGCGAGGCCACGTCGGGCGGCAACAGCCGCCGGGCCTCCTCGAGGTCCGGATCGTCCGGCCGCAGACCGACCCACTCGTCGACGGCGCGGGGAGCCTTGCGGCTGACGGGCACGCTGGAAGATCTGAGCCAGTAGTTGTCGGGCCATGAAAGCCCGCTCGCGGCATAGGCTTCCTTGGGGTAGAAGTTGATGACCAGGCGGATTTCCTTGAGCAGGCGGACGCCCCGCGGGACGAGGAGCACGGCCGTGTCGCCCGGCCGGCCGGAGAATGAGATCTCGGGATAAGGGCCTTCGGAGATGACTCGCCCGTCCGCGGCATCGCGAATCTCCCAGGATGCGGCCTTGATGGCCGGCTTAAAAGAGAATCGAAGCCGCCGCGGCGCGACTTTTTGGACCTTCGAAACGACCGGAATCTCGGCCACGTCGTAGATCTCCCCTTCGGTGGCCTGGCGGCTGTGGAAGTCGACGACGTGAAAGCGGGGATCCTTGGCGTTGTTGACGACGCGCCTTGGACGCAGGGCGTAAGTGTCCCAATACATCCCGATGAGGGCGGCCAGGCTGAGAAGGGCGACGGCTTGGAGGACGGACAGGACCGTCCGCCTCCCGCCAGGTCTCCTCCCGTGCGATGGCGCCAAGTCCTTCCTCCCCGAAGGCCGGGACCCCTCTTTGCTCCGCCGTTCAGACGTTCAAGCTAATCTTCTCGGGCTTGCCGGAAGCCAGAGAGCGGTGGATCGCATCCAGGACGGCCGTGCTGCGCAGGCCGGCGCGGGCATCGACGTGCGGCTCGGTGTCATGCTCGATGGCGTAGACGAAGGCCCGCACCGCCGCCGGGAAGGCCCCCTGCCACTCCTCGAAGACCTTGTAGTTGAGGAACGTCCGGGGGCAATCGAACTTCTCCTGCAGCAGGGCGTCGATGGCCTCGGCCTTGCGGTCGAGATGGAGCGAGCCGGCCGTGCCGATGATCTCCATGAAGGAGTCGGGCATGTACGGGCTCGTGTTCGGATAGATCCAAACGGCCTCGTAGACCGCCTGCTTGCCGCCGGCATAACCGACCAGCGACTGGATGCCGTCGTAGGTGTCGAAGCCCATCCCGGCCAGGACCTTCTTGGTCCCGCGGGCATAGGCCTCGACCGGATCGGCGTCGAACCACCAGGTCATCAGGTCGATGTCGTGGCAGGACAGGAACCAGGCCGGGGTGGACTTGGCCGACCAGGACTTGATCATCTGGGTCGGGACCGAGATGGGGTTGTTCTTGCGGGCGAAGCCGATCTGCGGCTCGCCCAGCTTGCCGGCCTGGATCATCTCGCGCACCTTGTGGTAGGGCGAGAGCCAGCGGTGGTTGAAGTCGACTTGAAGCTTTTTGCCGGTCTCCCGGACGGCCCGGACCATCGCCTCGGCGTCGGCCTGGGACGTAGCCATGGGCTTTTCGACATAGACGTGGCAGCCGGCCCGCAGGGCGTCGACGGCCGGCTCGCGATGGAAGTCGTCGGGCGTCGCCACGGCCACCGCGTCGAGCTTCTCCTTCTCCAGCATATCCTTGTGGCTCGCGTAGAGGGACGGGACGCCCAGCTCCCGGCCGAGGGCTTCGCGCCTCTCGGCCGCCGGATCGCAGACGGCCTTGATCTCGACGCCGGGGATATTCTTGAGGACGCGGCCGACCGCGCCGCCCATGATCCCCGCCCCGATGATGCCGAACGCATGGCTCATGGCTCTCTCCTTCCTGGTCGTTCCCCGGTCAGGGGATGAAGACGCCCTTGAGGCCGGCCTTGCTCTCCAGGGCGTCGAAGATCTCCCGCCAGCGGTCCAGCCCGCCCGTGTGGGTCAGGAGCGGCCGGACATCGATACGCCGGGTGTCGAGGAAGCGGATGGCCCGGTCCCAGGACGTATAGGACGTGGACATATTGAAGACGAAGTCGATGGCCTTCTTCATGGCCGTCTCGTAGGGAAAGGAGACCGCCGGCCGCCCCGTGAGGCCGATCGCCGCGACCCGGCCCTTCTTGCGGACAAGCCGCACGGCCAGCCCGATGCCGCCCTCTGAGCCGCTGGCTTCGACGACCAAGTCGGCCCCCCCCCCGCCCGTGAAAGCGGCGGCGGCCGCCGCGACATCGTCTCTCTCGACGTTCCAGACGGCATCGATCGCGGCGATCCCGCGAGCCGCGGGCAGGCGGACGGCTTCGTCGGCGTTGGTTCCGGCCACGGCCACCCGGGCCGCGCCGGCCGCCTTGGCCGCCATGGCCGCCATGAGGCCGATCGGCCCCGGACCGACGACGACGACCGCGTCCGCAGGCTCGACCCGGCCGCGCTCGAGCACGTCGTGGACGACATTGGCCGCCGGCTCGACAAGGGCGGCCTCCTCGAAGGGCATGCCGTCGGGGATGCGGTGCAGGAGGGCCGGCTCGGGGTAGCGCATGAAGCGGGCGAAGCAGCCGTCGATGCCCCAGCCCGGCGAGCGCTTGGAAGCGCAGAGCTGGCGGCTCCCGGTCCGGCAGAGCCGGCAGGTCCCGCAGGCCAGGGTGTGCGGCTCGCCCACGACGCGATCTCCCACGGCCCAGCCCCGGACGTCGGGGCCCGCCGCGGCGATGACGCCGGCGAACTCGTGGCCCAGGATGACCGGCGGCCAGTAGGGGAACTCGTCATGGAGGATGTGGAGGTCGGTGCCGCAGATGCCGGCGGCCTTGACCTCGATGAGGACCTCGCCGGCGCCGATCTCCGGGACCGGGACGTCCCGCAGCTCGACGAGTCCCTCGCCCTTGGCCGTCTTGACCAGCGCCTTCATGGTCGGCTTTTCAGACATGTTCGAGCCCGCTCCAAAGATCGATGAATCGGATCAGAGCCACGGCCGCCCTTTTGACGTCGTCGACGGCGATCCCCTCGTCCCGGCCGTGCGCCGTCGCGATGGAGCCGGGACCGAAGACGACGGTCGGGATGCCCAGGCCGGCCGAGTATCGCCAGGCATCGCATGAGGCGTTCATGAAGGCCGGCCCCGAAGGGAGACCGGCATCGCGGCAGGCCGCCAGCAGCGCTTGCGGCAAGGAATGATTCTCGGCAAGGCTGGACGGGTCGTTGCGCAGCATGGTGAAGCGGATCTCGGCCCGGAAAGGACGGATGGCCCGCTCGAGGCGGGCCTGGATGTCCCGACGATCGAAGGGAGGCAGGAATCCGAAGACGCCCTTCAGGACGGCCTCGTCGGGCGCCGCCGCCGGCCAGACGCCCGAGTGAAGCATGCCGAATGTGCAGGGGGCAGGGTCGGGGTGGATGGCGATCTCGGGAACGGCCTGACGCGACGCGGCCAGCGTCTCTTCGCGGACCTTCTCGATGGCGCCCATAGCCGCGATCGCCTCCTTGAGCGCGCTCACGGTTGTGCCGGGACTTCCGCTATGGCCGGCGATACCCGAGCATCGGACCTCGAACCAGACCGCCCCGCGGACGAGATGGACGACCTGGAGGTCCGTCGGCTCGAGGACGATCGCGCCGTCGGCCGCCAAGCCGTTCCGCTGCACCAGCAGGGCTCCGTTGCCGCCGCACTCCTCCTCGATGACGAAGTCCGCGGTCAGGTCGCCGCCGGGCCGCAGGCCCGCATCGGCGAGCGCCTTGAAGACAAGCCAGAGGACGGCCGCCTGCCCTTTGGCGTCGCAGGCCCCGCGGCCGAAGAGCCGGCCGTCCTCGATGCGGGCTTTGAAAGGCTCGACCTGTCCGGGAGTGGGGGGCACCACGTCCAGGTGGGTATTGAGGGCCAGGCTGCGGCCGGCGCCGCGGCCCCCGAAGCGGGCCCGCAGATTGGCCTCGCCCGTGTAGCGGAAGCCGTCGAGCGGAAAGGAGTAGTCGGGATCGTCCCGGATCGAATCGGGCACGGGGACGAGCTCCACCTGGTCGGCCAGGCCTTCCAGCCGCGATCGGAGAAACCGGGCCGGGCCCATCTCTTCCCCCCGCACTGAGGGAATCTCGATGAGGCCGCGCAGGACGTCCAGCGCTCCGCCGAGATTCTCCTCGACGGCCCGCGAAACCCTCTCGTCCATGATGGCCTGATTCTAGCACTCCGGGACGGGCGCGGCCAGCGTCGCGCGCCGGCCCGCGGCCCGCCGGGACGCCCTCTCCAGCGGCTTGACGGAGCCGGCGGGCGCGAAGAGAATAAGCCCAGAACACCCGCCCGCGACGAGGAGCCGATCATGACCCGTTCCCGGCCCAAAACCCAAGAGCTTCTGGAGCTGTCCCGGACCTACGAGCCGGAGTGCATGAACTGGCAGGCGCCGGTCGTCTGGGACCACGCCGCGGGAGCCGAGATCTGGGACGTCGACGGCAAGCGCTACATCGATTGGACCTCGGGCGTCTTGGTCGCCAACGTCGGGCACGCCCACCCGGTCATGGCCAAGGCCTTGGCGGACCAGGCCGCGAGGCTCCTGAACACCTTCGATTTTCCCACGCCGGAGAGACTGCGGCTGGCCGAGAGGATCGTGCGGGCCGCGCCGGCGCACCTGGACAAGGTCATCTTCCTGACCACCGGCTCCGAGGCCATGGACGCGGCCATGCGCCTGGCCAAGCGGTTCAGCGGCAAGCACGAGATCGTCTCATTCTGGGGAGGCTTCCACGGCCGGACCTTCGGGCCCATGAGCCAGAGCGGCATCCCCAAGATCCGGAGCGGCTATGGGCCGCTCGTTCCGGGCGTGATCCTGGCGCCTTACCCCTACTGCTACCGCTGCCCCTTCGGCAGGACCCATCCGGAATGCGATTTTTTCTGCCTGTCGTTCCTGGACCAGGCCGTCGCGGTCCAGTCCTCGGGATCTCTGGCCGCCGTCATGGTCGAGCCGTATCAAGGCACGGCCGGATTCGTCTTTCCGCCGGCGGGATGGCTGAAGAAGCTGGAGACTTGGGCCAAAAACAGGGGCCTCCTCTTCATCCTCGACGAGGTCCAGTCCTCCTACGGCCGCACCGGGACGATGTGGGCCCTGGAGCACGAGTCGCTTCAGCCCGACATCCTCGTCCTCGGCAAGGGGATCGGGAGCGGAGCGCCCATCGCGGCGCTTCTGACCGGCGCCAAGATCTTCGCCTGCCTCGAGCGGGGCGAGATGTCATCGACACTGGGCGGGAACCCGCTGAGCTGCGCCGGCGCGCTGGCCGTCCTCGACATCATCGAGAGCGAGGGACTCGCGGCGAAGGCGGCACGCAATGGCGCCTATCTCCATAACCGCCTCTTGGAGCTTAAGGCCAAGCACCCCGTGATCGGCGACGTCCGCGGCATGGGCCTCGTCTACGGCATCGAGTTCGTTCTCGACCGCAAGACCAAGGAGCCGGCCACGGACCTGGCCAAGACCGTCGTCCTCAAGTGCGTGGAGCGGGGTCTGATGTGCGGCAAGCTCGGCCTGCACGGCAACGTCATGAGGGTGGCTCCGCCGCTGGTCATCACGCCGGAGCTGCTGGACGAGTCGCTGGCCATCCTGGACGGCGTCCTCGCGGAGCTGTGATGGAGGCCCAGGGCATCCGGCTGCCCGACTATCTGGTCATCCTGGCCTATTTCCTGGTCGTCGTCGGCGTCGGCTTGGGCTCGGCCCGCTACATTCGGCGGGCCAAGGACTATTTCGCGGCCGGCAACGTCATGCCCTGGTGGCTGGCCGGGACATCGTTCTACAAGGCCTCGTTCAGCGCCCTGCTCTTCGTCATCTATAACGAGATCGCCTACAAGTACGGCCTGGTCGCCGTGGTCATCCTCTGGATCAGCCCGCTGTGCATCGTCCTGGGCGGACTGCTGACCGCGCGCCGCTGGCGGCGGGCCCGGGTCATGACCCCGCTCGGCTTCATGGAGCGCCGCTACAGCCCCACCGTGCACCAGGTCTTCGTCTGGACCGGCCTGCCGCTGCGGCTGTTCGACAACGCCCTGAAGATCCTCTCGACGTCCATCATCTTCGCCGTGGCCCTGAGGGAGCTGGGGCTCTCGATCACCGGCTTCATGGCCGTTATCGGCCTGGTCATGATCCTCTACTCCTTCCTGGGCGGACAGATGACGGTCATGATCACCGACTTCGTCAACGTCTCCATCCTGGCCGTCTCGGTCCTCACGCTGTTCGTCCTGACCTTGGGCCGGATCGGAAACCTGGGCGCCTTCGTCCGCGCCCTCCCCGCGGGCTTCTTCAATCCCGCCCCCGAGCCCTACGGCTGGTCCTACCTGGTCTTCACCGTCTTCCTGGTCACCCTCCTGACCTACAACGCCAGCTGGGCCCTGGTCCAGAAGTACAACACCCTGCGCAGCGAGAAGGAGATCGGCAAGATGATCGGCCTGATCGCCGGCCTGATGTTCGTCATGCCGCCGATCTTCTTCCTGCCGGGCATCGCGGCCCGGGTCCTGCTGCCGGAGATCGGCAACGCCAAGGAGGTCTACGCCCTAATCAGCCTGAAGATCCTGCCGGTCGGCATGATGGGGCTGGTCCTGGCCTCGGTCATCAGCTCGACGATGTCTACCCTGGGCTCGGAGTTCAACACCCTGTCGGGCATCCTGACCCGCGACTTCTTCAAGAAGAGGATCCGACCGGATCTTTCGGAGCGCCAGGAGATCTTCGCCGGCCGTGCCTTCACGGTGGTCATCGGGACGGTCACCGTGCTGCTGGCCCTGCTCTTCAACGCCCTGCAGGGCTTCAACCTGATGGACATCATGTTCCGCGTCTTCAGCGCTTTCGGACCGGCCACCATGATCCCGCTGATCTTCGGCCTTCTCTTCCGGAGATTCAACGCCCGCGGCGCCCTCTGGGGATTGGCGGCCGGCTGCGCGACGGGCGTCGTCCTGGTTCTGACGAACTTCTTCCTGGTCCAGGCCTACGCGGAGGCGATGAAAGCCGATCCGAGGCTGGAGTTCTGGCTCCGCAGCGGCTGGAATTCCGCGGCGACCGTCGTCAGCGTGGCGGCCACGATCCTGGGGATGAAGCTGGGAACGGACTCGCGGCCGACGCCGGGAGCCGAGCAGGAGCGGGTCGAGGCCTTCTTCGCCGACCTGCGGCGGCCCTTCCTGCAGGAGGGAACCGGGAGCGGCATGCCCTCTCCGTTCGCGATCATCGGCTTCATGCTGGCCCTGTTCGGAATCCTGGTTGCGGCCGTCGCCGTCCTCGTCTTAACCGTCTACAAGAACCCCGCCGCTTTCCGCGTCGACCTTGCCGCGGCCGGGGCCCTGATCGCCATGGGCCTGCTCATGCGCCTGGGCCGACGGAAGCATGAACGGCCGTTCGCACAGGAAGGAGACAAGCCATGAAGAGAAGGCAGTTCATGAAATTGGCGACGGCCTCGGCGGGCGCCTTCGCCCTACCGAAAAGGCCGGCTGAGAGCCTGGCCAAACGGGACTACAAGGACGGCGTCAAGCTGAGCCTGATCGGCTTCGGCGGCATCGTCGTCGTCGGGATGGAGCAGGCGGAGGCCGGCCGCATCGTGGGCGAGGCCTTCGATCGCGGCGTCAACTACTACGATGTGGCACCCTCCTACTATGACGGCGAGGCGGAGACGAAGCTCGGTCTCGCTTTGCAGCCATATCGCCAAAGGTCCTTCCTGGCCTGCAAGACCACGGAGCGCGGCGCCGCCGGGGCGCGGAGGGAGCTGGAGCAGAGCTTGAAGAGGCTGAAGACCGACTATTTCGATCTCTACCAGTTCCATGCGGTCTCGAGCCTGGATGACGTGGACAAGATTCTGGCTCCCGGGGGAGCGGCGGAAGTCTTTCTCAAAGCCCGCCAGGCCGGCCAGGCGCGATTCCTGGGCGCGTCGGCCCACAGCGCCGAGGCGGCCATCGCCCTCATGGACCGTTTCCCCCTGGACTCGGTGATGTTCCCGGTGAATTTCGTGCTCTTCCAGGAGGGGGGCTTCGGTCCCCAGATCCTGGCCCACGCCGAGAAGAAAGGCGTGGTCCGTCTGGCTCTCAAAGCCCTGGCCCACACCTCCTGGCCCAAGGGCGCCCGCCGGGAGTGGAAGAAATGCTGGTACAAGCCCATCGAGGATCCCGAACTGGCCGAGCTGTCGGTCCGCTTCACCTTGAGCGAAGCCGTCACCGCCGCCATCCCGCCGGGGGAAGCCAAGCTCTTTCGCATGGCCCTGGATTATGGGAGCCGGTTCCGGCCCTTGGAAGCCGGCGAGCGGGCCGGGCTGCTGGCCCGAGCCCGCGGCATCAGCCCTCTTTTCCGGGCCTGATCGCATACCCGTCCCGGAATAACGGGCTAAACGGCTGCTTTAAACCGATTAAAGCGTTCCTCGAGAGCCTCTTTATCCGGCCATTCTTCTTTGTGTCGGGGAAGATGGATGTGCGAGTCTTGAAATGCCTGCAGTCCCCATTGGAGCATTGGCCCGTCCGTCTCCTCCAGGACATCTTCGCGAATGATGACGGAATAGTCAGGAGTGATCCCCAGGATATTCTTGTCGAAGGCTTTGTGGTGAATGGCGCACATCGAGAGGCCGTTGCTGACCGCCGGAATTCCCTTAGGATGGGTATCCTCGAATATATGAGCTGCTTCAAGAAGCTCGGGGTGTCTTAGACTGCAAATCGAGCAGGCATGATGATAAGCACGGAGAACATGCGCGCGGAAAGCAACTTGGTGCAGCCTCTGCTGGACTTCGACCGTGATATAACGGCGACGGGGAATTCCTTCGGGGTCAGGCAACCACAATTCTCTGCCCATAACCGCTTTCGCCTCGTCGACCATGATGCGGAACGAGGATGTAATGGGATCATCATCAATGACAAAAACGGGCCAGATGGGTCGGTAGCGGGCTTTATCAACGCCGTAAAAGTAGACCAGGGGAATGCCGCCGGCCATGGCCTTACGGAGACCCACATTGTCGGGATGGTTAGGTCCGGTCCGACGGTATCGGTAGATCATCACGCCTTCTTCCGCCGGCCTGTCATCATAGGGCCGGGGATGGCCAGGAATTTCCGGAACGGTCGTGATACTGATAGGAACCTCGGGAAGAATTCTGGGCTTAAATATCCCTGGCGTTCCTTTTAAGAAAACGGTTTCGCCATGATACCGAAAGCCTTCATTGATCTGGCCGGCCGTGAGGATTTCCCCATATTTCGCCATCTGTTCAGTGAGGAACTTGAAGGCTTCGAGCCTGACGTCCCTATCCAGCTCCATCTCCGAGTATTTCATCTCAGGAACTTCGCTTCGTTATGCCATCGGATCGTTTGATCGTCAGGGCGCTTGGCCGGATCATAGGGAAGAATCAGCCGGGTTCCGGCCAGACGATAGTAGTCCCGTCCGTTTTCGAAGTCCTCACGAATTCGATTGCTGACTTCGAATCGGCCGTCGGGAGCGACCGTGACATACCCCTGGTCGAAGAGCGTATGGATATCGGAACGGAAGAGGATACCGTTACTGACCTCATGCCGTCCGCCCTCGGAATAGGGCCTGATGTGCGCTGCTTCCAAAACCGGCAACGTCCTCTCGCCCGTGACGGCGCACCTCCGGGCATAAGCGTCTGTGACCTGAACTCGAAAGGTGCCTTGGCCCAGTCGGGGTCTGATGAGGACGGGGTCTCCGTATCGGGGGACAGTCTCCGTGATCTGTCCTGAGGCCCATCCGCCGGCGACTCGGGCTTGGATATCCCTCCATAGCGAAAGGCCGGGCTCGGTTGTCAGATCGTACCGCCGCCCCGATACGATGTTCGACTTCCAATCGGTTGGGATAGGAATCCAAGCATCCTCTGTGAAGAAAAAGGGCTGGGTTAGGAGGATATTTCCGATCGTGAAGTCATCGTATCGCGATCCGATTCTTTTTCTCAACCGCTCGATCCGGCTCCGCATCTCCGCCAGGGAACGGGCTCCGTTTTTCTCACCGAAAGCCCGCCAAACCAGACTCGTCTGAAGAAGAGTGGAATAAGAGAAGAGCCCGCCGCCGACGATGAAGTTCTCGGGACTGTGAAGCTTGAAGAGAAAGAGCTCTCCCGGCACGAGCGCGGAGAACAGTCGGTTCCCTCCGGGCTGCCAGAAGTTGACCTCGTCGATGCCGGGAATGGATGCAAGGAGCTCGTACCAGTCCCTGTCCGTGACGCCGACATAGGCTCGGATCAACTCAGAGCTCCCGCCTTCCGAATCGGATGGAATTCCCGATCGACACCGAATATATTTCCCCGATGCCGTTGGAGTCAAGAAATCAAGCGATTGGTTGTCCCGCCTTGCCTTCCCGCCACGACCCGCTTACCATGATGAGACAGGAATGAAGGATCCTTCATGAATCAAAAGATAATCCCCGCCGCCCTAGGGTTCATTTTCGGCATGGCCATCATGGCCTCGGCCCAAGCGCAGGACCCTGACCCCAGCGGCGTTTGGGAGAGCGAGATCGGCTCGCTCTCGCTCATGCTGGCCGGGGACAGGTTGGCTTTCTCCTATGCCTCCGTGTTCGGGCCGGCCGCGCACATCTGCGAAGGCACGGGCATCGCCCGGCGCGCCGCCGACCGCAGCTATGTCTTTAAGGATGGGCAGGGCAGCGTTATCTTCCTGGTCACGGAGGACGAAATCCGCCTCCAGCCCGGCGACGGCATCATTGGCTTCTGCGGCGCCAACTGGCCGGGAGACGTGTTTCGGCGGGAGAAGTTCAAGCCCACCGCGGTTTGCAGAGTGAAAGTCGATAGAGCCTTTTTTTCCGCAGTCGGACCGATGCCCCCGGAGCCGGGCAAGGCCTACGTCATCGCCGGGGATGCCGTCGAAATTGCCTCTCTCCAC
>CAZKXI010000033.1:0-25944 GCA_964556755.1 uncultured Eubacteriales bacterium
TAGCCGGCCCGGTGCATGGCGTCGGTCAGATTCAGCAGGCGCAGCGGGCTGTCCAGCTCGGGGATGCGGATGTGGGTGACGGGCCAGTTCAGCTGGGGATTCTCCTTGACCTGGCCGGTGAAGGTATCCTGGGAGAACTTGATCTCCCACTCCCGCTGCTCGGGGCTCATGGCCGACGGATCGCCGTCGGTCCCGAAGCCGACGTGGTCCTCGCCGGCGACATTCAGGGCGTGCTTCAGGTGGCGCATATAGATGTCCATGGACAGCGCCTTCTCCGACGTCATCCAGCCGCTCATGTTGTAGAGGCAGATGACGCCGCCCTTCTCGGCGATGGCCCGGAGGATGGGATCCTTCTTGCTGCGGGGGTGGGGACAGAGGGCATAGCATCCGGTATGCGAGGCGAGAACCGGAGCCGTGGAAAGGGCGATGGTGTCGAGGGCCGACTGGTCGCCGACGTGAGCCACATCAACCAGAATCCGGCGCTCGTTGAGCCGGCGGACCAGCCTCCGGCCGAAGCGGCTCAATCCCGCGTTGGTCGGCTCCCAGCAGGAATCGACGCAGAAGTTTCTCTGGTTGTGGGACAGCTGGATCTGGCGGACGCCGAGGTCGTAATAGAGGCCAACCCGATCCAGGTTCATGGCGATGGGCGTCGTGTCCTGAAGGTTGTAGACGATCCCGACCTTGCCTTCCTTTTTGGCCTGCAGGACATCGGCGTTCGACCGGACCCGGAAGAAGACATCGGCATGGGCCCGGAAGAACTCGTTCCACTGGGTGATCTGATGGATGACCACCGGCCACTCGCGACTGCCGATCCCTCCTCCGCCGCCGATGGAGACATCGAGCGAGATGAGGCTGAGGCCCGAGAGGCGCAGGGCCTCGATTCGCGGCGCGTCGAGATAGGCCACGTAGTTCTCGGTGGTGAAGCACATGGCGTCGACCGAGATTGCCTTCTTGTAGAGATCGGCCGCCTCCCGGCTGACGCTTTGCGTCCTGGGAGACCGCCGCCGACCGATCGCGGGCGCGGCGGCGCCGGCGGCCAGGGATGATTTCAGGAAGGCTCTGCGGTCCATGCTGTTTCTCCCGTCCAATTAAGACTTTTTTTCATGGTCTATTCCGGCCTGACCATGCCCGGACTATACTTTTCGCCCGCCGTTCGTGTCAATTCCTTCCGGAATTGAAAAGGGCGGGCCTTCCCCGCCGGGCCTGAATTCTTGACTTTGCGCGACGGAGAAGACTATCGTCAGGACCATGAAGATCGAGTACTTTCACGCATCCAAGTATGGCAACGGCGCCAAGGTCGCTGAAGAGTTCAAGAGCCTGATGGCCGCCAAGGGGACCGCGGTCGAGATCCACCACGTCCGCCAGTCCCAGCCCAAGGAGATGCCGCCGGCCGACCTCTATCTGTTCAGCGCTCCGGGGCGCATGGGCCGGCCCATCGGCAGCATGCGCCGCTTCCTGAAGAAGCTCCAGCTGCCCGCGGGGACCAAGTACGCCATCCTGACCACCGAGGGCGCGCCGCGGCCGGACAAGAAGACCGGGAAGCTCCCCACCGAGGAGGAGCTGGCCAAGGTGCAGCGCTTGATCCCCATCATGACCGGTCTCCTGGAAGCCAAGGGCCTGATCAAGGTCGCCGACGGCAAGGTCCTCGTGACCGGCATGAAGGGCCCTCTGGAGGAAGGCTGGCGGAAGAAGGTGGAAGCCTTCGCCTCCCGGCTCCCCGTCTGAGCGGCCGTCGAAGGCGCCCTCTCTCCGGCGCAGCTAAAGGGCTATGGACCGCGTTGCTATTTCCGGAAGTCCGGCATATGATGGCCCCATCGGAGAAAGGAGAGATCCATGAAGAGACTGAGCCTTTTGGGATGGATTTGCCAGCTGATCATCATCGCCGCCGGCATCGACTGGGGGCTGATCGCGATCTTCAAGTTTGACTTCGTGACCAAGCTCCTGGGCACGGGCGACATCGTCCGCATCGTCTACATCGTGGTCGGCGCGGCCGCCGTCTTCGTTCTCCTGGACCTGATCATCGGCAAGCCGAAAAAGGCCTAACCCCGCTTTCCGGCCAGAGCTTTCCATCGCGGTTCATCCGCCGGGGTGGGGGTCTGCTCCGCTGAGCTCTCGAGGAGGATGCCATGGAAGCCGTCGAAACGACGATCGGCGAGTATCTCATCCGCAGGCTTCGCCATCACGGAGTCGACCATGTCTTCGGAATCCCGGGTGATTTCGTCCTCGGCTTCTACAAGATGCTGGAAGACAGCCCCATCCGGATCATCAACACCTGCGACGAGCAGGGCGCCGGATTCGCGGCGAACGCCTACGCCAGAGTGCGCGGTCTGGGCGCATGCTGCATCACCTACGGCGTCGGGGGTCTGAAGGTCGCGAATTCCACGGCCCAGGCCTACGCCGAAGAGTCGCCGGCGGCCGTCATCAGCGGCGCGCCCGGGCTCAAGGAGCGGGAGGGCGACCCCCTCCTCCACCACAAGGTCAAGGCCTTCGACAGCCAGCTGCGCGTCTTCGAGCAGTTGACCGTGGCCCAGGCCGTGCTCGACAATCCGGCCACGGCCTGCGCGGAGATCGATCGGGTGCTGGGAGCGGCCATCTGCTACCGGCGCCCCGTCTACATCGAGCTGCCGCGCGACATGGTCGCGGTCAAGGCCCTGGCCCAAGAGCCGGTCATCCGTCCGCCCGAGCTGGACAAGGGGCCGTTTCGGGAGGCGCTGCGGGAAGCGATCGAGCACATCAACCAGGCCCGGCAGCCGGTCATCCTGGCCGGTGTGGAGCTGCTCCGCTACGGGATGCACGAGTCCCTGCGACAGCTCGTCGAGAAGACCCGTATCCCGGTCGCCTCCACCCTGCTCGGAAAGACCGCGATAGGCGAGCGCCACCCGCTCTTTATCGGCCTCTACGAGGGCGGGCTGAGCCAGGAAGCCGTCCGTCAATACGTCGAAGAAAGCGACTGCCTGATCATGCTGGGCGTGCTCCTGACCGACCTCGATATGGGCATCTTCACCGCCCGCCTGGACCAGGGCCGCTCCATCTCCTCGACCAGCGAGAAGACATCCATCCGGTACCACACTTACCCCGGCGTTTACCTCAACGGTTTCCTTGTGGGGCTGTTGAGGGGCGACATCAAGCCCCGCCAGGACGCTCCCATTCCACGCCCGCCGGCTCCGGCGCCGTTCCGCGCGGTCCCGGGGGCCAAGATCACCGTGGAGCGCATGTTCCAGCGCCTCCAGGTCTTCTTCGACGAGGGCGTGTTCGTCGTCGCCGACACCGGCGACGCGCTGTTCGGGGCGGGAGACGTGGCGATCCCCGGAGCGGGAGAGTTCATGTCCTCGGCCTACTATGCCTCGCTTGGATTCGCCGTCCCCGCCGCGCTGGGCGTCCAGCTTGCGCTGCCGCAGGCCCGGCCGCTGGTTCTCGTCGGAGACGGGGCCTTTCAAATGACCGGGATCGAAGTCTCCACGGCAGCCCGGTACGGGCTCAACCCGATCGTCATCGTCCTCAACAACTTCGGCTACGGGACCGAGCGGCCGATGCTGGACGGGAGCTTCAACGACCTCCATCCCTGGTGTTACGCCAAGCTGCCCGAAGTGCTGGGGGCCGGCCGAGGGTTCACGGTCGAAACGGAAGAGGAGTTCGAGACCGCCCTCGAAGCGGCCCGGGGCTACACGGAGGGCTTCTGCATCCTCGACGTGAGGCTGGATCCTGACGATTTCTCGCCTGCCCTGCGGCGGATGACCGCCGCCCTGGGCAAGAGGGTCAAGTAACCCTTCCGACCCGTTTGACGAGTCGCCTCAGCCCAGGTTCCGCAGGGCGAAGTCCCAATTGATCAGCTTGTCCAGGACGGCGGCCACGTAATCGGCCCGGCGGTTCTGATAGTCCAGATAATAGGCGTGCTCCCAGACGTCAATGGTCAGGAGCGGCTTCAGGCCCTTGGTGAACGGGACTTCGGCATTTCCGGTCTTGACGACTTTCAACCCGCTCCCGTCCAGGACGAGCCAGGCCCACCCGCTGCCGAACTGGGACGTCGCAGCCGCGGCCAGCTCCTTCTTGCAGGCCTCGATGCTGCCGAAGGCGGCCTCCATCTTGGCGGCCAAGCCGGCCGGCGGATTCCCACCGCCCTTGGGGGCCAGGCTGTGCCAATAGAAGTCGTGATTCCAGACCTGGGCGGCGTTGTTGAAGACGGCCGCCTTGTCGGGTTTTCCCGAAGCCTTCCGGATGATCTCATCCAACGGAAGACCGGCGAATTCGGTTCCCGGCGCCAGCTTATTGAGGTTGTCCACGTACCCCTTGTGATGCTTGCCGTAGTGAAAGCCGATTGTCCGGGCCGAGATCACGGGCTCCAGCGCCTGTTCGGGGTAGGGCAGGGGCGCCAACGTCAAGGCCGGAGCCGGCGAAGTCTGGGATTGGGCTTGAACCCGACCCGCCGCGGCGAATCCGGCCGCGACGGCCGCTGAGCCGGCCATGAACGCGCGGCGGCTCATCTTAGGAGCCTCTCTTCGATTTCCCTTGGCACTCATAGGTTCCTCCTTGTTCCCTCATGGGGGGCCGCTAATGATACGGCGTCCCTTGGATTGCGATAGGGATGTCCTTGCCGCAGGACAGGCATTCGTACATCAGGTACTTGATCGGATCGCCGATTGGCCGGCCGGTCTTGATGTCTTCTCTCTGCACCTCGGCCGATTCGAACCTCCGGTGCTTGACGATCCGGGCGCTCCCGCAATGAGGACAGACACGACTTGTGTCGGTCATCGGAATCTGTATCCCACCCGGCGGACGGTCTTGATATAGGCGGGTGAGCGGGGATCGGCCTCGATCTTCTGGCGAAGACTGAGGATGAAGTTGTCGACGGTCCGGGCGGTGCCCTCGAACCCGTAGCCCCAGACCCGGTCCAGGATGTCCTCGCGGCGGAAGACCTTGCCGGGCGAGCCGGCCAGGAGCGCCAGAAGGTCGAACTCCTTGGCCGAAAGCTCCACCTCCCGCTCCTTCAGCGATACGCGGCGACCGTCGAGGTCGATCGTCAGATCGCCGCAGACCAGCCGGGCCCGCTTGCGCTTCTCCGCCCGGCGGCGTCTCAGCTGAGCTTCCACGCGGGCCAGCAGCTCGGCGAGCGCGAAGGGCTTGGCCAGATAATCGTCGGCTCCCAGACCCAGGCCTTCGATCTTGTTGTCGGTGGTTCCCCGGGCCGAAAGGATCAGGACGGGGACGTTGCGTCCTTTTTCGCGAAGCGCCGAGACGATCTCCAGGCCGCTCATCCCGGGCAGCATGATGTCCAGGACGATAAGATCGGGGCTCGTATCGAAGGCCATCCGGATGCCTTCGTCGCCGTCCTCGGCCGCCAGGACGCGATAGCCGCGCAGCTCGAAGTTCATGGCCAGGCCGCGCCGTAGGGACCGGTCGTCCTCGATCACCAGGATCGTCTCGCGGTCCGTCGCGGGCGCCGCCTTGCCTTCGGCTTTCATGACTTGGTCTCTTTGGCCTTGGCCGCCGGCAGATGGATCGTGAACAAGCTGCCCCGGCCCGGCTCGGATTCCACCGAGACGCTTCCGTCGTGCAGCTTGGCCACGTGGCGGACGATGGCCAGTCCCAGGCCGGCCCCGGGCGCTTTGCCGGCCAAGCCGGTCTCGGCACGGTAGAAGGGGTCGAAGATCTTCTTTAAGGCGGCGGCGGGAATGCCGATGCCGTTGTCGCGCACGGCGATCGCCACGGCGTCTCTCTCATCGACGGCCGTCAGGGCGATGTGCTTTTCGCGGCCGGTGTACTTGTAGGCGTTCACGAGCAGGTTCAGAACCATCTCGCCGATGGCTCCGGCATCGTGGCGGACGGAGGTATCGGACTTGATCTCGACCGCCAGGCGGACCTCGCCCGGCGGCGTCATCCGGGCGAAGCGGGCCACGGCCTCTTCCAGGGCCGGGCGGACGGAGCCCGTCTTCATCTCCAGCACGTCATGGTCCCGGGCCGCCCGGCGCCAGGTCAGGACGCGGTCGATCATCGCCTCCAGCCACTCCGTCTGCTGGAGGATCGAGCGGAGACTCTCTTCGGTCCGGACCGGATCGTCCTTCAGCAGGCCGCTCTGGAGAGACTCGGCGTACATCCGAACGGCGGCCAGCGGAGTGCGCAGCTCGTGCGAGACATTGGTCAGGAGGTCGGCCTGAAGGCGGGCCACGCGGGCCCGCCGGCCGATCAGGACGACGGCCAGAATGGAGCCTCCAATGGCAGCCGTGGTGAAGCAGATCACCAGGATGCCGAAGAGGAGGCTGACCGAGGAACGGCCCAGGACGAGTAGCAGGATGCCGGCCGAGGTGGAGAGGAAGACCGGGCCGATGACACCGATAGTCAAGGCCAGCAGGGGACCGGTCATGGTCGTCCGCCCGTGGAGGCGCTTGAGCTTGGCGGGTGTCGGCTTGGCCATGGAATCCATCCGCGGCCCGGAATGGCCGCTCCCTCTTGTACCGCGATCGGCCCCGGGACGCAAGAAGGACGAGCGGCCCGGCAGCGGTTGAGCGGTCTAGCGGTCTAACGGCCGGCGATGGCTCGGGCCGCCGCTGCCGTCCGGGAGGCTCCAGGCCGGGTCTCGACCGGCCGGAAGGGGATGATCTCGGCCGCTCGGCCCGCCTTGGCTCGGGAGGCCGGCGGGTAGCGGACGACTCTCGTCCGGGGCTGGATGCCGTCGCCGAAGACGCGAAGCCGGAGCTTCCAGAGAGCGGCCGTCAGGATGGTCAGCTTGCGGCCCAGCGTATGGTACGGGCCCCGGGGCTCGAAGGCGGCCTCGATCTTGCGTCGGAGGTCCTGGGCCCGCCCCCGCTCCAGGTCGTTGACCGCGTTTCTCTCGATGGCGGCCAGGATCGGGGCGTATTCGAGGGTTCTCTTGCGAAGCTCCCGGGCCCTCGCGGCCAGCCAGGGATCCGAATCGCCGGTCTCGGCTTTGTTGGCTAGGGTCCGGGCGCCGCGGAAGGTCGTCTCGATCATGCGATACATGGAGCTGGAGTTGCGCTCGTAATCCTGACGGAAGGCGGCTTTGAGCCACTTTTCCGCCTCGCCGCCCGGGAACATGGGATGCTCGAAGTTGAGCGTCTTTTGCCCGTGCCATTCCTCGAAGGGAAGGTCCGTCTTCAGCCGGCCCTGCTTCTGATAGTCCCTGTAGAGGTCGGTGACGGGCAGGGGGATGAGGAGCATGAACTGGACGAGGTCCGACTCCAGGCCGACCAGGTGGTCGATGTCGACCTGGATGTTGTCGGGCGTGTGGTGCTCCATGCACAGGATGCCGGAGGCCAGGACTGAGATGCCGTGGTCGCGCAGCTCCCGGATGAGCGCTTGGGGATCCTGGCCGCGGTTCTTCTCGAAGTTCTCCGCCTGGCTCTTGCACTCGACGCCCATCCAGAGGAATTTCACGCCCAGGCGGGCCAGGTTCTCGACGCCGAAGGCCCGGATGGCCTCGGCCGAGGAGAAGAGGGAGAAGGTGAAGAAGCGCCGATGGGCCTCCATGGCCCGCAGGAACTCCATGGCCCGCTCGCGGTCCTTGAGGAAGTTCTCGTCCATGACGAAGAAGTCGTTCGAGCCGCGCTCGTCGGCGATGCGGCAAGCCGTCTCGAACAGCTCCCGGCCGGTGGCCAGATAAGGCGTGTAGGTGCGGCCGAAGAAATGCGATGTGCAGCAGAACTTGCAGCCGTTGACGCAGCCGAGGCCGGGGACGAGCAGGCTGGCCGCCTTGCCGACCAGCGGCAGGCCGAAGATGCGCATGGACTGGGCGCTGCTGAGGGCGGGGTGCACGATGGGCGCGTCGGGGTCCTGGCCCAGGTAGGCGCGCAGCCAGCGGATGCCCTCGCCCTTGGCCACGGCGTCGCAGTCGATGAGTGTCTCGACGTTCTCGATGGCCGCCCCATGGCCGCCCAGGACGATCTTGGCCTGCGGGGCGTGGAGCCGGACGAGGCGGGCCATCTCCTTAGCCTTGATGAAGTTGGGGGTGATGAAGGAGATGCCGACGATGTCATATCCTTTCTTGATCTCGCGGATGAACCGCCCGCGGGAAGGGAAGTCCAGAACGGTGACGTCGGCGTCCACGTTGGCGGCCAGAAAGTAGAGGCCGAAAGACCAATGGAGGAAGCGGAACGAGCCGATGCCCTGGGCCTTGGTGACCTGGTTGTGGAAGAGCTCCATGATGTTCTCTTTGCGGCCGTAGGCATCGTCGACGCCGTAGGGGCCGAAGACGGCCGAAAGGAGGATGCGCGGGGGGCGGGCGGGGGATGAGGTTTTGTCCATGGGGAGGCTCCTTTTCGCCGCCCATGGTAGACGACCCCCGGTCATGGTTAGGTCATGGAAAGAAAGAAGTTTTTCCCGTCGTCAGCGGCCGAGCTGATGCGCCCGGCCTTTAGTGGCCAAGATCAGCGGACTTGGGGAGTTGGCCTCCCGCTCAGTCGATGATCCAGAACTTCGCCTTGTAATCTCCCCCGGGCCGTCCGTCGCCGTCTCCGTCCAGCTTCTCCCCGTTCCTTCCCTTGATGGCCTTGGCTTGACCGGAGACGAGGCGGACATGGAAGTCGGTCTGCGTCCCGAGCGGGGCGAAGCCCCCGCTGGCGTTGCGCGGCTTGATGGTCACCTTCTTGCGGGTGGTGAGATCCGGGAAGAAATCGCAGGTGATGGCCCGCCGGCCCTTGAAGTCCTCGCGCTCGATGACGATATTGCCGGCCAGGGTCAGCTCGTCGATGGCCCGATCGAAGACAATGACGATCTCGGTGGGGCCGTAAGCCCGCTGGCCGGCGGCCGGGGTCATCGAGGTCACCTTGGGCGCGGGCGGCGCGGGCGCGGCGAGAAGAAGGCCGTGCCTGGCGAAGGCCGCGTCGATCCAGTCGGGATGGCGGCCGCCGTCGGCGATCCGCAGGGCCGAGAGGAAGTTCGACTGGCCGGGATCGGAGAAATAGTAGGGCTCCGGCCAGGCCGACAGGATGTTCAGGGCGGCAAAGACGATCTGGTCCGCCTCGGTCTTGTTGGCGAAGTTGGCCCGGTAGTCCCAGCAGGCGCCGGAGATCAGCTGGCCGCCCGTGTGCCCCTCCAGGGCATAGGATCCCGGCGTGTAGACCATGGTGTTATTGAGGTTGCGCGGCGTCGTGACCCCCTCGCCCTGCGAAGGATCATTGGTCAGGGCGCAGGCGAAGTAATCGGCAAAGCCCTCATCCATGGCGTAGGCCTCGCAGTGCGGATCGTCGGTGGGATCGATCCAGCCGGCGAAGATGGGCTGGACGG
The DNA here is from genome assembly GCA_964556755.1 of uncultured Eubacteriales bacterium. Classification (GTDB taxonomy): domain Bacteria; phylum Acidobacteriota; class Aminicenantia; order Aminicenantales; family UBA4085; genus UBA4085. The sequence goes on from CAZKXI010000033.1 coordinate 9,238, forward strand.
CGTTGTGGGTGAACTCGTGGTAGATCACGTCGGCGGCGCGAGCCCATAGAGCGCCCGATTGGGAGCCGAAGCCCAGACTCCCATAGCTGGCGACTCCGTTGGTGCCGGGACCGCAATCGCACTGGGCCACGATCTGGGATTTGGCGTAGCCTTCCCGATCCCAGGTGTACTCGTAGGCGAAGTCGAAGGTCTTGAGGAACCAGTCCGCGATTCGGTTGATGTGGTAGAAGACGTTCACCTCGTCCGAGGCCTCCCAGGACAAGCTGGTCTCGACCCCCGCCGAGAGCCGGCCCGCGAGCTTGACCTCGTTGTTGAGACCGTCATCATGATTGGTGCCGCTGTTGCGCAGGACGACGACGCTCGGACCTTCCAGGCGAAGGGTCACGTCGTGGGCTCCGGCCGCGACGCCCGTGATCTGGGCGCGGCCCTGCGACCCGGTCACGTCCTTCTTGTCCTGGACTTTGATCCGGAGCCCGGCCAGGGGCTTGACCTCCGCCGCATCGGTTGGGTGGAGAGGCCAGACGGCGCCCTGGACTCGGGCTTTGAGGTCATCGGTCCGGAAGGCGTCGTGCGTCCGGAGGACGGTCCCCTTGTGGGCGTCGACGAAAAAGTCTTTCAGGAAATAAGGGTTGGGCTTCTTCGTTTCGAGGATGAAGCGCCAAGCCAGCTTATGCCGCTCCGTTTGGCCCTTCGGCTGGGGGAGGACGACGAGGCTTTTCATCTGGGTCCGGACGGCGGTTGGATTTTTGAGCTTCAGGGAGGAGGCGGCGGCGGCCACGGCGGATTCGAAGGTCACGGTGGGTTTAACGTCCAGGCGAATGGCCTTGTCATAGTTCGAGCCGACCGTGAGGACTTTGCCGTCGCCCAAGGCCACGAGGCCGATCCTCGAGCCGAAGACGGGGACATTTTGATGCTGCTGGACGAACGTCGCCACCCAGAACTTGCCGACTTTGCGGGCTCTGTGGAGCTTGAGGCCGGATGTCAGCAGGCCGAGGCGGGACTCGTTCTTCTTCAAGTAATCCAGGGCGACCTTGGCGGCGTTGCCGGGACCGAGCTGGAGCTTGCCGCCCTCGGCCCCGGGCGCGTACTCCTCGATCTCGCGGATGATCCGCGGCGCTTGGGTCGCGGAGTCGACGAGAACGACGGGCGTCTTGGGCGATGCCGCGACTTGCGCGGCCGGCGTCATCGGGCCGGCGCTTCCGGCGGCCGGAGCAAGCCCTAGGCCCACGACGAGAATCCCCGCCGAGAGCATCCTGAGAGAGTTCCGCTTTTTCATGATGATCCCCTTTCCGAGTCGGGCCAGGGCGCGCCACGCCGCGAGTCAATTGGTGCGGAAATCGATGGGCAGGCAGCTTCCCCGGCTTTTTCAGTCTCCCCTCGTCCGGGGGGAAGGATAGACCCGGGGCTCGGGGTATGTCAATGGAAGCGGCTTGACAGCCTTTTCGCCATCCGGTACGTTCGGAGCGCTATGAGACTCCGGCTTGGCCTCGCCCTCCTTAGACTCGGCCTTGTGGCGGTCCTTGGGGCCGCTTCCGCAGGTTTTCTCCCCGGCCAAGTCCCGCCCGCGGTGGGGGTGCTCGATCCGGAGCACTGGCGGGAGCAGGCGCTTCATGACCTGATCCCGCACTGGGGCAAGCACGCCGTGGATACCGAAAACGGCGCTTTCCATATGAACCTGTCCAGAGACTGGAAGCCCCTGCCGCCCTGGGAAAAAGTCCCGGCCCTAATCAGCCGCCAGGTCTTCGGTTTCTCGGCGGCGTATATGCTGTCGGGAGAAAGCCGGTACCTCGATCTCGCCCGAGGCGGGGTCAGCTATCTCTTCGAGCATGCCTGGGATGGGTCCTATGGCGGCTGGTACGACCGGCTGACGCGGGAGGGGAAGCCCGCGGCGGACACGAAAAGCGTCGCGCTGCGCCTTTACACGGACGTCGGGCTGACCGAGTATTTCCTGGCGACGGGCGATCCCGCGGTCCTCGATCGCGTCCGGGCCTCGGTCGAAATCCAGAAGGGCAGGGCCTTTGACGCCGAGAAGGGCGGCTATGCCCAGACTCTGGCCCGCGACCTCACGATCATCGACTACGGCAAGAACAAGCACGCCCATTACGGGTATGTCGGGTCGCTCCTGCTCAATCTCTACTTGGCGGTCCGGGATCCGGAGATCCTGGCCTGGGAAAGGGAGCTGATGGACTTGTCCGCCGCCCGCCAAGTGGATGAGCTGGGGTGGTGGCACGGCTTTCGCAACAAGCTCGATCGCGATTGGCGCATGACGCCGACGCCGCGGGACGGCCGGGAGGTCGTCTCGGTGGGCGCCGAGCTGACGGCGGCGCTGGCCCTTCTGCGGCTCTATCATCAATCGGGGGAAAGGAAATATCTGGAGCTGGGTCGAAGCTTGGCCGAGCGCCTCAATCGGTATGCCTTCGATCCGGCGACGGGGGCTTGGCGGGAGTTCCTGGAGAGGAAGGCTCCTTATCGTCCCGCCGGGGAGCCCGCGACCAGGTGGTGGATCCAGATCTACGGTTCCTTCCTCCAGCTCCAGATGTACCGGGTCACGGGCGAGCCGAAGTACCTCGACGTCTTCAAGAAGGGCGAGGAGTTCTTCGAGGCCGGCTTCCGGGATCATGAGCGGGGCGGGGTCCACGGGCAAGTCGGCTTCGATGGGACCGTCCTGAGCGAAGGCCGGAAAGCCTCGAGCGGAGAGTGGCATACCTCCTACCACGAGATGGAGCATGCCTTTCTCAATTATCTCTACCTCAGCCTCTACGTCCATCGCCGTCCGGCCGTCCTCCATTTCCGGCTGGACGGGCCGGGGCGGCATTTCGTCTCGCCGGTGGATGATCCGGCCGTGACGATCGCCTCGGTCAAGATCGGGGGAGAGCCCTGGACCGATTTCGATCCCGCCGCCCGCTCGGTCACTCTGCCCCAGGGGAAAGGTCTGGACGTGGAGGTGACGCTGCGCTAATTGGGGGACACCATACATAACTCCCGAATTATTTTGTTTACAAAAAGACGCCGAAAGTTGTCTCTATTCGATTCGAGTGCCTATTGATCCATTGAGCCGATATGAGTTCAAGAGTCATCTGCGGCGTATCCCAGTTATCTCGGAGGTGCATTCCATGAAGGCCAGCCTTCTTATCGGCATCGTGCTCTTGGTCGCGGCCGCAGCTGCTCCGGCCGCCGTGGCATCTGCGCCGCTCGAACAGGGAGCACAGCTGCTGCCGCCGATCGAGCCGTTCAAGACGGGCGATTTGAAAGTCTCCGCCCTGCACCAGATTCATTACGAGCTGAGCGGAAACCCGAAGGGCAAGCCGGTTGTGGTCCTCCACGGCGGTCCGGGAGCCAAGAGCGTTCCCTCCTACCGGCGCTACTTCGATCCGGCCAAGTTCCTGATCGTGCTCTTCGACCAGCGCGGCTGCGGCCTGTCCAAGCCGCTCTTTGAGCTGAGGGAGAATACCACCTGGGATCTTGTCGAGGATATCGAGAAGCTGCGACGCCACCTAGGGCTGGGGAAGATCATCCTCTTCGGCGGCTCGTGGGGCTCGACCCTTGGCCTGGCTTACGCAGAGACGCATCCGGAGGCGACCGCCGGGATCGTCCTGCGCGGCATCTTTACCGCGACAAAGGAAGAGATCGAGCACTACTACAAGGGCGTCCGATCGTTCTTCCCGGAAGCCCATGACCGGCTGGCCGGCGCGCTCGGCCAGGCGCCCTCGCCCCAGGCGGTGCTCGAGCTCGTCCAAAGCGCCGATGAGGCAGCCAGGAAGCGGGGCGAACGGGCTTGGGGCGTCTATGAGTTCAAGATCGCCGAGCTGCAAGCCGGCGACGCCGATGTGGCAAGGCTCATCCTCTCGCCCGCCCTAGCCGAGACCGTCCGCTCCCTGGCTCTCATCGAAAATCACTACATGGCCAACGGCTGCTTCCTCGATGAAGGGCAGCTTCTGCGGGACGCCTACAAGATCAAGGATATTCCCGCCGTCTTCGTCAATGGCCGCTATGACATGATCTGTCCGCCCGGGACCGCCTACGCCCTGCACAAGGCGCTGCCCAAGAGCCGGCTGGTGATCGCCGAGGCTTCGGGCCATTCCCAACAGGAGCCGGCCATCGAAAAGGCCATGCTCGCCGCCATGCGGGAGTTTGAGTAAATTGGGGGACACCATACATAACTCCCGAATTATTTTGTTTACAAAATGACGCCATGAGTGGTCTCCATTCGATCAAGGTGCGACTTGATCCAGCCTGGCCCCTTGGCGTCCCCCTGATTAATAGACCATTAAACAGCGGGGGGGGGCTGAGGCGTATCTGAGGGGGAGGAGACTATGAGGCCGATCGGACGCCTGATCGCGGGGCTGACGGCCTTCTCATTTGCCGCCGTCTTCGTCTTCGGGCTCCCACAAGCCGCCGCCGGGCGCCACGAACGCCCCGCGGGTGGGTCGGCTTCATCAACCCAGGAATCCTCGCGGATCCAACAGGACAGGTCCCCTGATAAGGAGCCCGGCTCGTTCAAGCCCATGGCCATCGGCGGCAAGTCGCAGGCCGATTTCGTCATCAAACGGAAAAAATTCCCCTGGTTCGTCGCTGTCGGCATCACCGCCGCGATCGTGGTGACCTTGGTTCTGTTGCTCAGGGACAAGAAATCGGGCTCCAGCGACGCCAACGGAGCGACCGGCTCGATCCATATCCAATCGACGCCGACGGGGGCTAGGGTCTACCGCAACGGCACGGACACCGGCCTGACAACCGAGACAACGCTCAACGGCGTCCCGGTCGGCACTCACGCGATCAAGCTCATCCTGTCCGGGTATAAGGACTACGAACAGTCGGTGGATGTCGCAGCGGGGCAGACGGCCGAGATCCAGGCCGTCCTGGTCCCTTCGGGCGTCCTGGAGCCCGAGATGGTCTACATCCCCGGCGGCGTCTTCATGATGGGCTCGGAATCGTCCGAGGCGCTGCCTGACGAGAAGCCGGTCCATCAGGTCACGCTTTCCGACTACTGGATCGGCAAGTACGAGGTGACTCAAGAGCAGTGGGTCTCCGTGATGGGCTCGAATCCCTCCTATTACGTTGGCGACACGCTGCCCGTCAACGACCTCCAGTGGGACGATTGCCAGACCTTCATCCGGAGGCTGAACGAGCTGACCGGCAAGAGCTATCGCCTCCCGACCGAGGCCGAGTGGGAGTTCGCCGCCCGGGCCGGGACGACGGGGGACCGGTACGGGGACCTGGAATCCGTCGCCTGGTATTCCGACAACTCCGGCGGCACGCCCCATCCCGTCGGCGGCAAGGCACCCAACGCCTTCGGCCTCTACGACATGCTGGGCAACATCTTCGAATGGTGTTGGGACTGGTACGACTTCTACACGGCCGAGCCGCAGATCGATCCCCAGGGACCGGAAACCCCGCATCCGGACACGCAGCATCACATCCTGCGGGGCGGCTCCTGGTTCTTGGAAAAAGTGGCGGCCCGGGCTCCCTTCCGCAGCCTCCACGTTCCCGAGCATAAGTACGACGTGCTCGGCTTCCGGCTGGCTCGGGACTAGCTCGAATGAGGGGGACACCATACATAACTCCCGAACTATAATGTTTACATTATGACGTCATCAGTTGACGCGAAAGTGTAAACAAAAAGTTCGGGAGTTATGTATGGTGTCCCCCTATCTTATCGTAGGCGGCTAAGGTCGAATCGACCATCTTCTCGATGGAGTATCGCCGGCTCATCTCGTAGGCGCCCTGGGCCAAGCGAGCCCGCAGGCCGGGATCGCCGGCCATACGCAGCAGCGCTTCGGCCATGGCCGAGGGCTTCTCCTTCGGCACGACGAATCCGTTGCGGCCATGCTCGATGAGCTCCGGGATGCCCCCGGCGTCGGTTCCCACAAGCGGCAGCGAGCAGGCCATGGCCTCGATGAGGGCGCTGCCCAAGCCTTCCTCTCGCGATGAAAGGACGAAGACGTCCATGGCCCGCAGCAGATCCACGTTGTCCGCCCGCTGCCCCAGGAGCCGGATCCGCTCTCCCAAGCCGACGCTGTCCACCAGCCCCCGCCCGACCTCGAGCAGGGGGCCTTCGCCCGCGATAAGGAAGCGGCAATGCTCGTCGGCCCGGACGACCTTCTGGGCCGCCGCGATGAGCGTCAGGGGATCCTTGTGGGGGACCATGGCCATCAGCGATCCGATGATGACTGACTCCGGCGGCCATCCGAGCTCGCCCAGAATCTTGTTCCGGGCCTCGCCGCCGCCGCCCCTCTCAAACGCCGCCAGGTCCACCGCCGAAGGGATGACCCGTATCTTCTCGGCCGGGACGCCGGCCAGGCCGAGGACTCCGGCAATGGCCGAGGAGAGGGCGATGACGAGGTCGGCCCGGGCATATTTTCCGAGCGAGGCGGCCCGTCCCGGCAGCCGGAAATCCACCCTCCGGTGGACGACCTTCAGCGCGGGGACCCACCGCGCCGCGGCGTGGATCGCGGCGGCCGCGTGCCCGGTGTGGGCATGGAGGATCGGCAGGGCTTCGATGCCGTCGCGCCGAACGGCGGCCTTCACCCGTCGAGCCAGGCGGTGGGCCGAAAGGGGATCGCCCTCGAAGAGAAAGGGCAGGCGGATGGTCTCGATCCCGCGCCGCCGCGCCTCCTGCTCCAGCGGAGATCTGCCCCGGCAGACGATGCCGCCGCCGCAGCCGCGCCGGGCCAGCTCGCCGGCCAGATAGAGGACCTGGCGCTCGCCTCCCCTCAGATTGCGGCTGTCGTCGACGTGGAAGACCAGCCTGTCCATGGATCAGCTCGCGGCGAGGGTCTTCTCCGCCAGGGCTTTCTGCAGGCGCCGGGTGACCGGGCCCGGCTGGCCCGATCGGAACGGCCGGCCGTGGAAGCGGACCACCGGCGTCACCTCGGTCGTCGTGCCGACGATCATCCACTCCTCGGCCCGGTCGATCTCGGCTTCCAGCAGGGTCGCCTCACTCAGGCTCAGGCCCAGCTCGCCGCAGATCCTGACCACGACCTGGCGGGTGATGCCGCCCAGGATGTAGTTGGTCTTGGGCGGCGTCACGACGACGCCCTCGCGCACGGCAAAGAGGTTGGTGTGGGTGCCCTCGAGCAGGGCGCCGTCGCGAATGAAGATCGACTCGGCGGCCCCGCTCTCCTTGGCCCGCTGGTTGGCCAAGACGTTGGCTGTCAGGCCGATTGTCTTGATGTCGCAGCGGGCCCAGCGCTGGTCCGGGACGAGCAGGACGTTGACGCCCTTCTCCATGTCGTCCCGGTGCGGGGTGAACGGCCGGGCCGCGGCGTAGACCGTCAGATCGGTGGCGGCCGGGGGGAAGTGGTGGGTGCGCGGAGCGGCGCCCCGGGTCACTTGGAAGTAGACCGTAGCCTGGCCGGAGGTCAGGCTGTTGTCGCGGATGAGGCGTTCGGCCACTTCCCCCAGGTAGAGAAAGTCGGCGCTCTTGAAGCGCAAGGCTTTTGCCCCATAGGCCAGGCGGTCCAGGTGGGCCCGGGTCTCGAACAGGCGGCCCTCATAGGCGCGGACCACGTCATAGATGCCGTCGGCAAAGAGAAAGCCGCGGTCGTCGGGCGAGACCGAGATCTGGTCCTGGGGCAGATAGCGGCCGTTGAAATAGGCGATCATGGGCGAATCCTTCCTGAAGCCGTCGCCGGCTCCCGGCGGGGACTATATCGCCGCGCCCGCCGGAGTGTCAAACGCCCCCGAAGATCTCGGCTTCCAGCTCCCGGCGCCCCAGCCCGCTCTCCGAAGAGTAGGGCACCAGCTTGGACCCCCGCAGGTCGGCCCGCAGCTCCTTCCAGCGCGCCTCGGCCCGGCCCCGCTTGACCTTGTCGGCCTTGTTGGCGACCACAAGGAAGGGCTTGCCGGTGGCCTCCAGGCCCCGCAGCATCTCGAAGTCGTTGTCCGTGGGCCCGACCTCGGCGTCGATGATCAGCAGGACCCGCTTCGGCCGGCAGCCGGACTTGAACAGATACCAGTCGATCAGGCGGTGGAGCTCGCGCTTCCTCTCCAGGGAGTGCCGGGAGTAGCCGTAGCCCGGCAGGTCCAGCCAGTAGTGTCCCCGCACCAGGAAGACGTTGATCTCCTGCGTCCGCCCCGGAAAGGAGCTGGTCCGGGCCAGCCCCTTGACCCCGGTCAGGGAGTTGATCAGGCTGGACTTGCCGACGTTGGAGCGGCCGACGAACGCGATCTGGGGCGTGCCGTCGTCCAGAAGGGGATCGTGGCGGACGAGGCCTTTGATGAAGCGGGGCGGCGCGGCTTTCATCCTCTCATCATAGCAGAACGCAGGCCGGATCACGACCCGCCGCGCCCCAGCCGGCCGGGCTCCATCGAGCCATTCATCGCCTGACCGCAGCGGGTTTGACTTGGCGCCCGGGCCGGCCGTATCCTCGGGCCGTGAAAGCCACCTACCGCCGTATGCTGCGCGGCATGCGGGCCAAGGCCATCGATCGGGTTGCCGAGACCGCAGCGGCCTGGCATCTCTATATCCTCCGCTGCGGCGACGGATCCTACTACACAGGCGTGACGACCGACATCGAGAGGCGGGTCCACGAGCACGCTCAGGGCCGCGCCTCGCGCTACACGCGCACCCATCAGCCGGTGCAGCTTGTCCACCGGGAGGCCTGCGGCACGCGGTCCCAGGCCCTCTCCCGCGAGTGCGCGGTCAAGTCCCTGAGCCGGGCGAAGAAGGACGATCTGATCGCGGGCCGGATCGGCGCGGAACCGGCCGGGCCGGCTCCTCGGCCTCGTCCGAAGCCGCGCCCCAAGGGCCGGGCGCGATGAGGGGCCGCCGCGCTCTCGTCTGGGCGGCCCTGGGCGCTTGCGCCTTCGGCCTTCAGATCGGGCTGGGGCCCGATTCCGCGCTGGCCGAGAGGCTCTATTCGCGCGGCTTCTTCGTCGGCTTTCGCTGGGTCTGGGACCGGACCTTGGGCTTGTGTCCCGTGCCTTGGCTCTACGTCCTGATCGCCGCCGTCCTCGTCCGCATCGGATGGGGATTGGCGAGGCGCTTGGGCCGCGGCGCGAGTGCCGGCCCGCCGCCTCGGCCGCGCGGCCGCGCCCTGACCCGTCTTCTGCTCGGCGCCGTCGCCTGGGCCGGCCGGCTCGTCTTCTTCTTCTATCTGCTGTGGGGCTTCAATTACAACCGCGTCGGGATCGGCCGGCAAATGGAGCTCGACGCGGCCGCTCTGACACCGGCCGAGCTGCGGGCCGAGCTTTCTTGGGCCGCCGAGCTGGCCGCCGGCGCGAGGGCGGCCATTCCCGGAGCCGGCGACGGGGCGCTGGCGAATTCCGATCGGCCCGAAGGCCTTGAATCGACGCTGCGGGCCCGGATGGCCGCCGTCCTGCGCCGCGCGGGCTTTCCGGCCCCCGGCCGCGTCCGCATCCGGGCGCTTCGGCCCGCCGGATGGCTCCGCCGGTTCGGGAGCGACGGCGTCTACATTCCCTACGTCGGCGAGGGATACGTGGCCGGCGATCTCCTGCCCCACGAGATGCCCTTCACGCTGGCCCACGAGATGGCCCACGGCTACGGCCTGACGGACGAGGGCGGAGTGAACCTCCTGGCTTTTCTGGCCTGCCGGGATTCGCCCGATCCGGTCATCCGCTACTCGGCCGCGTCCGCGCTCTGGGTCTATGCGGTCGGAGACCTCGCGGCGGAATCCGCGGCGGAGGCCCGAGCCGCCTGGGATGGACTGCCGGCCGGGATGAAGGCCGACATCCGGGCCGCTCAACGGGCGGCGGCCCGATACCACGGGCCTGTGGAGAGGGCCAGCGGCCGGATCTATGAGAGGTTCCTCCGCTCCAACCAGGTCAAGGAAGGCTTGCGGAGCTACTCTCGATTCGTCGGGCTGGTCGCGGCCTGGAGAAAAAAGGATGCCGCCTCTCTCGGGCCGCTCTAGCGTTCCGTCTCATCGATAGAAAACCGCCCCCTCATGCTCCCGGGAGGTCGTGCGTCCGGCTTGCTGGGGACGCGGTCGATGAATTTCCGAGATGCGCAGCTAGCCGCCGGCCGGTAGGCCTCCGCCCGCGGCCCCCGGGATGGGCGTCCAGTCGGCGCACGCGAACCGGTAATTCTCCATCCGGGTCATGATGTTGTACCGCAGGCAGCGGCCGATGTAAGGCTGGGTCTCCTCATACCACCGGCAGGCGCCGCAGAACTTCCTCACCTTCGGAGCAGACGTTCGCTTCAATTTCGGAACCCCCTCTCGACGAGGGAATTCTAAGATCCCCCTCCGCGCCTGTCAAGGTCCGCCGGGCGGTTTTCATTTCACGGTCGACCTGCTATAGTGGACCGGCCCCGAAAACAGAGAAGCGCCATGCCCCTGCTCTCCGATCTCGCCCCTCGCGTCGACGAACAGGCCCTCCGCGCCGCCCTGCGTCTGGCCGGCGACGAGGCCGGGCGGGCTGCCGCGGCCGAGATCCTGGCCGCCGCGCTTCCCCTGCTCGAGCCGCGCGCTTTCTTCCGCGACGATTTCGTCGAATCCCGCGACGACTCGGGCCTCACCATCGGCGGCCGAGCCTTTCGCAGCCGTGTCTTGCGCTCCAATCTGGACCGTATCGAGCGGGTCTTTCCCTACGTCATCACAGTCGGGGGGCGCTTGGAGCGGGAGGCCGCGGCCGAGCACGACATGCTCCGCCAGTACAGCCTGGAGACGGCCGCCGACCTGGCCCTCGCCGCGGCCGGCGCCGGGCTGGAGGCTCATATCCGCCGCGTCTTCGGCGTCGGGCCCCTCTCGGCCATGAATCCCGGCTCGCTCGAGGATTGGCCCATCGAGGAGCAGAAGCCCCTCTTCGAGCTCCTGGGCGACGGCCCGGTCCGCTTGGGCGTCCGCTTGACCGACAGCCTGCTGATGATGCCGCGCAAATCGGTCTCCGGCATCCTCTTCGCCTCGGAGGAGGCCTTCACCTCGTGCGCCCTCTGCCCCCGGCCGCGCTGCCATGGACGGCGGGCCGCCTTCGATCCCGAGCGGCGGGCCGCCTTAGGATTGGACTCTTAGCAGCGCGCCGACGAGAGCTCCGCAAGCTCTGCCGGGACGATACCCTCAATCGCTCCGAAGATATGGGAAGGCGCCAAAGGCGAGTCAGCGCGTCTCGAGGGACGTGATCAAGCCCCGCCGACGCAGCTCCTCGACGGCCGGCTTCCAGCCTCCCGGCGCGGCCCACAAGTAGTAGGAGAAATACCTCCGGGTCTTCTGGAAGATCGGCACCCAGGGCTGGAATTCGGCGTAATAGTGGTTCGACTCGCCGTTGGAGGGGTGGTTCATCCACATATGGAGGAACTCCGGCTCGCCGACCGGGAAGGCCCCGACGAAGGCTATGTCCTCGGCCTCGTCATAGCCGGCGTTCCAGCCTTCGACGGGGTGGAGGACCCGGCCGAAGTACTCCTCCCGGCGCATCCGGAACTCGGCGAGCCCGCCCTTCTCCGGGACGATGAAGAGATCCTCGGGCCCGTGCTCCTTGCCGATCTCCAGGATCGGCTGCGGGCCGAGCATGTTGAGCTCGGGATTGATGAAGTCCAGGGCGAAGCGGACCTCCAGCAGCGGCGAGTCGCCGTAGAGGGTGAAGACCTTCTCCAAGCGGTTGCCGTAGTAGTCGGCCGTCATCCGGACCCGGACGCGGGAGCCCTCGGCCTGGACGACCTCGGCCGCGTAGACCTTGTGCGTCTCGATGCTGGCTTGGCCCAGGAAGTCTTCGAATCCGCCGTAGGGGTAGAAGCCGCGCTCGCGGAACGGCCGCCGGTCGGTGGCCGTCTCCTTCTCCGGCCAGAGCTTGAAGAGGACGTTGTCGCCCTTGGCCTTGACCGTGTACTCGATGACCCTGGCTCCCGTCGTCAGAAGAAGCGCTCGGACCCTGGAGTTCTCCAGCCGGTACTCCATGATCCCGTCGCCGTTGACGTCGACGGGGGCGCAGACCGCCCGTCCCTCCGGTGCCTCGATGCCGATGCGGCTTCTGGCCCGGCATCCCAGGGCCGAGACGACCACGTCATAGCCGCCCGGGGACAGGGGCAGGACGACCTTCGTCTCGCCCCAGCCGCCGGGCTTGATGGAGGCGGTGAACCGGCCGTCCGAGGCCGGCTTGGCCTGGCCCGTCCGGTAGATCTCGACGCCGAAAGGCACCACGGCTTCATCGCCGAAGTTATGGATGGAGACCGGGATCTCGACCGTCGGCGCCTGGCCGTAGAGAAGGGCCGGCAGCGAGATGGCCGGAGGAAGATCCAGTACGGCCAGCGTGCGCTTCATTCCTCCCGGATGCCGGTATTCGACTAGGATCGGGCTCGTCCGGCCCATGGCGTCTTTGGTCAAGCGGAGCGGAAAGGAGGCGACGGTCTGCCGCCCGGGGGCCAGGGCGATCTCGCGGGCCGCCTCGCCCGCGAGATCGATCCCGGGGGCCGGACGCACGGTCAACCGGCCGTTGATGGCCTCGCCGCCGGCGTTAGCCAGCCGGACCGCGAGCGTGCGCCCCTCCACCTCGGCCCGCAGCTGGACGGCGTCGCCGAAAAGCCTTTCCGGCAGGACCCGGTCGAGCTCCATCAGGAGCAGGGGCCCGCGGAAAGCCTTCGGTCCCAGCATCCTGCCCAGCGGCATGACTCCCACCGCCCGGCGCTCCATGATCGCCTTCCACATCGCCTCTCGGTCGAAGCGCCCCCCCTTGGGCGTGAACAGGACCATGAAGGCGGGCGCCTCCTCGCGGACCATCCCCGTCTGCAGGATGAAGGGGACCGCCTCCTGATCGACCTGCCGCTTATTCCCTTCGATGGCGATGACTCCGTCATAGGAGAAGCGGTCGCACTCGGGAGCGAAGACGGGCCGGAAGAGATAGCCTCCCCGGTCCTTGACGAACCGGATCCACTCCTCCTCGGTCGGCATGTCTTGAATCTTGAGGCCCTCCCAATCGCGCAGGCCGTAGGCGATGGTGCCCAAGCTGTGAGTGGCCTTGCCGGTTCCCACGTCCGTGACGACGTCCAGACCGACCCGGTCCAGCCAGTCGGGAAGCTGCGACTGGAGGAGGTAGTCCATGTAGCCATTGAAGGTGAACCAATCGTTGCCCTGGCTCATGCCCTGGGCGATGACCTCCAGGGGATGGCCGGGGAAGCAGGTCACGCTGTGAAGCAGCGTGCCCGTCCCGAACCAGCCGCGGTGGAGGTCGTAGCGGTTCAGCGCCGAGGCGGTCTCGCCAAGGAGCGAGAGAAAGCGGGCTCGGGCTTCGGCGCTGTCGGAGAGGACGGCGAAGAGGCGGCGCGGGCCGTCACGAAGGACGAAAGCCCGCAGAGGCGCGTAATCCAGGGCTTTGACCTGCCGGCCTCGGACCGCGACGGCCGGCGGGGCTGCGGCGATCAGCCCCCGCCCGGCTTCGGAGTCGAGGCGGGCCGAGACGAGGACCGGACCGGCCGAGGACTCCAAGGCCGCCTCGACAGCCGCCAGGCTCGGATCCTCCAGCCGGCGCGGCTCAGACTCGCAGTAGGCGGCTAGAAAGCCTTCCTCCATATCCAAGCCGGCCAGGCCCATCTCCTCGGCCGCGTCCCGCTTGGCTTGGGCTACGGCGGCCTCGGGATCGGGCAGGCTCATCTGGAAGAGGTTGCCGTACTGGAGCCGGGTCCAGGCGATGTCGTGCCAGTAGTTGGTGTAGCCGCTGAAGCGGCCCGGAGTGCGGACGAAGCGGGAGGCGGGATCCGGCGAGGCGGCCTTAAAGCGGGCCAGGCGCCCGCCGGCGGCATCCTGGCCTTGGACCGCCCGGGCGGCGGGAGCGGCGATGAAAGCGAGGGCGAAAAAGGCGGTCAGGACGGCGTGGCGGCTTCGGAGGGCTTCCATGGCGGTCTCTCCTCGGGATAGATCCGGCAGACGGGTATTCTATCAGATTCGAGAAGTCATCCGCGGGGGAGCTTCGGCACCGGTCCCGCCGCTCCGCCCGCGCCTCAGAACCGGATGATGATCCCGCCCAGCGCCGTCAGGCCGCTGAAGTCGATCTTGGCCTCGCGAATGTTCTTCTGCGACGCGCTTTCGGTGGGCGCGCCGTCCACACATTCGATTAACGAGTAGAAATCGCCCGTGAAGCCGAGGATTTCATAGTAGTAGAGATCTCCCGGGCCGGAGACGGAGCCGCCGTTGGTCTCGAACTTGTGATCCCCGCTGAATCCGCCGAGCTTGGCGTAGCGGCCCTGAGCCTCGATGAAGAAGCTGACGTTGCGGGCCAGGTCGAACTCGAAGCCCAGTCCGCCATGGAAGCCGATCGCCTGGGACTCAGCGTCGTTGCCCAGCTGGATGAAAGCCGATGTGGTCGAGTTGGTGACGCGGACCTGGTTCGACATCTTGGCCAGATAGTACCCGACGCCTCCCTGAAGGGTCAGCCGGGCCCCCGATCCCATAGGGGCGCAGAAAAACAGGCTCAGCTTGAGCGGCACGGCGCTTGCCTCCACATCAAACTCCGTGGCGTAGGAGGACAGCGTCCCTTGGTTCGTGATGGAGGAGGCCTTCGACATCCCGAGCGATTCGGCCCCCAGGCCGAGGCCGACGTTGGGGCTGAGCATGAAGATGATGTCGCCGCCGAATTGGGCGCCATAGTGGGCTTCCTCGAAGGAGCCGCGGTTGACGCCTCCCATCAGCTCGAGGAGGTCGGCGTACATTATGCCGAATCCCTTGGCCCCGGAGTTGAGGTCGCCGCCCAGGGAATATCCGTATCCGCCGTAGAGCCTGAATTTCACCTCGAAGGCCTCGGCCGAAGCCGGCGCGAGAAGAGCCGCCGCCAGGACCGCCAGAGAAATCCATATGGTCCGGTTTTGTTTCCTCATGAATCCCTCCCTGACCGGGACTATAGCCCCCCGGTGCGGGGGAGTCAAATCCGCCGGACTTCCCGCTCCGCTCGGGATTGAAATAGAATGCCGGTGAGAATTTCCGCCTCGCCCGACGTCTATCCTCAGTGAGGAGGGAAACGCCATGCCCGCCGAGCTTCTCGACCTGACGATCCCCAAGCGGTTCCGGGCCCGGCTGAAGGCCGGGACCTGTTCCTGGAAGTACGAGTCCTGGAAGGGCCTGATCTATGAGGAAGGAAAGACGTACCGGGCCCAGGACTACCTGGCCGACTACGCCAAGCGCCTCGGCTCGGTCGAGGTCGACCAGTGGTTCTGGAGCCTCTTTCCGGGCGGCATCCGGCTGCCCGAGCCGCGCGACGTCCGCCGCTACGCCGAGGCCGTCCCGGACGACTTCGTCTTCACCGTCAAGGCGCCCAACGCCCTGACCCTGACCCATTTCTACGCCAAGCTCGACGGGCCGGACAAGCCGTTCGCCGGGCAGCCCAACGCCTCGTTCCTGAAGGTCGATCTCCTGGAGCGCTTCCTTGACCGCCTGGCTCCCCTCGGCCGCAAGCTGGGCCCGGTCATGTTCCAGTTCGAGTATTTGAACAAGCAGAAGATGTCCGGCCGGGAGGCCTTTCTGGACGCCTTCGGGGCCTTTCTGGACAAGGCCCCCAAGGGCGTGGCCTATGCCCTGGAGACCCGCAATCCCGGCTACATCGGGCCGGAGCTCTTCGACTTCCTCGAGTCCCGCGCGGTCGGCTTCGTGTACCTCGAGGGCTACTACATGCCGCCGATCGGCTCGATCTTCGAGGACTACCGTCCGAAGACGGCCCCGTTCTGCGTCATCCGGCTTCACGGCGGGGATAGGGGAGAGATCGAGAAGGCGACCGGAGAGGTCTGGAACAAGATCGTCGCCCCCAAGCCCGAGAGCCTAAAGGCGGCGGCCGCGATCACAGCCGAGGCCATCCGGGCCAAGATGACGACCTATCTCAACGTCAACAACCACTTCGAGGGCAGCGCGCCGCTGACGATCGGGCGCTTTCTGGAGAATTTGGAAACCACCGTCCCCTCACGGGTCAAGCCGGCGGCGCCTCGCCCGGCCGAGGCGGAGAGCGGCCAGGACTAGGAGCGAGCCGAGGGCGGCCGCTCCCGCCCCGGGGAAACCCCGGGCGAAATTCAAGCCGGCGCCTCCCGCCAGGACCGCGGCGAAGCCGATGGCCGGCAGGGACCGGAGCCGGCCGTCATCCGGGCGATAGCGGATGGCGGGGGCCCGGAAGAGATCGGCCCACAGCGGCGCCGCGGCGCCGAAGAGAAACCAGATGAGGAAGTTGTAGAGCGGGACCCCGTCGAGGCGCGGGCCGCGATGGGCCTCGGACCAGATCCACAGCCCCAGCCGGCCGGAGAGCTGCCACTCCATGGCCAGGGCGAAGGACAGCATGATCCAGCCCGCGGCCAGGCCGCGGGCCGGCCCCGATCCCCGGCGGCTCCGGTCGAAGGCGAACAGCGATTCGGAGACGGACTCGGCCAGCCAGGACAGGAGCATCCAGATGGTGGGGATGAGGACGGGGACCGCGCCGAGCCGAAGGGCGTTGAGAGCGGTGTCTTCGTAGCGGTACAGGCCGCTGCGGATTCCCGCGGCCTCCATCGTCCCGGCGGCAAGCCAGAGAAAGGCGGAGTAGGGCAGGAGCCGGAGAAGGGAGCGCCCCTCGACGGCGGTCGCGAAGCGGAGGTGGGTGGCCAGGAGGGCGGCGACCGGCGCGGCCAGCGCGAGGGGAGAGGAGCGGGGATCGACGATGCCCTCCAGGCCGAAGACGACGGCGACCAGGGCCAGCACCGCCGCCGCGGTCAGCCCGAACGCCGTCTCCGGCCTGCTCCCCATGGGGCCAGCATAGCCGAGCCGGGAAAAGGAGGTCAAGGCGCGCGGCCGGCCGGCCGGGTCGCCT
>CAZKXI010000034.1:0-24737 GCA_964556755.1 uncultured Eubacteriales bacterium
ATCAGCCGGCGCCGGCCAGGCGGGCGCGCAGCTCCCGGCAGCGCCGGACGCGGGCTTCCTCGGGGCCGGGCTCGATCAGGGGCAGGACGATCTCCTTGTCCTCGCGCCGGAGCATATGCTCCAGAAGGTCGACGGCGTAGTCCACCGCCCTTCGCTCGCCGCGGGCGAAGTTCTGCCAGGCCCGGACGATGTCGTCGCAGGGATAGACCAGGCCGAGCAGATCGAAGACGCGCTTGAGGGCCCGCTCCCGGCCGGCCTTCTCCCGCGCCTCGATCGCCCGGCAGGCCGCCGCGACGGCCCGCCGGATCTCGACCTCCACCGCGGCGGCGGGGAAGGCCAGCCCGGGATGGTCCGTCCTCATCCTGACCAGGGCTTCGATGATCTCATCCCCGGCCTCGGAATCCCCTCGCCGCAGGGCCCTGACGAGGACGGAGACCGCCCGCGGCGTAGCCGCCCGGGCCAGAACGCCCGGCAGCGCCCGCCGCGATTCGACCGGCAGGCCCCGATCGGACAAGGCGTCGCCCAGGGCGCCGGCGATCCGGTCGCCGTAGGCGCACAGAGCGGCGGCCGCGGCATCGGCCAGGGCCGGCTCGCCCAGCCGGGACAGGATCAAGGGGACATGCTCGCGCCGGACGTGGCGGGACGCGCTCTCCAGGGCATAGCGGACGACTTCGGGCGACTCGTGGCCCAGCAGCATTCGCAGCCGCCCCACGAGCGGCGAATCGGGGGGCATCAACCCGATGGCCTTGGCCGCCTCCATCTGCTCGACCCAGGCCGCTTGTTCGGGCCGGCCGGCCAGAGCGTCGAGGCGGCGCTTCATGACCTCCTGGTAGACGTCCAGCGACATGACCTCGCGGACCTGGGCGTCCAGGCGCTCCTCGTCCAGGCGGTCCTCCCAGCCGGGGAAGAGCGAGGCGCCGCCGCTCTCGATCAGCCGGCCCAGCGATCCGGCCTGGACCCGGGAAGACTCCTCGCCCAAGATGGACCTCAGCTCCGGACTCAGCTGGTCCCGCCGGACCAGGTCCATCAGGTTCATGGCGTAGAGGACCGAGCTGCGCTCCCGGCTGTCGAGGGTGTCGAAGACGAGCCGGGCCGCGTCCACGTCCATGCGGCCCTGGATGATGGCTCCGCCGTCGGGCCGGCGGGCCTTCAAGTTGGCCTTGACCACCCCGCCGTAGGCCCGGTGGATGGCCAGGGCCAGGAGGATCCAAAGCCCCAGACAGGCTCCCGTCACCCAGCTCATGCCCTTCCAGGAGGGAGCGAACAGGGCCGTCACGGCGGCGATCAGCAGGGCCGCCAGGCCGTCGCCCACCTTGTTGAGGAACATGTCGATGAAGACCTTGGCTCGGGCCCGCTTCTCCGGCGGGACGGGGACGTAAAGGATCTCGCGCGTGGACTGGCTGAAGGTGTGGGTCAGGCTCTTGTCGGCGCCTTTGACCGCGACCGCCCAGGGCAAGGCCAGCGCGGCGGGGACCACCGCCGCGGCCGCAACGCCCAGGAGCAGGACGGCCGGGGTGACCAAGATGGCCGCGCGAAGGCCGAAGACGCGCAGGACGCGGTGGGTCAGGGCGGACTGGAGGATCAGGGAGACCGCGAGCAGGGCGGTCGAGAAGACGCCCATGAAGGCCGTTTGAGCGTCGGCGCCGGCGACCTTCCATTCCAGGACCCGGTTGAACTGGAAGTCCAGGAGGGTCGAGACGGTCATGGCCGTCAGCATGGCCCCGCCGAGAAGCCTGAGATAGCGGTCGGACAGGAGCGTCTTCAAGCCGCTGCCGAACCCGGGGCCGGAGGCTGCAGGCGAGGCCGGCCCGGCCGCCGCGGAGGGGACGCGCGGGCGGCCCACGACGGATCCGGCCAGGGCGATCGCCCCGACCAGGAACGCCAGTCCGAAGAGGAGCATGTTCTCCGAGCCGAGCCGCCTGGCCAGCAGCGAGACGAGGAGCGAGCCGAAGATGCCGCCCAGGAGCCCGAACTTGACCAGCGGGCTGACCATCCGCTTGGCCTGGCGCGGCGGAAAGGCGTCGCCGACGACGATCCAGAACTGGGTCACGGTCATGGCCAGGAAGACGTCGCTCCACAGCCAGTAGGCGATGATCAGCCCTCGGGCGTGGCCCGGGAGGGCCAGGCGGATGAGGGCCAGGCTGACCGCAAAGGCGACAAGGCTGCCCAAAACATACGGCCGGCGCCTCATCCGGCCCAGGAGTCGCGTGTTGACCGTGACGACCAGGCCCATGACGACGGACGTGATCAGGTAGGCTAGGGGGAGGCGCGCCGCCTTCAGATATTGCAGGAACAGGGAGATTTTGACCGCCTTGAAGACGTAGGCGGAGGCCGTCAGCAGGAAGAAGAGCGCGGCCAGGCGGAAGGCCTCGGGCCGGCGGTCGGGCGCCGCCTCGCGGATATCCTTGAAGAGGACGTCAGCGAGCCGCATCAGTCCGCCCCTTCTGGCTTCAGTATCCGCTCCAGGAGGGGCACGATCCGGTCCTTGAGGTCGAGGGGCAGGATGTGGTCGAGCAGCTCCAGGGCGAAGGCCGTCTCCTCGGCCGAGCCCCGGACATAGCATTGCCCGGCCCGGGTCAGGTCCTGGCCGGGGAGCAGGAAGCCGAGCAGGCGGAAGAGCCACAGTCCTTCGGCGCGCGACGGGGCCGCGGCCAGGCGGGCCATCTCGCGCTCCAGCGCCGCCCGGACGGGCGCCGGGTCGAAGCTCAAGTCCGGCGCCAGTCCGCGAATCCGGTCGAGGGCATCGACGAGATCGCGCTCGAGCTGGGGCTCGGGCGCGTCCAAAGCGTCGAGAAGGGCGTCCGCGGCCTCCTGCGAGGGAATCCCGGCCAGCACCGAGGCGATCCGCCGGCGCACCTCGGCCGGCGTCGTCGGGTCGATCAGATAGTCTCCCAGGGCGCCGGCCGTGCGCGCGCCGTAGAGGGCCAAGGCTTCGGACGCGTCGCCGCGAGTCCTGGGGTCGGCCAGGCGTTCGACCAGCCAAGGGACCGACTCGCGCCGGAGCAGCTTCCCGGCCGACTCCACGGCGTAGCGGACGACTTCGGGAGAATCGTCCAAAAGGAGGTCCTCCAGCCGGCCGGCCAGCGGGGCCTCTCGGCCCATGAGGCCGGCCGCCTTGGCCAGCTCCATGCGATCCGTCTCGCCGCCGGCTTCCCCCCGCAGGACCTTATCCGCGTATTCGCCCATGACCTTCTGGTAGTCGGGCAGAGACATGATCTCCCGGACGTCCCCGGCCAGAGACAGGACATCGGCGGGCGGCGGCAGCCAGGAGGTCTCCTCCCCGTCGGCCAGCGGCGATTGAGGCTGCGGGCCCAGGGCCGCCTGCTCCTCTTCCAGGAAGGCCGCGACATCCGGCGTCAGGTGCCCCTCGCCGGCCATCTCGATAAGGTGGAGGGCATAGAGCGACGGGCTCCTGCGGCGGCTCTCCAGCGCGTCCAGGATGCTCTTGGCGGCCCCGGCCCGGTCCCGGACGGGCCTCTCGTCCCGCTCCCACTTGTCCTTGAGATGCCCGGTGACCGCGCGGCCGTAGGCTCTCCCGAGCCGGATGTTGACGATCAGCCAGGCCGCGATGAGGACGGCCGAAGCCGCCCCGACGACGGCGACGGAGGGCCCTCCGGGCAAGAGGAAGAGCAGGAGGAGCAGGCCGGCGCCCGCGGTCTTGGCGAAGCGGTTGAGGAAGACGTCGATGAAGACTTTCGCCCGGTACTTGCGGCCGGCCGCCACGGGGATGAAGAGCAGCTCCCGCGAGGACTGCTGGATGGAATAGGAGAAGGCCTTGTCCGCGCCTTTGACGGCCAGGGCCCAGCCGAGCACCGGCCAGAGGGCCACGCCGCCGGAGCAGACCAGGAGGGCCAAGGGATAGATCATCAGGGCGGGCCTCAGCCCGAAGCGGCGGAGGAAGCGCCCGGTCAGGACCAGCTGGAAGAGGAAAGCGGCCGCCAGAAGCCCGGCGTTGAAGCGGCCGAAGAAGGCGGCCAGATTGACCTTGGCCGCCGGGACGGCGTCGATGACGGCCTTGGACTGCCAGTCGATGAAGGTCGAGACGATCCCGGCCAGCAGCGCCAGCAGGGCCAGGAGGCGGAGGTAGGAGTCCGAGCGGACGGTCCGGAAGGAGTCGAGGAAGCCGGGCCGGGAGGCCGAGGCGTCCGGGCCGCCCCCCGGGGAGGGAGCCGCGGCGCCTTGTCCCAAGCGGCGGAAGAGAGCCGCCACGACGAAAGCCCCCAGCGCCAGAAGCCCGGCCGCGGCGAAGAGCAGGTCCTCGGGCCGGCCGGGACGGGCCAGAAATCCGGCCGCCAATCCGCCCGCGACGCCGCCCAGGATGCCGCCGCTGCCCAGGAATCCGACCAGGCGCTTGGCTTGCCGGGGATTGAAGGCGTCGTTGACCAGGAACCAGAACTGGGTCGTCAGGACGACGACGAAGATGTTGGCCCACAGCCAGTAGACCAGGGAGATCCAGGGCCGGTCCAGGGCGAAGAGGAAGTGGAAGGCGGCGGCCGAGGCGGCAAAGAACAGCAGGCTGCCGGCCAGCAGGCCCCGCCGCGGCAGGCGGGCCTGGAGCCTGGCATGGACGGCTACGGCGGCCCCCACCAGGACGGCGGTGCCGTAGGCCCAGGGCAGGTAGCGGACGCCGACGTCGTCCAGGTAGCTGGCGTCGCGGACGGACTTGACGATGGCGAAGGGGGCCGTGACGAGGAAGAAGTAGAGGAAGAAGAGGACGGCCCGCGGCACTTCGCCGGGGTCGAGCCCCAGGCCGCGGGCGATGGCTTCGGGTATCCGGCGCCCCGTCATGGGAGCTCCCTCGGGCGCCCCGCCTCAGTCGCGGGGGAAGCTGCGCAGGGCCGCGTCTTCGTCCTCGAAGATGTCCAGGACCTTGGTCAGCATGGTCACCTGGAAGACGAGGTAGAGCTTCTTGGAGATGCGGGCCAGCTTGAGCTTGCCGCCGAGATTGTGGGTCGAGATGTAGCTGGCCAGGATCTCGCCGACGCCGAAGCTGTCGATGAAGCCGACCTTCTCGAAGTTGAGGAGGATGAAGCGGTGCCCCTCGTCCAAGACCGCCTTGACCAGGTCGTGCAGGGTGACGTCGGTGATGTCCGAGCGCTTGATCTCGCCGTCGACGTCGAAGATGACGATGCCTTCTTTCTCGCGCTTGCGGATGACCATGGCGTCCCGCTGTCTATGTACCAGAAGGGCGGGGGGTAAGTCAAACGGACGCCTTGACAGCGATGCCGCTTCCTCTCATAGTAGCGGCAGGCTGCGATGCGCGGGATGACCCAAGCCCGACCTCCGACCGGACGCCCGCGGGCTCCGGAGGGGCCGGCCTCTGTCCGGCCCTGGGTCCTCGGGCTCCTCTTGCTGGCGCTCGCCTCGGCCGCCGCGAGGGGCGCGGCCCGGATCCAGGTCCCGCCCCCCCCATCTCGCCCCCACGCGAGTGGAGAGCGGCAGACGGAACGGCCGCCCGATAAGTCGTCCGAATGGACCGGCGTCAGCCGGATCGTGGCCATCGGCGACCTGCACGGCGCCTACGACGAGTTCGTCGCTCTTCTCCGGGGCACCGGCCTGGTCGGCGCCAGCTTGGAATGGACCGGAGGACAGGCCCATCTGGTCCAGATGGGCGACGTCCTGGACCGCGGCCCCCGGGCCAAGGACATCTTCGACCTCCTGCGCCGCCTGGAGGGGGAGGCCGCCGCGGCCGGCGGCTGCGTCCACATGCTCATCGGCAACCACGAGGCCATGGCCCTGATGGGCCTGTCCTTCGACTACCAGAGCTTCGTGACGCCGGAGCAGTTCACCGCCTTCGTCCCCGAGCGCGTCCGGCGCCGGGCCGAGACCGAATACCGCCGCAAGTTCGGGCCCGGAGCCGATCTGATGCGGATGTGGGCCGAGGCCCTGCCCCGCAACACCGGAGCCCAGGAGGCCTACTTCGAGTTCCTGCGGCGAAGCTACGGCCGCTGGATCGCCTCCCATGAGGCCATCATCAAGATCAACGACATCGTCTTCGTCCATGGCGGCCTGAACGACCGCTACGCCGCCTGGCCGCTGGACAGGATCAACCGGACGGTGCAGGACGAGCTCCTCTCGTTCGTCGGCGGAATGGCCCGGCCGACGCGGGTCCTGTTCGACAGCCTGGGGCCCCTGTGGTACCGCGACCTGGCCCTCAAGCCCGAGGCGGTGATGGAAAAGGAGCTGGAAGGCGTGCTGGCCGCGGTCGGGGGCCGGGCCCTGGTCATCGCCCACACGCCGACCGGCGGCTCGCGCACGCTGAAGGAGGTGTCCCGCTTCGGGGGTAGGGTTTGGATGATCGACACCGGCATCTGGGACGGCGTCGCCGGGCGGGTCGCGGCGCTGGTCATCGAGGACGGGAGCTTCCGGCTCTGGGAGAAGGATCATGACTGATCGCGAGACGACGCGGAGACGAATCGGAACGGCTCTGGGTCTGGCCCTCCTGCCTGTCCTGTCCCTGGCCGCGGCGGGCCAGGACCTCGCGGGCGAGGCGGCGGAAAAGTACCTGCGCACGGCCGCTGTGGTCGGGGTCGAGAAGGACGCCCAATCCGGCCGGACCCTGCCCTGGCTGGTGACCCTGGAGAAAGACGGCCGGAGGATGAAGGCGGTCTTCAAGTACGTCCACCGGCCGCGGCCGCACCCCCTGGCCCACAGCTACCGCTACGAGCTGGCCGCCTACGAGCTCAGCAAGATCCTGGGGCTCGTCATCGTCCCCCCCACGGTGGAGAGGACGATCGAGGGCCTGCGCGGGGCGCTTCAGGTGTACGCCGAGGGCTGCATCTCGGAGCACGACCTGGAGCGCTCGAAGCGGACGCCGCCCGACCCCCGGGACTTGCGGGAGAGGCTGGACACGATCCGCTTGTTCGAGGCCCTCAGCGGCGACGCCTGCGGCAACAAGGACGACACCCTCATCCACACCGACACCTGGAGAGTCTGCCGGGTCGACTTCGCCGAGGCCTTTCCGCTGAGCCCGGAGCTGTCGGAAGACTGCTCCCTCGAGCGGTGCCCCCGGAGCCTCTTCCAGCGGATACGGCAGATGGAGCCGGCCTCGACCCGGAGGAAGCTCCGCAGCTGCCTGAGCCGGGAAGAGGTCGAGGCCCTGTGCGAGCGCAAGGGCCGGATCATCGCGCAGCTTGAGGAGAAGATCCGGTTGCGGGGCGAAGCCGCGGTGCTTTTCGCGCCGGCGCCCTGACGAGGAGGGTGACGCCTTGAAGAAGCTGGCCTATCGCCTCCTGCGCCTGAACTGGGACATCCATCCGGGGGAGGGCGCCAAAGCCTTCCTGCTGGGGCTGAACGTCTTCGTCCTCCTCTTCGCCTACTACATCCTGAAGCCGATCCGGGAGGCCCTGATCCTGACAGGCCAGGACGCCCGGACCAAGAGCTACCTGGGCGCCCTGCAGGCCGTCTTGATCGTGTTCGTCATCAAGGCCTTCAGCCGGCTGGCCTCCAAGGTCCCGCGCCACCTGCTCATCACCTGGGTGACTTTCTTCTTCATCTCGAACCTCTTCCTCTTCTACGCCCTGCACCTGGCCGGGCTGTCCCGGGGGGCGATGAGCATCATCTTCTTCCTCTGGGTCGGCATCTTCAACCTGATGGTCGTCGCCCAGTTCTGGAGCTTCGCCAACGATCTCTACAGCGAGGCCGACGGCAAGCGCCTCTTCCCTCTCATCGCCCTGGGCGGGAACCTGGGCGCCTATCTCGGCGGCAAGCTGGCCAAGCGGCTGTTCGCCCCGATCGGCTCCTTCAACATGATGCTGGTGGTGGCCGGGCTGCTCGGAATCTGCATCCTCCTCGCTTGGGCCATCCATCGGAGGGAGGCCCGGCAGGATGCCTCGAGAAGAGCGGCCGGCGGAGCGGCCGGGGAATCCGAGAAGCCGCTGAAGGCCGGCGGCGGGTTCCAGCTCGTCTTCCGCAAGCGCTATCTCCTCTACATCGCCCTGTTCATCGGCGTCTACAACTTCGTCAACGCCAACGGCGAGTACATGTTCAGCGCCCTTCAGACCCGGACGGCCGAGCGGGCCATCGCCACGGGGGCGGCCGGCGGGCTGTCCCTGGAGGCCTACATCGGCCGGGCCTTCGCCGACTACCAGTCCCTGGCCGCGCTGCTGACGATCCTGATCCAGCTCTTCCTCGTCTCCCGCATCTTCCGCTGGGTGGGCATCAGCGGAGCGCTCCTCATCCTGCCGATCTTCGTCTTGGGCGGCTACAGCTACACCGCCCTGGGGGCTTCGCTCGTCGTCCTCAAGTGGATCAAGGCGGCCGAGAACGGCACGGACTACTCGCTGATGAACACGACCAAGGCGGCCCTCTTCCTGCGGACGTCCCGGGAGGAGAAGTACAAGGCCAAGGCGGCCATCGATGTCTTCTTCTTCCGCAGCGGAGACGCGCTCTCCGCCGTGGCCGTCTTCATCGGGACGTCCTGGCTGGCCATGAAGGTCGAAGGAATGGCTCTCGTCAACCTGGCGGCCATCCTGGTCTGGATCGCCCTGGCCGTCCTGATCGCCCGCGAGTACAAGAAGAACGGAAAGGCCGGCCCGGCCCAGGCGGGCCCGTCCCCCGGGAGGTGAGCATGGGAAAGCCCCGACGGATCGCCGGTCCCGCCCTGGCAGGCGCGGCCCTGCTCTTGGCCGCGGCTTCCTCCCTCCGCCCGCAGTTCCTGCCCTCCGAGATCTCCCGCCGGGCCTTCTGGGAGGACTATCTGCGCACGGCCCGGATCGTCCGCTCCGAGCCGGTCGGGGAAGGCGTCACGGCCCCGCTGAAGCTGTATTTCCTCAAGGACGGAGTCGAAGCCAAGGGCGTCTGGAAGTCGGTCGACACGACGGTCGACGGCTGCCCCGACCATTGGCACGGCGAGATCGCCGCCTACGAGCTGGACAAGCGGCTGGGGCTGAACATGGTCCCGCCCGCGGTGGAGCTCGTCGTCGAAGGCCGCAGGGGCGCCGTGTCGCTGTGGGCCGAGAGCCGGGCCAGCCTGCTCAAGGTCGTCGAAGAGGGGCTGGCCGTCCCGGACGAGGCCGCCGGCCGGATCGACGCGGCCAAGTACCTGACCCGGGCCTGGGACTCGCTGATCGCCAACAACGACCGGACCCAGCAGAACGTCCTCTACACCGCGGACTGGAGGACGATCCTGATCGACCATTCGCGGGCCTTCGTGTCCGACCGGGAGCACCGCCGCCGCCTGATCTACGGGGCCGGCGGGATCAAGACCATGGACGACGGGGCGGGCGGACGGCGCCCGGCCCTCTTCCGCCGCCTGCCGCGCGCCTTCGTCGAGCGGCTGCGCCTCCTGGACCTGGACGCCGTGCGCCAGGCCGCGGGGCCCTGGCTGAGCGAGACGGAGATGGAAGCCGTCGTCGAGCGGGCCGGCCTCCTTCTGGCGGAGATCGAGGCCGCCGTCCGCCGCGACGGAGAGGATAAGGTCCTTTACTGAATCGGGGAAATCAAGGAGGGGGACATGAGATCGAAAGCCTTCATCGCGGTGTGCGCCGCGGCCTGCGCCGTCCTGGCCTGGGGCGAAGCCCGTCCGGCCGGCCAAGCCATCGACCCGGCCGGGGACAAGGCCGCCGAGGAGTTCCTGGCCTCGGCCGCGATCACCGGAGCCGAGCGCCTGACCGGGCCGTCGGCGGTGACCAATCCCTACAAGCTGGCCCTGGAGAAGGACGGGATTCGCAAGCCGGCGCTGTGGAAGGACGTCGACAAGGCCGAGCGGGGACGGCCGGACCGCTGGCAGTACGAGATCGCCGCCTACCGCCTCGACCGCCTGCTGGGGCTGAACATGGTCCCGGCCACCATCGAGCGCCGCTACAAGGAGGTCCGCGGCTCGATCCAGGACTGGGCCGAGAGCCGCATGTCGCTCAACCAGAAGAACGACAAGAAGGTCCCGGTCCCGCCCCGCTTCGTCTTCGGCTGGAACCGGTCCACCTATCTGCAGCGGGCCTTCGACAACCTCATCGGCAACGAGGACCGGCACGGCAACAACATCCTCATCCGCGAGGACTGGAAGATCGTCCTGATCGACCACTCCCGGTCCTTCCGGACCGGCAAGAAGTTCACCGAGGAGCTGATCTTCACGGAGAAGCACCGCGAGGGCCCCAAGCCGATGAAGGAGCTGCCGCGGGCCTTCGTCGAGAAGCTCAAGGGGCTGACCGCCGAGGCAATCAAGGCGGCCGTGGGCGACTATCTCGACGAGGCCGAGATCGCGGCCGTGCTGCTGCGTCGCGACCTGATCCTGGCCGAGGTGGACCGGCTGGTCAAGCTCAACGGCGAGGAGGCCACGCTCTACTGAGCCGGGACGAGCAGGGAGCGGGTCAGGGTCAGCACGTTCTCGGAGCCGTCGCGCCGGTAGGTGAACTCGTCGACCAGCTTGCGGGCCAGGTAGACGCCCAAGCCGCCGCGGCGGCCCGAGACGGCCAGGCTCTCCAGATCGGGCGGCGGCACCAGCCGCGGGTCGAAGGCCCGGCCCGAGTCGCGGATCTCCAGGCTGACCGCGGGACGGGTCCAGAGCGTCAGGCGGATCGGGCCGGGATGGTCCCGGTAGGCGTAGCGGGTGATGTTGACGCAGATCTCGACCAGGGCCAGCTCCAGCTTGAAGAGCTCCTCCTCGTCGAGGCGGAAGGGATCCAGGGTCCGGCGCAAGAAATCCCGGGCCTTGTCGATCTCGGCCAGCTCGGCCCGAAGGACCAGCGTCCTACGGCTCGCTTCGTGCTGCTCGTCCGGATTCATCGAGGCGCTTCTTGCGGCCGATCCCCTGAACGTCGTCCGACCCGGATTGTAGCAGAAAAGGAGGGCCGCAAGCCAATCCCCGGTTGACAGCCGCGCGGCGGCCCGGATAGATTAGCCGGGACGGAGAAAGGAGCGGCCATGTCCCAAGACGATGTCGTGACCCTGACCGGAGAGAACGAGACGATCCGCCCCGGAGCCGTCAGCCGCCGGGGCTTCCTCCAAGCCGCCGCCGCCTCGGCCGCCGGGCTGGCCCTATCCGGCGGCGCCGCGGGCCAGGACCGCGCGGCCGACCATAAGCCGCCCGCCCAAGCGGCGACTCCGATCCGGACCAACGTCGACGAGGTCCGGGACATCCCCCGGACGAAGACCTCCATGCCCGGCCTCTACCCCGGCCGGGTGGTCAAGGTCTCCGCTCCCGGCGCCTCGACCGGCGGCAAGGTCGACGCGGCCAAGGCGGCCGAGGCCGTCCGGATCGGCATGACCGGGCTGACCGGGGAGTCCGACATGGGCCGGGCCTTCGGCCGCTTCGTCTCCCCCGCGGACGTGGTCGGGATCAAGATCAATCCGATCGGCCGCGGCCTGCTCTCGACCAAGCCCGAGGTCGTGGACGCCGTCGTGGCCGGTCTGCTGGCCGCCGGCCTGCCCAAGTCCAACATCGTCATCTGGGACCGCCGCCACTTCCAGATGGTCGAGGCCGGCTATACGCCCGAGCGCTTCCCCGGGCTCGAGATCGTCGGCACGGAGCACAAGGGCCCCAACGGCGACTTCTACGACGACAAGGGCGAGCTGTGGGCCCGGGAGGCCATCGACCGCGAGGCGCCGTTCTATTTCGCCGACGTCGAGATGAAGTATAGCCGCGACGTCCTGCCGATGATGCTCAACGAAGGCCGGGAGTCCTACTTCAGCAAGATCGTCACCCGCCGCCTGACCAAGATCATCAATGTCCCCATCCTGAAGAACTCCGGGACGACGGTGACGCTGTGCCTGAAGAACCTGTCCTACGGATCCCTCAGCAACACCAGCCGCCTGCACAAGATCTGGGCGGAGTCGGTGGCCGAGCCGTGCGCCTTCCCGGCCCTGCGCGACAAGCTGGCCCTCAACATCGTCGACGGGCTGCAGGCCTGCTACGACGGGGGCCCGGGGGCCAATCCCAAGTTCTTCTTCGATCCCAACCTGCTCCTGATCGGCACCGATCCCGTGGCCGTCGACCTCGTCGGCCACGAGCTGATGACCCGGGAGCGGATCGAGCGCGGGCTGCAGCAGTTCGACGACAAGGCCCGCCGCCGCTTCCTGGACATCGCCGCCGGGCTGGGACTGGGCGTCGGCAGGCGCGAAGACATCGTCCTCGAGGAGCGGAGCCTGGCCTGAGGCCGGGAGCCGGGTCATGGGCCGGTCCAAGCCCCGCCTCCGGCTCGCGGCGGCTCTTCTCGCCGCGGGCGCCGCTTGGGCCCTCGCCGCTCCCGGAGCGGCGGCGACGATCCAGGAGCCGTCCGCCGCGGCCATCCTCCCGCCGGCCGGGCCGGCCGGCCGATGGGCCCCGGCCGGCGCCCCGGAGCGCTACGCCCGGGAGAGCCTCTACGGCTACATCGACGGCGGGGCCGAGCTTGTCCTTCCCTACGGCTTCCGCGAGCTGGCGGTCGGGAGGTACGCATCCCTCGACGATCGCGGGGCCGAGATCACCGTCGAAGTCTACAGCCTGGAGTCGGAGCGGGATGCCTTCGGGCTGTTCTCGGTCCAGCGGGACGGCCGGGAGGACGTCTCGCCGGCCATCGGCTCGCCGCATTGGATAAGCCCCAGCCAAGCCGGCTTGGCCAAGGGGAGTTACTACGTCAGCATCACCGGCTTCGAGACCGCCGCCTCCGATCTGGAGGGGCTGCTGAAGGCCGTCGAGGCCCGCATCCCCGGCCCCCCGGCCGCGAATCGGGACGCGCGCTTCGATGTCCTTCCGGCCGCCGGGCGCGCGCCGCGATCGGAGCGCTTCATCAAAGGCGAGGGCGCGGCCCGGGCCGAGACGCAGTTCTTCTCGGAGCCGGCTTGGGGCTTCGGCCTAGGGGCCACGGCCGTCTCGGGCCGCTACGAGCCCGGCGGCCTGAAGCTGATCGTCGTCGAAGTCGGGTCGGCCGATCCGGCAGGTCTCGATGCCGCGGTCCGGGCCCAGTTCGAGGCCAACCTCGAGGGGACGGAGGCCCGAGGGGATGGGCTGAAAGCCCGCAACGGGGCGGGCCTGACCTTCTTCTACGCCCGCCGCGCCGGCCGGGCCTTCCTGGTCTGGGGAAAAGACGCGGACGCCGCCGCCGCCCTGATCGGGCGGGCTATCCTTTAATCAGGACCGCCAGCCGGCTATGTCGATCGCGGCTTCGGTGACGAAGCGCTTGTAGCGGGCCACGATGTCGTGGGCCAGATCGTCCTTGTCCAGCTTCAGGATCTCGGCGGCCGGGGTGCGGGGAAGAAAGGGGAAGGACCTCTCTTGCATATCCGCCCCCGGGCTGGGCCGGCCGCGCACCGTCAGGGTCAGGGCGAGCTCCACGGCTCGGGCCGGCGCCGAGAGGATGTATTCGAACTGCGTCTCGGCCAGCCCCGGGAAGGCGGCTTGGAAGTGCAGGGACTTCTCCTTGGTCCGCCAGAACTTGCAGCGGACGTGGTAGCCTTTGAGCTCCTCGGCCACGCCGGCGAACGCCGGCTCGACGACGCCGTCGGAGAGAGCCGCGAATTGCCCGTCCACTTCGGCCCGGCACCGCTCCAGGATGCGCAGATCGTCGAAGCAGGCCTTGATCTCGTCCTTCCAGTCGGGCTTGGTCACGGTCGCCATTGTAGCGCGGACGGGGCTGGAAATCGAGCCAGCGCGGGTCGGACGTCCGCCAGGGAGAGGGCCGAGGGCTCGGGGACCGAAACCACATCCGAGCGCCCGCAGGGCCGCCAGGCCGGCAGGTTCTCATCCCGGAAGAAGGCCAGGACCGGCGCGCCCGCGGCCGCGGCCAGGTGGGTGACGCCCGAGTCGTTGCCGATATAGGCCGAGCAACGGGCCAAGAGAGCGGCCAGGTCCTCCAAAGGCGGCTCCTGGAGCATCCTCCAGCCGGCGGGAAGCCGGGCCGCTTCCAGATCCGCCCGCGCCGGCCCCTCCGCGGGACCGAGGACGAAGAATCCCGCCAATCCCTTCCCCGCCAGATCCCCGGCCGCGCCCCGAAAGACCGGCATCGGCGCGTTCTTGCGAGGCGAGCCGCTGCCGGGATGGATGACGGCGAACGGCGATTCGGGCAGGGGAAGCGCCGGCGGGCCGGGATCGGGAAGGCGGGCCGCCCCCTCATAGGCCGGCCCGGAGGAGTCGAGTCCCAGGGCTTCAGCCGTACGGGCAAAGAAGAAGCGCCCCGCGGGAACGCCGGAAGCGGGATCGTAGACGACGATTCGGGACTCGAGGCCAAAGCGGCGCGCGGCGGCGGCACGAAATTCGGCGGCCGGCTCGCGGAGGAGCCAGGCCCAAAGCGAGGAGGGCGCCGGGCCGCGGATCTCCAGGCTCGCCTCCGCCGGGGCCGGATCGGCGAAGAGGGCCGCCAGCCCGGGATCGTCGATCGGAAGAAAGGCGTCGACCAGGCCGAGACGCAAGATCAGCCGGCCGGGCGCGCCGGACGCGGCCACAAGGGCGGGCCGGCCGGAAGCCGCGCCGCGGACCGTCCGCATCGCGGGAACAGCCGCGAGGAGGTCGCCCAAGCCGCCGGGGCGGTAGAAAAGGGCGGGCCCGGAAGGGGGCATCACGAGCGCTGTCAGAGGGAGATAGGCCGGCTGTTGTTAACAGCAGAAAAGGGAAAAATGATGTTCATTAGGTTGAATGAAGTTTTCTCCAGCCGGCACAAGAAAACTTGGGTCCATTATAGCTCAACGGCCGGAGGATGCAAGCCCTAATTATGGCTTCTTCGCTGACTTCCGGGAAGGGCGTTTCCGGAAGCCGGCGAAGAGCCTAGTTCCGGCCGGCCCGCTCGACCGGGATGCCGTCCCGGTTGCGGTCCACGTGGTGCTTGATCGTCTTGCCCTTGACCAGGTAGATGACGTCCTCGCCCACGTTGGTGGCGTGGTCGGCCAGGCGCTCGAGGTTGCGGCTGACCAGGATCAGGGCCACGGCCCGCTTGACGTTGGCCTTGTCCTCCATCATGTAGGTCAGCAGCTCCCGGAAGATCTGCTCGTCGAGGTCGTCGACTTCGTCATCGCGCTCGCAGACGCTGCGGGCCAGGGCTTCGTCGCGGTTGATGAAGGCGTTGATGGCGTCGCGGACCATGGCCTGGGCCAGCCGGGCCATGCGGGGGATGTCGATGAGCGGCTTCAGCAGGGGCAGGGGCGCCAGGATGAGGGCCTGTTCGGCCACGTTGACGGCCAGATCGCCCATCCGCTCCAGCTCGCTGGTGATCTTCATGGCCGAGGTGATGAAGCGCAGATCGCCGGCCATGGGCTGGCGCAGGGCCATCAGCCGCAGGCAGGTCTCGTCGACCTCCACGTCCAGGGCGTTGATCTCGGCTTCCTGGCTGAGGACCTGGCGGGCCGGCTCCTCCTTGCGGTCCTTGAGGGCCTCGATGGCCAGCTCGATGGCCTCTTCGACCAGGCCGGCCATCCGCAGCAGCTTTTCCTTCAGGCTCTTGAGCTCTTCGTCGAAGAAGCGTTCCATGATTCTCTCCCGCGTTCCCTGCCGGCACATTAGCACACAACGGGAACTCTTGTCATGTCCGGGACGATCCTAGGCCCGGATTGTTAAGATTCGATGAAGAATGCGTGAAAAATGGGCTCTTCAGCCATTTTCCCTTGACAGCCTCGGGGGGCGTTTCTATGATGGGCGGGAGCCTGGCATGACTCCACAATCCACCGTCGGACGCGCCGCGGGGGCGGCTCTGGCCGCGGCCCTGCTTGTCGGCGCCGCCTGCGGCGGCCGCGCCTCATCCTCCGGCCCCGACGGCGGAAAGGGCCAAGCCCGGACGCTTCAAATCAAGGGCTCGGACACCATGGTCAACCTCGGCCAGGCCTGGGCCGAGGCCTTCAACAAGATCCACCCCGAGATCAACGTGGCCGTCACCGGCGGCGGCTCGGGAACCGGAATCGCGGCCCTGATCAACGGCACCTGCGAGATCGCCGAATCGTCCCGCGGCTTGGAAGCCAAGGAGATCGAGCAGGCCAAGGCCAAGGGCTTCGCCTTCCGGGAGGACATCGTGGCCCTGGACGGGATCGTGGTCGTCGTCCACCCCTCCAACCCCGTCGGGCATCTGACCATGGAGGAGCTGCGGGAGCTGTTCCTGGGCGAGATCCGGACCTGGAAGCCGCTGGGCGGCATCGACGGCCCCGTCGTCCTCCTGTCGCGTGAGGTCAACTCCGGAACCCACATCTTCTTCAAGGAGCACGTCCTGCGGCGGGGCAAGAGCAAGGGCCCGGAGGAGTTCGCGCCGCGGGCCCTGATGATGCCGTCCTCCTACGCCATCGCCGAGGAGGTCTCGCGCAACGAGAACGCCGTCGGCTACTACGGGCTGGGCTACATCAGCCCGCGACAGAAGGTCGTGGCGGTGGCCAAGGACGAGCGCGCCCCGGCCATCGCGCCCGATATCGAGACCATCCGGGCCAACGCCTATCCCATCTCGCGCCCCCTGTATCTCTTCACCAAGGGCGAGCCGTCCGGGGCGGTCAAGGACTTCCTCGCATTCGCCCACTCGCCGGCCGGCCAGAAGATCGTCCGGGACACCGAGTTCGTGCCGATCCAATGAGAGACTCCGCGCGCCGGGCCAAGGAGTTCGTCTACGAGAAGCTGATCCTTCTCAGCGGGCTGGCCTCGGTGCTCTTCGTCCTCCTCATCTTCGTCTTCCTGCTGCGGGAGGGCGTCTCGATCCTCAAGACGACGGGGCTGCTGAGCTTCCTCGGCGGTCGCTTCTGGTACCCCATCTCCAGCCCGCCGCGCCTGGGCATCCTGCCGCTCATCCTCGGCTCGCTGCTGGTCACGGCCGGCGCCGTGGTCATCGCCGTTCCGCTCGGAATCGGGGCCGCCTTCTACATCGCCGAAGTCGCCCCGCGCCGCCTGCGGACGGTCCTCAAGTCCTGCGTCGAGGTCCTCTCCGCCATCCCCTCGGTGGTGCTGGGCTTTATCGGCATCACCATCCTGGTCCCCTTCCTGAAGAGCGTCCTCCGCCTGCCGACCGGCCTGACCGCCTTCGCCGGGTCGCTGATGCTGGCCTTCATGGCCCTGCCGACCATCATCACCATCTCCGAGGACGCCATCAAGGCCGTGCCGAAGGAGTACAAGGAAGGCGCCCTGGCCCTGGGCGCCACCCACTGGCAGACCCTGCGGCGGGTCGTCATCCACGGCGCCCTGCCCGGCATTATCGCCGCGGCCATGCTCGGCATCGGGCGCGTCTTCGGCGAGACGATGGCCGTGATGATGGTCACCGGCAACGCCGCCGTCATCCCCCACAGCCTCTTCGAGCCCGTTCGGACCCTGACCGCGACCATCGCGGCCGAGATGGGCGAGGCGGCCAAGGGCAGCCCCCATTACTTCGCCCTGTTCGCCGTCGGCGTCGTGCTGTTCATCATCTCCTTCGCCATCAACCTGACGGCCGATCTCCTCCTCAACCGGGGCAAGAAGCGATGAGGCGGACGAACGAGGGGCTGCGGCAGAGGCTGGGCTTCGGCGTCCTGCTGCTGGCCACCCTGATCGTCGTCGTGCCGGTGCTGGCCATCGTCGGCCTGATCATCGCCAAGGGCTGGGGGGCGCTGTCGTGGTCCTTCCTCTTCACCATGCCCCGCGACGGCATGCGGGCGGGGGGCATCTGGCCGGCCATCGTCGGCACCTTCTATCTGGTCTTCGTCTCCATCGGCTTCGCCCTGCCGATCGGGGTGGCGGCGGCCATCTACCTGAGCGAGTACGCCAAGGACAACGCCCTGACCCGGACCATCAACCTGGCCATCATCAACCTGGCCGGGGTGTCCTCGGTCGTCTACGGGCTGTTCGGGCTGAGCCTGTTCGTGGTCTTCCTGCGCTTCGGGGTGTCCATCCTCGCCGGCGCCCTGACGCTGGGCATCATGACCCTGCCGGTCATCATCACCACCACCCGCGAAGCCCTGCGCTCCGTGCCCCGGACCTACCGGGAGGTCAGCTTCTCCCTGGGCGCCTCGCACTGGCAGACGGTCCGCCACTCCGTCCTGCCCCACGCCCTGCCGGGCATCCTGACCGGGGCCATCCTGAGCGTCGGCCGGGTGGCCGGCGAGACGGCGCCCATTCTCTTCACCGTGGCCGCCTTCTACCTGCCCAACCTGCCGGCCTCGCTGTCCGACCAGGCCATGGCCCTGCCCTATCACCTCTACGTCATCACGACCCAGATCCCCGGCATCCCGGAAGGATTCCGCTTCGGGACCGCCTTCGTCCTGATCGGCCTGGTTCTGATCATGAACGTCACGGCGGCGATCATCCGGGCCCGCTTCGAGAGGCGAAAATGAGCTCGGGCGAGCCGCGGGTCAAGATCGAGGTCCGGGACTTGACCATCCGCTACGGCCGGGTCAAGGCCCTCCAGGAGCTGCGCCTGGACGTCCACGAGCACGAGATCCTCAGCATCATCGGACCGTCCAACTCGGGCAAGACCTCCTTCCTCCGCTCCCTCAACCGGATGACCGAGCTGGACGAGCACGCCCGGACCGAGGGGAGCATCCGCCTGGACGGGCGGGACATCCGCCGCGACCTCTCGGCCGAGGCCTTGCGCAAGCGGGTCGGGATGATCTTCGCCCTGCCGCTGCCCCTGCCGCTCTCCATCCGGGACAACGTCACCTACGGGCCGCGCATGGCCGGCCAGCGCGACCAAGCCGTCTTGGACCGCCTGGTCGAGGACAGCCTCCGGGCCGCCTCGCTCTGGGACGAGGTCAAGGACCGCCTGGACATGCCGGGCCAGAAGCTCTCCGGGGGGCAGCAGCAGCGGCTGTGCATCGCCCGCTCGCTGGCCCTGGACCCGGAGGTCATCCTCTACGACGAGCCCTGCTCGGGGCTCGATCCCATCTCGACCGCCAAGGTCGAGGAGTCGATGATGGAGCTGCGCCGGACCCGGACCATCGTCCTGGTCACCAACAACACCAAGCAGGCGGCCCGGGTCGGGACCCGGACCGCGTTCTTCCTGATGGGCCGGCTGATCGAGGTCGGCCCGACGGATTCGGTCTTCACCGCTCCCCGCGACAAGCGGACGGAGGACTACATCGTGGGGCGCTTCGGATGAGCTCGCCCAAGATCCGGGTCGAGGGCCTCGACCTCTGGTATGGAGAGTTTCAGGCCCTCCAGGGCGTCTCCACCGCCATTCGGGAGAAGGCCATCACGGCCCTGATCGGCTCCTCGGGCTGCGGCAAGTCCACCCTGCTGCGCTGCCTGAACCGGATGAACGACCTCGTCGACGGAGTCCGGATCGAAGGCCGGGTCATCGTCGACGGCGAGGACATCTACGCCCCCGACACCGGGCTGACCGCCCTGCGCAAGAAGATCGGCATGGTCTTCCAGCGGCCCAATCCCTTCCCCATCAGCGTCTACGAGAACATCGCCTTCGGGCCGCGCGTCCACCACATGGCCAAGGGCGCCGAGCTGGAGGGCCTCGTCGAGACCAGCCTGGCCGCGGTCGGGCTGTGGGACGAGCTCAAGGACCGGCTGAGGAAGAGCGCCCTGGACCTGTCGCTGGAGCAGAAGCAGCGGCTGTGCATCGCCCGACTGGTGGCGGTCCAGTCCGAGGTCCTGCTGATGGACGAGCCGTGCTCGACCCTCGATCCCATGGCCACCATGAAGGTCGAAGAGCTGATGCACCAGCTCAAGTCCGACTACACCATCGTCATCGTCACCCACAACATGCAGCAGGCGGCCCGGGTCTCGGACGAGACGGGCTTCATGCTGCTGGGCGAGCTGGTCGAATTCGGCAGGACGACCGACATCTTCACCCGGCCCAGGGACAAGCGGACGGAAGACTATATTACGGGCCGGTTTGGCTAAAAGCCAAACCCGCCCCCCTCGCTTCGACGGGACGGTTTGGTTCGATCGTCACTTCTCCAGCTCGGCCAGCCAGGACTCGGCGAAGGCGCGGGCCGCGGCGACGGCTTCCCTGCCGGCCCGGAAGCAGAGCTTCCACGAGGCGGGCTTGGCCTCGTAGTCCTCGTTCTCGAAGAACAGCAAGCCTTTCTTGACCAGCTTGGCCTCGAAGTCGACGTCGGCGCTCGTCTCCAGGAACTCGCGGATCCGGTCCCGAATCAGGGTCTTCGGGTCGGCCGGGGTGCGCTTGTTCCACTCGGCCAGGGCCTCTTCGCGGCGCGCCTCGGCCTCGGCCTTCTGGCCTTCGAGCATGACCTTGATCTGAGCCTTTTGCTCCGGGTCCTTCTCCATGGCCTCGATCTGGGCCATCATCTGCTTGATCGCGTCCTCCATGGTCTTGCGGGTAGCCGCATCCATGCCGGCCGCCGCTTTCCTCATCTCGGCCGCCTGCGTCTCCATTTCTTGGCGCTGCTTCTTGAGGAAGTCCTCGACCGTGGGGACGGCTTCTCCCGGATCGGGCTTCTGGGTCTCGCGGTACCGGGCGTAGTCGGCCTTGAAGTCGGGCCCGGCCGTATAGGCTTTGGCCCAGGACAGGCCGGCCTTGACGATGGACGCCCGGGCTGCCGGAGGCATGGCTTTGAAGGCTGCGAAGGCGGCTTCATGGAAGACCGAGCCCGTGGCCAGCGCTTCGACGCTGGCTTGGCGGGCCTCGCCCGCCGTCAGGCCCAGCTGGGCCAGGACCTCCGCGCCCTGGGAGAAGACGAGAATGACGGCGGCCAGCAGGACGAGCGGAATCGCGGACAACGCAAGCTTTCGATTCATGTTGGTCCTCCAGAGAGCCTTCCGCGGGAAGGGAAGATGGCTATTCCTGTCCAGCGATGGACTGATGCCAGTGAACGATCAGCCACCGCTGCTGCTTCTTCTCCAGGACGAAGGTGGCTTTGATCCGCAAACCGACCGGGCGGCCCTGCACGACGGCGCGAATGCCGTAGAGAGCCGTGACCCAGCCGGCGGCCCCGCCGCACACGGACTTGGCCCGAATCTCCTGAATCTCCAGCTTCGTGTCCTTGAGCGCCGCGGCTTCCCTTTCAAGAAGGGACTTCAGGGCCCTGGTGCCCCGAACGGGATCTCCCGAGGTCCCGAAGAACACGGCGGCCTCGTCCTCAACCACCATCCCCATAGCGAACGCCGCATCGCCTCTTTCGTAAGCCCGCAGAAAGCCCTCCACCGCGGCTGCGACGGCCTGATCGTCCGTCGGCGGAGGCGGCGCCCCGGCAAGATCCGCGGCGAAAAGGCCGACGACGACCGACAGCCAAACGGCGGCGAGCCGGCCGCTCGCCAGCCCTCTCCCCGACCTTCGCCCGCGGCTGGGTTCCCAGCCATCCGCCTTCCCGGGTGACACCATGCGATTCCTCCTTGCGCACGGACCATCGACGCTAGTTATTTAATGGAAATCGCCTGTAACCGCAATCATTATTCCCAGACGACGGAATTCGTTATATCGAATGGCCGCGCTCCGCAAGGCTCCGCCGGGGGAAGAATCTGGAACGGCGGACGTCAAAATGGCAGGGAGTTGTCTGGCTCCCGAAATTCCATAGGAGGCCCTCCCGCATGAAGCGCGCAACCGCTCTCGCCTTGGCGGTGACCTTCCTGGCCGCCCTCGCCGCGGCCGGGGAGATCACCCTCAACGTCCAGGAGCACGTCCTGGCCAACGGGATGAAGATCCTGATGATCCCCAAGCCCGGCGTGCCCCGCGTCGTCTGCCACATCTACTTCAACGTCGGCTCGATCAACGAGAAGCCCGGCATCACCGGCATGGCCCATGTCCACGAGCACCTGATGTTCAAGGGCACCAAGGTCATGGGCGTGACCGACTACGGAAAGGACGCCGCCATCGACCGGCAGATCGACGAGGTGATGGCCAAGATCTACCGGGAGAAGTATTGGAAGGCGAACGGCGACCCGGCCCTGATCGCCGACCTGCAGAAGCAGGCCGACAAGCTCATCGCCGAGCAGAAGCCGTACATCATCAAGGACGACCTCTGGACCCAGTACATGAAGAACGGCGGCACGGGCCTGAACGCCTCGACCGGCCAGGAGACGACCGGATACTACGTGACCCTGCCGGCCAATAAGATCGAGCTGCAGATGCTGCTCGAGTCCGACCGCCTGATGAACGCCGTCTGGCGCGAGTTCTACTCCGAGAAGGACGTCATCATGGAGGAACGGCGGCTGTCGGAGAACAGCCCCGGCTACTTCTTCAGCGAGCAGGTCAACGCCGCCTTCTACGCCGCCTCGCCCTACCACTGGGACGTCATCGGCTGGATGGACGACCTGAAGAAGATGACCAAGGCCGACTTGGCCGAGTTCCACGACACGTATTACGTGCCCAACAACGCGGTCGCCATCTACGTCGGCGACTTCGATCCCAAGGCCCTGATCCCGCTGGCCGAGAAGTACTTCGGCCGCATCCCCCGCGGTCCCGACCTGGAGCCCATCCGGACGGCCGAGCCGCCCCAGTACAGCGAGAAGAGGCTGTACGGCGAGGGTCCGGCCCCGACCAGCCTGCAGATGATGTTCCACACCGTCCCGGCCGGCCACCCCGACGCCGCGCCCCTGCAGGTGCTGGGCGGCATCCTGGGCGCCGGCGGCGGCGGCGGTCCGCGCGGGGGCGGGGGCGGCGCCACGGGCCGGCTGAACAAGCTCCTGGTCCAGGACAAGCAGCTGGCCGTCAGCGCCTCGGCCTCGGCCCGGGCGCAGATCTACGTCGGCACCTTCCAGTTCAGCGCCCAGCCGCGGGCGGACAAGAACGTCCAGCCCGAAGACCTGGAGAAGGAGATCTGGGCCGAGATCGAGCGGATCAAGAAGGACGGCGTCACCGCCGACGAGATCCAGAAGATCAAGAACCGCTCCGAAGCCTCCTTCATCCGCTCCCTGCAGAGCTCCTCCGGGCTGGCCTCCAGCGTCGGGCGGGCCGAGCTGGTCCGCGGCTGGCGCTCCATCCTGACCGACCTCGAGGCTCTCAAGAAAGTGGGCAACGAGGACATCAAGCGGGTCGCCGCCAAGTACTTCGCCAAGGACAACAGCCTGACCGCCATCTACCGGCGGAAGGCCGGCCGGTGAGGAGAGCCGCCATGAAGAGAAGCCTTGTTTTTATCGTCCTCCTCGGGCTGCTGCTGACCGGCCTCGGCTTCGGCCAGGCCCAGAAGCCGTCCGACCTCAAGTTCGCCCCGCTGTCCTTCAATCCGCCCGACCCCCAGGCTTTCCGCACGGTCTATGCCGGCGGCCTGCGGGCCTATGTGGCGGAGGATCGCAATCTGCCCATCGTCACCGTCTCCGCCCTGATCCACTTTGGCGGCCTCTACCTCCCCCAGGACAAGCAGGGGTTGGAGGCGCTTCTGAGCCAAACCCTGATCCGGGGCGGCACCAAGACCCGCGAAGGGACGGCCATCGAGGAGCGACTCGACTTTCTAGGCGGGTCGCTCTCGTTCAACGTCGCCGAGCGGACCTCGACCCTGACCCTGACCGTCCTGAGCAAGGACCTCGACGAGGGGCTGGACCTGTTCTTCGACGTCCTGCGCCACCCCGAGTTCCGGGAGGGACCGCTGGCCCTGGCCAAGGCCCGCCAGATCCAAGGCCTCCGTCAGGCCAACGACCAGCCCGGCCAGGTCCTGTCGCGCGAGTTCGAGAAGATTCTCTATGGCGATCACCCCCTGACCTGGCAGGCCACCAAGGCCAGCTTGGAAGGCGTGACGGCGGCCGATCTGAAGGCCGTCCAGGCCAAGTACTTCTCCCCCAAGAACATCATTTTGACCGCAGCGGGCGACTTCGCCAAGGCCGACCTGAAGGCCAAGATCGAGAAGCGGATCGCCGGCTGGACCGGCGGGGCGGTCAAGGCCCCGTCCTTCTCCAAGTCGTTCCCCTCGCCCGAGCCCGGCGTCTATTTCGTCCAGAAGGCCATCAACCAGGGCTACATCAATATCGGCCACCTGGGCATCGAGGATTCCAATCCCGATTACTTCGCGGTTCAGGTGATGAACTTCATCCTGGGCGGCGGCTCCTTCACCTCGCGGATCACGACCAAGGTCCGCTCGGATGAAGGCCTGTCCTACAGCCAGGGCAGCCGCTTCTCCACCCGCTGGGGCTTCCCCGGCACGTTCTCCGGCTATGTCCAGACCAAGTCGTCCACGGTCGGATACGCCATCTCCCTCATCCTGGCCGAGATGAAGCGCATCCGGGAGACGCCCGTCAGCGATTCCGAGATGGAGACGGCCGTCAGCTACTATCTCGACAGCTTCTCCAGCCAGTTCGAGATGCCGCAGATGGTCATGTCCCAGTTCGCCACGATGGAGATGACCGGCCGGCCGATGGACTACTATAAGACCTACCGGGCCAAGTTTCAGGCCGTGACCAAGGCCAAGATCCAGGAGGTCGCCCGCAAGTACCTCCAGCCGGACAAGGCCGTGATCATGATCGTCGGCGACTTCGAGCCCTGCAACAAGGGCGGCGACAAGTGGCCGGGCCCGCTGGACAAGCTGGGTCCCATGCACCGGATCACCCCGATCGACCCGATGACGGGAGAGCCGGCCAAGTAGAGCGGCGCGCGGATCCCGGCCGGGGACGGTCTTATGGCGCCCCCGCCGGGACGGACGCCCTTGGAGCGGCGTCCGCGAGCGTGATTTTCCAGGGGGGCGGCTTCGGCCGCCCCCTTTTTTTTCGGTTCTTCGCCAATTTCCGGGAAACCAAGCGGTTCGGGGTACACCGTCGGGGGCGACGGAGCCATAGGCCGTGACCGAATTGTGATGAATCAACTGCCTCGGGGGGATAAAAACGGCCTATGGTCGGCCAACGGCGGAGAAGCGCCGGTTGAGCCCGTGTTGGTAGCCCCTTGATGGAGCATCGCCAACAAGATCGAGCCAGGACTCCGTGGCCCGATCCGGACATAGGTGCAGGCTCAACCAAGCAGTCCTCGCGGAGACTGATGAAGCATCCGTCTCAACGAGGG
>CAZKXI010000035.1:0-23684 GCA_964556755.1 uncultured Eubacteriales bacterium
TACTTCCAGAAGCTCGAGAAAGAGACCGGCCGCCTCAAGCTGCTGACAATCGGCGAGACAACGCTGAAGAAGCCGATGATCATGGCCGTCATCACATCCGAGGCCAACCTGGCCCGGCTGGACGAGATCAAGTCGACCGCCCGCAAGCTCAAGGACCCCCGCGCCCTGGCCCTGGAGCAAGCCCGCGCCCTGGCCCGCGACGGCAAGGTGCTGCTGCTCATCACCTGCAGCCTGCACGCCGAGGAGATCGCCGCCTCGCAAATGTCGCTGGAGCTGGCCTACCGGCTGGTCAAGGGCGACACCCCCTGGGACGCGGCCAAGGTGCTGGACGACGTCGTGGTGCTGCTCGTCCCATCCAGCAATCCCGACGGCCAGCAGATGGAGGTGGACTGGTATAAGAAGTACCTCGGCACCAAGTACGAGGGCGGCTCGATGCCCTGGCTCTATCACCACTACGCCGGCCACGACAACAACCGCGACTGGTTCATGTTCAATTTGAGCGAGACGCGGGCCGTGACCAAGGTCCTCTACCACGACTGGCTGCCCCAGATCCACATCGACGAGCACCAGATGGGCCACGACGAGGCCCGCCTCTTCATCCCGCCGTTCATGGACCCGCCGGTGCCCAACGTCCAACCGCTGCTGTGGCGGGGCGTGAACCTGGCCGGCGCCTCCATGGCCTTCGACCTGCAGAGGGCCGGCCTCCCGGGCGTCGTGCACGGGCGGAGCTTCACCGGCTGGTGGATCGGGGCCTGCGACGACACCTCGTGGCTGCACAACGTGGTCGGAATCCTCAGCGAAATGGCCTCGGTCAAGCTGGCGACACCGATCTACGTCGAGCCGACCGAGATCCCCAAGGACTACACCCAGCGGCGCATGGAATACCCCGACCCGTGGCCGGGCGGATGGTGGCGGCTGCGCGACATCGTGGACTACGAGATGACCCTGTCGCTGAGCCTGATCCAGACCGCGGCCCGTCACCGGGAGGAGTTCCTGATGAACTCCTACCTGATGGCCAAAAGCGCCATCGAGACCAAGGACAAGGGCCAGCCCTATGCCTTCGTCGTTCCGGCCGGGCAGAGCGATCCGCCGACGGCGGTCAAGATGCTGGAAATACTGGAATTCGGGGGGGTGGAGATCCACCGGGCCGGGGAGAGCTTCGTGGCCGACGGCAAGGTCTACCCGGCCGGGTCGCACGTCGTTCTGATGGCCCAGCCCTACAAGCCCTACGCCTGGGCGCTGCTGGAGCGGCAGAAGTATCCCGACATCCGCGAGTACCCGG
This sequence comes from uncultured Eubacteriales bacterium, assembly GCA_964556755.1. Lineage (GTDB taxonomy): Bacteria > Acidobacteriota > Aminicenantia > Aminicenantales > UBA4085 > UBA4085. The sequence continues at coordinate 1,283 of CAZKXI010000035.1, forward strand.
GCGGGCCGCCGGTGCCGCCCTACGACAACGCGGGATGGACCCTGCCGCTGCAGATGGGCGTGGCCTGCGACCGGATCGAGAAGCCGTTCGCGGCCAAGCTGGAGCGGGTGGAGAAGGTGGGCTACGAGGGCGTGGGCGGGATCAAGGGGATAACGGAGGGGAGCGCGGGCGCGGCGGGTGTCGCGAGCGCGGGACCCAAGTTCTGGGTGCTGGACGCGCGCGAGAACGCGTCGTACGCGGCCGTCTTCGCCCTGTTCAAGGACAAGGCCGAGATCTGGAGGTCCAAGGGCGCGATCAAGGGCAAGGGTTTCGAGGCCCCGGCCGGGAGCTTCATCGTCAAGAATACGCCCGAAGTGCGGAAGGCTCTGGAAGGGATCACCGGCAAGCGGCACGCCACCGCTTGGGCCCTGGACGACTTGGGAAGCATCGAGGCGGCGGCGATCAAGAATCCCCGCATCGGCCTGTACCAGTCCTGGTGGTCGAGCATGGACGAGGGCTGGTCGCGCTACGTCCTGGACGACCTGGGAATCCCCTACGCGACGCTGCACAACGTGGACCTGCGGGGACCCAAGCCGGCGGCGGACGCCAAGCCCGCGGCGGCCCCGGCCAAGGCTCCCGCCAAGCCCAAGATCGACCTCAAGGCCAAGTATGACGTGATCGTCTTCGCCGGCGAGGATGCGGACATCATCAAGACGGGCAAGGTCGATCCGGCCTCGCCGTACGCCCGCTGGTTCACGCCCCTGCCGCCCGAATACGAGGGCGGCATCGAGAAGGAGGGCGTCGAGGCGCTGAAGGCGTTCGTGGAAGCGGGCGGCATTCTCATCGCCCTGAACGACGCCTGCCGGATGGCCATCAAGGAATTCGAGGCGCCGGTCAAGAACGTTCTGGAAAAGATCGAGTCGACCAAGTTCTTCTGCCCGATGTCGATCCTCAAGCTTAACGTGGACCCGGCTACACCCCTCGGCTACGGCCTGGCCGAAGAGACCGCGGCCGTGTTCAGCGGGAGCCTGGCGCTGGAGACGTGGCTTCCGGGGACCGGCGACTGGGAGAGGAAGGTCGTGGCCAGCTACGCCGAGAGCGGCGTGCTGATGAGCGGCTGGCTGCTGGGCGAGGACGTCATCGCCCGAAAGGCGGCCGTCGTCGACATGAAGTACAAAAAAGGCCGGGTGGCGCTGATCGGCATCGCCTGTCAGAACCGGGCCCAATCGCACGGGACGTACAAGTTCCTGTTGAACGGGCTGTTGTACCCGGCGGGGAGCTGAGGCTGCGCCTACCGGGCCCGGGACCGCCTTGACAAAGGCCCATATGGGCCCTACTGTATAACCACTCAGTTTCATATTCGTCCCAGGGGAGGGGCCATGTACAAAAAACGTCGTGTGTTGCTGTCTTTTTTCTTGGGCACTCTGGTCATCACCTCGGTCGTCCTCATGGCCCAGGTCCAGCTCCAGAAGCCGCCGATGAAGACGCTGCCGGTCCTGACGAAGATCGAGCCGCCCAAGATGATCGTCTCGCTGGGATGCGGCCTGAACATCCCGCTGCGCCCTCAGGAGACGGCCGTCTGGTGTTGGGCGGCATCCGGCGAGATGGTCATGGAGAACCTGCAGGCGGGCTTGAACGTCCAGCAGTGCGACGAGGCTGAATACGCGTTCCACCAAAGCAACTGCTGCACCAATCCCTTTCCCGCCTTGTGCGTCAACGGGGGTTGGGACGTGTTCCCGGACTACGGCTTCGCGTACGACCGGATCTTCGACGTCAACGGGCTCTCGTGGGCCGAGATTCAAAAGCAGCTCTGCGACCACAAGCCCGTCATGTACGCCTGGGCCTGGGACGGCGGCGGCGGCCACATGATGGTCATCACCGGCTGGTCGGAGATCCTGGGAGTCAAATACGTCCACATCAACGATCCCTGGCCGCCCAATATCGGGGACACCTACATCCTGACCTACGACGCCTGGGTGAACGGGGCGGGATACAGCCACTGGGCCGACTACTACAACATCCGCAAGAACTTGACGTTCAAAGCGCCCAAGCTGGCCGCAGCGAGGAATTTCAGGATGATCCCGCCCAATCCGCCTCAAGACCTCAGCCGTAGGATCGATCCGACGCTGAATAAGGCGGCCGTCGACTTGCGGCGGGAGCTGGACCAGATCATCACCCCGGAGATGGCGCCCGGCTTCGGATTCGCCAATAAAGCCGAAGCGTCCCAAGCCGTTCTGGGGACTCCGATCATGGAGTACCGCATCCGGCTCGACGATCTTAAAGCCTATAAGCCGGGCCAAGAAGCAAGGTCGCTTCTGCGCGACCAGGGCCGGACGCTGTATCCCCTGCTTTCGGGAGGCAAAGCCCGCTCCGCGGTTCGGGTGGAGATGTTCAAAGGCCAGGCCCGCGTCAACCGGATCGGGAACTCCACGCTCATCCGCATGATCGAGCAGGTCAGTCCGTCCAGCGCCCTGGCCAAGCCCGCGGAGAACAAATCCCTGCCGGTCGTCGAGATCCCGGCCATGGGGCTCTATTTCGTCGTCCGCGAGGATGGCCGGAAGATTCAGCTGGCCTCTCTCTTCGATGTGGACTATCTGCGCCTCAAGAAGGGCGTCTACGAGCCGGCCCACGAAGTGCTGGCGCGGATCCAGCCTTTCAGCCTGAAGGCCGGCGACGCGCCGATGTAAGAAGGGGGCGAGGCGCGCGGTCGATCTTCTGGAAGACCTCGACCACGGTCGCCACGACAAGCTCCGGATCGCGTAGAGGGATCATGTGGTCGCTCATGCCGGCGATCACGAGCTTGGCGCCCTCGATCGAAGCGGCGAAGCGCTCGTGCGCCTCCCGCCAGGCCTTCTTGATCTCGGCCGTCGGCAGCCAGTCCGTTCCGGAGGTGATGACGCGGGCGACCGGGCCCATCGGCACCCGGGTCGTTCTCATCACGACCATCTTCTCGGCCAAGTTGTTGCCGGGAGCGCCCATCATCCGCGCCTCGGCTCTCTGGGCCTTGGTCAGCTTGTCGGGCTGCGAAGCGTCGAAGGGAAGCTGCCCCATCAGCTCGTTGCAGGCCTCGATCCCCAGCGCGTCCACGAACTCCACCGTGAAAGGATCGATGAAGATGAGGCCGCGGATTGCCGCGGGGTATTCGCTCGCCATGAACCGGAGTAGGAAGCCGCCGTAGGAATGCCCCACGAGGACCAGGCTCTTGTCGAGTCCGAGCTTGCCGAGCCCCCGCATCAGAGCGGCGGTGTCCTCGTGGAGGTCGTACTTGGAGGTAGGCAGGTCGCTGCGGCCGAATCCGGCCCGGTCGTAGGCGATGACGGTGGCGCCGGTCGCCTCGGCCAGCCGGGGCGCCAAATCGTCCCACTGGGTCGAGTCCAAGCCGCCGCCCGATTCCAGGAGGATCGCGGGGCCGCGGCCCGGGATGATCTTGAAGAAGAGCCTGTAAGAGCCCACATCGACCATCTTCTCGACGGCCGGCGGCGTTTGGGCCGGTAGGAGCGGGCCGAAGAAGGCCGAACAGATAATCAGGCTGAGAGCGTGGCGGGAAGTCATCCGTCGGGCCATGGCATCACTCCTGGACGGCTTAATAAGGCGACGAATACTATAACATTGACGTTCCCGTTTTCGGGTGTTATTGTCCCGACAGGATTAAAGGGCGATAACGGAGTGGTTGTTGGATCAATTGACGCTTGACGCCTATGAGGAATCCGCCTCCGAATGGGCCGGCCGGTACGAGTCGGCCGAAATGGCTGATCTGCACGCGATATTAATTCAACACCTCCCGCCGGCCGCGCTCGTACTTGAGGTTGGATGCGGATCGGGGCGGGATGCGGCCTTCCTTTTGGGGCAAGGATTCGAGATCACAGCCGTAGACGGCTCGAACATGATGCTGGAAGAAGCCTCGAGGAGGCATCCGGAGCTGGCATCCAGGCTCCAACTCGCGGCCGTGCCATTCGATCCCGAGAACCCTCTCCTGAAGAGGAAATTCTCGGCCGTACTCATGATCGCTCTGGTGATGCACCTGACGGACGCTGAACTGAGGGAGGCCATCTCTCAATTCCGGGAAATCCTCAATCCGGGCGGCCTCGTGATTCTATCCGCCTCGATAGGGCGCAAGGAGGTCGCGGATCGGAGGGATGCGAAAGGGCGACTCTTTATCGAGAGGCTCCCCTCCGACATCGAAGGGTTTTTTTATAGCGCCGGCTTCCAAAGGATTGCGTCGAATCAGAACGACGATTCGCTCGCCCGTTCCGTCCAATGGTTTACCCTTGTTTTTCGGCTAATCACGGACAAGCACAGATGACGGACTGGCCCATCCCGAGCGACGGAGAGCAGTTACGGTTCCTCCGGAACATCCAGCGCCTCCTCAACGAGGGGAGCTTCGTCGCCAGCTATAAATTCGCCCTACTGCACGGGCTGGCGGATTTAGCCGTCATCAAAGGAGATGATAGCGGAGCACCTTTGACCCTCTCTGTTCGGCAGCTGGCGGATCGATTCATCCACCTCTATTGGCAGCAAGCCCGTCCTTTTAAAGGGACAAAGGCCGATCCGGGCGCCATATTGAAGCAGAACACTGGCAACCAAGCCTCTGTGATCAAGCAAATTGCCGCAGCTTACATTAAGTCCGCCGGGTCACTCTATAGGATCAGTAGAGATCCCAAGGAGTGGAATTCCCTTATCAGGGCCGTCTCGGCGACGATCCGCGTCATGCCGCTTTGGAAGCTCCAAACGGTAGGCTCGGAAAGGCTGGACTTCCTCTATGACAATACGGATCACGGCGTGACCATCACGCTCAAGCCCGGCATAAGCTTCTGTCTACGGGCTTTCTACTCACTGCTCTGCGATCTCTTTCGCTCGGCTTGGATCGACTATCTCCGCAAATCCAACGCTCTCGAGCTCGGGTATATAACGGATCTCGAGGAGTTTTTGTTCGGACAGGAGCGTGTCCCTCTCGACGTTTATAAGCCAATCCTTTGGGATATCCAGAAAGGAAAATGCTTTTACTGCCCGCGGGAATTGCGGGATTCAGTCGAAGTTGATCATTTCATCCCCTGGTCGAAATGTCACAGCGATCTCGCTCACAACCTGGTTCTCGCACATTCCAGCTGCAACAATCAGAAGTCGGATCACCTGGCCTTCGAGAAACATCTGGAATCCTGGGCACTGCGGAATACGGACTTGCGGAAAGAAGTGGAACAGCGATTCGACGAGGCCAAGGTGGTCCACGATTTGGATTCGTCGATCGAAATTTCGCGGTGGGCCTATAGCATGACCGAGCTGGCTGACGGCCAAGTTTGGATCAAGGGCAACGAATTTAAGCATTTGGACAGTTCATGGCGAGGATTTTTCTCCGGCCCACGTTAAACCAATCGCGCTGCCGAAGCTTAAGGAGGCGGAAGATGAAAGCCCGCGTCGCCGTTCTCACCATCGGCTGGATTCTCGTCTTCGGAGCAGCGTCGGGGCTGGGGCAGAGCATTCCACCCGAGGCCATGGGCTTTTTCACACGCGGCCTGGCCTTGGGTCAAAAGGCCGCGTCCCCCGCCGATTTTGAAGCGGCCATCCGGGAGTTCGAGCAGGCGATCAAGCTGGTGCCGGACTGGCCGGCCGCCATCTATAATCTCGCCGTCACGCAGGATAGGGCGGAAAAATACTCCGACGCGATCGCAAGCTATCGGCGCTGTCTGCAGCTGAATCCCGGTCCGGCCGAAGCCGAGGAGATCAAGGGCCGGATCGAAGAGCTGGAATTCCTTGTGACGGAAGACGAAGTCGGCCGCAAGATGGCCTTCGAGATGATGGCCTCGGGCAGCTACGGCCTGAAGCCGATCGGGACGAAAGACCTCACCAGCCGAACCGATCTCATCATGGAGCCCCTGACCGAATTCCGGTCGGGAGAGAGAGGGATCGAAGTGAAGAACTGGTGGTACGACGCGGCCAAGAAGGGCTACGGCTACCACCCGGACAGCCACCCGCCCATTCCCAGAGGCTGGGAGCCGGTGCGGACCGAGGGCCGGTTCTATGAGTATTCCTACTCCTACTACATCGACTCGGCCATTCATGCGGAGGGGGGGAGCTTGGCCTATGCCACCCGGCATGATGTCCGGGTGAAGGGAGAGATCGTCTCGAATCCGCCCCTCGTGAGGATCAGGGAGACCGTCGCGTTGGACAGCGCCTGGGGGGCGCCGATCGAGGGGAACAAGCGCGCCTGGAGAGCCGAGTACAATACCCATCAGGAAAAAGAATTCACTTATGAGCTGATCAAGCTGATCGAGCAGCGGAAGCGGACCGGGGTGGAATGAACCCGGTCAGCACGCCCGGAGGTTCCTGTCTGCTCAGTAATCGAGCCCAAGCCCCAGGCTTTAGGATATTTTGTTCGGGTATTGAGTTTCTCTCTACCGCCTCTTACTCGCCGCTCAGCTTGGCGCTAATGAGGCGATTGAGGCTGACCCGCTCCTCAGCCGCCCGCAGGGCAAGATTTCGATGCACATGGGGCGGGACACGAACGATAAATTTCCCACTGTAAGAGCGTCCCGCGAGCGGCGACGGTATTGGCTCCCCGTTCTTTTCCATATCGGCGATGACTTCCGCGACGACCTTCCGCACCCCCCGCAGGGCCGCTTCGGGCGTCTTAGCTAGCCAGCTTAAGCCGGGAAACTCCAGGCAAAGGCCGACATGCTCTTGATCCTCTTCGGACCATGTGATTCGATAAGTAAAACGATCGTCCTTAGGGCTCACGGAGATGCTCCAGCTTTTCTATTGCCAACAACACTTGCTTCACTTGATAGGCCTTGGCTTTCCCATGGCTGTTTTGGATATTGATGTTGGGGCTTTCGGGCCAGGATGTTCTGTAGATCCTATGGCTGCCCGATTGCCTTGGCGAGCCAAAATATCGATCACAAACCATGCACAAATCTACAAACCGAACTCCGACAGGATTTCCTCTCATCCTGCTGATTATGATCGATATCTTATCAACCATGATGATACTTATAATGATACTAATGTCAAGCGCCTCTATTTGGCTCTAGCCGATGACTACGCCCTCTCCTATTTAGGAGACGCTTAAACGCCGGCTTTTTATCACTGCGAGTCTGATTCTAAAACACACATCATTTTATGAAATTGTTTGGCATAACATCATTATACTAGTGGCCAGATTCTCATTTCGCTGGATAGAGGTCGCATAATGAGCAAGCTCTCCCAGAATGCCTTCCTCCTGGTAGCTGTAGCGATGGCGTTCGCCGCCTGCGGCAAGCCGGCCGCTGACGCCGTACCGAAGAAAACCCAGGGCAAGGACGCCGAAATGACCGCGGCCGGGAGATGGGCGGTCGAATTGGGGGCCAAAACGACGGGAGAGACCGGGGCAGCAACCGAGCCAGCGGCGATGAGGCCGTTGGGTGGGCTTTTCTCATTCAGCTATGGCGAGCGCTCGTCCACCGAATTCCTCTCCCAATGGAAGCAGACGTCGGCCTCGAGCACGGATCGGGATGGACGGACGATCCTGACCAAGACATTCACGGATCCCGCTACGGGCCTCGAGGTCCGGGCGGAGGCGGTCCTGTTCGCCGACTTCCCCGCCGTCGAGTGGGTGATGCGCTTCAAGAACACGGGAACGGCGGATACCCCGATTCTGGAGAATATCCTGCCCCTCGACTCGGAGCTCTCGGTCGCCGGGCGGCATGGTGAGCCGGTCTTGCATTACGCCAAGGGCGCCCTCTGCTCGATCGACGATTTCGCTCCCGTCGACAAGACATTGGGACCGGGCGACAAGCTGCGCCTGCAGCCGGGGGGCGGGCGGTCGTCCAGCGAGTTCCTGCCCTTCTTCAACCTCGATATTGGCGGCGAGGGGATGATCCTGAGCATCGGCTGGTCGGGCGAATGGGCGGCGACGTTCGAGCGGGATGCCGCGAACCGGCTGCGGATCGGATCGGGCATGGCCAAGACGCATCTTGTGCTCCACCCCGGCGAGGAGATCCGCACCCCGCTCATTCTTGCGATGTTCTGGAAGGGCGAGGCAGTGCGGGGCCAAAACCTCCTGCGCCGGTTCATCCTGGCCCACCATCGGCCCCAGCCGGGAGGCAAGCCGCTTGTCCTGCCTGTCCTGCTGACCGGATGGGGCGGGAGCCCGGCGGCCGACCATCTCAAGGTGATCCGGCGGATCGAGGAGCGGAAGTTTCCCATCGAGTTGTATTGGATCGACGCCGAATGGTTCGGCGGGCCGACCTGGTGGAAAAGTCCAGGCGACTGGGCCGTGCGCAAGGAGCTTTACCCGCAGGGGTTCAAGGTCATCAGCGAGCCGCTGCACAAGACGGGCCGTAACCTCCTGCTGTGGTTCGAGCCGCAGCGGGTCTGCCGCGGCACCGAGTGGGCGGCTTTCCTGAGCAAGCCCGGCTGGCTGCTGGAGCTCAAGGGCGGAACGCCGGAGTACAAGCAGCACAACATGGACTGGAAGGTGCCGCACGATGACCCGCGCTGGATGCTGTGGGAGGGCCGGAGAACGCAGATCGCGGAAGACGACATGCTCTGGAACATGGGCCATCCGGAGGCCAGGCGTTTCTTGACCGATTGGCTCTCGGACCGGATCGACGAGTTCGGCCTGGATTGGTACCGCGAGGACTTCAACATCGCGCCCCTCGAATACTGGCAGGAGGCCGACACGGCCGACCGCGTGGGGATGACGGAGATCCGCTACGTCGAGGGGCTCTACGCCATGTGGGACGAGCTGCTCCAGCGGCACCCCGGGCTGGCCATCGACAACTGCGCCAGCGGCGGCCGGCGGATCGACCTGGAGACGATCGGACGAGCGACGGCGCTGTGGCGGACCGACTTCCCCGACAGCGCCCATGTCATCCAAGGCCACACCTTCGGTCTTATGTCCTGGATTCCGCTCCACATGTCGGACGGCGCCGTGATGGCCGAGGGCAGCGAGTACCAATGGCGAAGCGTCATGACGGCCGGGCTCAACGTCAAGCTGCCGGAAAGGGACGACGAGGCGACGGCGGCGGCGGCCCAAGCGCAGATTGAGCAGTATTTGAGCATCAGGAAGTATTTCTACGGCGACTACTACCCCCTGACCAAGTACTCGCAGGCTAAGGACGCCTGGGTGGCCTATCAGCTCGATCTGCCGGAGAGCGGCGAGGGCCTGCTGGTCGTGCTGAAGCGGCCCGAGAACAAGGACGGCGCGATCACGCTAAAACTCAAGGGCTTGGAAGCCGGGGCGGATTACGAAGTCGTGAATATGGATACGGCGGAAATCCGAAAGATAGCGGGAGGCAAGCTGATGAGCGACGGGCTCGAGGTCGCGCTCACCAAGCATCCTGATTCTGCCCTGATCCGGTATCGACGGGAGACGAAATAGATATTCTTTCGCGGACTGCCGACTATTCGCAATGATCGATTATTGTGGGTAGAATATCGCTATAAGTTGGAATCAGCAAATGACAACCACACCCGAACAAATTGATCTTTGGCGGTCAGCCCCATCAGAAGACCAGCACTTGGAGTTTAAGGAAGCGAAAACCCAGTTCGATAACAAGAAGCTATATAAATATTGTGTTGCCATAGCGAATGAAGGTGGGGGGCGTCTGATCCTCGGGATTGCCAACAAACCGCCTCGGCCAGTCGTCGGAAGCGCAGCATTCAATAATCCGGTCCAAATGGCCGATAAAGTATTCGAGGCGATTGGATTTCGAGTGGACATCGAAGAAGTCCCTCATCCTGACGGACGCGTTTTAGTCTTTCACATTCCTTCTCGTCCAAGAGGGACTGCTTATCATTTGGATGGCGCCTACTGGATGCGTTCCGGTGAAGATCTTGTACCGATGAGCGAAGACCGGCTCCGCCATATTTTCTCCGAGGGAGGGCCGGACTGGTTGGAAGAATCTACAAAGCAGTACTTAGAGGCCGACAGAATTATTGAATTGCTGGACACGCAAGCGTTCTTTGAACTTCTGAAAATGCCTTATCCAACCGACCGAGAGGGCGTGCTGGACCGCCTCATACAGGAACGATTGATAGACAATACGTCCGGAGGATTCGCAATAAGACGCTTGAGCGCCATCCTTCTAGCGAAAAGAATCGAGGATTTCCCTGAATTGTCGCGCAAATCTCCGCGAGTAGTAGTCTATACAGGTACGAATAAGCTCGAGACGAAGTTAGACCAGATTGGGACGAAAGGATATGCCGTAGGATTTCAAGGCCTTGTCCGATTCGTAATGAGCCAGCTTCCTCAGAACGAAGTTATTGAGAATGCTCTTCGCAAGGAAGTTAAATTAGTCCCCGAGGTGTCTATCCGGGAACTGGTCGCGAACGCTCTGATTCATCAGGACTTTCGGATCAGTGGGGCATCAATGATGGTTGAGATCTACTCAAACCGGGTTGTCATTTCGAATCCTGGTGAACCAGTTGTACCGGTGGAACGATTCATTGATGGCTATCAATCTCGCAATGAGAGATTGGCCGATTTGATGAGGCGAATGGGTATCTGCGAGGAGAAGAGCAGCGGAATCGACAGGGTAATCCATGAAGCTGAGGCGTTTCAATTGCCTGCACCTGATTTCCGGGCATCTCACCTGCGTACGGTCGTCACCATCTTTGGCCCTAAGGATTTTGAAGCGATGGATCGAGATGATAGGATCCGTGCTTGTTACCAACATTGCACCCTTAAATGGGTTATGGGTGAACGAATGACTAATCAGACTTTGCGCGATCGGTTCAAACTTCCTGAAGCTAAGAGCGCTATCATTTCCCAGATCATTGCCGCATCTATTGAAGCCGGCGTAATCAAAGCCGACGAGAGAGTTGGAACGTCCAGGAAATACGCTCGTTATCTACCATTTTGGGCATAGTCTCAATTAAGGGCATCTGCCATAGACGGGCAAAGAACAGTCGTATGTCATTGAATACATTTCAGTTGCTTATTTAAGCGATTGCCCTGCAGGAAAGCACAGAGGTGAAATAAGCCCCGCCCGGAGCGGGCCGGACGGGGCGGATGGTTTCGTCAGCCGGCGCCCACCGCTGGCGGCCTAAGCCGACGCGATAGACCGCGCGGGCCTACTTCTTAGGCCCGCCGGACATCCTCTCCTGGATCTTGAACTGCAGGCTCTCCCGCTCCTTGGTCGTGTCCAGGTAGATCTGGAGATTGATGAGCTCCGTCGACAGCGCTTGGGCGACGTGGCTGATGGCCTTGGCCCCCTTGGCGGCGCGGAACTCGTCGTGGCCAAGCTTGTCCTGGACGAAGGTCCCGAGCACGTCCTCGATGACGGGGACGAGCACACCGGACGGATCGGGCACCGCCACCAGCTTGGTCACGGCCAGCAGCCGATTGAAGCGGCTGAAGAAGACGGAGTCGACCTGCCCGGCATCGCGGGCCTTCTTGGCGGCCAGCATCAGCTCCTGCAGGCTCTTGTCGAGGCTGTCGGGCGCCCCCTGCCGGGCCATCCCGCTCAGGGTGTCGATGTAGGCGTCGAGGATGGCGCTACCCGCCTGGGGCGACATCTGGGCGTGGGGCTTCTGCTCGGACGGGCCCGCCGCCTCCTGGTGCTGGTACTCGCGCTGGGCGGCGTTTTGCGGAAGGGTCTGCGGCGCGGCCCACGAGGCGGCGGCCAGCAGCAGGACGAGACACGGAATCAGGGCTTTCTTCATGGTTTTAAACCTCTCCGGAAATGGATTTCATCAAAACGAGTGCGCGCTCGATTGGACGTTCTTCGGTCAGAATCTTGATCTTTTGTTCCAGGGTATAGCGAGGCGTAAGGGTCGGAGGCGTCAGCGTGCCCGGCGCGGACGCCGACACGGAGGATGATAGAGCAACGGCGAGAGGACGGAGCAGGGGCGGTTCAGCTTGGACTGACGAATCGACGGGTTGAGGCTGGTCCTGGGCAACCCGGTTCAGAGACTGGATACCCGGGAGCTGCCCGAGAGCCGTCAGCATGGGATTGGGCTCGGATTTGGCGATGTGAATCTTGGACGGGACGGCGATCAGGACGACCAGAGCGATTAAACCAACAGCGTAGACGGGTGCCCAACGGCGGAAGGCGGAACGACGAGGGCGATAAGCCCGCATCGCTGTCCGCAGTCTCCCCTCGAAATCCCCTTCCCTGAAGTTGGAGAGGCTCGAGTCGATCTCGCCACGGATGACTCCCCGGACATCATCGGGAAGCTCGGGGACGGCGGGAATGGCGTTTCTCGGATCACGCTTACTCATGGCTTCCCTCGCTGGCCTGGCGGACGGCTGTCACAATGGCCTTGCGGGCCCGGTTGAGCCGCGACATCACGGTGCCGATCTTGATCTTCAGGGTTTGAGCGATCTCTTCGTAGGACAGTCCGCCGTATTCCCGCAGGATAAAGACCTCGCGCTGGCGGCGGGGCAGGCGGGCGGACGCGGCCTTGACAAGGGCCAGGGCGGATTCGCGGCGCGCCTGGAGATCTTCGCCGGGAAGGCGGACGCTCTCGGCGGCCTGGGAGCCCATCGTTTCCGGCGAAGCGATGCCGCGGGGCAGAGCCTCGAGCGAGATCGTGGGGCGGCGCCCGTCGTGGCGGATTTGATCCAGGCAGGTGGTGCGGGCGATCCGCAGGAGCCAGATTCGGGCTCCCTCGGGGTTTCGCAGGTCCGAGCCGCGGGCGAAGGCCTTGAGAAAGACGTCCTGGCAGAGGTCCTCGGCCGCGGCGGCGTCGCGCGAGAAGCCCAGGCAGACGCGGAAGACGTCCTCGCGGTAGGCCGTCAGGCGGCCGAACAGGCCGTCGGACCCGTTGCCGGGCTCGTCCGATCGGCCCGCTTCGTCTTTCACGGTCATGCGGCTTTCTCCCTCATGGCATACAGAAGACGCCGGCGCCCCTAGATTATTCCATTTTGGAGCGCGGGAGAAAGCCGCGAGCAGCCGGTGAGATAGCTCCGCTTCCCGGACGTCTATATAATAGGCGGGAGAACCAACATGCCTTTCGATGAAGCCCAAGCCAAGCAGATGGACGAAGCGGCGGAGAAGGCCTATACCGAGCTCAAGGAGCACATGAGCGACTGGTCGGCCCGGGATCTGATCAAGTGGTGGGCCGAGTGGTACCTCAAAGCCGGCCACAAGCGGCTCGGCCGCATGCTCGTCGCGATCTCCAAGGGGAAAGACTCCTGAACGCGTGCCGGGGCTCCGGCACGGCGGCTCTTTCGCAACGATTTGGCTTTTCGAAACGTAATCCTTAGTGAAGGCCGGGAAGGGATTGATTCCGGCCGATCCCGCAAGGAGCAGCCCGCATGAAAAGAGCCCTCGTCCTCGCCGCCGCCCTGGTCCTCTTCATTCCCGCCATCGCCGCGGCCCAATCCGCCGAGGCGGACAAGGAAGCCGCCGTCAAGACCGCCCTGGACTACAGCGACGGGGGATACTCCGGCGACGCCGTCCGCATGGAGGGCGCCCTTCACACCGATCTGAACAAGCTTTACTTCTTCCGCCGCTCCCCGGCCATGGGCCTCGCGGCCGGGTACTCCTGCGTCAGCGAGCTGGTCGAGCTGACCCGCCTGGGCATGCTCCATCTCGATCCGGACAAGCGCATGACCGATGTCGCGGTCCTGGAGATCACCGAGGACGTCGCCTGCGTCCGGCTTCGGACGGCCCGCTGGTGCGATTACCTGCAGATGGTCAAGTCCGATGGGCGCTGGAAGATCATCAACGTCCTCTGGACGCCCGGCCTGACCACCCCTCCCGAGAGAAGAATCGTGCCCGGCTTCGACGGAGAGAAGGAGCGCCCGGCCGCCCTAGCCGCGGTCCTGGACTACGTCGAAGGCCTCCTGGCGGGCGACGCGGCCCGGGTGGAGAAAGTCCTCCACCCCGAGACCAGCCAGGTCGTCTATAGGCTGGCGTCCAAGAGCGGCAAGGCCGTGATCGGCCGGACGCGCTACAGCGGCATCTTGGAGCCGGTCAAGGCCAAGCTGGGCGTCGCCCCCGAGGCGGCCCGGAAGGCCGAGGCGCGGATCATCGACCTGATGGAGGGTATGGCCTTCGCCGCCGCCGCGACCGCTCAAGGCACCCTCTATCTCCAGCTCCAGCTTGTCGACGGCCAATGGAAGGTCATCAACGTCCTGATCCGGCCGGCGAACAACGCTTTCCCCCCGCAGGCTCCGCCGGCCAAGAAATAGGGCTGGGGGAAGCCCTTTAAAATTCCGTTAAAGCAAGACTTTTCAGCGTTTTGAGCCCTTTACTCCCGCCCCCCGGCGGGACTAGAATAGGGGTCTGGAAAGCCATGAAAAATCGCCCCATCGCCCTCCCCCTCCTGCTCATCCTTTTCACCCTGCCGGCCGCATCCCTCGAAGGCCGGATGCCCGCCGGCCCCGACAAGCTGACCCCCAAATATCGCATCTGGCTCGACGAAGAAGCCGTCTACATCATCACGCCGCGCGAGCGGCAGGTCTTCCTGGACCTGTCCTCCGACCGCGAGCGCGATCTGTTCATCGATTCCTTCTGGCGCCACCGCGATGCCTCGCCCGAGACCGAGCGCAACGAGTTCCGCGAGGAGCACTACAAGCGCATCGCCTACGCCAACGGCCACTTCATCGGCTCGGGACGGCCCGGCTGGAAGACCGACCGGGGCAAGATCTACATCATCCTCGGCCCGCCCACTTCCATCCGCCCCTACGGCGGCACCGACGCGGTCCTGCCCTGCGAGGTCTGGTCCTACCAGGGCCTGGCCATCCCCGGCGTGCCCAACGAGTTCGACCTCCTCTTCTTCCAGAAGAACCACATCGGCGACTACATCCTCTACCAGCCCGCGGGCGACGGCCCCTGGAGCCTGATCAGCAGCGGCAAGGTGGCCATCGGCGACTACGCCGAAGCCTTCAACACCCTCTACATCATCGAGCCCGACCTGGCCCGGACCTCCATCTCGCTGATCCCCAACGAGTCGGTCCGCAGCTTCCCGTCCCTGACCTCGCTGGCCCTCCTGCAGAGCCTCGACTCGGCCGCCTACCGCAAGGTCGAGGACTTGTGGGCCCAGAAGTTCAAGGACTACAAGGGCCAGGTCGACGTCGAATACTCGGCCAACTACATCGACAGCGGGGCCCAGCTGCAGATCATCCAGGACGCCGCGGGCGTCTCCTTCGTCCACTTGGCCATGGAGCCCAAGAACATCTCCATGGCCGGCGGCGACCAGGGCGTGACCACCGATCTCATCCTCAACGGCATGCTGACCGACGCCCAGGGCCGGGCCGCCTTCCAGTTCGAGAAGAAGATCCCCCTGCGCTTCAGCCGGGAGCAGTTCGAGAAGGTCCGGCAGCGGCCCTTCAGCTTCGTCGAGGTCTTCCCGGTCCAGCCCGGCGACTACAAGCTGTCGGTGCTGCTGAAGAACGCCGTGTCCAAGGAATTCGCCTCCTTCGAGGGCAAGATCCAGGTTCCGGCGGCTTTCCCGGCCCCGCGGCTGGCGCCGCTGTTCCTGGGCTTCAACGCCGTGCGGCTGCCCGCCGCGCCGCCCGTGCCCAAGCCCTTCGTCGTCCGCGACTTCCAGCTCTTCGGCCAGGCCCAGGCCTCCTACGCCGCCCGCGACACGGTCTACGTCTACACTCAGGTTTTGGGTCTGCGCCCGGAGCTCAAGGCGTCCGGCACGCTGGAGTTCCTGCTGGAGCAGGACGGCGCCAAGAAGGCCTCCAAGGTCCTGGCCCTGGCCGGCAATCCCGACAACCTAAACTTCTTGGAGGTCTTCCCGGCCGCCGAGATCGCCCCGGGCTACTACCGGGCCGCGGTGCTTCTGCGCGACGGGGCCGGCAAGGTCCTGGACCGCCAGGCCAAGGACCTCATGATCTCGCCGGTTGCGTCTTTGCCCCGGCCCTGGGTCTACGGCTCTTCGCTGCTGGAGAAAGGCGGCCAAGCCCGCATCGACCACATCCTGGGGCTGGAGCGCCTGAACCTGGGCGACGCGGCCGGGGCCCTGGCCTGGCTCGAGAAAGCCCACAAGGCCGCGCCCGACACCCGCGACTACGCCTACGATTTGGGCCGGACGCTCTTCGCCCTGGATCAGCCGGCGAAGGCCCTGGCTGTGGTCCAGCCGCTGTCGGCCCTGGCCAAGAGCGACCTGGACCTGGCCGTCCTGACGGGCTCCATCCTGGGAAAGCTTGGCCGGGACGCGGAGGCCGTCCAGATCCTGTCTGAAGCCGGGGCGGAGCTGGGACTGAGCCCCCGGATCCTCAATCCCCTGGGCGAAAGCTACCGGAAGCTGGGCGACGCCAAGGCGGCCCTGGCCGCCTGGAAGAAGTCGCTGGAGCTGCAGCCCGAGCAGCCCGAGATCCAGGAGAAAGCGGCCGCCCTGGAGAAGCAGCCGCCCCTCCCCTAGCTACTTCTTCTTCTCCATCTCCAGCATCTTCTCCAGCCAGGCGTCCATGTCGCCCCAGGGGAGCTTGCGCACCGATAGCACGTCGGCGGCCATGTTGTAGCCGGGCTTGCCGGTCACGGGGTCCAGCGACAGGGGGTTGGCCCCGACGCAGACCAGCCGCAGGGTGTGCTTGCCGGGGGCAAAGCGGAACAGGCCGATCTTGCGCTCGCGGCCTTGGCCCCAGATGTAGTCCTCGTGCTCGTCGCGCTTGTAGACGTTGTAGAAGTCGAGGGTCTTGTTGATCCGCTCGGGCGGGATCTGGGTGACCTCGTCGATGGTGTAGCCGCCGGCGATCTGCGACTCGCCGGCCAGGTGGACGTCCTTGCCGTCGATCAGCACCTTCCAGATGCCCTGGTCCTCGCGCAGCGTCTGGAACAGCGACATGGAGTAGCGGCCCTCCTCCTTGATCTCGAAGGGGATCTCGACCCAGGCCCCGATCTTGTCGTTCTTGACCCGGAACCAGGGCTTGTTCCAGGTGGCCCGGTTGTAGGGCAGGACCTGCAGCTCCACGCCCTCGGAATGGCTCATCGTCCCGACCGCCTTCTCCAGGTGGAGGGCGACCTCTTCGTTGATCCTCTCCTTGTAGGGCGGGAAGGGGCACCACGGCTCGGCGATGCCCTCCTGGTACCAATAGGAGACCGAGGACCAGTAGTCCGGCCGGGGCTTGAAGCTGTCGATGACGACACCCTTGGAGTTCATGGCGAAGCCGCGGCGCTCGATCTCGAAGCACAGGGATTTCTTATAGATGATCGGGTCGGCGATGTGCCAGCGGTAGGCCGTGACCCGGGCGTCGATGCCGCGCGGCTCGAAGATGGTGCAGCCGGTAAACAGGCTGGAGTGGACCCGCATGTTCCAGGCGTCGTTGAAGTAGTCCTCGGTGCCGGTGCCGACCAGGGTCGGCTCCTTGGCGCCGTCGATGTAGAAGAAGTCGTCGCCCTCGCCGTACCAGTGGCCGATGGCGTTCTGGGAGGAGAGGACCGTGCCGACGTAGTGGCCGCGCCCCGTCCCGACGAAGGCGGTGTAGGGCTGGCCCATCTCGGGCGGGTACTCCTGGTGGTAGCGGGCGTGGAAATAGAGGAGGTCGGCCGGGGCGGCTTCGGTCTTGACCCAGTCGATCTGGTAGAAGATCCCGGCCGTCTCCGTCTCCGACTCGTTGGCGATGACGATCTTGGCCTCGCGGCGGAAGGGCATCGGCCAGTAGCAGTTGTAGCCGCGGCCGAAGGAGCTGGACTTGACCGGCAGGGAGTTGATCTCGGCTCTCATGCCGTTGCCGGCCCCGAAGAAGTCGCCGACCGGGGTCTCGACGGAGGGCACGCTCGCGCCGTCCCAATAGATGCGCAGGACGACGGCCCGCGGGTAGCGGATGTCCTGCGAGCTGGCGATGAACCAGATGTGGGCGATATGCCCCGGGCCCTGGAGCACGGCCACGGTCCGGCTCTCGCCCTTCTCCAGGCGGATGGCGTCGCCGTTGGCGGCCAGCTTGCCGGTCGAGGCCCGTTGGCTGGTCCCTTCCTTGGCCTTCATCAGGTCGTAGAGCTCCTGTCCGGAGGCGGGCAGGACGGAAGCGGCGGCGGCCAGCAGGAGCGCGGCGCAGAGAGAGGCGGCGAGGCGGCGCATGGTCACTTCCCCTTCTTTTCGCTGTCCAGCATCTTCTGGATCCAGGCGTCCATGTTCTCGAAGGGGATCTTGCGCAGCGACAGGACGTCGGCGGCCAGGTTGTATCCGGGCTTGCCCGTCAGAGGATCGACGGCCAGGGGGTTGGCCCCGACGCAGACCAGCCGCAGGGCGTGCTCCCCCGGCTCGAGAGCGAAGAGGCCGATCTTGGCCTCGCGCCTCTGGCCGTAGATGTAGTCCTCGTGCTCGTCCTTGCGGTAGACGTTGAAGAAGTCCAGCACGGTGTTGACCTTGTCCGGCGGCAGCTGGCGGACAAGATCGACATCGTAGCCGCCGGGGATGTGCGACTCTCCCAGCTCGTAGATCTCCTTGCCGTCGAGGAGGACCTTCCAGATCCCCTGATCGGTGCGCAGCGTCTGGAAGAGGGACAGGGAGTAGCGGCCCTTCTCGGCGATCTTGAAGGGGATCTCGATCCAGGCGCCCAGCGTCTCGTTGGCCGCCCGGAACCAGGGCTTGGTCCAGGTGGCCCGGTTGTAGGGCAGGACCTCGAGCTTCACGCCGTCCGAGTGGCGGATCGACTTGATGACCTCGGGCAGGTGGAGAACGATCTCGGGATTGACCCGCTCCTTGTAGGGCGGGAAGGGGCACCACGGCTCGGCGATGCCGTCCTGGTACCAGAAGGCCACCGACGACCAGTTGTCCGGCCGGGAGCCCGACTCGGCCACCACCTCGCCGGCCGCGTTCATGACGTAGCCGCGCCGCTCCAGGGTAAAGCGCAGGGACTTGCTGAAGACGACCGGGTCCTGGATGTGCCAGCGATAGGCCGTGACCCTGGCGTCGGGGGCCCGCGGCTCGAAGATGGTGCAGCCGGTGTAGAGCCCGGTGTGGACCCGCATGTTCCAGGCCTCGTTGAAGTAGTCCTCGGTGCCGGTGCCCAGGATGGACGGGCGGGCCTCGCCGTCGATGTAGAAGTAGTCGTCGCCCTCGCCGAACCAGTGGCCGATGCCGTTCTGCGAGGACAGGACCGTGCCGACGTAGTGGCCGCGCCCCTGGCCCTCGAAGACGGTGTAGGGCTTGCCGATGACGGCCGGATACTCCTGATGGTAGCGGGCGTGGAAGTACATCAGCTCGGCCGGGGCCTGGGCCCATTGGATCCAATCGACCTGGTAGTAGACATCGGCCTCGGCCACGTCCGACTCGTTGCTGAGAGTGATGCGGGCCGACTTGCGGAAGGGCATCTCCCAGTAGCAGTTGTAGCCGCGGCCGAAGGAGCTGACCTTGACCGGGAGGGAGTTGACCTCGGCCCGCATGCCGTTGCCGGCGGCGAAGAAGTCGCCCAGAGGGACCTCGACCGAAGGCGAGGCGGCGCCGTCCCAATAGATGCGCAGGACCAGGGCCCGCGGGTAGCGGATGTCCATCGACAGGGGGACCAGCCACAGGTGGGTGATCTTGCCCGGGCCGGTCAGGACGCCCAGGGTCCGGGTCTCGCCCTTGGCGATGATGGCCGAGTCGTTGTTGTCGTCGGGATTGCCGCTGGTCACCCGCTGCGAGCGGCCGGCCTGCGGCAGGGTCAGATCGGACATCGACTGGGCCGAGACGGGAACGGCCCCCCAGGCGAGGGCCAGCAGAAGGCCCGCGGCGGTCAGCAGCTTCTTGGTCATGTCAGACTCCTTGATGATCTTGGTCAGCGGGCGTCGCTTACGGGCTCCAGCACCAGGCAATCCAATCCCAGCTTGAAGCCCTGCGACTCGGGGTTCTTCGAATCCACGGCCAGGGTCAGCTCGTTCAGGCCGGCCTTCAGGGCGACGCCGTCGAAGACGTACTCCCGGGGCGGCCAGATCGGCCGCGGGAACATCTCGACGAAGGCCCGGAAGAGGTCGACCGGCTCGCCGACGGGGGCGCCGTTGACGGACAGGCGGACGATGCCGTAGTCGGGGGCCCGCAGGAAATGGGCCTTCAGCCGGTAGCGGCCGGCTTTCGCCGCCGGGAGAGACAGGGTCACCTGGCCCTTGCCCCCCGCGTCGAAGGCCAGATAGTGGTCGCCGCTCTGGTTGGGCATGAACAGCAGCCGCTCGGGCCGGCCGGCTTCGCCGGCGGCGCTATTCCAGCCGGCGATGCCGAGGTCCTCGGCTTCCAGGGCGCCCTCGACGAACCAGCGGCCCTTGGCCGGGTCCCAAGGCCCGTCCTGGGCCAGGCGGCCCAGGCGCGGCCAGGGCTTGTGCAGGCCCTTCTGGTACCAGAAGCCGAGGCTGGAGAAGTAGTCGCGGCCGGTGTTGGGGAACTCGCTCGTCCAGGGCCAGTGCTCGATCTCCAGCTTGAACGACGAGCGGAACGGAATGGGATCGACGATGTGGAAGCGGTAGAGGCTGGTCTTGTGCCCGACATCGCGGCCCTCGAATATGGGGCAGCCGTAGTAATTCTCGTTGAGGACGCGCAGGCTCCAGGCGTCGAGGAAGTAGTCCTCGGTCCCGGTGCCGACCATGGACAGGCGGCCGTCCACGGTGATGATGTCGTCGCCCTCGCCGAACCAGCCGGGGGTTCGGGAGCGGTTGCCCATGACCACGCCCACGAAGTGCCCTTCGCCCTGGATGTCGGCCAGCACGACCGGGCGGCCGCGCTGGGCCGGCTCGGTCTCCAGGAAGCGGGCGTGGAAGTAGCGGATATCCTTGACCGGCTGGGAGTAGGCCTGGTAGTCGACGTGGTAGTAGAAGCGATTCTGGTGGCGGAGCGGCACCTCGGTCGCCTGGAAGTGGTCGGCCGGCCGCAGGTTGGCCAGGGTCACCCGGGCCGACTTGTTGTAGGGCATGTACCACCAGCAGTTCTTGGACTGCCCGTTGGAGGTGCACTGGATCGGCAGGCTGGAGACCGGCGCCGTCAGGCCCATGGCCACACCGAAGAAATCTCCCAGGGGCGCCTCCACGCTGGGGTCGGGGCTGCCGTCCCAGTAGAATCGGATGACCAGGAAGCGGCTGTCGCCCCGGTAGGTCATCCAGATGTGGGTGATGGCCCCCGGCCCCTTGAGGTCGGCCAGGACCACTTCCTTGCCGTCGGCCGGGACCGGCAGGGTGTCCAGGTTCAGCCCGTTGCGGGCGAAGGAGGAGACCCGGGCGGCCGAGAAGTTCTTGGGCCGGGCCAGGAGCATCATCGGGTTGTCGGCGGTCGTCGGGCCGGCCGGCGGGTCGGCCGGGGCCGGCTCGGGGAAGAGGGCTCCCCCAGTGTGAAAGGGCGGGGCCTGGCCGGCTCCGGCCTGGCGGCCGACGGCATAGGCCAGGGCGGCCGCGGCCACGGCCGCGGCGGCGACGAGGATGAGGACGGCGCGCTTCTTCATGGGCTTCTCCTTGGCCTTTTGCGGAGTCCGGTCATCGCCACGGGACGGAATTCTGCTCGGCCGCGGTCATCGGCGGAAGCAGGGCCAGCCCCGGCTCCATGCGGTGCCCCTGGGCGTCGTGCAGGGCGTAGCCCAGCCCGATGATCTTCTTGCCCTCGGCATCGAGCTTGCCGCGGATGGAGCAGCAGCCGGGGACGCCGGCCTTGCTGAGGGCCACGAGCTTGAGGCCGAAGAGCGGCTTGCCGTTGTTGCGGTCGATGACCCGCTGGCAGACGGTGCGGCAGGCCTGGTCCGGGGTCATGCCCTCGCGCATCTTCTCCACGACCAGAAAGCTGGCGCAGACCTTGATCGACTCCTCGCCCTGCCCGGTGGCCCCGGCCGCGCCGACGGCGTTGTCGACGTACAGCCCGGCTCCGATGATGGGCGAATCCCCCACCCGGCCGACGATCTTGAAGCGGTGCCCGACGGTGCTGGTCACGCCGGCGATGTCGCCCTTGGCGTCGACGACCAGGACGTTGATCGTGCCGCCGCCCTCGGGCTTGAAGCGGTCGGCCGGCGTCATGTAGTAGTCGCGGGGACTGAGGCTCTCCTTCCAGTCGCGCCAGTGCTGGCGGGCGGTGTCGGTCAGGAGGTCCTCCTCCTTGAAGCCGTGCATCTTGGCGAACTTCAAAGCCCCCTTGCCGACCAGCAGGAGGTGATCGGTGCGCTCCATGACCAGGCGGGCCACGGAGCAGGGCGTCTTGATGTTCTCCAGGGCGGCCACGGCTCCGGCCGCGTTGCCGCGGGCCCCGTCCATGACCGCGGCGTCCAGCTGGAGGAAGCCCTCCTCGTTGGGATCGCCGCCGTAGCCGACCGAGGCGTCGCGGGGGTCGAGCTCGGAGACGTTGACGGCCTTCTCGGCCGCGTCCAGGGCGGTGCCGCCCTTGGCCAGAGTCTCCCAAGCGGCCGTGGTCACGGCTTCCCGGACGAAATTATTGGTCTTGCTGGTGACGATGAGGGGGCGGCGCCCGGCGGCTTGGGCGGCGGAGCTGCCGGAAAGCCGGCCGGCCAGCGGCGCGGCGATAGCGGCCCCGGCCAGCCCGGCCACGAAGGAGCGGCGCTTCATCTCGTGTGCGGACATGCGATCCTCCTTGGTCCCGCGGC
>CAZKXI010000036.1:0-22599 GCA_964556755.1 uncultured Eubacteriales bacterium
AAGCCCATCCGCCCCGTGGCGCAGAAGGCGCAGCCCAGGGCGCATCCGACCTGGGCGCTCACGCAAGCGATGGTCTTCTCTTTTCCAGCCCGATGAAGCAGGGGGATTCCCACGGCCTCGAACAGCTCCGGCCCGTCGCCCTGGAAAAGATACTTGGCGAATCCATCCCGCGGCGAGACGGCCTTGCGCCGCCGGACCAGCCGCGGCAGGCGCACCTCTTCCCCGAGGCGCGTCAGCAGCTTGTCCGATACTTCGGGAAGGCTCTCGGGGAACGCGTCACGCTTCAAGACAGCCGCCTGGAGCCGCCGGGCCAGGCGAAGAGATACGCCCCGCGGGGCCAGTGCGGCATGCAGCTCGGGGGCGGTAACGTCCTTGAGGATGATGGGCATGGGCGGGAGGATGATCCCTACAAGTCGGCCGGCTCCAACCTCGGGGCCAGAAGCTGGATGATCAAGAGCGCCAGCAGATAGGCCGAGCCGGCGATGATGAAGAGGATCGTGTAGCCGCCCGTCCTCTCGATGACATGGCCGGCCGCGGCGGAGAAGAGCATCCCGCCCGCCGCCCCGGCCGCCCCGCCCAGCCCCGTCACCGAGCCGACGGCCCGCTTGGGGAACATGTCGGAGACGAAGGTGAAGATGTTGGCCGACCAAGCCTGGTGGGCCGAGGCCGCCAGCCCGACCAGGAGGACGGCCATGGCGACCGTCGCCGACCGGGGGGCGATCGTCACCGGGACGACGCACAGGGCGCAGATCAGCATGACCGTCTTGCGGGCCGCGTTGACCGTGCGGCCCTTCTTGATCAGGTGCGAGGAGGCCCAGCCGCCGCCGACGCTGCCGACGTCGGTCATCAGGTAGACGACGACCAGCGGCAGGGCCAGGCCCGAGAGCGTCAGGCCGAACCTGGCGTTGAGGAACTTGGCCAGCCAGTATAGGTAGAACCACCAGATGGGGTCGGTCAGGAACTTGCCCAGGATGAAGGCCCAGGTCTGCCTGTAGCGCAGGAGCCTGAGCCAGGGGATCTTGGCGGCGGACGACTCGGCGGGATCGCTCTGGATGTAGGCCAGCTCGGCCGGGTCGAGGCCGCGCTTGCGCTCCGGGATCTCGTAGAGGGCCAACCAGAAGATGATCCACACGAAGCCGATGGCGCCGGTGGCGAGGAAAGCGGCCGGCCAGCCGAACCGGATCGTCAGCCACGGCACCAAGGCCGGAGCGGCCACGGCGCCGACGTTGGTCCCGGCGTTGAAGACGCCGGTGGCCAAAGCCCGCTCCCGCTTGGGAAACCACTCGGCCGTGGCCTTGATGGCGGTGGGGAAGTTGCCGGCTTCGCCCAGGCCGAGGGCGAAGCGGGCGGCGCCGAAGCCGAGGGCCGAGCGGGCCGCGGCGTGGGCCATGGCCGCCAGGCTCCAGAAGGCGATGGCGGCTGCGTATCCGAGGCGCGTTCCGATGCGGTCCACCAGGCGGCCGAAGAGGACCAGGCCGAGGGCGTAGGCGGCTTGGAAGGCGGTCACGATGTAGCCGTACTCGACCTCGCTCCAGCCGAAGATCTTCTGCAGGTGGGGAGCCAGGATGCCGATGATCTGGCGATCGATGTAGTTGATGGTCGCGGCGAAGAAGAGGAGGGCGCAGACGGTCCAGCGGAAGCGCCCCCGGCGCGGTCCGTTCACGGCGGCTTGGCTCATGCCGGGGATCATATCGGGAAACGGCCCGAAAAAAAAGCGGGATCCGCCGCCTCTCCTTCTGGCCCGCCCGCGGGCATGGTGCTACAATGGCCCAAGCCGGATTCCAGCCATGAGAGAGACGCCGCGCCGTGTTCCCTTCCTGACGATTCCGGGGCTGCTCGTCCTGGGGGCGTGCTTCCTGGCCGTGGATGGGACGGCCAAGGCCAAGCCCGGCGTCTCCATCGAGGTCGTCCGCCTGGACGGAAGCGAAGCGTCGGGAGAGCTCATCGCCGTGCGTCCGGGCTCCCTCGTCATCGCCGACGTCGCCTCGGCCGCCTATGACTTCATCCCCTTGGCCGAGATCCGCATCGTCCGCATCCCCAAGGTCTCCAAGGCCGCCGGCGCTTGGAGCGGCTTCCAGCAGGGGGCCTTCTACGGCGCCATCCTGGGCGACTTGAGCGCCGGGCGGGAGAAGTCGTCCGGCAAGCGCCGCCTCCGGGCCCTCGCCGGCGGCCTGGCGGGCGCTGCCGCGGGCTCTCTCATCGGCGGTATCAAGGGACGGACGACGAAGAAGAAGATCGTGCTTCAGATCTCCGACCAGCCGCCCTCGGAGCTGGCCGCGGTCCTGGCCCGGCTGAACGAGCGGGCCCGGATTCGCGAGACGCTGCAATAATCCCCGATCAAGAGGCTAGCCGCATGTCATCTGCCCGACCCCGATCCCGAATGGGGACCGCCGCCGCTCTCTCCCTCGCCCTCCTCGGAGCCCTGGCCTCCTCCTCCTGCCGGCGGGAGGCCGGGCCGACCCCGTCGGGCGCGCGCCGGCTGACGCTGGCCGTCGTCCCGATGGGCACCACCCACGAGTTCTGGAAGGCCATCCACGCCGGAGCCTTGACCGCGGCCCGCGAGCGGGGCGTCGAAGTCATCTGGAAAGGCCCGCTCAAGGAAGACGACCGCAACGAGCAGATCCAGATCGTCGAGACGCTGACCAACGCCGGCATCGACGCCTTGGTCCTGACCCCGATGGACGACAAGGCCCTGGTCCGTCCCGTGGAGGAAGCCGCCCGCCTGGGCATCCCCACGGTCATCTACAATTCGGGCCTCAGCAGCGCCTCGCAAGTCGCCTATATCTCCACCGACAACTACAAAGGGGGGGTCGTAGCGGCCGACAGGATCGGGGAGCTGCTGAAGGGCCGGGGGACGGCCATCCTGATCCGGGTCATCGCCAGCGTCGAGGGCAGCACCAAGCGCGAGCAGGGCTTCCTCGACACGCTGAGGTCCAAGTATCCCAACATCAGGATCCTGTCCGACAACCAGTACGCCGGCGTGACGACCGAGACGGCCTACCAGACGGCCGAGAACCTGCTCAACCGCTTTCCCCAGGTGGACGCCGTCTTCACGCCCAACGAGTCCACCACCTTCGGGGCCCTGCGGGCCATCGAGGACCACGGCCGGGCCGGCCGGATCGTCCATGTCGGCTTCGACTCGTCCCGCAAGCTCATCGAAGCCTTGGAGGCCGGACGGCTGATGGGCCTGGTCCTGCAGGATCCCTTCCAGATGGGCTACAAGAGCGTGAGCACGGCCGTGGCCCATCTGCGCGGCGAGCCGTATGAGAAGTCGGTGGACACGGGCGTCTTCCTGGCCACGCCGGAGAACCGCCGCGATCCCCTGATCAGCCGGCTGCTGAAGCCGGACCTGTCGATCCTGGACTGAGACTCGAAAGGACCGCCATGAAAAAAGCCGCCCTCCTTGCAGCCGCGGCCGTCGCCGCGGCCACCTTCCTCGCCGCCGCAGGAGCGCCCATGGACGCCGCCCAGACGATGCCGCCCTTCCGCATCCACATCCTCTCCTCCAGCCATCAGGACATCGCCTGGATGGACAGCCCCGAAGCCTGCATGACGTACCGCGACGAGAGCTGCATCACCCCGGCCCTGGAGATGATGCGGACCCATCCCGACTATCGCTTCGTCATGGAGAACATGCTCAACCTCCGGGAGTACCTGGAGCGCCACCCCGAGCGGCGGCAGGAGATCGAGCGCTACACGAGGGAAGGCCGCATGGAGTGGGGCGCCACCTACACCCAGCCGTACGAGTCGCTCCTGTCCGGCGAGCAGCTCATCCGCCAGGTCTACTTCGGCCGTGGCTGGCTTCTGCGGAACATCCCCGGGGCCGACGCCAAGGTCTACTTCAATCCGGATGTCCCGGCCCGGTCCCTGCAGATGCAGCAGATCCTGGCCAAGGCCGGGGTCCCCTACATGGTCATCAGCCGCTTTCACGAGGGCTTCTACCGCTGGGCCAGCCCCGACGGCAGCTCCGTTCTGGCCTTCACCCCGGGCCACTACGGCAACTCCTCGGCCCTGCTCAACGCCAAGCCGGAAGCCGCGGCCGTCCGGGCCATCGCGGCCAAGCTGGAAGCCATGGCGCCGCGCTACCGGGACGGCGGCTGGCCGTCCGAATTCCCGCTTCTGCACTCCGAGGACTTCTCCAAGCCGCAGGACTATCGGCCGCTGATCGCGCTCTGGAACCGGTCCCAGCCCGGGACGACGATGCAGTACGCCTCGGCCCGCGGCTTCTTCGAGGCCCTGGACAAGGGCCGTCCCGATTTTCCCAAGGTCGAGGGCGAGCGGCCGGATCTGTGGCTCTACATCCATGGGCCGACGCACCACTGGGCCATCGACGCCCATCGGCGGGCCGGCCGGCTTCTCCCCGCGGCGGAGCTCTTCAACGTCGTGGCGGCTCTCCTGGAAGGGTCCTGGCGCGGCTACCCGGCGGCGGAGCTGAGCGAGGCCTGGCGGCAGGCGGTCTATCCGGACCACGGCTGGGGCGGCAAGGAAGGCCAGGTCACGGACCGCCTGTTCCGCAGGCTCTACGAGTCGGCGGCCGATACCGCCGAGTCCGCGCTGGCCGGGGCGCAGCGAGCCATAGCGGGACGGGTTCGTGCGGCGTCGGGCAAGGGGCTGCCGATCGTCGTCTTCAACGATCTGTCCTGGGCCCGCTCGGGCCCGGTCGAGGTGGAAATCCCCCGGCCAACCGGCGATTACGTCATCCGGGGCGCCGACGGCCGGATCGCGCCGCATCAGGTTCGAGCGCCCTCGGCCGAGCAGGCCGCCGACAGGGAGAGGATCGAATTCATCGCCCGCGACATCCCTCCGGCGGGGTATGCGACATACTATCTCGGGCCGGCGGCGGGAGACACGCAGCGGTTGAGCGCGTCCGTCGCCGGACCGCGGACTTCCGTTCCGGTCGAGGACTATGAGAACGACTATTACAAGGTCCGGTTGGTCGACGGCGGCATCCGGTCTCTCTACGACAAGGCCCTCGGAGCCGAGATCCTGAGGACGGATAAGTTCCTCGGCTTCGAGATCTTCACCATGAAGTCCGTCGGCAACGGCGCCGGCGAGTTCGGGCGCGTCCAGGCCCCGACCATGGAAGGCTTCGAGAGGCTCGGCCGCCTGGCTCCGGCCTGGACCTACCTGGCCGGCGAGTCCGGGCCGGTCAAGGACGTCTTCCGCCTGCGGCAGAAGATGGCCGACTGCGCCATTGAGCAGAGGCTGATCTTCTATAGGACCGTCAAGAGGATCGACTGCGCTGTCGCCCTCCTGGGATGGGACGGATCGCCCTACCGCGAATACCGGCTGGCCGTCCCGGTGGCGGCCGAAGCCGCCGGGCGCCAGGTCGCCTACGAGGTCCCGATGGGAGTCGTGGAAGTGGGCCGCGGCGAGGCCAAGGGCACGGGCGGGCCGGCCTACGGCTCGCTCGTCTACGACCAGGAGATGTCCGAGATCCGGCCCCGCGAGGTCCAGCGCTTTCTGAGCGCCGGCGACGGCCGGCGGGGCGTCACGTTGACCACGGACGTCGCCGTCAACGATTACGCGGATCCGACCGACAGCCCGGTCGATTACCCGGTCCTGCAAGGCGTCCTGCTGGCCTCGCGCCGCAGCTGCCACGGCCAGGGGAACTGGTACCTCCAGGAGGGCGATCATCGCTACCGCTTCAGCCTGACGAGCCACGAGTCCGGTTGGCGGAGCGGATATAAGAGCGGGATCGGGGCGGCCCACGATCTGAGAGCGGTCGTGCCGGCGGCGGCCGGATCCCGCGCGGGGACCCTGCCCGAGAGCGAGAGCTTCCTGTCCTTCTCGGCGGACAACGTCCTGATCGGAACAGTGAAGAAGGCCGAGGACGACGGCGGCGTCGTCCTGCGCTGCTACGACCTCGAAGGGAAGGCGGCCGACGTCCGCTTGGGCGGAAGCCTGAAGTGGACCGGGGCCGAGGCGACCAGCATCATCGAGCTCGACCCGAAGCCCCTGCCGGCGAACGAAGCCGGGATCGTATTCAAGGTCGGGCCCTTCGCCATCGAGACCTACAAGCTGAAGCCGACCGTCCCGGCCCGTTAGCGGGCCCGGATTCCGTCGACCAGGGCGCGGGCCGCTTCGACCAGAAGCGCGCCGTCGGTTCCCGCGGCGACGAAGGAGAAGCCGCGGGAGAAGGCCGCCCGGGCCGCGGTGGCGCCGGGGGCGAAGAGGCCGGCCGGAATCCCTCTCATCCGGGCCGCCGCCAGGGTGGTCCCGATCGCGTCCTGCACGCGGGCATCGTCCGTGCGGCCGGGGATACCCAGGCTGGCCGAGAGGTCGAGGGGGCCGATGAAAACGGCGTCGAGGCCGGGGACTTCCAGGATCGAGTCGATGGCCCGGACGGCGTCGATATGCTCGGCCTGGGCGATCAAGGCGACTCGGCCGTTGGCGGAGTCCAAGTCCTCCCGGATCCCCGCGCCATAGCCCTGGCTGCGGGCGACGCCGATGCTGCGCGCTCCCGCCGGGGCGTAGAGGGCCGCCCGGACGCAGGCGGCCGCTTCCGCGGCGGAATTGACATGGGGGAAGATCAGCCCGTCGGCCCCCGTGTCCAAGGCCTTGCCGATCCAGGCCGGATCGTTGGCCGCCACCCGGACGATGCAGGGGGTGCGCCCCGCGGCGGCTTGGACCATGCGCTGGACGGAGGCGAAATCCAGCAGGCCGTGCTCCATGTCGATGAACAGCCAGTCGAAGCCCGCTTCGACGGCGATCTCGGCGATCTCGGGCGAGGGGAGAGAGAGGAGGATTCCGACTTGCGGACCATCCTGGGCGAGCGCGGTCTTGAAGGGCTTGGCCATGGCGTCCTCCTGAGGGGCCGGGGAATCATACTAAATCCGGGCCCGGCGGTGAAACCGCGGCGGCTATGCTATACTCCCGGGGAACGAGGTCGAATCGATGGCCGATATCGCCAAGGGCGTTCGTTCCTTCACCCTGGGAACCCTGCTCAGCCGCGTGCTGGGCCTCGTCCGCGAGATGGTCATCAACCATCTCTTCGGCGCTGGCTTGGCCAACGACGCCTTTCGGGCCGCCTTTCGCATTCCCAACTTGCTGCGCGACCTGTTCGCCGAGAACGCCCTGTCCTCGGCCTTCGTCCCCGTCTTGGCCGAAGAGAGGAGAAAGAGCCCCGAGGCCGGGAACCGCTTCGCCTCGAACATCCTCAACGTCCTGCTGCTCGTCGTCGGCCTGATCGTCGCGGCCGGCATCCTGGCGGCCCGCCCGCTGGCCGGCCTGATGGCCCATGGCTTCGACAAGGTCCCGGGAAAGCTGGCCCTGACCGGGCAGATGACGGCGGTCATGTTCCCCTTCCTGCTCTTCATCGCCCTGGCCGCCTGGGCCATGAGCGTGCTCAACACCCAGGGCTCGTTCTTCGTCCCGGCCGTGGCTCCGGCCGTGTTCAACGTCTTTTCCTTCCTGACGCCCCTGGCCCTGTTCGGGTTCCTGACCGCCCGCGGCGTCGAGCCCGTCTTGGGCGCCGCCATCGGGGTCGTGGCCGGCGGATTGATGCAGTTCCTGGTCCAGGTCCCCGCCCTCGGCCGGAAGGGCTTCCGCTACCGGCCCGTGCTCAGCTTCCGGGATCCCGCCTTCCGGCGGGCCATGGCCCTCTTCGTCCCGGTCGCCATAGGCCTGTCCGGCTCCCGCATCAGCTTCTTCGTCAACACCGTGCTGATCACCGGCCTGCCCGAGAAGAGCCTGTCGTGGCTCGAGTCGGCCTATCGGATCATGCATCTGCCGCTGGGGCTCTTCGGCATCGCCATCGGGGCCGTGGCCTTGCCGTCCTTCGCGCGCTTCGCCGCCGAGGGCGACGCGGAGGCCGTCCGGACCACCCTGCAGGACTCGCTCCGCATGGTCCTCTTCCTGACCGTCCCCACGTCGATTCTGATCGCCGCTCTGGCCGGGCCGATCACGTCGCTTCTCTACGTCCACGGGCGCTTCGCCGCCGCCGACGGCGCGGCTTCGGCGGCCATCCTCGTCCTCTACATGCTGGGCGTGCCGTTCATGTCGGCCCTGCGCAACCTGGCGGCTGTCTTCTACGCTTACAAGGACGCCAGGACGCCGATGATCGCGAGCTTCGTCGCCGTGGCCTTGACGATTGCCCTCAACCTGGCCCTCAAGGGGCCGCTCGGCATTCGGGCCTTTCCCTTGTCGGCCTCCATCTCGGCCTTGGTCAACGCGGCCATCTTGTTCCTTCTTCTGCCGCGTCGAATCGGCTCCCTGGGGCCCGGTCCCTTGATGGCCTATCTCAGCAAGATCACCGCCGCCGGCCTGGCCGGCGGAGCCGCCGCCTGGGGATCTGTTCGTCTCGTGAGCGGTTGGCTCGCCTCCGGACGATTGGCGCTTCTGGCCGTGATCGTCCTGGGCGGCGCGGTTGGAACGGCCGTCTTCTACCTCGTCTCGCTTGGGCTCGGTGTGCCCGAGGTCCGAGCCTACACGCGCCGCTTTATTAGCCGCAGCCCGGAAGGACGCGAATAAGGAGGCCGGAACGAATTTTCTCCTCGGCGTCCGTAGCCGGGCGCTTCCCCTCGCTGCCTAGGTCGACGCGCTGCCCGCGGCGGAGGGATGCCTTCCAACTCCTGCGGATCGACTAGCCGGCGCGCGTTAAAGCGCCCGACTCGACGATAATGACGGCACCCTTGGCGGATCGATAAGCTCCATCATTCGGAATGATCCGTTGCGCGTTCGGCCCGACAAGCCGGATTCCCGAGCCGGCCTTCGCGTATTGAGGCCCGACGAGCCGGACTGTCCCGCCGCTTCGATACTCGGTCGGACGTCCGTTAACGATGATGATGGAGTTGTTTTGCGAATCTTGATAGGTCCCATCCTGGATGGCGCGTTTAAAGTTCGGGCCGATGATGCGGATCAGATTCTCTTCCAGCTCGAGGGCATAGGTCGGGGGATCGATCCATGGAAGACGTCGTATGGAATCCGCCGGCAGGGGCTGGGCGTTTAAAGGCAAAAGCGCGGTCAGAAGCCCGAGCAGGATGAACACCGCGACTTGGCGGGGCCAGGCTTTCGACATGGGGATTCTCCTCTTCAGCGCAGGTCGAAGACGCGTTCTGCCAGCAGGATGCCGCCCAGGGAAGCCTGGATCTTGATGACTTTCGACTCCCCGGGGCGAAGTCCCGTATGATCGTAGGCACGGCCGCCCTCCAGGCAGGAGATCTTCATTCCGCCGGCGCCGGACCACGAAGCGGCATCCGGATTCGAGGCGGCGTATCCTTGGATCGTCAGATCGGAGATGCCGCTCGACGCGGTGTTTCGGATCGTCGCCCTGTAGCCGTTTGCCGTGAGGGCGCAGTTCTCGATGAGAATTGAAGGGTTGCTTTCGAGGGGGAGCGCGACGATCGACTCGATCACAGGGGCGGAGGAACGGTAGATAGTCGCTTTCAAGAGAGTTTTCCCGGCCAGCCGTTTAAACGTCAGCTCAAGATCCTTGACCGCCCCGGCCGCCAGTGAGCCCAGGGCTTTCCCCCCCGCCGGCTGCCAGTCGCCGCTCGGACCTCCCTGAGACGCGTTGACCGAGATCGTGGGATCGTTCACCTTCTCCTTCCCGGTGTTGCCGACCGTTATTCGCCAGCGATACGTGCAGCCCGCCCCCGTGGGGGGAAGGACGGTGATGGCCGAGACAACCAGATCCCCGAAATCGGATTTGGCCGTCTCTTGACCGGCCTGACCATCCACGAGGGTGGCGGCGAGAAGGATAGCCAGCGGCACCAAGAGCAACTTTTTCATGGCACGCTCCTTATAAGACTCGAGCCCTCTTTGCGGGCTCGCAGACAGGATCGCGCTTGTGAGAGCTCGGGATGTCATAAATTCGTCAAGAAAACGTCAAACTATCGCGTCTCGAGATCAAATCGCCGGGACCAGCTCGATCAGGAGCTGCTTGGACAGGCTCCGCCAGAGGAGCCTCAGGTCGAAGCGCCCGGCCTTGCGGACGAGATAGAGATCGACGTTGGCCATACGGCCGGCGAAGAAGTCGTAGCTCAGCAGGCTCTGGATCCTCCAGCTCTTGAACAGGACCAGGCTCAGGTCGGCGAAGCCGCGCTTCCAGTCGCCGTGCTTGGGATCGAAGGAGACGGAAGCCCAGCCTTCGATCCGCCCCCCCGTCTTGATCCGGAACGCGGCGGTCAGATCCTGGCTGGTGGTGCCCTCGACCAGCCAGCCCCGCGTCCGGCGCCTGGACTGGGCGCTGTAGAAGACCTCCAGCGTGACCCCCCGGCGGATCTCCTGGACCGCCTGCAGGACCAGGCCGCCGGAGGTGAAATTGCGGCCCTCTTTCTCCATGAACTGCTCCGCCGAGAGGGTCGGCCGGAGGGTGAATCCGGCCCACGGACGGACCGGTGTCGCGGCCAGGCTGAAGACGGCGTTGTCGTTGTAGCTCCGTCCGATCTCGCCGTCGTCGTTCAGGGTCTGGAAGACGAGGGCATTGGAGAAGCCGGCCGTCAGGAGGCCGCCGTAGAAGGTCACGGGCTTCATGGTCAGCCTCAGCTGGGGCTGGGTCAGGCGCCGGCCGCCGATCAAGTCGTCGTTCAGGCTGTACTCCGCCGCCGCCCGGTAGCCGTCGGCTTCGTAGGTCAGCCCGACTTGTCCGGTCAGGATCCGCGAGGCGCTGGCGCCCCGGCCGCCGACGCGGTAATGGGCGTAGCGGGCGTCCAGGTTGAGGCGGATCCGCCGGCCCCAGCCCTTATCGTAGGCCAGGGAAGCCAAGGTCTGATCATGCAGCTCCTGGCGGCCGGAGAAGGACAGGCGGCCCCAGGATTCGGAGTCCAAGTCGGTCTTCAGGCCCAGCCATGTCTCGCCGGCCGACTGCAGGGGCTTGTTGTACGAAAGGTCGAAGGCGGCCGACCGCTTCTTATCCCGGCTCTTGACCAGAGCCGAGAGCCGGGCGTTGCCCAGTCCGGTCGAGCTGTAGTTGCCGTCCAGGCCGAAGTCCCAGCCGCTGCCCGCGGTCCAGACGTTGGATGTCTGGAGGTCGACTTGGCGGGGGAGCCCGGCGTAATCCGAGAGAATGGAGTGCTCCTCGTAATGGAGCTGCGTCCGGCTGCGGAGCCGGCTCTCCCGCCCCAGGTCCAGGCTGAGGTCGCCGAAGAGGCCCTGGTTGCGGGTGTACCAGACCCGGTCCAGCGACAGCCCCTCCCTCTCGGCTTTATCCCCGAAGGACAGCTTCAGCCGCTTGAAGCCGACCGACTCCAAGCCTTCGACATGGAAGAGGACATCGTCGCCGTAGACCTCGAAGGAAGGCAGGATTTCAATGGCTCGGGCCGAGGCGTAGAGAAGCGATCCCCGCATCCGGGCCCAGGAGACGCCCTCCAACCCGGATCGCCGGGAGCGGGCTTCGGCGGCGGCGTCTTCGACGCCCCTTGTGTCGGGCCAGACCGACACGTCCATCTCCTCGCCGTATCGGACCAGGATGCCCGATTCGGCCTCCAGATCGAAGAGGAGCTCATCGCCCTCCCGGCGCTCTTGCCCTCGGGTCAGGACGACCCGGCCCAGAACCGCCGCCCGCCGCGCCGGGACGTCGATCCGAACGTCCCCGCCCGTGACCGTCCAGCCGCGCCATTCGAAGCGGACCTCATGGCCGAGGATGAAGCCGTGGTCGTGGCTGTAGGCCAGGTAGGCGCCTTGGAGGCGGAGAAGCGGCGGGTCGGCGGCCGGGGCCGATTGTGGCCCGAGGGCCAGAAGAAGCAGGAGCCAAGCCGCCCGCCGCATCATCAGTCCCGGGCCCGAAGCTGGTAGATCTTCCCGCTGCCGTCGGCGTTCCAGAGGAACCGTCCGTCGAAGGCCAGTCCCTGCGGGGAGGGGCCCGGCGACAGGTAGCGGCCGCGAACGGCGCCGTCCGCAGCGGTCCGGTAGATGGTCAGGGTGCCGGCGTCCGCGATCCAGAATCCCGTCCCGTCGAAGGCCAGCCCGGTGATGCGGGTGCCCGGATTGTCGAACGAGCCGAGGACCTGGCCGGTTTCGGGGTCGACTCTCAAAATCTTGTTGCTTTGAGCGTCAGCGGCCCAGAGGGTGCCCTGTCCGAACTCCAAGGCGGTGAACGATCCCCGCTGCATGTTCAGGCGCTTGAGCACGTCGCCGGCCAGAAAGCCGATCTTAAGGAGAAAGACGTCCGCTTCCCCGCAGACCCACAGATCGACGCCGTCATAAGCCGCGTCGGATAGCCCCAGGGCCGGAGGGCGGAGGGCCCGCACGACGGCGCCGCTGGCGGGATTGAGGCTGTAGAGGACGCCGCCGGCCCCATCGGCCAGCCAGAGGGCGGCCCCGTCCCAGGCCAGGCCGCGGGGAGCGGCCGCCGGCCCGTTGATCGTCTGGACGATTTCGAACACGGCTTCCGAGACGGAAGGATCCAGCGGATTGTCGAAAAGCCGGTCCTGGCAGCCGGCCAGGAGCAGCAGGCTAAAAACGGCAGCCGGCCACGACCGCGAGCGCGGACGCTCCATGGCTTCCGATCCTGAGCGAGAGCTGCCGGGAGGGCCCCTCCTTGCCCTTGATGATGAGATGGATATCCAGCAGGTTGAGGGCCCAGACGGCGGCCCCGGCCAGGAGCAGCCGGTTGCGCCGTGCATCCCGGCTTTCGGTATCCTCGCGGTAGAGGACCGCTTCGTCCGCGGTCCCGGCCGCCTGGTAGAGCCGGTAGGCTTCATTGCCCAGGCGGTTCTCATGGATGGCTCCTAGGAGGCAGGCCGCCTCCAAACCCAGGAACAGGACCCCTTCAAGCCAGCGGCCTTCCGACATCTGGCCCCAGCCCGGCAGGAGAAGCGATTTTTCGAGCGGGCCGAAGGCCTTGCGGCTCTCCGGTCTCTCTCCGGCCTGAGAGGCTTCCTGGGCGGGAGACGGCACGCGGCCGAGCGCGAGCAGGGCGGCCAAAAGCACCGCGGCCGGCTTGGCTTTTCTCATTCCCGGCCCACAGATAGCATACATTCCGGCCCTTGACAATAAGCCTGCTTCCCCATTATGTTGAAGCCACCGGGAGGTGGACTATGAATACAATCAAGCGTTGGACTCTTTGCCGCGTTCTCGCGGTTGTTCTTTGTCTTCTGGTGGCCGGCGAGGCCCACTACGCCCTGGCCGCCCAGGTCAACCAGCCCGATCCGCTGGAGACGGCCTTCGCGCAGGGGCGAGAAGCCTATTTCGCCGAGAAGTACGAGGAAGCCAAGACCATCCTGGAGAAGCTGGTCTCGGACCTGGCCGCGGTCGAGGGCCGGGACATCTTCAAGGGCGAGACGTACCTGTTGATGGGGGCGACCTATGAGAAGCTCAAATACAAGGACCCCGCCATCAAGTACTTCTGTAAGGCCAAAGCCATTTTGGGCGAGGGCAAGACGATCGAGGGCCTGGAGCTGAAGAAGTTGAAGTATTACGGCCGCGACTGCAGCGGCGCCGCAGGAGCCATCGCCGGAGCGGCGGGCGGCAAGCGCAGCTTCCTGGGCGGCCTGTTCGGCACGCTGCTGGCCCTGGGCCTTCTGCTCGTCGGCGGCTACTTCCTCTACACCAAGGTCATCAAGAAGGACGACAGTGGGGGAGACGCCGACAATACGACCTACGTCTATAAGAGCACCTGCTTCAGCACGACGTGGCACTTTGACATCTACTCGGAGTGGACCGGGAGCGCCGGAAGCATCGAAATCTCGCCCGTGGTGGCCCCCCAGCCCAGCGAAAGCAATGGCTGGACGGACTCCGTGACCTATACGGTGACTTCCTCCGGCGGCGGGACCCTGACGCTCGTCCGGATCAAGCTGAGCGTAACCCTGGAAGGCGGCGACAACGGGACACGTCACGACCAGGCCTGGATCGACAACGTCTCCATCCTGGACGCCACCAATACCTTCACCGAGCCCTGCACGGCCAAGGGCTCCAAGGACTACAACGAGATCTGGCAGAAGAACTCGCTGGGCTCCTTCACCCTGAAGCATACTGTCCAGCTGTCCGGCGCCAGCAGCCAGGCCAGCGCCATGAAGGTGACCCGGCGGTAGCGGCGGGCTGCCGACTCGGACCGACGTCCTTCCCCGTCCCGGGGGCCTTCGGCTCCCCGGGGCGGGGATTTTTTTTTGTTCTTCGCCAATTTCCGGGAAGGCCAAGCGGTTTAGGGTACACCGTCGGGGGCGACGGAGCCTTAGGCCGCGACCGAATCGTGATGAATCAACTGCGTCAGGGGGATAAAACGGCCTATGGTCGGCCAACGGCGGAGAAGCGCCGGTTGAGCCCGTGTTGGTAGCCCCATGATGATGCGTGGCGACAAGATCGAGCCAGAACTACGAGGCCCGATCCGGACACAGGTGCAGTCTCAACCAATTTTTCCGAATTTTCCATTTAGGGGGGGGCCGGGCGACTAAAGGGTTAAGCAAGGGAAAGGAGGGCCGGGGAGCGGATAGCTCGCGCTCCGACTCCCGCAAGAAATTGCGCCTTGGATGGCCCTCCTTTCGTTACCCCCTCACTATAGTCTCGGACCGTCGATGCGTCAAACCTTGCCCCAAAAAGGCACACCGCCCAATTCCGGGAATAGCGTCCTAGGATGCCGACCCGGCTGCTTGGTTGAGCCTGCACCGATATTTATATCGGGCCTAGGAGTCCTAGCTCGATCTTGTCGGTCGCTCTCCACCAAGGGCGCCCGACACGGGCTCAACCGGCGCTTCTCCGCCGTTGGCCGGCACCCTAGCCCGCTCTGATTCCCGGAATCGGGCGATGATCCAACTAAAGGCCTAGGACCCTTTCTTCCGGGTGGGGATTCTCAGGGCCTCTCTAGGAAAAGAAAGCCAATACATCCTCCGGCTTGGAGGCCAGGGCCCGAGCCCCGTTGGCCAGCAGCTCTTCGCGGGTTCGAAAGCCCCACAGCGCCCCTACCGCGAACATTCCGGCGGCCCCGGCCGTCTTCATGTCGGTATTGGTGTCGCCGAGGTAGAGGATCTCGGCCGGAGGACGAGCCAGAAGCGCGGCGATCTCCAGGGCTCCAGCCGGATCGGGCTTGACCGGGACGCCGTCCCTGGCCCCGAAGACGATCCGAAAGGGATGGCCGGGAAAATAACGCTCCACGACCGCCAGCGTCGATGGATGAGGCTTGTTGGAAAGGATGGCGTGGGGGATGCCGCGCGCGACGAGGCCGGCGAGCAGGGCGTCGACGCCGGGATAGGGCCGCGTCTTGACGGCCTGTCGGGCCTTGTATTCCGTCCGCATCAATCGGTCCAGCCGCGCGGCCGCGCCTTCGTCGCCGCGGAGCGCTTCGGGGAGGGCCCGGCGGATGAATATCGCTAATCCGTCTCCGACCAAGTTCCGGCACTCGTCCGTGGTCCGCGGGGGGAGGCCCAGACCAGCCAGGGCCGCGTTCATGGAATCGACCAGATCCTCGATGGTGTCGAGGAGCGTTCCATCGAGGTCGAAGATCGCGGCGCGAAGTCTCATGACCGCCTCCCGGCGAGCCGCCATTTTAGCATAAAGGGAGAGCCTCAAGCGCCTTGTCGGGGATGGGGGAAATGATGTAAAACGGGGCGGAAGGAAGGTGCGCCATGATCCTCCGAAACCTCCGTCTGCCCGTCCTCATCGCCCTGGCTTCGGCGCTGGCCTTGGCCGGCTGCGGCCAGAAGCCCGAGCCGGCCGATCTTGTCCTGACCAACGGCAAGATCGTGACGATGGATCCGGCCAAGCCGGAGGTCCAGGCCCTGGCCGCGCGCGGCGGCGTCGTGGCCGCTCTCGGCACGTCCAAGGAGATCTCCGCCCATGTGGGTCCGGCGACCCAGGTCATCGACCTTGGCGGCCGGCTGGCCACGCCCGGGCTTATCGACTCGCACCTCCATTTCACCGGCATCGGACAGGCCCGGCTGTCGCTCGACCTGACCAAGGCCCGCAGCTGGGACGAGATCGTGGCCCTGGTCGGAGAGGCGGCCCGCGCGGCCAAGCCCGGCCAGCCCATCACAGGCCGGGGCTGGCACCAGGAGAAGTGGGACAAACGCCCCGATCCCAACGTGGACGGTCTGCCCCTGCATGACGCGCTGAGCCGGGTTTCGCCGGACAATCCCGTCGTCCTGACTCACGCCAGCGGCCACTCCTGCCTGGCCAACGCCAAAGCCATGGAGCTGGGCCGGGTGACCGCTGCCACGCCCGACCCGGCGGGCGGCCAGATCGTCAGGGACGCCCGGGGCCGTCCGATCGGGGCTTTCCTGGAGACGGCCCAGGGCCTGGTCCGCCGCGGTCTGGCTCTCTGGGCGGCCGCGCGCACGCCGGAGGAGAAGCTGGAGGAGCAGGCCAGGATCATCGAGCTGGCCGACCGGGAGTGCCTGTCCAAGGGCCTGACCAGCGTCACCGATGCCGGCGTCGGCTGGTCCCAGGTCGAGCTCTACAAGAGCGCCATCGACCGGGGCAAGCTGGGCGTGCGGCTGAACGTCATGCTCAGCGAAGACAACCGCAGGCTGGCCGAGCACGCGGGCGAATGGAAGATCGTCGGCTACGGCGGCAACCGGCTGACGGTGCGGACGATCAAGCGGCTCATCGACGGCGCCCTGGGGGCCCACGGCGCCTGGCTGCTGGAGCCCTACTCCGACCTGCCGGCCTCGACGGGGCTCAACACGGAGCCGATCGAGAGCCTCAAGGAGACGGCCCGCATCGCCATCGAGAACGGCTTCCAGCTCGGCGTTCACGCCATCGGGGACCGGGCCAACCGCGAGACCCTCGACATCTACGAGGCCGCCTTCCAAGCCCACCCGGACAAGAAGGACGTCCGCTTCCGCATCGAGCACGCCCAGCACCTGTCCGCCGCCGATATCCCGCGCTTCGGGGCCCTGGGCGTCATCGCCGCCATGCAGTCCATCCACTGCACCTCCGACGGGCCCTGGATCGCGCTGCGGCTGGGAGAGAAGAGGGCCGAGGAGGGCGCCTATGTCTGGCGCAAGCTGATGGACTCGGGAGCCGTGGTCAGCAACGGAACGGACGCGCCCGTGGAGGACTGCGACCCGCTCCCGGGCTTCTACGCCGCCGTCACCCGGCGGATGAAGAACGGCCGGGAGTTTTATCCCGCCCAGAAGATGACCCGCGAGGAGGCCCTGCGGTCCTATACCCTCAACGGCGCCTACGCCGCCTTCGAAGAGGGGATCAAGGGCTCTCTGTCTCCCGGAAAGCTGGCCGACCTGACGGTCTTCTCCAAGGATCTCATGAGCTGCCCGGAGGAGGAGATCCTCCAAGCCGAGGTCCTCTGGACCATCGTCGGCGGCAAGATCCTCTACAAGAAGTGATCCGATGGAGAGCCTGCTGACGGCTCCGAACCTGGTCGCCCTGCTGACCCTGACGGCCTTGGAGATCGTCCTGGGCGTCGACAACATCGTCTTTATCTCCATCCTGGCCGGCCGCCTGCCGGAGGGCCAGCGCGAGAGGGCCCGTGTGGTCGGCTTGGCCCTGGCCATGATCAGCCGCATCCTCCTCCTCCTGTCCCTGACCTGGATCATGCGCTTGACGCGACCTTTCTTCGGCGTCGCCGGCCGGGAGTTCTCCGGCCGCGACATCATCCTGCTCGTCGGCGGATTGTTCCTGCTGGCCAAGAGCACGCATGAGATCCACGTCAGCTTGGAGAGCGAGGAGAAGGGGCGGAAGGCCCGGGCCGCGCGGGGGCTCCTGTCGGTGGTCCTCCAGATCATGGTCCTGGACGTCGTCTTCTCCCTGGATTCGGTCATCACCGCGGTCGGCCTGGCCCGGCACGTCGAGATCATGATCGTGGCCATCGTGGCGGCGGTCATCATCATGATGATCTCGGTCAACGGCATCGCCCGCTTCATCGAGAAGCACCCGACGATCAAGATGCTGGCCCTCAGCTTCCTCCTCCTGATCGGGGTGACTCTGATGGCCGAGAGCTTTGGGGTCCACATCCCCAAGGGCTACGTCTATTTCGCCATGGCCTTCTCCCTCTTCGTCGAGCTTCTGAACCAAAGGCTGCGGCAGCGGCGGGATGAGCCCGTACACCTGCGCAAATCGCTGAGCTGACGAGCGACCGGCGGCGGCCCGCGGGGGCCCGAGTGAGGGAGGAGCGATGAGAGGTCGGATCATGAAGACGCGCTTTCCTCTTGCGGCCTGGGCCGCCCTTCTGGGCGCGGCGGCCGCCGCCTCCTGCGCCAAGTCCCCGGCCGGCGGGACGACCGGGGCTCCGCCCCTGAAGCTCTGGTACGCCCAGCCGGCCGACGCCTCCGTGATCGACGACAAGGACGGCTGGAAGAACGATGCCGCCTGGCTGCGGGCCCTGCCGGTCGGCAACGGCTTTCTGGGCGCCATGGTCTTCGGCGGCGTCAACCGGGAGAGGATCCAGCTCAACGAGAAGAGCCTCTGGTCGGGCCGCCCCGACGACAACGACAATCCGGAGGCTCCGGCCGCCCTGGCCGAGATCCGGCGGCTCCTCTTCGCCGGCCACTACAAGGAAGCGACCGAGCTGACCCAGAGGACCCAGATCTGCCGCGGCGTCGGCTCCGGGCACGGCGAGGGAGCCGAAGCGCCCTATGGCTGCTTCCAAACCCTGGGCGATCTGCGGCTGGACTTCGGCCGGAGCGACGGATTCGAGGCCTATCGCCGCGAGCTGGACATGGACCGCGGCTGGGCCGCGGTCGAGTACACTCAGGGAGGGGTGCGCTACCGGCGAGAGGTCTTCGCCAGCTATCCCGACCGGGTCCTGGTGGCCCATCTATCGGCCGACCGGAAAGGGGCCCTCAGCTTCAGGGCCTCGTTGACCCGGCCGGAGCGATCCGAGACGCGCCCGGCGGACGGGCACCTCCTGATGACCGGGTCGATGTCCGACGGGAAGGGCGGCGACGGCCTCCGCTTCGCGGCTCGGCTAAGGGCCGTGGCCGTCGGCGGGAGCGTGGACTATGCCGGCGGCGAGATCGTCGTCAGGGGGGCGGACGACGTCGTCCTGATCCTGGCGGCCGCGACGGACCATAGGCTCGAGCCGCCCCTCTTCAGAGGCCCGGATCCCTTGGCCCTGACCCTGGAGCAGCTCCGGCGCGCCTCCGTCCGGCCTTACGCCGAACTGGAGCGCCGGCACGTCGACGATCATGCCCGGCTCTTCGGGAGAGTCCGGCTGCGCCTCCAGGATGCGGCGAGCGACGATGTGCCCACCGATATCCGGCTGGAGAGGCAGGGGAGCGGCTCCGGCGACCTTCGCCTGCAGGAGCTCTATTTCCAGTATGGGCGCTACCTGCTGATCGCCTCCTCGCGCCCTGGCTCCCTGCCGGCCAACCTGCAGGGCCTTTGGGCCAACAAGATTCAGACGCCTTGGAACGGGGATTACCACACCGACATCAACGTTCAAATGAACTACTGGCCGGCCGACACCGCGGGCCTCTCCGAATGCTTCGAGCCGCTGGCGGACCTGGTCGAATTCCTGGTCGGACCGGGAAGCCGGACGGCTTCGGTCCAGTACGGAGCTTCCGGCTGGTGCGTCCATCCCATCACCAACGTCTGGGGCTTCACATCGCCGGGGGAGAGCCCCGGGTGGGGCCTGCATGTCGGCGCCGGCGGTTGGCTCAGCCGCCAGCTTTGGGACCACTATCTCTTCACCCTCGACAGGGACTACCTCGAGCGGATCTATCCCATCCTGCTCGGCTCGGCCCGCTTCTATCTCGACTGGCTGGTCAGGGACCCGGAGACCGGCCGCCTCGTCTCCGGCCCGGCGACTTCGCCGGAGAATGCCTTCCTCGCTCCGGACGGCTCGACCGCCCAGATGAGCATGGGGCCGTCGCACGACCAGGAGGTCATCCATGACGTCTTCGACGCCGCCCTGAAGGCGGCGGCGGCTCTCGGCCGAACCGACCTGCTGCTGCCGAGGATCGAGGCCGGTCTGACGGACCTGGCCCAGCCGGGCATCGGCTCGGACGGCCGGCTGATGGAATGGGCGGAGGAGCTCAAGGAAGCCGAGCCGCACCACCGCCACGTCTCGCACCTCTATATGCTCTTTCCCGGCGACAGGATCGATCCGGTCGCGACTCCGGAGTGGGCCTCCGCCGCCCGCAAGAGCCTGGAGGCCAGGACCGACGTCGGGACCGGCTGGTCGCTGGCCTGGAAGATCGGCTTCTGGGCCAGGCTGGGGGACGGCGACAGGGCCCTCCGGCTGCTTCGAGGATTGCTGCGGCCGGCCGTCCGCACCGACGTCCAAATGACCGATGCCGGAGGAACCTACCCGAACCTCTTCTGCGCCCACCCGCCCTTTCAGATCGACGGCAACTTCGGGGCCCCGGCCGGCATGATCGAGATGCTCCTGCAGAGCCATCGGATGGAGGGAAGCCGAGTCGTCCTCAAGCTCCTGCCGGCCCTTCCGAAAGAGTGGGCCCGGGGCGAGGCCGACGGCTTGAGGGCGCGAGGAGGGGTGGAGGTCGATCTGTCCTGGGATCAGGGCCGCTTGTCCGGCGCCGTGATCAGGGCGGAGAAGGACGGGGCTTTCCTCATCCGCGCCCGGGACCAGTCGGTCCTCCTCGACCTCAAGGCCGGTCAGAGCGTCCGTCTCGATGGCCGCCTGGCCGTCTCGTAGAGCCGGATCTCAGAGTCAGGCGGCATCCGCCGCGGGCTGAACCGGCGCTTCTCCGCCGTTGGCCGCCCTACGCGCCTCCGGCGAGGCGCACAGGACTGCAAGGGGTTCTCTCCGAGGCGAGGATCACTTGCGTCGGCCTCCCTTGGCTGCCCAGGCTTCGAAATCCTGCCACTCGGAGATCTTGGTCACCCGCTCCGCGCGGGCCGAGGCCAGGAACCAGTCGAGCAGGGCCTTCCTGTCCTCGCCCCAGGGCCAGGCCGCGGCGCCGGCACCGGCCTCCTTGCGCAGCTCGTCCCAGCGAGAGAGGACGACGTAGGCCACGGGAAGCCGGGCGATGCGAACCCTGCGGCGGTATTCGTCGAGGCGGGCTTTGGCCTCAGCCGACTTCAGGACGTTCCAACCGCGGCGCAGGACGTCGAGGGACAGGAACTTGGCCTCGGCGGGGGAGTAACATCCCAGCGCGTCGCCGGTTTCGGCCACGGCCTCTTCCATCAGGTCCAGGTAATCCCCGACGTTCCCGGCCGCCGGGCCGTAATAGCCGGCCAGGAACTCGCGCCGCAGCCGCGCCGGATCGAGGCCGGGGTTCCAGAGCAGCTTGGCCAGGGCCCACGCCCGCAGCTCGGCCATCTCCGAGCCCCAAGACTGGTAGGCCCCCTGCTCGAAGACGCCGCGGACGCTGTGAGCCGCGAACAGCCGCAGGTTGGGTCCCAGGACCGGGAAGTTCGGATGCGGCTGGACGTAGTGGGAGAAGTTCGTGGTGTAGTCCCAGATGTAGAGCCGGCCGGCGATGGCGGCCCAGCCCTTCAGATCGTCAAAGAAGGCCTTGTTGCGCGGGTCGTCCAGCGGCTTGGCGAAGGAGCACTCGATGCTGCAAAGGCGGACGATGACTTGGGGCCGCGGCCGAGCCAGGCGGGGCGGCTTGCGCGAGTACTGGTAGGCCAGGGTATCGATGGCGACGCCGGGGAACTCGGCCTCGAGGTCGGCGGCGACGGCGTTGACGAACCGCAGAAGCGATCCCGCCGGGCCGCCCTCCTCGGCGTCCACGGCCCGGCAGGCCGGGCAGGTGCAGAATCCCTGACAGTCGTTCTGCGAGACGGAGGCGATCGTGGCCTTGGGGTTCTTTCTCAGGAGGGCCCGGAGGTTGGCGGTCAGCTCCCGCCGCATCTCCTCGTTGGTCAGGCAGAGCTGGGCGTCCTTGGCCGTCCTTCGCCCGTCGATCTCCGAGAACCATTCGGGGTGCCGGGCGAAATACTTGTCCGGGGGGATGAGGACATAGAACGTATGGACGAAGCCCTCGTAGACCTGGCGGCCGCCCTCGCGTTCGCCGCCTCCGGCCTGGATGCCGTTGGCCTTGTTGCGGGCGGCCCAGACGGGATCGAAGGCCTCGTACCAGTAGGGCTCTCGGTATTCGAAGGCCGGCTTGGAGCGGACCGAGAAGCCGCCCAGGCGCAAGGTCGGCCGGCGGGGGAGAGTCGAGGCGGTCCGGGTCCACCAGCGGCAGCCGACGGAGTCTTCCAAAAAGGTGTAGACGGCGTAGAGCGTGCCGCGCGGGCTTCCCCCGGCCAGGAGGAGATCGCGACCCTTGGCCAGGACGGCGAATTCCTCGGCCGCCAGGTCCGATGGGAAGGAGGGATCGGCGGCCCGGACGGCGCTGGAGCCGACGATGAGGCGCGAGCCGGCGTCGCCGCCGGCTTCATGGGAGACGGCGAAGTCGCCTCCCGTGACCAGATGGAGGAAGAGGGCCAGCTCGGCGGCGGCGAAGCGCTCCGTCTCGCTCGCGTCGGTGGCGACGACGATGCGGGCTTCGGCCTTCCCCGAGCGGGCGATCGTCACATCGGCGCGCAGCGGCAGGGCGGCGGCCGCGGCCGCAAGGAGGAAGGAAGCCAGGAAACCGGAGCCTTTCAAAGTACGGGATGCGCTCATGGGGGCATTCTAGCGCAAACCCGGCCGGCCCGCCATTTCTCCGGCCAAAACGGGGCTTTTTCTTGACTTGGAGGGGGAGTTCTGGTATCTTGCCCGCTCCCCAGGTTGGCGCTATCGTC
The DNA here is from genome assembly GCA_964556755.1 of uncultured Eubacteriales bacterium. Lineage (GTDB taxonomy): Bacteria > Acidobacteriota > Aminicenantia > Aminicenantales > UBA4085 > UBA4085. Next base: position 22,534 of record CAZKXI010000036.1, read on the forward strand.
TAGGGGTCAGGACGGGTGGTTCTCAGCCATCAAACCGGGGTTCGAATCCCCGTAGCGCTACCATCT
>CAZKXI010000037.1:0-21870 GCA_964556755.1 uncultured Eubacteriales bacterium
CGATCGTCCCCACGTTCACGTGCGGCTTGGTCCGCTCGAACTTCGCCTTGGCCATTGGATCCTCCTTGGTCTTGTTAGGCCTGCGGTATGAAAGTCAGCCCACGATCAGAGTTGAACTGATGACCCCGTCCTTACCAAGGACGTGCTCTACCAACTGAGCTACGTGGGCTCGTCTACGATTCGGGTGGAGCGGGAAACGGGATTCGAACCCGCGACAAGTGGCTTGGAGGGCCACCGCTCTACCAACTGAGCTATTCCCGCGTCGCTGGAAGTGGGCAGGGTAGGATTCGAACCTACGAAGCGTTTCCGCAACGGGTTTACAGCCCGTCCCATTTAACCACTTTGGTACCTGCCCGTCTCTCATTGGCGTCCGTTTCTTGTCAGCCAGCGAAGGGAGTCGAACCCCTGACCCGCGGTTTACAAAACCGCCGCTCTACCGACTGAGCTACGCTGGCGCATCCGAACTAAGCTCCGTTTCCGACGTTCCGAAAAAGAAAATACACCACTCCGTCAAGAAGGCGAGAAAAGAGCGCGCCTAGGCGCGTTTCCTCGAGAAGCGTTTCGGTTGTAACAGCGGGAATACGAAGACGGGCGTCATTCTATCGCCGGCCCGCCCGCCGTGTCAAGAGCTTTTTGAAAAAAGATAGGGGGACACCATACATAACTCCCTAATACGAACGTTGACGTTCCGCGTCCACTTTCGTTTACCTGGGCGCTCCCACTTATTCGTTTTAACGATATATCAAACATAATAATGCGGCCCGAAATTGCCACATGGCGCCCTGCCCATCCTCTTGGGTCTTCCCCTCAAGCCCTCTCCCTCAAAAAAAAACGGAAACGCCAAGGCACTGTCAACCTTAGTGTCCCCGAAGCGTCAACAAAAAGTTCGGGAGTTATGTATGGTGTCCCCCTAACTATTTTTTGACCGGGGCGGCGGGGACGCCGGGACCGCGGCCCATGCGCTGGCGGGCCTGGTTCATGGTCTCGCTCAGTCCGCGCAGGAAGTCGATCTGGAAGATCTCGTAGCGGGCTTTTTGCCGGACCGTCAGGACCGCCTCGAGGGCGGCGTCCGCCTCCGCATCCAAGTCCTTGATCCGGCGGCGGTCATCGCGAATACGCAGCAGGGTCGCTTCCAGGTCTTCATCCTTGGCCTCGGATTCCTGGCACATGGCGCGCAGGGCCAGGATGTTCTCGCTGAGATCTTTCTGTATATCCTGCTTGGCTTTTTCGATCCGGTTCAAGGCCGGGAAGACCTTCGCCGTCTGGTCTTCGTTCAGATCCAAGGCCTGGGTCAACCGGACCAGCCGCAAAGCCGAGAGGTTGCGCTGCATCCTTTGGCGCGGCGGGATCGGCTGATTCTGGGCCGATGAGAGGGCGGGCGCGGCCACAAGGACGGCCGCCAGCAAGGCCAGGAACAAGCTCGTATGGCGATTTTTCATTTCCCTTTCTCCCTTTTTACAGCGCGACTTCGCTTCCAAGAGCGGCTTCCAGGATCAGAACTTCGTCGTCGGTCAGGCTATCCAGGAAATGGCCGGTATCGATCACCCGGGACTCGACGGCGGCGGCAAAGCGCCCGTTGTTCTCTTCCAGCTCGGCCCCTATAACGGATCCGAAGGCCCGGGCGAGGTCTTCATCCTCAGCCAGGGTCACGGCCAGATTGGCGCCGGCATCCGAATAGGCATAGGGAACGGGATCGACGGCGGCGGCAGGACGCAGGAAGATCAGGTAGAGCCCGGCCACAGCCGCCAGCAGCGTCGCCGCGGCTCCGGCCGGCAGCCACCGGAGGCCCGTTCCGGTCCGCCCGCGGGCGGGTGCGAGGAGGGGTTCCTCCCTGATCGCAGCCATCACGCGGTTCAAGGATCTCGTCATCCGCTCCGAACCCGGGTCGGCGGGCGCGGAGGCGCGGGCCGCCGCCTGGAGACGCAGGAATCCCTCGCGGCGGCTCCGGCAATCCGGACAGCCGGCCAGATGAGCGGCCAGGCGGGCCTTGCGGGAGCTCGACAGGGCCCCGTCCAGCGAGTCCGAGATCAGCCTTGCGGCTCTTTCACATCGCATCTCGCGCCTCCATCAAGAACGGCCCCAGCTTGTCCTGGAGCATCTTGCGGGCCTTATGCATGCGCCAGGAGACCGTGCTCTCCGAGCAGCCCAGCGCCTCGGCCGCCTGGGCGTGGGACATCCCCTGGACGGCGACCAGGGAGAAGGCTGCCCGGTAGACAGGCCTCAATTGGTCGATGGCGGCTTCCAGGCGGGCTGCCAGCTCCCGCCCGGCCGTACCGCTTTCAGGGGTCGAGGCCGCGTAACCGCCCGCGTCCTGCACGGCCGCTCCATCCTCGAAAGGTACCCGCGATTTCTCACGGCTTTTTCTCTTGAGGTGGTTCAGCGTCCGATTGACGGCGATCCGATGGACCCACGTGTAGAAGCCCGACCTGCGCCGGAAGCTTCTCAACGATTTGTAAGCGGTCATGAATGTTTCCTGGGTCAGGTCGTCGGCATCTTCGGAGGAGCGGGTCATCCCGAGGATGGTCCTGTAGATGCGGTCATGCAGGCGCCCCGCCAGTGCGGCGAAGGCGTCCACGTCACCCGCTTGGGCCCGCTCGACAAGGATGTCATCGGCCTCTGATTCCATGTCCTCACACATACTTAGACAAAGCTAAGCCGGCTTTCTTGGCTAAAAGGGGGACACCATACATAACTCCCTAACCCATTCGTTTACGCATTTTGACAAAAAACGGCTGATCATAGATTTGGGGCCCTCTATAAAAATCATGGCGATATGTTGCTATTTGATATAAATAGATATATCGAAAACGACTAAAAGCCAAATCATTGCAATCCGCCGTCAACAAAAAGTTCGGGAGTTATGTATGGTGTCCCCCTAACTATTTGACCAGGCCGGCACGGCGGAGGACCTCGATGTAGGCGACGACGCCGGCCAGCGGGGTCTCCGCGCGGTACTGGGTGTCCAGCATCTTCTTGATATCCAAGGCGCTGTTCTTCCCGTCACACAGCAGCTGGATCTCGGCATTGGCCCTCGCCGCCGACCGGTCCGGCGCAGCCTTCCCCATGGTTTTATAGGCTTCCCCTATCGCGGCCTGGTACCCTGCATACCCGCCTTCCTTGATCTTCGGCAGGGGCTGGGGCACGATCTTGGCGGCCGCCTTCTCTTCGGGCGTCAGCTTCGGGTCGATGGCCGGGACCTTCAGCTCCGCCGCCCGCCGCCTCAAAGCCTGGTCCATGGTCCTCAAATGGGCCGCTTCCAGCCCCGTCACCGAGGCCTTCAGCTCGCCCAGATAAGCCCCAAAGGCGGCCTTGTCCCCGCCCGCCAGCTGCATCGTCGAGTCGAGGGTGGCCCGCTCGTTCCTGGCCGCCGCCTCGATATACCCCCTGATCCTCCGGCCCGCGCCCGCGTACGTCGCGCCGTCCGTCCGGGCCAGCTCCTCCAGCCCCCTGGCCAGCTGGTGGCCGATCCGGCCCGCCGCGTTGGAGACGATCTCGGCCGCGATCCGCCCGGCCATGGCCTCGTCGGCTGCCGCGATGGTGTAGGCCGCCGCCGCCGTGATGATCGCCGCCCGCTTCATCTGGGTCGGGTCGATCTTGTCCGGCCGGTCCTGCGAGGTGTGGTACCACTGGTCGGGCCAGGTGTTCATGACCACGCCCGGCACGCCCACGCCCCAGTCGTTGAAGACCTCGTGATCGGAGGACCCGAAATGGGTGGCCACGTAGTAGTACATGGGCTCCTCGCTGCCGGTCGGGGCCACGATCCGCCGGTTCATCGCCCCGCTCATGCCATTGGTCACATAGGAGCGGGTGGCCTCGCCCACGTACCGGTAGAAGTTCTCCATGACGTCGTTGATGTAGTGCGGGTTGCCGTAGGTCGTGCGCATGACGGCGAAGAAGGCCAGGCTCTGGGTCAGCCTGTCGCCGACCATGTCCAGATTGATGTTGCAGAGGGTCCGGGCCATCTGCTCCGGTCGGGCCTTGACGTAGGGCAGCGTGCCGGAGAACTCCGGCGCCCACAGGAACCGGACGGTCCGCTTGGGCCGGGGCAGGCGGCCCTCGGCGATCAGCCTCTGCAGCGTCCGGGCCGCTTCCAGGATCGCCGCCGATCCGGACGAGTTGTCGTTGGCCCCGAACATCGTATAGCCCTCGAAGATATGGGCCGTGACGATGATCTCCTGCGCCTGGGGGTCGGTCCCGAGGATGGCCGCGGTGATGTCCTGCAGATCGGCCGTCTCCATCTTCGACTCGACCACGGCCCGGACGGTGATCTTCTCGCCCCGCCGCAGCCGGTCGCGCAGGATATGGCCCTCGCGCGGCGGCAGGCAGAACGCGAACCGGGTCGCCGCGGCGCCCGCGGCTCCCCCGCCCGGCCCGCCGGCCCCCCGCCCGCCGATGCCGACCCAAGGGATGATCAGAGGATCGAAAAGCGGCCGCGCCGAGGCGAAGGAGATGACCCCGGCCGCGCCCTTGCCGGCGCAGGCCGTCTGGTGGACGAAGCCGGCGGATCCCGAGGTGACCACGATCTTGTCCTTGACCTCCAGCCCGGCCAGATCCTTCGCTTCGCCGTCGCCCACCCAGACAAGCTCCGCCGTGACGTCGGCCGGAGCGCTGCCCTGGGCCAGCATGGCCGTCAGGTCGGTGTAGGAGGCGATCTTCTGGCGGCCGGGCTTGACCTCCCACAGCTCGCCTTTCACCCCGTCCCACGTCGGCCCGCCGGGAAAGCGGATGATCTCCGCCTCGGCCAGTCCGTACTCCTTAAGCTTGTCGAGCACGTACTGGGCCTCGCGGAACGTGCCGGCGTACTCCTCGGGCTTGCGGTCGCGCGGGAAGCCGCACATGGCCATGACGCTGTTGAAGGCCGTCTCGCCCGAGGCCTCGCCCACGATCTCGTCCATCTGGGCCGGCGGCAGGAAGGTCCACTGCAGCCAGGACGTCATCTGGCCCGAGGCCGCCAGGCCGAGCCCGAGGACGACCGCCGCGATCAGCGCCGGCAGGAATTTCTTCATGGATTCACTCCCGGAACATTTGGAAATTTCGGTCCACCATTTCTAACGCAACGCGGCGCAAAACACAAACCGCGGACCGCATCGACGCGAAGAAGCTCAGCCAAGTGAAAGAGGCTCAGCGGCCATGGGGCCGCTGAGTCTGGGGCGCCGCCCAACGGCCGATCGGCAGATCGGGGTTCGGCGCCAAGAATGTATGATCACGAAGTCGCAATAAGCTCCTATTTAAAGACGACATACCCGGCCGCGGCCAGCAGATCCAAGTAAGCCCGGGCCGCCGGCAGGGGGACGTCGGCATCGAGGGCGGCCGCGGCGTCGGCCGCGATGTCCGCGATGGAGCTCCGGCCGTTGACGAAGTTGAGCAGCATGGACGCCGCCTGCATCGGGAGCTTGGTCTCCCTCAGCGCGTCCGGGTGATCCTTTAGGTATCTCTGGTACGGCGCGAACCGGGCCAGCTGCAGCTCCTTGCCCTTCACGGCCGGGGCGATGGCCGGGACGCGGCGGTCGGCGGCCTCGATCTTCGCCTTCGGCTCGCCGGGGGCGGCGACACCCAGCGCCTTGGCCCGGACGGCCGCGTAGCCCAGCACCTGGCTCCGCAGCCCGGCCCCGTAGAGCTCCCACTGCTTCAGGCGGGCCGCCGTGGCCGCCAGGGCCGCGGGCGCGCCCGTGGAGATATCGTCGATCGAGCGGATGGCCCCGCTCTCGCGCCGGACGGCGAAGCGGACGATGGCCAGGGCCTTGGCCGTCTCGGCGGCCAGCGTCCCCGCCGCCGCCCCGTCCAGCTTGGCGAAGGCCCGCGGCAGGTCGCGCTCGGCCACCCGCTTGTACCCGAACTGGGAGGCGGCGTCCGCCAGGGCCGGGATCCAGGCGTCCTCCGGCGAGGCCGAGGCCCAGCCGGTCGCGGCGCCGATGAAGGCCACCCGCTTCATCTGGGTCGGGTCGGCCTTGTCGGGCGTGTCGGTGTCGGTGTGATACCACTGGTCCGGCCAGGTGAAGAACTCGATGGCCGGCACGCCCACGGCCGGGACGACGAAGCAGACGTGGTCGCTGCCGCCGGTGGCCTTGTGGATGAAGAAGCGGAAGGCGTCGCGCGAGCCGTTCTTCTCCCACATCGGGACGGGGAAGTTCTGGCCGCGGTAGCGGCTGCGCGGGCCGTCGTTGAGGTAGACGATGTCGTTGGTCCGCCAGACGTAGTTGAGGACCGAGGCGGCCAGGCCGTCGTAGAACGAGGGCAGATGGTCCGGGCACTCGCTCATGGTGAAGAGCGAGTTGTTCTTGCGCAGGGCCTCGCCGACCATGTCCATGTTGATGTTGATCGACAGCCGGTCGGTCAGGCCGGGGGTGTTCTTGATGAACTCGTTGGTGCCGCTGATCTCGTTGGGCCAGAGGAAGTGCAGGGTCCGGCGGGGCCGGGGCAGGGCGCCGGTCTTGATCAGCTTGTCCAGGGCCCGCAGGATCTCGAGCTGGGTGGCCACCCCGCCCATGGAGTCGTTGGCCCCGCGCTTGAGGTAGCCCTCGTAGAGATGCGAGGTGAAGATGACGCCCTTCTTGGCGGGCTCCGTGCCGGGGATCCAGGCGTGGATCATCTCGAAGCGGTCGGAAAACTTCTCCACCCGGGCCGAGGCGCGGAGGACGACCTTGCGGTTGAGCTCGACGTCCTCCAGCAGCTCCGACCACTGGCGCCACGAGACGGCCAGACCGATCTTGAGGCTCTTGGCCTGGTTGATGGAGACGCCCGAATAGATGACCTGGTCGGGATCCAGGTAGCGGTCCTGGGCGTTGAAGGTGATGACGCCGACGACACCGGCCGCGTCCAGGGCCGAGGTCATGTCGCCGGTCAGGCCCCAGACCAGGGCCAGCTTGCCCTGGTAGGCGGGCTGGGGACCGGCCTCGCGGATGGCCTTGGCCTCGTCGGAGGTCAGCTGGGGGACGTAGATGAGCTCGCCGGTCAGGTCGCAGGTCTTGGAGCCGCGCGAGACGAGGGCGGCGTCGGCGCCGATGCGGGCCAGCAGGCGCTTCTCGGGCTCCAGGGTCCACAGCTCGCCGTCCAGCGGGTAGTCGAAGGTCGCGTCAGGCTGGGCCGGGGGATACTTGAGGATCTCAACGGTGTCGATGCCGTAGGCGCGGACAAGGCCGTGCAGGAGCTCGGTCTCGGACATGGTGCCCTTGAGCTCGGCCTCGGTCCGGACCCAGGGCGCGCCGGCCAGTCTCATGAGGTTGTTGAAGGCCATCTGGCCGGAGACCTCGTTGGCCAGGAGGGTCAGGATGTCCTGGGGCAGAGGCGTCAGGATGGGCTGGGAGGGGCGGGGAGCGCGCGGGCCGCCCGGGCCGCCGGGTCCGCCCGGCTGGGCTTGGGACGCGGCTTCGCCGACGGCGGCGGGCTTGACGGGTGGGGCGCCGGTCGGAGGCGCCTGGGGAGCGGCGGAGGCAAGAGCGGCCAGAAGGAGCGCGGCCAGGACGAGGGAGACGGGTTTGTGCGCGACGGAGCTCATGCCGCTGAGTCTACCAGAAATAATTAGGGGGACACCATACATAACTCCCGAATTATTCTGTTTACGTTTCGTCTCCATTAATTGACTTACTCCGCCGACTTGCCCCCCCGAAGCACTTAACCCGAATTGCCCTCTCGATTCGGATCACCATCATCCCCTGGCACCCGGTTTGACAATTCACCTTGAAAAACCTAGATTTTTTATAGGGGTGGCCGGCGGCGGCCGAACCTTATTTCACCCGGGTTCAGGGAGGGATCATGAAACGGCTCGTGAAGGGTGTTTTGTTGCTCGCGATCGCGGCAGGCCTGACGGCCGTACCCGCCGCTGCCCAGATCAAGCTGGAGCTCACCGGGTTCGGCGGATTCGGCTTCAACCTCGGCAACGCCAAGACGGTGACGATCGATTCCGACTTCGCCGATGACACCGCGTTCTTCTACGACTGCTGGCAGACGATGTGGAGCGATCCCGTCCTGGAGCTCAAAGGCGGGCTCGGGTTTGGCGGGCGGCTGACCTTGTGGTTCACCCCGATGATCGGCGTCGAGGGAGGCTTCGAGTACTCAATGATGAAGCCCCGCATCAACGCCGACGCCGTGGCGGCTGTCGAAGCGCAGATGGACGACATCGGCTACCTCGACTATATCACCATCGTGCCCGACGCGGGGCATGTGACGCGGATCTACGGCAGCCTGGTCCTGAACATGGCGCCCGGCGCGCCGTTCAGCCCTTATCTATCGATAGGGGCGGGCGTCAACTCTTACGCCATGGGGCCGTCCATTATCGGAGACCGGCCCAACTACCTTGAGTATATGTCGTTCCGCTACGAGAACAGCTCGGCCCTAAGCCTCAACGGAGGGCTGGGCTTCAAGTTCTGGGTCGCACCGCGGATCGGGCTGGTCTTCGACGGGCGGGTCTTCTTCACGCCCTCGGCCGAGTTCAAGCAGCTCTACCGCTACAAGTTTTTCGGTGTCGAGGCGTTTCCCGAGGACAACTACGTGACCCAGAGCGGCTCGAGCATCGACGTCTCGGTCTCGGCCGGCATTGTCATCCGGCTGATGTAGCCAATCGGGGGACACCATACATAACTCCCGAACTTTTTGTTGACGGTTTTTGTTCCCGGATGTTGACGGGGCCGGGGGTCCTTTCTGCGTAGGGGGAGTGACGTGGCTTGGGCCGGTCGCAGCTTCATCCGCCACGCTCGAAGGCCATGTCGGGGCCCCGGGCGGGGACGTTTGAGCACCTCACTTCGGTGGTCGGCGTCCCTGGTGCGGCGGGGAGGGAACCGAATCCGGAGGGGTGGAATCGTGGGGCTTCCCCTGAGCTTCCGATTTATTCCCCGCTAAAGCCTCATCCCGGACCGTGCGCGTTCCGGATGAAGACGCAGCTCGCGGCGCTTTTTCGACCCCGGGAGCCTCGGGGTCCGGAGGGGCGCTCCCGCTCTCTACGGGAATCGCAAGAACGACTTTGGAGCTGTCTTTGGCGCTCTTGGGTCCCGGACGTCGCTTCCGGAGGACCAGCCCCGTCGCCGCCTCGAGCCGAGAGACGAATTCGTCGCTCCCCATCGGCCGACCGCTCCTCTGGTTGCGGTGGATCAGATCGCCGAATTCCTGCTCTTCCGGTTCGGCCAGATACGCCGCCCAATTCTCATGGAGAGGCGCCGCCATTTTCGCCAGAAGCGGGTCATCACACTCTCCCAGATGCCCCCTGGCGCTCGACCAAGGATATTGCCCCGCCCGCCTGACGATTCCGGCCCGGACCGGATTGCGCTCGATGTAGCGAACCGCTCGATATAAGCACTCGTCATCGAGCGGAAACGACCAGAACCGCCCTTGCCATAAGTGCCCCCGCCATTTCTCACGTATGTTGATGATCGTCGTATATTTGCGGTGAAGCTCCCCCAGGGCCGACGCGAACTCCGCTTTTTCCTCAGGCACGGCCACAAGATGAACATGGTTGGACATCAAGCAATACGCCAGGAGGCGAATGCGGCTGCCGGCAAGCGAGTCGGCCAGGAGCTTCAGGTAGAGGCGCTTGTCGCTGTCGGAGAAGAAGACGATCTGCCGGCGATTTCCCCGCTGTGTGAGATGATGGGCAACGCCAGGTATGATGAGGCGCGGCAATCTAGGCATGCGCACTATCCTCCGTCTCTATCCACCCGCGGCCGGGAGAGAGGCCGCGGAATCACTTGGGCTGGATGACCAGATGATCAGGGACACCTACTAGGACGTTTGGGAGAGAGAATAATCTCAGGGGGTGCGAAGCGAAGGAAGAAAAATTCCGTAAACGCCTCAAAGGTGATGGCAGAAGCGTCAACGAACGGGGACAAAAACCGTCAACAAAATAGTTCGGGAGTTATGTATGGTGTCCCCCAATTAGCAATCTGATCAACGCGCCGGCAGCCTCATCAGCGGCGGCAGGATGGTTTTGATTCAGGCAAACCAACACCGCGAATTCTTTGGCCGGGGCCAGCCACACCGTGGCAAAATTCATGTTGTTGCTACCATTGTGATTCAAGACCGCCCCGCCTCCCCACTCCCGTTCCGCAACTGCCCACCCCAGCGCGTAATCGCCCCCGAAGGCCGCGGCATGAAGTTCCTTATAGGTTTCCGGCTTGAGCAGCGCCGCCTCGCCCCTCGCCCCCCGCAGCTGGTCGGCCGCAAAGAGGGCCCAATCGGCGATCTTCATGTGGACCGTTCCGGCCGGCCCCAGGACGGGCGGATTGTCCGTCGCCGGGCCGTTGATCAGGACAGGTTTGCCGTTCTGAAAATGTCCCCACGGCTGATCGATCTGGCCCCGTGTGCCGGTGCCGCCGAAGCCGAAGCTCTTGATGCCCAGCGGCCCGAAAACCTCTTCGGCGATCGCCTCCTCCCAAGCCTTCCCGGTCAGCCGCTCCGCCATCGCCCCCGCGATCACATACCCGAGATTGGAATAGAGATATTTTTTCCCGGGCGCGTGGAGCGGAGGCGTGGACAAGCCCCGCTTGACGGCCGCCAGGCGCTGCTCGATCAGCGGAGTGCCCTTCGCCGAAGCCGCCCAGAAGAGGTTGGCCGCCACTCCGGCCCTGTGGGAGAGAAGATGGCGGAGCGTCACGTCTGCATACCCGGGATCGAAACCGGCCGCTAGCTCGGGGAATACCTCGGCCGGCTTGGTCTCCCACTTGAGCCGCCCGCGCTCGACGAGGCGGGCCAGGAGCACGGCGGTCATGGCCTTGGTGTCGGAGCCCAGGTGCCAGAGGTCGTCGATAGTGGCGGCGACTTCGGTTCCCGCCTTGCGCACTCCGACGACGCCGGCCGCTTCGACGCCCCGGCTCGTGACGATGGCTCCCGCGATCGCGGCGACTCCATATTTATCGCGCACGATCTTCAGGGCTTCCGCGACGGCTTTCCCGTCGATATCGCCGCCGCGTGACAAGTTGCTCGCAGATAGGGGCAGAAGAGCGAGAGAGACCAGAATAATTAGGGGGACACCATACATAACTCCCGAATTATTCCGGTCGGCGGCGCGACCGAGTTTGAGTTTCAGCATAAAGGAACCCCTCCTTATCAATTTCGTCGGCCGATTATACTCCCCCCATGCTCCGGTCCGTGCGCAAAAAATGGCCCCGAAGCGCGGCAAGAAAGCGTCAACATATGGGAACAAAACGTAAACAAATAGTTCGGGAATTATGTATGGTGTCCCCCATTTAAATAAGTGGAGCCTGCATCAGCCGGCTTTCACCGGCTTGATCCGGACCAGGACCACACCGTGCGGCGGCACCTTGGCCGAGAACCGCTCCTTGAAATCGCGCCCGCTGTCGACGTGGACGCCGAGGTCCGCATGGGCCCACAGGTCTCGGACTTCCGCCGCGCCGGCCGGGATGCCGATCTGGGCCCAGCGGACGTAAAGGTCGAGCTCCCGGGACGCGTAGTTCAGCAGGGCCACGACCTTGGAGCCGTCGGCCATGGGCTTGACCCAAACCTGGCCGCCGTAGCCGCGATCGATGACGATGCGGCCTTGGGCCCCCAAGGGGTCCTGGTCCACGGCGATGACCTCGCCGTTGAGGAGGATCGACTTGGTCTCTCGGCTCATGGCCCGCAGGTCGTTGCCGGCCATGAGGGGGGCGGCCATGACCGCCCAGAGCGAGAAGTGGGCCTTGTACTCGTCGAAGGTCATGCCGCCGTTGCCGACCTCCAGCATGTCGGGATCGTTCCAGTGCCCCGGGCCCGCGGCGTCGGCGTGGCGAGAGTTGGCGTTGATGATCCAGGCCACGCTCTCCCAGCGGTCCTCGATGTCGGCCGTCACGCGCCACAGCTGGCCGATCCCGGGCGCCCACCGCCAAGGGTCGTTGCGGCCCCACTCGCAGATGCTCAGGACGATCGGCCGTCCGGTCCTGTCGAGGGCGGCCCGGAGCTTCGCGTATTGGGTCTCGGCGTCCAGGTCGTCGGCGTGGCACCAGTCGACCTTGATGTAATCCACGCCCCACTCGGCGTAGGTGGCGGCGTCGATGTCCTCGAAGCTGAACGAGCCCGGCCGCCCGGCGCAGGTCTTGGGGCCGCAGTCGGTATAGAGGCCGAACAGGAGGCCTCGGCCGTGGACGTAGTCGGCCAGGGTCTTCATGCCGCCGGGGAATCTCTTGGGATCGGCGACGATGCGGCCGTCCTCGCCGCGACGCACCTGCCAGCAGTCGTCGATCACGACATACTTGTAGCCCGCGTCGCGCATGCCGGACTCGACCAGGGCGTCGGCCGTCTCGCGGATGAGCTTCTCGTCGACGTCGCAGCCGAAGCGGTTCCAGGTGTTGAAGCCCATCGGCGGCGTGGCGGCCAGGACCGGGGCGCCGGCGGGCCCTCCGGCGGTGGCCGCGGGGGCGGCCTCGGAGGCGACCGGCCGATCAGAAGCGGGAGGGCGCTCCGCTGTCTTGCTCGAGCAGCCCGTGGCGGCCCAACCGACGGCCAGCGCGGCGAGCAGGCTGATGAAGGCGGAGAAGGAAGGGCGGGGAAGGCGGTGTCGGGGAGTGGACATACCGCCAGTCTAGTCCCGGCTCGGGCTTTGTCAACGGGGAGAGAGACGGGCCGCGCCCTCCAGAGAGGCCGCCAGCGCGACGACGGTGTTCCAACTACGGGTCGTGGCCGGCTGGCCGAGCCGCCGCTCCACGAGATCGTTCGGAAAGCCATGCCGGCCGGCCACGCGTCGGGCGAGGAGGAAGACTTCGCGGCCCTCAAGCGAGAGGATCTCCAGGCCGTCCTTGGCCGGCGGGCGGGACGGCTCCAGAAGCCCGGGACGGGGCCGCCGGGCCAGGAACGTGACGTACCGCTTGACGTCCCGGCCGGCCGCCTCGTCCGCGAAGGGATCGCGCCGGACAAGCCGGGCCAGCTCGCGCTCGCTCCGCAGCAGGACCATCGTCTCGAGGCCGAGATCGTCCCGCAGCCGGACCTCGATGCGGCCGGACAGCTCCGACTCCTCCTCTCCGGCCGGGCCGGCGAACAGGACGTTGCCGGACTGCCGATAGGCTCGGACATCCGTGAAGCCGAGGCCTCGAAAGGCCCGGCAGAGGCTCTCCATCTTCACCGCGCCGCGCCCCCCGACGTTGACGGCCCGCAGAAGAGCGGCCCTGTGGAGGGGACGGAGATTCGGAGATACGGTCATGGCGGGGCTCAAACTATAGCCCCCGACTCCGGCCGCGTCAACGGCCGGCCCCGCCCTTGTTCCGCCGGGGAGAGAAAGTCCCGAATGAGGAAGCTATGGTATCATGGCCGCGTGCTGGCCGATATCGGGAAGTTCAACACCCTGCGGATCATCAAGACCGCGCCGCAGGGCCTCTACCTCGACGGCGGCGAGAACGGCGAGATCCTCCTCCCCCGCCGCTACGTTCCGCTCGGCGCCGGCCCCGGCGGCCGGATTGAGGTCTTCCTCTACTTCGACTCCGAGGACCGCCTGATCGCCACCACCGAGCGGCCGCTGGCCCAGGTCGGCGAGTTCGCCTACCTCAGGGTCGTCGAAGTCAACCCGGTCGGCGCCTTCCTCGACTGGGGCCTGCCCAAGCACCTCCTTGTTCCCTACCGCGAGCAGGGCCATCCGCCGCTCCGCCAGGGCCGCAGCTACGGGGTCTTCATCTACCTGGACGCCGCCTCCCGCCGTATCGTCGCCTCGGCGCGGCTGGCCAAATTCTTCGACGCGGAGGCGCCTCCGTATCATGTCGGCCAGGAGGTCGGCCTGCTCATCCATGAATCCACGGAGCTGGGCTGGAAGGCGATCATCGAGAACTCGCGGCCCGGGGTCCTCTACCGCAACGAGGTCTTTCGGGAGATCGAGCCCGGGATGCGCCTGCGCGGCTACATCCACAAGATCCGGGAGGACGGCAAGATCGACCTGCGCCTGGATCCCCCCGGCTACGGCAAGGTAGCGGGCCTGGCCGAGGCGATCATCGTCAAGCTGAAGGAAAGCGGCGGCTTCCTGGGCGTCACCGACCGCACCTCACCCGAGGAGATCGGGGCGCTGTTCGGGGCCAGCAAGAAGGCGTTCAAGATGGCGGTCGGGGCCCTCTACAAGCGGCACCAGATCGAGCTCGAGCCGGACGGCATCCGCCTGAAGATAGGGGGACACCATACATAACTCCCGAACTATTTGTTGACGCTTTTATTGCCAAATTTTGTCATGAGCCTCGGGGCATAAATAGAAGGTCGGCTCATGAAGCGTCAACAAAAAGTTCGGGAATTACGTATACTGTCCCCCTATTTAGATCATCACCGGCCCAGGGCCAGGTTGATCTTCTCCCGCAGCAGCTGCTTGCCGTCGCCCGACAGCACCACGAGCTCGAAAGTCCCCGGGCTTTTCGCGGCGCCGTTGTCAAGCTGGATCTTGACCGGGCCCGCGTCAAAGAATCCCCGCCGGCCGTATCGCCCCAAGTCGGCCAGCCGTTGGCCGTTGCGGAGCAGCTCCACACGGACAAACTCCATGCCCTCCATGTCGAGCTCGATCGGCTTGAGATCGAGGCTAAAGCAAGCCGGGCAGTCGGGTATCTTCTGCAGCTCGATCCTGCGGGCCAAGATCCCGGGCTTGAAGTCGAGCACATAGATGGTGACGCTCGGACCGTCTGTATCGTCGTAATCCAGGGCTTCCATCGTGATCTCGAAGGTCCCCGGCGGAAGCCAGGTCCCATCGGCCTTCCGCCCGACGGTCCAGACGAACTGGTTGTTCTTGATGGGAGCGGTCCCGATGGGGTTGGAGCCCCAGTAGAGGACGCCGTTTTGCTCGGGGTGCTGATCGAAGTAGAGCCCGTGCGTCCACTGGATCGTGCACGACGTGCCCCGCTTCAGGTGGATGCCGTCGGCCGGGGCGGTCAAGTTGAACGCTTGGGCGGATGCGATGCCCAACGCCAGGCCGAAACCCAACAGGACGGAAACCGCAGCCCTTCTCATGATCTCCTCCCAACGAGAGTGTTTCTGGGCTCATTATGTTCTCGGCCGGGAGACATTTCAAGTCCGGGAAGGCGCGGGGAATTCAGGGAATCGGGGGGATCCCGGGGAGCCTGGAAAGCCAGGGCGCGAAGCCTCATCCGGCCGAGACGCGCGAGTCAACCTTCGCGGCCGCTCTTTCGTTCCCGCTAATGAGAAGCGAATTCAACGGAGGACCCCATGAAGCAGCATAGAGCCGCGATTCTAGCCATCGCCGCCGTTCTCGGCCTTGCCCTGGCTCTGGCGGCCATCCCGCCGGCCCAGGACAAGCCCGCCGCCCGATCCCGCCCGGAAGCTTCGATCCGCATCGACCTCGACGAGCTGGCTCGCGGCATCGAACGCGCCTTCGAGGCTCTCGACTCCATCGACGGATTGAACGTCCGCATCCGCGGGCCGCGGAGCTTCAGCCTGGACGTGGATATCCGGGGATTGAAAAGGATGATCAGCGAGCTTGACCGCCTGGGCGACCGGATCGAGCGTCGGTACGGAAGCCGCGAGCGGCATTCCCGCCGCCTTGAGCGCCACAGCCTGACGGCGGAGGAGAAGCGCCTGCTGCGCAAAGCCTTGCGCCGGCTGAGAGACCTGGATATCGACGTGGAGATCGATTTCGACTGATCCCGGCGCGTCTCCGGCGGGCGCCCCGGCGGCTAGCTAGGCCGTCTTCTTCTTCGACTCGCCTCGCTTCCGGCGGGCGGGCTGTCTCGAGTCTTTCGCCGCCGTTGGATTCGCCAGCGAGTGCATGATCTCGTCCATCCGGCGGGGACTTTGCTCCCGGGCCGCGCGGAGGAAAACATGCAGGTCGTTCGCGATGCTCTTGTTGGGCAGCAGATCCTCGGGCAGATGGCTGATGGCCGCCAAATCGACCAGCGTGTGGTAGGCCTCGCTGTCGCGGGGCAGGGCCAGAACGCTGGCGATATCGTTGATCTGGGCCCGGGTCTTGGGGGGCGGCAGAATGCCCCGCTCCAGCTTGCTCCAGTTGCTGGCATCCCAGCCGGCCAGGCGGCTGAAGCGGCGCAGCGACAAGCCGCACTTCTCGCGCAGCTCTTTGACATAGGAACCGAAAGTCATAGCAGCCTCCCGGGCCTGCGGGCGTTGCGGTCGTGGTTAGAGTGTACCACGACAGGCCGTTTGTCAAGTCATTTCAACAACATAGATCAGGAGACGTAGCGCTCCAGGATGAGCCGGCCCCGCCTGAAATCCATATGCACGCGGTACGGCCACAGCACGGGATTGCCCAGCAGGCCGGCCGCGTATCGCCCGCAGATGACGTTCAGGGCCGCCATCGGGAACTCGTGAACCTGCTGTCCGCCGAAAGCGAGATCCCCGAGCCGGACTTCGAGGCCTTGGACCAGGTTGGTCTGCTGGGCCCCTTGCGCGCCCTGGATGCCGGCGACGACGATGCGGGCCGGATCCAGGCGCGGCTTGATGTGCTGGCTGAAGAAGCGGTTGTCGACCAGGTTCGTGGCCGCGGCCGAATCCAGGATATAAAGCCCTTCGGGGGCCCCGGCCAGCGAGGCGCGGACCATGGTCGCTTCGAACAGATACAAGGGCAGATCGGCGGCCACAGCGGCCTTGTCGATCGCGGCCGCCAGCAGCTCGGGCTTGTCCAAGTCGTGGAGGACCATCGTCTCGGCCCGGACGTCGATCGTGACGTTGAAGCGCTTGAGCAGGGCAGTGCCGAGGAGGCCCTTCCTCTGGCCGCGAAAGACGTGCAGGTCCGAGACCATGACCGGGACTTGCTCAAAGACGACGCCGCCCAGCTCGGCCTTGTCCAGCCGCGCGAACCGCACCGCGGCATGGCCGGTCCCGACGCCGATGGCTCTCGAGCTGCCCTCGGGCTCAAGGCCCAGCTCTTCGGCCAGCAGCGGGCTGATGGTCAGGAAGTCGGCCGAGGCCGAGTCGATATCGAAGGGATATTCTTTCTGCCCGTTGAGGCGAAGGTTGACCTGGCGGATCCGTGAGCCCGAGGCTCTATGCAGCCGCACGGTCACCCGGTCGGGCGTTTGGCCCATGGCGTAGAAGCGCGGATTCGAGGCCCCGCGGATTTGGATGAGGCCGTTGACGAACCAGTCGGGGGCGGGACGCCCTTCCCGCTCGAAGCGGGCCGTGATCAGGCTGGCCGCGTTCCTCAATTCCTCGCGGAAGCCGATCTCTCCGGCGGTTCGCCACAGATACCGGCAGCCCTCTTCGTAGAAATCAGCCGAAGCGATGCCGCCCCGCAGGAGCGTCAGGGCCCGCTCCGGCCGGTTGCGGATGCGGGCAATTCGGCCCAGTCCGAGGGCCGCCTCGGGAATCCCGAGCCCTCGGGAGTTGGCCCGCTTGAGGACGGCTTCGGCCTCCTCCACCCGGCCCGACTTGAGAATGGCCAGGCCGCAGACGGCTTCGGTCTTGGGGTCGACCGGACCGCGGGCCAACGTCTCGTCGGCGAGGCGGCCGGCTTCCGGGTAGAGATCGGCCTTGAGGAGCGAGACGATTCTATCGATCGGCGTCGGCTCCTGGACGGCGCGCCCGAGTCCCCCGGGCCGGCCGTGGGCGGGCGCCAGCCCCGCCGCTCCGAACGAGAGGGCCAGCGTCACCGCCAACGCGGCCGAAGCCGCCGGCAACCCGAGGCATCGTCTCCAGTGTCTCATGCCGCACCTCACCCATGATACGCGCCAGCCCGGCTATTCGCTTATTCGGCTGGCCACCATTGATGAGGAGACCGTAGGGAGGATTCGGGCGGGAATGCGGCCCGACGGCAGACGGGAGGCGGGGATGCCCCTTCGTCGCCGGAGAAGAAAGCCGCTGACCCAGCTTAAAGCTTGGCCGCCCAGGCGGCGGCGCGATCGAGCTCGCCGTCCTTGATCGGCCCCTCGGTGCCGCCGACAAAGAAGCCCTCGGGTGATGCCTCCTGCTCGCCGCCCTTCCCGACCAGCGTCTTGCCGATCTTCTCGGCGGCGAATCCGAATCTCTTGGCCATGAATTTCAGGACGCGCGACTTGGCCTCCTCGACCGAGAGGCGCGTATCGAAGGCCGCGACCTTAGCCCCCTTGAGAGACCCTGCCGGCAGGGCCGCCAGCAGCTTCTTGAGCGGGGGAAGCATGGTGAACTTTTGGGTCGCCGAGCCGACCACGATCATGTCCTTCTCCCCGAAGTCCTCGGGCCGGGCCTCGGCTGCCTTGACGACCTTGACCTCGCCGCGCGGCTCCAAGGCGGCCCCGATGGCCCGCGCGATCTTCTCCGTGTTGCCCCAGACCGAATCAAAGACGACCAATATTTTCATGTCTTATCTCCCGGCGGAGATCATATCACCCGCAATTGGGGGACACCATACATAATAAATAGGGGTACAGTATACGTAATTCCCTATTTTTCGGGACATCCGCCCGTTTCGGGGCATAAAGCATTTTCGGGCGATTTCGGGACACCAAATAGAACTCCCGAATTGTGGGATGACAGCCGGGCTGAGTTCGAGTGAGGGAACCTATATAGCGTCCTCACATCTTAGTGGCCATGTTGGTAGCGAAGGCCAGTCCTGAATTAATTGGGGAGTTACGCATAGTGTCCAGAAAAAAAATGATGGGCATCCCGCGTTTAATTGGGAATTACGTATACTGTACCCCTATTTATTTTGATATCATGCTGTCGATGGAGCCGGATTACCGCCCCCTCATCCGGGCCGTGCTCGACGGCTATACCCTCGATCCCTGGGGAATCCATGGCCTGGCCCATTGGGCCCGCGTCCTCGAAAACGGCCTGCGCCTTGCGGATGCCACCGGGGCCGACCCCGCCATCGTCCGCCTCTTCGCCATCCTCCACGATTCGCGCCGCCTCAGCGAGCACCGCGACCCCGACCACGGACGACGCGGAGCGGAATTGGCCGCTCGCCTGCGCGCGAGCCTGCCTCTCCTCGCCGCCCTCTCCGAGGCCGAATTCGATACCCTCGCCACCGCCTGCACCCGCCACACCGACACCGACTTCCACGACGACCCCACCATCCGCACCTGCTGGGACGCCGACCGCCTCGACCTGCCGCGCGTCGGCAAGACAATCCAGCCCCGCTTGCTCAACTCCGGCGCCGCCCGCGAGTCGGAGATCATCACCTGGGCCACCCGCCGCAGCGAGAGCGGCTACGCGCCGGATTGGATCAAGACGGACTGGGGCTGCGAATAAGCCTGAAAACGGGCACGGTCCTCCCACCCTCTCCGTCATACGAGGGCAGTATGGGTGGATGCCTGACAGGGCTCATACTCGGACCCACTATTCAACTGGCAAGTCTATTCAGAAATACAGCGTCAGGCCCGTCTTCCACATGGAACCCAAACCATAATAAACAGGAGCGTCATAGTGCTCCCCGGTTTCTTGGTAGAGGTATCCCGTATATTCAATTTGAATATAGCTAAGTCCTTGATATCCAAAATCAATGGACACCCAACGCCAGGGAAAATACTTCAAACCTATTCCGAGCAGTAAAGTCGTATGCTGATCGATCCATTGTCCTTGCCCCTCGTAGCTTCCAGCCTGTTTGCCCTCCGAGCGTTTCTCGAGAAAGGAATAATTGGCTATCCCATCGTAAAACGCACAAGTTGGCGAGATGAATTCTCCTTTATAGCTCCACCATCCGGCTTTGATATCCAGCTTCAGAGGTATCTTCCCGAACGGCCTGAGAAGCACCCCTAGCGCGGCTCCTCCGATCTTGGCTTTGCGCCCGGTCTGTGTCCGCTCGAGAGTCTGCGACACATAAGTCTGAAGACCCTCGTCCCAATAACGTTGGTACTCTAATTCCTTACCATCGCCGAATTTCAGCTCCGGCAGGAACGCATATTCCGCATAGGCGGTGATGACCGGGCTAAAATCATAACTCAATCCGATGGCGCACCCCGCAAAGAACTGAGATCGTCCTTCACTCCACGCGTCAGATTCGCCATCATCACCGCTGGTCCAGAGCCACATATTATGATTGCCGTCCATCATGTAGTTCTTCAAGAAAGGAGCACCCGCCCATTGTCCGCCCAAGCCAGAGATGGCGATGTGCCATCGACGGGAGGATTTCCTTTCCGAAGTGGCCGCCTGGCTTGGCAAAGCAAGCATGACAAGAGCCAAAATGACTAGATAAAGAGACTTCCTTGAGACCGAATTCCGGGCCGAAAAGTATTCTGTAAGCACCGCCCCCTCCGCGTTGAATAATTATTTTGTGGCAACCAACCCCAGCGTTGTTGATAATATTGAGCAGCGAATGGAATGTCAACCGATTGAATTGCGCATAGATACTCTGAAATTTTCTCGATCAATGGAAAACGCTTAATCCAGACACAGGATACCTACACGAGAGCGGCAGCCTGCCCATCCTCGCCGCCCTCTCCGAGGCCGAATTCGATACCCTCGCCACCGCCTGCACCCGCCACACCGACACCGACTTCCACGACGACCCCACCATCCGCACCTGCTGGGACGCCGACCGCCTCGACCTGCCGCGCGTCGGCAAGACAATCCAGCCCCGCTTGCTCAACTCCGGCGCCGCCCGCGAGTCGGAGATCATCACCTGGGCCACCCGCCGCAGCGAGAGCGGCTACGCGCCGGATTGGATCAAGTCGGACTGGGGCTGCAAATAGGCGGGGGGAGGCGGGGCAGAGCCCCGTAATCCTCGATTGGACCGACCGGCTGATCGCCTATTATCTCGTAGGCCGCCTATCTCCCCGGATTCGCCGCTCTTTTGACCGCCAGCTTCTCCGTAGCCAGGGCCAAGGCCCGGTCAAACGCCTCGGTAGCCGGGCAGGCGATATCGGGAGCGACCCCCGTCCCTTCCCAGTTGGTTTTGGAGATCGGATTGATGGAACGGGCAAACGGGATGCGCAGGATGAAGTCCTTGTGCACGACGCGGGCCGTCGTGGGGTGGGCGCCCCCGCCCGTCGTCTCTCCCAGGATGGTCGCCCGCTTGAGGTTCTTCATGTTGTAAGCAAACTCCTCCGCCCCCGAAAAAGTGCGCGCGCTGGTCAGAATGTAGAGGTCGGCGCCCGTCGGCCGCGGCCCGGGCACGTAGGGCAAAGTGTAGTAATAGTCGGTCTGGTTCGTGGTCCGGTCATAGATGTCGTTCAGATGCACCGGCTCGGGGAAGAAGTAGGAGCTGATGAGCTGGATCATGGCCGGCTCGCCGCCGCCGTTTTGGCGCAGGTCGACGATGATCGCATCGCAATGGGCCAGGAAGTTCATGGCGGCCACCGCGGTCGGCCCGGCGTCATCTGGGGAGTGGAAGACCCTAAAATCGAGATAGCCGATGTTCCCGGCCAGGCGCTCGACCTTGCGGAAGCCGTAGTTGTCTTCCCGCATGGCCCGCTGCCGGCGCTCGCGAACCTTGCGGGCATCCTCCTCGCTGCGGCCGGCCAGGCGCCGCATGTCCTCAGCCGCGGCCGGATTGAAAGCCAAGCCCATATGCCGGTCCTTTCCGACCAAGGCTAGGGTGCCGGCGACGGCCCGGGCGAATTCGGCGGCGGCGGTTATTTGATCAAACTTGCCATCCTTGATCTGGGACCTCAGCGCTTCCTCGATCTTCTTGGCGGTCTCCGGGAAGACATAGCTCTCGTTGAGAAGCGCGCATACCTCATCGATTATGGCCCGCTTGGCGGCCGCGTCGACTGATGGGACGGGGACCGCTTGGCCGGCTGCCTGAGCGGCGGCGAACGGGGCAGAGAAAACCAAGCCGATAAGGGCAGCGATGAACGGGGAGCGACTGCGCCTGGTTGTCATGAGCGAACCTCCTTATATACGGGGGAGCCCGTGCATAATCCCATAATCTGATAACGTTTCTGCCGGTCAAATGGTTGGATCGGCATCCCGAAACCGTTCGAAATAGCTATCGTTCATGAGCCGAGAAGATGCCCGGACTAAATAGGGAATTACGTATACTGTACCCCTATTTATTGATGGGGACGACGGCCCCGATGAGGGGGAAATGGATGTACATCCCCA
>CAZKXI010000038.1:0-20493 GCA_964556755.1 uncultured Eubacteriales bacterium
TGACGACGGCCGACGTGACCTGGCACTCCTCCTTCCTCGTCTTCCGCGACGGCAAGGCCACGGCGGTCGTCGGCCGCTATGACAAGCGCAGCGTCGAGGAGACGGGGGCCTACGATGAGGTCATCCCCTTCGTCTCCGGCTTCAGGGAGCCGCTGCAGGACGTCCTGAAGAAAGCCGCCCCGCGGTCGATCGCCGTCAACTTCTCCAAGGACAGCGAGGTCTGCGACGGCCTGACCCACGGCATGTACCTGACCTTGCTCGAAGTCCTGGGCGGCATCGGAATGGCCGAGCGGCTGGTCTCGGCCGAGCGGCTGGTGTCGGCCCTGCGCGAGCGCAAATCCGCGACCGAGATCGGCTTCATCCGCGAGGCCGTCCGGCAGACGCAGGAGATTTTCGCCCTGGCCGCCCGCTTCGTCCGGCCCGGCCGGACGGAGAAGGAGATCGGCGACCTCATCACCGCCGAGCGCGTCCGTCGCGGCCTGCCCGCCGCCTGGAGCGTGGATTCCTGCCCGGCCGTCTTCAGCGGACCGGGCACCGCCGAGGCCCACTACGGCCCGACCGGGCGCACGGTCGAGCCCGGGCACGTCCTGAACTGGGATTTCGGGGTCAAGGTCGAGTCCTACTGCTCGGACCTGCAGCGGACCCTCTATGTCCCGGAGCCCGGCCAGACCGAGGCCCCGCCCGAGGTCAGACGCGGATTCGAGACGATCGTGCGGGCCATCGAGGCGGCCCGACGGACGATGAAACCCGGCGTCATCGGCCTGGATGTGGACGCGGCGGCCCGCGGCGTCGTCACGGCCGCCGGTTACGAGGAGTTTCCCCACGCCCTCGGCCACCAAGTCGGCCGCTTCGCCCATGACGGCACGGCCCTGCTGGGCCCCGCCTGGGAGAAATACGCCGGCAAGCCCTTCCGGCCCTTGGAGCCGGGCATGGTCTTCACCCTCGAGCCGCGCCTGACGGTGCCGGGCCGCGGCATCGTCACCGTCGAGGACATGGTCCTCGTGACGGAGACGGGCGTGGAATGCCTGTCGGAGCCGCAGACGGAGCTGATCCTGGCCGGGGGGGATGAGTTGTGCGTCCCGGAAATTCAGTGACCCCTCTCCAAGGATACTATGGGATGGGAATCGACGAGACGGGACACTAGGAGGCGGGTATGCTGTTCAAGATCTTCTGGATCTTCACCCGGGTGGCCCTCTTCTCCTGGGGCGGCGGGCCCGCCTCGCTGGCCCTGATGCAGCGCGAGGTGACCCAGGCCGGCTGGGTCAATTCCGGCGAGTTCGCCGACGCGGTGGCCATCGGGAACGCCCTGCCCGGGCCCATCGCCCCCCAGGTCTCGGCCTACATCGGCTACAAGCTGGCCGGCCTGCCCGGCGCCGTCCTGGCCGTGACGGGGACCGTCCTGCCGACCACGCTGCTGATGCTGATCATGGTCGTCTACTTCTTCAGCATCAAGGACGATCCGGCGGTCAAGGCCATGCTCAAAGCCGTCCGGCCGGTGGTGGTGGGATTCCTGCTCTGGACGGCCTACGACATGGCGGTCAACGTCTTCGGGGCCAAGGCCCAGGGCTGGCCGGCCGCCCTGTCGGTCGGCTGGGATAAGATTCTGATCGTCCTGGCCGCCTTCGTCCTGCTGACCTTCACCAAGGTCCACCCGGTGCTGCTCATCGCCGGGGCGGCCGCGCTGGGCTTCGGCGTCTACCGCTGACCGGGCCGAGCCCCATCGCGGCCGCGATCCGCAGGGCCCGGGCCGCGCTGCGCTCCTTGTCCTTGATCTCCAGCATCAGGTCGAAGTCGATTCCGGCCGCGTCGCGCAGAAAAGCCCGAAAGGGGCCGGCCAGGAGGCTTTCGACATGGGCCCCGCGGCGCTTCCCGGGCGCCTGGCTGCTGAAGTCGACCATGGGCGGGCCGTCCGCGGATGTCCAGGTCGCGGCGCAGGCCGCCAAGGCCTCCCGCGGGGATTCGCCCCGGTTGAGGCAGGCATGGTGGAAGACGTCGAAGAGGACCGGGATGCCGGACCGGTTGTGGATCTCCAGGCAGTCGCGAACCCCGTAGAGCCGGTCGTCATTCTCGATCACCAGTCGGCGACGGACGGCGGGGGAGAGCTCTTTCCAAGCCGCCAGGAAGCGGTCCATGGCCGCGGCCTTGTCCCCATAGGCCCCGCCGACGTGAATCTGGATCTTGGCCGTCCGCCCCAGTCCCATCCCGTCGAGGAAAGAGGCGTGGTAATCCAGCTCGGCTTCGCTGCGGCGGACGATGTCCCGGTCCAGGGCGTTGATCAGGACGAACTGGTCCGGGTGCATGGAGATGCGCATCCGCTCGCGTCGCGCCAGCCGTCCCAAGTCCGCCAGCCGGGTCCGGAAGCGGGCTCTCCAGTCCAGGCGGCAGGCCGGGTGGGAGGCGAAAGGCACGGTGTCCGAGCTGATGCGGAAGAAGCCGAAGCCGGCCTCGGCGTTGAAGCGGAGGATGCGCTCCAGACATTCCAGATTGGCGGCCACGGCCCCGGCCAGCCGCTCGTCGTCCAGAGCGGCCAGGCGGAACTTGTGCGAGGCCGAGCAGCCGATGGTCCGGTTGAGGCAGGGGTAGCCGATCCTCAATTCAGGCTCCGCCGAATTCGAAGGGATCCGGCTACTTGGCGCACTCGATCCTGTCGACCAGGATGTGGTATTCAACGACCGGCTCGTCCGAACCGGGCCGCTTCGTCTCGCCCTGGATCTTGATCACCGTGCCCCAGACGGTCAGGGGGCCCGGGCAGGCGATGGCCGACTTGGAGTAGAGGACGGTCTGGCGGCCGAGCTCGAAGTCGAAATAGGCCATCTCGGCGTAGCCCTCGGGCCAGCGAATCATGTGCTGCCAGGGAACGTTGGAGATTCGCCCCTCCAGCTTGACCTTGGCCCCGACCCGGCTGCCCAGGTCGTGCTGCGGCTCGATCTTGAAGTACCCGTCGTCGCCCGGCCCGGGCTTGGCCCCGCCGGCGTCCCCGGCCTTGCCTTTGCAGGCCGTCCCGGCCGCCATCAACACCAGCCCCAGCATGACGACAAGAGCGGATCTGGTCATGGATTCCCTCTCCTTCCCGGCGGGCTCGCGGGTCCACTATGCGGGAAGCGGCCGGGGCTTGTCAACGTTTGCGGCCGGCCGGCGGCCATGTTAGGATACTCGGGTCCGTCGTCGAACAGGGTAGGAACACGGGGAGCGGAGCAGCTCGGTCGAGGAGTGTCCGCATGAAGAAGATTCTCGTCTTTTCTTTGGCCGTCGCTCTGGCCGGCGCCGCCGCCTGCCGCAAGCCGGAATCCGCCGCGCCTCCCGATTCCCGGTCCGGCGAGAGCGCCGCGCCCGCCGACGAAGCGCCCGTGTCCCTGGACACTCCGTCGGTGCTGCAGGCCATCCGGGAGGGGGATTCGGCCGTCGTCCTGGAGATGCTGGCCCTGATGACCGCCGACCGGGAGGGCTGGGCGGCCGGCGACTACGCCGACCTCATCCGCCCGCTCTGGAACCTCTTCGCTCGTCAGTCGAGCCCCGAGGCCGATCCGGCCGGAGACGAGATTCAGCGCCGGGTCTCCAACCTCTTCAACCTCGGCGACTGGACTCCGATCATCGAGGACCTTCTGATCGTGGCCGCCGACCGGGCCGCCCAGCCCAGCGTTCGCGAGGCGGCGGCGGAGCATTTCTGGCGCTTCGCGGTCAAGGCCAAGGCGGGCCAGGGATTCGCCATCTCCCCGGCCGACCGGCCGCGCATCGAGAAGACCGTCCTCCTGCTGCTCGACGATCCCGGATACGCCTTGGAAGCCACGGCCGCGCAGGCCGCCGCCGCCCTGGGCTTGAAGACAGCCGCGGCCAGGCTTAAAGCCATCGCCGGCCAGCCCGGGGATGCGCCCGAGCTCCGCAGCCTGAAGTTCACCGCCGCCGAAGCCCTCCACGATCTGGGCGAGTCGGCGGCGGCGCTGAAGGTCATGCGGGCGCTGGCGGCCGGGACCGGTGATTTCAGCGAGGAAGCGGCCGAGTTCCTGAAGGCCCAAGCCGCGAAGTAGGCCGGCCGGCCGCGTGGCAGGGCGTGCAGGCGATCGGCAGAAGGTTGTGCTTGAAGCCGCGCATCGATTCCCGGTCGTTGAAGTCGACGTCCTCGGCGCTGATGTAGGTCGCCAGCATCGCCTCCAGGGCCTCCTCGAGAGTCGTCGGCGGGGGGCCGACGATCCGCCCCAGCTCGTAGCCGTCCACCTGGACGGTCAAGGTGGGGACGGACTCGATGAAGGCGGCCAGGATCTCGTCCTTGGGCTCCTTGAGGTCCGCCGAGACGGCGATCCACCGGACCGCGATCAAGGCCGGATCCAGGGCTTCCTGCAGGCGCAGGAACGAGACGACGAAGTCGCGGCACTCGGGCGCGTCCAACCGGAAGAAGAGGTCGATCTTGAGGGGCTTGGCGAAGGCCCGGATCCGCTCCAAAGCCTCCGGGCGGGGGCGGTAGGCGGAGACGGCCGCGGCCCAGTCCGGGCGGGCCTTGAGCAGCGTCTCCCGGCCCGTCGGGCCGGGGGCGTCCTGCCCCGCCCGGGCGGCCAAGACAAGAAGGGCCGCGGCGGCTAGGAAGAGCGGGGAAGCGGCGGGGGCGCGGAGGAGCTTCATGGATCCATCGGGCCCCGCGTCCGGGGCCCGTCCGATATTAGGGAGCCTCCCGCCGCAAGTCAAGGCGGGGCCGCCTTTTCCCCGGACTCGGGACGGGGTATCATACCCCGAGATTCCATGACCCGATCCGCCGACTCCGCCGTTCCCCCGCCGGCCGCATCCGGCTTGAGGGCGGCGTCCCGGCCCAAGCTGGTCTACCCTCCCGAGCTGCCTATTACGGCCCGCCGCGAGGAGATCGTGCGGGCCATCCGGACCCGGCCGGTGGTTATCCTCTCGGGCGAGACGGGCTGCGGCAAGAGCACCCAGATCCCCAAGATGTGCATCGAGGCCGGCCGCGGCTTGCGGGGCATGATCGCGGTCACCCAGCCCCGCCGCATCGCCGCCGTGACCATCGCCGGCCGCCTGGCGGAAGAGATGGGCGAGCCGGTCGGCCGCTCGGTCGGCTACAAGATCCGCTTCGAGGACACCACCCCCCGCGACGCCTGGATCAAGGTCGTCACGGACGGCATGCTCCTGGCCGAGACGCAGGGCGACCCGCGCCTGCTGGCCTACGACACCCTGGTCATCGACGAGGCCCACGAGCGCTCGCTGAACATCGACTTCCTGCTGGGCATCGCCCGGACGCTGCTGCCGGTCCGCCGCGACCTGCGGCTGGTCATCACCTCGGCCACCTTGGACATCGAGAAGTTCCGGGCCGCCTTCGACGACCCCCCGGTGATCGAGGTCGGCGGGCGGACCTACCCTGTCGAGGTCGAGTACCGCCCGCCGGACCCCGAGTCGAGCCGGGACCAGGACTACACCGACGCGGCGGTGGCGGCCGTGGACGAGATACGGGCCGAGCGGCCGCCCGGAGACATCCTCATCTTCATGCCCACGGAGCAGGACATCCTGGAGACGTGCGAGAAGCTGGAGGGCCGCCGCTACGCCGGGGTCACGATCCTGCCCCTCTACGCCCGCCTGCCCGGCCCCCGGCAGGGCCAGGTCTACCGGGTCGCGGGGCCCAAGATCGTCGTCGCCACCAACGTGGCCGAGACGTCGCTGACGATCCCGGGCATCCGCTACGTCATCGACACCGGCCTGGCCCGCATCTCCCAGTACCTGCCGGGAGCCCGCATCAACAGCCTCCCCGTCCGGCCGGTGTCCAAGAGCAGCGCCGACCAGCGCAAGGGCCGCTGCGGCCGCGTCTCGGACGGCGTCTGCATCCGGCTCTACGCCGAGGACGACTACGCCGATCGGGCCGACTTCACCCCGCCCGAGATCCAGCGCTCCAATCTGGCCGAGGTCATCCTGCGGATGATCTCGCTGCGGCTGGGCCACCCGTCCCGATTCCCCTTCATCGACCGGCCCTCCGCGGCCGCCGTCAAGGACGGCTTCGAGACGCTGGCCGAGCTGGGGGCCGTCCGGCAGGAGGCGGGCGAGCCGGTCCTGACCGAGAAGGGCCGCCGGATGGCCCGCATGCCCCTCGATCCGCGCCTGTCGCGGATGCTGATCGAGGGGGCCAGGGAGGGATGCCTGAGGGAAGTCGCGGTGATCGCGGCCGCCCTGAGCATCCGCGATCCGCGGGAGCGGCCGCTGGACAAGGCCGCTCTGGCCGACCAGATGCACGCCCCATTCCGCGAATCCAGCTCCGACTTCCTGACCCTGCTGAACATCTGGGAGCGGTTCCACGGCGACTTCGAGGGCCTCAAGAGCCAGTCCCAGAAGCGCCGCTTCTGCCACGAGCACTTCCTGTCCTATCCCCGGATGCGCGAGTGGGCCTACGTCCATGCCCAGATCAGGGACATCCTGGCCGAGATGCGCGTCCCGCCCGGGCGGGCCCGGCGAGCCGAGATGGACAAGGCCCTCTACGCCGCGATCCACCGCTCGATCCTGGCCGGCATCCTGAGCAACATCGCCGTGCTCAAGGAGAAGAACATCTACACCGCGGCCAAGGGGCGGGAGGCCATGCTCTTCCCGGGCTCGGCCCTGTTCAACAAGTCGCCGCATTGGATCGCCGCGGCCGAGATGGTCAAGACCTCCCGCCTCTACGCCCGCCTGGCGGCCCGCATTCAGCCCGAGTGGCTGGAGGAGCTGGGCGGGGAGATGTGCCGCAAGAGCCACGCCGATCCGCGCTTCGACCCGGGCCGCGGCCAGGCCGTCTGCACCGAGCGGGTGACGCTCTTCGGGCTGGAGATCGTCTCCGGCCGGACGGTGGCCTTCGGCCCGATCGATCCCGAGGAGGCCCACCGGGTCTTCGTCCGCGAGGCGCTGGTGGAGGGGAAGGCCAAAGAGCCTTTCGAGTTCCTGGCCCGGAACCTGGCCCTCAAGGCGAGGCTGGAGACGGCCGAGGAGAAGCTGCGTCGGCGCGACATCCTGGCCGACGAGGACCGCATGGCCGAGTTCTACGAGGCCCGGCTGGCCGGCGTCTTCGACGTCAAGGGCCTGCGCGACCGCATCCACCGCCGGGGCGGCGACGCCTTCCTGATCATGACCGAGGCCGACCTGATCGAGCAGGCCCCCGATCCGGCCCGGCTGCGGCAGTTCCCCGACGATCTGCGGCTGGGCGAGCGGCGCTTCCGGGCCCAGTACAAGTTCGCTCCCGGCGAGAAGGACGACGGGGTGACCCTGCGCGTCCCGGCCGAGCGGATCGCCGCCGTCCGGCCCGAGCCGCTGGAGTGGTGCGTGCCGGGCCTGCTGCGGGAGAAGATCGAGGGGCTCATCCGCGGCCTGCCCAAGCGCCATCGCAAGCTGCTGGTGCCGGTGGGCGAGAAGGTCGACCTGATCATGGCCGAGATGCCGCGGGGCGAGGAGTCGCTCTTCGCGGCCATGACCCGCTTCGTCAAGGCCCGCCTCCGGGCCGAGATCCCGGTTGCCGCCTGGGCCGCGGTCGAGCTGCCGCCGCACCTGAGGATGCGGGTGGCGGTGACCGATGGAAAGGGCCGGGAGCTGGCGGCCGGGCGGGACTTGGAAGCCCTCAAGAAGCTGGGCCGAGAGGGCGAGGTCGAGCCCGAGACGGGGGAGTGGAAGAGGGCTCAAGCCCGCTGGGAGAGGAGCGGCATCGAGGCCATGGCCTTCGAGGCCCTGCCGGAGGCGCTGCCCGTCGGCTACGGCGCCGCCGCTTACCCCGGCCTGGCGATGATCGAGGGCCGGCCGTCCGTCCGGCTGTTCCGGGAGCGGGGCGAGGCCGAGGCCTCCCACGCGGCCGCGGTCGAAGAGATCCTGATGGCCGTCTTCGCCAAGGACGTCAAGTACATGGAGCGGCACATCGTCCTGCCGGCCGAGGCGGCCAAGCCGGCCCTCTTCTTCGGCGGCAAGGCGGCCCTGGAGAAGGCCCTGCTCGATCGACTGAAGCGCGACGTCCTGCGGCCCGGCCTTCGCTCCGGCGTGGAGCTTCGGGCCTACGCGGACAAGGTCGTGCGGGCCCTCTTCGAGAGGGGGCAGGCCCTGGTCCGCACGGCGGAGGACGTCCTGGAGGCTCACGGCCGGGCCCGGGCGGCGGTGGAGGCCATCGCCGGGCCGAATCCGTCCAGCCGGACGCTGAGCGCGCTGCGAGACGGATTCCGGGCCGAGCTGGAAGCCCTGGCGCCCAAGGACGTCTTCGCCGCGGCGTCGCCGGAGATCCTGGCCCGACTGCCGCGCTACCTCGAGGCTCTGGCCCTGCGGGCCGGCCGGGTCAGGGTCGATCCGGAGAAGGACCGCAGGAAGGCCGATCTGATCGAGCCGTGGCTAGCGGCCGCGGACAGGATCGCCAAGCGGATGCCGGCCAAGCCCGGGCCCGGCCTGGCGGCGGCGGCGGCCGAGGTTCGCCTCTGGATCGAGGAATACAAGGTCGCCGTCTTCGCCCCCGAGCTCAAGACGGCCTTCCCCGTCTCGCCGCAGCGGCTGGGGGAGAAGGTGCGGGAGCTGGAGGCCCGGGCAGCGGAGCCGGGGCCCGAGCCGCGCCGGCGTTGACGGATTTCCGGGCTCGTGCTACGATCTCTCGGAAAAGTGGCAACCATGAGCAAGCTGACCCGCTTCGGCGTCTCCCTGGAGAAGGGGCTGCTGGACAAGTTCGACGCCCTGGTGGCCGAGAAGGGCTACGCCAGCCGCTCCGACGCCTTGCGCGACCTGATCCGGGGGCGGCTGGTGGAGAGGACCTGGAAGGCGGGGGAAGCGGTGGCCGGGGCGGTGACCCTGGTCTACGACCATCACCGCAAGGACCTCATGAGCCGGATCACCGACATCCAGCACGACTTCCACGCTTTGATCATCTCCACCCAGCACGTCCACCTGGACCATGACCATTGCCTGGAGATCATCGCCGTGCGGGGCAAGGCCGGCGAAGTGGGGCGCCTGGCCGACGCCCTGCGCTCCATCAAGGGCGTGATGCACGGCACCGTCAGCATGTCCAGCGCCGGCGACATCCTGATAGGGGGACACCATACATAACCCCCGAATTCCCCCGCGACCGCTGCGCCCGAATGGCGCGACTATCGCGAGGGCGAGGGAAGGGAGATCATGAGCTCGGAGCTGACCGCCCTGATCGCGACCGCCGCCTCGCTGGGATTCGTCCATACCCTGATCGGCCCCGACCACTATATCCCCTTCATCGCCATGTCCCGGGCCAGGGGCTGGTCCCGCGGCAAGACCCTCCTCATCACCCTGCTCTGCGGGATCGGGCATGTCGGTAGCTCGATCGTCATCGGCCTGGCCGGCGTCGGGCTGGGGGTGGCCGTGGCCAAGCTGGAAGGCGTGGAATCCGCCCGCGGCGACATCGCCGCCTGGCTGATGATCGCTTTCGGGCTGGCCTACCTGATCTGGGGCGTCTGGCGCGGCCTTCGGCACCGCTCCCATGTCCACGCCCGCCTCCACCCGGACGAAGCCCATGCCCAGGCCCACGAGCATATCCACATCCACGCCCACGGCCGGGGCCCCGAGCATGTCCACGTCCACGGCAGCGGGGACGCCTCCACGCCGGCCGAGGCCGCGCCCCCGGCCAAGGCCAACATCACGCCCTGGGTCCTGTTCACCATCTTCGTCTTCGGCCCCTGCGAGCCGCTCATTCCCATCCTGATGTACCCGGCCGCCCGCATGGGCGCCGGCTCCGTCGTCCTCGTCACGTCGGCCTTCGCCGCCGCCACCATCGGGACCATGCTGGCCCTGGTCGGCCTCGGCTCCGTAGGCCTGCGCCTGGCCCGCTTCGGCGGTTTCGAGCGCTGGATGCATGCCGCCGCGGGGGCGATGATCTTCCTGTGCGGCTTCGCCATCAAGTTCCTGGGCCTCTGACCGCTTTCCTTGACCCGGCGGCGGCGCCTGGCGTAGATTGGCCCCGAAGCCCATGCCACCCCGGAGAAGAGATCAACCGGCTGTTATCCCTGAGGACGCGCGTTGGATGCGCCTGGCCGTCGCCGAGGCCCGGCGCGGCGTGAAGGCGGGGGAGGGCGGACCTTTCGGCGCCGTTATCGTCCGGGACGGCGTCGTCGTCGGCCGCGGCCATAATCGGGTGGTGGCTGCTCATGATCCGACCGCCCATGCCGAGATCGTGGCCCTGCGCCGGGCCGCCCGCCGGCTGGGCCGCTTCCACCTCTTCGACTGCGTCCTTTTCACCACTTGCGAGCCCTGTCCCATGTGCTTGGCCGCGATGCACTGGGCCCGGATCAAAGCCTTCTGGTATGGATGCGACCGGCGGGACGCGGCCCGCATCGGCTTCGCCGACAAGGATATCTACGACTTCATGGCCGGCCGCTCGGCCAAGAGCGTCCCGCGCGGCCGTCCGCTCCTTCGCGGCGACTGTTTGACGGTCTTCGCCGAATGGTCGGGCCGCCGCGACCGCGTTCCGTATTGAGATCTTAGATAGCGTAAATTTTAAGTTACACTGCGGCGTCAACAAAAAGTTCGGGGGTTAGGTATGGTGTCCCCCTAATTGGGCCCGGCCTTGCCTTGTCCGGAAGGCCTCTGATATCCTCCGGGCATGAAGCGCCGCGAATTTCTGCGCGATTCCGCTCTGGCTGGAGGAGCCGCCGCTAGCTTCCGCCCGGGCTATCCCGAGGATCGACCCGCCCGTCTCGACGGCGATCCGAGCCTCCCGACCTCCATCCCCGCCAGTCCCGGCGCGCTTCCCGACTTGGAACCGGCCCGCTGGATCTGGTACCCGAGCGGCCGCTGCCTGCAGAATACCTTCGTGCTGTTTCGCCGGACTCTCGATCTCGAAGCGGCGCCGCGAAGGGCCGCCGGATGGATCTGCGCCGACAGCCGCTACCTTCTGCGGGTCAACGGCCGGCGCGTCCAATGGGGACCGCCGCCCTGCGATCCGCGCTGGCTGGAAGCCGATCCGGTCGACCTGGCTGCCCACCTTCACCCGGGCCGCAACGTCCTGGCCGCGACGGTCCTCTACTACGGCCAGGGCGACGGCACTTGGCCGTGCGGCAAGCCGGGCTTCCTGTTTCGGATGGAGATCGAGCACGGCGACGGCCGCCTGGAGACGGTCGTCTCCGATGCCGGCTGGCTGGCTCACCTAAGCCGGGCCTGGCCGCCGGGGCACTACAAGCGCTGGTACTTGAGATCGCTGCAGGAGGAGTTCGACGCCCGCCACTACCCGCGCGGCTGGGACGAGCCCGGCTTCGCGCCGGGTCCCGACTGGCTGCCGGCCATGGTCCTGGCGGGCTCGCCCAACAAGCCCAGCGTCTGCACGGACTACTACGAATACCAGACCGATATCCACGCCGATCCGGCGGCGGCCGGGCTGCGGGCCCGCTCCATCCCTCTCCTGGACGAGCGGATGATCCCCATCCGCAAGCTGGCGGAATCCCATGTTCTGGACTGGAGGCGCCCGCCCGAGGAATACTTCGAATGCCTGGCCCCCGACGCCTTCACGGCCTCGCCGGGGGCGGGGGTGACCGAGGCGGAGCCCGGGGTTTGGCGGCTTGATCTCCCGCCCGGAGAGGGGGCGGCCCTGACCTTCGAGCTCGAGGAGCAGGTCGTCGGCTGGCCGGGCTTCAGCGTCGAGGCGCCGGCCGGGACGACGATCGAGCTTCTCGTCCACGAGGCCCATCAGCCCGGCGGGCCGGTCCTGCTCAACACCCACTTTCATTCCTGGAACCGCTTCATCTGCCGGGAGGGCGGCAACGACTTCGAGACCTTCGACTTCGAGAGCTTCCGCTGGCTCCAGCTCCACATCCACGGCCCGGCCGGGCGGGTGCGCCTGAGCCGCCTGGGTGTCCGGCGGCGCGAATACCCCTGGCCCCACGCGGCCCGCATTCGCGTCGGCGAGCCGGAGCTGCAGAGGCTGATGGACGCCGGCTTGAACACGCTGCGCAACTCCTGCCAGGAGACCTGCGTGGACGGCATGGCCCGCGAGAGGCAGCAGTACAGCGGCGACGGGGCCCACCAGGTGAAAGCCCTCTACTATGCTTTCGGGGAGACGCGCCTGCCGGCCCGCTTCCTGGCCACCTTCAGCCAGGGCCTGACCAAGGACGGCTACTTCCTGGACTGCTGGCCTGCCTGGGACCGGCTGGCCAGGCTGATGGAGCGCCAGCTCGATCTGACCGGATGGGGTCCGATCCTGGATCACGGGGTCGAATTCCTCTTCGACGGCTGGATCCACTATCTCTACACGGGAGACCTGGACGCGGTCCGCGAAGCCTACCCCCGGCTGCTCCGGTTCGCCCGGTATTTGGAGTCGATCCGGGGCCACGACGGGCTGCTTCCGGTCGAGTCGATCGGCATCCCATCGGTCTGGATCGACCATGTTGCGTACCAGCGCCAGCGCCACAAGGCGTGCGCCTTCAATCTCTTCGCGGCCGCCGCCCTGGAGCACGGACTGGCGCCGCTGGCCAGGGCTTGCGGCGACGAGGCGTCCGCCGCGTCCGCCGGGAGCTTGGGCCGGAGTATACTCGGGGCCTCGATCAGGCGGTTCTGGAGCCCGGAGAAGGGGCTGTTCGTGGCCAACCTCCCTTGGTTGGAGGAGGAAAAGGGGATGCGACTCTGCGACCGTTCCCTGGCGACGGCCGTCCTCTTCGATCAGTGTCCCGAGGGTAGAAACGGCCCGTCCGTCAGGGTCTTGGCCGAATGCCCACCCGAGATGGGCTTCTCATACCCGGCCAATGCCGGATGGAGGCTTTGGGCCCTGGGCAAAGCCGGGCGGGCCGACGTCATCGTCGACGACTTCCGCCGCCGCTGGGCGACGATGGATTCGGTGCGGCTCAACAACACCCTGCAGGAGGACTGGCGGGCGATTCCCGACTCGGGCCAGCAGTGGAGCCACTGCGCGGTCGCTCCGATCTACGTCCTCTACATGAGCCTGCTGGGACTGCGGCCTCTCGAGCCCGGATACGTCCGCTACGAGCTTCGCCCCCAACTGGCCGACCTGGGTCCTCTCGACGTCCTGGCCCAGACGGCCAAGGGGCCGCTGTCGTTCAAGGCCGAGATTGTGGCGGGCCGGCGCGAGATCACGATCGAGACGCCGCGCGAGGGAAGAGGGGAGATCGTCTTGCCTCGGGGCGAGCGGGTGAGGCTCGATCCTCTCCCGGCGGCAGCCCCGGAAGGATGGGTTCGTTACCGTCTGCCTGCCGGAAAGACCGTCCGACTGTCCCTTAGCGTGAAATAGTATATGTATTGTTGAATATTCGGAGTTCGGTCCCAACAATTCGGTATGTGTCTGAGAATTGAATTCGGTAGGTGTCTGCTAATTATCCGGTGTATCCGGTCATCTCGCAGAGGCGGTCGTTGACGTCCTGGAAGACGCGATCCACCACCCAGCCGATGCCCATCGGAGCCGCCCGAAGGACGGACTGGAGGCGGGCCCGGTCGCTATGAGAGTCGATGCCGTCCCCCCGTCCGACCGGGGCTGAATCACCCTTTCGGGGCGCGCTTTCGGCCATGTCGCACCGTCCCTCGCGGCGCCGGCGGGACATCGCGCCGCGGCCGCCGCCTGCGATTGACTAGGGAAGACCACCGGCGATTTGGCCGACCGGCGGCAATCGATCGTCCCCTAGCTATGCGAAAAAGATACGCAGGGAATACGAGCTTGTCAATTCCCCCGTCTCGATCGGCTGCGCCCGCCTCACTCCCACTCGATGGTGCCGGGGGGCTTGGACGTGACGTCCAGGGCCAGGCCGGAGACGCCGGGCAGGGCCAGGAGGGAGGCCTTCAGCTCCGCGATCAGGGCCTCCGGCAGGCGGGCCGGGCGGGCGGTCATGGCCCGTTCGGAGTGGATGGGCCTGATGATGACGAATTCCCGGCCCCGGCCGTCGATCCGAAGGGGGACCATCACGGTCGGGCACTGCCAGATGTCGTCGTAGAGGCCGTGCCGGCGCAGGCCGTCCATGACCAGCGCGTCGGCTTCGCGCAGCAGGTCTAAGCGGTCGCGGGTGATCGTGGCGGCCAGGGGCTCGAAGGTCTTGGGCGCGCCGCCGCCCAGGTTCCAGGCGCAGCGATTGACGCCGTCAACGTCGCGGAAGATCGTCCCGGCCGTCTCCACGATCCTGTCCCAGGACTTGTCCGAGGAGAGAAGGACCGGGTGCTCATAGGCCCGCAGGTCGGCCTTGACGCCGACCGAGCGGAACGGAAGAACCTCGGCCTCGACGCCGAACTTGGCCGCGGCCGCCTTGACCTCGGGGACGATGCGCTCGAACTCGGCGGTGTCCGGCGTCCCGGAGCTGCAAAGCAGGCGCACGCCCAGCCCCGGCCCGGGGAAGGGATGCTTCCAGACCATATCCCGGTCCAGCCCGAGCAGCTCGCCCAGCTCCCGGACTTCGACCTTGTAGAGCTCGGCCAGCGGCTCGATGATCCGGCCCGCCTTGATCATCTCCTCGATGAGAGGGACGCGATTGTGATGGGTCTTGATGGTGTCGGCCCGCCTGGTTCCGCCGGTCTCGATGGTGTCGGGGTAGATCGTGCCTTGGCCCAGCAGGTGGTCCTGGATCCCGAGCCGCCGGGCTTCGCGCTCGAAGACCTCGATGAAGGAGTTGCCGATGGCCAGGCGCTTCTTCTCGGGCTCGACGATCCCGGCCAGCGCCTTCAGAAAGTCCTCCGAGGCGTCGATGAAGTGGAGGTTCGTGCCCAGGCCCGCGGCCCGGAACCGCTCCAATACGGCCCGGCTTTCGTCCTTGCGCATCAGGCCGTTGTCGACATGGAGGAGATGCAGCCTCTCCGGGCCCAGGGCCTTGCCCAGCAGGACGGCGCAAACCGTGGAGTCGATGCCGCCCGAGGCCAGCAGGAAGACCGACTGGTCCCCGACCCGCTCCCGGATGCGGTGGACCTGCTCTTCGACATAGTTGTCCATGGTCCAAGTCGGGCGGCAGCCACAGATGTCGAAAACGAAGTTGCGGATCATGGTTTCGCCGTGGACCGTGTCGTCGACCTCGGGGTGGTACTGGAAGCCGTAGCGCTTGAGCTTGTCCGAGGCGATGGCCGCGAAGCGGTGGACGTCGCCCTCGGCTCCCAACCGGGAGTAACCGATCTCCACGAAGTCCGGGCCGATCTCGGTGACCGTGTCGAAGTGGCTCATCCAGACCTGCTCGACCCGGCCCAGGCCCTTGAAGACGGGCGACTCGGCGCAGACGTGGAGCTCCGTATGGCCCCACTCCTTGCCGCCGTGGACGATCTTGCCGCCGTAGTGCTTGGCGATCTCCTGGTGGCCGAAGCAGAAGCCGAGGATGGGGATGGGCAGGTCGTAGATGGCCTTGGTGTAGCCGGAATCCTCCCCGAAGGCCGAGAAGCTGGGGCTGCCGGAGATGATGATGCCCCTGACGCCGCGGTACATTTCGATCGGGTCTTCAGGCTGGCGGATCTCGGCATAGACCCGCATCCGCCGGACCTTGGTGGCGATCAGGTGGGCGTACTGCCCTCCGAAATCGATGACCGCGATCGTGTCGTGCTGCATGGGGTGATTCCTTGCCGATCAATATAGCGGCCGAGGGGCTTGGAGTCAAACCGGCCGGGATCCGGGCAGGGCGATTTCTCGATCTGATGAGAATATCCGGTCTGGAGAGCGTCTCTTTCAGTAGAGCTTGGAAGCAAAAAGGCGTGAGCTTGACGGAGACGCATAAACATGTACAATAATACTGTACAAAAAAGAGAACAATCCATGTCCCTGCGCACGACCTACAGCCATGCCCGGGCGAACCTTGCCGAGCTGCTCGATCGCGTCTCCCAAGACCGGGAAACGGTCGTCATCGAGCGCCGGCGCGGCAAGGGACGGGTGGCCATGATCGCCGAGGACGAATTGGCGTCGATCCTCGAGACGGCACACCTCTTCCGTTCGCCCAAGAACGCCCAGAGGCTTCTCTCGGCGCTTCGCGCCGCATTGGCCGGGGAGGGGGCTCACCTGGCTATGAGTGAGCTCCGAGCTGAGGCCGGCCTTGAGCCCAAAAAGCCGTGAGGCCGTCTTCCTCCCCGAGTTCCTCGAGGATCTGCGCTATTGGGTCCGCCATGACCGAAAAACAGCGCTTCGCATCCTCGAACTGGTCGAGGCCGTTCTGAGAGACCCCTTCAAGGGCATCGGCAAACCCGAACCGCTTAAGCATCTCCAGCCTGGAGTCTGGTCACGGCGGCTCACCCAAGAACACCGGTTGGTCTACCTGGTGAGAGACGAATCGATCGCATTTCTCCAAGCCCGTTATCACTATTAACCGCAGCAGGCCTCCCCACTTGCGGCCGCCGGAGCGGTCTTGATATAAAGGGAAACGTTGAAGCAGGGACATTCATGAGGAAGGCTGCCGCCGTTTGTCTTATTCTCCTCATCGCATGGATTTCAGCCTGGGGCCAGAAGCCGGCCGAGCTTCCCGTCAAACCGATCAGCCCCAGGGCCGGCCGGATGATCCATCTGAGGGAGGACTTTCGCCTTACGGATGAAAGCGGGGACTTCTACCTGAAATATCCCCAATCCGTGAAGATGGCGCCGGACGGGTCTTTCTTCCTGCTGGATAGGGAACAGATCATTCGCCTGGATGCAACGGGCAGGTTCTTGGGAAATCTCTTTCGCAAGGGCCAAGGCCCGGGTGAGCTGAGCTTCGTTTCGGGGATGGAGGCGACGACCGAAGGCTTGACCGTCCATAACAACGGTCCCAATAAGCTCGTCCGGTTCGATGCCGGGGGAAAATATAAGGACGAAGTGTCCCTGCAGAAAATCGGCTCGAGCTTGGATTTTCTGGGTCTATCCGATGGCCGCGCCATCGGTCTCCAAATGCGTTTTCCTCCTCCCGGCGCTGGGCTGGAGGTCAAGATGCGGGATATCGCGCTTCTGGCTGTCTCCTATGACGGGCTCAAGTCGGCGAATTTGGGCGCTTTTCCCATCCGGTTCCTCCAGGCCGGGGGCGCCATGTTGAGGGATCGATCCCTAGGCGTCGTCATGGGCGGCCGTTATGCCGCCATTGTTCATACCAAGGAATATGCCATCAAGATCGTCGATCTTCAGAGCCCCAAGCCTCCCAGGACGATCGGCCGCAAGTACAAGAAGGTCCCGGCGCCCAAGGGGTATGCGTCGGGGGGGAAGATTTCCCCTGATAAGATCACCTGGTACACATTGCCCGGGGCCGACTTCATGTACGACATCGAAGCCCTTCATGTCTTCAAAGACTTGCTCTGGGTTCAAACTTCGACGATCGACCCGAAGAAGGGCGTCCTTATTGACGTCTTCGATGTTGATGGCCGGTATCTTGACGCGTTTTACTTGAATATCCCCGGCCGGCTCCTCAATATTCAGGGAGATGCCCTTTTTGTCCGCGAAAGCGCCGCCGACGACACTCTACGGATCGTCCGCTACAAGGTCGTCGGCTGAGCTCCCGCTAAGAGGTGTGATCGTGGACGATGCGCCAGCCCTCCGGGAGCTTCCGCAGGATGATGGTGAAAACCCCCTGGCCGGCTTGGGTGTTCCCGCGAACGGGGCTATAATTCGAAACAGGCGGAGCGCGCCCGGCCGGGCTCCCATCGCCATTCGAGACAGGGAGGAGAACACATGCTCGGCTATCTCATCGCTTTCGTTGTCGGGATCGCGGTGATGGGCTATCTTTTCGCCAAGAAGGGCCGTCCGGGAAGCCCCGACCTCAAGGCTTGGGTCAAGGGCAAAGGCAAGCTCATGACCTCTCTTGTCGCGGCCGCGGTGGTCCTGCTGCTCCTTGTCCAAGCCCTGGTCATGGTCCAGGCCGGCACGGTCGGCGTGGTCAAGCGCCTGGGCGCGGTCCGCCAGGAGCTCAACCCCGGCCTCCACGTGATCGTGCCGCTGATCGACAAGGCTATCATCTTCCCGACCGTCAAGAAGACCTACGAGGCCTCGGAGCAGCCCGAAACGAGCCAGGCCGACTATCCCGACATCATCATCTCGGCCCTGACTTCGGACGGCCAGCAGATCAAGGTCGGGCTCACGGCCCGCTTCATGATCCAGCCCGGCAAGGCGGCCTGGATTCTGCAGAATCTGGGCGACGAGCGCGACTACGTGGAGAAGGTGGTCAAGACCGAGATCCGCGGCTCGGGCCGGCGGGTCCCGACCAAGTTCGCGGCCTACGACCTCTACACCAAGAGAAGCTACGAGGCCCAGCAGACGCTGTTCGACGAGATCGCGCCCAAGTTCCAGGCCAACGGCCTGATCCTGGATGAGATCGTCCTGCGCAACGTCACCTTCACCTCCGAATACGCCAAGACCCTGGAGGAGAAGCAGATCGCGCTGGAGAACATCACCACCGAGAAGAACAAGCTGGAGCAGGAGAAGATCCGCAAGGAGCAGAAGATCGTCGCCGCCGAGGGCGACGCCAAGAGCATCGAGATCCGCCAGGCCGCCCTGACCAAGAACCCGACCATCATCCAATGGGAGTTCGTCCAGAAGCTGGCTCCCAACATCCAGTGGGGCGTCCTGCCGGACAATATCATCCCGATGTTCAACTTCAAGACACCCGGGACGGCGGACAAATAATCGAGGCCCGCGGCGGCCCCGGGCCGGACCGAAGGCTTGCTTTTGCCCGGCCTTGGGCTTACATTGACCTCTGACAGGCGTTCCGCCTGCCTTCCTATCAAAAGGTTCGCTAGGAGAGTGTCTCTGATGGCCAAGACTGTCACGCTGACGAAAACCGACTTCGAGCGGCTGAAAGCCCTGGTCTCGGCCGATCCGGCTCCATCTGACCAGGACAGGGATTCGCTGCGGGATCTTCGCCGGGAGCTGGACCGAGCCGTCATCGTCGAATCCGACCACATCGAGTCCGACATCGTGACCATGAACTCACGGGTTCGCATCCGGGACCTGGATACCGGCGACGAGAACGAGTACGCGCTCGTCTACCCCCTGGCCGCCGATATCAGCCATGGCCGCATCTCCGTCCTGGCCCCCCTGGGCACGGCCCTCATCGGATACCGCAAGGGCGACGTCGTCGAGTGGCGGGTTCCGAGCGGAGTCCGGAGGTTCAAGATCGCCGAGGTCGTCTTCCAGCCGGAGGCGAGCGGGGATTTTTCGTCTTGATCCAGGCCGAGGCGCTTCACCCGAGCCCATGAAGACCCGCTGGCCCCAGTTTTTAAAGCCGACGCGGCTCTCCGACGGCCGCGCCTGGACGGCGGTCTTCGACAGCTTTGATCAGCGCCACGACGACGTCTACTACTACGTCACGGTCGTCGAGGAGGGCTGCGATCCGAGCGGCTTCTTCGTCCAGGTTTCCGTGCCTCCCGAAGGTGAGGGATCGGCCGGCCCGGCTCTGCGATCCTTCCTGCGCGCGGAGATTGACCGCCTGGCCGATGAGGGGCGTCCCAATACGGACTACCGCGGCTCGCTGGTCGGAGAGCAGGCCTTGGAGTGGCTCAAGGCCCGCCGCAAGCAGGCCCGTAACCCGGAGCCGCCCGCCGCGGCATCCGCCGCGCCGTCGCCGCCCCGAGGCCGCTTCTTCACCAGCGCCAACGGGCGGCTGTCCTACGAGATGGAAAGTGAGCCGTCAGAGGCGGTCTTCCCGCTGCTGTCGTTCCTGGAGCAGCGCTTCGGCCTGGACTCCGGATTTCCGGTTTTCGGCCTCGACGGCGTCTACAGCGAGGGCACGGCGGATGGCGTCAGGCTTGTGGTCGGCTGGGACAATTGGAGCGGCTGCTTCCTCCAGGCCTTCGACGAAGCCGGCGACAGGCTGGTGCGGGACATCGGTTCGGCCCTCGATACTCGGGCGGATCTCGAGCCTTACGGCGCCCCCCCCGTCACTTCGAGATCGGCCTCTGCCGACGAGCGGCCGGCCCCGGCCGGGGCGGCGCTTCCTCCCCGGCTCGCGGAGCCCGAGCGGCCGCGCCGGCGCATCGCCGCGCCTAACGGGGAAGCCGATCTGGGCCGGATGGTCGCGGATCTGCGGTCCGCGGCGCGTCGGCTCGACTCCTCCACCTGTTGCCGGCTCCGGAGCGAGGAAGCAGGCTTCGAGGAGACGCCCCTGGAGCAAGAGATGCGGGAGACCCTTGTCCAAGGTGTCTTGCCCGCCCTGGCCGGGCATCCGGAGTGGCTGAGCCCGAACCGGCTGACTTCCCTGCTCGAGCTGGCGGCGGAGCTGCGGCCCGCCGTCAGGGCCTATCGGGCCAGGCTCTTGAGCGAGATGGGCGAATTCGGCAACGCATTCTCCCCTCTGGCCGGACCGGCGTACGCGCTGATGAAGGGCCTGGCCGAGGCTCTGGCCGAGATGGCCGGGGGGCCGGCGGTATTGACGGCCGTGCCGGTCTCCGTTCTGGACGTCGACATGGAGCTCTTCCGAGAGAGGGAAGACGGGCGGCTCGAGTCGGACGTTCGGACCCTGGGCGGCTACCTGTCTTCCCTCAAGCCCTAGCCGGCCGTCCCGGAAAAAGGTCGTCTGGAGAACGAAATCGTCCGACGGAGGATCGCCGGTCAATCCGGGATGACGGCGCCGAAGCGGAGCACGAAAGCGGCCGAAGCCTGGAGGAAGGACGGATTGACCTTGAGGACGACCGGCTGCAGGG
>CAZKXI010000039.1:0-20272 GCA_964556755.1 uncultured Eubacteriales bacterium
GTGAAGTAGGAGTTGGTAGGCGTCTTGGTCGTCTGGGTGGCGGCCGCGACCTGGAGGCCGACTTTTTGCGAGACATAGAACGTGGCGAAGGCGCCGCCGGACAAGCCCAGCTTGTAGGCGGCCTCGATCGTGTTGGAATCGTCGACCTCGTCCAGATAGACATGGCTCCAGATCCGGGCCCAGTAGAGGGTGTAGGTGTTGGCCCCGAAGGAGAGCGCCCCATAGGCTCCGATCTCGAACGGCCAGCGGGACGCC
This sequence comes from uncultured Eubacteriales bacterium, assembly GCA_964556755.1. Taxonomy (GTDB): domain Bacteria; phylum Acidobacteriota; class Aminicenantia; order Aminicenantales; family UBA4085; genus UBA4085. The sequence goes on from CAZKXI010000039.1 coordinate 256, forward strand.
GGCGCCTGGGCCGAGGCCAGGCCGGCCAGAATCGGGACCAGGATCAGGACAGCGCCTATTTTCTTCATATGCCTTTGACTCCTGAGGGCTTAGAACGATTCCCCATGATAAAGCGTTGCCGTCGAAAGTCAAGCCGAATCAGGCTCCAAGGCGGCCGTCGCGCAGGGCCACGGTCCGGTGGGCGATGGCGGCCAGGGCCGGATTGTGGGTCACCAAGAGGACGGTCAGGCCCTCTTTCTCGTTCAGGGACCGCAGGACCTGGCCGATCTCGGCGCTTCGCTGGCTGTCCAGGTTGCCCGTCGGCTCGTCGGCCAGAAGGATCTCGGGCTTGTTGACCAGGGCCCGGGCGATGGCCACCCGCTGCATCTCGCCCCCGGACAGCTCGGCCGGGCGGTGGTGGATCCGCCTGTCCAGGCCGAGGAAGGCCAGAAGCTCCATCGGATCGGTCCGAGCTTCGGCTTTGCGGTAGAAGGCGAAGGGCAGGAGGACGTTCTCCCGCACGGTCAGCGTCGGGACCAGGTAGAACTTCTGGAAGATGTAGCCGAACACCTCGCGCCGGATCCGGGTCAGGGCCGCCTCGGACAGGCAGACGTCCGGCGAGAAGGCCGTCCGGCCGCCGATCTTCAGGCTTCCGGCGGTAGCGTTGTCCAGGCAGCCCAGGATGTTGATGAGGGTCGTCTTGCCGGAGCCGGAGGGGCCGATGAACGAGACGAACTCGCCCCGCCGGATGGTCAGCGAGATGTCATCGACGGCGACGATGTCCTCGGCGCCGCGGCGGAACACTTTGCGCAGGCGGGAGGCCTCCAGGGCCGGGATGTCCGTGGCCATGTCACTCTCCTTCGCTGCGGATGGATTCCAGGGGTCGGACCCGCGAGGCCCGCCACGCGGGATAGATCCCGCTGACCAGGCCGATGACCAAAACGATGGCCAGGGTCATCAGGGCCAGGGGGGGGTTGACGATGATCAGACTCCCGGTCGGGGTGTAGGGCAGGAGCCGCCGGATGAGCAGGTCGGTCAGCTGGGACAAGCCGAAGGACAGGCCGACTCCCAGCAGGCCGCCCAGGAGGCAGAGGATGACGGTCTCGGTCCAGATCATGCGGAAGACGTCACGGGGCATGGCCCCCATGCTCTTGATGATCCCGATCTCCTGGAAGCGCTCGAAGACCGACATCAGGATGGTGTTGATGACGCCGATCATGGCGATCAGGATGGCGATCAGGGCGATGGAGAAGACCATGACCTTGGCCGTCGCCACCAGCGAAAGGATCGTCGTCTTGACCTGGGCCATGGACACCACCTGGACGTCGGGCAGCTCGTAGAGCTTGTTCTCCAGTCCGGTGATGTCGGCGTCCTTGCGGACCTTGATGCCGACGGCCGTGACCTTGCCCTCCTGGCTGAAATCCTTCTGGAGGGCTCGGATGGGGACGAAGATGGTCCCGTCGTCCTGGGTGCCCGAACGGCCCAGGATGCCGACCACGGTGTACTCGATGTTCTTCTCCAGGACCAGGATCTTGTCGCCGACTTCGCGCTGCTCCAGCTCGGCTGCCTCGTAGCCCAGGACGGCCTCATGGGCTTCGGGGCTTGTGAACCAGGCGCCCTGGCGGAACTGGAGGAAGGACTTCATCTCGGGGTAAGTGGCCGGGTCGATGCCCAGGTAGGCGCTGATGCCGCCGCTCTCGCCCTTGTTGGGATCGAAGACGGCCTGCATCAGCATGGGCGTGATCCGCTCCACCTCGGGATTCCTCAGGATGTCCGCGAAGACGGCCTCGGGCATGTAGCGCAGGCCGGTTCCGCCCTTGAGCATCAGGGTGGCCGCCTCGTAGGGGCAGCCCTTGGCGGTCAGCAGGACCTGGAAGCCCATATTGTCGATGTCCTTGTTCAGAGCCGCCTCATAGCCCCGGTTGAATCCGAACAGGCTGGTCAGGACCCAGGCCGATAAGCCGATGCCCAGGATGGTCAGAAGGGTGCGGGTCTTCTTGCGCAGGAGGTTCTTGGCCGCCACCTGGTAGATGGAGATTCTCGTCTCGCTCATGGCTTCTCCTTGCTTGCCGCCGCCGCGGACGGGCGGAGCGTCAAAGCTTGTCGGCTCTCCCGAACAGGAAGACCTCGCAGAGGATCAAGTTCTTCTTGGCCCCCCGAAGAGCGGCCTTGAAGTCGTCCTCCGCGTCGGGGGCGGGATTCTGGACGGCGGCCAGACGGGAGCCCGGGCGGACGGCGCCCGAGGCGGGGTCGTAGGCATCGAAGTCGGCTAAAGTCAGGCCGACGAATTGCCGGCCGAAGGCCGGGTCTCGCAGCTTGGCCGCGGACTGGTTGGTCAGCTTCTGGAAATAGAAGGCCCGGATGGTCCCCTGGCGGTCGAGGGACAGGAAGACCTGGATGCCTCCGTAGCGCCCCTTCTGATTGACGCCGTGGATGTAGCCGACGAGATCGGAACCCTTGTAGATCCGGTACATCGTGTAGGAGACGTCGACCGTCTCGTAGAGGCCCTGGAAGCGGTCGCCAAGCCGGTTCTCGATGCGGCGCAGGAGCGCCTCGCCGCCGGCCTTCTGGACCGAGACGTACTCGGTCTTGAAGCCGGTGGCCCCCGGAAAGAGGCGGCGGACGTCGCGGTCCGGGTCGTTCAGCTCGCAGCCCACTGCCGCTAGAAGACGGAGGGCGAGGCAAGCGAGGACAACCAAAGCCGCTCCCGGGACCCGGTAGCGGGAGCGCCGGTTCGATCTCATAGGCTCAGGCCCTTATAGAAATAGGCTTGGAAGATGATCCGGAAGTCCTTGGCTTGGGAGTCGTAGACGGCCGCTGTCCTCAGGGTCCAGTCCGGGTGGGGGAGCCAAGAAGCGCCGGCGGAGAGCTCCAACCGGGACATCCCCGCCAGGACGATGAAGGCCGGCTGCAGCTCCAGCTTGAGGCGGTTCTCGGGCAGAAGCCCGATGCCGATCCGGTACTGCCCGGCGAAGGCGCCCCGCCCTCCCCGCTCCCCCCCGGCCAGCTCGATGCGGTTCTCGATGTTGTCGCGCAGCCAGGTCAGGTCGATGGAGGCCATGGCGAAGCCGATCAGCTTGGAGCTCATGACCTGGACGCCCATGGCGTCGACCAGCTCGCCGTAGCCCAGAGAGAAGCCGCCCACGGCGTTGTCCGTGGCCAAGACTCCCGTCTGGTAGCGGCCGGCGAGCAGATAGCCGCCGGAGAATTCCGTGGTCATGCCGGACCCTGTGGTCAACGACACGCCCCAGCCGCCTTTGTCCGTGTCCCTCTTGAACCCGACGCCCCAATCCCGGTCGAGACCGAAGCCCGCCATGGCCAGAGGCTGGAGGAGGGCGGCGTGGCTGTCGAGCGCCGCCGCCATCCCGAACTCGGGAACGGCGTGGCCGACCCAGAAGTCGAAGGGCTTGAGCTTGAGCTTGACGTAGGCGTTGTAGACCTGCGGCTCGAGCGTCTGGCCCCCGGATGGATTCCAGGCCAGACGGGCCTGCACCGCCAGGATGGCGAAGTCGCCCGCGGCGCCGGAGAAGCGCTGAACGTAGTCGAAGCCCAGGCTGGGCTTCTGCATCGCTTCCATGGCCGCGGTGGAATAGAAGATGGCCTTCCCGGCCGCGCTGGACCAGCCGGCGAGCCCTTGGATCTCGAAATAGAATAGGGCTCGGGAGGCCATCAAGGGCGAGGCGGCCGCCAGGAGGAAGGCCCCCGCCCAGAGAGGGGAGCGCCTCGCTTGTCTAGACATCGAAGCGGAGGCTCCCGTGGTAGATCGGCCGGCCGTCGAGCCAGAAGATCAGCCGCACCTCCCAGTCGCCGGGCATGACGATGGAGACCGGCAGGAGATAGTCGTTCTTCCGGTTGAGCTTGAGCTCCACGTCGCCCGAATCGTGGGCCCCGCGCATGGACGGCATGTCCGAGCGGCCGGTGGCCTTGAACGGGACGACCTGGTCGCCGGCCTTGTCGAAGACTTGGACCTTGAGGATGACCAGGCCCATCTTGGGCTTCTGGTTGAACTCCCAGCGAAAATAATAGCGGTCGTCGATCGGGCATTTCTTTCCCGATCCGGGGACCGGCGTCCAGACGATCTCGGCGCGGGCGGCCTGGCCGGGCCGGGCCGCGGCCAGACCCAAGGGGAGGAGGACCGCGGCCGCCAAGACGGCCGAGGCAGCGAGAAGGGCGCGTTGGCTCATGGCATACTCCTGTCCCTACTACGATCCGAGAGGGCCTAATATAGCATACCCGACAGGAATAGTCGACTTAAGGATTCCTCGGAGCCGGTGGCCCGGCTCCCGCGGCTGTGTTAGAATGCGTGTCCCATGAGCCTTCGCGTCATCGACGGCATCCTGACTCTGTCCTTGGACATGATTCCCACCTTGGCCCTAGCGGCCCTGCTGCTGTTTGCCGGCTACGGAGTCAAGCGGCTGTGGCGGCTCCTGGACCGGCTCAACATCCCGGCCCCCGTCGTGGGGGGACTGCTGTTCTCTTTTATCGCCCTGGGGCTTCGCCAGGCGGGGCTGTTCGCCTTCCAGTTCGATGCCATCCTCCAGACGCCGTTCATGATCGCCTTCTTCACCACGGTGGGGCTGACGGCCAGCCTCTCGCTGCTCAAGGTCGGAGGCCCCCAGGTCCTCCTCTTCTGGGGCTTGGCCTCGCTCTTCGCCGTGCTCCAGGACGTCCTGGGCCTTGGACTGGCCAAGGTCATGGGCGTTCACCCCTTTCTCGGGCTGATCTCCGGCTCGGTGACCATGACCGGCGGGCACGGCACCGGGCTGGCCTTCGGACCGATCATGGAGGGGCTGGGCATGCCGGGTGCGACGACCCTGGCGGTAGCCGCGGCCACCTTCGGCCTCGTCTCGGGAGGCCTGATCGGCGGTCCGATCGGGACGGCCCTCATACGGCGGCGCGGCCTGAAGCCCCGTCCAGCCAAGATTCGCGCCAAGAAGGACGTCCCGGCCGAAGCCATGGACGAGCTGGCCGAGGAAGCGTCCGCCCGATCCTCCCTGTCATCCTACGAGATCCTCAAGTACATGGCCGTCATCCTGGGCTGCATGGCGGTGGGCTCCCTGGTCGCGTCCGGCTTCAAGAGCCTGGGCATCACCTTGCCCGCCTACATCGGCTCGATGCTGGTGGCGGCGGTCTTCCGCAACGTCTGCGACTTCGGCCGGGTGATGAAGCTCTCGCAGGACTACATCGAGCACCTCGGAGCCGTCGCCCTGAGCCTCTTTCTGACCATGGCCATGATGAGCCTCAAGCTATGGGAGTTGCTCGACCTGGCTCTGCCCATGCTGGTCATCCTCGTCTTCCAGGTGGCCATGATCGGCCTCTTCGCGGCCTTCGTCGTCTTTCGGCTGATGGGCCGGGACTATGACGCCGCCATCATGGCCGGCGGGCACTGCGGCTTCGGGCTGGGCGCCACCCCCAACGCCGTGGCCAACATGAACAGCCTGGTCGAGAAGTTCGGGCCGGCCCCGCGGGCCTTTCTGGTCGTGCCGATGGTCGGCGCCTTCTTCATCGACTTCACCAACGCCATCATCATCACCTTCTTCCTGAACCTGGTGCAGTGAGCCCGCGCCGGCCGGCCCGGGCCGGAGATCTTCGGGCTAAGGCTTCGGCGAATCGAGAATCTCGTCCCACTCCCGGCGCAGCTCGGGCGGGACGGCCGACTCATCGAAGCTGAGGCGGCGGGGTCCCTGCGCCGACGCGATCTCCACTTCGTAGGACAGGCGGTCCGCGCCGGGCCGGGCTCTTCCTTTCCGCCCCGCTTCGGCCGCTTCCGCGGCGGACGCCAGGAAGGCCTCGATGCGTCGGGCCCGGGCCCGCGGGAGCTCCGAGGTCTCCAGATCCCGCGTCCGGGCATTGAGGGGGCCGGCGAAGCCGCCCGAGCGGCGGATGGTGATCTTCATGCCCTTCTCTTCCGAGGCCGGGCGGGAACGACCCCCACGGCCTTCCAGGCGGCTCGGACGGCGGCTGCCTGCGGGCTTCTCGGCCCGTAGATCGCCGCCGCCGCATCGGCGCCGGCCTCGGCCGCGGCGGCGAAGTCGGCCCGCCGGCTCAGCCGGCCCAGCATCCGGTACCAGACAGGGCCCAGCGTCTCCCAAGCCCGGCCGCCGAGGGAGAGAGCCGCCCGGTAGAAGGCGTGGTTGGGGATCCCGGAGTTGATATGGACGCCGCCGTCGTCCTCCGGCCCGTCGTAGTAGTCCTTCATCCGCTTGGGCTGGGGGTCGCTGCCGAAGACCGGGTCGTCGGCGTAGGCCTTCTCGGCCTTGAACGTGCGGATGGCCTTGACGGTCGTCCGGGGTCCCATGATCTCGGCTCCCACCAGCCAGTCGGCTTCGGCGGCGGTCTGGCCGCGGCGGCGCTGCTCGACCAGGGCGCCGAAGACGTCGGCGAAGTGCTCGTTGAGGGCGCCCGGCTGTCCGCTGTACTCCAGGTTGGCGGTGTGGGCGATGAGGCCGTGGGTCAGCTCGTGGGCCACCACGTCCAAGCTTCGAGTGAAGCGGCGGAAATAGCGCCCGTCCCCGTCGCCGAAGACCATCTGCTCGCCGTCCCAGAAGGCGTTGGCGTAGGCCCGGCCGTAATGGACGCTGGCCGTCAGGGCGCAGCCGTCGCCGTCGAGCGAATCGCGGCCGAAGAGGTCCTTGAAGAAGTCGTAGGTCGCGCCCAAGTGCCGGTAGGCTTCCCGGGCCGCCGTATCGCGGGGCAGGGGAGAGGCGCCTTCCCGGATGAGAAGGCGTCCCGGAAGGGGGAAGGTCTCTCCCCGCATGTCGTAGATCCGCCTCTCCTTTCTGCGGGCCGGCAGGGCCAGGGTGGCCATCGTCGGCACGGCCGACAGAGCCGCCCGCAGCGCCCTGAGGGCGGCCGACATGGAAAGCGCCGCCAGGGCGGATCGGCGCACCGCCTCATCGGCGGCGCGGGCCAGGCATTCCAGGATGTAGGGCGGCAAAAAGCCGGGCGGCTGTCGATCGGCGTGGCTCATCTTGTCCCCCCTCGAGCGGCATTCCAGCCGCAGCCGGAGGGAAACGTATCACAACCGGGGCCTCTCGTCGAGCCTCCCGGCGAAGGGCGGCCGAAGTCTCAGAGCGGAGGCCGCTTGAAGTGGGAGTCCGTGACGCGTTGGAAGGCGTGGGCCAAGAGCAGGATGTCCTCCTCGCCGAAGAGGCGGCCGGTGAAGCGAAGGCTGTCGGGCTGGCCCTGGGCGTTGAAGCCGGGCACCAGGCTGATCTCGGGATGTCCCGTCAGGTTGGTCACGGACAGCCGGCTGCCGACGAAGAGATCGATGCCGTCGAAGACCTTGGCGAACGTCTCCATCAGGCGGTAGCGGGCCCGGTTGGCCTGGATATAGGCGACGGCGGGGACGAGCTGGTGCAGGCGCAGCGAGCCGACCCAGCCGCTGCGCTCGGGCTCGGCCGACATCTGGTCGAAGCGGTCGGAGAGGACCAAGTCGTCGAAGGCGGCGGAGGCCTCCGTGGTCAGGACGAAATCGATGGGGGCCGTATCCAGAGCCGGCATCTCGATGGGGACCAGCTTGACGCCGAGGGACTTGATGACGGCCAGGGCCTCCTGGGCCGTCTTGCGGTCCTGCCGCCGGCGCTCGACCCGGGCCGGATTGCGCGGATCGTCCGGAATATCGCCTTCATAGTCGGCCTTGATGTAGCCGACCCGCAGCCGCCGCACATCCCGGCCGGCGTCCCAGTCGAAGGGCGCTTCGATGACATGGTTGTCCCGTCCGTCCGGGCCCTGGATCGCCTTGAGGACCAGGGCGCAGTCTTCGGCCGAGCGGCAGAGGGGCCCCAGCTTGTCCATGGTCCAGCTCAGGGCCATGGCGCCATAGCGGCTGACGCGTCCGAAGGTGGGCCTCAGGCCCGTGACGCCGCAGCGAGCCGAGGGCGACATGATCGAGCCTCGAGTCTCCGACCCGATGGCGAAGCCGACCAGGCCGGCCGCGACGGCCGAGGCGGGCCCGGCTGAAGAGCCGCTCGAGCCGACTTGGGGATTTTTGGCGTCCCAGGGGCTCTTGGTCTGGCCGCCGAACCAGCGGTCGCCCATAGCCAGAGCGCCCATGGTCAGCTTGGCGACCAAGACGGCCCCGGCACCATTCAGCCGGGTGTAGACCGTGGCATCGACGTCGAGGACCTGGTCCTTGTAAGGCGAAGCTCCGAATGTGGTCCTGGTGCTCTTGACGGCCAGGAGGTCCTTGGCCCCCCAGGGGATGCCGTGCAGCGGTCCGCGGTATCTCCCGGCCTTGATTTCCGCGTCAGCCTTGGCGGCCTGCCGGAGGGCCAGGTCCTCGGTCAGGCTGACGACGCAATGGAGGGCCGGGTCATATCTCTTGAGCCGGGAGAGGTAGAGCTTGGTCAGCTCGGTCGAGGAGACGGCCCGGCTCCGGACCAGGCGGGCCAGGTGAGTGACCGGCAAGAAGGCCAGATCATCCTCCGATCGGGGCCTTTCGACTCTGGGGCGGGAGGGCTTGAAGACGCCTCGCCCCCCGGGAATCTTCGTCCCCGGGAGAAGGGGATTGAAGACCAGGGCCGGCGGAGTGTCGTTGCCCAGCTTCATCGCTCGCAGGGCCTTGTAGCTATCGCGCAGCCCTCCTCCCCGGCTCAAGTCCGCAGCCATCCTCTTCTCGGCCTCGGGGCCGAGAGCGAGGCCCGCCACCCGGGCCGCTTGCCCGACCATGGCCGGCGTGATGGCCTCCGCCTCGACGGCTTGGGCCAGCAGGGCCCCCGGCAGGAGTGTCGCGCCAAGCCCGAGGGAGGAGAAATAGCCCAGAAAGCGCCGCCTCTCGAGAGCCAGGGTGTCGTCACTTTTCATACTGCCACCGTCCTTCCTTGAGCATCCTGAGGACTTCCTGGATGGCCGCATCCAGCTCGCGGTCGAATCCGGCCAGCTCGTCGGCGGGGGAGTTCTTGACGAAGACGTCCGGAGCCACGCCGAAGTTCTCCAGGTTGATGCCGTAGTTGTTCGGCCGGGTCGGGTCGTACGTCACGACCAGGGCCCCCGGGGTGCGGATGGAGCCGCCGTTGATCAGCCTGTAGCTGCCCGTGGCGATGACCGAGGCGTTGGTCGGGTTGCCGACGATGCGGCCCAGGCCCAGGTCGCGGAATCCCTGCGGCGTGACCTCGCTGTCCGAGGCCGACCGCCAGTTGATGAGCATGACCTTGGGTCCGGCGATGGCCTGCTGGGGCCGGCGACCCCAGGACCGGGCCCCGGCCCGGCTGTTCCAGTACTCGTAGGGCCGCCGCTCCAGGATATCCAGGATCTCCTGGTCGATGTTGCCGCCGCCGTTGTAGCGGATGTCGACGATGAGGCCCTTCTTGTTGGAGAGCTGGCTGATCTCGTTGCGGAAGACCTCCAGCGAAGGCTGGTCCATGGACCGGATGTGGACGTAGCCGATCCGGCCGCCCGTGGCCTTGTCGACCACGGCCCGGTTGGCCTTGACCCAGGCCTGGTACTTGACGTTGACCAGGGACGGGGAGGTCCGGATGCGGACGTCGCGGGCCGCGGCGGGATCGGGGGCGGGGCCGATCCGGACGGTGACGTAGTCGTTGAGCAGGCTGTTGAGGCGGGGCCAGAAGTTCTCGCCGGACCGCAGCGGCCGGCCGTCCAGGGCGAAGACGTAGTCGCCGGTCCTGAGCCCGATCCATTCCTTGTCGGCCGGGCCGTCACGGTGGATGACTCCGACGCGGTAGAGCTCCTTGTCGGGGACGAGCTCGAAGCCCAGGAAGCGCGTCGCGTAGGTCGCCGGGCGGGCGATCCCCGAAGGACCGCTGACGCCGGTGTGCGAGGCGTTGAGCTCGCCGATCATCTCGTTGCAGATGTCGTAGACGTCGAGATAGTCGCCGGCATAGGCCAGCAGAGGCTTGTAGGCCTCCCGGATGGCGTCCCAGTCGCGGCCGTGCATGGCCGGGTCGTAGAAGCGGTGCTTCATCACCCGCCAGCACTCCTCGAAGATCTGCTCGTACTCCGCCTTGCGGTCGATGACGACCTTGAAGGCGAAGCCGATCTTCTTCTTCTCCCGGTTCGGCTGCAGCTCCATCCTCATCATCGCGTTCGGGGCCCGGAAGAAGACGAGCTTGCGGTCCTCCGTCGGCACGAGCCCGGGGAAAGCCCCCTCGGCGATCTTCTTGCGGTCTTGGCCGTCGAGGCCGATGGAGAAGAGCCCGGGGCCCTTCTCATCCTGGCTCGTGAAGTAGACCGTCTGGCCGTCGCGCGACAGGAAGAAGTCGCCGACGGCGCCGGAGCCTGAGGTCAGGGCGACGGCTCTGCGATCGATGCCCTCGGGCTCGACCTCCGTGGCCGGCGGCGGCGCGGCTTCCCGGCCCGGCTTCTCGGCCCGGGCCGCCTCCTCCCGCCGCCGTCGCTCCTTGACCAGCGGATCGTCGGGGTCCTCGCGCAGCCGCGGCAGCGAGACCTTGAAGAGGTGCTGGACGCCGCCCTCGCGGTTGGACAGGAAGACCAGGTGCCGGCCGTCCGGCGTGAGCCGGCCGCCGGAGTCGCGGAAGGGATTCGGGGTCAGGTTGACCATCCGCTTCTCGGCGATCGAGAAGAGGTGGACGTCGGCGTTGGCGTCCTCATCGCGGGCCGTCAGGACCAGCCCGCGTCCGTCGGGAGTGAACTCGGAGAGGATGTAGCCGCCCGGCTGCTCGGCCAGCTCGCGGACGGATCCCGACGCGACCTCGGCCAGGCAGAGCTTGGAGCCGGCCGTGAAGGCGATCTGCCGGGAGTCGCGCGACCAGATCAGACCCGACTTGGGGGCCGGGATCGCCGTCAGCTTGCGGCGCTCGCCCGTCTCCTGGCGGAAGAGCCAGATCTCCTCTTCCCGCGACTCGTCCGAGACATAGGCCAGGAGGGTCCCGTCGGGGGAGAAGGACTCGTAGCGGTCCCGCCACGGCGAGGACGTGACCTGCCGCTTCTCGCCGATCCCGTCCTCGACCGGGACGACGAAGATCTCGCCGTGGAAGTCCACGGCCAGGCGGTCGCCGCGGGGCGATGGGGAGAATCCGTCCGCTTGGCCGTCGGACGTCAAGTAGTCGACCTGATTGACCTTCGGATCGAAGGCCAGATCGAGGGGAATGCGCCTCGGCTCGCCGCCGGGGACTTTGATCTTATAGAGATCGAACTCGCACTCGTAGATGATCTCCGTCCCGTCGGGACTGATCGACGGGAACTGGATGCCGTCCTTCTTGTGGAACGTCACCTGGACGGGAGCGCCGCCCTGGGGGGCGATCCGCCAGAGATTGAAGACCCCGTCCCGCTCGGACAGGAAGTAGATCATCCCGTCCGCCCCCCACATCGGCATGATGTCCTGGCGGAACTCCCGGAACCGGGCCAGGTCGGTGTTGGTCAGCTGGAGGATGTCCTTGGACTCCAGGTCCTGCACGTAGAGCTCGGCGCTGGCGTTGCCCTTGTAGCCCTTGCGCCAATAGCGGGGGGCGATGCGGTTGAAGGCGACCTTGCGGCCGTCCTGGGAGATCATGCCCCAGGCGGCCTGGTCCATGGGCAGGGGCCGGGGCAGCCCGCCGGCCAGGTCCACGGCGTAGAGGGGCGAGCCCCAGGGCCGCTCGCCGCGGTTGGAGGCGAACAGGACCTTGTCCCCGCCCGGGGTCCAGTAGAGGACCGTGTCCTCCGCCGTCATGGCCGTCAGGGCCCGCGGCTCGCCGCCCTCGACCGGGACGACATAGACGTCGTTGTTGCCCATGCGGTCGCTGGAGAAGGCGATCCAGCGGCCGTCCGGGGAGAAGCGGGGATGGATGTCATTGGCCACGTGGGCGGTCAGGCGCCGCGGCTGCGAGCCGTCGTCCTTGGCCAGCCAGATGTCGCCATGGTAGGAGAAGGCGATCAGGCCCTTGGCGATGTGGGGGTAGCGGGCAAACTTGATCGGGGCGGCCTCGGCCGGCAGGGCCGCGGCGGCCGCGCCAAGGGCCGCGGCCAGAAGGATGGCGAGGACGGCGCGCTTGCGCATGGGACCTCCTAGGCGACGGGATCGTCGACGCGACCTAGGATATGCAAAGCGGCCGCAAAACTCAAAGCCCGGTCCCGTCCCGGCTCTGCTATAATGCCCGGCAAGGAGCGACCGACGTGCCCTGGAGCCAGGTCTACGATCCGCTCGGCCATTGGCTGCCTTCCGCCCTCCTGGCGGCCCTGCCCGTCTTCGTTCTGCTCGGCTCGCTGGCTTTCCTCAAGCTGAAGGCCCACGTCGCGGCCCTGCTCGGCCTGGCCGCGGCGCTGCTGGCGGCCGGGCTGGGCTTCGGCATGCCGGCGGGGCGGGCCGCGGCGGCCGCGGCCTATGGCGCCGCCTACGGCCTCTTCCCGATCGGCTGGATCATCCTCAACGTCATCTTCCTCTACTCACTGGTCGACGGCATGGGGCATTTCAAGACCATCCGCCGGAGCCTCGAAGGCATCACCCGGGATCGCCGGCTGCAGCTTCTCTTGATCGCCTTTTCCTTCGGGGCTTTCTTCGAGGGCGCGGCCGGGTTCGGCACGCCGGTGGCCGTCTCGGCCGCCATGCTGATCGGGCTGGGCTTCCGGCCCCTGGCCGCTTCGGGCCTGTCCTTGATCGCCAACACGGCCCCGGTCGCCTTCGGCGCCCTCGGCACCCCGATCATCGCCCTGGCCGGTGTGACGGGGCTGGACCTGCGGGCCTTGAGCGCCATGGTCGGCCGGCAGCTCCCGCTCTTCTCGCTGATCATCCCCTTCTGGCTGGTCTGGGCTTACGCGGGCCTGCGCGGCATGCTCGAAGTGGCTCCGGCCCTGGCCGTGGCCGGGCTGACCTTCGCCCTGCCCCAGCTCCTGATCTCGAATCTCCACGGGCCCTGGCTGACCGACGTCGGAGCGGCCGTCGTATCGATCGCCGGACTGGCCGGCTTCCTCAAGGTCTGGTCGCCGCGGCGGCTGTGGCTGGAGGACGACGGCGCAGCGCCCGACGCGGGCCCTCCGCCCTCCCGCCGCCAAGTCCGCTCGGCCTGGGCGCCTTGGCTGATCCTCGGCTTGGTCGTCTTCGCCTGGGGCGTGCCGGGCGTGAAGCGGGCTTTGGACGGGATCTCAGCCCTCAAGCTGTCCGTCCCGGGGCTGGACAACCTGGTGTGGCGCGTCCCTCCGGTCGTTCCGGCGGCGGCCCCGGAGCCGGCCGTCTTCAGCCTCAACGGGCTCTCGGCGACAGGGACGGGGATCTTTCTGGCCGCCCTGCTGGCGGCCGCGGTCATGGGCTGCTCCGCCCGCTTCGTCGTCCGGGCCTGGCTGGGGACTCTCAAGCGGGTCCGCTACTCGCTGCTCACGGTGGCGGCCATGATGGCCGTCGGCTTCGTCACCCGCTACGGCGGGTTGGATGCGGCCATGGGCCTGGCCTTCGCCCGGACCGGCGTCCTCTATCCGTTCTTCGGGGCCATGCTCGGCTGGCTGGGCGTCGCCCTGACCGGCTCCGACACGTCCTCCAATGTCCTCTTCGGCAGCCTGCAGACCATCACCGCCCGCCAGCTCGGTCTGGACCCGCTGCTCATGGCCGCCGCCAACAGCTCCGGCGGAGTCATGGGCAAGATGATCGACGCCCAGAGCATCGTGGTCGCCAGCACGGCCACCCGCTGGTACGGCCATGAGGGGGAGATCCTGCGCTACGTCTTCTTCCACAGCCTGGCCCTGGCCGGACTGATGGGCCTCCTGGTCGTGCTCCAGGCCTACGTGCTCTGAGCGGGGCGGGCGTCGCGCCGGTGGAGGCCGCGGATGCGCAGGAGGTCGCGGAGCATGGCGGCCGAGGAGCGGACGATGCGGACCTTGCTGCGGGGCGAGTTGCGCCAGACGACCGGCGCCTGGGCGATGCGCCAGCCCCGCCGGCGGGCCAGGTAGAGGGCCTCTACATCGAAGCTGAAGCCGTCGATGCGAAGGAGTGGGAAGATGTCCAGGGCCGCCTCGCGGCGGAAGAGCTTGAAGCCGCACTGGGTGTCCCTGATCCCGGGCAGGACGAGCAGCCGGACCAGGACGTTGAAGACCTTGCCCATGCTCTCGCGGGGGCGGCGCTGGCGGACTTGGATGTCGGAATCCGGCAAGGCCCGCGAGCCGATGGCGACGTCGGCCCCCCGCTCGATGAGCGGCCGCAGCTTCTCGATCTCCTCGATGGGGGTCGACAGGTCGGCGTCGCTGAAGAGGATCAGCCGGCCGCGGGCCGCCGCCACCCCCTCGGCCACGGCCCGGCCCTTGCCCCTGTTCTCCCGGCGCTCCAGGATTCTGTCGCGTTCTCCGGGGCGCAGGCAGGCGGCCGCAACCTGGCAAGTTCGGTCGCGGCAGCCGTCGCCGACGACGATGATCTCGAAGGTCTCGGGTCGCGGCTCGAGGTAGGCCCGGATCCGGCGCAGGGTCGCCCCGATGCGGCCTTCCTCGTCGAAGGCGGGGATGACCACCGACAAGCCGACCCCGCTCCCGGCTCCGCTCATGCCTCCCTCAGCCCGCCGCCCGCGCGCTTCCGGCGCTGCCCATGCCGGCTCACTTTCCCAGCTCGGGCTTCGGATCGCCGAAGATGTAGTGTCCGAACCAGGCCAGGTTGTGGCGCATGACGGCCCGCATGGACTTGGGCTTGGTGATGCCGTGCCCATAGCCCTTGTAAACGACCATCTCCACGGGGACGCCGCGGTCCTCCAGCCCCTGCCTCAGCTCGTAGGCGTTGGGGATGGGCACCCGGCGGTCGAATTCGCCGTGCTGGATCAGGGTCGGCGTGCGGGCCTGCTTGATGTAGGTCATGGGCGATGTCTTGGCGTAGACGGCCGGATCATCGACCGGATCGTCGCCCAGGTAGTTGATGGTGAAGGGGGTGATATCGGTGTTGTAGTAATAAGTGGCCCAGTTGGAGATGCCGGCCCCGACCGAGATGGCCTTGAACCGGTCGGAAGAGGCGGTCAGGAAGGCCGAGATGTAGCCGCCCTGGCTCCAGCCCATGCAGCCGACCCGGGCCGGATCGACCCAGCCCTTGGCGACCAGGAAATCCACGCCGGAGAGGACGTCCCAGGCGTCGCCGACGCCCAGATTGCGGTAGTTGAGACGGCGGAAGGCCTCGCCGTATCCGGCGCTGCCCCGGTAGTTGACCTTGAGGATGAGGGCCCCCCGGCCGGTCCAGATGTCGGCCGGGTAGTAGCGGGCGTCGGGGGCGAGCAGGAGCGGGCGGTCCGTCCCGGTCGGGCCGCCGTGGATGACGCAGAGCAGGGGGTAGCGGCGGCCGGGATCGAAGTCGGCCGGCTTGATCAGGACGCCCTCGATCTCGGTCCCGTCGCGGCTCTTCCAGGAGATGACCTCCCGGGTCCCCAGAACGAAAGGCGCGGCCTGCTCGGTCATGCGGGTCAGGGTCCGGGGGGCGAACGGCAGTCCGGAGACGCAGACCTCCGCGAGCGACGTCGGCGAGGCCGCGAGGAAGGCGAAGGACCGGCCGTCCTTGGCGAACGAGTAGCCGTTTCCGTAGAAGGCCTCGGGTTCGGTCACCCGCTCGATCGCCAGGCTGGAGGGATTCAGGCGAAAGAGGTGGGATGCGGTCTTCCGGGAGGCCGAGAAGTAGATCCCGTCCGGCGTCCAAGCGACGAAAAAGGGATTCTCGTCGAAGGCGCCGGACAGCGGGCGCGGCGGTCCCCCCTCGACCGGGACGAGGGCCAGCCGGGTGTTCGCGGCGTAATAGCTGGGGTTGCCCATGGCGCTGCCGATCAGGATCGAGCGGCCGTCGGGTGCCCAGCCCAAAGCCGTGTCGGGGCCCGGCAGTCCGACGATCTTGCGGACGGAATCGTCGGTCAGGCTCAGCGCGTAGACGTCGGCCGTGGCGCCGTTGATCAGGTCCGGATTGATCGGGCCGCTGAAGGCGATCGTCGTCCCGTCGGGAGACCAGGCGAAGGAGCCGATGGTATAGTCCCGGCCCTTGGTCCGCCGGATCCCGGCCTGGGGCTCGCGCAAGGCCGCTTCGACGTCGATCGTCCAAAGATGACTGAAGACGTATTCACGACGGACCACCTCGTAGTCGCCCAGCGCCTCCCTGCGGTCTTTGCTCTCCGGAGCCGGGGGATCGGCCGCGGTGAAGGCGAGGCTGCGCCCGTCCGGCGACCACTCGTAGCCCCCGACGCCCGTCGCCGACTTGGTCAGCAGAATCGCTTCTCCGCCGTCGGGGCGGATGGCGAAGAGCTGGCTCTTGCTTCCGATCCGGGAGCTGATGAAGGCGAGCCAGCGCCCGTCCGGCGACCAGCCGGGATTGGAGCAGGATTTTTCGCCCCGGGTCAGCTGAAAGCCCTTCCCGGACGCGGTTTCGACCAGCCAGATCTGGCTGATGAAGGCGTCCTGCGCCATGTCGGCTTCGGTCACGGTGTAGGCCGCCCAGCGGCCGTCGGGGGAGAGGCGGACGCTGCCGATGGACTTGAGAGCCAGGAGATCGTCCACCGTGGGGACCCGCTTGGCTTGGGCCGCGGCCGGGACGGCAATGGCCAGCAGAACCGCCAGGATAAGGGGAAGGAAACTCTTCTTCATGGGGCCTCCAAAAAACCAAGTCCATCCTATCACACTCCGGGCTCCCTCCCCGTCGCGGGAGTAGGCCCAGGGGCAGGCCTGGCCAAGCCGGTTGCGCCCAGCCGGTCCGAGACGTATCTTATAGGGAGACTTGCGAGGGAGTCGAACATGAAAAGGACGGCGGCTTGGATGGCGGTGGCGGTCCTCCTGGGCGCGGCGCCCGGCCGGGCCGGCCAGGACGAAGCGGCTCTGGTCCAGAAATATCGGCTCCTCGAGTCGAGCATCGTGAAAGCCGGCAAGCTCCTGGACCAGGGCAAGAGGGAGCGCTGCGAGGCCGAGATCGCCCGATGCCTGGCGGCCATCCCGGACCACCATGCCGCCCTGTACCTAAGGGCCCAAGTCCTCTACCGGTCGGAGGATTTCGCCGGCGCCCTGGCGGCCATGGAATCGGCCAAGGCCGGCTTCCGCCGCATGGACGAGGCGGTCAAGAAGCTCCAGGCGGCCAAGCTGGGAAGCGACATGGCCAAGGCCCAAGCGCTGGCCGACATCGAGCCGGGCCTGGAAGCCCGGGCCGCCCTGACCAAGTGCATGGAGGCCTACTACGGCGGCGACGTCATCAACAACATCGGCCAGATCAACAAGAAGGCCGAGGACGTCAAGCAAGGGCTGGTCATGGCCGGCGAAGTCTCTCCGGCCGAATACCACTTCTTCACCGGCAACTGCCAATTCAAGCTGGGCGACCGGGCCGGGGCCGAAGCCTCTTACCGGGCGGCCCTGGAGGCCGAGCCGGACCATGCCGGCGCGGCCGGCAACCTGATCAACCTGCTCTTCACCCAAGGCCGAATCCCCGAGGCCCGCGAGGCTCTGGAGCGGGCCGAGGCCCGCAAGATCGCCGTCCACCCCGGCCTGAGCCAGGCCGTGCGGAGCGCCTCGAAATAGGCAGCCGGCCGGGCCTCCAGCCGGTGTTTGATGCGGTCTGCCCCCCTCCTTCCCGGAATGGGGCAAAGAACCTTTTTTTCATGTGGGGCTTGCTCCAATTCTCTTTGGCGTATAATGGGGCCTGGCCGCCTTCTTGTCCGCGCGGCCGAGGGAGGGAGACCATGAAGAAGACCGGGGCCTGGGCGGTCCTGGCGGCGTTTCTTCTGCTTCTTTCGTCCGGGTGCGCCCCGGGCGACGGGAAGAGCGAGCTGCTCAACCGGCTGAAGAGCGCGGCCAAGCTGGCGACCGTCAAGTTCACGTTTCATAAGGTCATCTGGGGCGAGAAGGAGAAGCGCGTCTTCATCAAGCTGCGCAACGCCTCCTTCCTGGCCTTCTCCAAGATCGAGATCACGGCGGGCATCGACCTGGCCAAGATCAAGGCCGCGGACGTGACCGTGTCGGGCTCGTCCATCCGGGTGGTCCTGCCCCCTGTCGAGATCGTGGCCTACTCCTACCCCTTCGAGAAGGTCGAGGTCGACCGCAGCTACACCTCCAGCCGCTTCCTCAATCCCATCCGCCTGGACGACATGGAGGAGTTCCTCCGCCAGGCCGACGCCGATGTGCGGCGGAGCCTGGACGGCCTGGGGATGCGCAAGCGGGCCGAATCCAATACCCGCGCCCTCCTGACCCGGGTCTTGGCCAAGTTCGGGTTCCAGACGATCGATCTGGAGTTCACGGACGGCGGCCCCCTGACCTTCAAGTCCTACGAATGAGGCCGGCCATGAAGGAAAAACGCCCCCGCCCGACCCGCCGCTCGCCCCTGGCCGCCGCCGTGCGGCCCATTCTCTGGATCGCGGCCGTCCTGCTGATCGGCATCCTGGCCCTGCGCTTCCTCTTCCACGTCGACTTCGGCTTTCTCCGCCAGACCCTCAATTTGAAGCCTACGGCCCTGACCCTGGACGACATCAAGGACGTCGAATACCTGGTCACGGCCGAGTACTACGGCGAAGTCATCGGCACCGCCCGCAACTACTTCATCCGAACGGCCGTCCCCGAGGCCGAAAGGCTGCTGTTGCGCCTCATGAACGAGGCCAACCCGGCCTCGCTGATCCTGACCCCGGCCGAGGAGGGATTGCTGGACGGAGTGCGCGGGGCGCTGATCCGCCGCGGCATCATGAATCCCCGCCTGGCGGAGAGGTCCTTCGACCGGGCCCACCTGATCTCCCTGGTCAAGCCCGAGCTGATGGACAACCGATTCACGCCGGCCTTCGCCGATTCGATGGTCGAAACCCTGTTGGCCAAGCGCGATCTGGCCTATCTGGCCCGGGGTGTGGTCCAGGCGGGATACGATCTGTCCAAGATCGGGGAGGGCCAGTATTTCTTCTGCTCCGCCACCGGAACGGCTTTCATCCAAGCCGAGCCTGAGATCTTAGGCAAGGACATCAATCCCTGGCTCATCTATGACGAAGCCAACAAGGTCTTCGTCAAGGGCTTCGAGATCATCTCCCAGGACGGCATCGACTTGGAGGCCGACGACGCCATCGAGTTCATCAACGCGGTCAAGGAGGAGTGCCGCAAGCGCCTGATCGACGACGCGATGAGGGAGGGCTTGGGCGAGCGGGCCGAGTCGTCGGCCGAGGAGACCCTGGCCAACCTCTTCCGGATGATCGATCCGTCCGTCAAGACCGTGAGCCTGGCCACGGCCGAGGAGCTGGCGGCGGCCAAGGCCGCCTGCGCTCCGGTCGGGCGGTAGGCTCCCTCCGGCTTCGGCCGAAAGGCTTGCCATGAGCCGGTCTCTCCGCGCATCGCCGGCCGCGGTCTTCCTCCTGGCCGCGGGCTTCTGCGCTCTCGGCCGGGCCCAAGCCCCGGGGCCGGCAGGGCCGGGCCGCCCGGCCGCCGCGGGAAGGCCCCTCCAAGTCACCGTCTGCTCCGTGTCCCATAAAGACCCCGACGCCGGCCGGCGGCTGGATCTGCTGAAGAGCCTGGGTGTGACGAGCATCCAGACCTATATCTACTGGAACAAGGTGGAGACCCGGCCGGGCGTCTATGATTGGTCCGAGTACGAGGCCGACGCGGCCCTTCTGGCGTCCCATGGCCTGAAGTGGGTCCCCTTCATCATCGCCGGCCCCTGGTACGTGACGCCGGAGTTCGTCCGAGCCGCGCCCGGGATGATTTCGTTCCGCTGCTTGGAGCACGGACGCGACTCGAAGATCCCGTCGCTCTGGAATCCCGGCCTGCGCGGGATCGTCCGCGACTATCTGGCCGCCTTCGCCGGGCATTTCCTGCCCTTGGGCATCCTGGAGTCGGTCAACCTGGGCGTCTCCGGGGACTACGGCGAGGCCATCTATCCGGTCCTGGGAAACTGGCCCGGCGAGTACCACTCCCATCCCGGCTACTGGTGCGGCGACGCCCTGGCCGCTTCCGATTTCCGAAGGCGCATGAGCGCGCTCTACGCCGGCGACGTCGGCGCCCTCAACAAGGCGTGGCGGAGCCGTTACGCATCCTTTGACGAGGTAGCTCCCTTCCGGCCGGAGCAAGCGCCCAGCGAGAGGGCCTACCAGGAGCTCTTGAGCTGGTACCGCGAGGCTATGACCGGCTGGGCCGACTTCTGGATGGCCGAGGCCCGAGCCGCGTTCCCCGGCGTGGATATCTACCTCTGCAC
>CAZKXI010000040.1:0-1157 GCA_964556755.1 uncultured Eubacteriales bacterium
TGCCGGAATTGAGCGAGCCGAGCTTCGTCCGAGCCTGGGCCGGCCGCTTGTTCATCTCGGACTCGCGCTCTCGCGACGTCTTGGTCTATTCGCTCGAAGGGGCGCGCTTTCTGGGCCGGCTCGGCAGGGCCGGCCAGGGCCCGGGAGAGTTCGAGTCCGCGCCCAAGATCGTTCCGACCGCGGGCGGACTGGCCGCCAAGTCGTTCTCCAAGCTCCTCTTCTTCTCCTCCCAGGGCGATTTCTTGCGGGAGACGAAGGGCTTCGGCATGGACCTCATGGTCTCGGACATGCCCGTCTTCCCGGTCGAAGGAGGGTACATCGGCTTTCCTTTCGTCCGGGGCGCGGACGGCCGGATGAACGAGTGCGTGGGCCGCTTCTATGACGAGGCCTGGAAGCCCGTCCGCGATTTCGGCGATCGGTTCCCCAGCCCGACCCCGCCGCCCCCGCCTCCGGCGGGCGCCAAGGTCGAGCTCTCCAAGTCGGACCTTGAGATCATCCGTCATACCGCCGACGCCGCCTGCGCGGACGGCCGGATCTACCTCGCCGACTCCCGCCAAGGCCTGTCTGTAGCCGTCTTCGACGTCCGCGGCGAGAAAGTCGGCCAGATCCGCGTCCCGATCCCCCTGCGGAGAGTCTCGCGGGAGGAGAAGCGGCTTCTCTTGGAGGGCTGGAGCGAAGCCAGGAGAGCGGTCGCCCACCTCTACAATCCCGTCGTCCCGGACGTCTACCCCGCCTTCGCCGCTTTCCGCTTGGACGGCGGACGGATGCACATCGTCACGGCCGAGCATCAGGGCGGCCGCTACGAGATCCTGACCCTCGACCTGCGGGGCCGGATTCTGAAGCGCGGATTCCTCTTCCCGCTGGAGCCTTCCTGGCGCTACCCTCCCGGGACCAACGGCCGCTTCGACATCCTCGACGGCGTCCTCTACACGGTGGACTTCAACGAGGAAGCCGAGCGGTACGAGCTGCGGGTGACGCCGCTGCGGTAGGCGCCCCGGCCCGATCGCGGGTGGCCGGAAAGCGGGATGCCCAGGGCGGGACTTGAACCCGCACGGCCTTGCGGCCTCGACATTTTAAGTGTCGTGCGTCTGCCATTCCGCCACCCGGGCCGAGAGGGATTCTATGCCACGCCGGAGGCAAAGACAATCCGCCCCGCC
>CAZKXI010000040.1:1257-20179 GCA_964556755.1 uncultured Eubacteriales bacterium
CGCCTCGCGGCGTTGACTTGGCCGGCCGCGCGTTATAGCCTTGGGGCCGGGGAGGGATTCATGCTTCAAATCCTGATATGGGCGGTATGCGTGCTGATCGTCGGCGTCGGGTATTGCGCCATGATGCTGGAGAGGATCGCGACCCAGGATCGGCCCAAGCCGTCCAGCGGCATCGCCATCTTCTTCCTCCTGGCGATCCTGGCGGGCGTGCTCCTCTATTGGTCCCTCGCCCAGGCGGAGGGCCTCTCCGGGATCCTCAAGTAAGCTCTCGCCCATGGAACGGGGCGCCTCCGACGCGGGCCGGGTCCCGGTCCTCCGATACGCGGGCTTCGCCGCGTTCAAGGCTTTCGATCTCTTCCTCAGGATCATCCCTGACTCCTGGGCCTACGCGATCTCAAGCGTCCTGGCCCTGGTCCTCGAGCGTATCTGGGGCTATCGCAAGTCCGTCGTCGAGTCGAACCTCCGCTCGGCCTTCCCCCGCAAGCCGCCCGCCGAGATCCGCGGCCTGGTCCATCGCTTCTACGCCCACCTCGGCGACCTGATCGTGGAGATCATGCGGATCCATGGACTTCCCGCGGCCCGGCTGGCCCGCCAGGTCCGGTTTGAGAATCCGGAGCTGGTCACCGGGCTTCTCGGCCGCGGACGGGCGGTCACCGCCCTGGCCGGCCATTACGGCAACTGGGAATTCCTCTCGCTCCTCGGGACGATCCTCGAGGCCCCCAGCTTCGCTCCCTACCTCCCGCCCAAGAATCCCTTCTTTGACGGATATCTGAGCCGCGCCCGGGCCCGCTTCGGCGGCCAGCCGGTGCACCAGGATCTTTTCTACCGCCGCCTGAGCCGCACCGTGCGGCGGGGCTCACCGGCCTTCTCCCTGGTCCTGGCCGACCAGTCGCCGGAGAAGGACGGGATCGACCTGTGGCTCCCTTTTCTCGGCCGGCCCACGGCCTGCGCGGCCGGCTGGGAGAGGATCGCCCGGAGAATCAGCTCCGCCGTCGTCTTCCTGGAAGTCGCCCGGCTGCGGCGGGGGTTCTACTCCTACGCCTTCCGGCTGATGTCCGAGAACGCCGGCGGCGAGCCGCCCTCGGGCCTGACGGACGAGTACAATCGCCGGCTCGAAGCGGAGATCGTCGCCGATCCGTCCCTCTGGCTGTGGTCGCACCGCCGATGGAAGCACGCCCCGCCGAGTGAAACAAGGCTTTGACGAGGGACATCTTTTTTGATATCAATCAGTCCTAGCGACCGCCGTCGCGGAGGAGGGTGCCATGAAGAAGGCTGCTGTCGTCCTCGCTTGTTTCTTCCTCGCTGCCGCCCTACACGGCCAGACAGCGACAACCCCCACGGCCCGGGGGAGCTGGATGGCGGGCGGCACCGCCAGCCTGCAGTTCCTGTCGGGAGACATGTACACGGAATCCACGGAGATCAGCCTGAGCGGATTCGGCGGCTATTTCATCAAGCCCCGCATCCTGATCGGCGGACTGCTCCAATACGCCTACATCGGGGCGACGGACTGGAATTCCTCGTTCTTCGCCGTCGGGCCCTGGGCCGCCTACACCTTCAAGAGCTTCCAGCCCGGGCAGGAAGTCCGCGGGGCGCTCATCCCCTTCGCCAAGCTCGGCTTCGCCCTCCGCACCTTCGGCATGGGCGGGGATGAATGGAAGAACTCCTCCACCGGCTTCATGATCCCCGTCGGAGGCGGCTTCTTCTACATGCTGTCCCCCTCCCTGGCCCTGACCGCCGAGCTGTGCTATTCCATCGACCACACCAAGGACAAGAACGCCGAGGAGGGCTTGGGCGGCGGGCGTCTGGTCCTTTCCGTCGGCCTGGCCTTCTTCAAAGGCAAGTGAGGAGAAGCCCGGCTCAAGCCGGGACGATCCGGCCGTCCTCCAGCCGGAGGAGGCGCGCCTCGATCGCGTCGGGAATCTCGGTCTGGGTGATGACCAGGACGATCCGATCCCGGGCGTAGTCCGCGATCATCTCCCAGACGATCCGTTGCGATTCGGGATCCAGGCTGTTGGCCGGCTCGTCGCAGACCAGGACGGAACAGCGCGAGAGGCAAGCCCGGGCTAAAGCGACCCTCTGTCTCTCCCCGGGCGACAGGAAGCGGCCCCCCTCGCCGACTTCATAATCCAGGGTACAGCCCTTGGCTTGGAGGACCAAGTCCAGGCGGGCCGCCCGGGCGGCGTCCTCCAGCTCCGCCGGACTCGCGTCCGACCGGCCGAAGAGGAGGTTGGAGCGGATGGAGCCGGAAAACAGGGCGGCTTCCTGCGGCACCAGGGCCATCGCCGCATGGAGCTCCGATCGGGGAAGGTCCCGGACGTCGCGTCCGTCGACCCGCACCTCGCCCGCGGCCGGGTCGTAGAGCCGGAAGAGCAGCTCGACGAGGGTCGTCTTGCCGGCCCCGTTGCGCCCGAGCAGGATCGTCGGACGGCCCGGGACGAGGCATAGATCGGCGCCCCGCAGCACATCCATCCCGTCGTATCCGAAGCGCACGCCTCGCATCTCCAAGCGGCGGATAGGCGCGGGCGCCCGGACGGGAGAGGCGCCCCGGCCTTCTTCGAGGGGAAGCTCCAGGAAATCCTTGAGGAAGCCGCCGGCCCCCAGGGCTGAGCGCAGATCGACCCAAGTCCGGGCCAATCCCCGAACGCCCCCCAGGAGCGCCACCAGAGCCACAATGACGGCCGTCCCTCGCCCGGCCGTCAGCGAGCCGGACGCCATCAGGGACCCGGCGTAGAGCAGAGCCAGGACGGCGAAGGCTCCGGCGGCAACGTCGGAGGCGAAGGCCAGGCCCAGCTTCCGGGCCAGGACGGACAGCTGCCCTGATTCGAACGACCGGCTCCGCTCGCAGAACTCCCGCAGCCGGTCTTCCTGGCGGCCGAACAGCCGGATGGTCTTGTTGAGGGCCAGGTTCTCGCCGGTCACGGCGTGGAGCTCGGCATTCAGCCGCGCGGCCCGATCGGCCAGCCGCCCCGCGGCGCGGGACTTCCCGTGGGAGATGAGCGCCGCCGCGGCGATCGCCGCCAGGCCGAGGCCGGCCAGGACCGGGTCGACGACCGCGATCAGGGCCAGAAGGGAGAGGATCTCGACCGGGTAACGGACCAGGGCGTTGACGGCGCCGCCGAAGCCCGAGACCAGGATCGCCGCGTCGCCCAGGGTGTGGGACATCAGCTGACCGCCGCGGTATCTCTTGACCTCCAGGAAGGGGACCTTGAAGATGCGGGAGTGAATCGCCTCGAGGATCTCCCGGAACAGCCGCAGT
Source organism: uncultured Eubacteriales bacterium (assembly GCA_964556755.1). Classification (GTDB taxonomy): domain Bacteria; phylum Acidobacteriota; class Aminicenantia; order Aminicenantales; family UBA4085; genus UBA4085. Next base: position 4,514 of record CAZKXI010000040.1, read on the forward strand.
TGGATCTTGGCCGCGAGGTAGGAAGCCCCGCCGCCCGCCGCCGAGCGGAGCAGAAGGGCGCCGAAGAGAAGCGCCGTCCCCCGCAGGAAGACGGGCCGTGAGAACCCGGTTCCCAGACCGTCGACGATGGACTTGGCCGCCAGAGGCAAGGCCGCCGTGCCCAGGGAGGAGATGGCCGCGATGGCTCCGACCGAGAGAAAGCGGGGCCAGCGCCGCTTGATCAACGCGGCCAGGGAGCTGCCGGCCCATCCGACGGCCTCCGGCGGTTCCCGGTGGCCGCTCACATCCGCTCCGTCCACAGGCTGGAGAAGCCGCGGATCGCCAGGTCGGCCAGGAAGATCACCCAGGTCCCGGTCCAAACCAGGACGTGGCCCGGCCAGAGAAGCAGGAAGGCCGGCCCGAGACGGCGTCCCCAATAGGCGTCCATCTCGGCCGGAGTCGGGAAAGCCCGCCGCCAAAAGGCCTTGAAACGATCGACCCTCCGATCCATGAAGGGGATCTCCCAATGGATCTCCTCGATCTTGTTCAGCCGGCTCCCGCGCCGGGGACTGAGGCGCCTCTCCAGAACGGCCCTTGGCCTGAGCGCCAAGGTAGACCAGGCCCGGGCGACCAGGCTCGTCCGGAAGCGCCGCAGCGGATCCCAGACGGAAGGCAGAGGGGCCACGATCTCGTCCACCGCCCGCAAGGCCGTCGCGGCGATGCCGGACAGGCCGGACTCCCCGGCCCGGCGGATGAGGGTCGACGCTTCCGCGGGACTCAGGGCCCGGGCCAAACGGTCCAGGTCGATCAGCCAGCGCAGCCCGCCGAATCGGTGGTGGAGGATGAAGTGCTGGGCCAAGTAGAGCCATTCGTCGGCCGGATCCAGCAAGCGGACGAACGGCGGGGCGCCGGGAGGGGCCGCGGCTCGCGAGAAGACCTCGGCCGAGGTCAGTCCGGCGGCGCGGGCGAAGAGGCGCTTGGTCACCGGGGCCAGCTTGACGTCCAGCTCCCATCCCGAGGCTCCGGGCGGAGGCAGAAGCTCGAACTTCCTCTTTATGGACAGGCTCCGCGGCCGAATTTCGCCGGGATTTTTGGGTCTGTAGCCCCAACCGGCCAGACAGTCGATGAAGGCCTTCGCCGAGGACGGCGGGATCAGCAGGTCGATATCTCCGAAGGCCCGAACCGAGGGATCCGATTTATAGAGACCGTAGGCCAGGGAGACGGCCTTGAGCGGCAGGACCGGCAGCCCGGCGGACGCGCACCGCCCGGCGATCCGCTCGAACTCGGCTAAAGCCCCGATGGCGGCGCCGACCTGCCTCCGCTTTTGATCCTCCAAGGGGCGCCGGGCCGAAGCGGGAAGCGAGCCGGGCGCGGTCCAGCCGGCCATGTCATGATCGAAGACCGCTTGCAGGGCCTGGATCGACGGCTCCGCGACGGCGGCGATGTCCCGGGCCGCCCAGCGGCGCAGGAACACCCAGGCCTCGGCCCGACGGGCGCGGAAAGAAGCGGAGTGGCCAAGCTCTTCGAATCCGGCGACGGCCTCGATGGCGGCCCGGATGAACGGGGCGGCCAGGGCCAAGCCCGCGCGCCTCAGGCCGGCGCCGGCCCGGCCGCCGCTCCGCTCCAGGCGATGGAGGCGGAGAGACAGGCGGGCGAATGATCGATGCAATCGGGCGGATGCCCCACGATCCAGAGACAGGTAGGCCCCGTTGCGCCAGAGAAATCCCGTCACCTTGCCGACGACGTGGGTCTCGCCGACCGTCTCGGGGCCCAGGCCGGCCCTGTCGCCCCGAACCGTCAGGAGGGCCCGGCCGGAGTCGTCCGCGGCGATATCGACGAGGCGATGGGCCAGGAAGCGCCGGCCCCGCTCGACGACGAGGATGTCGCCGAGCCGGAGAGACGAGACGCCCTCGGGACCCAGCGGTTCGCAGCCGACGGCCCGGCCGTCCCTGAGGAAGGGGCGCATGCTCCCTCCTCCGGGGAAGAGATAAGCCATTTTCGCGGTGGGGCCGAAGCCTCGGCCCCGATTAAGAGTAGGTCTTCTCGGATGTGCTGTTCGGGGACGAAGAGAGGTAAGCAATCTTCTCCCCGGTTGGACTGAGGGAGTAGCTGATGCCGATGCAGGAAAGAGCGGTTCGTTCGAAGATCTCCTCGGACTCGACGTCAGGCTTCTCGTAGGCTTCTTTCATCTCGCTCCTCCCTGATCTGCTTGTGGATACGGGCCAAGCGCCTGGCTTCGGGGTCGCAGGCCCCCAGGGATCCCGCCTTCCGAAGGGCCAGGGCCGGACAAGGAGAACAATCGGCCCGCAGCTCGCACCCGTCGCAGGCCGAGCCGTCCCGGCCGAGGGACCGGCGCAGGCCGGCGAGAACCGGCGAAAGCCCCCAGATCTCCGATAGCTCGGACCGGAGCGCGTCTCCGGCCGCCTCCTCGAAGAGAACACAAGGATGGACTTTTCCCTCCGCCGCGATCCGCATCGTGATCCGGCCGGCTCCGCACAAGCCACCCTCCCTCTCCGGCGGACGGGGCACCATGTCTTCGATGGGCCCGAATCCAGCCTCGGAATCTCCCTTCGCGGACTTCATTATAGCCCTCAGAGAAGTCAAGTCAAGGCGCTGATCGGCCGCATGCGGCCGCCCGTCGCGGGCCGGCGCCAGCACGGCGGCGCCGCGGAAAGCCGCGCCTAAGGACTCGGCCAAGGCGGCTATCTCCCGGGCCCGGCCGGCGTTGGCCTTCGTCCAAGTCGTCTTGACCACGACCCGGAAGCCGAGCCCGACCATGCTCCGGACGGCGGACGTGGTCCGAGCGAACGATCCCGGCCGGCCGGTGATGCCGTCGTGGACGGCGGCGTCGGGGCCGTAAAGGCTTGTCTCGACCAGCCAGGGGGGGCGGGCCCGGAGAATCGACAGAACGGACTCGTCGACGAGAAGACCGTTGGTGAAGAGCCGGACGGCGAACCCGCGATCATGGGCATCCCCATAGATGCCGGCGAATTCGGGATGAAGGAGGGGTTCGCCTCCCGACAGGGTCAGGACGAGCGTTCCCAGCCGGGCCAGCTGGTCCCAAAGGCGCTTCCACTCCCGGCGGTTCATGATCTCGCGGCGCGAGCCGTCCACGTAGCAGTGCCGGCAGGCCGCGTTGCAGGCATTGGTCAGCTCGGCCAGGACGAAGATCGGGATCGTCTCGCGGTAGGCGTCCGCCAGGACGCCGGCCAGGAGGGTCTCCCGGAGAACCGCTTCACTCATCCTTGACCGTGATCAAGCCCTGGGCATCCAGCTTGGCCAGGAACCCGAGGATGTCCCGCTCGGCCTCCTCCGGCCCGACCTCGAAGCGGCCGCAGACCGCCTCCCGCAGCTCGGCCACGGCGAGGGGCTGTTCCAGAAGACCCCAGATGAATTCGCCAACCTTGTTGAGCGTGTGAAGGGAGGACATGGGGGCTTTTAAGAGAACAGTCCGGCCGGCGATGCTGCGCCACGCGATCTGCGGGGCTCGGGAGACAACGGAGAGGGACGTCAAGCTCATCACAAGACCTCCAGGAAGCTCGGACTTGCCGCGAAATGGAGACGTTCCAAGGGACGAACAGCAAGAATCCTCAGGGCCAGGCCGGCCGCCCGATCGAAGCCGTCGGCGTCGGGCGCGTAGTGGATGACGTTGCGCAGGAAGGCGGCCGGCTGCTTCTCGGAAGGGACGGGCTCGAGAGAAGCTTCCCGGTCCTGGGATAGCACGAGGATGCGTTCCAGGGGCAGAGCCGGGTGGGGGGCCGGAGCGGGGCCGCCGGAAAAAGGCGTTCCTTGAACTTGGGCTTCGCCCGCCGGCCCGATCGTCACCAAGCTGATCTCATCGGACAGGACCGGGCAGCCGCTCAGGCGGGCCAGAGTCGACTTGCCGCTCCCCGAGGGGCCCATGGCCAGGATGCCGCGGCCGTTCAGATCGAAGGAAGCGCCATGGACGAGGAGGCCGCCTCGAGCCGGCAGCAGCAGGGAGGCCGTGATGCGGATGACCGCATCCGCCGTCAGGCGGCCGCCGGACAGAACGACGGCCCGGCCCGTCGCGCCCGACACGTCGACCAGGGCCCGGAAATCGCCTCGGACGAGCGCGATCTGCCCGCTCGGCATCCCGGGCCGGCCGGAGAAAGCCCGGACTTGCCCCCCGAGCGGAGCCCCCTCGGCCCGCTCACCCGGCCAAGAGGCGGGCCAGACCTCCTCGTCCGAGAAGCGGAGAATGGCTTGCCCGCCGGGGGCGCGGACGTAGCCGCCGTAGGCGGAGACGACCGCCGCGAGAAGATCCTCGTCGCTCGAGCCCAGATCGAGAACAAGCGGACCCAAGGCGATCGAGACAGATGCGCGGAGTGAGCCCATGGATCTCCCTTCCCCCTTCCGCTCACAGGCCCCGGGAAGAGACGCCGGGCGCCTAGAGCACGGATGCCTGGAACGTGTCGCCTTGGTTGACGTCGCCGGTCTGCAGGCCCTTGCGGAACCAGCGGACGCGCTGTTCGGATGTGCCGTGGGTAAAGGAGTCGGGAACGACCCGCCCCTGGCTCTGGCGCTGCAGCCTGTCGTCGCCGACCGCGGAGGCCGCGTTCATGCCTTCCTCGATGTCGCCGGCCTCGATGAAGCCCTGGGTTCGCTGGGCGTAGTGGGCCCAGACGCCGGCCAGGAAGTCGGCCTGCAGCTCCATCCGGACCATGAGCCTGTTGAACTCGACCTGGCTGAGGCGGTTCTGCTGGCCCATGACCTGATCCATGATGCCGAGCTGCTTCTGGACGTGGTGACCCACCTCATGGGCGATGACGTAAGCTAGGGCGAAGTCACCCTGGGCGCCCAGCCGTCTCTGCATGTCCTCGAAGAAGGCCAGATCGAGGTAGACCTTCCCGTCGCCGGGGCAATAGAACGGCCCGGTCGCCGCGCTGGCATAGCCGCAGGCCGAGGACGTGGCCTCGCTGAAGAGGACAAGAGTCGGCTTCTCGTAGGAGCGGCTGGACTGCCGGAAGATCGAGCCCCAGACGTCTTCCAGGTCGGCCAGGATGACGGCGACGAAATCGCCCATGGCCTTGTCCTTCTCGGACAGCGGCTGAGCCTCGCCCGGAAGAGCCGGGGCGGTGACCTGCTGGAGAGATTCCAGGACCTGGCCGGAGTCGCCCCCGCCCAAGAACAAGAGGATGACGGCGATGATGATCCCGCCCAAGCCGCCGCCGATGGCCAGCTTGCCTCCCCCGCTCATGCCGCGGCGGTCCTCGACGTTCTCGCTCCGGCGCATCCCATCTGTACGCATGGCGGGTCTCCTTTCGGCGGTCTAGGCGAAATATAGCGGCCCGGCCGCGGCTTGTCAAAGCCGGGACGGGACTATTCCACGGTCACCGACTTGGCCAAGTTGCGCGGCTGGTCCACGTCGGCCCCGCGCTTGGCGGCGATGAAATAGGCGAACAGCTGGAGCGGCAGAACGGCCGGGAACGGCGTCAGCAGGGGGTGGACGACGGGGATGCGCAGGACCGCGTCGACATGGCCGGCGATGCCCTCATCGTCCTCGGAGGCGACCGCCAGGATGCAGCCGGCCCGGGCCTTGATCTCGGCCAGGTTGCTGAGCATCTTGTCGTAGACGCGGTCGCGGGGAATGACGGCCATGGTCGGCATCTGGTCGTCGATCAGGGCGATGGGGCCGTGCTTCATCTCGCCGCCGGCGTAGGCCTCGGCGTGGATGTAGGAGATCTCCTTGAGCTTGAGCGCCCCCTCCATGGCCACCGGGTAGCTGACCCAGCGGCCGAGGAAGAGGAGCTGGTTGAATCCCGCGAAGCGGGCGGCCAGGCTCTCGACTTCCTTGGACCGGGCCAGCACCCTCTCCATCTGGTGGGGCAGGCGGTGCAGGTCCTCGATCAGGGCCACGCGGGTCGCCCGGTCGAGCACCCCGCGCAAGCGGCCCAGGTGCAGCGCGACGAGGGCCAGCGCGGTCATCTGGGCGGTGAAGGTCTTGGTCGCCGCCACCCCGATCTCGGGCCCGGCGTGGGTGTAGAGGACGCCCGTAGCCTCGCGGGCGATGGAGGAGGAGACGGCGTTGGTAATGGCCAGGACGGCGGCGGCCCGGTCCCTGGAGGCCCTCAGAGCGGCCAGCGTGTCGGCGGTCTCGCCGGACTGGGAGATGACGATGACCAGGGTGGACTTGTCCAGGATGAAGTCGCGATAGCGGAATTCCGAGGCGTACTCCACGTCGGTCGGGATGCGGGCCAGCGACTCCAGCCAATACTTCCCGACCAGGCCGGCGTGGTGGGATGTGCCGCAGGCGATGATGACCGCCTTGCGCACGCCCTGCAGGACCTCGTGGGGAATGGCGATCTCGTCCAGCTTGACCTCGCCCCCGTCGAGCGAGGTGCGGCCGGTCAGGGTATCGCGCACGACTTCCGGCTGCTCGAAGATTTCCTTGAGCATGAAGTGCTTGAAGCCCCGCTTCTCCACCATCAGCGGATTCCAGGCCAGGACTTCAACCTTCTTGTCCAGGGGGCGCCCGGCGAAGTCGGTGAAGCGGGCTCCCGAGCCGTCGAGGACGGCCATCTCGCCGTCCGCCAAGAAGACGATGCGGCGGGTGTAGCCCAGGATGGCGTTGATATCCGACGAGAGGAAGGTCTCGCCCTCGCCCAGGCCGACCACGACCGGCGGCCCGGTCTTCGCGGCGACGATGCGGCCCGGATCGTCCACGGCCAGGGCGGCCACGGCGAAGGCCCCCTCCAACCGGCCGAGGACGGTCCGGAGGGCCGCCTCCAGATCGCCCTGGAAGTGCTTCTCGATCAGGTGGACGATGACTTCGGTGTCGGTCTCGGTCCGAAAGGCGTGGCCTTCGGCCTTGAGCTCGGCCTTGAGGGCCAGATAGTTCTCGATGATGCCGTTATGGACGATGACGATCCGGCCCGTGCAGTCGCGGTGGGGATGGGCGTTCTCCTCGCTGGGGCGGCCGTGGGTGGCCCAGCGGGTGTGGCCGATGCCGTAGGAGCCGCGCAGCGCCTCCCGGGCCAGGGACTCCTCCAGGGCCGCGATCTTGCCCTGGACCCGGCGAATGCGGATCTCGCCGTCGCCGACGACGGCGACGCCGGCCGAGTCGTAGCCCCGGTATTCGAGCTTCTTCAGGCCCTCGACGATGAGCGGGACGACGTCCCGCGGGCCCACGTAGCCGATGATGCCGCACATGGTCCCCCCCTCGCGGCGGCCCGGGCTCAAGCCCCGGTGCCGCTCTTCTCCCGCTCGATCTTCTCCCGGCGGGCCTTGGCCCAGCCGTCCTTGACCGCCTGGCGGCCGCGGGCGATGGCCAGGGAATCGTCGGGCACGTCGTCAACGATGACCGAGCCCGCCGCCACGTAGGCGCCGCGGCCGACGGTCACGGGCGCCACGAGCTCCGAGCCGGAGCCGATGAAGGCGCCGGCCCCGATGACCGTCCGGTTCTTGCGGACGCCGTCATAGTTGCACGTGATCGTCCCGGCCCCGATGTTGACGTCCGCTCCCACATGGCTGTCGCCGACATAGGAGAGATGCCCGGCCTTGGCTCCCGGGCCGAAGTCCGTCTTCTTCATCTCCACGAAGTTGCCGACGTGGGCCCCGCGGCGGAGGGTCGTCCCCGGACGGAGCCGGGCGAAGGGGCCGATGCTGACGCGGTCCTCCAGGACCGCCTCCTCGATCACCGTGGAGGCGGCGATGCCGACGTCGCGGCCGATCGCGGCGTCGCGGATATGGCAGCCGGGGCCGATACGGGTCGCCTCGCCGATCGCGGTGGCTCCCTCGATGAGACAGAAGGGGGCGATGACCGCGCCGGCGCCGATGCGGACTCCGATGTCGATCCAGGCCGTGGCCGGATCGATGATCGTGACGCCCCGCTCGGCCAGCCCCATGTTGATCCGGTCCCTCAAGGCGGCCCGAACACGGGCGGCATCCGCCAGGCGCGCCAGCGGGACAAGCTCGTCGGGACGGGGTGTCGCGAAAGCCTCGACGCGCCGGCCGAGGCGGGACAAGGCCTCGGCGGCGGCTTGCCAGTCGCGATCCGCGGCCGCGCCTCGGCCGCGCCGCGGGCGGAGAGCTTCGGCCAAGGCCGAGGCCTTGACCAGTCCGATGCCGGATGCCACTTCGGCCAGAGCCAGCTGAAGGCCGGAGGCCCGGCCCTCCGGAACGATGCGCACGCCTCCGGCTTCCCCGCGGTCGACGCGGGCGAAGCCGGCCGGCGCGCCGGTCACGGCGCTGAGGATCGTCAGGTCGGCCCGGCGCTTGCGGTGGAAGCGGAGAAGCTCGGACAGCGTCTCGGGGCGGAGCAGCGGGTAGAGCGTCGGAAGGATGAGCAGATCCGCGTCGGCGCCGCCTTTACAGGCGGCCAAGGCCGAAAGGACGCGCCCGGCGGATCCGTGCGACCGGGAGAGAACGGCCGCTTCGGCGCCGGCGCGTCGCGCGGCCGCGGACAGGGTGGTACGGGCGGCGGCGCCGGCCGGCTCGAAGACGACCAGGATTCTGGCCAGGCCGGCGGCCCGGGCCGACGCGACGGCCAGGGAGAGCGGACTCTCTCCCAGCAGAGGGCACACGGCCTGGGGGGCCTCGGATCGGAACCCGGCTCCCTCCCCCCCCGCCAGGACGATCGCGATCGGCCGGCTGCTCATGACATGCGCATCAGGAGCCTGAAGCGCTTATCCTCCCAAAGGGGCTCGAAGTCGGACTCGTTCTGGGCCAGGACTTTGTAGAACTTGTCCCCTTGGACGGCCTTCTTGAGGGATTCCAGGGCCTCATCGGGCTTGTTCATGGCCGTCAGCAAGGCCGCGGTCAGGAAGGGCACGACCGGAGACTCGGGATTCAGCTTGGCCGCCTTGTCGAAGAGCTTCTGGGCTTCCTCGTACTCGCGGCGGTTCATCCGGTAGACGCCGTGGTGACAGAAGTCCTCGAAGGTCTTGGGGGACGGGACGTCCCGGGGCTCCTTGAGCCGCTGGTCGCAGATCGCCAGGTAAGTCCGGGCCCGGTCGGCGAACTCGCGCTCGCCGGCGTGCTTCTCGAGCAGGGCCTTGAGCAGCTCGGCGGCCTTCTCGAAGCGGCCTTTGCGGAACTCCTTGAGGGCCTCGGAGTAGGCCGCCAGGGCCTTCTGATATTCGTCTTTCTTGGTTCGTTCGTCTTTCACGGATTCACTCCCAAATCGAAGATGGGGCGTATTTTACACGAGCCCGTCCCATAAGTCCACCAATTGGGGGACACCCTACATAACTCCCGAACTATTTTGTTGACGCAAGCTGTCAACGCCTGGCGACACGGCCGCCGGTTCTGTCTCGTCCTCAGCGAATCGACAAGCCCCGAAGTATCCCCTGAGCGCTTTCATGACTCGGCGCCGCAACCTGTCCCTGCCGGTTCTGCTCCGCGCCGAAAACAGGGAATTACGTATACTGTACCCCTATTTTTTCCCCTATTTTATTACAGGCGGCCCACATCAAGGAGCGCTCGGACCGCCTTGAGGTGCAGGGCGTGGCCGGCCCGGAAGGCCGTGGCCCGGCCCAGGAAAGGACGCCCCAGGAGGGCCAGGTCTCCGGCCAAGTCGAGAAGCTTGTGGCGGACGAACTCGTCCGGGAAGCGCAGGGGCGGATTGACGACGCCGTCGTCGTCCAGAGCGACGGTGTTATCCAGGGAAGCGCCTAGGGCCAGGCCCCGGGCGCGCAAGCCATCGACGTCCTTGAGGAATCCGAAGGTCCTGGCCGGGGCGATTCCGGACGCGAAGGCTTCCGGCGTCAAGGGCAGGGCCAGGCTCTGCGTCCCGATCGCCGGGTGATCGTAGACGATGGTGTAGTCGAGGACGGCCGGGCCGGCGGCGGCCGGAGGCTCGAAGCGGACCCAGGCCCCCTGGTCCTCGACGGTCAGCGGCCGCTCGACGCTCAGCCAAGCGATCTCGCGGCCGAGAGGGCGCGTTCCGGCTCCCTCGATGGCCTGGACGAATGGCCTCGCGCTGCCGTCCATGATGGGCATCTCGTCGGCGTCGACGTCCAGGACGGCGCCGCTGACGCCCAAGGCGTAGAGGGAAGCCAGGACATGCTCGATGGTCTGGACCCGGAACCGCTCGCCGATGAGGGTCGTGCTGTTGCGCGAATCGACGCGCTCCAGGCTGATCCCCATCTCCGCGCCGCCCAGGTCGGAGCGCCGGAAGACGATCCCCTCCCCTGCCTCGGACGGCAGAATGCGGAGCCGGACCTCTCGCCCGGAGTGAACGCCCCGGCCGGAGATCTCGGCGGGGCGCCGCAGGGTCTTCTGTTCGGGCATGGCGCTATTCTAGGGGCCGCGGCCGCCGCGGTCAAATCGCCCGGCTTCGCCGGACCGGGCGGTCGTGGTAGAATCCGGCCATGAAGAGCCAGCTGGAAGACATCCTGGAGCGCGTCCGGCAAGGCGCCCTGACGCCCGCCGAGGCCATGGACGCCCTGAAGGACTATCCCTACGAGGACCTCGACTTCGCCAAAGTCGATCACCACCGGGAGATCCGCAAAGGCTTCCCCGAAGTCATCTACGGCCTGGGCAAGACCGACGAGCAGATCCTCCGCATCGCCAAGGCCATCACGGCCAAGGGGGCCAGCCTGCTCGTCACCAGGATCGGGCCGGCCACCTTCGCCAAGCTCAAGCGGGCCCTGCCCCGGATCGCCTACAACAAGGAGGGCGCCATCGCCTTCCTCCGCCGGCGCGCGCCCCAGCCGGGCAAGGGCCGGATCTTCATCCTGACGGCCGGGACATCCGATATGCCCGTGGCCGAGGAAGCCTTCATCACCTGCCGGATGCTCGGCAATGACGTCGAGCGGGCCTATGACGTGGGCGTCGCCGGCCTGCACCGCCTCCTGGGCGAGTACGATCGGATCAAGAGCGCCCGGGTCATCATCACCTGCGCCGGGATGGAAGGCGCCCTGCCGAGCGTGGTGGCCGGGCTCTTCCCCGTCCCCATCATCGCCGTGCCGACCAGCGTCGGCTACGGGGCCAGCTTCAAGGGCGTGGCGGCCCTGTTGGCCATGCTCAATTCCTGCCCCGGCGGAGTCGGGGTGGTCAACATCGACAACGGATTCGGGGCCGCTTACCTGGCCAGCCAGATCAACCATATCTGACCGCGAATAATATATTTATTATTTTCAACCGTTTAGGCCCATTCCCGAAGCTCCTGGAGGGGCGGGTCTGCCGAAAAAACCGGGGAAGAGCTCCCCGCTCGTCGCCTCGGTGTCGGAATTGTATCTTTTTTCCCGCGTTACCTTGACTTTGGGTGGATGGGACCCTATATTGATGTAAATTTTCGCCCGGGTGCCGATCCCTTCATGGAATTCGCGGAACAGGTACGTCAGGCTGCCAATATCGTCGAGATCGCCTCGCAATACACGAGCCTGCGGGCCCGCGGCCGGAAGCACGTCGGCCTCTGCCCTTTCCATAACGAGAAGACCCCTTCCTTCACCGTCGACGCCGACAAGCAGCTCTACCACTGCTTCGGCTGCGGGGTCGGCGGCGACGTCTTCTCCCTGGTCATGGAGAAGGAGAACCTGACCTTCCCCGAAGCCCTGCGGGCCCTGGCTGAGCGCTATCATATCCCCATCCCCGACCAGCGGCGGCTTTCGCCCCAGGCCCTCAAGCTGGAGGACCAGCTGGTCAAGATCATGGAGTCGGCGGCGGTCTTCTTCCGCCGCTCACTGACCTCCGGGCCGGAAGGCCGGGAAGCCCAAGCCTATCTCAAGAAGCGCGGCCTGCCGGATGCGGTCATCGAGGAGTTCCGGCTCGGCTACGCCCCCGACTCCTGGGACGCCCTGACGTCCTATTTCAAGGCCAAGGGGACGGCCCCCGAGCTCCTGGAGAAGGCCGGGCTGGCCCTGCCCGGCAAGAAGCCCGGCGAGTTCTATGACCGCTTCCGCGGCCGGGTCATCTTCCCCATCGCCAACCTGACCGGGAAGATCGTCGCCTTCGGCGGCCGGACGATCGTCAACGCCGAGCCCAAGTACCTGAACTCCCCGGACACGCCGCTCTACACCAAGGGGCGCCTCCTCTACGGTCTGGACGCCAGCAAGGACGCCATCCGCCAAGCCGGCGAAGCGATCCTGGTCGAGGGCTACACCGACTATCTGGCCCTGGTCCAGGCCGGCTTCCGCAACGTAGCCGCGTCCCTGGGCACGGCCCTGACGCCCCATCAGCTGGCCCTGGCCCAGCGCTTCGCCCCGAGGATCATCCTGTCCTATGACGGCGACGCGGCCGGACAGACGGCCTCCTTCCGGGCCTTGCCCCTGCTCTTCGAGAAAGGCCTGGAAAGCCGGGTGGTCGTGCTGCCGGACGGCCTCGATCCGGACTCTTTCCTGAGAAAGCGGGGCGCGGACGGCTATCGCAAGTGCCTGGACGAGGCTCCCACCGGCATCCAGTTCTACCTGCGCCAGGCGACGGCCGGCCAGCGGATGGCCGTCCCCGAGGTCAAGACCCGCGTTCTGAAGGGCATCCTGGGCGCCCTGGACGCCATCCCGGACGCGGTCATCCGGAGCGACTACCTGAGAGAGACGGCCGAGACGCTCAAGATCGAGGAGGGCATGCTGCGGCGCCTGGTCCAATCGGGGGGGCGGGATGCGGAGCCCCAAGAGGACGGCGAGCTCCGCCCGGCCGAGCGCCGCCTGATCCAGATCCTGCTCGAGCGGCCCGACCTTCGGCCCGAGCTCCTAGGCGCCTGCGAGGGCTGCGAATTCAAGGGCTTGAAGGGAGAGCCCGTCTTTGGCATAATACAGGACCGTTTCCGATCCGGGCAGGACCTTATTATCCACGAAATGCAGAGGGAGCTGGGGCCGTCCCTCGCCCGCCAGGTCGGCCGGGCCCTCATGGAAAAGAGCTGTCCAGCCAGCCTGGAAGAAGGCCTGGACTGCCTGGACGCCCTGCGGCGGATGGTCCGGGAAGCGGAAGTGAAGCGGATTCAAGAGGATATCGCGGCGGCCGAGAGGGCCGGCGACACCCGCCGGGTGGCCGAGCTGCTCCAGTCCAAGCAGGACCGGACGCGGGAGCTCGTGCAGGACGGCGGAAAGAGGCAACCTCAGGCCCGAACGGAGCGTAAAAAGAGATGAAGCCCAAGAAAGCCGCGGAGGAACGTCACGTGCCCGCCAGCCCCAAGTCGGCCAAGGACGAGATCTCGGAGCTGATCTCCAAGGGCCGCAAGCAGGGCTACCTGCTGTTCGAGGACATCGACAAGACCTTCCAGGATGAGCTCGAGTCCGAGGGCAACTTCGACGACTTCCTCAGCTCCATCGACGACTACGGCATCAAGATCCTGGACCAGAAGCAGCGCGAGGTCATCCCCCGCCGGCGGAAGAACGAGCTGGTCACCACCCAGGGCCTGGAGCGGACCACCGACCCGGTCAAGCTCTACCTGCGCGAGATGGGCAACATCTCCCTGCTGACCCGGGAGGGCGAGATCGCCATCGCCCGCGAGATCGAGCGGGGCGAGAAGGCCATCGTCAAGGCCCTCAGCAAGACCCGCCTGGTGCTCAACGAGGTCCTGTCCCTGGAGGAGAAGATCAAGGTCGAGCCCATGATCATCCAGGAGATGTTCGACGTCTCCGAGGACGACATCGCCGAGGGCAAGCTGGAGGAGAAGAAAAAGCAGATCCTGGGCAAGATCAAGCGGATCCGGGACCTCAGCCGCAAGCTGGACCGCATCCCCAACACCCGCAAGAACGCCCTCTCCCGCAGCCGCATCATCGTCGGCATGTCCAGCTCCATCCGCGACCTGAACCTGCGGACCAGCCAGAAGGAGAAGATCATCGACGTCCTCCGCCGCCGGCTGCACGCGGTGAACCTCCTGGAGGAGAAGAAGGAGGAGATCGAGCTGCAGCTGGCCAAGTCGCGGCGCAAGAAGCCCGACCCGGAGCTGGCCGAGAAGGTGCGCGACCTCGGCCGCCAGATCCGGACCGTGCAGAAGGACGTCGGCCTGGACGCGCCCAACCTGCGCAAGACCGTCCGCTCCATCACCACGGGCAAGAAGATCAGCGACCAGGCCAAGAAGGAGCTGGTGGCGGCCAACCTGCGGCTGGTCGTGTCCATCGCCAAGAAGTACAGCAACCGCGGCCTGCAGTTCCTGGACCTCATCCAGGAGGGCAACATGGGCCTGATGAAGGCGGTCGACAAGTTCGAGTACCGCCGCGGCTACAAGTTCTCCACCTACGCCACCTGGTGGATCCGCCAGGCCATCACCCGGGCCATCGCCGACCAGGCCCGGACGATCCGCATCCCCGTCCACATGATCGAGACGATCAACAAGCTCATCCGGGTCAGCCGCCAGCTGGTCCAGGAGATCGGGCGCGAGCCGACCTCGGAGGAGATCGCCAAGAAGATGGACATGCCGGTCGGCAAGGTCCGCAAGATCATCAAGATCGCCCAGGAGCCCATCTCGCTGGAGACCCCCATCGGCGAGGAGGAGGACAGCCACCTGGGCGACTTCATCGAGGACAAGGTCATGCCCTCGCCGCCCGAGACGGTCATCCACATCAACCTGCGGGAGCAGATCGAGGAGGCCCTCAAGAGCCTGACCGAGCGCGAGGCCAAGGTCCTCAAGATGCGCTTCGGGCTGGGCGACGGCAACGAGCACACCCTGGAAGAGGTCGGCCAGCAGTTCAAGGTCACCCGCGAGCGCATCCGCCAGATCGAGGCCAAGGCCCTGCGCAAGCTGAAGCATCCCAGCCGGTCCAAGAAGCTGAAGAGCTTCACCAACGGCCACTAGGGCGACGGGGCGAAAAAGCGATCGCACAGCCCTGTTTCCGTCTTTCGGAGCCCTGGCCCCGGAGCGGGGATATTCTCTTCCCGGTCGTCACTTCGCGATCCCCGCGGCGGGGCTGAGGATCCCTCCCGCCGGGGCTTCCTCCGGCCGCTGGTTTCCACCCAAGCCGTTCATTCCGCTGGCGTTCCGTTTATCTCATTGACCCCGCCCGGCCAGTCTGATATAAATACGCGGACCGGGCCTATAGCTCAGCGGTAGAGCTCCCGGCTCATAACCGGTTGGTCCCAGGTTCGAATCCTGGTAGGCCCATCTGAATCGAGGAACCCATTGTGGATATCGCCTTCGACCAATTGATCAAGCTCCAGGACATAGACGCTGAGATAGCCCGGCTGGCCGCCCTGCTCGAAGCCATCCCCGGACGCGTCGGGGACATCGACAAGCGCATCCAGTCCACCGCCGACATCGTGCTCAAGGCCAAGGAGAGCCTGGCCGCCAACCAGAAGAGGCGGCGCGACCTGGAGGGCGAGATCAAGGCCCTGCGGGAGACGATCTCCAAGTACAAGCGGCAGCAGAACGAGGTCAAGTCGAACAAGGAATACGAGGCCATCAAGAAGGAGATCGCCGAGACCCAGGCGAAGATCGAGGCCCTCGAGGAGGCCATTCTCAACGAGATGATCGCGGCCGACGACGTGGAGAAGGAGATCAAGGCCGCCCAGGCCGAGCAGGCCTCTCAGGAGGGCGTCCTGAAGGCCGAGAAGGCGGCGGTGGCGGCCGAGAAGGCCGACCTGGAATCCCGCAAAGCCGGCGTCGAGGCGGAGCGGGCCGGCCTGCTGCCGCTCATCCCGGCCGAGCAGGTCAGGCTCTATAACCGCATCCACGTCAAGAAGGGCGGGGCGGCCATGTCCCAGGTCACGGACGACTTCTGCTCCCTCTGCCAGATGCGGGTCCGGCCGCAGCTGCTGGACGAGCTGATCGCCCGCAAGTCGGTCATC
>CAZKXI010000041.1:0-20118 GCA_964556755.1 uncultured Eubacteriales bacterium
CGGCCCTTCTTGATCACGTGGCGGACCGGGTTGACGCCCGGGTGATAGGCCAGAAACCAGTAGTTGGGGATGTCGCAGAGGACGACATCCATCTGCTTGCCGATCTCCAGGCTGCCGACTTCGCCGTCGAGGCCCAGGGCGCAGGCCCCGTTGGCCGTGGAGGCCACGACGGCCTCCTCGATGTTGAGGCGGAGCAGGAAGACGCCCAGCTGGAGGACGAAGAGCATGTTCTCCGTCATCGAGCTGCCGGGATTGAAGTCGGAGGCCAGGGCCACGGCCGCTCCCGCTTCGATCAGCCGCCGGGCCGGGGCCCGCTTCTCCTGCATCAGGAAGAAGGGAACATGGGGCAGGAGGGTGGCCACCGTGCGGCTGGCGGCCAGGGCGGCGATGCCCGACTCGGTGATCGCGATCAGGTGCTCGGCCGAAGCGGCTCCGACACGCGCCGCCAGCTCGGCCCCGCCGAGCGGCACGAACTCGTCGGCGTGGATCTTGATCCCGAAGCCGGCCCGCGCGGCCGCCTCAACCAGCCGCGCTGTCTCTTCCAGGGAGAAGACGCCATCCTCGCAGAAAACATCGAAGAAACGGGCCAGGCTCTTGGACCGGACGGCGGGCACGATCTCATGAATGAGAAGATCAAGGTAGTCCTCCCTGCGCTCACGATATTCGTCGGGCACCTCGTGGGCGCCCATGAAGGTCGGGACGACGTCGATCGGGTGGCCGTCGGCGGCCTGGGCCAGGGCCTCGAGCTGCTTGATCTCGTCCTCCAGGTTCAGGCCGTAGCCGCTCTTGCCCTCGGCCGTGGTCGTGCCGTGGAGGAGCATGGCGTCGAGGCGCCCGCGGACCAAGCGGGCCAGGTCATCCCGGGAGATCGCCCGGGTCTTGCGGACGGTCGAGCGGATGCCCATCCCCTTGGCCGCCAGCTCCTGGTAGGTGGCGCCCCGCAGGCGCAGGGCGAGCTCGTCCTCGCGGCTGCCGGCGAAGGGCAGGTGGGTGTGGGAATCGACGAAGCCGGGCAGCCCGACCAGGCCCGAGGCGTCGAGGACGGACGCGCCGGGCCGGGTCTCGACCCGGCTCCGGAACTCGGCTTCGCCGCCGATGAAGACGATCCGTCCCTCGCGCCCGGCGATCCAGGCGTCCTCCCGCAAGCCGACCTCGCTCATGGCCGCCCGGCGCTTGGGCAGCGGGCCGGGGCAGGTCAGAAGCTGGCGGCACCCGGCGACGACGCTGTCGGCTTGGATCATGACGGGAACTTGCGCAGCTGGCTGTGCTTCTGGCGGATGAAGGACGGCTTGTCGTACTTCTCCCAGCCGTCGTCCAGCGCGGGGACCGAGACCGTGGCCGCCGGCCGCGGCCGCGGCTCGTCGGGCAGCTCGAACGGCGTCTTGTCCGGCCGGGCGGCCGGGCGCTCGGGCCGGGCCCTCTCGGGCGCCCGGTCGAAGGGGAAGGGTGGCGTCTCGTTGCGGACCGGAACGGGCGGAGGCGTCTTGCGGTAGAGGGTCGTCACCCGGCCCTGGTAGCGGGCCTGGAAGTCCTCCAGCTCGTCCCCGGCCTCGGCGGCCTGGTCGAAGCCGGTGGCGATGACCGTGACCTTGACTTGGTCCTTCATGGCCGGCTCGACGACCGTGCCGAAGATGATGTTGGCCTCGGGGTGGGCCAGCTTGTGGACCAGCTGGCTGGCCTTGGAGACCTCGTGCAGGGTCAGGTCCTTGCCGCCGGTGATGTTGATCAGGACGCCCCGGGCGCCCTCGATGGAGGTGTCGATGAGCAGGGGCGAGCAGATGGCCTTGTTGGCCGCCTCGGCGGCCCGGTTCTCGCCGGCCGCGATGCCCATGCCCATGTAGGCCATGCCCATGCCCTTCATGATCGACTTGACGTCGGCGAAGTCCAGGTTGATCAGGCCGGGCTTGGTGATCAGGTCCGAGACGCCCTGCACCGCCTGGCGCAGGACGTCGTCGGCGACCTTGAAGCCGTCCTCGACGTAGGTGCCCTGGGCCACGGTCTGGAGCAGACGCTCGTTGGGGATGGCGATGACGGTGTCCACGGCGCCCTTCAGCTCGGCCAGGCCTTCCTGGGCCTGCTTGGCCCGGACCCGGCCCTCGAACTCGAAGGGCAGGGTGCAGATGGCGATGGCCAGGATGTCGAGCTCGGCGGCCAGGTTGGCGATGATGGGGGTGGCGCCGGTGCCGGTGCCGCCGCCCAAGCCGGCCGTCAGGAAGACCATGTCCGAGCCTTCCAAAATCTCGATCAGCTTCTCGGTGTCTTCCATGGCCGCCTGCTTGCCGGCCTCGGGCCGGCCGCCCGAGCCGAGGCCGCGCATGGACTCGTGCCCGATCTGGATGCGGGTCGGGGCCTTGCTCCCGTTGAGAGCCTGCAGGTCGGTGTTGACGGCGATGAAGTCGACGCCCTCGATCCCGGCCGCGATCATCCGGTTGAGGGCGTTGCCGCCGCCCCCGCCGATGCCGATGACCCGGATCTTGGCTCCGATGCACTCCTCCACCAGGTGGAATCTCAGCTTGCCGGCCGCTTCCGCTTTCATGGGTCCCTCCTAGTCTTCCCGGAAGAAGTCCTTGAACCGGCCGAAGAGGCCGCGTCCGCGGCTCTTGGACCCGTCCGTCTCGCGGATGAAGTCGCGGCCGTAGAGCAGCAGGCCCACGGCCGTGGCGCAGTCGGGCGTCTTGACCCGGTCCATCAGGCCGCCCAGCCCCGCCGGCGCGCCGCGCCGCACCGGCAGGTCGAAGATCTCCTCGGCCACCTCCTCTAGCCCCTCCAGCAGCGCCGTGCCGCCGGTCAGGACCAGGCCGGAGTTGAGCGACTTCTCGTAGCCCATGCGCTTGATGTCGTTGTCGACCAGCCGGAAGATCTCCTCGGCCCGCGGCTGGATGATCTCGGCCAGCAGCTGGCGGGACAGGACCCGCGGCTTGCGCCCGCTGACCGAGGGGACCTCGACCGTCTCATGGTCCTCGCCGGGGGGGGCGATGACGCAGCCGTAGCGCTTCTTGATCTTCTCGGCGTCGGGGATGGCCGTCCGCAGGCCGACGGCGATGTCGTTGGTGAAGTTGTCGCCGCCCAGCGGGATGACCGCGGTATACCACAGGCTGTCCCGCTCGAAGATGGCCACTTCGGTCGTGCCGGCCCCGATGTCGATGACCCCGACGCCCAGCTCCTTCTCGTCCGGGGTCAGGACCGCGGCCGAGGTGGCGATCTGGTTGAGGACGATCTTCTCGATCTGGATGCCGGCCCGCTCCTCGACGCAGGTCCGCAGGTTCTGGACCAGCATGATGGCCCCTGTCACGATGTGGACGTTGACCTCCAGCTTCATGCCCTTCATGCCCAGGGGGTCCTTGATCCCGTCCTGCTCGTCGACCACGTACTCCTGGGGAATGACGTGGAGGATCTCCCGGTCGGGCGGGATGTTGACGGCCTTGGACTGCTCGATGACCCGACGCATGTCGTCGGCCGAGATGACCCGGCTCTTGCCGGTCACGGCCACGACCCCGCGGCTGTTGAAGCTCTTGATGTGGGCGCCCGAGACGCCCAGGAAGGCCGAGTTGATCTTGACCCCGGCCGTCAGCTCCGCCTCGGCCTTGGCCTTGCGGACGGCCTCCGAGGTGGCGTCCAGGTTGACCACGACGCCCTTGCGCAGGCCCTGCGAGTCGGCCGTGCCGATGCCGACGACCTCGATCTTGCGGTCCTCGCCGACCGAGCCGATCAGGGCGGTGACCTTCTTGGTGCCGATGTCGATCCCGACGACGTGTCCGGTTCTGGGCATCGCTCATTCTCCTTCCGCGGCCGGGCCGGCCGCGTCCTGGGCCGTCCGGGGCCGCAGGACGACGCGGTCGGACAGGCCGAGCAGGACCGATTCGAGGGGGCCGAAGGCCTTCTCCCAGCGGTCCCGCGAGGCCAGATACTCCGCCGCGCGCCGCCCAAAGGCGGCGCTTCCGAGGCGGACCCGGGTCGGCGAGCTCCGGAAGCGGAGGACGACGTCGTCGGGCGTCGAGACGTCGATCGTCTCGACCAGGGCCCGAACGTCCGGCGCCAGGTCGCGCCAGCAGTCCAGGGCGGCCTTCAGCTTGGCTTCGCCGTCGGTGGCGAAGCGGTCCCGGTCGACGAAGAGCGGCAGCTCGGGCCGGGCGTCCCGCGAGGACGGCTCGATGGCGACGCCTTCCTCGTCCACCAGGACCGTCTCGTCGCGCTCGATGAGGGCGGCGGCCCGGCGGGGGACGACGTCCACCGACAGTCCCGAGGGGAAGACCTTGCGGATCCGGGCGTCCTTGACCCAGGGCAGGGCTTGGACCTGCTCCCGCACGAGCCCCATGTCCAGCAGCAGCAGATTGCCCCAGGCCCGGGACGCGATGGCCCGCTCGGCCAGGGCGCCGACCCGCTCATCCGGGCAGACGGCCCGGACGCTGCGGACTTCCAGCCGCGGCCAGGTGATGACGAAGGCGTAGATCCGGTAGGCGGCAAAGAAGAGAAGGGCCGCCCCCAACAGCAGGCCGGCGGCGTGGCGAAGGCGCAGGGGGAACTTCCGCTGGGGCTTGCGGACCCGGGTCCCGGCCCGGCCCCGCTGGAAGCGGGCCTCCTCGGCGATCGGACGGCCCCCGGTCACGACGTCTTCTCCAGCCGGGCCAGGATCTCGGGCACGATGCGGTTGATGCTGCCCGCGCCCAGGACGATGACGATGTCGCCAGGCCGCAGCAGGGCTTCCAGGCGGGCCGGGATGGCGGCCGGGTCCGGCTCGAAGTGGACGTCCTTGTGGCCGAAGCGGACGACCTCCTCATAGAGTCCGCGCCCGCTGACCCCGGGGATGGGGGCTTCGCCGGCCGGGTAGATCTCCGTCAGCATCAGGACGTCGGCCTGGTTGAAGGCCCGGGCGAAGTCGTCCAGCAGGTGGGCCGTCCGGGTGTAGCGGTGGGGCTGGAAGACGGCCACGAGCCGGCGCTCCCAGCCGCGCTTGGCCCCGTCCAGGGTGGCCTTGATCTCGGTCGGGTGGTGGCCGTAGTCCTCGACGACCATGATGCCGCGGGATTCGCCCTTCAGCTCGAAGCGGCGCCCGGTGCCGGCGTAGCTTTCCAGCGCTTCCAGGATCTGAGGCCCCGGGATGTCCAGGTCCAGGCCCACGGCCACCGCGGCCATGGCGTTGGAGACCATGTGCTTGCCGGGCACGTTGAGCTTCAGGGTCCCCATCGGCTTGCCCTTGTGAAGCAGGCTGGCCCGGCTGTGGAATCCGTCGAAGGCCAGGTCCCGGGCGCAGATCTCGGACTGGGCCGAGAAGCCGTAGGTGATCAGCCGCCGCTCCAGCTGGGGGATGATGCTCTGCAGGTTGGGGTCGTCCAGGCAGAGGATGATGGGGCAGTAGAACGGGACCTTGTTGGCGAAGGCCACGAAGTCCCGCTTAATGTCGTCCACCCCCTTGTACTGGTCCAGATGCTCGGCGTCGATGTTGGTCAGGACGGCGATGAAGGGGGACAGCATCAGGAAGGAGCGGTCGCTCTCGTCGGCCTCGGCGACGAAGAAGTCTCCGGCCCCCAGGCGGGCGTTGGCGCCCAGGGTGTTGAGGCGCCCGCCGACGACGATGGTCGGGTCGAAGCCGGCCTTGTCCAGCAGGGTGGCGATCATGGAGGTGGTGGTGGTCTTGCCGTGCGAGCCGGCCACGGCGATGCCCATCTTCATCCGCATCAGCTCGGCCAGCATCTCGGCCCGCGGGATGACCGGGATCTGGAGGCGGCGGGCCTCCCGGACCTCGACGTTGTCCTCGTGGATGGCGGTCGACGTGACGACGACGTCGGCGCCGCGGACGGACTCGGCCCGATGGCCCTGGGCGATCTTGGCCCCCAGGCGGGCCAGCCGGACGGTGGCCTCGTTGGCCCCGGAGTCGGACCCGGTGACCTTGTAGCCCAGGTTGATGAGGACTTCGGCGATGCCGTTCATGCCGGTGCCGCCGATGCCGATCATGTGGATGTGCTTCAGCTTGCTGTAAGTCGGCTTGACCATGGTCACTCCTTGCTTCCCCGGGCCATCAGCTCCAGGCAAAGCTCTCCGATGCGGCGGGCGGCATCCGGCCGGCCCAGCGGGGCCAAGCGGTCCTCCATGGCCGTCAGGGCGTCGGGATGGGACAGGTACCAGCGGAGGCGCTCGGCCAGCCGCAGCGGAGTCAGCTCGGGCTCCCCGATGACCTCGGCCGCGCCGGCGGCTTGAAGGGCTTCGGCGTTGGCGGCCTGGTGGCCCTCGGCCGCGCCGGCGAAGGGGACGAGAATGGCCGCCTTCCGGGCGGCGATGAGCTCGGCGCAGGTCGTGGCGCCGGCCCGGCAGACGATGAGATCGGCGGCGCCGAAGCGGGCCGGCATGTCCTCGAAGTAGGCTTCCACGACCGCGCCGTCGAAGCCGCTCTGGGCGCAGGCGTGGCGGGCCGAGGCCAGGCCCGCCGGACCGGTCTGATGGACGAGACGCAGGCGGCCGTCCAGGCCCGCCAGCAAAGGCAGGGCCGAGGCGAGCGCCTGGTTGAGAACCCGGGAGCCCTGGCTGCCGCCGAAGACCAGCACGTCCAGGCCGCCGCCGCGGGGCTTGCGCGGCAGGGCCCCAAACTCCGGACGGACCGGATTGCCCAGCAGGACGCCGTTGCCGGGGAAGGCGGCCAGGGTGGCCTCGAAAGCCACCACGGCCTTGTCGGCCCGCCTGGCCAGCCTGCGGTTGGTCAGGCCCGGCTTGACGTTCGATTCCATGATCAGGGTCGGGATGCCCCGGCGCGAGGCCAGCCAGACGATCGGGCCGGCGCTGAAGCCGCCCACGCCCACGACCAAGCCGGGCCTGAAGCCGGACAGGATGCGCCAGGACTTGAGGAAGGCGGCCGGCAGAAGGGCCAGCCCCCGGACAGCCTTGCGGGCCCCGCCGGCCAGGCCCTCCACGGGCAGGGCCGTGAAGCGGACCCCTTCGCCGGCCATGATCCGCCGCTCGGCCGGGCGCCGCGAGCCGACATGGAGGATCTCGATCCCGGGCTCCATCTCGCGCAGGGTCCGGGCCAGGACGAGGGCCGGATAGAGGTGCCCGCCCGTTCCGCCGCCGCTGATCACGACCCGGGGGGCGCTCATGCGTTCCCCCGCGCCGCCGGCCGGCGCTTGGAGATGTGCAGCAGGATGCCGACCGCCAGCAGGCTGCAGAGAAGCGAAGAGCGGCCGAAGGAGATGAGCGGCAGCGGCACCCCCTTGGCCGGGGTCAATCCCAGGACGACCGAGATGTTGATCAGGGCCTGGAAGGCCAGCAGGAAGGTCAGGCCGGCCGCCACGAGCTGGGAGGCGAAGGTCGGCGCCTTCAGGGAGATGGCCAGTCCCCGCCAGATCAGGACGAGGAACAGGCCCAGGACGACCAGCGATCCCAGGAGTCCCAGCTCCTCGGCCACGACCGAGAAGATGAAGTCGGTGTGGGGGGCCGGCAGGAAGTACTTCTGGGTGCCCTCGCCGAAGCTGGCGCCGAAGAGCCCGCCCGAGGCCACGGCCAGCCTCGACTGCTCGACCTGGTAGGAAGCCTTCTGAAGGTCCTTGTTCTTGGTGAAGAACTCCAGGACCCGGACGATCTTGTAGGGGGAGAGCAGGACGAAGGTGACGAAGACCGGCACCGCGGCCAGCCCGATGACCAGGAACCTCTTCCAGCGAACGCCGCCGATGAGGAGAAGGAGGCCGCCGACGCCGAACGTCAGCACGGCCGTCCCGAAGTCGGGCTCCAGGAGGATGAGCAGGACGACGCCGCCGAGGGCGGCCACCGCCGGCAGGAAAGCCTTGGGCTCGTTGATCCGGCCGTCGGCGTCGGCGGCTGCCCGGGCCAGAAACAGGATGACGGCGATCTTGGCCAGCTCGGAAGGCTGGAAGCGGATCCCGGCCAGCACGATCCAGCGGTGGGTGGAGGCGACCTCGGGCATGGTCAGGCTGAGGGCCAGAAGTCCGTAGCTGAGGCCCAGGAGCCCGAAGACGACCCATTTCTGCTCGTAGAGGGCTTGGCCCGCGGCGGCCACCGCCAGCATGGCCAGGAGGCCGATGACCGCCCCGCCGATCTGATGGAGGGCGAAGTGGAAGGGATCGGCCAGCTTGTCGGCGGCCAGGGCGCTGCTGGTGTCGAAGACCATGATGACGCCGATGACCACCAGGGCCGAGGCGGCGGCCAGGAGCTTGAGATCGAAGCGGAAGCGATGGGGCTTGGCCATGGTCAGCCTCGCTCCGGGCCGGCGTCCCCGGCCAGACGGCGGACCTCGCGCTTGAACGTCTCGCCGCGCTGCTCGAAGTCGGCGAACATGTCCCAGCTGGTGCAGGCCGGGGCCAGCAGGACGACGTCGCCGGGCCGGGCCGCGGCCGCGGCCGCCTCGACCACCTCGCGGTAGTCGCGGGCCTCGACGAGGGGCAGGGTCCCGGCCAGAGCCAGACGGATCTTGTCCTTGGCGGCGCCGACCAGGACGACCGAGCGGACCCGGCCGGCCAGGGCCGGTCGAAGGGGGGCGAAGTCGGTGCCTTTGTCCTTGCCGCCCAGGATCAGCACGATCGGCCGCTCGAAGCTCTCGACGGCCTTGATGGCCGCCTCGACCGTGGTGGCCTTCGAGTCGTTGACGTAGTCCACGCCGCGGTAGGTTAGGACGGGCTCGAGCCGATGGGCGAGGCCGCGGAAGCCCCGGATCGTCTCCCGCAGGCTCGCCGCCGGCACGCCCATCAGGCGTCCGGCCAGGGCCGCGGCCATGACGTTCTCGCGGTTGTGGGCCCCGAGGAGGGCGATCTCGGAGACCGGCATCAGCGTCTCCTCGACTCCGTCCAGCCTCAGGACGATCGCGCCGTCGCGCAGGAAGGCGCCCTGATCGACCGGTCCGCGGCGACTGAAGCCGAAGGCCCGGAAGGGCCCCCGGCCGGCCAGGGCTACGACCGCCGCGTCGTCGGCGTTGAGGACGGCCGCGTCGCCGGCTTGGAGGCCCAAGACGAGCTTGGCCTTGGCCGCGGCGTAGGCCTCGAAGCTGCCGTGCCAGTCGACGTGGTTGGGCGAGAGGTTCAGGTAGACGGCCAGGCCGACCTTGAATCGCTCGACGTATTCCAGCTGGAAGCTGGAGATCTCGGTCACGTAGACGCGCCCCGGGTCGTCCTGGCCGGCGAAGGACAGCAGGGGGGTGCCGATATTGCCGGCCAGGACGGCGTCGCGCCCGGCCCGGCCGAGCATGGCCTGGATGAGAGTCGTGGTCGTCGACTTGCCGTTGGTCCCGGTGATGCCGATCATAAAGCCCCGCAGGACGCGGTAGGCCAGCTCGATCTCGCTGAGGACGGGCACGCCCTTGGCCCGGGCCTCCAGGATGACCGGCAGGCGGGGAACTCCGGGGGAGGGCACGATCAGGTCGGCTCCGAGGAAGGTGGCCGGGACATGGCCGCCGGCCTCGATGCGGGCCCCGCGGGCCTCCCAGCGGTCGGCGGCGGGGCCGAGGGCGGCTCGCGGCTTGGACTCGCTGATCGTCACCCGGGCCCCCCGATCGAGGAGGAAGCCGGACAGGGCATCCCCCGTCCGGGCCAGCCCGACGATGACGACGTTGCGGCCGCGAAGCTCCATGGTCACCTCAGCTTCAGGGATGTCAGGCTGAACAGGGCGAAGATGATGCCCATGATCCAAAAGCGGACGACGACCTTGCCCTCGGGCCAGCCGAGGAGCTCGAAGTGGTGATGCAAGGGGGCCATGCGGAAGACGCGCTTGCCCCCGCTCATGCGGAAGTAGGAGACCTGGATGACCACGGACAGGAGCTCCACGATGAAGACGCCGGCGACCGAGAAGAGGAGGAACTCCTGCTTGATCAGGATGGAGATCATGGCCAGGGTGGCGCCCAGGGACAGGGCGCCCACGTCGCCCATGAAGACCTGGGCCGGGTGGGAGTTGAACCACAGGAATCCGAGGCAGGCCCCGGTCAGGGCGCCGCCGAAGACCGTCAGCTCGGCGGCCATGGGGACCCGGGCCACGTAAAGATAGCGGGAGAAGATGGCGTGCCCGGCAATGTAGGTGATGGCGGTCAGGGCGGCGGCGCTGATGAGGGTCAGGCCCGTGGCCAGCCCGTCCAAGCCGTCGGCCAGGTTGACCGCGTTGGAGCCGCCGACCAGGATGAGGACGATCCAGGGCCAGTAGAACAAGCCCAGGTAGGGGAGCCAGTCCTTGAAGATGGGGACGGAGACGCGCAGGTCGAACGCCCCGGCCCGGGCCAGCAGCATGACGACGCCGCCGAAGAGGATGGCCAGCCCGAACTGGAAGACGAGCTTGTTGCGGGCGATCAGGCCCAGCGAGCGGCGGCGGCTGACCTTGAGGTAGTCGTCCAGCCAGCCGACCAGGCCGAAGGTCAGCATGGTGCCCATGGCCAGCCAGACGTAGGTGTTGCCGAGATTGCCCCACAGGAGAGTGGGGATGATGGTGGCCCCGATGATCAGCAGCCCGCCCATGGTCGGCGTGCCTTTCTTGGCGTGGTGCGACTGGGGCCCGTCGGTCCGGATCTCCTGCCCGATCTGCCGGCGCCGCAGGGCCTTGATCAGCCAGGGCCCGGCCAGGAAGCAGATGAGCATGGCCGTCACGCCGGCCAGAGCCGTGCGGACCGTGATGTAGCGGAAGATATTGAAGGCCGAGAAGACGTCTTTCAGCGGCGCCAGCAGTCCATAGAACACGTCAGGCCTCCTTGAACAGATCCCGGACCCGGTCCGCGGCGGCCTCGGTCCGCATGCCGCGCGAGCCCTTGACCAGGACGAGATCGCCCGGCTTCAGGACGCCGGCCAGGGCTTCGGCCGCCTCAGGGCTCGAGGCGAACGTCCGCACCGCGGCCGGGGCCAGGCCCGCCGCGACGGCCGCTCGGGCGAGAGCCCGGCTGCGCGGCCCGATGGCCAGCAGGACGTCCCAGCCCGCCGCGGCCGCGATCCGGCCCGCCTCGGCGTGGAAGGCTTCTTCCCCCGGGCCCAGCTCGAGCATGTCGCCGAGCACGGCCACCCGGCGGCCGGCCGGCAGGGTCGCCAGTCCGCGAAGAGCGGCGGCCAGGGCGGCCGGATTGGAGTTGTAGGAGTCGTCCACCAGGACGACGCCGCGGGCCAGGCGCGTCCAGGCGCCGCGGCCCGGCTGGGGGCGAAGCCCGGCCAAGCCGGCCGCGATCTCTCCGGCCGGCAGGTCCAGGGCCCAGGCCGCCGCGGCCGCGGCCAGGGCATCGGAGAGATAGCCCTCGGTCAGGAAGGCCAGGCGGCCGGGGACGACCGTCCCGGGCAGGCGCAGGTCGAATCCGAAGCCGTCGAAGCCGAGGCCGACGAGCCTCTCGGCCCCCACGTCGGCGCTGGGGCCGCGGCCGAAGAAGACCGTCTTCTCCCGCGGCAGGCCCGCGGCCCGCCGGACCAGGCGCGGATCGTCGGCGTTGAGGACGGCCGTGCCGCCGGGCCGGAGGCCTTCCACGATCTCCCACTTGGCCGCGGCCACGGCCTCCAGCGAGCCGAGGAACTCCAGATGGACGGGCTGGACGTTGGTGATCACGGCTACGTCGGGCGGAGCGATGCCGGCCAGGACCCGGATCTCGCCCGCGGCCCGCATGCCCATCTCCAGCACGACCGCGGCGTGGCTCTCTTCAAGGCCGAGGATTGAGAGGGCCAGCCCGAGGTGATTGTTGAAGTTGCCCTCGGACTTGAGGACCCGGAAGCGGCGGGCCAGGACGGCGGCGACGAATTCCTTGGTCGTGGTCTTGCCGACGCTGCCCGTCACGGCCACGACCTTGACCCGGCGCTCGGCCAGGACCGAGCGGGCCAGATCCTGCAGGGCCCGGACCGTGTCCCCGACCCGGAGGAGGGCGAAGCCCGCCGGCAAGCCGGGCACCTCGCGCGAGACGACGGCGCCGATGGCGCCCCGGGCGGCCGCGTCGGCGGCGAAGTCGTGCCCGTCCCGCTCGGCGGAGACGGCGAAGAACAAGTCGCCCGGCCTGACCAGCCGGGAGTCGATGGCGAATCCGGAGGCTACGGCCGAGCCGTCGCCGGCCAGGCCTGCTCCCGTCGCGGCGGCGATCCGGTCGAGGCTCAGGGCGGCCATGTCAGCGCGACCCCAGCGAACGGAGGATTTCCGCGGCGACGACGACGTCGCTGAAAGGAAGCCGGTCTTTCCCGATCTCCTGATAGGTCTCGTGGCCCTTGCCGGCCAGGACGACGATGTCGCCGGGCTTGGCCTCGGACAAGGCCTTGACGATGGCCTCCCGCCGGTCGGGGATCACGACGTAGGACTTGGTCCCTGCGGCCAGGAGGCCCTTCTCGATGTCCTTGAGGATGGCCAAGGGGTCTTCGGACCGCGGGTTGTCCGAGGTCAGGTAGACCCGATCGGCCAGGCGCCCGGCGGTCTCGCCCATCAGCGGCCGCTTGCCGCGGTCGCGGTCGCCGCCGGCCCCGAAGACCACGAGCAGGCGGGCGGGCTTCAAGTCGCGGGCCGTCTCCAGGGTGCTCCGCAGGGAGGCCTCGGTGTGGGCGTAGTCGACGTAGACCTGGAAGCCGAGGCTGTTGGGGACCCGCTCGAATCGCCCGGGCACCTGGCCCAGGGCGGCGATGCCGTCGCGGATGACGGTGGCCGGCAGCCCCAGGGCCAGGGCGGCCGAGAAGGCGGCCAGGATGTTGGACAGGTTGTGGCGTCCGGAGAGAGGGGACGTGATCGCGACCTGGCCGCCCGGGAAGCGGATCAGGGCTTCCAGACCCAGCCCGTCCAGCCGCGGGCGCTCGGCCCGGACCAGGGCGGAGGGCCCGGTTCCGAAGCCGATGGTCGTCATGGGCAGCTCGGCGATCAGCCTCCGCCCCCACGGATCGTCGTCGTTGACCACGGCCGTACGCTTGGGCTTGTCGTTGAGGAAGAACAGCCTCTTCTTGGCCGCGAAGTAGTCTTCCATGGTCAGGTGGTAGTCCAGGTGGTCGCCGCCGAGGTTGGTGAAGACGGCCACGTCGAAGCCGATCCGCGAGACGCGCCGGCGGTCCAAGGCATGCGAGGAGACCTCCATGACGCAGTGGGTCGCCCCGGCCTCCAGCATCTCGGCCAGCAGGCGCTGCAGGTCGGGCGCTTCGGGGGTGGTCCGGGAGGCCTCCCGGGAGAAGCCGGGCCCGCGATAGCTGATGGTGCCGATGATGCCGGCCTTCAGCCCGGCCGCGGCCAGGATGGACTCCAGGAGGTAGGTCAGGGTGGTCTTGCCTTTGGTCCCGGTGATGCCGACCATCTTCAGCCGCCGGGCCGGGTGGCCGTAGAAGTTGGCCGCGGCCAGGGCCAGCACGTCGCGCGGGTCGAAGACTTGGACCCAGGCCGCCTGGACGCCTTCCGGCCGGGGCCTCTCGGACAGGACGGCCGCGGCGCCGCAGGCCAGGGCCTCGGGCACGAACTCGAAGCCGTCCCGCTTCTCGCCTTTGAGGGCGGCGAAGAGGAACCCGGGAGCCACGTCGCGGGAGGCGTAGGCCAGGCCCGCGATCTCGAGGCGCGGATCGCCGGACAGGGTCAGCACGGGAGCGCCCTTGAGGACGTCTTCCAGGATCATCGGGCCGCCTCCCGGCCCGCGCGGGCCATCAGGGCGCCGGCCGGCCGGTGCGGCGGCAGGCCGAGGACGAGCAAGGCCTTGCGGGCGATCTCCCGGAAGACCGGCGCGGCGACCTGGCCGCCGTAGTGCTCGCCGGTCTGGGGATCGTCCAATATGACGACCATGGACAGCCGCGGCTGGTCGGCCGGGACGTAGCCGACGAAGGACGCGATGTGGCGGCCGGAGGAGTAGCCTCCGGCCTGGGGATCGAAGAGCTGGGTGGTGCCCGTCTTGCCGGCGGCCTGGTATCCCTCGGCCGCCGCTTCCCGGCCCGTCCCTTCCTCGACCACTCTCTCCAGGATGGCGGCCAGCCGCTCGCCGGCCGCGGGGGACAGGATCGGCGCGCTCTCCGGGGCCGCCGGACGGGGCTGACCGCCCTGGACCGCGCGGACGATGCGGGGCGGCACGAGCCGGCCGCGGTTGGCGACCACGTTGACGGCCTGCAGCATCTGCAGCGGGGTGGCCGCGATCTCGTAGCCGATGGAAAGGGACGCCTGCGAGCGCCCGCTCCACTCGGAGGCGGGGCGGAGGCGGCCTTCGGGCTCACCGGGGAGCTCGATGCCGGTGCGGCGGCCGAAGCCGAAGGCCCGGATCATGGACTCGAAGGATTCGGGCCGCAGACGGCGGCCGGCCCGGACCGCCCCGACATTGGAGGAGTGGATGATGACGCCGGCGAAGTCCAGCTTGCCGAAGGCCTTGTGGTCCCGGATGGCCCCGCCGGGCACCTTGATGGAGCCTTCGCTGCAGTCGAAGGACTCGGACGGCGAGACGGCCCGGCTCTCCAGCGCCGCGGCCGCGGTGACGATCTTGAACGTCGAGCCGGGCTCCAGGGTCTGCTGGACGGCCGGGTTGAAGGAGGCCTCGGGCGTCCGGGTGTAGAAGTTGGGATCGTAGGAGGGGGCCGAGGCCATGGCCAGGATCTCGCCGGTCCGGGGGTTGGAGACGATGACGGTGCCCCAGGCGGAGCGCGTCTCGGCCACCGCCCTCTCCAGCTCGGATTGGGCGATGTACTGGATCGTCTCGTCCAGGGTCAGGGTCAGGTCGCGTCCGGTTTGCGGCTCCTCCAAAACCTCCAGGCCGTAGCGGCGCAGCTTGGCGTCGCGGAGCAGGAAGCCCCGCCCGGGCCGGCCCATCAGGGCCGAGTTGAACTTGGACTCGATCCCGGCCGCGCCCGTGCCATCGGCTTTGACTCCGCCGAGGACCTGGGCCGCCTGGGTCCCCAGCGGATAGGCGCGGCGTGAGTCTTCCTCATAGCCGATGCCGAGGCGGGGGGAGAAGACCTCCGCGGCCAGGTCGGGGTCGGCCTTGCGCTTGAGCCAGACCCTGGTGGCGGCATTCGCCAGCTGGGCCTGAATGCGATCGAGGTCCTCGGGGCTCAGCCCCAGCTTGTCCCGCAGGCGGCGGACGGGCTCGAAGCGGGCGGCCGGCGAGTCCTGCGGCCGGGGGTCGTAGAAGATGGTCCGGGCCGGGAGGCTGCGGGCCAGGATGCGCCCGTGACGGTCGTAGATCGTGCCGCGATAGGCCTGGATCACGGTCACCTGCTGGCTCTGAGCCGTGACCCGGGCCGCGGCTTTGGCGTGGCCGAAGACCTGAAGCTGGACCAGGCGGCCGACGATGAGGAGGAGCCAGACGGCGCAGATGAAGGCCGTAATCCGCGTGCGCCGGCGCGCCTTGCCGCGCGGGGCGTCCTGGACGGGGCGGAAGGCCATGGCTCAGGGCTCCTCGACGACGATCTGGTCCGGCCGGGGATAGGCCAGGCCGAGCTTCTCGCGGGCGATCCGGTCGACCCGCTCCAGGGCCAGCAAGGCCGCCTTGCGCGTCTCCAGGCGGCCGACCTCCGCTCGCAGGGCTTTCAGCTCCGTCTCGCGGGCGATCGAGCGCAGGCCGAGGCGGTGCTTCTCGTTGATGTGCCAGAGATAGAAGAAGAGGACCGAGACGACCAGAAGGGCCGAGCCGGCCCAAAGCGCGATCTCGCGGGGCGGATGAGGCTTGCGGACCATCATCGCCTCACCGCCGCCCGCAGCTTGGCCGAGCGGGAGCGGGGGTTGCGGGCCACCTCGGCTTCCGTGGGCACGATCGGCTTGCGGGTCAGGATGTCGATCAGGGGAGGGGCGGCCTCCCCGTCGGCCAGCTTCAGGAAGGTGTGCTTGACGACGCGGTCCTCGAGCGAGTGGAAGGATATCGCGGCCAGCCGCCCGCCGGGCGGCAGCAGGCGGAGGGTCGCCTCCAGGAAGGCGTCCAGGCCCTCCAGCTCGTTGTTGACCTCGATGCGCAGGGCTTGGAAGACCTTGGAGGCGGGGTGGATCTTGCCCCGCTGGGGAATCCAGCGGCAGACCCGCTCGACCAGGGCCCGCAGCTCGGCCGTGCTCTCGAGGGGCTTGAGCCGGCGAGCCGAGGCGATGGCCCGGGCCAGGGGGCGGGCCTGGCGCAGCTCTCCGTAGTCGCGGAAGATCTGGGCCAGCTTGGCCTCGGAGGCCTTCTCCAGGATGCGGGCGGCGCTGTTCTTGTTGCGCCGGTCCATGCGCATGTCGAGCGGGCCGTCCAGGGCGTGGCTGAAACCGCGCTCGGGGGAGTCGAGCTGGAAGGAGGACATGCCCATGTCGATAAGGACGCCCCGGACGCTCCGGAAATCGATGTCGATGTCGGGGAGGTTGCGATAGTCGGAGAGGTAGAGGGTCACCCGGCTCGAGAATGGCTCGAGCCGCTTCTTCGCGACGGCGATGGCCTGCTCGTCCAGGTCCAGTCCGACCAGCTCGGCCTCGGGATTGCGGCGGAGGATCTCCAGGGAATGGCCGCCCAGGCCCAGGGTGCCGTCGATGTAGAGTCCGGGCCGGTCGACGGCCAGCATCTCCAGCGACTCGTCGAGAAGGACGGGTGTATGCTCAGGACGGCTCATTCCGGCTTCCGGACGGGCCCGAGGGTGGCGAAGCGGTCGATGTCGTCCCCGGTCAGGGGCCGCTCGTCGAGCCGCTTCTCCAGGCGCTCC
Organism: uncultured Eubacteriales bacterium; assembly: GCA_964556755.1. Lineage (GTDB taxonomy): Bacteria > Acidobacteriota > Aminicenantia > Aminicenantales > UBA4085 > UBA4085. Next base: position 16,542 of record CAZKXI010000041.1, read on the forward strand.
GCGCTCCAGACTTCCAGGTAGTTGTTCATGCCCACGACCTTGACCTCGGTCCCGAGCTCGGTCTTATGGCGAAGACCGGGCGGGATGAGGGCGCGCCCCCTGGCGTCGATCTCGGCCAGGGAGCCGCGGCTGTGGGCGTTCAGGAAGAAGTCCCGGTAGCTGGAGCGGATGAACGCCAGCTGGATCTCGGAAGTGCCCGTCAGCTCTTCCCAGACGGGAAGGGGGAAGATCCGGACGGATTCGTTTTCAAAGGAGGTGATGAAGAGACGAGGCCCGTATCGGCCTTCGAGCAGGGCCCGGAACCGTTCTGGAATCTTCAGACGGCCGGCCTTGTCGAGGGTGGCCTCATAGCTCCCGATGAACTTCTCTTCGCCCATTTCTTCCCAAGTGATCCCATTTCGACTCGAATATAGACCCTGATAAGAGGGTTGTCAAGCGTTTTTTTGGGTTTTTTGGGGGGCCGCGGGAGAAGTCCCGCTTCAACGCGGTGCGGATCACGGGCGAATGGACCCGATCAGCCTAAAAACATGGCTTTTCAGGGTCTTAGGGAAGCGTCAGGGCGTCTTTTCCGGATTTTCCGGACCTTCCCCCTCGTTGGGCGGCACATCGGTCTTGGCCAGGAGGGCCTTGGCGGCCTCCACGTCCTCCGCCTTGACCATGATCTTGATCTCGCCCATCCCATCCGTGGTGAAGACGTGGACGAAGGGGACGACCGAGGTCCTGTAGACGCAAGGGATGCCGTTGCTCTCCAGGTAGCTCTTGAGGACGTCCGCGGCGGCTAAGCCCCAGACGTGGGTCACTTCCACGAGATCCTGGCTCTGGGCGTCATCCATGTCGGGCTCCTCGCGCCGCGGCTGCGGTCCGGGCGGCTTTGGCTTTGAACCGGTAATAATCGGCCAAGATGCGGGCGTGGTCGAAGGCCAAGGGGGAAGGCAGGGAGCGGCGGGTGAAGACGGCCGCTTGCTTGGCGTCATCGCCCGCCTTGGGCCGTCCCTTGGCTCTGGCCAGAAAGACCGTCGAGATGGTGTGCTTGCGGGGATCCCGGGCCGGGTCCGAATAGGAGTGAAACTGGCCCAGCAGCTTGATCGACAAGCCCGTCTCCTCGCGGCCTTCCCTGACGGCCGCCTGTTCTAGGGTCTCGCCGTATTCCACGAAGCCTCCCGGCAGGGCCCAGCCCGGAGGATAGTGGCCCCTCTCGATGAGGATGATGCCCGGCCGGCCCGCGTCGCTTTCGATCTCGATGATCAGGTCCACGGTCGGCGCGGGGTTCTTGTAACGGGGCATGAGGAAATCCCATCCCATTCTAGCCGACATCCGGGCGGCATACAACGCGCGGCGAGGAGGCGGACCTTCGGAAGGGGAAGGATGAGGAACGACGCCCGGTGGGATGGCTCCAGGCCACAGATGTCCTACCGGGAGGACAATCGGTTCCCTCTTGACCGAGCCGGTCAAGGCAAAAGCGGTTGGCATGGTCCTTGCTTCCCTCTCTTGTGGTATCCTTGTCTCGGAGGTCCGCCATGAGCGTCAAGAGGATCGTCCTTCCCGCGGTATGTCTTCTCGGCCTGGCCGCGTCCCTGTCCGCGGCGGTCCCCTACAGGGTCCTCAACGGCCCACGGGACTTCTACTTCGGGCATATCAGCCTGACCGATGCCCGCGGCGACGGGCTCGATCCGGTGGTTCTGCGGGACGGGAGCAAGGCTCCCGAGCCGGCCATCCTCAACCTTCCTCTCGGACCCGGGGACACCGTCCGGACCTCCATGGAGCGCCGGGTCGAGATCCAGTTCGACAACGGGACCATCGTCCGCCTGGATAAGGACAGCGAGCTGAAGATCGAGACCATCCTGGCCCAGAGCCTGACCTCAGCCAGCCAGATGTCCAACCTGGTCCTCGGCCGGGGTCGCCTCTACATCCAGTATAAGCAGTACGGCAACCGCGAGCTCTTCCAGGTTCTCACGGCAAAAGCCGCCGTCAAGCCCAAGCACCAGTCGGTGGCCGTGATCGGCTTGACTCCCGCGGGCGGGACCGAAGTCCAGATGCTCTACGGCAAGGCCACGGTCCTTTACGGGGCCGACCTCAAGACGCCCAAGTCCCTCCTGGTCGAGCCCAAGGAGGGGGCGACCTTCGGCGCCGACAACCGCTTCACCCTGGGCCCGCCGCTGCCGGCCGGAGCCTTCGAGGCGTGGAACAAGTCGGTCAACGCGGATTTCGACAAGCTGCATAGGGGCGTGACGCCCCTGCCCAAGCCCGTCCAGCGGCTGCAGCCGGCGGTGTTCGAATGGGCCCAGCGCTTCTCCAATCATTACGGCGAATGGCTCTATGACGACTACTTCGGCTACGTCTGGCGGCCCTTCTACAACGACCTCTATCCCTGGGGGACCTGGCAGCCCTACTACGTCGGCCGCTGGACGAATTATCGCAATTCCCATTTCTGGATCGCCAGCGAGCCGTGGGGCTGGATCCCTTATCATCTCGGGGTTTGGCAGTGGAGCAGCAAGCGGGGCTGGTACTGGGTCCCCGGCTCGGCCTTCGCCCCGGCTTGGGTGGATTGGACGTTCTTCTACGGCTACTGGTCCTGGCGCCCCTGGAGCATGTGGGATTGGGGCATGTGGTACTACAATCCCCTCGCTTGGATGGGCGACTACGACTACATCGCTTGGGGATATCCCTACTGGGCTTGGCGGGAGCCGCGGCCCGGCAGCGTCGAAAGGGGAGTCGGGCGCGGGCCCGGCTGGGCTTGGTCCCTGCCGAACCGGCCCCTCTACCCCCTGCCGTCCGGATATCGGTCCGGCTTGAAGCGGCTGATGGCCGACCTGAAAAAAGGCGACCCGGCCGCCCGCGAGTCGTTCTTCTCGCAGGGCCAGTTCGCCAGCGTCGTCGACCGGGCCGGGCTGACGTCGCCCGACCTGAGCCGCAAAGCCGTGTCCTTCGAGTCGTTCCGGGCTTCCGCGGCCTCGCGGCCGTCCGGCGATCCCGTCCGCATCCTGATGAGCGTGCAGCCTCCCTCGAAGGCCTGGCAGGAGGCCGACCAGGCCATGGCCAGGCTGGCGGCGGAGGCGGGAGATGTGGCGCCCGGCTTGGGGGGCCGGATGGACCGCGGACAGGACGCGGCGCCGCGTCCGGCCGTCGAGCGCCCACGGACCGGAGCGACGGCCTCGCCCCGCCGGACCGGTGGGACCGTCCGGACGATCGATTGGAATCCCGACGCCCGCATGGCCATTCGGAACCGTGTCACACTCGCCTATGACAGTCGGAGCAACCAGATCCTATGCCCCGAGCTCGGCCTGACCTCGGGCAACAGCCCCTACAACCGGACCGAGCCCGGAATTTATAGCGGCGGATCGCGTCCCTCCGCCGGCGGCGGCGGATCTTCTCAGGGCGGCCCCGCCGGCCCATCCGGCTCGGCCGGATCGGCCAGCGCCGCCTCCGGCTCGGGATCCTCCACCGGCTCGGCCGGATCGGGCGGCCCGGGCGGGCATATTAAAAAGTAAGGTTCTTCGCCCAATTCCGGGAAACGCGGTTCAGGGTATACCCTCGAGGGCGAGGGTACAAGGCCCGCGATCAGTCCGTAGCTGACTAT
>CAZKXI010000042.1:0-19346 GCA_964556755.1 uncultured Eubacteriales bacterium
TTGATGCTGGGGCAGACGCAGTGGACCTCCGGGCGGCTCAGGCAGTAGCGCAGGGCCGCGTCGCGGGACTGCTCGGGGCCGGCCAGGCCGTGCTTCTTGAGGAAGGCTTCCGTGGCCGCGGTCCGCTCGGCGCTGATCTTGGCCAGCTTTTGCAGGGCCTCGGGCAGCTCCTGCCCCTGCTTCTGGTAGCGCTCGCGCAGCCGGGCCAGCATCTCCGCCTCCTCGGCGTTGGTCAGGGCCGGATTCATCTTCATCAAGGTCAGGCCCATGCCTTTGGCGGCGCAGGCCTTCAGCATGCGGTCGCCCTCCTCGCCCTTGAGATAGTTGTAGGTGGCGAGGGCGACGTCGAAGCGGCCGTCCTCGGCCGCCGCCATGATGACGGTCTCGACGGGGTCGTCGATGCGGCCGCTCAAGGCGTAATCGGCGCCGTGGCTGGACAGGCCGCTGAAGCGCACCTTGCCTTCGGCCTTGAGCTCCCCGACCAGCTCATGGTAGGGCTCGTGCTTGACCAGGCTCAGGGGGCAGAGGTGGATCATCAGGCAGTCGGCGTAGTCCGTGCCCAGCCGTTCCAGGCATTTCATGAAGCGGTCGCGGAGAGCGGCCTTGTCGATGCGCTTGTCGTAGACCATGTTGAGCTTGGTGGTCAGGAAGACCTTCGACCGGTCGCGGCCCTTGAGGGCGGCGCCGATGGCCCGCTCGGAGTTGCCGTTGACGTAGTGCTCGGCCGTGTCGACGTAGTTCATGCCCCGGTCGAGGGCTGCGGTCAGGACGTTGGCGTTGTTGAGCGGGCCCGCGCCGAAGGCGATGTCGGAGACCTTGAAGCCCGTCCGGCCAAGGGTGCGGTACTCCTTGATCCTGGCGGGGGCGGCGGCCTGGGCCGGGGCGGAGGCATGCGGGCGGCCGGGCGCGTCGCGCCCGATCAGGGCGGCGGCGGGGACGGCGCCGAGGGCCGCGCCCATGAAGCCGCGGCGGGTCAGGGACTTGCGCTCGTTCAGGTTCTTTCCGGCGGGACGGGTCATGAGGCGCTCCTTGCTTGAAAGACAGACATTATCAGATACGGTTTGGGGCCTTGGAACGTTGCTTGACGGCCCTGAAGCTTAAAGCTCGATCATTCGGCATTTGCGGATGACGATCAGGTCGTCTTCGGTCTTGTCGTCGAAATAAACAAAGCCGCCGGAAAAGACGAGTCTTTTGAGCGACTCGTATGGTTTTATTTCTCCCTCTTTATGCCTTAAGAAAAAACAATCGAGATAACGACCCTCCCGATCATAAACATCGAACAATATTCCTCGCTTAACGTCCGCGGCCGAGGTTTGGATCCAGATCTGTTCGCCGACCGAGTGGATCTGCGAAATGTCATTAAGAAACTTCGGCGGAGTGTATGTGGAGCCGCCGGTCGTAGAAACGCCACCGCCGCCGTCCGGTCTGCTGATCCGCTTGTAAGGCCGTTTAAACGCCGTTTTGACTTTTCTGGATTCTATATCGAAAACCTTCACTAGGTATTCGGGCGTGTGCGAAATCGCCAGGAATCGATCGTTTAGGGCCGCGAAAAGAAGGCTTAGGAAGCCTTGGGTACGGGCTCCTCCCTTGGGGATGAACTCGACATGGGCCGGCGTCGGGAAGTTCCCGATCACTTCGGTATTTTCCCCCGTCGGGGAGACGGCGACGATCTCCCGGGGGTATATTCTGCCACCCAGATCCCGCTTTGGGATCGGGCCGTCCGCGGCGATGGATGAGAAACCCTTGGGCCGTTGATACGATCAATTTTTCCGGGCCGCGAACAGCGTTCTGCAAGCCGACTTCTTGAAGTACGTTTCCCGCAAAATCAAAAACCAGGAGCTTGGGCGGATTCGCCAGAAGGAAGACCTGTCTTTCTTTGACGATAAAATCCCCAAGGCCCGTCAATTCTCCGGGCCCTTGGCCGGTCTTCATAAGGTTGCGCACGAAGCGGCCTTGAGAATCGAATTGGAGAAGCTGTTTCTGTTCGTCCTGGACAAAGACCGAGCCGTCGCCCGCGACTTGCAGCCCGTAGACGGCCTTTATATAGAAGTCCTTTCCCGTATCCTCGATCCGCATGACCTCTTCGAGCGTAACGACACGCCCCGCCCTGGGATTATCAGGCTTGGCCGGATTTTCGATGATCATTTGGGGGAAAGCCGGCGAGGCTATCGCAAATAGAATGCCGGCGATTAGCGGAACGATAGCATTTTTCACAGGCCTCTCCCGTAGGGAACGATTATGCCACAACTGGGTTTTTTGAAGTGACTCGGGTGAGCTCTTGTCCAGACTCGAAAACACGGCGATGAGGATTAATCGACATCCTTTGCTTTCAGGAGCTCCGCAGGTGTCAGGATTCGAACCCCGCCAAACGATTTGACGGCACACAGAGCCTTATCCCCCGTAACGACGAACTCGGCTTTGAGGGCAACGGCGCAGGCAATGAATTTGTCGTCGTCGGGATCGCCCTTGACGACCTTAAGATCCGGGGGATCGGCCGTGAAGAGAATCCCGACGCCTCCGGCGAGAACGTCGAGGATTTCTCTAAGTTCGGGCTCATCGGCCAAGCCCAATCGCTCGAGAACCTCGACGTATTCCTCGATGATGGCCGGCGAAAGGCCGATCTTGAAGCGGCCTGATTTCCAGAGATCGATGATCCGGCGCGGGTTTCCTCCAAAGAAGGAAGAGATGAAGACGTTGGTGTCCAGGACAACGATCATGGACGCCGCCGGCGCGCGTCCTTGATCGCCTGGCCGACCTTTTCGGGTCCGGCACCTCTGGCCTTGAGCTTGGCTCCGACCCGGTCCCAAAGCCCGTCGATATAGCCGCTGATGTCCCGCTCCTTGACATAATCGGCGATCAGCTCGCGGACCATGCCGGAGGAGGACTTCCCCTCGGCCCGCGCCAGGCGGTCGAGCTTGGCTTTTAGCCCGGGGTCGATCCGGAGGAGCATCTGATCGGACATGAGGGTCTCCCGTTTCTTGATATATATACAATATATCAAACATATCACACTGTCAAGAGATGAACTGCGCCTGGGGGACATCCTTGACGGACTTCCGCCTTGGAATAGGACGACCGGCATGCGAAGACGGCCAGAGGGATGCCGGGGCCGCGCGCTTACCAGCTGCCGCGGATGAAGCGCTCGAAGAGGTCCACGGCCGGCTCGATGGGCGCCCAGGCCGCTTCCTTCTCGGAGTAGGCCGCCGCCGCCCCCTTGACGACGTGGGGGCCGCAGACCGCGTAGGGCACCGGCCCGCCGGCGTGCGTCTTGGTCGAGACCGGCGTCTCGTGGTCCGGGACGACGATAATGCGCAGATCGGGAATTTCGGCGCGAAAGGCCAAAATATGGCCCACGACGTGCTCGTCGAACTCCTCGATGGCCTGGATCTTCTTGTGGACGTCGCCCTCGTGGCCGGTCTCGTCGGGCGCCTCGACGTGGAGATAGACGAAGTCCTCGCTCCGCAAGGCTTCCCGGGCCGCGGCCACTTTGCCGGCGTAGTTCGTCCCCAGGTAGCCCGTGGCGCCCGGCACCAGGCGGACCTGGAGACCGGCCAGGACGCCGAGCCCCCGCACCAAGTCCACGGCCGAGATGACCGAGCCGGTCAAGCCGTATCTCTCGCGCAGGGTTCTGAGCTTCATGGCCCGGCCCTGGCCCCAGGGCCAGATGTCGGTAGCCGGCTTCTTTCCCGCCGCCAGCCGCCTCCTGTTGGCCTCGCTTCGGGCTAGAACGGGCCGGGCCCGATCCATGAGGTCGAGAATGGTCTCTTGGCCCGGGCCCTTTGGAAGATGCGTCTCCCAGGGCTGGCCGCTGATGTCGTGGGGCGGCGTGCACTGCAATCCGCGCGGGAAGTCGCGGGCGATGAGCAGGTGGCGGTAGCTGATCCCCGGGACGAAACGGATCGATCCACCGCCCAGAGCCGCCTGGATCTCCTCGATCATCGGCCGCGAGTCCTCGCTCGTGATATGGCCGGCCGAGTAGTCGTCCATCAGCCCGTCGCGCAGCGTGACCACGTTGCAGCGGAAGGCCGTGTCGGCCGCGTCGAGCTCGACGCCGATGCTGGCCGCCTCGATCGGGCCCCGGCCTTCGAAATTCGCCGCCGCGTCATAGCCCAGCAGCGACAGGTTGGCCACGTCGCTCCCGGGCGGCAGGCCCGCCGGCACGGTCAGGACGCGGCCGATGCGGCCGGTCCGCGTGATCTCGTCCATATGCGGAGTGCGGGCGACCTCCAAGGGCGTGCGGCCGCCGAACTCGTTGACCGGGTAGTCGGCCATGCCGTCGCCGACGAGAAAGGCGTATTTCATGGGCCCGCTCTCCTTGGCTTCCTTCGGGTCTCAGGCTCCGCCGCGGCTGCCGGCGGCGAAGCCGATGACCGCGTCGCGCATCCCGGCGATGTCCAAGACCGCGTCGTGCCGGACGGGACGCGCCCGCAGGCCGCGGACCGCCCGGTGCGGCGGCTCGCCGGCGATTCCGGCCAGCTCGTCGATGGCCTTGAACTCGTCGGGCTCGGCCCGGCCGGTGATCGAGGCCAGGACGTCGCCGGCGAACTTGAAGGCGCTGGCGGTGGAGGCGATGATCATGGCCGGCCCGTCCGCCGGCATCCCGTCCCGGGCCACGGCCGAGGCCACGGCCGTGTGGGGGTCGATGACCCGGCCGGTCTCCTCGTGGACCTTCTGGATCTCGGCGAAGACCCGCGGCTCGTCGGCCCAGCCGGGGACGATCACCTCGTCCAGGGCGGCCTTGGCCTCGTCGTCGATCCGGAAGGCGCCGTCCCGAAGCACCGCGAACCAGGACTTGATCCGGCCCGCGTCGCGGCCGGTGATCTCGAACAGGAAGCGCTCCAGGTTGGACGAGACCAGAATGTCCATGGACGGCGACGAGGTGCGATGGAACTCGCGCCGCAGGTCATAGACGCCGCTGCGGAAGAAGTCGGTCAGGATGTGGTTGCGGTTGGAGGCGCAGACGAGCTTGCGGACCGGCAGGCCCATAGCCCGGGCGTACCAGGCGGCCAGGATGTTGCCGAAGTTTCCGGTCGGCACGCAGACGTCCACTTCCTCTCCCGGCCCGATGGCGCCGCGGGCCCGGAGCAGGCCGTACGCTCGGATGTAGTAGACGATCTGCGGCGCCAGGCGGCCCCAGTTGATGGAGTTGGCGCTGGACAGCTTGATCCCGCGCCCGGCCAGCTCGGCGCCCAGGGCCGGATCCTGGAAGAGGGTCTTGACGGCCGTCTGGCAGTCGTCGAAGTTCCCGCGGACGGCGAAGACCGCGGTGTTCTCTCCGTCGGTCGTGGCCATCTGCAGGCGCTGGACCCGGCTGACTCCGCCGTGCGGATAGAAGACCGCGATCGAGATGCCCGCCGCGTCCTTGTATCCCTCCAAGGCGGCCTTGCCCGTGTCGCCCGAGGTAGCGACCAGGATCAGGGTGCGGGCCTTCTCGCCGGTCAGGCGCTTGGCCGCGGCCGTCAGCTCGGGCATCAGCTGAAGGGCCACGTCCTTGAAAGCGGCGGTGGGGCCGTGCCAGAGGTTGAGAAGAAAGCGCCGGCGCCCCAGCGGCTGAAGGTCGACCACGTCGGGCGTCTCGAAGCGGGCCGCGCTATAGGCCGTCCGCAGGCTGCCGTCGAGCGCCTCGGGCGCAAGGTCGGAGAAATAAGGGGCCAAGACGCGGCGGGCCGTCTCGAGGTAGGAGGGCTGTTCCAGGGCCGCCGGATCGAGGGCGGGGATCGTCTCCGGCACGAAGAGCCCTCCCCCCGGGACCATGCCCAGCAGGACCGCTTCCGAGGCCGAGACGGCTTTGTGGTTGGCGTGAGTACCGATATAGCGCATGGATGACCTCGGCGAGCGCGTTGCCTTCCCCGGCGCATCCGGCCGGGCGGGGGGACGATTCTAATGCACGTCCGGGGGGGAGTCAAAGCGCATGGCCGGGGCCCTCCCGCGCCGTCTCGACCCATCGGGCCCGGATACCGCCATTTCCGGCCAATCGGACGAGATCCTGACACAATTCTGACCCAGACAGAACTTGACTTCGGCACCGGGAAGGCTCTAAAACATAGTTATCTAGCGCGAGCTGAGGGGATCATGAAAAAAACGGCAGGCATTGTCTTTGTGTCGATCATTCTGGCCGCGGCCGCCTTCGGCCAGGCCGCCGCTGCTCCCTACCAGCGGACCTCCCGTTTTGAATTCGGCTTCTGGGGGGGCTACGGGCTGGGCAGCGCCGCCGGCTCCACCCACTACGACTCTCTTTGGTCCGTCTCGCCATTGGGGCTCGGCTTGGTCGAGGAGGCGGGCGCCATCGACTTCCGGGCCCGCAACGGGCTCAGCATCGGCGCCTCCGCCGCCGTCTTCCTGTCGCCCGGCTTCGGCCTCGAATTCAGCTTGGGCTTCGCCTACACGGATGCTCCTCTGACGTCCTCCTACGAGCTGACCCGCAACCTCCTGGGCGGAGCCGAAGCCTCGAGCGACTTCGAATGGCCGGGCCGCGGGAGTCTCGTCAGCCTGCCCCTGAGCTTCGATCTCGTCGTCCGCTTCGGCTCCGGGATGTGGAGCGGCTACGCCTCGCTGGGGCCGACCCTGTTCCTGCACGGCTTCAGCGCCGAGTCGCACCTGGGCTTCGCCACGACGGCCGGCCCCGGCCTGGACGCCCTGAAGATCGGCCTCGAGACGGGATCGAAGGTCTGGATGGCCCCCGGGGGGAACGCGGGAGCGGGGCTGGCCGTCAAGCTGACGCCCATGCTCAGCGCCGTCCTCGACGTACGCTACTATGTCAGCCCGGCCAAGACCCTGTCTTGGGGCGTCGTGACGGGGAGCTATCCGGGCCTGTTCCGCGAGGCCGTCACCTACCCGATCGGCGACCCGGCGGCGGCCGTCATCAAGAATCTGTACGATCTGAGCTTCGCCGTCCGGCCGTCCTTCCTCCAGATCGCGGCCGGGATGAAGCTGAGGCTCTGATGTCCGATACCACAAGGAGGAGAAAGGCATGAAGCCAAGACGCTGGCTGGCGGGGGTCGGGCTGGCCCTGATCGGACTGGCGGGGATGGCGGCCCCGGGCCCGGCCGGGCAGGCCCAGAAGGTCGCGGTGACGGTCTTCGAGGAGAACGTCGGCCGCTTCTCGACCGAGTCGTTCCTCAAGAGCATGGTGGCCGACTATCTGACCACCAAGGGCCATTCCGTGCTCGAGACCTACGACATCCCTCTGAAGAGCATCCGCATGGAGCGGGTCTATTTCCTCGACAAGAACGGGGACAAGGTCTTCCGGATGGCCAATCTCTCGGCCGGGCTGTCGGCCGCGGGCATGAAGCTGAACACCGAGTACCAGGAGAACCTGATCCCCGTCGTCAACTACGAGGACATCGTCTGGGAGCTGGACTATGACAAGGCCATCCAGCAGGCCCGGGCCGGGGGCGCGGCCCTGCTCGTCGCGGCCAAGGCGACGACCGAGGAGATCTCCGTCCAGACCCAGATGAACGCGGCCGGGATGAGATCGGTCTCGGGTCGGCTCCATCTGCGGCTGATCGACGTGGCCACCAAGCAGGTCCTGCTCAGCCACAGCGACAGCCTGAACATGATGGGCGGCAGCGCGGAGACGGCCGGGCTGGACGCCATCAAGGCCCTCGGCCGGAAGGCCGTCGCCCGCCTGGGCCAGAAGCTCCGGCCATGACGGATCGACTCGGGAGGAAACCATGAAGACAAGCCTGATGACGCGTCTGCGGCTCCTGGCCCTGCTGGGCCTGGCCGCCGCCTTGAGCGCCTGCATGGGCGGCTCGTCCGTCTATGTCCCCGTGGAGACGGTCACCCAGTTCGACGACCGCTTCAGCGACACCGATCTGCGGGGCATGGCCGAGAAGATGACCCGCTCGCTCGTCTCGTCGGTCGAGATCGCCAACGCCACGGGCACGAGCAGCATCGCCCTGCTGAACATCCGTAACGCCACCTCCGAGTTCATCAACACGAACTCGATCCTGGACAAGATGCTGGTGGCCCTGCTCCAGACGGGCCGCTTCTCGATCGTCGAGCGCAACCAGATCGACAAGGCGGCCAGCGAGCTGAACCTGTCCCAGTCGGGGTTCATCAACAACGACAGCGCCCTGCGTATGGGCCAGGGCGTGGCCGCCAAGTACGTCGTCTTCGGAGAGCTGGACTCCATCCGCAAGGAGTCCCGGACGGCCAGCCTCAGCTACTACAAGCTGACCCTCAAGTGCCTGAACTGCGAGACGACGGCCCTGATCTGGGCCGACGAGTACGAGCTGAAGAAAGCGGCCCGCAAGAGCATGCTCCAGTGGCAGCCATGACGCAAGCCAAGCCCTTGAAGGCGGGAAGCTGGATCGTCCTTCTCTCGGCCGTGCTGGCGCTGTCCTTCTGCGCCACGTCCCAGAGCGTCCACATGCAGGCCGACGCGGCCTATGTGGCGGGCGATTATACGACGGCCATCCAGAGGTTCGAGCCGCTCAAGTCCAAGCAGGACAAGAACTTCCTGCTGTACATGCTGGACATGGGCATGACCTACTTCACTGCCGGCGACTACTATGACGCCGAGAAGTACTTCATGTCGGTCGAGAAGTCCCTGGAGAAGCAGATCGGGGAGCTGAAGACGGCCACCCAGCTGGTCATCTCCGACCAGAACAAGATCTTTCTCGGCGACCCGGCCGATAAGGTCATGACTCACATCTTCCTCGGCCTCGGCTACTTCATCGGGGACAACTACGATTCGGCCGAGATCGAGTTCAAGAAGGCCTTGGAGTCCGACCGGGGCAAGGAAGACAAGTACGAGGGCGACCTGTCCACGGCCAACTACTTCCTCGGCGAGATCTACCTGGCCCGCCAGCAGTACGACAAGGCGGCCGTGGCCTTCCGGCGGACGGCCGAGATCAACCCCGGCTTCGCCTACGCCTGGCTGGGGCTGTACCTGACGGCCAAGGCCGAGCGCAACGAGTCGGATATCGACCGCTTCTGGCAGGAGTACGCCCGCCTTTCGGGCGATCCGCTGCCGCGCGAGGAGATCGAGAAGAGGGGCAAGGTCGTCATCCTCAATCTGCTGGGCTGGGGCCCCATGAAGACGCCCGACCCGCTCTTCGGGGCCATGGGCAAGGTCACGGCCCGGGCCTATCCGACCCAGTCCGCCGAGATCACGATCATGAAGGGCGAGGCGGCCGTCAGCGGCCGGGATCACAACGCCGACGACATGTTCGTGCAAGCCAACACCGCGGGCGGCTTCACGGCCGACCTGACCAAAAAGCTGGTCGGCGCGGTGGCCCGGGAGGCCATCAGCCACATCCCCATCATCGGCAGCTTCAGCGGCCTCATCCTGGGCGGCAACGAGGCGGACACGCGGTTCTGGTTCACCCTGCCCGGCCGCATCAACCTGGCGGTGGCCTACCTGGAGCCGGGACTCTATGACGTCAAGGTGCGCATGTTCGACGCCAAGAACGCGCCCCAGGACCATTACCAGCAGAACTGGTACTACATCCCGGTGGCCAAGGCCAAGCCGACCGTCCTGGCCTTCCGCAGCATCTTCGACCTGCACAACCAGGCGCCCAAGACCAAGTGATGACCATGCCAGGGAGATACACCACCATGCGGAGACTCTCGGATCGGATGCGATGGGCCGGGTTCCTCGGCGCCATCCTCATCATCGCCGGGTGCATGACGACGGCGGTCGGGCCTTTCGTCGCCAAGAGCGACCACCCGCCGAATCCCGTCAAGTACTGCAACAGCGCCATCGGCCACATCCCGGGATCCAAGCCCTGGATCCAGGGCGGGACCTGCTGCTGCACCCCGACCGACGCGCTGATGGCCCAGTACCACAAGGACGGGTTCTGCCAGGGCATGACCAAGGACGACCTGATCAAGGCCTATCACGACCAGGGCATCGTCCTGGACGTGGACCACAAGAGCTGCAACAACATGTGCGACCACGGTCCGCACGTGGTCAAGGGCGGCAAGTGCATGGCCACGCCCACGCCGGGCACGACCAACTTCGAGCAGGTCGTCTCGGGCGTCTGGCCCGTGGCCCCGCCGGCCCCGGTCAAGAAGTCGGCCTGGAAATGAGAGGGAACCATGACAAGTGAAGCGAAGAAGGGATGGAGAAGAGGCGGGCTGGCCTTCCTCCTGCTGGCCGGGCTGGCCTTCCCCACGGCCTGCATGTACGAGCCGCTGGGCGTGGACACCGGGGCCCCCCTGGAGCTGAGGAGCCCGATCGTCTACAAGGATCTCAGCACCACCTTCCAGGTGGCCGTGGTCAGCATCAACAAGGCCGAGGTCAACGGGCTCCTGGAAGCCCAGGCCATCTTCAAGAGCTACCGGAACTCGGCCATCAACCTGGAGATCAAGGTCAAGTGGCGCGACAAGGACGGCATGGACATCGAGTCGGGCTGGGGCTGGAGCCCCTTCCCGATCGAGAAGGCCGAGGTCAAGTCCTTCCGCCAGATCGCGCCCTCGGCCCGGGCGGTGGACTTCACCATCATGGTGCAGTTGGCGCAGCAACGATAGTCTTGTAGAATACGACCCAAGGAGAGTGGATCATGCGTAAATTCCTGTCCGTTTACCTGGCGGTGGCGATGGTGTTGCTGGGCGGCTTGTCGGCGATCGGCCAGACCCTGGACCTGAAGTCCGTCTCGCAGATGACCCGGATCAAGCAGATGGCCAAGCAGGACAAGGTCGAGTACGTCAGCCGGACCCTGGCCTCGGCGCCCGTCCAGGAAGCCCTGCAGAAAGCCGGCGTCAAGCTCAGCCCGGAGGACGCCGAGCACCTGGCCAACGCCGTGCCCTCGAAGAAGCTTGACCTGCTCTATTCGCAGTGCAGCTACGTGAACGAGGCCATGGCCATGGGCCAGTACGGCGCCGCCGGCGGCGGCATGGGGACGATGTGGCTGATCATCGGCCTGGCCGCCTTGGTCATCCTGATCGTGGTCCTGGTCGTGGCCCTCAGCGCCGCGGACGACATCTACGATCCCTATTATTACTACTGGCAGAGCTGAGGCTCTCTGAGCCCGGCCGCGGCCGGCGTCGCCTCGGAGCGCGAAGCCGGCCGCGGCCCTTTCGAACCTGATCCCCATGAGCCTGGCCGTCTGGGCGCTGGCGCTCGCTCTGCAGGGCCCGGCTCTGCCTCCCCGAGCGAGCTTGGATGTCCCCTTCGTCCGACAAGAGAAATACCTCTGCGCCGCTTCCTGCCTGGCCATGGTCAGGCTCTTCTGGGGCGAGACGGTGACCCAGTATGAGATCGCCCGCCAGGCCGGATGGCGGCCGGAGCGGGGCCTGACGGTCCGCGACATCCGTACCTATCTGGACGGATTGCCGGCCTACCGCTACCGCATCGGGTCGGGCGACGCGGAGACCCTCAAGACCTGGCTGAGCGCCGGCTGGCCCGTCATCGTGGCCCTGGATGGAACGGAGCGCGACGTCCAGCACGCGGTCGTCCTGACCGGCTATGATCCGGCCGGATTCGCCTATCACGACCCGGCCCGCGGCGAAGGGCGGAAGATGTCCTATGCCCGTATGGCCCGCCGCTGGAAGCCCAACGGCCGCTTCTACTGCCTTCTGGTCCCCGCCTCGCGGGCCGCCCCCTCCGGTCAGTCCCAGCTCCAGGAAGGGCCCAGATAGACGGAGATGTCCCTCCTCTCGATGCTGTAGCCGATGGAGAGGGAGGCGATCCTCCTGGCCAGGACGCCGATGTCGAGTCCCAGGCCGATGTCGTTGAGAGCCTTTCCCCGCAGCCCGGCGTCGCCGTCCAGGGCTCGAAAGCCGTCCCAGAAGACGACGGCCTTCAGGTCGAGCAGGCTGCGCGGCGTCAGGTCGATCTCGATCTGGCTGTGACCCAGCCAGAAATGCTTGGAGTAGAGGGCCTCTCCCTCCGCTCCGACCCGGCTGAGGATGTAGGGGTGGCCGCGCATGAGGAGCCGGATGCCGGGCCCGACGCCCAGGAGCGCGTAGTCGGCCCGGTCCGGGAACCAGGTGCGATGATAAGCGAGGGAGCCTTTCCAGACTCCGATGGGCAGGCCGACCTGGGCCGATAGGTCCAGAAAAAGGCCGCCGAAAGCGCGCAGGGTTCCGGGGCCGATCCGGCCGGCTTCCCCTTGGATTCCGGCATCCAGGAAAGCCGCGAGCCGCGAGCCGGGAGCTTCGGACAGGCGAAATCTCTTCTGCAGGGCGCCGCCGAGATACGTCCGCCGGGGCGCCCCGGGCTCGGTGTAATCCTTGACGAACAGGCCCAGCTTGTCGCTCATCCCGCCGAGGAGGCCGCCCGTGGCCTCGGCCGCGATGAGGCGCTGCCGGAAGGACGCGGCTCGATCCGATTCGGGACGCCACGTCTCGTCCCGGGAGGCGAAGGCCAGGCGGAAGTCGAGGTTGGAGCCGAAAGCCAGGGCGTGCGTCCAGTCCATAGCCAGGGCCTTGCGGTAGTCCTCGAAGCGGTAGAGGAGCCCCAGCGAATTGCGGGACCCGGCGACACGGTTCCATTCGAGACGGATCTGGCTCTGGAGGAGGTGGACGGCCTCGCCGGCCAGGAAGGGGAGCGGGCTCTCGAAGAAGGGCCGCTTCATCTCGACCCGGACCCGGAGATCGTACAGGCCGTCCTCCCGCGGTATCAGCAGCAGGCGGTGGCCTCCGATCAGAGCCGGGCGGGCCAAGAAGTCCCGCAGGTCGAGCCAGTCGCGGACCCGGAGGATCCGGCCCTTGCCCGCGGGGAGGGCGCGCCCGAGGAGAGCCTCGGCCTCCGGCGGATCGTAGACGACGTCGTAGAGGACGGGCTTGCCGATCCGGTTCCAGTAGAGAAGCGCCCGGGCCGGCAGGTCCCGGATCAGGGCGACCGATCCCAGGATCTCGCAGGCCGCCTCCTCATCCGGGCGGCTTTCCAGAAGCTCCATGGCGTAGCGCTCGGCCTTGCTCCAATCCTCAGTCATAAAGGCGGCGTAGGCCGCCGCTCCGGCCAGGGCGGGGTTGCGGCGGGCCGGCCCGGCGGATTCAAGGTAGGCCAGGGCTTTGACGAAATCCTTGGCTTCGAGAAAGGCCGCTCCCAGGAGGAGGTCGAGATCGGACGCGTCCGCTCCGAAGGCGACGGCAAGCCGGCGGAGGGTCTCCGCTTCCGGGAGCTTGTTCTCTCCGATCAGGCCGAGGACGGTCGCGATGTCGAACGGCGCGGAGGACGGAATCTGCGCCCGCAGCGAAGGCGCCGCCAAGGCCAGCAGGAGGATCGCCGCCCCCGCCGCGACCCGCGCCCGCCCGGCCGGGCGGCGTGCGCGCTTGCGACCGAGTCCCATGCGGCTCCCTTCGCGGATGGCTGACCGGGTCGGCCCGGTCAGGCCACGATCCGCTTGACCAGCGGATTGATGCGGGTCAGCACCTCGTAGGCCGTCGTCCCGATTCGGCTCCCCAGCTCGGCGGCGGTGATCTCCCGCCGGCCGTCGCGCCCGATCAGGGTGACCGCGTCGCCGACCCGGCAGGGCGCGTCGGTGACGTCGACGATGACCATGTCCATGGAGATCCGGCCGCGGACGCGGGCCGGGCGGCCGTTGATCAGGACCTCGCCGGCGCCGGACAGGCCGCGGTCATAGCCGTGCCAGTAGCCGATGGGGACGATGGCCAGCCGGGACGGTCGGTCCAGCCGCTCGGTCATGTCGTAGCCGACGTAGTCGCCCCGGCGGGCCGGCTTGACCTCGGAGACGATGCTCCGCCAGGACAGGACCGGCTTCAGGCGCAGCGAATCCGCGAAGCGCAGCTCCAGCTCCTTGGACGGCCAGATGCCGTAGAGCGCGGCGCCGGCCCGGACCGCGTCGAGATGGGTGCGGGGGTCGAGCAGCGCCGCCCCGCTGGCCGCGCAGTGGGCCAGGAAGCGGGCCGGACGGCCGGGGGCCTTCCGGATAAAGTCCAGGGCCCGGCCGAACTCCTCGAGCTGGACGCGGGTCGCGCTGGGATAGGCGACGTCCTTGGCGGCCATGAAGTGGGTGTAGACGCCGGCCAGCCCGGCCTCCAGACGGCGCTTCCGGATGAGGGCCCACACCTTCGGCAGGTCGTCCGGGTAGAAGCCCTGCCTCCGCATGCCGGTGTCGATCTTGAGGTGGTAGCCCGGGCTCGGGGCGGCCTTGGCCAGGGCCTCCAGCGCCTCCCGGCCCGACACGGTCAGGTGCAGGCCGTGCTCGGCGGCCGAGGGCAGGAGATGGGGCAGCGTCGGGCCGAGCACGAGGATCGGCCGGGCAAGTCCCGACTCGCGAAGCCGGCTGCCTTCGACGACGCTGTCGACGCAGAAGCCGTCCAGCCCCAGCTTCTCCCCCATCGTCGCCATCGGCACCAGGCCGTGGCCCATGGCGTTGGACTTGCAGACCAGCCAGAGGCCGGTGCGCGGCTTCAGCCGGGCCCGGAAGGCGCGGATGTTGTGGCGGAAGGCGGCCGGATCGATCTCGACCCAGGTCTTGTAGCGGATCTCGTCAAGGGGCATAGGAGTCTTTCCGAATGGGGGATTCGCCGGGATTATAGCATGGCCGGGCTTGAAATGGCCCGCCCGCGCGAGTTAGATTGGACCCATGAGGAAAGCACCCAAGATCATCCTTTTATCCTGTCTAGCTGGACTTCTCCTGGCCTCCGCGGCGACGGCGGGAGCGCAAGACGGCGAGTGCTTCACCGTGCTGGTCGGGAAGAAGGCCAGCGCCGACGGCTCGGTCATGATCGCCCACAACGAGGATGACCGGGGCGACATCCTGGTCAACCTGCGCCGCATCGCCGGCCGCGACTACGGCGCCCCGCCGAAGGTCGCCCTGGGCAAAGGCGCCGTCTACCAGCCCGGAGCCAAGACCCTGGGCTTCCTCTGGATCGAAGGGACGACCCAGGAGTTCGCCGACTGCTTCATCAACGAGCCCGGCCTGGTCGTCGTCTCGGACAGCTGCCCCTCGCGGATCACCCAGGGCGAGCTGGTCGACGGCGGCATCGGCTACATGCTGCGCCGGCTCGTGGCCGAGCACGCGCCAACGGCCCGCGAGGCGGTCCTGCTGGCCGGGAAGCTCATCGAGACCTACGGCTACCGCGGATCGGGGCGGACCTACTCCTTCGCCGACAAGAACGAGGCCTGGATGCTGGCCGCCCTCAACGGCCGGCACTGGTGCGCGGAGCGCGTCCCCGATGACGAGATCGCGGTCATCCCCAACCACTTCACCATCCGGGAGATCGACCTGGGGAATCCGGACCGCTTCCTGGCCAGCCCGGGCTTGATCGAGTACGCCGCGAAGAGCGGCTGGTACGATCCGGGGAAGGACGGCGCCTTCGACTTCAAGAAGGCCTTCACCCGGCCCTCCGACCGGGACCTGACCCTGGACGGCAACACGCTCCGCCACTGGCGCGGGCTGAGCCTGCTGACCGGCCGGACCTGGGAGATCGGGACCGCCTATCCCTTCTCGACCAAGCCCGGCTCCAAGGTCACGGCCGAGGCCCTGATGGCCGTCCTGCGCGACCACTACGAGGGCACTCCCTACGACGCCACGGACGGCTACAAGACCGGAAGCCCCAACAAGACCAAGTATCGGACCATCTGCACCGCCTCGACCATCCACAGCCTGGTCGCCTCGCTCGACGCCCGGCGGCCCGAGCCGCTCCAGGTCCGGCTCTGGCTGGCCCTGGGCAAGCCGGATACGACCATCTTCATGCCGCTCTACCCGGGGCTGGCGACGCTGCCGCGCCAAGCCGGGACGGGGGCCCTGGAGCACGACTACGATCTCTTCTACAAGCAGCACTTCGAGGACGCGGAGCTGAAGGCCGACAAGGACCGCCTGCTGCGGACCAAGGTCCTGGCCCTGGAGAACGCGGCCGAGGCGAACTACGCCCCGATGCGGACGGCCATCCTGGCCAGACTGGGGCCCCTGGAAAAGGAATTCCTGGCCGGCCGGGCCAAGCTTGAGGAGGATGTCGCCGCGCTCTATGCCAAGGACAAGGCCAAGGCCCTGGCCAAGCTCGGCGATTACGTGACCAAGGCATTGACGACGGTCGAGGGCTATACCGATCTTCTGCTGGGCAAGCCCCGGGGGGTCTGATTCAGCGGCCCTCGGCCAGCTTGGCCCAGGCGCGCACGGCCAGCTCGGTGGTGGACGCCAGGTAGGCGATGTCCACCGTCTCGGGCGTATCGCCGGCCCGGTGGATATGGGGCGTCGTGTCGTCGTGGCGGTACTCCTCGGTCAGGCCGACGGCCTTGAAGCCGAGGCGCCGGAAGGCCGAGTGGTCCGAGCCCCGCTCCTGGGTCGTCAGCAGGGGGATGGGCGGCTTCATCCCGGCCGCGGCCGCGGCATAGAGCTCCTGAGCGCCCTCGTAGGGGATCTCCAGCTCGATGGCCCGGTCCCCGTCCTTGTCCCAGCCCATCTGGTCGACGGTGTGGACCGAGTGGACGCGGACGCCCGCGTCCTTGAGCCTCTGGGCGAAGGCCCGGCTTCCCCGCATGCCCCGCTCCTCCTCGTCGAAGAGGACGAAGATGAGGCGCCGGGCCGGAGACTTCAGGCGCGACAGCCGGGCCGCCGCCGCGGTGATCAGGGCCGTCCCCGTGGCATTGTCGTTGGCCCCCGGCGTGGCCCGGGCCGAGTCGTAGTGGGCGCCCAAGACGACGGTCTCCGTGGCCGTGTCGGCCGGTCCCGCTTCGGCGAAGATGTTCTGCCCCGTCTCGCTGTAGTCCTGCGTCTGGACGCTCAAGCCCAGCCTCTTCCAAGTCTCCATCAGAAAGGCGCGGGCCTCCTTCTTCTCCTCGACGGTGAAGCGGGCGGCGAGCTTCAAGCCCGGCCGGATCTCGGCCCCGCCGGCCAGCTTGGCGACAACGTCCGTCTCGAGGGCCTTGATGTCGACGTCGGCCGGCGCGATGAACGACCGCGTGCCGGTCGCGCAGGAGGCCAGCAGCGCCAGGAGGGATGCGAGAGCCGCGAGGCGCGCGGCCGGGGAGCCGGAACGACCGGGGATCGAAGCGGCGGCTTTCATGGGCGATCTCCGCGGCCCACTCTAGCAACGGGACGGGGAGGTGTCAACCGAACCGGATTCCTTGCCGATCCCTTACCGGCCTTGACGCGCCGAGAAGCACGGCGTTAATCTGAATCAGGAGCCGTTGGACGAATCGGTTCGGTCCCGGGAGGAGATCATGCTGAAAGCCGTTCCCACGAGCTGGTTCTCCTGGAGCTATGAGGTTGCGGATGAGGCGGGCACCCCCGTCGCTCGGCTGTGGATCGCGCCCATGCGGACCATGGGGACCATCGAAGCGGGCGGATTCGAGTACGCGGTCTCGCGGGACGGCTGGACCGGCCCGTTCCTGCTCGAGAAGAGCGGCGTGCTGGAGGCCCGGGCCGAGAAGCCGCGGGCCCTCTTTCGCAGCTTCGACATCCAATCCGGAGGCCGCTCCTTCGTCCTCAAAGCCCGATACACCCTGCGCCGCGAGTTCGTCCTGACCGAGAACGGAGTCGATCTCGGGACCATCGCGCCCGAGGGCGCCCTGACCCGGCGGGCCCGGATCGATCTCCCCGACGATCTCCCGCTGCCGCTGCGGCTGTTCGCCGCCTGGCTGACGATCTTCCTGTGGAAGCGGGCGGCTCAGGGTGACCACTCGGCCGGATTCGACGCCGGCGGCGCGGCGGCCGGCTCCTCGGGGATGTGATTCCCCGGGTCAGCCTTCCGGCTCCTCTCTTACCTCTTCCCTTTCGAGGGCGCTTGGGGTGCCGCGTGCGCTTTAACCCGGGCCTTGACGATCTTCTTCACTAGGGCGGCGGGGAGGGGGCGGTCCGGCGTGAAATGGATCGCCCCCTTGGTGGTCGTGTATCCCTCAAGGTCCTTCCGGAACGCCTCGAGGGTCGTCCCCGGGAAGAAGCTGAGGTGATCCTTGAAAGCGGCGAAGCCGCCCAGGTAGCCGCCGAGCTTGTAGCCCGGCATGCCCCAGCTGATCCCTTCCGTCGCCCCGGGCGCGGCGGCCTTGATGGCGGCGCGAACCTTCTGGAGCGCGGCGCGGGCAGGCTCGGGGACTCCGGCTAGGTAGGCGTCGACGTCCTGGGCCGCGGTCCTTTTCGCGGCGGGCTTGCTCCCGCTCTTTTTCATCATCCCTTTCCTCCGTTTTCTCGGACTAAGCTCCTGTCGAGGCCCCGCAGGCGCCCGTCAGGGAAGTCCGGCCAGGAGGCCGCGCATGGCGGCCGTCATGGCCTTTGGATAGGCTGCGACGTCGAGAACGCGGAATTTGAAGCGAAGCTTCGATCCCGGAGCGGGGGACCAGGCTGTGACCCCTTCCGCGTCGCAACGGACCTCGACCGGATCGAAGGCGAAGACGGAGTTCGCGTCCCCGCCGGCCGGGACGATTGCGCCTGCCGCCGTCACCGCCAAGCCCGCCGCGTGGAAGAATCCGCTGGTGCACCACATCGGCCGGGGCTTCTCGCCCTGCCGGGCCAGGAGCGCCTCGTCCGGGGGGCCTTCCAGCCGGCGCAGCCAATCGGGGCGAAGGGCGTCCTCAAGCCCCGTATAGCCTTTCTCCGAGGCGCCTTGACGGAACATCGAGGCGAAATAATTTTGAACCCGCGCCGAAAGATGCGGCAGGATCTCCTTTTGGATGAAGCTGTAGTAGGTGCCATGGGTCCGTGTCTGCCAGGGCTTGCCGTCGCCTCCCGGCGCGATCTCGAAGCAGGGCAGCCAATAGACGGGGCAGGGCAGATCGAAGATGGCTGCATAGGAGATGGGGTCCAGGGCCACGTTGTATTCCAGCCGGCGGGCTAGGACCGGGTCTGGCGTCCCGGAGCCGGCGTGGAGGTAGACTCCGGCGCACTTGGCGGCGAAGAGCTTCGGCTCGAGCCGGCCGGCCAGGGCGACGTCGCGGCTGGATCCGAGGATGCTGATGACGGCGGGTCGGGGCGATTCGCGCAGGACTTCGAGAAGCGCCCGCACCCCCCCCATGTCGTCGCGGTGCTCGGGCCGGTTCGCCTCCTCGGGCGCGATGCGCTTGGAGGAGCCGGTCAAGACGGGGACGGCCAGCCCCGTGATACGGTTCAATTGGGCCACGGCCTGGACGTCGGGATCGCTCGGATGGCTGGCCGGCGGATGGTCGATCATGACCGCGAGAAGCCGGGCATCCCCCCGGGCCGCCAGGGCGTAGACGCAGGCCAGGTCCCAGTGGTCGTCGGGATCCGCGTAGGGGCGGAAGAGATCCGTGACATGGATCATCGGAACGGGCCGTCGGCTCAGCGTCTTCAAACGGGCTTCAAGCGGCCCGGTGGCCGCCTGGGTTTGGCCGGGCTTGGCCAGGGCGGCGGCCGCCGCGCCGGCCAGGAACCCTCTGCGGGAGATGGCGCTCACGGGATGCTCCTTCCAGGCCGCCGCTCGATCCGGCGGCGCCTTATTATACGACGAATCCAGGGGCGTCGACCCCCGTT
>CAZKXI010000043.1:0-15848 GCA_964556755.1 uncultured Eubacteriales bacterium
ACCAGGGTCGTGTAGATGGGGACGGTGATGCCGCCCAGGCAGATGTTGGCGAAGTCGGTCATGACCCACTCGGGCCTGTTCTCGGACAGGATGACCAGCTTGTCGCCGCGCCCGTGCCCCAGCTCGGCCAAGCCGAGGGCCAAGTGCTTGACGGCGTCGCCGAACTCCTGGGTCGAGATGGGCGTGTAGCGGCCGTCCTTTTTGACCAGCATGAAATCGGGCTTGGGGTACTTCTCCAGGGTGTTGAGAAGCAGATTGGACAGAGTCGTAACCATGGGCGCCTCCAGGCGTGCTGTTAAGTTGGGCCCATTCTATGGATTCGTGATGAGAGTGTCAACGGGAATCGGCAGAAAGACATATCGCCATAAAGAGGGGGACACCTTATATAACCCCCGAACCTTTTGTTGACGGCGTCAACATTAAGATCGGGAGCTATGTAGGGTGTCCCCCAATTGTTATTCGCTCTCTTCGGCCTTGGCGACCGAACAGACCCGGTCGTTGTCCTCGAGGTTGATCAGGCGGACGCCCTGGGTCGCCCGGCCGGAGGCCCGGACCTGGGTGGTCTTGATCCGGATGACCTTGCCGGAGACCGTCACGACCAGCAGGTCCTCCTCCCCCACCCCGAGGATGCCCAGGGCATTTCCGATCTTGGGCGTGACCTTGAGGTTGGCCACGCCCTTGCCGCCGCGGCGGGTCTTGCGATAGAGG
The DNA here is from genome assembly GCA_964556755.1 of uncultured Eubacteriales bacterium. GTDB lineage: Bacteria > Acidobacteriota > Aminicenantia > Aminicenantales > UBA4085 > UBA4085. The sequence continues at coordinate 709 of CAZKXI010000043.1, forward strand.
TCGATCTCGGTCTTCTTGCCGTAGCCCTTCTCGCTGGCGGTGAAGACGTACTTGTCCTCCCCGCCGATGGCCACCATGCCGATGACCTCGTCCTTCTTGCCCAGGGTCAGGCCGCGCACGCCGGAGGCCGTCCGGCCCATCGGCCGGATGTCCTTCTCGTTGAAGCGGATGGCCCGGCCGAGCTTGGTGGCGATGACCACGTCGCGCTTGCCGTCGGTCAGGCGGGTCCACATCAGCTCCGCCTTGGCCCGCAGGCCGATGGCCTGGATGCCGCCCTTGCGGATGTTTTGGAACTCGCCCAGGCCCGTCTTCTTGATCTGGCCGTCGGTCGTCATCATCAGGACGAACTTGTCCTCGCCGAAGTCCTTGACGGCCACGGTCGAGGTGACCTTCTCGCCCGGCTGGAAGCTGATCAGGTTGACGATGGCCTTGCCCCGGCCGGCCACCCCGACGTCGGGGATCTCCAGGGCCTTCAGCCAGTAGACCCGGCCGGTGTTGGTGAAGAACATCAGGTAGGAGTGGGTCGAGCAGACGAACAGGGACTCGACCACGTCCTCGGCCTTCATGCTGATGCCCTTGCGGCCCTTGCCGCCCCGCATCTGGAAGTGGTAGGACGACAGCGAGGTCCGCTTGACGTAGCCGGACTGGGTGAAGAGGACGACCACGTCCTCCTCCTTGACCAGGTCCTCCGGCCGCAGGTCGGTGATGGCCTCGATCCGCAGCTCCGTCCGGCGGGGCTCGCCGAAGGCCGTCTTGATCTCGGCCAGCTCGCCGCCGATGATGTCCATGACCATCTTGTCGCTGGACAGGATCTTGCGCAGCTTGGCGATGAGGGCCTTGATCTCGGCGTACTCCTGGACGACCTTGTCGCGCTCCAGGTGGGTCAGCCGCTGCAGCTGCATCTCCAGGATGGCCTGGGCTTGCAGCTGCGACAGCTTGAACTTGGCCATCAGCCCGGTCCGGGCCTCGTCCACGGTCCGCGAGGCGCGGATCAGCTTGATGACCGCGTCCAGGTTGTCCAGGGCGATGAGCAGGCCCTCCAGGATGTGGGCCCGGGCCTCGGCCTTCTTCAGCTCGAATCGCGTCCGCCGCCGGACCACGTCCTGGCGGTGGGCGATGAAGTACTTCATGATGTCGATCAGGCTGAGGATCTTCGGCTGCTTGTCGACGATGGCCAGCAGGATGATGCCGAAGGTGGTCTGCAGCTGGGTGTGCTTGTAGAGGTTGTTCAGGACCACCTCGGGCAGCTCGCCCCGCTTGACCTCGATGACCACCCGAATGCCCTCCCGGTCGGACTCGTCGCGGATGTCGGCGATACCCTCCAGCTTCTTCTGGTTGACCAGGTCGGCGATCGACTCCAGGAGGCGGCTCTTGTTGACGGCGTAAGGGATCTCGGTGACGACGATCCGCTCCCGCTCGCCCTTGTCCCCCCGCTCGATGATCGACTTGGCCCGGATCTGGATGCTGCCGCGCCCGTCGCGGTAGGCGTCCCGCAGCCCCTGCGAGTTGAAGATGGAGCCGCCGGTCGGGAAGTCCGGCCCGGGCAGGATCTCCATGATCTTGTCCAGGGAGGCGTTGGGGTGCTCGATGAGGTAAGAGACCGCGTCGCAGACCTCGCCCAGGTTGTGGGGCGGGACGTTGGTGGCCATGCCGACGGCGATGCCGGAGCTGCCGTTGACCAGGAGGTTGGGGAAGCGGGCCGGCAGGACCTCGGGCATGGCCAGGCTCTCGTCGTAGTTGGGGACGAAGTTGACCGTGTCCTTCTCGATGTCGGCCATCATCTCCGAGGCCAGCTTGCTCATGCGGACTTCGGTGTAGCGCATGGCCGCCGGCGGGTCGCCGTCGATGCTGCCGAAGTTGCCCTGGCCGTCGACCAGGACGGCCCGCATGCTGAAGTCCTGGGCCATACGGACGATCGTGTCGTAGGCGGCCTGGTCGCCGTGGGGATGGTACTTGCCGATGACGTCGCCGACGATGCGGGCCGACTTCTTGTAGGGCTTGTTCCAGGTCGTGCCCGTCTCGTACATGGAGTACAGGCAGCGCCGGTGGACCGGCTTGAGGCCGTCCTTGATGTCGGGGATGGCCCGGCCGATGATGACCGACATGGCGTAGTCGAGGTAGGAGCGCTTCATCTCCTCCTCGAGGCTGACCGGGGCCAGGTCGGCGGCCATCGGGAAGAGCGGCTGCTGGGTCTTGGGCGCCTTCTCGGGCGCCGGACCGGCCGGGGCCTCGCCGCCCTCCGTCGGGACGGGGGGCTTGGTTTGGGTTCGGGATCGCTGGGCTTTCTTCTTGGCCATGGTTGCCGCCTATCGGGTGTTGCCGGGATCAGATGTCCAGGTTCTGGACCAGGTGGGCGTTGGATTCGATGAAGTGCTTGCGCCGCTCCACGTCGTCGCCCATCAGGACGTCGAAGACGTCGTTGGCCGCCACCGCGTCGCTGATCGAGACCCGCAGCAGGGAGCGGTTCTCGGGGCTCATGGTCGTCTCCCAGAGCTGCTCGGGGGCCATCTCGCCGAGGCCCTTGTAGCGCTGGATGGAGACGCCCTTCTTGCCCTTCTCGTGCAGGTAGTCGAGGAGCTTGATCTCGTTCTCGGCCGCCACCGTCTCGCCGTCGCTGATGACCTCGAAGGGCGGGCTGAAGTCCTTGAGCTCCTCGTGGAGCTTGACCAGGGCCTTGTACTCGGCCGACTCGATCAGGTCGTGGTTGATCCGGCAGGTCACCGACATGCCGTTGACCCCGAACTTGACGGCCAGGTCGTAGGCGTCGTACTCCTCGTCCTGGCTCATCTCGACCTTCAGGTCCTTGGCCTCGATCAGGCCCTGCAGGCGCTTGACCTTCTTCTTGTCCTGCAGGACCTCCAGGCTGTCGACGCCCTCCTGGATCAGCAAGTCGATGAGGAAGAAGGGGTAGCTCTTGCGCTCCAGGAACTTGACGAAGTTCTTCTTCTGGATCATCCGCAGGAAGAGCTTGCGGAACTTCTCGCCCTCGAAGACCTCCGTCCGGCCCTTGACCCGGACCTTGAAGTCCTCGGAGATCTTCTTGACGATCCACTTCTCGTAGGCCCGCTCGTCCTTGAGGTAGAGGACCTCGCGGCCGCGGGTGATCTTGTAGAGGGGCGGCTGGGCGATGTAGACGAAGCCCTGCTCGATGAGGCCCTTCATCTGCCGGTAGAAGAAGGTCATCAGCAGGGTCCGGATGTGGGCCCCGTCCACGTCGGCGTCGGTCATGATGATGACCTTGTGGTAGCGGAGCTTGTCCAGGTTGCTCTCGGACTCGCCGATGGAGGCGCCCAGGGCGGCCACCATGACCCCGATCTCCTCGTTGTTGAAGACCTTGTCCTGGCGGGCCTTCCAGACGTTGAGGATCTTGCCCCGCAGCGGCAGGATGGCCTGGAAGCGGCGGTCGCGGCCCTGCTTGGCCGAGCCGCCGGCCGAGTCGCCCTCGACCAGATAGAGCTCGGCCAGGGCCGGGTCGCGCTCCTGGCAGTCGGCCAGCTTGCCCGGCAGCGAGGAGGACTCCAGGACGCTCTTGCGGCGGGCCATCTCGCGGGCCTTGCGGGCCGCCTCGCGGGCCCGGGCCGCGTCCAGGGCCTTCAGCACGATCCGCTTGGCGTTGGTCGGGTTCTCCTCCAGGTAGGCGGCCAGCTGCTCGTTGACCAGCGACTCGACGATGCCCTTGACCTCGGAGTTGCCCAGCTTGGTCTTGGTCTGGCCCTCGAACTGGGGGTCGCGCATCTTGACGCTGAGGACCGCGGTCAGGCCCTCCCGCGAGTCGTCGCCCGAGAGGCTGGCCCCGCCCAGGTCCTTGAACAGGTTGTGGCTCTCGGCGTAGGCGTTGAGGCAGCGGGTCAGGGCCGACTTGAAGCCGATCAGATGGGTCCCGCCCTCGTGGGTGTTGATGTTGTTGACGAAGGTGAAGATGTTGTCGTTGTAGCCGGAGTGGTACTGGAAGGCCAGCTCGACGATGATGTCGTCCTTCTGGCACTCGAAGAGGATCGGCCGCGGGTTGAGGACGTCCTTGTTCTGGTTGAGGTACTGGACGAACTCCAGGATGCCGCCCTTGTACTGGAAGTCGTGGCTGTTGCCGGAGCGCTCGTCGGTGATGGCGATCCGGATGCCGCGGTTGAGGAAGCTCAGCTCGCGCATCCGCTGGGTCAGGATGTCGAAGTCGTACTCGGTGGCCTCGAAGATCTCCTCGTCCGGCCAGAAGGTGATCTTGGTCCCGGTCTTCTTGGTCTTGCCGACCTGCTTCAGCCTGGCCAGGGGCACGCCCCGCTCGTAGCTCTGGACGAAGATCCCGCCGTCGCGCTTGACCTCCAGGTCCAGCCGCTTGGACAGGGCGTTGACGACCGATACGCCGACGCCGTGCAGGCCGCCCGAGACCTTGTAGGACTTGTCGTCGAACTTGCCGCCGGCGTGCAGGACGGTCAGGACGACCTCGGCCGCCGACTTCTTCTCCTTCTTGTGCAGCTCGACCGGGATGCCCCGGCCGTCGTCGATGACGGTGACGGAGTTGTCGACGTGGATGAGGACCTCGATCGTCTTGCAGAAGCCGGCCAGAGCCTCGTCGATGGAGTTGTCCACGACCTCGTAGACGAGGTGGTGGAGGCCCTCCGAGCCCGTGCTCCCGATGTACATGGCGGGCCGTTTCCGGACTGCGTCCAGACCCTTGAGGACCTTGATGCTCTCGGCGGAATAGCTTTGTTCGGGCATGTGCACCTAACTCTTTTATTTCGTGCTACATATAGTCGGCCTGAGAGGGCCATTCCCGGCCCCGTTTCCAAGCTCGGATTATACCTCCGGAGGCCCCCCTCTGTAAAGGGAAATTGAGGCCGTTTTCCACAATATTTTGTGGCCGCACCGGGCCTCCGGCCCCAGGTTTGGGGGAAAGCCGGGCCCCCCGGCCGGAGCGCCTCCGCGAGGCCGCCGCGGCGGTCTTTTCATGGTATAATCCGCGCATGGCGGCCAACCTGACCCCGCAATATTTGGAGGCCCACAAGAAGCTCCGCACGGCCGTCACCCCGGCCGAGAAGATCGAGATCTACGAGGAGCTGCTGCGCCTGATCCCCAAGCACAAGGCGACCGAGAAGATGGTCGCCCAGCACCGCTCCATGATCGCCAAGCTCAAGGAAGAGATGCTGAAGCCCTCCGCCTCCGGCAAGACGGGCGTCTCCTACCTCATCCCCAAGCAAGGCGCCGGTCAGGTCATCCTGGTCGGCCCGCCCAACTCCGGCAAGTCGTCCCTGATCAAGGCTCTGACCGGGGCCGAGCCCGAGATCGGCGACTACGCCTTCACGACCCGTACGCCGGCGCCCTATATGATGAAGTTCGAGAACATCAAGATCCAGCTCGTCGACCTCCCGCCCATCACGGCCGAGTTCCTGGAGAGCTGGCAGATCGAGCTGATCAAAGTGGCCGACGCGGCCCTGGTCGTGGCCGACGCCTCGGCGCCCGAGACGCCGGCTCTTCTCGAGACGCTCTTCTCGCGCCTCAAGGACAAGCGGGTCGAATTCGTCTCCGAGTCGTTCGTCCCTCCGGCCGAGGAAGCCGGGAGGGTCTTCCGCAAGCGGTCCCTCATGATCGCGGCCAAGACCGACGCCGATCCCGGCGGCGAGAGCCTGGAAGCCTTGAAGTTCTTCTTCGAGGCCCAGCTGCCGGTCGTCCCCCTCTCGGCCGAGACCGGAGAAGGGCTGGAGCCCCTCCGCCGCCGCGTCTTCGACCTGCTCCAGGTGATCCGGGTCTACAGCAAGCCGCCCGGCAAGAAGGTCGATCTCAACGATCCCCACGTCCTGAAGCGCGGCGCCAGCGTGGTCGACATCGCCCGCTCGGTCCACAAGGACTTCGCCGAGAAGCTGGCCTACGCCAAGCTCTGGCGCGAGGGAGCCTTCAGCGGCCAGATGATCACCCGCGACCAGGTCCTGCAGGACCAGGACGTGGTGGAGCTTCACATCTAAGGCGTCTTTCTCCTCCCCGGAAGGAGGGCTCCCCCGCCCGACGGGGCCGGCTTACTTCGCCCGGAAATCCAAGGCCGGCTCGTCGGCCATGTCCATGACGGCCATGAAGAAGAGCTGGGCCATGTCCTCCATGATCTCCGGCGTGACCAGGTCCAGGCTGTCCCTGGTGTTGTGGTAGGTCGGATACGGGACGGGCTTGCCGCCGTAGGCGCCGAAGGTCAAAGAGGGCACGCCGGCCCAGAAAAACCAGGCCGAGTCCTGCCGCGGCCGGCCGGGATAGGCGGCCCCGCCGCCCGTGACGATGCGGTGGATATAAGCCCTGTTGGCCTTCTCGATGAAGGACCAGAAGGCCGGATAAGTGGTCGCGCCCGAGGCCGCGATCCTGTCGCCGACGCCCGGCCCCTCCATGTTGATCAGGACCAGGGTCTTGTCCAGCGGATAGAGCGGATGCTCGACGTAGTGCTTGGAGCCGGCCACCCCCTGCTCCTCCGAGCCGAAGAAATTGAAGACGACGGTCCGCTTCGGCTTGATCTCGCACTTGGCCATGGCCTCGGCCACGCCCAGCCCGACCGCCACGGCCGTGGCGTTGTCGTTGGCCCCGGGCAGCAGCTCCCAGAGCCGGCCCAGGTGGTCCAGATGCGCCCCGAACATGATGATCTCGTCCTTGAGGACGGGATCGGTCCCCGGGATGACGCCGATGACGTTGAATCCGACGCCGTCCGGATGGTGGACGGTCGAGTTCTTCAAGGCCATGACCTTGCCGGTGGCGAAGGAGCGGGGCTTGAGCTCCTTGCGGATGGCCTCCATGGTCTCCTTGTAGGTCCGGCCCGTGCCGGCGAAGACGTCGGCCACGACGGCGGCGCCGACGTGGTGGTAGACGAAGCCTTCGCGGTAGGAGTTGTTGGGATTGCCGATGGGACCGTAGTTGTAGATCATGCCCTTGGCGCCATGGGCCACGGCGTTCTCCAGCTTGTGCTGATGGAAGGAGTAAGGGCGCCATTTCTTGAAGGCTTCCGAGCCGTCGGCCCGCAGGGGCGCTTCGGGGTCCAGCAGCACGATCTTGCCCTTGACGTCCACGCCGGCGTAGTCGTCATACCCCAGCTCGGGGGCGGTGATGCCGTAGCCGACGAAGACGACTTCGGCCTTGACCTCGCCCGAGCCCGAAGTGCCTCCCGGGATGAACTCGAACTCGTACCGGTAGGTCTTCTGGATGACGCCGTCTCGGACCGGGACATCCAGCTTCAGGTAGCCGTCGCGGGAGACGATGGTGGTGGGATTGGGGAAGCTTTGGTAGTAGGTCCCGTTGTCCCCGCCAGGCTGGACGCCCCAGGACTTCAGCAGCGACACGGCCCACTCGGCGCAGGCCTTATATTCGGCCGTGCCGGTCAGGCGGCCGGCGTACTTCTCGGAAACCATCTCCTTGACGTAGTCGTAGAGGGTCTGGCTCTGGATGAGGTGCATGGCGTCCAGGAGCTTCTGCTCGTCGGTCTTGGGAGCAGGGGCTTGGGAGCCTCGTTGAGCCAAGGCCGACCCGGCGGATAGGACGACGGCAAAGACCGATGCGGAGAGGACGAGGGCAAGACGGCTGCGGCGCATGACGACCTCCAGAGATCGATTCGGAATCCTTCTTGTAATACAAGCCGCCCAGGCCGCGCAAGGGCTCCGCCGCGGCTTGGCGGGAGGCGGGACAAGGTCTATGATGGGAATCCTCCCCGACGCCCAAGCCGGCGCGGGCCGACCCTTACTGGAGGCCGATGATGAGAAAGAACGCCCTGGCCCTCGTCTTGATCGCCGTCTGCGCTCTCGGCTGGACATCGTGGGCCGCGGATGATCCGGCCCAGGAGACGCCCCGGCTCGGGAGGGCCCCGCTCAAGGACGTCATCGCGGCCATGACCCTGGAAGAGAAAGTCGGCCTCGTCGTCGGCTTCAACCAGATCCGCCGAACGCCCCCCGGCCCCGGAGCGGCGGCGGCGCCGGCCGGTCTTCCGGGTTCCGCGACTGCTTCAGCCGCGGCCAAGCCCGCCGCCCCAACGGCGGCGGCCGCGCCCAGCATGGTCCCCGGCGCCGCCGGGGCGACCACGGCCATCCCCCGGCTGGGTATCCCGCCGATGGTCCTGGCCGACGGACCGGCCGGCCTGCGCATCAGCCCCACCCGCGGCGGCGAGGCGGCGACCTATTACGCCACGGCCTTTCCCGTCGCGACCCTTCTGGCTTCCACCTGGGACGTCGATCTCGTCGCGGCGGTCGGCCGCGCCGTCGGCGAGGAGATGACATCCTACGGCGTGGACATCCTGCTGGCCCCGGCCCTCAATCTTCACCGCAATCCCCTCTGCGGCCGCAATTTCGAATATTATTCCGAGGATCCTCTGGTCACGGGAAGGATCGCCGCGGCCATGGTCGCCGGCGTCCAGTCGCGGGGCGTGGGGACCTCGATCAAGCACTTCGCCGCCAACAACGCCGAGACCAACCGCATGAGCCTGGATACCATCCTGAGCCCCCGCACGCTGCGCGAGATGTACCTGGAGGGCTTCCGGATCGCGGTCGAAGAGGCCAAGCCTTGGACGGTGATGACGTCCTACAACCTGATCAACGGCGTCTACGCCTCGGAGAGCCCCGAGCTCCTGGAATCGATCCTGCGGGCGGATTGGGGCTTCCGCGGCTTCGTCATGACCGACTGGGGCGGCGGCAAGGATCCCGTGGCCCAGATGAAGGCGGGCAACGACCTGCTCATGCCCGGCAGCCCGGTCCAGACCCGGGCCCTCGTCGAAGCGGTCCGGAGCGGCCGGCTCGAGGCCGGGATCCTCGACCGCAACGTCGAGCGCATCTTGAGCATCATCCAGCTCTCGCCCCGCTTCAAGGGACAGATCCCCTCCAACAAGCCCGATCTTGCGGCCCATGCCGCGGTGGCCCGCCGGGCCGCGGCCGACGGCATGGTCCTCCTCAGGAACGAGCGTCAAGCCCTGCCCTGGCCGGCCGCCGTCAAGACCGTGGCCGCCTTCGGCAACACATCCTACGAGATCATCACCGGAGGCACCGGCAGCGGCGACGTCAATGAAGCCTACAGCGTCTCGCTGGCCGAAGGGCTGGAGAAGGCCGGCTTGACCGTCCACGTCGGGCTCCGCTCGGTCTACGCGGCCTATCTGAAAGCCGTCCGGGAGAGCCTTCCCCCGGCGCCGCGGACTTTCATGGCCGCGCCCCGCGTGATTCCCGAGATGGATCTCCCCGCCGGCCTGGTCGATAACATGGCCGACCAGGCCGACGCGGCCGTGATCACCATCGGCCGCAACGCCGGCGAGGGCCGCGACCGGACCGATACGGAGGGCGATTTCCGCCTGACCCGGGCCGAGCGGGAGATGATCCGGCTGGTCACGGGGGCCTTCCGGGCCAAGGGTAAATCCTCGACCGTCATCCTCAACGTCGGCGGCGTCGTCGAGACGGCCTCCTGGCGCGACAAGCCCGACGCCATCCTGCTGGCCTGGCAGGGCGGGCAGGAGACGGGCCACGCCATCGCCGACATCCTGTCCGGGAAGATCAGTCCCTCCGGCAAGCTCGCCACGACATTCCCCATCCGCTACGAGGACGTGCCCTCGGCGGGCCTCTTCCCCGGCCGAGAGCTCCCCGCCGAGACGCCCGCTCCGGCGCCCGGCCCGGGCGGCGGGTTCCGCGGCGGGCGGCCGGCCGTCGTGACGTATGAGGACGGCCTCTATGTCGGCTATCGCTACTATGAATCCTTCGGCGTCCGTCCGGCCTATGAGTTCGGCTACGGCCTCTCGACGACGAGCTTCGAGTACTCCGGCTTGAAGCTGGACGGGGGGGCTTTCGCGGGCCGGCTGACCGCGACCGTCGACGTCAAGAACGCCGGCGGCCGGCCCGGACGGGAAGCGGTCCAGCTCTACGTCAAGGCCCCGTCCGGCAAGCTCGACAAGCCGGCTCTGGAGCTCAAGGGCTTCGCCAAGACGCGCCTCCTTCAGCCGGGCGAGGCCCAAACCCTGGCCTTCATCCTGGACGGCCGGAGCCTGGCTTCCTTCGACGCGGCCCGCTCGGCCTGGGTGGCCGAGCCGGGAGTTTACGAGGTCCGCATCGGCGCCTCCTCGCGCGACATCCGTCAAAGCGCCTCCTTCAAGCTGGAGGCCGAGCTCGTCGTCAAGACCGAGACCGCCTCCCTCCTGCCCAAGAAGGACATTCCCGAGTGGAAGCCCGCCCCGCCCATGAGCGGCCGCCGGGTCGGCCCGGCCCGGTCCGCCGTCGCCCCCTCACTGGAAATCCTGCCCGACCGGCGCGTCGCCTTCCGGCTCCCGGCCCCCGATGCCGCCGAGGTCCTCCTCAATGGCGACTGGGACGGCGGCGCCGGCCTGCCGATGATCCGCGACGGCCAGGGCCTCTGGTCGCTGACCGTCGGCCCGCTCCCGCCCGAGCTGTGGGGCTACACCTACAGCGTGGACGGCGTACGGACCCTCGATCCGCGCAACTCGGCCGTCAAGCGCGACGGCGCCCGCTACGACAACATCCTGCTTGTCCCCGGACCGGAGTCGTCCCTCTACGAAGCGAAGGACATCCCGCACGGCACGATGGCGCTGGTCTGGTACCCGTCGCCGACCCTGAAGCTCAACCGTCGGATGGCGGTCTATACCCCGCCGGGCTACGAGCGCGGCAAGGCCCGCTACCCGGTGCTCTATCTCCTGCATGGCGCCGGCGGAGACGAGCAGGCCTGGGGGGATCTCGGCCGCGCCGCCGTGATCCTGGACAATCTCATCGCCGCGGGCCGGGCCGTTCCGATGATCGTGGTCATGCCGAACGGGAATGCCGGCCAGTCCGTCAGCCAGGGCTCGGCCCTCGGCCCGGTCGCGACGCCGGCGGCCGCCCCCCCCGCCATGGGCGGGCCCGGCCGGCCGACTTTCCCCGACAGCCTGGTGGCGGACATCATCCCCTTCGTCGAAGGCCGCTATCGGGTCAAGGCGGCCCGTGACGCGCGGGCCATCGCCGGACTGTCGATGGGCGGCGGGCATACCGTGGCCACCACCAACGCCCACCCCGGCCTCTTCGGCTGGATCGGCGTCTTCAGCTCCGGGGCGCGAGGCGCCGATGCGGCCTTCGACAAGGCCCTGGCTGCGGTCAAGGCGGGAGGGGTCCGGCTGTACTACGTCGGCTGCGGCGTCAAGGACGCGCTGGCCTACCAGGGCTCGCAGGTCCTGGCCGAGCGGCTGAAGAGGCTGGGCTTCGCCTATCTGTTCAAGGAGACGCCGGGCGGACACACCTGGGCCAATTGGAGGATCTACCTGGCGGACCTGGCTCCGCGGCTGTTCCGCTGAGCCGCGCCCCGCGGGGCCTTCCGGTTGACCGTTCCGGCGGGGGCGTGCTATCTTGCCGCTTCGGGCCGGCGGCCCAGCCGTCGCGCCTCAGCCCGCAAGGAGATCGTACCCATGACCAAGCGCCTCATCGCCCTTCTCGCCGCCGCCGGGCTCGGCCTCGGCCTTGTCGCCATGGCCCAGCCGGCCAATCCCAAGGTCGTCATCAAGACCAGCCGGGGCGACATCACCTTGGAGCTCTTCGCCGACAAGGCCCCCCGGACCGTGGCCAACTTCCTGGCCTACGTCGACGCCAAGTTCTACGACGGCACCATCTTCCACCGGGTCATCAAGGGCTTCATGATCCAGGGCGGCGGCCTGACGGCCGACTTCGCCGAGAAGCCGACCCGGGCCGCGATCCGCAACGAGGCGACCAACAGGGTCAAGAACCTGCGCGGCACCATCGCCATGGCCCGCCTGCCCGAGCCGCACACGGCCACGGCCCAGTTCTTCATCAACCACGTCAACAACCCCAAGCTCGACCACAAGAACACCAGCGTGGACGGCTTCGGCTACTGCGTCTTCGGCAAGGTTCTGTCGGGGATCGACGTCGTCGACGCCATCGCCAACGTGCCGACCGGAACCATCAAGGACTACGAGGACGCGCCCCGCCAGACGGTGACCATCCTCTCGATCCGCCGGGCCCGGTAGGGCCGAGGAGCCTGCGCCATGGCCGAGCGCCGCGGCCGTCGGGGCGATACCGTCTTCGCCCTCGTCCACCTGGCCCTGCTCGCGGGGGCGGTGATCGCGGCGGTCCTGGCCCTGCTCAAAGGCAATACCTGGCGCTTCCTGGTCATCGCCTGCGCCCTGCTCGTCTACTACTTCGCCGTCCTGGACAAGGCGGTCCGCCAGGAGATCGCCCGCCGCCGGAGCCTCCGTACGGCCGGGAAAGGAAAGAGCCCCCAACCATGAAGAAGAGCGTCTCTTGGATCGTCCTCCTGATCGCGGCCGCCTTCGCTTCGGCCCTCGTTGCGGCGCCCGCCGCATTCCCCTCCCCGCTCGCCGGGTCTTTCGCCGACAAGAAGCCGCTGCCGCCCGACGTGGCCAAGGCTTTGGCCGTCATCGACGGCGCCTCGGCCTTTGCCCACGTCAAAGTCATGGCCGGGCCTGCCTTCGCCGGCCGGCTGACCGGACACCCCGGCTACACCGCCGCCGCCCGCTGGGCGGCCGGGCTGTTCCGCTCCTGGGGCCTCAAGCCCATCGATGCCAAGGACGGCTATCTCCAGCCTTATCCGTCTCCCTACACGGTCGTCGCGTCGGCCGCGATGACGGTTCTCCCCGCGGGCGGCGGGCCGGAGCGCAAGCTGGCCCCCAACGCGGACTTCCTGCCGCTCTTCTTCACCGACAGCGGCAAGGTCGAGGCGGGCCTGGTCTTCGCCGGCTGGGGCATCTCGGCTCCCGAGCTGGGCTACGACGACTACGCCGGACTGGATGTGAAAGGCAAGATGGTGCTCTGCTTTCGCGGCGTGCCGATGGATGACGACAAGCTCAACCATCATGACGAGCACCGGACCCGCATGAAGACGGCTCAAGAGAAGGGCGCCGCCGGGCTGGTCTACATCTACCCCGAGCCCCTGTCCAATCCCAACGGCGACTGGCGCCAAGGCTTTCTACCGGCCATGATCAGCGAGAAGGTCGCCGACGCGATCCTCCAGGAGAAGAAGATCTCCAGCGCCGAGCTGAGGAAGGACCTCCGGGCCTACGGGCGTCCCATCAGCTTTTCCCTCTCCTCGCGCCTCCGCTACGAGGTCTCCTCCGAGCACCACCCCGACGGCGTCGGCTACAACGTCGTCGGCTACGTGGAGGGATCCGACCCCGTCCTCAAGAAGGAGTGTCTCGTCATCGGAGGCCACTTCGACCACGACGGCCTGCACATGGGCTTCCTTTATCCCGGGGCCGACGACAACGCCAGCGGCTCGGCCACGGTCATGGAGATCGCCCGGGCTTTCGCCGCCCTTCAGCTCAAGCCCAAGCGGTCGGTCGTCTTCGCCCTCTTCGGCGGCGAGGAGATGGGGTTGCAGGGCTCGACCTGGATGGCCGGCCATTCCCTGCCTCCGTTCGGCAAGATCGACGCCATGTTCAACTTCGACATGACCGGCGAAGGCGACGGAGCGGGAGGCGGCTACTCCGACACGGCCCTCAAGGCCTGCCTCGATGAGGCGGACGCCCACGTCGGCATCCTGCGCGGCACCGGCCTGATGTCCGGGCCGGTGGGCGTGCGCGGCTCGGACTTCGCGCCCTTCTACGCCAGGGGCATCCCCGTCGTCTCGATCGGCTCGAACGGGCCGCACCTGGCCTACCACCTGACCGGCGACACGATCTACCGGATCAATCCCGAGATCATGGCCGACATCGCCCGCCTGGCCTTTCTGGCCGGCCGGGCCTGGGCGGACCGCTGAGATGGATGTAACCTTTTTCCCCGGCCGCGCGTAGAGATAGGCGATGGAACGGGACGAGCCTTTTCTGCGCGAATTTCCCCCGCCGGCGGGCCGCGGTCCGTCGCGCCGCCGTTCGAGAAGGCTTCGCCTCGCCGGCGCCGCGGCCTTCCTCGCTCTGGCGGCCGCCGCGGCCCTCTTTTGGCTCCTGCCCCGCGGCGGGACCCGGCCTCGCGACGCGGAGGCCCCAGCCATCGCCTTCCCCACGCATCCCGCCCCGGCGGCGCCCCTCCTCGAAGCCATCCCCCTGGGGACGACTCTCAGCGACATCCTGACGCTTCACGGCTTCAACGAAGCCGAAGCCAACCGCTTCTATGAGGACGTCAAGCCGGTCTTCGATCTGAGCAAGGTGGTGGCGGACCGGACCATGCGCTTCTTCAAGGACGAGGCCGGCGTCGTTCAAGCCGTCGAGTACGACGTGGACGACCGCCGCTACCTTCGGGTCGACCGGATCGGGAACCGCTTCATGCCCGGCATCATCGCCTACCGCTTCGAGTCGAAGCAGGCCTACGCCGCCGGGACCATCGAGGACATCCTGATCAACGCCCTCAAGAAGCAGGGCGAGAAGGAAGTCCTGGCCCTCATGATGGCCGAGCTCTTCGCCTGGGATGTCGACTTCAATACCGAGCTGCGGGTCGGCGACTCGTTCCGCTTGGTCTTCGAGCGCAACTTCCGGGAGGGCGCCTTCGCCGGCTACGGCGAGATCCTGGCCGCCGAGTTCGTCTGCCAGGGCAAGGCCTACCAGGCCTTCCGCTTCGTCTACCCCGACACCGGCGAGGCGGACCACTTCGACGCCTCGGGCAAGTCGGTCCGCAAGGAGTTCCTCCGCTCGCCCCTGCCCTACGCGGCCCCGGTCACGTCCCGATTCACCAGCAGCCGCCTGCACCCGATCTACAAGGTCTACCGGGCCCATTACGGGGTCGACTTCGGCGCTCCCATCGGCACTCCCGTGCGGGCCACGGGCGACGGCGTCGTCGCGGCGACCGGCTGGCAGGGCGGGGCCGGGCGGACGATCAAGGTCCGGCACGCCAACGGCTATGTGACGATGTACCTGCACCTCAGCCGCATCCTCGTCGAGCAGGGCCAGCGCGTGCGAATGGGGCAGACGATCGGGCGGGTCGGCTCGTCCGGCGCCTCGACCGGTCCGCACCTGGACTACAGGATCCAGCAGAACGGGGCCTACATCAATCCGCTGGGACGGCGCTTCAATCCGGTGGCGCCGCTGCGCAAGGAATACGCCGAGGCCTTCGCCAAGGAAGTCGCCCGCCTGAGAGCCCTGCTCGACGCGGGCCGCTGACTCCCCTCTCTTATTTTGGTTCTTCGCCAATTTCCGGGAAACCAAGCGGTTCGGGGTACACCGTCGGGGGCGACGGAGCCATAGGCCGTGACCGAATTGTGATGAATCA
>CAZKXI010000044.1:0-8987 GCA_964556755.1 uncultured Eubacteriales bacterium
GTCGTGGCCAGGCTCTCGTGGCCCAGCAGCTCCTGGATGACCCGCAGGTCGGCTCCCCTCCCCAGCAAGTGCGAGGCGAACGAATGCCGCAGGGCGTGCGGGCTGACCCCGCGCCGCAGCAGCGAGCGCTTGACGTACTTGTCCACCAGCCGCTCGACCGACCGCGGCGACAGCCGCTCGCCGCGATAGTTGAGGAAGACCGCCGCCTCGCCGAAATTCGCGCCGAGAAGCGTCGTTCTCAGGCGCAGGTAGGCGTCCAGCCGGGCCACGGCCTTGCGCCCGAACGGCACCAGCCGCTCCTTCTTCCCCTTGCCCCTGACCCGCAGCATGCGGTCCTCCAGGCTCATGTCGGAGAGGTCGATGCCGACGAGCTCGCTCAGCCGGATGCCGGTGGCGTAGAAGAGCTCCAGGATGGCCCGGTCGCGCAGGCCCAGCGCGTCGTCCTTGTCCGGCTCGTCCAGGAAGCGGGCCATCTCGTTCTCGGACAGGAACTCCGGCACCGGCCGGTCAAGCTTGGGTGTCAGGACCATGCGGGCCGGATTGTCGGCGACCAGCCCCTGCCGGAGGCAGTACTTGAAGAAGGACCGGATGGCGGCCAGCTTCCGGGCGGCCGAGGCCTTGGAGATATGGGCCTCGGCCAGGCCGTGCAGGAAGCCCCGCAGCAGGACGTGGTCGATCTCCCCCAGCCCGGCCCGGCGCTCCTCGCAATAGGCGATCAGCTGGAGCAGGTCCGTGCGGTACCCGTCCACGGTGTGAGGCGAGGCGTTTCGCCCGTGGCGGAGGTGTTCGAGAAACGCGTCAAGCGCCTTGCGCATCCTTGGCGGCCGGCTCCTTGGCCTTCGGGGCTATTGTAGCCTCCGCGGCCTCCTCCCGCCAGCCGCAGACCTCGTCCTGGCAGTGGAGGTAGGTGCCGTCCTTCTTGGTGCTGTGGCGCAGGACGAACGGCTTGCCGCACTTGGGGCAGGGCTGCTTGACGGGCTCGTCCCATGTGGCGTAGCGGCACTTGGGGAAGCGGCCGCAGCCGTAGAAGAAGCGCCCCCGCTTGGTCTCGCGCTTCAGGATCGTCCCGCCGCAGCCGGTCGGGCAGGGAAGGCCGGTGTCCTCGGACTTCTTCTTCTTGATGTACTTGCAGGTCGGGTAGTTGGAGCAGGCCGTGAACAGGCCGTAGCGCCCGCGCCTCTGGACGAGCGGGCTGCCGCAATCGGGGCAGGCCTCGTCCAGGGTCACGACTTCCTTCTTGACCATGTCCTCGGTGAAGTCGCAGTCGGGGTAGCCCGAGCAGGACTTGAAGCTGCCGTAGCGCCCGCTCTTGAGCACGACCGGCTTGCCGCACTTGGGGCAGGCCTCGTCCAGCGGGATGCCGGTGGCCTTGACGCTCTCGACCTTGGCCGCCGCCTTCAAGTCCGCGTCCAGCCTCTTGTAGAAGGCCCCGATCGCGCCGTGCCATTCCAGGGTCCCTTCCTCCACCTTGTCCAGCTCCTCCTCCATCTCGGCCGTGAAGCTGATCTCCATCAGGTCGGGGAAGTTGCGGATGAGGAACTCGGTGACGAACATCCCCAGGGTGGTGGGCAGGAACTTGCCCTCGTCCTTGACCACGTAGGTCCGGTTCTGCAGGGTCGAGATGATCGGGGCGTAGGTGGAGGGGCGTCCGATGCCCTTGGCCTCCAGCTCCTTGACCAGGGTGCCTTCGGTATAGCGGGCGGGAGGCTGGGTGAAGCTCTGCTTGGGCTCCAGGCGGTCCAAGGACAGCTTCTCGCCGGCCTTGGCCGGGGGCAGGGTCTCCTTGCCCTCGCCGTTCTCGCCCTTGGGTGTCAGGGCCAGGAAGCCGGCGAACTTCATCACCTCGCCCTTGGCCGAGAAGAGGTAGGTCTTGGCCTCGATCTCCAGCTCGGTCTCCTCGATCTGGGCCGGGCTCATCTGGGAGGCCAGGAAGCGGTTCCAGATCAGGGTGTAGAGGCTGAGCTCCTCTCTCTTGAGGTAGGGCTTGACGGCCTCGGGGGTCAGCTCGGGCGAGGTCGGCCGGATGGCCTCGTGGGCGTCCTGGGCGGCGCTCTTGTTCTTATAGACGTTGGGCTTGGCCGGGAGGTGGCGGGCCGAGAACATCCCCTCGATCAGCGGGCGGGCCCAGGCCTGGGCCTCGGCCGAGATGCGGACCGAGTCGGTGCGCATGTAGGTGATCAGGCCCGTCGGGCCGCGCTCGCCGATGGCCATGCCCTCGTAGAGCTTCTGGGCGATGGCCATGGTCCGCTTGACGGGATAGCGGAGGCGCTGGTAGGCCTCCTGCTGCAGGGTGCTGGTGATGAAGGGCGGGGCGGGATGGCGCTTCTTCTCCCGGATGTTGACCCGGGCCAGGGTGAAGGCGGCGTCCTTGAGGTCGGCCAGGATGGCCTCGGCGGCCGCTTGGTCCCCGATCTTGGCCTTCTTGCCGCCGATCTTGGCCAGGGTGGCCCGGAAGGCGGGCGGCTCGGCGGCGGCCAGGTGGGCGAAGATGGTCCAGTACTCCTCGGGCACGAAGGCCTGGATCTCCTTCTCGCGCTCGTAGACCAGCCGCAGGGCGATGCTTTGAACCCGCCCGGCGCTCAGGCCGCGGGCGATCTTCTTCCACAGCAGGGGGCTGATGAGATAGCCGACCAGGCGGTCCAGGACGCGGCGGGCCTGCTGGGCGTCGAACATGCAGGGATCCAGCTCGGTCATATGCCGGAGCGCTTCCTCGACGGCCGGCTGGGTGATCTCCTGCAGCTTCAGCCGGTGCAGGGGCTTGTTCCCGCCGTCCAGCAGCTCTTTCAGGTGCCAGCAGATGGCCTCGCCCTCGCGGTCGGGGTCGGCCGCCAGGATGATGGCCGAGGCCTGCGCCGCGGCCTGGCGGAGCTCGTCCACGATCTTCTTCCGCTCCGGGATGATGTCGTAGAGCGGGGCGAAGTCCTTCTCCACGTCGACGCCGAGCTTGCTCTTGGGCAGGTCGCGGACGTGGCCCATGGAGGCTTTGACGACATAGTCCGCCCCCAGGTACTTGTTGATCGTCTTCGCCTTGGCCGGCGATTCGACGATGACCAGCGACTTGTCCATCACCATCTCCTACGATACGTCTTGCCCGGGCCCTGCACGGCCAGGCCTTTGATCTCCAGGCCCAGCAGGGCGGCCAGCAGCTCCGGCACCGGGAGGCCGGTCCGCTCGGCGGCCTCATCCACACTGGCCTCGCGGTCAGGCGCCAACCCGTCCAGCACCGCTTCCTCGGCCGCCGTCAGCGACGGCAGCAGGGGCGGCGCCTCGTGCGGGCCGCGGGCCCGGACGATGTCCCGGATCGGGCCGGGCAGCTCGTCGACCACGTCCTCCCAGCTCTCCACGAGCCGGGCGCCGATGCGGATCAGGCCGTTGGCCCCGCCGCTCAGCTCCGAGGTCACCGGGCCGGGCACGGCCATCACCTCGCGGCCCTGCTCCAGGGCCAGCGCGGCCGAGATCAGCGAGCCGCTCCGCCGGGCCGCCTCCACGACGACCAGGCCGAGCGACAGACCGCTGATGACGCGGTTGCGCAGGGGGAAATGGAACCCCAAGGGCTCTCCCCCGAGAGGGAACTCCGTGACCACGGCCCCTCCCTCCGCGACGATGCGGTCGAAGAGGCGCGCGTTCTCGGGCGGGTAGATCGTGCCCAGGCCCGACCCCAGCACCGCCACCGTCCGGCCGCCCCGCAGCGCCCCGGTGTGGGCCGCGGTGTCGATCCCGCGGGCCATGCCGCTGACGATGACCAGGCCGCGGCGGGCTAGGTCCTCGGAGAGGCGCTCGGCCACGGACTTGCCGTAAGCCGAGGGATTCCGCGCCCCGACGACGGCGACCGCCGGTCCCCGGAGGGCCTCCGGCCGGCCCGCGCAGTAGAGCGCCGCGGGAGGATCGAAGATTTCCCTTAAGGCGACCGGGTAGTCGTCGTCCGCGAAGGTTAGGAGAGAATAGCCATTCTTCGCCAGGGTGTCAAACTCTTTTTCCGCCCGGCTCCGGAGGCCGGGATCCAGGAGGGCCGCCGCGCGAGGCGGGTCCAATCCCAGGGCGGCCAGCCGCTGGGGATCGGCCGTGAAGGCTTCTTCCAGGCAGGGAAATCCTTTTTCGACGGCCGCCGCCCAGCGCGGGTATTCGGCCAGGGCCAGCAGGAGGGCCACCCGCAGGATCCGCTCTTCGCGCGTCACAGCCACGCATGGATAGACGCCCCCCGCCCCCGAAATTCTCATTTTGGCGAAGAAGGGGTCAGGTCTTAAGATTCAAGTTTTCTGCCAACAAACGTTTACTCTTCGGGGAGATAACTTGAATCTTAAGACCTGACCCCTATCTGAAGAGCACGGATCCGCCGGTGGCGAAGACGCCGGCGACGGCTCCCGTCATCAGACAAGCCAAGGTGGCGGCGACCAAAGCCTTGAAGCCGATCCGCGACAGATCCTTGATCCGGCCCGGGGCCAAAGCCGCCGTCCCGCCGACGAAGATAGCCAGCGAGGCGAAATGGGCGAAACCGCACAGGGCGTAGGAGGCGACCACCGCGGATCGTGCCGACTGCAGCCCCCCGGCGGCCATCATCTGGGACAAGTGCTGATAGGCCGTGACCTCGGTGGCGATGGTCCGCTCGCCCAGCAGCCGGGCCACCGGAAGGATGTCCGGCCCGGGCAGCCCCAGCAGAGCGGCCAGGGGATAGAAGAGATATCCCAGGAGCGATTGGATCGACCACTCGAAGCGGATCCCGAGCAGCCGGTTCAGTCCCCCGCCGGCCCAGCCCAGGATCATGTCCAGGAAGGCCATCAGCCCCAGCACGGCCAGGAGCAGCGAGACGATGCCGCCCAGCAGCTTCAGCCCCGACTCGGCCCCGTTGATCACCGCCACCATCAGGTTGTCCTCGCGCTCGTAGTGCGGCTGGACGTCCCGGCCCAGCGTCAGGGGCTTTCCCGTCTCCGGCAGCACGAGCTTGGCCATGACGATGGCCGCCGGCGCGGCGATGATCGAGGCCGAGACCAGATGCCCGGCGATGGTCGGCATCAGCTCGTGCAGGAAGCCGACGTACAGGGCCAGCACGGTCGAGGCGATGGTGGCCATGCCGGCGGTGATGATCGTGCCCAGCTCGGAGACGGTCATCTCGGCCAGGTAGGGCTTGACCACCAGCGAGGACTCGACGCCGACGAAGATGTTGCTGGAGACGCTCAGGGCTTCGGCCCCGCTGATCCGCATCGTCCGGGAGAACAGGCGAGCGAACAGCCGGACGAAGAAGGGCATGATCCCGGCGTAGTAGAGGACGCCCAGGAAGGCGGCGAAGAAGACGATGGTGGCCAGGCTCTGGAAGATGAGGATCGATCCCAGCGACCCCTCCCCCGCCGCATTGACCGCCCCCGGCGGCAGGGCCAGCCGCCCGAAGACGAAGCGGGTGCCGGCCTGGGCGCTCTCCAGGACCTTGACCACGGCGTCGTTGACCAGCAGGAAGACCTTCGACCCGGCCGGGACGGCGAAGATGAAGAAGGCGAACAGGAGCTGGAGTCCGATGCCCCAGCCGACCGCCCGCCAGTTGACCCGGCGGCGGCAGCCCGAGACGACCCAGCCGATAAAGGCCAGGACGAAGATGCCGGCGAGACTGGCGAGGTTGTGGACCGTCACTTCAGGACGTCTTTATACTTCTGGAAGAGCTGGCGCAGCTGCTCCTTGGTCACGATGTAGCCGTTGAGATTGACGGACACGGTGGACCGCAGCGGATCGTTGGACTTGAACAGGACGAACTCCCGGATCGGCCCCATGCGGCTCTTCAGGTCCAGCCGGACGACCACGTCGGCGCTGCCGCCCGAGGCGACCTTGACGGGATAGACGGCCGGCCGGCCGCCCATGAGAATGCGGGCCCCCGACAGCTGGCACTCGAAGCGAAGCTCGAGCTCTCCCTTGTTGTAGACCGTGATCGGGGCCACCAGCTCGTCCCCCTCGACCAACAGGCCGGCGTCGAAGGAGTAGCGGTCGAAGTCGATCCGCGGCTGGGGCGGCACGTCGATGGCGGCGCTGACCCGCAGCTGGATGCGCGGCTGGACCGGGTCGTCCGACTCGACGTAGATGTACTTGACCACCTCGCCGGAGTAGCCCTGGGTGGCGAAGGTCACCTTGAGCTTGCCGGTCTGCCCGGGCTCGAGCCGCTTGGTCGAGAGCAGGACCGCCGTGCAGCCGCAAGAGGTCTCCACATTGGCGATCTTCAGCGGGGCGTCGCCCTGGTTGGAGAAGACGAACTCGTGGATGAGCTCGGCGCCCGCCTTGGCCCGGCCGAAGTTCCAGGCGTCTTCCTTGAAGACGATCTTGGGCTTGGCCGGATCCGCGGCCGCCAGGATGGGCGCCGACGCGGCGACCATCAGGGTGATGACGACGATCCGAAGGACTCGCGATTGGCGCATGGAGGTGCCCTCCCCGCGCCAATTTACCTCAACGGGCCTCCCTGTTCAAGCGGGGCGGAGGCCCGGGAAGGCCGCCCATATAGAAAAGCCCGCTGAAGACCGCTATAATCCGCGGGACATGAGAAACGGTCCCGTTATCTCCCGCGGCCTGCGCCGCCTCCGCCGCGGCCGCACCGGCCTTCACGCGGCCGTCGCCCCGGCCTTCCTTGCCGTCCTGGCGGCGCTGGCCGTGCTGGTCGCCGCGCCCCCTCATCTCGCCGCCCAGCTGGAGCCCCCGCCCCGCCTGCAGGGCGAGATCGGCCTGTCCCTGGGCGCCGAGTTCTCCTTGGCGGCCGCCGAGGCGCTCCATCGTCAGGCCTGGGCCACCCCGCCCCTGGCCGGCATGGCGGTCGAGAACAGGCTGTCGGCATCCCCCTCCATGTCGGTCTTCCTCGGCGGCTCGTTCAGCCGCTTCTCCGCCCGCGGCTTGGGCTGGACGGCCGGCTTCGGATACGCCAAGAACAGCCTCCCGGCCTCGTCCGCCTTCAAGACCGGCGGCGCCGCGGCCGTCGTCTATAGGACCCTGAGCGCCTCTCCCGACCGCGGCGAGATCACCTCGGTCCCGCTCTACCTCGGCCTGGCCCTGCGCTCCGCGGGCCGCCGCTCGACCCTGGCCGCGTCCATCGGCCCGGCCCTCTACCTTCATTCCATCCTGGTCGAGACCGAGGCGGGCATACTGGCCGCCGCCTCCGGGGGCGCGGCCGGCGCCTTCCGGGCCGCCGTCTCCGTCCCCGATCAGACCTGGATCGCGGCCGGCCTGCAGGCCGGGCTGGCCCTGGACATCCCGCTCAGCGCTCCCGCCGCCCTGTTCTTCGAGGCGCGCTATTTCTACTCGCCCCGCAAGTCCTTCGACTGGACCTGGGCCTCGGGAAGCCTGGACGGCCTCGACTCGTCCGCCGCGCAGGCCGCCTTCGACGCGATCGCCGCCTCCGCCGCCACTGCCGCTACCGCGCCGCTCAAGGTCGATCCGTCCCTGTTCCATGTCTCCGCCGGGCTGCGCATCCGCCTGCGCTGATCGGCCGCTCGCTTCCGACCGCTCCCTCCCGCTTCCCGCCTCCTTATGCCGGGTCCGCTCCCCCAACGGCCCCCGCACTTCCCGCCCCCGCCCCCCCCGCGCGCCCGCCTGCGCCGCGCTTCGCTTCAGGCTCGGCTTCAGCTTCGACCGCGGGGAAGACAGTGCTATAATCGGGAAGGAATAAGCGAGGGCCGACCATGAACCTTCATCGTCCGATCCGCACCGTCGTCTTAGCGACTCTACTCGCCCTGGCCGCCTTGGCCGCCTTGGCCGTCGCGGCGGGGCAGGTCATCCAGCTGAAGGTCACGGCCGAAATCGCCAACATACGCCAGAAGCCGTCGATCTCCAGCCTGATCGTGCGCCAGATTCCCGAGGGAGGCCTGCTGCAGGCTTCGCGCAAGGAAGGCGAATGGTACCTGGTGAGCCTGGAGCCCGACGAGACCGGCACGACCGCCGGGTATGTCCACGAGAGCCTGGTCCTGCCGCTGGGAGAGTCGGCGGCTCCGCCGGCCAAGAAGGCCCGCATCGTCGAGCAGGTCGCGCCGCCCCGCCCCAAGCCGGTCGAGACCGAGACCGTCGCTCCGCCGGCCCGCGACACGGCGCCGCGCCGCGAAGCTCCGGCCGCCCGCGTGCCGGAGGTCGAGCCCGAGTACGAGACGCCGCGGGACCCAGCCGACGATCGGCGCCCCTCCATCGTCCTCAGCGCCGGCCTGCTGTCCATGGCCGTGGGCGACCTCAACGACGGGGCCCAGGGGCTGGCGGATTATTACGGCTTTCAGCTTGAGGCCGCGGCCGACGGGACGATCGCCCCTCTCCGCTGGGCCTTCCCGTTTGAGGGCGAGGTCCGCATCCCGATCGGCTCCGGCTTCTCCGTGACCGCGGGGGGCGGCTACGCGGGCGTCAGCAAGCTGAGCTCCATTGCCTACGCCAAGACGGGCCAGGTCAACACCTTCGACACCACGCCCGGCTTCTCGATCATCCCGATCAAAGCCGGCATCCTCTTCTCCCCCGTGCCGTACTTCTACGCCAAGGCCGGCCTCATGATCGTGCGGGCCTCCACGTCCTACGCCTACCACTTCGTCCACGAGGCGTTCTGGCAGGATTGGACGGGCGAGGCCTCGGCCTTCGGCTTCGGCGCCTTCGGGGCGCTGGGCGTCGAACTGTCGCTGGGGCCGAGCTTCGCCTTCGTGGTCGAGGCGGGCGGGCAGGTCGGCAAGGTCTCGGGCTTCAAGGGGACCGGGACCTACTACGACTCCACGATGACCGCCGCCGCCGAGGAGACCGGCACGCTCTACGCCTACGAGGTCAAGGCCTCGTCGCGCGACGCGTTCTGGCTGCTCTTCCTGCGGGACAAGAGGCCGACCGAGGGCGGCGTCTACGGCGCCCGCGAGGCTACGCTGGATCTGCTCGGCCTGACCCTTAAAGCCGGACTCAAGTTGAAGTTCTAAATAGGGGTCAGGTCTCAAGATTCAAGTTTTCTCCTAAAAAGCGTAAACGAGCGTTGTCAGAAAACTTGAATCTTGAGACCTGACCCCTAACGG
>CAZKXI010000044.1:9087-15776 GCA_964556755.1 uncultured Eubacteriales bacterium
AAGCGTAAACGAGCGTTGTCAGAAAACTTGAATCTTGAGACCTGACCCCTAACGGCTGACCCCTAACGGATCAGATAGACGGGTCTGGAAGAGACCCGGATGGAGCGCGACGGGGGCAGCTCCCCGCCGTCGCGATCGAAGAGGGCGGACGGCGCCGCATCCAGATTCAAGCGGAAAGCCGGGCCGTTGGTCCAGGCCACGGCCGTCTCGCTCTCGCCGCGCCTGAAATAGAACACTTCCCCCCCCCGGGTCCTTTCGCGCCGCACGAACTCGGCTCCCGCCAACCGCTCGACCATCGTCCGGTACGCCCGGAACGACGGCCTCCGGCGCGCCGGCTCCTCCCGCGTGTCGATCAGGCCGTATCCCGGCGCGGCCAGCTGCCACCAGTAGATCCTGTCGACCAGCCCCGAGGCCAGTCCCAGCGCGTGGTACCGGACCAGGTAATCGGCCTGCGCCTCCTCCGAGACCATCGGCCGTCCCGACGCCGGAGAATACTTCCCGGTGCCCTCCAGCGGCCAATTGACCTCGGTGATCCAGAACGGCGGGCGCTTGACCCGGCCGCATCCCGCCGCCGCCTTGAACAGCGCGAATTTCCTCTCCGCCGTCCAGCCGGCCTGGGCGTTCTCCGGAGCGCCCGTCCTATCCACATAGAGCAGGGACGTCACGGCGTCGAATTCCACCGCCCGCAGCACCGGCGCGTAGAGATGGAACTCGAAATCGATGACCGCCGGGCCGGCCGTGCGCACGCCGCGCTTCTCCGCCGCCTCCGCCGCGATCCGGGCCAGCCGGATATATTCGGTGTGGTCCCACACGCCCCACTTGGTCCGGTTCCAGGCGTGGCCGATCTCGAAGGCCGAGGCGTGCGGGCCCAATCGGGCGAACGCCTCGTCGACGAAGCCGGCCCATCCGGCCGGGTCGAGCACATCGTCGCGCCGCTGCAAAAGGGCCACAACCACGTCGAAGCCCTCTTCCCCGAGCCGCCGGGCGAACGCCTCACCCTCCATAAGCCGCCCCCTCTCCCACGAAGCGGCCCGGACAAGCGTCCGCCTCGCGCCGGCCTCCCGCAGCCGCGCGATCGTCTCGTCGACCGGCAGGGCCTCGCGCGAGACCGAGATCCCGAACATCCCGGGATCGATGGCGACGGGCCGGCGGTACATCCGCCGCCGGTTCGCCAGGTAGCGCGCCGCCAGAGCCGGCCCGTGGACCAGGTTGGAGCCGACCATGGCCAGGTAAGCCGGCCAGCGCCGGTAGTGGTGCCGCATCCTCTCCGCGCGCGGCGCCACGTTGTGGGGCTGGTCGGCATAGGGATTCCACTCGAACGTGAAGCTCATTGCAGCTTGAGCCTCCGCGCCCAGCGCCGCAGCTTGGCCTTCTTCTTGAACCGCAGCCAGCGCTCGAAGGCGGCCTTGGACCGCTCGTAAGTCCGGACGAAATCCCCGCCGGGACCGCCGTCCCCGGCATAGAGGGCCAGGAACTCCCGCCGCGCCTCCGCCGGGACGCCCAGGCGGATCAGGTTCTTGGCCCGGGCCCGCCGGCTCAGGCCGCCCGCACGGGCCGTGGCCCGCACGCGGTTGGTGTCGAGGAAATGGAAGATGGGCTCGCCGCCGGGTCCCGCGCCGACCAGGATATTGCCGTCCGAGAGGTCGCGGTGCTCGAGGCCGGCGTCGTGGGCGATGCGCAGATCGCGGGCCAGGCCCTGAAGCAGGCGGCTCAGCTCGGAGCCGCGCAGCTCCAGGAACAGCCCCCGGATCTCGACCGCGCCGCGGACGCGCTCGGTCACCAGCCAGGCCTTCTCCGACGTGCCGCGGCGGCGGCGCTCCAGGACGGCGACGGGCGCCGGCGTTCTCAGCCCGGCCCGGAGGAGGAGACGCGCCCCGCGGGCCGCCCGCTCGGCCTTGGAGGGGCTCACCAGCGTTCGCAGCCGGTGCAGCCCGGCCGGGCGGTACTCCTTGACCACCAGATCCAGGACGGCGCCGTCCTCCAGCGCGACGCGGGCAGCCGTGATCACGTTGCGGCCGGCGTGCAGGACCTCGGCCTCCGGCGCGGAGGGCAGGCTTTCGACGGTCTCCAGCCAGGCCCGGAAGCCCGGTCCGTCGGAGCCGGTCTCGATGCGGATCCGCATCCGGCCCCGCGCCGCGCCGCTCATGGCCGACCCCCTTTCCCGCGCCCGGCGCGGTCCGGCGCCGCCGGGAGATCGAGTCGATCGAGCAGGGATCGGCCGACCGCGGCCGGCGCCAGCCGCTCCCCGACCAGCCGCGCCCCCGCGGCGCCGATCGACGCGCGCAACCCGCCGTCGCGGCGCAGCTCCAGGATGGCCAGGGCCAGGGAGGGGCCGAGCGGCTCGTCGCAAAGATAGATATCGCGGCGGTGGCGGAAGAGCTCTTCGACGGCCGGCGAGCGGGCCGTGACGACCGGCCGGCCCATGGCCGCGGACTGGACGACCTTGTGCGGGATCACGCGGCGGGATTTCTCCGTCCGGCCGAAGACGCCCAGGCAGACGTCGGCCGCCTGGATCTCGCCGGGCAGGCTCGCGTAGGCGACGCGGCCGGCAAGATCGACGTTGGTCAGGCCGTGGCGCTCGACGAATCGGCGCACGGCCGGAAAGGTCTGGCCGTCGCCGATGAGGCGGAAATGGAGGCTGCTCTCCTTAGCCAAGATCTTGGCCGCCTCGACGACGATCTCCACGCCGTGCAGGGGGAGGAACGAGCCGAAAAAGAGCACCCGGAAGGGCTCCGGGCCGGCCCGAGGCCCGAGGGAAGGACAAGGGGAAGAACGGGGTGAAGGGCCGAGCGATGAGCTTGCCGCCGCGCCGGGGAGCGGGACGGTCGGGGTCGGATGAGGCAGCCCGCTCACGCTGTCCGGCGCTCGATTCCCGGGAGGCGGGAGGAACAGCGCGTCATCGAAGCCCAGATAAAGCACCCGAACTTTATCCGGCCGGAGCTTATAGACGCGGCGGAAGTAATCCCCATGCGCCGCGGTGTCGGCCAGGATCAGGTCGGCCAGGCGGAAGGCGGCCGCGTCGATGCGGAAGTTCCACCAGGCCGTCAGCGAGGACGGGGGCCTGCGGCGCCAGTCCAGGATCTTGGTCTCGTAGCGGGCCGCGAGGGGGTCGAAGACGACGGGGCGGGCGGTCAGCCACCCGAGCAGGCGGGCCAGGGGGACGTCCTTGGCGCAGAACTCCGGCACGAAGAGGAAGCGCCGGCGCATCCCCGACTCGGCCGCGCGGCGGGCGGCACGGCCGCGGACGTAGGCGAGGAGGAGGCGGGGCCAGCGCATCCAGAAGCGCCAGCGGGGCGAGGCGGCGCATTCGGTGACCGCCGCGCCGTTGGCCAGAAGGCCGGCCCGGATGACGGCGTTGCGCGGGTAGGCGGGGTCGTAGGCCCCGAAGAAGACGAAGCCGGCCGGCCCGCGGGCGGGAGTCATGGGCCGATTCTATCCCAGGCGGCCGCTCCTTATAAAGGCCGCAGGTTGCGGGGCGAGCGGGCCTTGGGGTATCCTAGGGCCCTAAGGAGACGCGCCATGGCCATCTCTCCGGAGCTGCTCGAGATCCTCGCCTGCCCCAAGTGCAAGACCGACGTCAAGATGACGGCGGACGAGAAGGGCCTCAAGTGCGTCCAGTGCTCGCGCGTCTACCGCATCGAGGATGACATCCCCGTCATGATCATCGAAGAGGCCACGATTGAGCCCGACCGGCCCGTCAAAAGCTGAGCCCGCCCCGCCCCGCAAGATCCTCCTCCTCCGCCTGCGCCGCATCGGCGACATCGTCATGACGACGCCGGCCGTCACCCTGCTGAAGTCGCGCCTGCCGGATTCGTCCCTGACCTATTTGATCGAGGAGCCGTATCGGCGCCTGGTCGAAGGCCTGCCGGCCGTGGACCGCGTGCTGGCGGTGCCGGCCAAGCAGGATCGACGGTCCTTCGTCGGCCTTATTCGCCGGATCCGCCGCGAGCGGTTCGACGCCATCCTCGACTTCCATGGCGGGCCGCGCGCCTCCTGGATCACCGCCTTTTCGGGAGCCAAGCTCAAGATCGGGTTCGCCATCCAAGGCAAGAGCTTCCTCTACAACCGGGCCGTGCCGCGCCAGCCCGAGGGAGAGGTGTGGCACAGCGTCCAGGCCCACGCCGCGCTCGTGCGGGCCCTGGGCTTGGAATTCGACGACGCCGACCTCCCCGGCTACCAGCTTCCGGAGGCGACCGCCGAAGAGAAAGCCGGAGTGCGGGCGCTTCAGGCCGAGCTGGGGCTGGAGGACGGCCGCTTCGCCGTCCAGCACATCGGGGCCGGCAACGAATTCCGCGACTGGGGCGAGGACCGTCACGCGGAGCTGGCGGCCGGCTTGATCGGGCGGCCGGGGGCGGAGGATTTCAAGGTCGCGCTGATCGGCGGGCCGCGGGACCGCGGGCGCCAGGAGAGGATCGTCTCGAGGGCGGGAGTGGGCGGCCGCGTGGTCGGGCTGGCCGGGCGGCTCAACCTGATCGAGATGCGCGAGCTGATGGGCCGAGCCGCGGTGTTCGTCGGCCCGGACAGCGGCCCGATGCATGTCGCGGCGTCCACGCCGGCGCCGATCGTAGCGCTCTTCGGGCCGACCGAGCCGGCCCATTTCGCGCCCTGGCGAACCGAGGGGCGGGCCGTCCTGATCCAGAAGGACTTCGGCTGCCGTCCCTGCCCCCAGCGCGTCTGCATCACGTCGGACTTCCGCTGCCTGATGAGCATCACCCCCGCCGAAGTCCTCAAAAAGATAGGGGACACCATACATAACTCCCGAACTTTTTGTTGACGCTTTTTATCTCCATTTGTTGACACCGCCGCTTTCGTCTCATAATTGTCGAGACCGCATTCCATCGGAAAACACAAGCTCCCGTACTTTCAGATGACTCACTGGCATTCTTCCATTCCCCGACGTATCATCATGTGAGGCGGGGGAAACATGATCGGTTGGCGTACCATCCTGGTTGCCGTCTTGACTCTCAGCCTAGCCGCATCAGGGCTGGCCTGGCCCCAGGCGAAAGGGACGGAAAAGGGGCGGCCCACGACCGGCGCCATGCGCCAAGACAGCCCTTCCCGACCTGTCGCGATGGGCCGCTCGCCGCGCCCGACTCCCGCCGCAATCGGCAAGCGCCCGCTCTGGCCTTGGCTTCTCGGGGGGGCCGTCGTCCTGGGACTGGCGGCCTATCTTCTCTTCCTCAGACCCGATCGAGACGCCGCTGACGACGGCGGGCGTGATGTCTCCGTCTCTTCTACACCCGTCGGTGCGACCGTCTTCCTGAACGGCGCGGCGACGGGGATGCAGACCAACTGCCTGTTGAAGGGCGTGTCGGCTGGATCGCACGTCATCCGCCTGGAGAAGGACGGCTATCGGGATTATGAGGCGCCCTTCGAAGTGGCGGCCGGATCCCCCGATCCGGTCGCCCTCGATATTCTTTTGGAGAAGGCGGTCATCGCCGTCTCCAGCCCGGCCGAGGGCACAATCGCGGAGATCGGGACGACGCTCCCCATCCGCTGGACGGTCGACTATCAGGCCTTGGCGGCGGCGAACCCCGCGCCATCGGCTCAAGGCCTGCCGCAAGTCCGCCTCGAGCTCTGGAAGAGCGGGATCAAGTCCGCGACGATCGCCGACGGCGTCGCCGGCTCCGGCGCCTACGACTGGCTCATCCCGTCCGGCCAGGCCGCGGGCCAGGGCTGGACCGTTCGCGTCGTCTGCCCCTCCGACGAGACGATCTTCGGCGAGAGCTCGGCTTTTATCCTGGCCTCCCGATTCACCGGGAGATACGAGGGAAACACCCCGCCCTTCGGCGGCTTTGCGCTGACGTGCTCCTTCGAATCCCCTATCGACGTGACCGACGACGGCCGCATCATCGGCTTCAGCTACCAGATGAGATGCTACAACGAGACCGGGGTGGACATCGCGATGATCGCCCCAAGCGGCCGCCGGCTCGAGAACCCGAGCTACAGCTACGACGATTTCGTCGCCACGGACGAGTTCGACGGCCTGGAGATGAGGGGCCGCTGGCGGCTCGAGGTCCGTGACTCCAAAACCCCTCCCCAGCGAGACGACATCACGATCTGGGGCGGCTGGAAGATCGAGGTCACCGCCCTCACCTGGCCGCATGATTGATTGATGGACAGACGGATCGATGGACGGATATGGTATCGCCCTCTCCGGTTGATCGTCTCTGTCCAGAGACGGAACAAGGTCTCACCCGAGAATCCAAGAGAATTCTCATTTTTCCCCGCCGCAATGACTTTCGATTCCGGCAAATACCGGGTATGAGGGGAAAATAGTCAATAAATGGGGACAAAAAGCGTCAACAAAAAGTTCGGGAGTTATGTATGGTGTCCCCCTAATTATTGCTGATATAATCGGTCGGCTGGAATTCCATGAATAAGAACGGTTTGCGCATCGGGCTGCTGGCCACTGCCACGCTGGCCATTCTCTTCTCCATGATCTCCATCAGCCTCACGCAGGCGTTCTGGGGACTGGCGCTTCTCGCCTTCCTCATCCTTCTGGCCCTGCGCGGCGCGCGCTTCTCCGTCCCCGCCTTCTTCTGGCCCCTGCTCTTCTACGCCGCCTGGTCGCTCCTCGCCACCGCAGCCTCGATCGACCGCGGCTCGAGCCTCAGGGACGCCCCCGAGCTCCTGATCATCCTCCTCGTCCCGCTCGCCATCGCCGCCTTCCGCCGCCCGGCGGACCT
>CAZKXI010000045.1:0-12984 GCA_964556755.1 uncultured Eubacteriales bacterium
CCGTGAAGACCTCGCCCGGCAGTCCCGCCAGCCGGACGGGGCCGACGGCCATGGCCTGGACGGGGACGCCGCGCACGAGCGGGTCGCGGGCCGCGGCCTCGCGTCCGGCCATGGCCCGGCGGGCCCAATCGCGGGCGAAGCGAGGCCCGCCCGGAAAATCCTTGTACTTGGCGGCGAAGGCCCCGGCGAAGCGGCGGATCCGATCCGGCGCGTAGACTTGAATGGGCAGATCGACGCGGCTCTCGGCCGCCCGGATCGAGGGGTCCTCGATAGGATGACGGTATCTCTCCGCCTTGATCAGCCGGGCCGCGGCGAGGGCCCCGTAGAGAGTCAGATCGTCCTTGTCCCCCTCGCCCCAGCGGTTCCGCTGGCTGACCGGATCGATGTCGCCGCAGAACCCCTGCAGGAATATTCCCTTCCGTCCGGCCGCCTCGAGGGCCCGGGCCGCCGCCCCCGGCCAATCGGCGGAAACGTTCGGCTGGGGTCCCAGCACGACGCCATGGCAGGCATAGCTCCAGAGGTGGATCCGGTCGCCGCCGCGGTCGATGATGATCGTCTTGAGATCGGCGTCGACGCCCGCGAAGTCCATCGTCCGCCGGTTATAGCCGATCGGCTCGATCGTCTCGATGGCCCAGGCCGCCCTGGCCGGCCGGGCGTCGGCCGCCGCCCGCTCGGCCACCCGCACGATGAGCCGGCCGAGCCTGGCCATGTAGGCCTGATCCGGCTCGCCCAGCCCAGGCATCGAAGCCGTCGCCGGCCCCGAATGGGTATGCGAGAAGCTCAGCATCACGGCTGGCCGCGGCCATCCCAGCCCCCGGGCGATCTCCTCCCGGAGAGCGTCCGCGTCGCCGACGCTCAGCCCGATGAGGTCGCAGGAGACGATGACGGCCGCCTCTTGACCCCGGCGCAGAAAGATCGCCCGGGCCTTGAGACGGTCCCAGACGCGCTCCGCTTTCCGGCCGAGATAGAAGCCGTACCCGCAGAGGTCCACGCCGAGGGGGGGTGTGATGTCGGTCTCGCCCAGCCCGCAGAACAGGCGGCTTCGGGAATTTAAACCCATAGCTTCGGCCCGGCCTTGAGGACATGGTCGAGGCAGGCCAGCCAGAAGGCCGGGTAGCCGTCCCAGTAGACGAAGTTGCAGCCCCAGTGCGGCGCCGGATCGGACATGTAGGCCAGGACCCGGCCCTTGCCGAAGTCCCTCACGGCCAGCAGAGGATCGCCGGTCTCTTTGATCTTGAGGAGAACGCGACCGTCCTTGATCGGCCTGGTCTTGTTATAGCCGAGCAGCGGCGGCATCGAGCCCAGATCGATGCCTCGGAAGAGCTTCCGTCCATCCGGCGTGGCCAGGGGCGAGAAGCCCTCGGTCGTCTCGACCAGGTCCTCGACGTCCAGGCAGCGGACGGGGAGAAGCTCGCGCAGTCGCGTCCGGCCCCAGCCGCCCTTGCCCATCTCGCCGGTGAAGGAGTACCAGCCGCCGAGAAGCATCAGCCCCTTGCCGGCCTTGACCGCCTCCTGGGTCAGGCGCAGCCGGTCGGGGAAGACCAGCGGCTTGGATCCGAACTTGGTCCGGTCGAAGAAGCTGGGGGCCAGCTGGAAGAGCTTGGCGTCGACGTCGCTGAAGATGAAGACGTCGTGGGCGTCCAGGACCTTCTCGTAGTCGCCGGGGCCGAGGCGGTTGTAGAAGTCCCAGCTCGGGACGGACTCCACCTGGTGCTCGCCCGTGGATTCCAGGGCCTCCTTGAGCCAGACGCCGTAATTGAAGATGTCCAGGCCCTTGGGCGAATGGTAGAAAGGCGTCTCGGCGAAGACCGGCCCGGTCATCACCGCCCAGTCGCCGACATAGTAGATCTTGGCCATGTCATTCCTCCCGGCCTGCCTGCCCGGCGGGCCCGTAGACGACCAGGCTGTCGAGGTAGATCGAGGCCTTCTCGGCCGGATTGATCAGGACCAGGCGGACCGCATGGCGGCCGTTCGGGAGGTCATAGGCCCAAGCCGGGTTGTCGCGGCGGATGCGGTCGTCGGTCGGCATCACCACCGTCTCCCGCAGCTTTCCGTCGATCCAAACCTCGACCCGCAGCTCCTTCGGCCCGCCCTCCCCGCCGCGCGCTTCGCCGCTGAGGGCGAATCCGAGGCCCTCGATCTCGAAGGCGTATTCCGAGCCCATGCCGTATCGGAGAGTCCGGCGCTCGACGGGCTTGAGCCCCTCGAAGGAGACTTCCAGAGGCAGCTCGGCCGGCTCCTGGACCGGAATGACGATGGAATCGCCATCGGTCTTCCCGCCGCTGCGGGCCACCAGGGCCAGGGCATGCTTGAAGGACATGTCGGCGGCTTGGCGCAGCGAGAAGCCGACATAGGGGAAGGGGATGTCCTCGACCGCGGCCAGGCCGGACTTCCAGCGGTCGGGGATGCCGCTCAAGCCGCGGAGGACGCCCAGGATGCCGGCCGCCGAGGCCGGGTTGCAGTCGGAATCGTCGCCGCAGCGGGTGGCGATCTCGATGGTGCGCTCGAAATCGCCGCCGCCGTAGAGCAGGCCCGCCAGAACCCAGGCCGCGTTCATCTTGGCGTCGATGTCGAAGGGGGTGAAGACGCCCTCGGGGCAGCCCGGCTCGTTGCCCCAGCGGCGCAGGACCTTGAACCAGGCCGCCTGCCAGTCCTTGGGGTCCGCCCGCCAAGCCTCCAGAACGTCCCGCATGGTCTTGGCGAAGTCGCTCCCGGGCGGGATGGCCCGCAGGGCTTTCTCGGCGATCGTCGGGATATCTTCCTCGACGAAGGCCAGGGCCAGCATCTCGGCGATGTAGACGCCGCCGTACCAGCCGTCGCCGTAGTTCATGATGTGGCCGACCCGGTCGCAGATCTCGGCCGCCGCGTTGGGCAGGCCGGGGGCCATCAGCCCGGCGAAGTCGGCCTCGATCTGGAAGTCGATGTCGTCGGCATGGGGATTGTTCTTCCAATGGCCCGAGGCCGGCGGCTGAAGGCCACGCAGGATGTTGGAGCGGGCCATCTGGTTGGCGTGCCAGAGGGGATAGGGAGCCTCGGCGAAGGCTTTGGCGAAGGACGCGGCCTTGGCCTCCAGCCCTTCCTTCTCCAGGATGCCGACGAAGGTCAGGTCCATGTAGACGTCGTCGTACAGTCCGGGCGAGCGCTTGTAGGCCCTGGCCACGGCCCCCTCGTCCCAGGCGATGGGCTGGCCGTCCGGAATGATCGTGCCCTGGAAGCGGAACTCGGTCGGGCCGCCGAAGGTGCAGCCGATGGTCTGGCCGGCCCAGCCGCCCCGGATCTTGTCCAGGAGCCGGGCTTTGGTCAGCGTCGCGGTCCGCGCTTGGGCGGGCGTCGGGACGAGAGCGACGCCGTCCGCCGGCTCGGCCGCCGCCGCCGACAGGAGGAGGATGAGGCCGAAGAGAAGAGAAGCGGGCTTTCGCATGGCGTTCCTCTCGCGGCCGCCCGAGCGGCCGCTCTTATCGTTCGATGCCGGCTAGAAGACCCTCTTGATCAGCCAGGCCCCGAAGACGACCGCACCGGCGGCGCCGCCGGCCAGGGTCGCGCCGTCGCCGGCGAAGAGGGCGTTGGTCGCCACGACCAGCCCGAGGCAGGCGGCGATGCCGAGGACACCGTCGATGATCAGCTTGAGCGTGCCGGGGGCCTCCCGGGTTCCCGCCAACGGGTCGGGCCGGGCCTTCTCCCGGACGCCTTTCCAGCGCCCCGGCGGGCGGCAGCGCTCGTAGAAGGCGATCAGGGTCTCCGTCTTCTCCGGCGGCGTCAGCAGGGTCACCCCGATCAGCACGGCCAGGCTGACCAGGAAGAGCAGGCCGGTCGCCTGCCAGAACGGCTTGTCCTTGAAGCCCAGGCCGAACCACAGCAGGATCGACAGCGGCAGGCCCAGGACAATGGCCGCGATCTCGCCCCAGACGTTGAAGCGCCCCCAGAAGAAGCGCAGCCACGACAGCGGCAGGATGAAGACGACCATGACCGAGTTGATGAACAGGAACCAGCTGACCATGCCCTCGACGAAGAGGACGGCGATGACGGCCGCCGTGATGAAGAGGAGAAGGGTCGTCAGCCGACTGACCAGGACCTGCCGGCGGGCGGAATCGCGCGGCCGCAGCGGCCGGTAGAAGTCGTTGATGACCAGGCTGGAGCCCCAGTTGATCAGCGAGCTGAGGGTGGACATGAAGGCGGCGGCTTCGGAGGCCACCAGGACGCCGATGAAGCCGGCCGGCATCCGGGTCGAGCGGATGAGCTCTCCCCAGGCGTGGGCGGGATCGGCCAGGAGTCGGGTCCCGGCCGGGGACGGCCCGAGGCTCTTGATCAGGTCGCCGGTCCAGAACAGGGACAGGGCCACCACCCCGAGGCCGATCAGGGGGATCGTCCGCAGCGACAGGGCCAGGAAGGCGTTGAAGAGCTGACCGCCGATGGCGTGCCTCTCGCTTCTGGCTCCCATGAAGCGCTGGGCCGTCATGCCCTCGCCGGCCGTGGGCGAGCCGGCGAAGAAGAGCCCCTGAACCACCAGCATGGCCAGGGTCAGGGCGGGGATCAGCGGCGTCGGCGGCAACTGCTGCAGCCCCTCGGGGCGGATCGCCTGGACCCGGTCGACGATGGCCGCCCATCCGCCGTGCTGGGGGACGGTCAGGAAGAAGAAGCCCAGGCTTCCCGCCAGCAGGATGGCGAACTGGACGACGTCGGTGAAGACCACGCCGGCCAGCCCGCCGAAGATGGTGTAGAGGGCGGTGACGCCGCCGAAGAGGAGCAGGATCCGCGTCTCGCTCAGGGGCAGCAGCGGAGCCACCGTCTTGGCGAAGAAGCCGGTGATGTAGGCGATGATGATGACCGCGTAGCCGAACAGCAGGAAGGCGTACAGGCGCCGGGCCAGCATGGCCGGCTTGCCGCCGTAGCGCAGGGTCAGCAGCTCGGCCGTCGTGACGATGCCCATGCGGCGCCACATCCGGGCCCAGACGATGGCCACCAGCGGCATCCAGACGATCCAGGACGCCCACCACATCCAGTTGCCGGCCAGGCCGTAGACCAGGATGAGCATGATGAAGGCGCCGTTGCCGGACTGGTAGGTGGCGGTGTTGGACAGCCCGATGGCCCACCAGGGGAGGCTGCGGTTGCCGGTGAAGTAGCCCGAAGCCCCTTCGCGGCCGGCCCGCCGGGTGAAGACGAGGCCGACGCCCAGGGACAGGGCGCAGAGAAAGGCCAGCACGGCCCAGTCGGCGAGGCCCATGCGGCCAAACTATCAATTCATCCCCGAAATGTCAAAAACGCCCTATCCGGCTGATAAGAAGGCTGTTGGCGGCGCGATAAAAAGGCCGTTTCGCCGTTGACTTGGGGGGCGATTTCGGCTAGAATCTCTAACCTATTTCAATAGAATGGATTAACCACCTATGATGTCTATGCGCTTGACTCGTATCGGCTCCAAGAACCGGCCCGCCTACAGGATCGTGGTCGTCGACTCCGAAAAGCCCCGCGAAAGCCGGGCCAAGGAGTACATCGGCACCTACGACCCGACCGTCGAACCGGCCGCGGTCAAGATCGACGTGGCCAAGGCCCAGGCTTGGATCGCCAAGGGCGCCAAGCCCTCCGAGACCGTCAACTCCCTCCTCCAGAAAGAGCTGAAGAAGGCCAAGAAGGCCTAATCCCTCTCCCGTCCCAGGAGGCATCGTGAAGGATCTCGTCGAACTCATCGCCAAGGCGCTCGTCGACCAGCCCGATAAAGTCGTCGTCTCCGTCCTCGACGGCGAGCAGACGACCATCCTCGAGCTGAAGGTGGCCCCCGAGGATCTCGGCAAAGTCATCGGCAAGCAGGGCCGGACGGCCCGCGCCATCCGCATCATCCTGGGCGCGGCGGGCATGAAGCTCAAGCGGCGCTACAATCTCGAGATCATCGAGAAGGACGCCGAGAAAGCCTGATTTGCGCGCCATCGGGAAGGTCCTGCGCAGCCAGGGGCGGACCGGGGAGCTGAGGGTCCGCCTGGCCGAGGAGGGCTTGCCCGAGGCTTTTTTTTTGCCGTCTTTCTGAGACGGCGGGGCGTCGACACGGAGTATCGGGTCGAGTCCCTGTCCCGCCGGGGGGGCTTCGCCGTCCTCAAGCTGGGGGGAGTCGACTCGATCGGCCAGGCCGAGGCGCTGGCCGGCTGCGACATCGTCGTCCCCGAAGCCGGGCTGCCGGAGCCGTCGGCGGACGTCTACGAGATCGCCGACCTCGTCGGGTGCGAAGTGCGGCCGCCGGAAGGGCCGGCCTGGGGTATCGTCAAGGACGTCCTGGAATCGGGCGGCGCGGCCGTGCTGGTCGTGGGCCGGCCCGACGGCCGGGAGACTTTGGTGCCCCTGGGAGGGGCCATCTGCCGCGAGATCGACACGGCCGGCAAGCGGATCCTGATCGATCCGCCCGAGGGCCTTTGGGACTTGAATGAGATTTGATATAATCACGATCTTCCCCGAGATGTTTTCGGGCGTCTTCTCCGAGGGAGTCGTCCGCAAGGCGATCCAGAAAGGGCTGATCGAGGTTCAGGTGCACGATTTGCGCGACTATACGACGGACAGGCACCGCCAGGTCGACGACCGGCCGTTCGGCGGCGAGGAAGGCATGGTCTTCAAGCCCGAGCCCCTCTTCGCCGCGGTCGAGGCCGTGCGCGGCTCGGCCGGCGCGCCCGTCTACCTCCTCTCGCCCCAGGGCCGGCCCTTCGACGGCCGCCTGGCCGAGGAGATGGCGGCCCGGCCCCAGGTCCTCCTGATCTGCGGCCGCTACGAAGGCGTGGATGAGCGGGTCGCCGGGCACCTGGCCAGCGAGGAGATCTCCATCGGCGACTACGTCCTGACCGGCGGCGAGATCCCGGCCATGGCCGTGGTCGACGCCGTGTCCCGCTTCGTGCCCGGGGTCGTCGGCAAGGAGGCCTCGGTCCGGCACGACTCGTTCGTCGAAGGCCGCCTGGACTTCCCGCACTACACCCGGCCCCGCGACTTCCGCGGGCTGAAGGTGCCGGCGGTGCTGTTCTCGGGCGATCACAAGAAAATCGAGACCTGGCGTCGGCGGATGGCGCTGGAGAAGACGGCCGCTCGCCGTCCCGACCTCCTGGCCCGCCAGCCGCTGACGGCGGAAGAGCGACAACTTCTGGCCCCCGGCCGCAAGGAAAGGAACGAATCATGAACACGATGCAGATGGTCGAAGAGAAGTATATGAGAAAGGATCTCGATCCCTTCGCCGTCGGGGACACCGTCAAGGTCCATGTCCTGATCAAGGAAGGCGACAAGGAGCGGGTCCAGGTCTTCCAGGGCGACATCATCGCCAAGCGGGGGGCCGGGATGAACGCCTCCTTCACCGTCCGCAAGATCTCCTTCGGCGTGGGCGTCGAGCGCGTCTTCCCCCTGCACTCGCGGTCCATCAAGAAGATCGAGATCGTCCGCCAGACCAAGGTCCGCCGGGCCAAGCTGTATTACCTGCGGGCCCTCAAGGGCAAGGCGGCCCGTCTGCGCGGCGATCAGCGCTGACCGCCCTCCGCCGCCGGACCCCGCCGTGGCGGACTTCGGGCTGGAGCGGTCCTGCATCCGCCAAGGATGCCGGGTCGTGGCCGGTCTCGACGAGGTCGGCCGCGGCGCCCTGTGCGGGCCGGTCGTGGCCGCGGCCGTCGCCTTCCCCCTCGAGGTGATCCTGTCCGAGCCGCCGGAGTGGCTCGTCCGCACCGACGATTCCAAGCGCCTGACGGCCCGTCTGCGCGGCGAGCTGGCCGGACGCATCGCGGCGGCGGCGGCGGTGGGGATCGGCTTCAGCCCCAGCGGCGAGGTCGACCGCCTGAACGTCCTGCGCGCCTCCCAGGCCGCCATGCGGCGGGCGGTGGCCGCGCTTCCCGTCCGGCCCGACCTGGTCCTGGTCGACGGCCTTCCGCTTCCCGCCCCCGGCTTCCCTCAGCGGGCGGTGCTCCACGGCGACCGCCTGGCGACCTCCATCGCGGCCGCTTCGATCGTGGCCAAGGTCCTGCGGGACGCCCAGCTCGTCTTCTGCGGGCGCTTGATCCCCGGCTACGGCCTGGACCGCCACAAGGGCTACGGGACGGCCGCCCACTACGAGGCTCTGGATGCGCGGGGGCCGACCCCTTTCCATCGCCGCAGCTTTTCTCTACAATCGGAGCGAGCCCTCTTCGAATGAACGGCAAAG
The DNA here is from genome assembly GCA_964556755.1 of uncultured Eubacteriales bacterium. Taxonomy (GTDB): domain Bacteria; phylum Acidobacteriota; class Aminicenantia; order Aminicenantales; family UBA4085; genus UBA4085. Next base: position 8,150 of record CAZKXI010000045.1, read on the forward strand.
CCGACCGCTCCCGAGCCTCCGAGACGGCCGAGCGGCTCGTCAAAGCCGGCCGGCTGTCCGACGCCGCGGCCGAGTACGAGAAGCTCCTGGACGGCACGTCCCAGGACATCCCCCTGCGCAACATCATCGGCGATCTCTACGTCCAGCTGGGGCAGGCCGAGCGGGCCGGGCGCGTCTTCCGGGCCAACATCGAAGCCCTGGAAGGGCACGGCTTCTACCCGCAAGCCCTGGCTCTGGCCAAGCGGGTCCGCAAGCTGAATCCCGACGACGCCGGGATCGCGGTCCGGCTGGGCGACCTCTACAGCCGCTTGGGATTCCTGGCCGAGGCCAAGACCGAGTATGCCCGGGCCCTGGAGGAGCTGGGGGAATCCGCGGCGGCGGAGCGGATCAGCCTGGCCGAGAAGCTGGCCCGGCTGGACCGGTCCGATGCCGGCGCCCGGCTGAGACTAGCCGGGTACTTGGCCAAGGCGGGCGCGCTGGACCGGGCCGCGGCCGAGCTCAACGAGGCGGCGGACATCTTCCTGGCCCGCGGCGAGCTGGCCGAGGCCGAGCGCCTTTTGAGGGAATCCCTGCGGATCAGGGAAGGCGACGCCCGAACCTTGGCCGGGCTGGCCCGCCTGATGAAGAAGGCCCGGCGGATGGACGAAGCGGTCCGGCTGGTCGAGGAGAGCATCCGCCGCCACGGCTCCCAGCCCGGCCTCGTGTCGCTCCTGGGCGACCTTTACCTCGAAGGCCACAGCGACGCCAAGGCTCAGGAGGTCTTCCAACGAATCCTGCAGGAGGATCCGGACCGCGGCGACGCCCGGGCCAAGCTGGGCATCCTGTCCCTGCGGGCCGGCCGCCCCGACGAGGCCTTCGCCCTCTACGAGCCGCTGGTGGTCTCGCTCCTCAATCGGGGCAAGGATGACCGGGCGGCCGGCCTGCTCGGCTTCATCCTCATCGCCCACCCCGAGCACCTGCCCAGCCTGGAAAAGCTGGCCGCCGTGTTCCGCCGCGGCGGCCGGGTCGAGCACCGGGAAGCGGCCCTGCGCCTTCTCGCCGAGGAGGCCCGGTCCCAGGGCCGCGACGACCTGCGGCGGCGTGCCCTGCGCGAGCTGATCGAGATCAAGCCCGAGGACGCCGGTCTGAAGAGAGCCTGGAAGGAGAGCGGAGGCGCCGTCGCGGCGGACCCCGTCGAGATCGAGCCCGTCCCGTCCTCCGGCTTGCCGGCCAAGGACAGGGAGATCATCCTGACGAACCTGACCAAGGCCGGCCTCTACGTCGAGCAGGGACTGGTCCGCAATGCCCGACGGATCCTCGAGAACCTCCGCCTGCTCTATCCCGAGGAAGCCCGCATCGAGGAACGACTGGCCGCTCTTCCCGCGGATCTCCCTCCGGCGAGCGCCGACGACCTGGCCGGACTGATGGCCCGCATGGCCGGGGAGGAGAAGCCGAAGGGCCGCCCCGGACCGGCCCCGCCGGCCTTCTCTTTTCCCGAGGAGATCGTCGGGGACACGGTCTCGCTGGAGGAGATCTTCGGCGGCACCGATCTGTGGACCGGCTCGGCGCCGCCGCCGGCCGCCGGAACGCGCTTCCTGGATCTGTCCGGCGCGCTCCGCGACGAGATGGAGGCCATCGAGGCCGAGACGTTCCGCCAGGTCAAGGAGAAGGCCGCGGTCATCGAGAAGGACCTGGACGAGATCGTGGCCGAGTTCAAGCGCCAGGTGGAGCTCAAGATCGATCCGGGCCGCCACGAGGTCCGCTATCAGCTCGGACTGGCCTTCCTGGAGCAGGACCTCCTGGACGAGGCGGTGGCCGAGTTCGAGCTGGCCGCCGAGGATCCGGAACGGGCCGCCGACTGCTACGCCCTGGCCGCCCAGGCCTTCCGGCGGCGGAAGAGCTTCCCGGAGGCTCTCCGGCGAATCGACGAGGCCCTGCGGCGCGTGGACCAGGGCTCCGACGCGGACTTCGCCCTGACCTACGACAAAGCCGAGATCCTGGAGGACTTGAACCGCAACGAAGAGGCCCTGCGGCACTTCCGGCGGGTGATGGGCTGGAACGGCGCCTACCGCGACGCGGCCAAGCGGGTCCGCATCCTGGAGCGGCTTACCGGTTGAGAGCGGGCGGCAGGTAGAGCCAGACGGGACCCCGCGGCCCGTATCCGGGGTGGAGCCAGGCGGGGAGATTCTCGGGGGGCGGCGGCAGAAGGGGCATCTCCGAAGTCAGCCCGGCCGGCGCGGCCGACCTTCCCGGGGCCACGAGGTCGGCGGGATCGGCCGGAAGCATCTCGCCGGCCCGGCTGTCGGGGAGCGCCGCGGCCGGCGAGCCCGGCCCGACCGCCACATACCAGGCTCCGGCGGCCAGAGCGGCCAGCATGGAGGCCGCCGACAGAGCGGGCCGCCAAAGCGGAGCCCGGCGGGACGGCCATGGCTCCGGGGATTGACGGACCGCGCGGCTCAGGATCCCCCGCCACTGCTCCTCGGTCCAGTCCGGCCCGGAGGAGGCCCGGGCCCAGGCGCGCAGGCTCCGCCGCGCCTCCTCGTACTCCCGCCGCCGGCGCCCCCTCATGCCCGCCCTCCCGGCCCCGGCTGGAAGAGCTCCAGATAGCGGGCTCGGATCTTCCGGCGCGCCGCGCTCAGATGGACGCGGACGGAGACCGCCGAGGAGCCCAGGGCCCGGGCCGTCTCGCGGACATTGAGATCCTCGATCTCGCGCAGGAGGAAGACTTCGCGCTCGCGGGGAGAGAGGACGCTCAGGCAAGCCTGCAGGCGACCCCGCAGGTCGGCCCTGTCGCGGCCGGCCTCGGGATTCTCGAAAGACCCGGCCTCGAGAATCTCGGGCGCGGCCCGGTCCAGCCCGATGTCACGCTCGATCCGGCGACGCTGGAAGGAGCGGGCGGTGTTCACGGCGATCTGGTAGAGCCAGCTGCGGAATCCGAGACCGCGGTCGAAGCCCCCCAGATAGCGGTAGGCCCGCAGGAGCGTCTCCTGGGCCACTTCCTGGGCATCCTCGGGATCGCGGACGATGCGGGCGGCCAGCCCCAGCAGGGCGCTTCGGTAGGGCGTCACCAGCGGCTCGAAGGCCGCGGCGTCTCCGGCCAGCACCCTTTCGATCAAGGCGTTCTCCCGCTCATCCATCTCACAGGAGAGTATACCTTTCCGCCGCCGCGGATGTTAAGGGCCGGACGCCTTCCCTGGGGAGGCGGTTTGGTTTATAAATGGTCCGAAAGGATGACGCCATGAGCTCCACCCCAGGCCTGCTCGTCGCCGGCGGTCCGCGCGACCTCCATCTCCTTCCCCGGATGGCCAATCGCCACGGGCTGATCACCGGAGCCACGGGGACCGGCAAGACCGTCTCGCTGCAGGTTCTGGCCGAGAGCCTCAGCGCGGCGGGGGTGCCGGTCTTCATGGCCGACGTCAAGGGCGACCTGGCCGGATTGGCCCGGCCGGGACAGCCGGGGCCGAAGATCACCGAGAGAATCGGCCGGCTGGGGCTGTCGGACTTCGCCTTCCGGGCCAGCCCGGTCGTGCCGTGGGACATCGAGGGCCGGCAGGGCCATCCCGTGCGGACGACGATGAGCGAGATGGGGCCGCTCCTGCTCGGCCGGCTGTTCAACCTCAACGAGGTCCAGGCCGGCGTCCTGACAATCGTCTTCCGGCTGGCCGACGAGGACGGCCTGATGCTCCTGGACGTCAAGGACCTGCGGGAGATGCTGCGGTTCGTCTCCGACAACGCGGCCGACGTCTCGGGCCGCTTCGGCCGCGTCTCGGCCGCCTCCATCGGGGCCATCCAGAGGGCCCTCCTGGACCTGGAGGCCCAGGGCGGCGACCGGCTGTTCGGCGAGCCGGCCCTGGACATCGAGGACCTCCTCCGGACCGATCCGCAAGGCCGGGGAACGGTCAACATCCTGGCCGCCGACGGGCTGATGCTGCAGCCGAAGCTGTATGCCACCTTCCTCCTGTGGATGCTGTCCGAGCTCTACGAGCGCCTGCCCGAAGTCGGCGACCTGGACAAGCCGCGGCTGGTCTTCTTCTTCGACGAGGCCCACCTCCTCTTTACCGACGCCCCCTCCGCCCTGCTGCAGAAGATCGAGCAGGTGGTCCGCCTCATCCGGTCCAAGGGCGTGGGGATCTTCTTCGTCACCCAGAATCCCCTCGACGTCCCGGACATCGTCCTGGGCCAGCTCGGCAACCGCATCCAGCATGCCCTGCGGGCCTTCACCCCGCGCGACCTGAAGGCCGTCAAGGTGGCGGCCGAGACGCTCCGCATCAACCCCGCGCTCGACGCCGAGAGAGCCATCGGCGAGCTGGCCGTGGGCGAGGCGCTGGTCTCCTTTTTGGACGAGAAAGGCCAGCCGGAGATCACCGAGCGCGCCTTCATCCGGCCGCCTTGGAGCCAGATCGGCCCCATCGATCCGGAGCTCCGGCAGAGCCTCATCCGGGGCTCGGCCCTCTTCGGCCGCTATGAGGAGGAGATCGACCGGGAGTCGGCCTACGAGATCCTGCGGGCCCGGGCCGATCAGAGGGCCGCTCCCCCGGCCGCCCCGCCGGCGCGGGTCCCGCGTCCGGCGCCGCGGACGGCTCCCCGGACGCCGGCGCCCCCCCGCCGGCGCGAGTCGATGATCGAGTCCATGGCCAAGAGCGCCGTCCGCTCCATGGGCAGCCAGATCGGCCGCTCCATCATGCGGGGCGTGCTGGGCGGCATCCTCGGCCGCCGGAAGTAGCCCGCCGGGCCGCCCGCCGCTCCGGGATCATAGGTTTCACTCCCATCTCCGGGGAGCAGGGACGGTTAGAGGTGTCGGCCGACGGCGAAATCGCGAGGGCGCAGCCTTTTTCCACATCTCTCTGAGGGGACCC
>CAZKXI010000046.1:0-11941 GCA_964556755.1 uncultured Eubacteriales bacterium
GTCCGCCCGCGTCAAGATCGAAGCCACGAATCTGGATTTCTATTACGGCCCCAAGCGGGCCCTCCCATCCGTCAATCTGGCCTGCCCGGCCAAGTCGGTCACGGCCATCATCGGGCTGTCCGGCTGCGGCAAGTCGACGTTCATCAGGACCCTCAACCGGATGAACGACGTGGTCCCCGGCACCCGGATCAGCGGCCGCATTCTCCTGGACGGGACGGACATCCATGCCCCCGATCAGGACCCGGTCGAGCTGCGGCGGCGCGTGGGCATGGTCTTCCAGAAGCCGAATCCCTTCCCCAAGCCGATCTTCGACAACGTCGCCTACGGCATGCGGATCAACGGCGAGCGGCGGCGGGCCGTCCTCGAGGAGGTCGTCGAGCGCAGCCTGCGCGAGGCGGCGCTCTGGGACGAGGTCAAGGACCGCCTCCGCGAGAACGCCTTCGCCCTTTCGGGCGGCCAGCAGCAGCGGCTCTGCATCGCCCGGGCCCTGGCCGTGCGACCCGAGGTCATCCTCTTCGACGAGCCCTGCTCGGCCATCGACCCGATCGCCACGGCCCGCATCGAGGACCTCATCCAGCGGCTGAAGGCCGACTACACCGTGGTCATCGTCACCCACAACATGCAGCAGGCGGCCCGGGTCTCGGACTTCACCGCCTTCATGATGCTGGGCGAGCTGATCGAGTTCGGCGACACCCGAACCGTCTTCACCGCGCCGTCCCAGAAGATGACCGAGGACTACATCACCGGGCGATTCGGATGAGGCGATTTTACATCCCCCTCCATTTGCGCTATAACCGGACCCATCCGGGAGACCCGCGATGAACGAGCTGATCGCCATCCTCGAGGACGAGGCCGACCTGGCCGCCCTGACGGCCGAGCATCTCCGCCGGGAGGGCTTCCGGGCGGAGACGTTCGGCGAGGCCGAGCGGTTCTTCCGGTTCCTGGCCCGCAAGCGTCCCGATCTCGTCGTCCTCGACCTGATGCTTCCTGATCAGAGCGGGCTGGACGTCTGCCGAACGCTCAAGCGCTCCGAGGACTGGCGCTCGATCCCCCTCATCATGGCCACGGCCCGGGCCGAGGAGACGGATCGGGTGCTGGGCTTGGAGCTGGGCGCCGACGACTACGTCGTCAAGCCCTTCTCCCACAAGGAGCTGGCGGCCCGGATCAAGGCCGTCCTGCGGCGGAGCCGGGCCCCGGAGGCGGGCGGCCCCCTGGAAGTGGGGGACGGGCTGGTCCTCGACCCGGAGCGCTTTGAGGCCCGCTGGAAGGGCCGGACCCTGGACCTGACCTCGACCGAGTTCCGGATCCTGCTCCTGCTGGCCCAAAAGCGGGGCCGGGTCCTGAGCCGCGAGCAGATCCTGGACGAGATCTGGGGCCATCAGAAGATCGTCCTCGACCGGACGGTCGACGTCCACATCAAGAACCTGAGGGACAAGCTCGGGCCGGCGGCCGGGGTGGTCAAGAACATCCGCGGGGTGGGGTACAAGGTCGAGCCATGAAGCGCAGCATCTTCCTCAAGCTCCTGGCCGGGTTCGTCGCGGTCATCCTCCTGGGCAGCCTGCCCGTGGCCGTGTCGTCCTTCACCTCCATGCGCCGCAGCGCGGAGCGGAGCACGGCCGGCTATCTGGAAGGGCTGGCCCGCTCGCTTCAAGGCGACGTGGAAGCCCGCCTCGAGGCTGGCGACGAGGCCGCCCTGGACGCCTGGATCAAGGCGATCGGCCGGTCCGCCGGCGCCCGCTTGACGGTCGTCGATCCCTCGGGGCGCGTCCTGGCCGATTCGGAGAAGGACCCGGTCGGGATGGAAGACCATCGCTACCGGCAGGAGGTGGCCGAGGCGCTTCAGGGCAAGGTCGGCCAGTCTCTCCGCTTCAGCTACACCGTGGAAGCCCGCATGCTCTATGTCGGCCTGCCGCTGGAGAAGGGCGACCGGGTTCGCGCGGTGCTGCGGCTCAGCCGCTACATGCGGGTCATCGACGAGTTCATCGGCCAGATGCGCCGGTCGACCTTCCGCATCGGCTTGGCCGTCCTGCTGCTGGCCCTGGCCGGGGCCGTCGGCCTGTCGGCCCATTTCACCCGGCCGATCGCCCGCCTCCGCCGGGCCGCGGACCGGGTGGCCGCGGGGGACTTCACCGTCCGGATCAAGGAGCGGCGGCGCGACGAGCTGGGCGGATTGACGGCCGACTTCAACCTGATGGCGGCCCGGCTGCAGGATCTCTTCCAGGACGCCGACCTGCAGAAGGACAACCTGGTCCGGACGATCGGCTCGCTCCACGAGGGGCTGGCGGTCCTGGACCGAGACGGCCGGATCATCCTGGCCAACGAGAGCTTCCGCGATCTGACCCGCGACGCCGGCTCCGAGGGCCGCTACTTCTGGGAGGTCCTGCGCCGTCCGGCCCTGCGCGAGCTGGTCGAGCGGGTCCGGGCCGAGAAGGGGGTCCTGCGCCGCGAGGTCCGCCTGGACGAGCGCAGCTATCTCTGCACCCTGAGCTACCTGCCCCGGCAGGACGGCATCGCCCTCCTGCTGCAGGATCTGACCGAGATGCGCCGGGTGGAGGACATCAAGAAGGACTTCGTCATCAACGCCTCGCACGAGCTGCGGACGCCCGTCGCGGCGGTGCTGGGGGCGGCCGAGCTCCTGGAGGGGGAGTCCGACCCGGCCCGCTCGGCCGCGGCCATGGACATCCTCAAGCGCAACGCCGGTCGGCTGGGGGGGATCGTGGACGACCTCCTCAAGCTGGGCGAGCTGGAGGACCGCGGCTTCCGCCCCGAGAGGAGGACCGTCTCCGCGGCCGAGCTGGCCGAGCGGATCCTGCCGCTCTACCGTCCCAAGGCCGAGGCCAAGGGCCTGGACCTGAGGCTGGAGATCGAGCCGGGCCTGCCGGACTTCGCGGCCGACCCCGACCTGATGGAGCGCCTCCTGTTCAACCTCATCGACAACGCCGTCAAGTACACGGACAAGGGCCGCGTCGTCCTGGCCTTCCGGCGGGACGGGAAGGAGACCGTCATCGAGGTGTCCGACACGGGCCCCGGCATCCCGCCGCCGCACCAGGCCCGCGTCTTCGAGCGCTTCTACGTCGTCGACAAGTCGCGCTCCCGGCGGCTGGGCGGGACCGGCCTCGGGCTGGCCATCGTCAAGCATGTCGTCTCCCTGCACGGCGGGACGATCGCCCTGGCCAGCGAAGAGGGGAAGGGCTCGGTCTTCACGGTCCGCCTCCCCGCCGAGCCGCCCCGGCCGGTCCTGGATTGAGCGCCATGTCCGAATCGCGCGGAGAAGCCCTGCTGGCGGAGGCTCGGGACGGGATCATCGGCCGCGATCTCATCCTGACCGGGCCGTTCGGCCCGCGTCGGATGCTCTACGCCGACTACACCGCCTCGGGCCGGGCCGTCGAGTCGATCGAGGCCCGGATGCGCGACATCCTGGCCTGCTACGCCAACACCCACACCGAGGACGACTTTTCGGGCCGCTGCTCCACCCGGCTGTACCACGCCGCCCTCGATCTCATCCGGCGCCACGTCAACGCCGGCCCCCAGGGCAAGGTCCTTCCGGCGGGGTCGGGCTCGACCGGAGCCCTGAAGAAGCTCCTGGAGATCCTGGGCGTCTACGTGGCCCCGGTCTTCCGGGAGCGGCTCGCGGCCGCCGGCCTGGCGACCGAGCCTCTGTCGTCGACCCGTCCGCTCGTCTTCATCGGCCCTTACGAGCACCACACCAATGAGCTGATGTGGCGGGAGGCCTTCGCCGAGGTCGTGGTCGTCGGCTTGGACGGGCGCGGCCGGATGGACCTGGCCGATCTGGAGCGCAAGCTCTCCGATCCCCGCCACGCCGGCCGGACGCGCTTCGGCTCGTTCTCGGCCGGCTCCAACATCACCGGCCTGCGGACGCCCGTCTACGATGTGGCCCGCCTCTGCCACGCTCACGGCTGTCCGGTCTTCTTCGACTTCGCCGCCATCGCCCCCTACGCGGCCATCGACATGAACAGGGACCGGACCTCCTATTTCGACGCCGTCTTCTTCTCGCCCCACAAGTTCCTGGGCGGGCCGGGCGCGGCCGGGATCCTGGTCATCCACGAGAACCTCTATCGCAAGGACCTGCCGCCGACCACGGCCGGGGGGGGCACCGTGGTCTACGTCAGCCCGGAGGGCCACGACTTCTCCGACGACATCGAGACCCGGGAGTCGGCCGGGACGCCCCCGATCCTGCAGACGATCCGGGCCGCCCTGGCCATGGACCTCAAGGACCGCATCGGGATCGAGAGAATCGAGCGGATCGAGGCCGAGTGGCTGGCCCGCTTCCGAACCGGCCTGGCCCGCCTGCCGGGCCTCGAGCCGATCGGCCGGACCGACGATCCCGGGGACGCCCCCATCGTCTCGTTCAACGTCAGGCACGGGGATAGGATTCTCCACCCCAAGCTGGTGGCCCGCCTTCTCAATGACCTGTTCGGCATCCAATCGCGGGCCGGCTGCAGCTGCGCCGGCCCCTACGGCCACCTCCTCCTGGACATCAACCACGACCAATCCCTGCGCTACCGCGAGGCCATCCGGTGCGGATACCAGGGCGTCAAGCCGGGCTGGGTCAGGATCAACCTCCACTACACTTTCCGGCAGGAGGATGTGGACTTCTTGCTGGCCGCCCTCGGCTTCCTGGCCCGGCGGGGGCCCGCGTTCCTGAGGGTCTACGCCTTCGAACGGGCCACGGGCGAATGGCGGCATCAGGACGAGGTCGATGATCCGCCCCGCCTGGAAGGCCCGCTCGCTCCGGCCGCCCGGGAGGACTCCGTCCCGTCCGAGGCGGAGGCGCGGGCCCGCTACCTGGCCGATGCGGAAGCCGAAGCCGATCGGCTGGAGGCCCTGGGCCCGGCCGTCTACGTCCGGGATTCCGAGGAGATCGAGAGCCTCAAGTTCTTCCGCTACATCCTGGCGCGTTGAGGCTGGGGCCGATTCCCGGTCTGTGGTAGAATGGCCCCTTTAATCGCCGACCGGGAGATAGACCATGCCTACTCTCAATGTCGACGGCCAAGCCGTCGAGCTCAATGAAGAGGGATTCCTGGCCGTTCCGGAGTGCTGGAACGCCGCCATCGCCGCCGCCTTGGCCCGGCAGGAGGAGGGTCTGGAGAGCCTGACCCCGGAGCACTGGAAGGTCATCGACTTCATCCGGAGCTTCTACCTCGAGACCCAGATGGCGCCCATGGTCCGCAAGGTCTGCCAGGCCTCGGGCTTCACCCTCAAGCGCATCTATGAGCTGTTCCCCTCCGGCCCGGCCAAAGGGGCCTGCAAGCTGGCCGGACTGCCCAAGCCCGACGGCTGCGTCTGAGGCGCCGTCCGCGTAGCTGTGCGTCTCGGAAATTCGTGGACTCAGTTCTTAACAGGCTGGACGCACAACCGCCGCGGAGTAGGAGCGGGGCGGCGAGGCCCCCGCAGGGGGGCAGCGGAGCGCCGGGGGGGAGCCTCTCCCTCCTGGAAGTGTCCCGTCTCCAAGGAGATGATGGGAATGGTATTTATGAGACGGGACACTAGCGGCGGACCGGTGTCGCGGCGATCTCGGCCACAGCCGCGATCGCCGCGTCGATATGGGCCTCGGTGTTGAAGGGCCCGATCCCGAACCTTACCGCGCCGTGGATCTTGTCCGTGCCGAGCTGCTCGTGGACCAGGGGAGCGCAATGCAGCCCGGTCCGGCAGGCGATGTTGTGGTCGACGTCGAGCATCGTGCCGACGTCGGCGGCGTCCATCCCCTCGACGTTGAAGGCCAGCACCGCGATGTGGTCGCGGAGGTCGTCGGCGCAGTAGAGCTTGACCCGTTCGATGCGGCGCAGCCCCTCGACGAGCCGGAGGAGGAGGGCCATCTCCCGGTGGTGGATCGCCTCCAGGCCCTGCTTGCGAATCCACTCCACCCCGGCGTGGAGGCCGGCGATGCCCATGATGTTGGGAGTGCCGAACTCCAGCCGGTAGGGGTATTCCTCCAAGTGGAGATGCTGGGCCGAGCGGACGCCGGTGCCGCCGGCCCGCGTCTGGCGGACCTCCACGCCCTCCCGGACGTAGAGGCCGCCGATGCCGGTCGGGCCCAGCAGGGACTTGTGGCCGGTGAAGGCGACCGCGTCCAGGTTGTCGGCTTCCATGTCGATGGGGATCTTGCCGGCCGACTGGCTGGCGTCGATGATGAAGCGGACGCCCCGCTCCCGGCAGAGCTTCCCGATGGCCCGGATCGGCTGCACCGTGCCGATGACGTTGGAGGCGTGGTTGACCACCACCAGACGGGTCTCGGGGCGGAGCCGGGCCGCGATGGCCTCCGGCTCGATATGCCCCCCGGCATTGAAGGGGACGTGGTCGATCTGGACGCCGTAGTCGCGGGCCAGGTGGTAGAGCGGGCGCAGGACGGAGTTGTGCTCCAGGGTCGTCGTCACGGCGTGGTCGCCGGGGCCGAGCAGGCCGAAGATGAGGAGGTTCAGGGCGTCGGTGGAGTTGTAGGAGAAGCACAGGCGGTTGAAGTCGCGGCCGTTGAAGAAGGCGGCCATCTGCTTGCGCGTGCCCTCCAGCATCTCGCCCGCCTCCAGGCAGAGGTCGTAGCCGGAGCGGCCGGGGTTGACCCCGAAGCGGCGGTAGAAGTCGCTCATGAAGGAATGGACTTCCTCGGGCTTGGGATACGACGTGGCCCCGTTGTCCAGGAAGATGATCTTGCTGGTGTCGATCATGCCGGCCTCCTCGATCCGCGGAACTCGGGCCGCCGGGCCCGGGCGGAGCCTCCCATACTATGGGAAGCCCGGTCGAAAATCAATCGAAGCCGGAGCCGGAAGGGGTCGGCCCGCTTGGCCGGAGACGCCCGGACCTGTATAATGGCCGGTCGAAGCCGAATCGAAAGGACCGCCGCATGAGCCCCCTGCTCAGGATCATGGAGAACGAGGTCCAGCTCGTCTGCCTGGCCTTCATGGCCGTCGTGTACGCCGCCCGCGTCGCCTGGATCCTTCACTTCAAGGCCTCCCGCGAGAGGGGCTTGGCCGAAGGCTCCTCCATCCGCGGCGCGGGCTATGCCCTGGCCGGCGTGGCCCTGCCGGGCGTCATGGAGTCGATCCGGCGCAAGCCCCTCTTCTATGTCCAATTCGTCATCTTCCATGTCGGCGTCGCGGCGGCCATCGCGGCGACCTTCATCATTCCCTACGCGCCGCGGCTCCTCGAGATCCGCCCGGTGGTCTATGCCTTCCAGGCCGTCATGGCCGCGGCCGCCCTGGTCGGGGTCCTCCGGCTCGTCCGCCGGGTCCGCGATCCCCGCTTGCGCGCGGTCAGCCGGCCGGACGACTATGCGGCCGTCACCCTGATGATTCTCTTCTTCGCCGCCGGCGTCCTGGCGGCGCCCAACCGCTGGCAGGAGAGCGAGGCTCCCCTGATCGCCTTCTTCGCCTTGACCGCCTTTTTCCTGGTCTACGTGCCGTTCTCCAAGATCGGACACTACCTCTACTACCCGTTCATCCGCGCCGATTTGGGCCGGACCCTGGGACACCGCGGCGTCCTGCCGCCGCCGCGAAAGCCGGGCTCCCCGCGGCCGGCGGCCGGCCAGGCCGGGAGGCCGGCATGAAGACGGGCGCGAAGAGCCCCTCCCGGAAGGTCATGGACCTTCCCCTGGACGTCCGGACGCAGGAGAAGGCCAAAGCCGATCAGGCGCCCTGCGTCGTGGCCGGCCGTCTGGCGACCTACCAGGCGGATGAGCGGAACGTTGAGCGGTTCCTGGCCCTCCTGTCGCGCCGGATGAGCCGGCGCACGGCGCTCTCGATGGTCGGCTGCGTCCACTGCGGGCTGTGCGCCGATTCCTGCCACTATGCTTTGGCCTTCCCCGACGATCCCCAGATGACGCCGGTGGCCAAGGCCGACCGCATCCGCAAGATCTTCAAGCGGCACATGGACTGGACCGGCCGCATCATCCCCTGGTGGGTGGGAGCCAGGCGCCCGGCCGACGATGCCGAGCTCAACGAGCTGAAGAACGTGGCCTTCGGGCTGTGCAGCGCCTGCCGGCGCTGCGCCTACAACTGTCCCATGGGGGTCGACACCGGGAGCTTGGTCCGCTTCACCCGGGGTCTGCTGACCGCGATCGGGATCGTCCCGGAGGGGATCTTCAACGTCAGCCGGGACCAGTGGGACACCGGAAACCAGATGGGCGTCGCGGAGGACGACTATCTGGAGACCCTGGCCTGGATGCGGGACGAGGCCCGGGCCGAGCTGGGCGACGACAGTCTCGACATCCCCGTCGACAAGGAAGGCTGCGACTTCCTCTACGCCATCAACCCGCGGGAGATCAAGTTCGACCCCCGCTCCATCGGCCAGGCGGCCAAGATCTTCCACTTGGCCGGCCAGTCCTGGACCATGCCCCGCTGGGGCTGGGACAACACCAGCTTCGGCCTCTTCTCCGGCGACGACGCCCTGGGCGCCTATATCGCCAACAACGTCTACGAGGCGGCCGTCCGCCTGAAGGCCAAGCGCATCGTCATCTCCGAGTGCGGCCACGGCTTCCGCGCGACTCGCTGGGAGGGCTACAACTGGGCCCGGCGGGATCAGGACGTCCCCTCCGAGTCGGTCGTCGTGGCCCTGGAGCGGTGGCTGCGGGAGGGCCGCCTCAAGGTGGACAAGTCGCGCAACCCGCTGCCGGTGACCTTCCACGACTCCTGCAACATCGCCCGCTCCGGCGGGCTGACCGAGGAGCCGCGCCAGGTCCTGGCCCGCGTCTGCGCCGACTTTCGGGAGATGGTCCCCAACCGGACGGAGAACTACTGCTGCACCGGCGGCGGGGGCCTTTTGTCCATGGCCGAGTACCGGCCCATGCGGCTGGAGGCGGCGGCGATCAAGGCCCGCCAGCTCCAGGCGACCGGGGCCAAGCTTCTCTGCACCATGTGCCACAACTGCATCGACGGCTTGAACGACGTCATCAAGCATTATCAGCTGGACATGAAGGTCGTCCAGATCCTGGAGCTGGTCGACGCGGCTCTGGCGCCTCGGGGGGCGCGGGCATGAGGATCCATCTCGGGTGGGGCAGCAATCTGGGCGACCGCTATGCCGCCTGGAGCCGGGCCCGCGAGTCGCTCGGCTGCGGCGGCGTCCGGATCGTCCGGGAGTCGTCGATCTGGCGGACCGAGCCGGTCGGCCTGCGCGATCAGCCCTGGTTTCTCAACGGCGCGGTCGAGGTTGAATCGGACCTGACGCCCTGGCAGATGCTCCGGCTGGTCAAGGCCATCGAGGTCGAGCAGGGCCGGGTCCCCGGGCCGAGGAACGCCCCGCGGCCCTTGGATATCGATATTCTCCTGATGGGGGAGACGGTGCTGCGCACCGCGGGCTTGACGGTGCCCCATCCCCGGCTGCACGAGCGGCGCTTCGCCTTGGCCCCGCTGGCCGAGATCGCGCCTCGGGCCGTGCACCCGGTCCTGAAGCGGACGATCCGGGAGCTTCTGCGACGCTGCCCGGACCGCTCCGAGGCCCGCTCGATCGGGCCGGCGCCACAGGGGGAGCCGCCCTCACGAAGTTGACTTCGGCCTCTCCCCGGCGGTAGAGTAGCCTTCCGCTTATGAGAAGATTCGCTCCGCTGCTGGCCGCTCTGGCCGTCCTGGCTTCCGCCGCGGCCGCCTCTTTCGACGCCCTGCGCGGCCGCGTCCTGTCGCTCGAGGGGAAGCCGGTCGCCGGCGCCAGTCTCAAGATCTCAGGCTCCGGCTCCGCCGGGGCCGTCACCGGCGCCGATGGAGCCTTCGCCCTGGAGGCCGGATCGTCCGGCCGCGTCCGCCTCGTCGTCCGCCATCCCGCCTATTACGAGGAGACGATAGCCGTCGACGCGGCCGGGCCGAGCGAGGTCGTTATCCGCTTGACGCCGCTCATCCGCCAGGCCCAGGACATCACCGTCACCGCGCTGCGCCGACCGGAGCCCCTGTCCAAGGCGCCGGCGGCCCAGACGGTCGTCTCCTCGGACGTCCTCAGCGAGCGCATGCCGACCAACATCACGGAGGCCCTCGCCGAGGTCGCCGGGCTGGCGCCTCTCGGATCAGGCGGCTTCTCGCTCGTGCCTTCGATCCGCGGCTTGGCCCGGGGGCGCATCCTCCTGCTGCTGGACGGCTGCCGCATCGCCAGCGATCGGCGGACCGGGCCCAACGCCTCCTTCGTCAGCCCCACGGACCTGGAGAGGATCGAGGTCCTGCGCAGCCCCTCCTCGATCTTCTACGGCTCCGACGCCGTGGGCGGCGTCGTCCAGATGTTCACGGCGGAGCCTCCCCCCGAGGACGGCATTCATGGGCGCCTCCAGGCCGGGTACGGAACCATCAACGACGAGGCCTCCTACGGGCTGAGGCTGGCCGGCCGTCGGGGGGCCTGGGGCTTCACGCTCTCCGGGCAGGGATGGGGAGCCGACGCCTACCGGTCTCCCTCCGGCGAGGTCCTCCAGTCCCAGTACGGACAGAAGAGCCTATCGGGCAAAGTCGCCTACGAGACCGAAGCCCGGGCGGTGAGCCTCGGCTGGCTGCTGGCCCGTGGCACCGACATCGGCAAGCCGACCCGGACCAGCGCCACCAAGCCGACCTGGTATCCCCGCGAGAATCAGAATCTCTTCCACCTCTCCTGGAAGGAGAAGTCATGGGCCGGGGGCGAGCTGAGCCTGGACGCCTACGCCAATCCCAACTTTCTGGAGACCCGGACCCAGACGATCTCGGCCGCGGGGAGCGTGACCAAGGACTCCTTCTCCCGGACGGAGAGCGCCGAAGTGGGCGCTCATCTGGCCTATACCCGCCGCCTGGGCCGGTCGCTGCGCCTGACGGCGGGCCTGGACGGATTCGGACGCCTCGGCGCGGCGGCGACCTTGCGCGAGGATTCCTTCTCCGCCTCCGGCGCGCCGAGCGCAAGCTACGCGGAGACGTCCTATGACCGGGGCCTGAGGCGCGATCTGGGCCTCTACATCTCGGCCGAGATGACCGGGCTGTCGAAGCTCGCCCTCATGGGCGGACTGCGTCTCGACTCGATCGTCCAGTCGGCCCACCCGGGAGGGGAGGCCGCCGAGCTCAGCAGCCGGAAGACGCCTCTGACCGGATTCCTGGCGGCTTCCTTCGAGCTGACGCCCCGCCTGCTGGCCTTCGTCGATGCGGCGTCGGCTTACCGGACGCCGGGCCTGGGCGAGCTCTTCTATACCGGCATCACCGGGCGCGGCATGATCATCGCCCAGCCGGATCTGGCCTCCGAGCGGAGCCTCAGCGGCAACGCCGGCCTGAAATGGATCGGCGAGCGCGTCTTCGCCGCGGCCTACGCCTTCGAGTACGACGTCGACGGCCTGATCGACCGCGTCCTCGTCGCTCCCCAGGTCTACACCTATCTCAACGTCGAAAAGGCCCGCATCCGCGGCCTGGAGGTCGAGGCGGAGGTCCACCCCGCGGCCTCCTGGATGGTCTTCTCCTCCCTGGCCTGGATCGACGGCCGGAGCCGGACGACGGGCCAGGCCATCAACGACATTCCGCCGCTGCGCTTGAACATGGGCGGCCGCCTCTTCCTGGGCCGCTTCTCGGCCGAGATCGACGCCCTGCTGCAAGCCCGCAAGTCCGAGCCGGGCCCGGCCGAGATCAGCCTGCCTTCCTACAGCATCTTCAGCTTCAGGGCCGATTGGTCCCTGCCTCCGGTCCGGCTCTTCCTGGTCGCCGGCAACCTCGGCAACGCGGCCTATATCGGGCGGCCCGATCCCGACGCCATGCCGGAGCCCGGCCGGGGGGTCAAGCTCGGCGCCAGCTGGAGCTTCTGAGCCGATCCCTTTAAAAGGTTCTTCTCCCATCTCCGGCAAGCGGTTCGGAGTATACCCTCGGGGGCGAGGGTACAAGGCCCGCGATCAGACCGCGGTTGACCATGAACGGTTGCGCTCTCGGCGGGCCTTAGTCGTCCCGGCCTTCGGCGCCTGCAAGCGCTTCGCTGTCCTCGTTGGGACGTCGCTTCGACCGTTCCCGCGAGG
>CAZKXI010000047.1:0-10482 GCA_964556755.1 uncultured Eubacteriales bacterium
TGCCGCCGATGTGGAAGGTGCGCATGGTCAGCTGGGTGCCGGGCTCGCCGATGGACTGGGCGGCGATGATGCCGACCGCCTCGCCCATCTCGACCTGGTAGCCGGAGGCCAGGTTGCGGCCGTAGCAGAGCTGGCAGACGCCGCGCTTGGACTCGCAGGTCAGGATGCTGCGGATCTTGATCCGCTCGACGCCGACGGCCTGCAGCTCCTGGGCCACGGCCTCGGTGATCTCCTGGTTGGGGGCCACGATCACGGCGTTGGTGTCGGGGTGGAGGACCCGCTCCAGGGACGTCCGGCCGATGATGCGGTCGATGAACGGCTCGATGATCTCGCCGTTCTCGACGATGGCCGAGACGTTGATGCCCTTGAGCGTCCCGCAGTCGTGCTGGTCGACGATGACCTCCTGGGACACGTCGACGAGCTTGCGGGTCAGGTAGCCGGAGTTGGCCGTCTTGAGGGCCGTGTCGGCCAAGCCCTTGCGGGCGCCGTGGGTCGAGATGAAGTAGTGGAGGACGTTCAGCCCCTCCCTCAGGTTGGAGGTGATGGGCGTCTCCAGGATCTCGCCGGACGGCTTGGACATCAGGCCGCGCATGCCGGCCAGCTGGCGGATCTGCTGCTTGTTGCCGCGCGACCCGGAGTCGGCCATGACGTAGAGCGGGTTGAGGGAATTGCTCTCGAAGGAGATCTTCTTCATCTCGCCCATCATGGCCTGGGAGACCTCGTCGGTCACGGCCGACCAGATGTTGATGACGTTGTTGAAGCGCTCCCGGGTCGAGATGGTCCCCTCCAGGTACAGCTTCTCGATCTCCTGGACCCGCTTCTGGGCCTTCTCGACCATGTCGCTCTTGTTGGCCGGGATGACGAAGTCGTCGATGCCCAGCGAGAAGCCGGCCTGGGTGGCCTGGGCGAAGCCGAGGGCCTTGAGCTTGTCCAGCGTCTGGACCGTCACCGCCAGCCCGCAGCGCAGGTAGATGTAGAAGATCAGGCTCTCCATGCCCCTCTTGCGGAAGGTGCCGTTGAAGAACGGCAGCCCCTCCGGCAGGGCCTGGTTGAAGAGGATCCGGCCGGGCGTCGTCTCGACCAGCTCGCGCTTGACCGAGACGACCGGGCAGTTGGCCACGGCCTGGTCGTCGTAGTAGGTGGCCAGGTTCATGAAGGCGCCCGAGTAGCGCAGCCGGATGAGCGACTGCAGCTTGACCTGCTTGTGCTCCAGGGCCAGCAGGGCGTCCTCGGCCGAGCCGAAGACCCGGCCCTCGCCGGGCAGGCCCTTCTTGGACAGGGTCGCGTAGTAGCAGCCCAGGACCATGTCCTGGCTGGGGATCGTCAGCGGCCGGCCGTTGGCCGGGCTGAGGATGTTGTTGGTCGACAGCATCAGGGTCGAGGCCTCCACCTGGGCCTCCACCGACAGCGGGATGTGGACGGCCATCTGGTCGCCGTCGAAGTCGGCGTTGAAGGCGGCGCAGACCAGGGGGTGGATCTGGATGGCCTTGCCCTCGACCAGGATCGGCTCGAAGGCCTGGATGCCCAGCCGGTGCAGGGTCGGGGCCCGGTTGAGGAGGATGGGGTGCTCCTTGACCACCTCCTCCAGGTAGTCCCAGACCTCCGGCCGCTCCTGCTCATGCCACTCGCGGGCCACCTTGATGCTGGGGACCAGGCCCTCCTTCTCCAGCTTGTGGAAGATGAAGGGCTTGAACAGCTCCAGGGCCATCTTCTTGGGCAGGCCGCACTGGTTCAGCTTCAGCTCCGGGCCGACCACGATGACCGAGCGGCCGGAGTAGTCGACGCGCTTGCCCAGCAGGTTCTGGCGGAAGCGGCCCTGCTTGCCGCGCAGGGCCTCGCTGAGCGACTTCAGCGGCCGCCGGTTGGCGCCCAGGTGGACCCGGCCGCGCTTGCCGTTGTCGAAGAGGGCGTCGACCGCCTCCTGCAGCATCCGCTTCTCGTTGCGGATGATCAGCTCGGGGGCCTTCAGCTCGATCAGCTTCTTCAGCCGGTTGTTGCGGTTGATGACCCGGCGGTAGAGGTCGTTGAGGTCGGAGGTGGCGAAGCGGCCGCCGTCCAGCCGGACCAGCGGGCGCAGGTCGGGCGGGATGACCGGGATGGTGTCCAGGATCAGCCACTCGGGCCGGTTGCCCGACTTCTTGAGGGCCTTGAAGACCCGCAGCCGCTTGGCGTAGCGGAGCCGGCGCTGCTGGCTGCTCTCCTTCTTCATGGCCTTGCGCAGCCGGTCGGCCTCCTTCTTGATGTCGATCTTCTCCATCAGGATCTTGATGGCCTCGGCCCCGATCCCGGTCTCGAACTTGTCGCCGTACTTCTCCCGGGCTTCCTTGTACTCCTCCTCGTTGAGGAGCTGCTTCTCCTTCAGCGGCGTGTCGCCGGGCTCGATGACGATGGAGCTCTCGAAGTAGAGGACCTTCTCGAGGTCCTTGATGGTCAGGTCCAGGACCAGCCCGATCCGGCTGGGCGGGCTCTTGAAGAACCAGATGTGGGCCACCGGCGAGGCCAGCTGGATGTGGCCCATCCGCTCCCGGCGGACCTTGCTCTTGGTCACCTCGACGCCGCAGCGCTCGCAGATGATGCCGCGGTACTTCATCCGCTTGTACTTGCCGCAGAGGCACTCGTAGTCGTTGATGGGGCCGAAGATCTTGGCGCAGAAGAGGCCGTCCTTCTCCGGCTTGAAGGTCCGGTAGTTGATGGTCTCGGGCTTCGTCACTTCGCCCCACGACCAGCTCTTGATCTTGTCGGGCGAGGCGATGGAGATGCGGACCCAGTCGAACTCGATCTTGGGCTTGCCGCCCAGGGGGGCTTTCAGCTCCATCACAGCTCTCCTTTGGGGCCTTGGGGCACCGGGATGCCCCAGGCGGTCGTGACCTCGTCCTTCTCGGTCTTGCCCAGCTCGACGTTCAAGCACAGGCTCTGCAGCTCCCGGATCAGGACGTTGACCGACTCGGGCAGGCCCGGGGTGAAC
Organism: uncultured Eubacteriales bacterium; assembly: GCA_964556755.1. GTDB lineage: Bacteria > Acidobacteriota > Aminicenantia > Aminicenantales > UBA4085 > UBA4085. The sequence continues at coordinate 2,966 of CAZKXI010000047.1, forward strand.
TCGTAGTCGCCCTTGACGATGGCCTCGTAGATCTTGGCCCGGCCCTCGACGTCGTCGGACTTGACCGTCATCATCTCCTGCAGGGTGTAGGCCGCGCCGTAGGCTTCCAGGGCCCAGACCTCCATCTCGCCGAAGCGCTGGCCGCCGAACTGGGCCTTGCCGCCCAGCGGCTGCTGGGTGATCAGCGAGTAGGGCCCGGTCGAGCGGGCGTGGATCTTGTCGTCGACCAGGTGGTACAGCTTCATCATGTAGATGTTGCCGACGGTGATCTCCTGGTCCAGCAGCTCGCCGGTGATGCCGTCGAAGAGCGGGATCTTGCCCGACTCGGGCAGGCCGGCCTTCTTCAGCAGCTCCTTGATCTCGGCCTCGGTGGCGCCGTCGAAGACGGGGGTATCCAGCCACAGGCCGAGCGTGTCGGCGGCCCAGCCGGCGTGCGTCTCCAGGATCTGGCCGACGTTCATGCGGCTGGGCACGCCCAGGGGATTGAGGACGATCTCGACCGGGGTGCCGTCGGGCAGCCGGGGCATGTCCTCCTCGGGCACGATCTTGGCGATGATGCCCTTGTTGCCGTGCCGGCCGGAGACCTTGTCGCCGACCGACAGCTTGCGCTTCATGGCGATGTAGACCTTGATGGACTGGATGACGCCGGGCGACAGCTCGTCGCCCTTCTTGAGGGCTTCGACCTTCTCCTTGAAGATGGCCTTGAGGGCCTCGCCCTGGCGGCGGATCTTGCGCTCGATGTCCTTGATCCGCTCGTCCCGCTCGGGCTCCTCCTCGACCTTGATCTTGCCGTAGTCCTCGCCCTCCAGGGCCTCCAGGACCCGCTCGGTCAGCTTGCTGCCCTTGGCCAGGGCCGTCTCGCCGATCTTGTGGTCCTTCTCCACGACCGCGCCCTTGAGCAGGGCCCGGACCTTGCGCCGCTTCTCCGTCTCCAGGATCGACAGCTCGTCGTCCAGGTTCCGCTTCATGCGGGCGATCTCTTCCTTCTCGATGACCTTGGCCCGCTGGCCCTTCTCCGAGCCGCGGCGGGAGAAGATGCGGACGTCGATGATCGTGCCCTCGACGCCGGGGGCGCAGTAGAGGGAGGCGTCCTTGACGTCCAGGGCCTTCTCCCCGAAGATGGCCTTCAGCAGCTTCTCCTCGGGGGACAGCTGGGTCTCGCCCTTGGGCGCGACCTTGCCGACCAGGACGTCGCCGGCCTTGACCGCGGCCCCGATCCGGACGATGCCGTTCTCGTCCAGGTTGCGGAGCAGGTTGTCCGGGACGTTGGGGATGTCGCGGGTGATCTCCTCGGGGCCCAGCTTGGTGTCGCGGGCCTCGATGGTCTCCTCGATGATGTGGAGCGAGGTGAAGACGTCCCGCTTGATCAGCTTCTCCGAGACGATGATGGCGTCCTCGAAGTTGTAGCCGCGCCAGGGCATGAAGCAGCACAGGACGTTGCGTCCCAGGGCCAGCTCGCCGCCCTCGGAGCAGGAGCTGTCGGCCAGGATCTGGCCCTTGGCCACCCGCTGGCCGCGGCGGACGATCGGCCGCTGGGTCAGGCAGGTGTTCTGGTTGGTCCGCAGGAACTTGGTCAGGGCGTAGAGGTCGGTCATGACGTCGTGCTCGCGGAGGCCCTCGACGTCGTCGACCCGGACCAGGATGCGCTCGGCGTCCACGAACTCGATGACGCCGGGCCGCTTGGCCACGATGACGTCGCCGGAGCCCTTGGCCGCCAGCAGCTCCATGCCGGTCCCGACCCGGGGCGCCTCGGGCTTCAGCAGGGGCACGGCTTGGCGCTGCATGTTCGAGCCCATCAGGGCCCGGTTGGCGTCGTCGTGCTCCAGGAAGGGGACCAGGGCGGCCGAGAGCGAGATGAGCTGCTTGGGCGAGACGTCGATGTACTGAATCTGCTCGGCCGGCAGCATCTTGTAGTTGCCGGCCTGGCGGGCCGAGACGAGCTCGTTGACGAAGCGCCCCTTGTCGTCGACCGGGGCGTTGGCTTGGGCGATGTTGAAGGTCTCGTCCTCCCAGGCGGTCAGGTAGAAGCAGTGCGGCTCGAAGACCGGCAGGTGCTTGGCTTCCTTGCGCTTGAGGGCGGCCACTTCGCGCAGGGCCTCGCTCTTCTCCATGATCTCGCCGACCTTGCGCTCGCCGTCGCCGGGGTGGAGGACCTTGACGTAGTCGATGATCCGGCCGTCCTTGACTTGCCGGTAGGGCGTCTCGATGAAGCCGTAGTCGTTGATCCGGGCGAAGCAGGACAGCGAGGAGATCAGGCCGATGTTCGGGCCTTCCGGCGTCTCGACCGGGCAGATGCGGCCGTAGTGGCTGGACTGGATGTCGCGGACCTCGAAGCCGGCCCGCTCCCGGCTCAAGCCGCCGGGGCCGAGGGCCGAGAGGCGCCGCTTGTGGGTCACCTCGGCCAGGCTGTTGATCTGGTCCATGAACTGGCTCAGCTGGGAGGAGCCGAAGAACTCCTTGAGGGCGGCGATGACCGGCTTGGAGTTGATCAGGTCCTGGGGCATGGCCGCGGCCAGGTCGGCCGTGATGGTCATCTTCTCCTTGATCGTCCGCTCCATGCGGGTCAGGCCGATGCGGAAGGCGTTCTCGACCAGCTCGCCGACCTGGCGGACCCGGCGGTTGCCGAGGTGGTCGATGTCGTCCACCGCCCCCTCGCCCTTGCGCAGGGTGAAGAGGTACTTGATGACCTCGACGTAGTCCTGCGGCTGGAGGACCTTCTCGTCCAGGGAGGTCTGCAGGTTCAGCTTGATGTTGAACTTGAGGCGGCCGATGCGGCTGAAGTTGTACTTCTGGGGATTGAAGAAGAGGTTGCGGAAGAGGGTGTGGGCGCTCTCCATGGTGTGGGGCTCGCCCGGGCGCAGCTTGCGGTAGATCTCGGCCAGGGCCTGGCCGGAGTCCTTGCGCAGGTCCTTCTTGATGGTGTTGACGACCAGCAGGCCGGCGTCGTCCTCCAGGGGGAAGAAGATCTCGAACGGCTCGCCCTTGCCGATGAGCAGGTCGAGGGCCGTGTCGCCGACCTCCTCGGCCGCCTTGACCTTGCCCTTGATCCCGGACAGGGCGTAGGCCCCGGCCAGGTCCTTGCGGTCGATGGCCGCCCGGACCACCCCCGCGTCGCGCAGGGTCTGGAGGATCTCGGGAGTCAGCTTCTTGCGGGCCGCGGCCAGGACGGACCCGGTCTTGGGGTCCTTGATCTCCTCGGCCAGGGTCTTGCCGGCCAGCCCCTCGGAGAGGTCCCAGTACAGCTTGTCGCCCTCCGGGACGACCCGGAAGACGCGGTGGAAGAGCTTGAGGATGTCCTCGTCGGAGCCGAAGCCGAGGGCCCGCAGGAAGACGGTGGCCAGGAACTTCTTCTTCCGGTCCAGCCGGACCCAGAGGTTCTGCTTGAGGTCGTACTCGAACTCGACCCAGGCGCCCCGGTAGGGGATGAGCTTGGCGATGAAGTAGCCCTTGGCCTCGCCCTGGCGGAAGAAGACGCCCGGCGAGCGCTGCAGCTGGGAGACCACCACCCGCTCGATGCCGTTGAAGATGAAGGTGCCCTTCTCGGTCATCAGCGGGATGTCGCCGAAGTAGACCTCCTGCTCCTTGATGTGCTTCAGCCGCTTGGCCTTGGTCGTGGCGTCCTTCTCCCAGGAGATCAGCTTGACCTTGAGGCGCAGGGGCACGGCGAAGGTGTAGCCCTTCTGCAGGCACTCGTTGGCCGTGTACTTCATCTTCAGGCCGACCGCGTCGCCGCAGTGGTCGCAGAGCGGCAGGACGATCTTGCGGGCCGCCCCGCAGTAGGGGCAGACCAGCTTGTCGGTCAGCTCGGCGTCGGCCGGCAGGAGCGTGTCGCAGGCGGTGCAGCGGGGGCGGCTGTTCTCGACTCCCTTGAGCCGCCCGCACTTGCACTCCCAGTTGCCGATGGCGTAGGACAGGAAGTCGAGCCGGGTCGTCTCCTTGAAGTCGTCGATGGGGAAGACGTCCTTGAAGGCGGCCTGCAGGCCGGTGTCCTTGCGCTCCTCGGGGAGCAGCTCCATCTGCAGGAACTCCGCGTACGACTGCCGCTGGATGGCCAGCAGGTCGGGCATCGGGAAGACGGCTTTGATCTTGGAGAAGTCCAGACGCTCGCGCTCGGGGACTCGGGATTCGTTCATGGGCAAGGCTCACTCCTCAGCCGCGCTCCCCGGCCGAAGCCGGGACGCGCGACGGCATACGTTGACGCCCCTGGGGCGGCCGGACGGACCGATACCGTCCGGATGCCCCTTCCCGCTCACGGACTCGACGGCCGACAGGGAATGCCCCCGACCGTTCCTTACTGCAGCTCGACGATGGCGCCGACTTCCTCGAACTTCTTCTTCATCGTCTCGGCTTCGTCCTTGGGCAGCCCTTCCTTGATGGTCTTGGGGGCGCCGTCGACCAGGTCCTTGGCCTCCTTCAGGCCCAGGGCGGTGATCTCGCGGACGACCTTGATGACGTTGATCTTCTTGTCGCCGGCGCTCTTGAGCACCAGGGTGAACTCGGTCTTGGCCTCCTCGGCCTTGGCCTCGCCGGCGGCCGGGGCGGCGCCGGCCATCGGGACGGCCATGGCGGCCGCGGCGCTGATGCCGTAGCGGCTCTCGAACTCCTTGATGTAGTCGGCCAGCTCGAGGACGGTCAGGGTGTCGAGATGGGCGAAGAATTCCTCTTTCGTCAGCTTTGCCATGGGAGATCTCCTTTCCTTTTCCTGGCGTTATGCGGTCGTTTCCTTGGACCTTTTATCCTTCAGCTGGCCGAGCAGGATCCCGGTCTGGGACAGGGGGGCCTGCAGGGTCCGCAGAAGCTTCTGCAGCGGGGCGGCCATGAGCACGGCGACCTTGGCCAGCAGGTCGGCCCGGGGGGCCAGCTTGACGATCTCGTCGAAGCGCTCCGGGGCGAAGTAGATGCCTTCGACCAGGCCGCCCTTGAGGGCGATGGCCTTGGTCGAAGCGGCGAACTCCTTGACCGTCCTGGCCAGGGCGATCGGGTCGGCCGCGGTGTAGGCGACGGCGGTCGGCTTGCGGAAGGCCGGCCGCAGGTCGGACGGGACGGACTCGGCCAGGGCCCGCAGGGCCAGCCGGTTCTTGACCACCTTGAGCGAGGCGCCCTGGGCCCGCAGGCTCTTGCGCAGGGCCGTGGCCTGGGACACCTTCATCTTGGTGTAGTCGAAGAGGTAGAGGGTCTTGTGGGCGGCGAAGACGGCGCCCAGCTCGTCGACGCGGAGGGTCTTGGTCTCTTTCTTCACGGCCGTCTCCTACTTCTGGTCGATGACGTCGTCGGCGATGCGGAAGGCCGGGCCCATGGTCGTCGACAGCGACAGGCTGCGGACGTACTTGCCCTTGGCCGAGGCCGGGCGGGCGTGCAGGACGGCCGCCAGGAGGGTCTTGATGTTGTCGACCAGCTTGGCCTCGTCGAAGGAGGCCTTGCCCACCGTGGTGTGGATGATGCTGGTCTTGTCGACCCGGAACTCGACCTTGCCGGCCTTGCTCTCCTCGACGGCCTTCTTGACGTCCATGGTCACGGTGCCGGACTTGGGGTTGGGCATCATGCCCTTGGTCCCCAGGATGCGGCCCAGCTTGCCCACCCCGCGCATGATGTCGGGGGTGGCGATGACCACGTCGTAGTCGATCCAGCCGCCGGCGATCTTCTCGATCAGCTCCTCGCCGCCGGCGTAGTCGGCCCCGGCCGCCTCGGCCTCGCGGACCTTGTCGCCCAGGGCCAGGACCAGGACCTTCTTGGTCTTGCCGATGCCGTGGGGCAGGACGACGGTGCCGCGGACCATCTGGTCGCTCTGCTTGGGGTTGACCCCCAGCCGCATCGAGACGTCCACCGACTCGTCGAACTTGGCGAACGTGCCCTGCTTGAGCAGCTTGACCGCCTCGTCCAGGCCGAACTCCGGCTTCGTCCGGAGCGCCTTCGCCTTGAGATATTGCTTGCCGCGTTTAGCCACGGATGATCTCCAGTCCCATGTTGCGGGCCGTGCCCTCGATGATCTTCTTGGCCGCCTCGATGTCGTTGGCGTTCAGGTCGGGCATCTTCAGCTTGGCGATGTCCTCGACCTGCTTGAGGCTGACCTTGCCGACCTTGTCCTTGTTCGGCGTGCCGGAGCCCTTGGCGATGCCGGCCGCCTTCTTCAGCAGGTACGAGGCGGGCGGGGTCTTCAGGATGAAGGTGAACTTCTTGTCCTTGAAGATGGTGATGATGACCGGGATGATGAGGCCCTCCTCCATCTTGCCGGTCCGCTCGTTGAACTCGCGCACGAACTGCATGATGTTCACGCCGTGCTGGCCCAGGGCCGGGCCGACCGGCGGCGCCGGGCTGGCCTGGCCCGCCGTGATCTGCAGCTTGACACTGGCCACGACTTCCTTGGACATGGGATCCTCCTAGATTTTCTCCACCTGCAGGAACTCGAGCTCGACCGGGGTGGAGCGGCCGAAGATGGTCACCAGCACTTTGAGGGTCGAGCGCTCGTGGTTGACGTCCTCGACGATGCCGTTGAAGTTGAAGAAGGGACCGTCGATGATGCGGACCGCCTCGCCCTTCTCGAAGCTGTGCTTGGGCTTGGGCTTCTCCGAGGTGGTCTCCATGTGCTCGACGATCTGGCTGACCTCGGCGGGCGACAGCGGCGAGGGCTTCTTGCCCGAGCCGACGAAGCCGGTGACCTTGGGCGTGTCGCGGATGATCAGCCAGTTCTCGTCGGTCATCTCCATCTCGATCAGGATGTAGCCCGGGTAGGAGCGCTTGGTCGAGACCACCTTCTTGCCCATCTTGATCTCGATGACGTCCTCGGTCGGGATGATGATCTTGCCGATGGACTCCTGGATGCCCATCTCCAGGGCCCGCTGGCGCAGGCTCTCGGCCACGAACTTCTCGAAGCCGGAGTAGGTGTGGATCACGAACCAGTTCTTGGCCATCCGCCCCCCTTACCCGAGCAGGTCCTTGAACTTGGTGATGCCCCAGCCGAAGGCCACGTCCAGGAAGAACAGGTAGAATCCGAAGAAGATGACCGAGAGGATGACCACGATGGTGGTCGAGATGACCTCCGGCCGGGACGGCCAGGTGACCTTCTTCAGCTCGGCCCAGGAGTCCTTGAGAAACCTCCCGAAGCGCTTGTACCAACGTTCCTTCGTGCTCATGATGCACCTATCCTTGGCGATGAGTTCCCCGCCGGGGGGCCGGCCCTCGATCGAAGAGCTGGCAGGTGTGGCAGGACTTGAACCCGCAACCTGCGGTTTTGGAGACCGCCGCTCTAGCCAGTTGAGCTACACACCTGCACCGACGATATCGGTCCGTTCCCTTACTTGACTTCCTTGTGCGCCGTATGCTTGCGGCAGAACGGGCAGTACTTGCTCAGCTCCAGCCGCTCGGTCTGCTTCTTCTTGTTGCGGGTGTTGGAGTAGTTGCGCCGCTTGCACACCGAGCAGGCGATGGTGATGATCTCTCGCATGGCCCGGCCCGCCTATTCGATGATCTCGGTGACGGTGCCGGCGCCGACGGTCCGGCCGCCCTCGCGGATGGCGAAG
>CAZKXI010000048.1:0-9537 GCA_964556755.1 uncultured Eubacteriales bacterium
CCTTGGCGATGCGGCTGGAGCCGACCTTCTGGACCTCGCCCTCCTCCAGGACCCGGAGGACCTTGGACTGGGTCCGCAGGCTCATGTCGCCGATCTCGTCCAGAAAGATCGTGCCCCCGTCCGCCTGCTCGAACTTGCCCGTCTTGCGCTCGGTGGCGCCGGTGAAGGCCCCTTTCTCGTGGCCGAAGAGCTCCGATTCGATCAGCTCCTCGGGGATGGCGGCGCAGTTGACCTGGACGAACGGCTCCTTGGACCGCAGGCTGCGGGCGTGGATGGCCCGGGCGATCAGCTCCTTGCCGGTGCCGCTCTCGCCGTGGATGAGGATCGTGGCGTTGGTCGGCGCGGCGGCTTGGATCTCCTTCCACAGCTTCTTCATCAGGGGATGGGAGCCGATCAGCTCGTAGCGCTTGTCGGCCTTGCGCCGCAGGTCGAGGTTCTCGCGGGCCAGGGTCTTCTGCTGCAGGGCGTTGCGCAGGCTGAGCAGGACGCGGTCGCGGTGGAGGGGCTTCTCCAGGAACTCGAAGGCCCCCAGCTTGGTGGCTTCGACGGCGTTGGCGATGGTCCCCTGGCCCGAGATCATGATGACCTCCGGCGAGGCCGGCCGGGCCTTGATGTCCTTCAGGATGTCCAGGCCGCTGCGGCCCGGCATCATGATGTCCAGCAGGACGACGTCGATGGCCGCCGACTCCTCGATCAGGCTCAGGCCGTCCTCGCCGTCGGCGGCCTCCAGGAAGGCGTAGCCCTCGTACTCGAGGATCATCTTGAGGGACTTGCGGATGCTCTCCTCGTCGTCGATGACGAGAACGCGGGCCTTTCGTTCGGGCTTCATGCCTCAGTCCTCCGGAAGCCGGATTGTATCACACCCCCCGAGATAGCAGACACATACCGAATTCCATTCTCAGACGCCTGCCGAATTCCAAGCGGGATTCAGGACGCGTAACGCCATCCGGCCGCCGTCCTCCCCATCGCCCTTCCCGCCTTCAGACGTCAAGAGATTTTACGCGGCGCCGGTCGCCGCGCCTCCCGCCCCCCCTGACGGCCGCCCGGAAATCCCCCCTGGCATGGATATTGCTGATTCAAAGTGCGCGCGCTCTCGAGGCCTCTTGGCAGGATGTTGCCGGGACGGATAGAATACGCATCGGGGAGGAGCCATGAAGCCGAATCGAAGCCGGGATCGACGGCGCTTCCGAGCGGCCGCGGCCGCTCTGACCTTCCTTCTCTCCGCGCCCGTCGCTTCCCCTCTCCCCCGGAGTGAGGCCGCCCGGGACCGCTCCTTCACCCTCGACAACGGCCTGCGGGTCCTTCTTCTGGAGAGCCGGACGCTGCCCTTGATCAACATCGCCGCCGCCGTCGGGGCCGGAACCAAGGACGAGACGGACGCGACAAGCGGCGTCACCCATCTGCTCGAGCACGCCATCCTCTTTCGCGGCACCGGCCAGCGGACCGGCGACGATGTAGCCGCCGACCTTCGTCGCCACGGGGCCTATTTCAACGCTCACACCGGCCAGGACCTGGCCGTCTTCGAGATGTCCGCCCCGGCCGAGCACGCCGCCTTCCTCCTCCGGATCCAGAAGGAGCTCCTGTTCGGCTTCCGCATCTCGCAGGCGGATTTGGACGCCGAGAAGGACGTCATCCTGGAGGAGATTCGCCGGATCGAGGACGATCCCCTGCGCATCGGCAGCTCGCTCGTCTATCAGAATCTCTTCCCCGGACATCCCTACGCCCGCCCCGTCTACGGCCGTCCGGAGACGCTGAGCCGGATGACCGCGGCCGACGTGGAGGGCTTTCACCGCCGCCTCTTCGTCCCCGCCAACACCGCCCTGGCCGTGGTCGGCGACCTCGGCCTGGACGAGATGGAAGCCCTGGTCCGCTCGATCTTCGGCCCGCTGCCCGGGTCGGACTTCGCGCCCCTCTCTCTCCCCTCTCCCGCCCCGCTGGCCAAGACGGTCTCGATCGACCTGGAGCGCGACATCGACGAAGGCTATTTGGTCGTCGGGGCGGCCGGCCCGGGCTACAACAGCCCCGATCAGTACGCCGGGGATGTCCTGACCGAGGCTCTCGGCCGCGGTCTCAGCCCTAAGCTCCTGCAGGCCCTGCGCGGCGGCCGGCGGGAGCTGGTCAGCACCGCCTCGATGAGCCTGATCGCCCTCAAAAAAGCGGGCGCCTTCCTGGCCTACGCTTCGCTCGATCCGAAGGATATGGACGCGGCCAAGCGCGAGATGATCGCCTACCTCCGCCGCGTCCGCGACGAGAGCTTCAGCAAGGCCGAGGTCCAGGGCGAGGCCCGGGAATACGCTTACGACCATCTCGAGGGCGCCCGCAACGAGCTGCGCATCGCCGTCGAGAAGGCCTGGGAGAGCGGGCTCGGCCTGGCTCAGTCGCTGGCTCGTCATGCCCTGCTGAGCGAGTCCGACTCGCCCATCGGCTACCTGGAAGGGATCGCCAAGGTCAAGCCCCCGGACCTTCGTCGCGTCGCCGCCCGCTACCTCGGCCGGGCCGAGCTCGTCGTCATCTCCATCCGCCCGAGGTCCCGGTGAGGGGCGCGCCGGCGGCCGCCGCGATCCTGGGGCTGGCTCTCGCCGCCGGCCCGGCCGCGGGGACGCGCCAAGCCCCCGCCTCCCTCTCCGTTCCCGCTCGCCAAGCCTCCTTTCTCCTGGACAACGGCCTTCGCGTCAGCTACCGGCAGGATCCCTCCTCCGAGGTCACCGTCCTGCTGATCGGCGTCGGCGGCGGCTTGGCCGCGGAGCCGGCCGACAAGCCCGGCCTGGCCTTCCTGACCTCGCGGCTGGCCATGGACATCCCGGACCCAAGCAAGGCCCAAGACTTCGTCGCGAAGGCCCTCCATGCCGGCCTGGACGTCCGCGGCGACGGAGCCGTCATCCGCCTGGAATGCCTGAGCGACTTCTTCGACGAGATCGCCGCGTCCTACGTCCGCATCCTGGCCGACCCCCTCTTCACCGGCCTCCGCATCGACGGCATCCGGGATTTCATGGAGCACCAGGCGCGGATCGAGACGGATGACGCCGGCGGCGCCGCCCGTCTGGCCCATGCCGCGGCCTTCTTCTCCGGCTCGGGGTACGGCCGCTCGATCTTCGGGACCGATGCGGGCCGCGCGGCCATCAGGCCCAAGGACGTCAAGGAATTCTATGACCGCCTCTTCACAGCCGGCAACATGGCCCTGACCGTGGTCAGCGACCTCGACGAGGCCCGCCTGGCGGGCATCCTGCGCAGAAGCTTCGGCCGGATCAGGAGAGGCCCGGCCTGGGCCTCTCCCTCGCCGGCCGCCGTCGTCCCGTCGGAGTCCCGGCGCGAGATCGCCAAGGACGCCCTCCAAGTCAACGTCTCGGCCGCTTTCGCGCTCCCCGCCGCGAGCCGCCGTTCCTATGTCCTGAACGCGCTCCTGGAGAACGCCCTGGGCCGCGGCCCCGGGACCCGCCTATGGGGCTTGCGATCGGAGAAGCGGCTGGCCTACGAGGTCACGGCCGAGGCCCTCCAGATGCGACAGGCGGGCCTTCTGACCGCCTCCCTGGAGACGGACGCGTCCAAGCGGGAGGAGGCCCGGCGGGCCCTGGCCGAGGCCCTGGAATCCGTCTGGCGGGACGGGCTGTCGGCCGAGGAGCTGGCGGTGGCCAAGGCCGGCCTGAGGACGTCCTTCCTGCGGGCCAACGAGACCAAGCTGGCCCGGGCCGAGACGCTCGATCTCTTCGACTCCCTGGGGCTCGGCGCGGACTTCTTCGAGGCTTTCGCCGCCGAGGCGGATGCGGTCGGGCCGGAGGAGATGAGGGCCCACATCCGGGCCGTGCTGGACCCGGCTCGGGGCCACTGGGTCTTCGTCGGGCCGCCCTCTTCTCCCGCCCCGCGGCCTTGACTTCCCTGCGCCGCCGCGGATAATGGACTCGATTCTCCCGGGCGGAGGGCTCTTGACGGACGCCAAGCTGGACGACGATCACTTCTGTTTCGCCTGCGGACCGCGCAATCCGGACGGTCTCCATCTGTCCTTCGAATACCCCGAGCCGGGGCGCTGCCGGGCCGTCTTCACGCCGGAGCGCCGCTTTCAGGGCTGGGCCGGCCTCCTGCACGGAGGCATCATCTCCACGCTGCTCGATGAGGCCCTGGCCCATGCCCTCGGCGGCCCGGACCGGGGCGGGGGCGAAGCCGCCGTGACCGGGGAGCTCTCCGTCCGGTTCAAGAAGCCCGTCCCCATCGGCATCCCGGCCGTTCTGGAAGGCCGGGTGGTCGCGATCAACGGCCGGATCATCGAAGGCGAATCGCGCCTCCTGGCCCAGGACGGGAGCGAGCTGGCCGTCGCCCGAGGCAAGCTCTTCAGGCTGAAGAAAGGCTGATCTACCGGAAAAGGAGTCGATCATGGCCCAGAAGATGGCGATCTGCGGACTGGACTGCGCGGTCTGCCCGGCCTTCATCGTCCACGCGACCGGCGATGAGGCGCTGCGGGAGAAGACGGCCAAGGAGTGGACCGAGATCTACCACTTCGCCTGCACTCCGGACATGATCGACTGCGTCGGCTGCGCCGAGGACGGCGTCCACATCGGCCATTGCGGAGAGTGCGCCGTTCGGCTCTGCGGGCTGTCCAAGGGCGTCGCCCACTGCGGCGACTGTCCGGACTACGAGACCTGCCCGACCATCGCCGGCTTCCTGGCCCAGGTCCCTTCGGCCAAGGCCAACCTGGAAGAGTTCCGGGCCGCCCGGGCGCGCTAGAGAGGGAAAGGGGACAAGCTGATGACGAATCCACGACGCTTCGCCGTCCCCCGCGCGGTCCTGACCGCGGCGGCGGGCTTGCTCCTCCTGGGGGCCGTCCTGGCCTTCGCGCGCGGAGCCTCCCCGGTCCCGCCGGTCGCGGCCGAGAAGCCGGAGGACGTTCCGAATCCGCTGGCCATCGACAACCTCTTCGTCGGGGACAACGCCGGGATTCTGGGCCCGGAGTATGTCCGCCTGATCGACGGGATCTGCCACAAGCTGGAGGACGCCACGACCGCCCAGCTGGCCGTCATCACGGTCAAGGACCTCGGCGGCCTGCCCATCGAGGATTTCGCCGAGCGCCTGTTTCGGCGCTTCGGCATCGGTCAGAAAGGCAAGGACAACGGGGTCCTGATCCTCTGCGCCCTCAAGGAGCGCGATGTCCGGATCGAGGTGGGCTACGGCCTGGAGGGCGTCATCACGGACTCCATCGCCTCGCGCCTCCTCGATGAGGACGCCGTCCCCTTCCTGGCCAAGGACGAATTCGGGCGGGGGCTTCACGCCTTGGCCCAAGGCATCGCCGGAACGATCGCCGCGGCCCAGAATGTCGAGATGGAGACCTCCGCGCCCGAGACGTGGCCGGACCAGCCCGCCGTCGCCGCCGCAGCCCAGGCGCTCGCCTCGGAAGAGTCGGGACCCAAGGCTTCGGGCGGGGGGGGCGAGGGGCCTCTGATCCTGGCCGGGCTGGCCGCGCTGTGGGGCCTGCTGGGCAATGGGCTCGTCTACGGCCGGTACTCTCGCACCAGGGGCAAGGCGGCCCGGGCCAACGCCATCAAGAAGGCCAACGGCGTCACCGGCCTGCTCTGGACGGGCTCGGGCGCCGGGGCGGTCGGTCTCCTGGCCGGCCATACCGGCTTCGGGGCCACGCTCCTCTCGCTCCTATCCCCCGCCGCGGTAACCGTCGGCCAGGGCGTCTTTCGCAAGGCCCTGCGCCGCCGCCTCGATCGCTATCATCTGGCCTGCCCACAGTGCGGCAAGGGCATGCAGCTGACGCCGGAGGACAAGGACGACGAGCTTCTCAGCGTCGAGGAAGCGGCCGAGGAGAAGGCCGGCGGGATGGACTACGAGATCTGGACCTGCCCGTCCTGCTCCCGCCAGGAGCGGCTTTCGGCCAAGATGGGCAAGGCCCGCGAATGCCCCCGATGCAAGCGGCGGACCCTGAGGGAATCGACGACGACCCTGGAGGCCGCGACTCGCAGCCACGGCGGGCGCATCCGGATCGACAAGACTTGCCTCAATCCCAAGTGCCGCTTCCATGAGTCGCGCGAGCGATCGACTCCGCAGCTGGCCTCGCCATCCTCGGGATCGAGCGGCTCCTGGAGCTCCCGCTCGTCCTCCGGCGGCGGCTCGCACTCCTCGTTCGGCGGCGGACGCTCCGGCGGCGGCGGCGCGTCCCGGCACTTCTAGCTGTGCGTCTCGGAAATGCATCGGCCAGCCGCTTGACACGCCTGACGCACAACCGCCGGGGAGTATGAGGGGGGCGGCGAGGCCTCCCTCAGGGGGTCAGCGGAGCGCCGAGGGGCCCCCCCTGGAAGTGTCCCGTCTCCCGGCGACTTATGGGAGAGGAACCTATAAGACGGGACACTTGGGCCGAAGCAGGCGCCAGAGCGTCAGGGGCCCATCCTCGGGATCGACGCGGCCGCCGCGGCGGGCGAACCCATTCTTCTCCAGGACGCGCTCCGAAGCCCGGTTGGCCACGGACGTCTCAGCCGTCACGGCCGTGACTTCGGGCCGGCCGAAAGCCTCCTCGACCATGCGCGCCGTCCCGGCGGAGGCCAAGCCCCGGCCGGCTTGGGAGGCGGCCACGCCGTATCCGATCTCGACCTCCCCGAATCGCGGGGCACTCCTGAAGCTCCCCGCGCCGACCAGAAGCCCCGTCTCTTCCTCGAGGAAGAGGCGGGGCGAGCACCAGAACCACTCCTCGCCGGATTCGAAGCGGCGGGCGGCGTCCTCGATCACCACCGCCGGCAGAAGATCCGGCTCGGCCGCGGCGAATCCGCGGAAGGCCTCCAACCCGGCCCCCTCGCGCAGCCGGCGCAGCTCGTCCGGGGCCAAAGCCAGGAGGCGGATCACCGCTTGCCCTTGGCGGCCGGCACGATCTCGATGACGCCCGTTTTCTCCAAGTTCTTGATGATGGAGACGACGGTGTCCAGCTCGACGTCCGGAAATTCGGGGCCCAGGACATATCCGTACTTGGCGTCTTCGCTGCCGATCTGGAGGTTGCCGCACTCGGCCCGAACGCCCTGGTAGATCTCCAGGATGCTGCGGCGCCCGTCGATGAAGTAGTTGATGGAGGAGGAGGTGAAGCCCATGCCCCGGAACCCGCCGGTCCTGCCGCCGGCCGCGGGCGGACCGGAGACGGCCTGGGCCGGAGCCTTCGCTTCCGGCTTCACGGCCGCCGCCGGCGGAGTCGAGACGATCGGCTTGGCCGCAGGCGGGGCCGGGGGGCCGCCCGGCGTCATGCCGCCGCGCATGGCCTGGCTTCGCTTCTGGGCTTCCTCGGAATAGGCCTTGTACTTTCGGCGCGGCACGAGCTTGGAGTATTCGATCTCCTTGTCGGTCAACGCGATCGGAAGGGCCTTGATCTTGAGCTCCGCGCAGCGGCTTCCGTAAGCCGCATCAATGCGGCGGGCCGCCGCGGCCCGGTCCGAGGCCAAGCTTTCACCGAGAGCCCTGATGTCGGCCTCCACAGCGGGCGTCGCAGCCAGCGTGCGGACCGACTCGACGGCGCCTCTGGACCTCCCCAGCGCCCCGTCGACCTTGATCAGGGCGGCTTTGCGCTGCTCGTGGAGCTTGAGCGGATCACGGCCCAGAAGCCGAACCGCCTGGCGGCCGACCTCGGCGATCCAAGCCGCCCCGTTGCCCGCAGCTTCCCAAGCCAGGTCCCGGGCCTCGGCCTCTCCCGCGCCGGCCAGGTAGGCGAAAGCCGCCGCGGCTACGGCCCCGGTCCGCTTCAGCTCCGTCGGATCGACGTTGATCAGCCGGTCGGCGCTGCTGTGATAGAAGCTGTCCGGCCAGTAGTTGAACTGCATCGTGGGAATGCGGGCGGCCAGGAAGACGGTGTGGTCGCTGCCCGAGGTGATGGCGGCCAGGGGCGACAGGCGGTAGCTGAAGACCCCGTTGCGGCCCTGCATGGTCCGGATATCGCTCTGGTCGACGTAGCGCAGCAGGCTTTGAATCAGGTCGTTGAGGTAGCTGGGGATGCCGTCGGGGGTCATCTTGATCCGCAGGTAGCTGGCCGTCGCCGCGGTGTCGGCTCCGGTCATATCGAAGTTGAGGGCGGCCACCAGCTTGTCCTGCAGGTCGGTATGCTTGTTCATGAAGGCCGAAGAGCCGGAGATCTCGTTGCCCCAGATGAAGTGGATGGTCCGCCGCGGCCTCGGCAGGACCCCGTCCCGGACCAGGCGGGCGATGGTCCGGCCGATCTCCAGGAGGGTCGCCACGCCGGTGCAGTTGTCGTTGGCCCCGGGCGTGGCGATCGTCTCGAAGGCGTGGGCGACGCAGAGCAGCTCGCCGGCCGCGGGGTCGGCGCCGGGGATGCGGGCCCAGACGACGTTCATCTGGGCCGGGTAGGCCTTGGCCCGGACGTGGGCCCGCAGCACCACCTTCTCGCCGCGCTCGGCCAGGCCGCGCAGCTCCAGGAACTGGCGCAGCGAGAGGTTGAAGCCGAAGCCCCCCTTGTCGGGGCGGGCGGCGACGTTGGACCAGCCGACCTGGTCAAGGCTGTAGTTGGGCGCGTCGGAGCTCGCGCCGGACGATCCGGTGCCCAACGCCCCCGCGGCTCCCCGCCCGTTGACCGCCCCGCTGAAGACCTGGCCGACGGAGCCGTTGCCGAGGACGATCTTCCCGGCGACGTCCTTCCCGGCGTAGTCGGCTTCGCGGCCGGCCCCGACGTAGACCATCTCCGCCTCGACGTCGGCGCTGAGGCTGCCCTGGGCCAGGGAGGACGGGACCTGGTTCAAGCTGGCGATCTTCTTCAGCGACGGCTTGACCATCCAGAGGTCGCCCTCCTCGCCGTCCCAGGTGTCGCGCGAAGGGTACTTCTCGATCGTGACGTCGGACAGGCCGGCCTGCACGGCCTGGTCCCTGATGTAGGCCGTCTCGTAGTAGATGTCCCGGTATTCCTCGGGCGTGCGGTCCCGGCTTCCGGCCAGCATCTGGACGTGAAGGTAGGCCTTCTCGCCCGAGAGCTCCTGGAAGATCGGCTCGCGGACGGCGGCGGGAACGACGCAGCGATCGGGCGGAGCGGAGGCGACGGCGAGGCCGGCGATCAGCGCCGCGACGGTCAGCAGGGGGATGGATCGGAGGATACGATGGGACATGGCTTACTCCTGGCACGGATGGCGGTCCGGACCCGCCGCTCCGGCGGGGGGGGCGCCGCGCAAGGGCCGATCATACGCATTGTCGTCCGGGCAAGTCAATCGGGTATAATGGTCCTTCCATGCTCCGGGAGGCCACCATGTCATTCGCCGAGCGTTGTCTGTCCCGCACGACCAGATCCATGGGCGTCTCTTTCATCCGGGAGATGCTGAAGGCGACCAAGGGCGTGGAAGGGATGATCTCCCTGGCCGGGGGGATGCCCTCGCCCGACTCCTTTCCCAAGGAGCTGCTGGCCGGCCTGTTCCGCGACGTCGTCGCCAACGAGGGCGCCGACGTCCTGCAGTACGGGGCCAGCGAAGGGGATGCTCTCCTCAAGGCCCAGATCCTGCGGCACGAGGGCGACACATCGATCGGCCCCGACGAGATCCTGATCACCGACGGCACCACCAACGCCATCTACCT
>CAZKXI010000049.1:0-9078 GCA_964556755.1 uncultured Eubacteriales bacterium
GCCGGGCAAGGCCTACGTCATCGCCGGGGATGCCGTCGAAATTGCCTCTCTCCACGAGACCTTAGGAAAGGATTGGGTGCTGGCCCGCTATAAGGGCGCAAAATCGACCACGCTGGGCTGCCTGCGCCGCGCCGACCTGGACTGCGAAAACCATTAGCCTTGGAGGCCATATGAAAGCTATATTGACTATCTTTCTCGTCGTCGTGGGGACAGGCTTCGTCCCGGCGACAGACGGCACGATCTGCGCTTGGGAGCGTTTCCGCTTCGAGACGCCCCTCCCCTTCTCCGGCCCACAGAAGCTTGGCCTGGACGCGGTCTCCTTCGTCCATCCGGCCGGACTCGGAATCGGACAGGGAAAGATCGAGATCACCCTGGCCTCCTTCCCCAAAGAGATGGTCGAGGGCATGGGCATGAGCGAGAGGGAGCTGTTCGACTACTTCAAGACGACGTTCCTCGGCGCGGGGCCGGGCCAGAAGGCCGTCGAAAGGGCCTTCTTGGGCAAGCCGGTCAAGGGCGACTGGCAAGTCACGGCCATCCCCAAGGCCAGGCGGCTGGAAGCGTTCCTCATCCCCCTGCCCGACGGCGGCCGGCTGGGTTTGGCGGTCTCCGCCGCCACGGAAGTTCCCGATGCCGATTTCGAAGCGACCACCGCCCTCGCGGCCAAGACGCTGAAGCTGATCGAGCCGTGACCATCCGGCGATAAGAAATCGGCACACCCTGTCCTTGGAATAGCCGCGCCCTTCCCTGAGAATCGGGACGCTGCCGAGCGTCTCCTCTATTGAGGGCCCCCGGGATGCGGCGAGGCGCCCCACCCGCCCGAGGGGCGGTCCTGGGTTCTTGACAATTACACATATTAGTGTATACTGGAAATGAAGCGACGCGACCTGGAGAGACAAATGAAGCAGCTGGGCTGGAGTCCCATTCGCCGGGGCGGGCGGCACGATGTCTGGGATCGCGGCGAGTATGAGATTGTCGTTCCCCGTCATCGCGAGATCAATGACTTGACGGCGGGGCCGCGATGAGGCTCTCCGGCCACGCCTCCCGATCAGGCCGGTATTGGGCCGCGGAAGTTCCCATCCTGGACGTCGCCACTCAAGGCCGATCTCTCGCCGACGCCATGGCCATGGTCGCCGACGCGATCGAGGCCCTTCTCCCCCACCGGGGATTCCGCGCTTCGGTCTTCCCGGGTCGCGGCGGCGCCTTCGAAGTCGGCGGCAACGACGACGCCGCGCTGATCGCTCTTCTCCTTCGCCGTGCCCGAGTCCGCGCCGGCCTGAGCCTGGCTCAAGTGGCGGCCCGCCTGGGCGCCAAGTCCATCAACACCTACGCCCGCTATGAGCAGGGCCGCTCGGTCCCCAGCGTGGCCCAGCTCTCCAGGCTCTATGCCGCGGTCGGACTGGCGGCCGACTTCGTCCTCACCGAAAGCCGCGTATGACCGCGCCTCCCCTGTCTGCCCCATCGGCCTGCCTCTAGGGCATCGCTTGTTCTTGACAGGCTCCCCGGCCCGCATTAGTCTCCCGGTCGAATCGAGGCGCCCCCGTGAAAGCCAAGGCCGCGGCCGGAATCCTGATCGTCACCGCGCTCATTGCTTTTGCTTCAAGGCACAGCTTTATCATCTTGGGTGAGGAGGCCTAGCCATGATTTCGAGGGAAAAAGCCGATGTCCTCGGCGCCGTGCTCGCTTGTTCCGTATATGGAAATATTATCTTAATCTTCGTCGCTCGGCTCCTCAAGAAACCCGTCCTGGAAAGCGGGCTGGGATTGGCGTTGATGGTCGCGGCCATCCCGCTGGCCTTCCTGTTGATTGTCGCGCCTTCGCATCGAAGGCCTGTGCTCTATTATGTCCAAGCGGCCTTGATGCTGTCTTACCTGATCGTCGAATTCCTCCTTGATTATGTCTTTAAAACCAACTTCCGAAGCCAGAGCGGGATGGTCGTCGGCTATGTCATGCTGTTCTTCGCGGGCACGGGCGGCTTGCTCGGCATCGCTTCCCACGCCGGCCGCGCGCGAGCTCTTCCCGCCATCGGCCTCTACATCATCATGGCCGCCATGGCTTTCGTCCAGCGCGCCATTACCGGGCTGTAACAAAACGCCATAGGGATCGTTGGACCGGATCCGCATCTCTGGTTTCCCGGATGACCCCTTGGGTTTGACTCGACCAGCCGGGGCGGATTATATAAGGCGGCAAGGAGCGGGGAATGCCAAACGCCGCGGGAAGGTCCATGGGCTTTTTCCTCGTCTTGACCATGATCTTGGGCGGCGCCGCCCGCGCGGCCGGGCAGGACCTCCCCGCCCCCTCGTCCCCGCCCCCCGATAACAAGCCTCCCCTGATCCGCCTCGGCTTCGATATCGGCCTGGGGTTCTCCTCCATCCCCCGCTTCATCAAGGGCGCCGTCGACGTGCCGGCCTCCCTGCGCTTCAACCCGACCATCTTGGAAGAGCCCCACCTGGTCGCCGATACGGCCGTAGAGACCCGGCATACCGCGCTGTTCACCCTGCGGGCCGGGCCGCGCTTGTCGATCGGCCCGGTCAGCCTGGGCGGCGGCGTCGAGCACCCCGCCCACATCGAGAGCCTCCTGCTCGACGACAATGCGGTCTACAGCTGGGAGACGTTCACCGCCTGGTACGAGACGGTCATGCGGGAGACGACCCGCTTCTTCATCGAAGCCGGCTTCCGGCTGGGGCCGGAGATGCGGGCCGGGGCGGGCTGGGTGACCTCGCACCTTCGCTGCGAGCTGCGGACCGGCAACGATGAGGACACCTACATCCCCAGCGACTACTTCTTCGTCGCCGAGCACAACGTCTCCCACGGCGTCTATGAGAGGTTCACCCTGGCCGAAGAGGACTTCCCCCGCTTCTACGCCTTCATGGAGTACACCGTGGACGGCTTCGGCCTCCTTTTGCAACTGGCCTACGGGCGGAATCCCTTTCAGGGCAAGGTCTATGAATGGGATGGCGCCCCCCTCTCGCTGACTTCGGGCCCCGCCGGCGCTCTGACTTTAGCCTGTTCCCTCGTCTACGTCATCGGGCGGTGAGCCATTCCCCTCGCTCGGCGCAGCCGGCTTGGCGGCGCCCCCTTCGCTTTTCCCGTAACTACAGATAAATATGGGATTTACGGGTAAATTTCCCATTGACATGACCGCCCCATGGGAGTAGGTTAGCCTCGTCCGGCGGTATCATCAGTCGACCGGGCGGAAGAGAAATGCTGATCAAGGGGCTCTTCTCGGACCGCGGATTCCTTCCGCCGCCAGCCTCCCGTATACACTCACGGCCATATCATTAAAGGAGTATTTCGCCCATGACCATCACACCCGACCAAGTCCTCGACGCCAGTGGCCTGGCCTGCCCCATGCCCATCATCAAGACCAAGAAAGCCGTGGACGCCCTGCAGCCGGGCCAAATCCTCAAGCTCATCGCCACCGATCCCGGCTCCGTCAGCGACGTGTCGGCATGGACCGGCAAGACCGGCCACGAGCTGCTGGGCCACGAGGAAGTCGACGGCAAGCACGTCTTCTACATCAAGAAGGCCAAGTAAGGCCGCCAGGAGCATCCCATGGCCGAAGAAACCGCCAAGCGCCTCGCCATCATCGCCAGCCACGGCAGCATGGACATGGCCTACCCGCCCTTCATCCTGGGGACGGCCGCGGCCGCCATGGACATGGAAGTGGCCATCTTCTTCACCTTCTACGGGCTGCAGATCCTGAAGAAGGGCAAGATCGACAAGCTCCGCGTGCCCCCCATCGCCAATCCGGCCATGCCCATTCCCATGCCCAACATCCTGGGCATGCTGCCGGGGATGACCGCCATGGCCACCATGATGATGAACAAGTGGATGAAGAAGGCCAAGGTGGCCAAGCTGAGCGAGCTGCTGGAGATGTCCAAGGAGCTGGGCGTCCGAATGATCGGCTGCCAGATGACCATGGACGTCATGGGCATCAAAAAGGAAGACCTCATCGACGGCATCGAGATCGGGGGCGCGGCGACCTTCCTCGAGTTCGCCAGCCACAACGCCCTCACCCTGACGTTCTGAGTCCTAGGAGGAGCTATGGAATCCGACAAGATCCTCATCATGATGACCAGCGGCCCGGACACGCCGCGCCGCTGCGCCACGCCGTTCTTCATGGCCACCCTGGCCGCGGCCATGGACTACGAAGTGACCATGTTCTTCACCATCGACGGGACGCTGCTGCTGAAGAAGGGGATGGCCGCCGCCATCTTCCCCAAAGCCGGCGGCAAGTCGGTGGAATCGTACCTGAACGACGCCCTGGAAGCCGGAGTCAAGATGACGGCCTGCACCGCGTCCACGGAGCTGCACGGGCTGACTCCCGAGGACCTCATTGACGGGGTCAAGATGGTCGGCGGGGCCTCCTTCTGGCAGATGGCTGAAGGGGCCAAGACGGTATCATTCTAGGATCGAAAGGAGACTGCGCCATGAGCCGGATACGAGGCTGCGAGCTGCCGGAAGACCTCTACTACTTCGCCGAAAAGCATGTTTGGGCCAAGCCGATGGGCGGGAATCTGGTCCGGGTCGGCATGAATACCGTGGCCGGGAAGCTCTCCGGCGGCAAGCTGAACGCCGTCACCGTGCGAGCCAAGAACATCGGAGCCGAGATCGCCGCCGGCAAGAGCCTGGCGACCGTGGAGAGCTCCAAGTATGTCGGCCCCGTGCCGGCTCCGATCGCCGGCGTCCTCAAGCGGGCCAACGAGAAGCTGGCCGCCGAGCCCAACCTGGCCATCAGCGACCCTTACGGCGAGGGCTGGATCGTCGAGATGGAATGCCCCAGCTGGGAGGCCGACAAGGCCGGTCTTCTCAGCGGACCCGACGGGCTGGCCGCCTACAAGGCCAAGCTCGAGGCCGACGGTATATCCTGCGAATAAGCCGGGCCAAGCCCGGAAGGGAGGGGACATGAGCGAACCGACCGTCTATGAGCACTTGCGCGCCGGCGGCCTCTCGCGCCGCGACTTCATGAAGTTCTGCGGTGTCGTCTCGGGCTGGATGGGCTTGGAGCTCCTGCCGGGGGTGAAAGCCCTGGCCGCGACGCCGGAGCAGGTCGCCCAAGCCTTGAAGTCCAAGCCCCGCGTCCCGGTCATCTGGCTGGAGCTGCAGGACTGCGCCGGCTGCACCGAGGCCCTGTCCCGCTCCCAGTCGCCCAGCCTGGTCAACCTGGTCCTGGCCAGCATAGCCGTGGACTACCACGAGACCCTGATGGCGGCAGCCGGCTTCCAGGCCGAGGCCTCCATGAAGGCGACGATGGAGAAGTACAAGGGTCAATACGTCCTGGTCGTCGAGGGCAGCCTGCCGACCGCGGCCGATGGCGTCTACTGCACGGTCGCAGGGCGCAGCGGCACCGATATCCTGCGCGAAGCGGCAGCCGGCGCCGCCGCGGTCATCGCCGTGGGGAACTGCGCGGCCTTCGGCGGCCTGCCCAAGGCCGACCCGAATCCGACCGGGGCCCTGGGCGTCGACGAGTTCGTCAAGGACAAGCCGGTCATCAACATCCCCGGCTGCCCGGCCATCCCCGAGGTCACGACCGGGACGATCGCCCACTTCCTGGTCATGGGCGCGTTGCCGAAGACGGACGGCCTGAAGCGCCCGCTGGCTTTCTACGGCCACACCATCCACGACCACTGCCTGCGCCGCCCGTTCTATGAGGCCGGCAAGTTCGCCGGCCGCTTCGACGACGCCGATGCCCGGGCCGGCCACTGCCTCTACAAGCTGGGCTGCAAGGGACCCACGACCTACAACGCCTGCTCCTCGCTGAAATGGGAGAAGGGCCTGTCCTTCCCGGTCCAGTCCGGCCACCCCTGCCTGGGATGCTCGGAGCCGCGCTTCTGGGACGGGGGGGGATTCTACCAAGCCCAATCGGCGCCCACGGACCGCCCGACGGCCGCCGCCTTCGGTCTGGCCGCCAGCGTGGGAGCGGCCCTGGGGGCCGCCATGGCCGGGGCCAACAGCCTGGGCAAGAGAAAGGCCGGGAGAGTCGAGCCGTCCGAGCCGAAGAAGGCCGGGGAGTAAAGGAGGGACGCCATGGACTGGACGAGCATCCTGCATTTCTTCCGCGGGCCGTTCTTCAAGTTCTCCCTCCTCTTCTTCGCCGCGGGGATGGCCTACCGTCTGATCCGGGTCCTGCTGCTGGGCTGGAGCCGCGACAAGGTCCCCGGCCGCGGCTCCAAGGCGGTCGGCGTGGCCAAGTCCTACCTCAAGGGGGTGATCGTCCTGCCCTTCATCCCCTGGGTCAAGAGGACCTTCCGCGGCAACGCCATGACTTACATCGGAGGCGGATTGTTCCACCTGGCCCTGCTGGCCGTCATCGTCTTCTCCACCCCCCACATGATGGTCTGGAAGAGCCTGCTGGGATTCGGCTGGCCGACCCTGCCCTTCCCGGTCACCGACTGGCTGGCGGCCATCGGGATCATCGCCCTGGTCATCCTGCTCATCAACCGGATGACCCATCCGGTGCTGAAGCTCATCACCAAGCTCCCCATCTGGATCAACTGGACTCTCGTCTTCCTGCCCTTCGTCACGGGCTACATGATGACCCACCATCTCTGGCTCCGCTACGAGGTCCTCTACAGCCTGCATATGATCGCGGTGGACGTCCTGCTCATCTGGATCCCCCTGGGACGGATCTCGCACTTCCTGTTCTACTTCTTCTCCCGCACCATCCACGGGGCCCAGGCCGGCAAGCGGGCCGTCAACCCCTGAGGAGGCGCACCATGAAGACGCAAACCGCCATGAACGCTTTCGTCAAGGAGATCGGCGGCTGGGTCGCCGGCCAATTGGAAGCCTGCACCCGCTGCGGGCTGTGCGCCTCGGCCTGCCACTTCTATCAGGTCACCGATGATCCCCAGTACGCCCCGGTCTGGAAGGTCAACCTTCTCGGCCAAGCCTATCTGCAGCGCTTCACGGCGCTGGGCCGGCTTCGCAAGGCCCTCGGCCTGGGCAAGCCCATCACCGACCAAGCCCTCCAGAAATGGGCCCAGCTCGTCTTCCAGGGCTGCACCGTCTGCAACAAGTGCGCCATGGTCTGCCCGATGGGCCTTCAGCTCGGGCCCCTGATCCACGCCGTCCGGACCGGGCTGACGGCGGCCGGACTGGCCCCGGCGGATCTGCACGCGGCCACCGTTAAGCAGGACACGATCGGCAGCCCCCTGGGGGTGACCGACGCGGCCTGGCAGGAGAGGATCGACTGGATCGCCGAGGAGTGGGAAGTCGACATCCCCAAGGACAAGAAGGGGGCCGAGACGCTTGTCGTCTTCTCCTCCATCGAGACCATGAAGTTCCCCGAGAACATCGCGGCCGTGGCCAAGATCATGGCCAAGGCCGGCGAGAGATGGACGGTCAGCTCCAAGGGCCGGGAGGTGGTCAACTTCGCCTACTTCGAGGGCGACCACGAGCTGACCAAGAAGTTCCTGGCCCGGGTCTTCGACTCGGCCCGCGAGCTGGGAGTCAAGCGGATCATGATCAGTGAGTGCGGCCACGCCTACGACGCCTTCCGCTGGACGGCGGCCAATATCATGGACGTGCCCAAGGGCGTCGAGGTCACCCACGTCGTGCGCCGTGTCTACGACCTCTGGAAGGCCGGCCGGATCAAGCTGAAAAAGGGCGCCTTCGACGACGGCACGATCACCTTCCACGATTCCTGCAAGATCCAGCGGCGGGGCGGCCACATCAAGGAGCCGCGCGAGATGCTGGCCTGGCTGGCCCCCAAGGCTTTCAGGGAGATGTCGCCGGCCCGCGAGCAGTCCCTCTGCTGCGGCGGCGGAGGCGGGGTCATCTCCATCCAGGAGGCCGATCCCCTGCGCTTTGCCGTCTTCGGGCTGAAGATCGAGCAGATGAAGGCGATCGGCGCCGACGCGGTCTGCATGGTCTGCAGCAACTGCCGCCTCCAGTTCACCGACGGCGTCACCCACTACAAGTCCGGCGTCCAGGTCCGCGGGCTGACCGACATGGTCGCCAAGTCTCTGGAATGAGAGGAGCGACATCATGGCCTCTTTCTCGTTGACCCCCGTCGAAAAGGGCATTCTCCGCTGCCGGCATACGGGCCCCTTCACGCCGGCCGACATCCAATCTTTGGCCGGATTCTTGAGGGAATACTCGGGCAAGCTGCTGATCGACCTGACCGGTTCCGATCCGGTCGAATGCGCCCGTCATATCCGCCAATTCCGCCCCATGATGCCGGTCGCGGCCGTCTTCGGAGCGCGGCTCGAGCCGGCCGTCCTGGAGATCGACAAGAGCTATTACGCCAACGAGGTCCAGCTCTTCGACACGGAAGAAGCCGCCCTGGACTGGCTGCGGAATCAATAGGAGACCCCGCATGAGCCCACGCATCGTCGTCGATCCCATCACCCGCATCGAGGGACATCTCCGGATCGAGGCCTCCCTGGACGCCTCGAACACCATCACCGAAGCCTATTCCTCGGGCACCATGGTCCGCGGCATGGAGACCATCCTCAAGGGGCGCGACCCGCGGGACGCCTGGGCCATCACCCAGCGCGCCTGCGGCGTCTGCACCAGCCTGCACGCCATCGCTTCCGTCCGGGCCGTGGAGGACGCCCTGGGGATCAAGATCCCCCAGGCGGCCAACATCATCCGCAACATGATGCTGGCCCAGCAGTACGTCCACGACCACGTCATGCACTTCTACGTCCTCCACGCCCTGGACTTCGTCGACGTCGTCTCGGCCATGGCGGCCGACCCGAAGAAGACGTCCGACATCCAGCAGTCGATCTCGGCCTGGCCGAACTCCTCGCCGGCCTACTTCGCCGACGTTCGGGCCAAGGTCCAGTCCATCGTCGACAGCGGCCAGCTGTCGCTCTTCAGCCACGGCTACTGGGGCCACCCGGCCTATAAGCTGCCGCCCGAGGTCAACCTCCTGGCCGTGGCCCACTACCTGGAGTGCATCGACTGGCAGTCCCAGGTGACCAAGATCCACACCATCTTCGGCGGCAAGAACCCCCACCCCAACTTCGTCGTCGGGGGCGTGCCGCTGCCCATCGACATGGACGGCGACCAGTCGCTGAACGCCGAGAAGCTGTCGGTGATCGCCGACTCGATCAAGAAGCTCAACGACTTCGT
>CAZKXI010000050.1:0-6498 GCA_964556755.1 uncultured Eubacteriales bacterium
TACCCCGAACCGCTTGGCTTTCCCGGAAATTGGCGAAGAACCCAGGAAAAGGGACACGGGCGGGGCTCAGGCTTCGCCGCCGCGCAGGCTTCGCCGGCGGGCGGCGGCCCGGGCGGCTTTGATCGTGTTCAGATGGACCTGAACGGTGTCGTCGATCTCGCGGCCGTAGCCGCCGGCCAGGACCACCGCCAGCGGGATGCCCCGCCGCCGGGCCCCCTCGATGATGAGGCGGTCACGCTCGGCCAGTCCTTCGTGGGTCATGGTCAGCCCGCCCAGCTTGTCGCCCCGCAGCGGGTCGGCTCCGGCCAGGTAGACGACGAGATCGGGACGGAAGGAGTCGAAGAGGGCCGGGAAGTGGAGGCGCAGGGCGCTCAGGTAGGCCTCGTCTCCGTCGCCCGCCCACAGGCCCACGTCGAGCCGGCTGGGCGGCTTCTCGGCCGGATAGATGTCCATCTGGTGTATGGAGAAGGTGAAGACGTCCTCCCGGCCCTGGAATAGGGCCGCGGTGCCGTTGCCCTGGTGGACGTCGCAGTCGACGATCATGGCCTTCCGGATGAGGCCCTGGGCCTTGAGCTTGTCCACCGCCACAGCCGTGTCGTTGAGGGCGCAGAAGCCTTCGCCGTGGTCGGCGAAGGCGTGGTGGAATCCGCCCCCGATGTGGAACGCCAAGCCGCATTCCAGCGCCTTTTGGCAGGCCAGGGCCGTGCCCCCGACATGGAGCAGGGCGAAGCGGGTCAGCTCGGCCGTGAAGGGCAGCTCCAGGGCCTGGATCTCGGCCCGGCTGAGGTCGCCGGCCAGAAGCCGGTCGAGGTACCTGGCCGCGTGAACCCGCCGGACGTCCTCCTCCGGGATCAGGGGGGACTCGAGGAAGTTCTCCTTGCGCACACCCATGGCCAGGAGCCGCTCGTAGATCAGCCGATACTTTCGCACCTGGACGACACTCTTGCCCAGGTCCACCATCCAGTACTCGTCGCTGTAGACGAAGGGGAAGGGGAAGCGCTTGCCGATCAGAAGCTCCATCAGGCGCATGGGGAGCGGAAGTCTATCACAGCCCCCGGCGGGCGTAAAATGTGATATAATCCGTCGCTTCCGGAAAGGCTTCCAAGCCCTTCCCCCGCGCCTTGAAGGAGGCTTGCGTGAGCGGCTATCGCATCGAACGCCATCCCATCCTGCCGCCTCCGCCCGCGGCGAGCGTTCCCTTCACCTGGAGGGGGCGGCCCATGACCGCCCGCGCCGGCGAGACGATCGCCTCGGCGCTCTTCGCCCACGGCGAGCGCACCTTCAGCTACCACCCCAAGGACCGCGCCCCCCAGGGCCTCTTCTGCGCCAACGGCCAGTGCGCCCAGTGCCTGGTCCTGGCCGACGGCCTGCCGGTCAAGTCCTGCATGGAAGTCGTCCGGCCGGGTCTGAAGGTCGAGCCCGTCGAGGGGCTGCCCGAGCTGCCCCGGGCCGAGTCGGCCGCCATCAGCCGGTCCATCGACGAGATCCAAGTGCCCGTACTGATCATCGGCGGCGGGCCGGCCGGGCTGTCGGCGGCCATCGAGCTGGGCAAGCGCGGCATCAGGGCCCTGCTCATCGACGACAAGCACCGGCTGGGCGGCAAGCTGGTCCTCCAGACGCATCGCTTCTTCGGCTCCTACGACGCGGTCTACGCCGGAACGCGGGGCATCGACATCGCCACCAAGCTGGAGACCGAGCTGCGCAGCTATGCCTCGGTCTCGATCTGGATGGAGTCCACGGCCCTGGCCGTCTTCAGCGACAAGCGGGTCGGGGTGCTGCGGGCCGGCTCCCGCTACATCCAGGTTCTGCCGGAGACCCTCCTGGTGACCTCCGGGGCGCGGGAGAAGTCGCTGGCCTTTCCCGGCAACACCCTGCCCGGCGTCTACGGCGCCGGCGCCTTCCAGACCCTGGTCAACCGCGACCTGGTCCGCTCGGCCGGCCGGCTGTTCATCGTCGGCGGCGGCAACGTCGGCCTCATCGCCGGCTATCACGCCCTGCAAGCCGGCATCGAGGTCGTCGGCCTGGTCGAGGCCCTGCCCGAGTGCAGCGGCTACAAGGTCCACAAGGACAAGCTGGCCCGCTTCGGCGTGCCCATCCACACGTCCCATACCGTGCTCTCGGCCAACGGCAAGGATCAAGTCGAGTCGGTGACCATCGCCCGGCTGGAGGATTGGAAGCCCGTCCCGGGCAGCGAGACGTCCTTCGCCTGCGACACCGTGCTGATCGCCATCGGCCTCGATCCCGTCGACGAGTTCTACACCAAGGCCCGCGAGTTCGGCCTGAAGACCTTCGCCGCCGGGGACGCCGAGGAGATCGCCGAGGCCTCTGCAGCCATATTCTCCGGCAAGATCCGCGGCCTGGAGGTGGCCCGCGAGCTGGGCCGCGACGTCGGGACGATCGCCCCCGAGTGGTACGCCACCGCCGACATCCTCAAGTCGCGCCCGGGCGCCACGACGCCCGAGACTCTCCCCCGGGCCGAGGAGGGCGTCTTCCCCGTCCTCCATTGCGTCCAGGAGATCCCCTGCGATCCCTGCACCACCGTCTGCCCGCGCGGCCTCATCCACATCCATGCCGCGGATATCCGCGGCCTGCCGGCCTACGAGGCTCCCGATCCGGCCAAGGCCTGCACCGGCTGCGAGAAGTGCGTGACCATCTGCCCGGGCCTGGCCATCACCCTGGTCGACTACCGCAAGGACGCCGAGAACCCCACCGTGACCCTGCCCTTCGAGTTCCTCCGCGAGCGGGTCGAGGTCGGCGACGCGATGACCGTCCTCGACACCGAAGGGGCCGAGCTCGGGCGTGTGGACGTGGTCGGCGTCCGGGCCATCAAGGCCAACGACCGGACGATCCTGGTCAAGGTCAAGGCGCCGCGGGCGATCGCCAAGAGGATCGCCGGCCTGCGGGCCCAGGCCCCCGACGTGGCCAAGCCGATGGAGCGCTTCGTCGAGCGGACGGCCGACGACACCATCGTCTGCCGCTGCGAGCGGGTCACCGCGGGGCAGATCCGGGCCCTGATCCGGGAGGGCGAGCGCGACATCAACCAGATCAAGGCCGTCACCCGGGCCTGCATGGGCGCCTGCGGGGCCAAGACCTGCACCGCCCTCATCCACCGGCTGTTCCGCGAGGAGGGCGTCGCGGACGCCGACGTGATCGACCAGCCCAAGCGGCCGCTGTTCATGGAGGTCCCGCTGGGCGTCTTCGCCGGCATCGAGAGCGGCCAGGAGGACAGCCATGGCCGCTACTAAGCCCGCCTACGACGTCGTCATCATCGGCGCCGGCAGCGTCGGGACCCCCGCCGCCATGGCCATGGCCGAGTCCGGGCTCAAGGTCCTCGTCGTCGAGCGGGCCGCCAGCGCCGGCCAGGGCTCGAACAAGCGGGCCATCGGCGGGCTGCGGGCCACCCACAGCGATCCGGCCAAGATCCGCATCTGCCTGCGCAGCCTGGAGATCTTCGCCGGCTGGGAGAAGGAGCGCGGCGACTCGATCGAATGGGTCCAGAACGGCTACAGCTTCGTGGCCTACGGCGAGCGCGAGGAGCGGACGCTCAAGGAGCTCCTGGTCACCCAGAAGGCCTTCGGCCTGAACATCGACTGGCTTGACCGCCAAGCGATGCTCGAGCTCGTGCCCGACCTCAACCCCGAGAACCTCATCGGCGGGACCTTCTCTCCGGAGGACGGCAGCGCCTCGCCGCTTCTGGCCAACCGGGCCTTCTACGTCCACGCCCGGCGGGCGGGGGCGACGTTCCGCTTCGGGGAGACGGTCCGCAGCCTGATCCTGGAGAGCGGCGCGGTGCGCGGCGTGCGAACCGACAAGGGCGAGTACCGGGCCCCGGTCGTGGTCAACGCGGCCGGGCCCTGCGCGGCCGACATCGGCCGCATGGCCGGGCTGGACCTGCCGGTCAAGCCCGACTCGCACGAAGGCGCGGTGACGGAGGCCGTGGCGCCCTTCCTGCGCCCGATGCTGGTGGACATCCGCCCCCTGCCCGCCTCGGCCAACTACTACTTCTACCAGCACCTGACCGGCCAGATCATCTTCTGCATCACCCCCAATCCCAGCATCTGGGGGACCGACACCCGCGAGACCAGCTCCTTCCTGCCGATGGTCGCCCACCGCATGGTCGACCTCGTCCCGCGCCTGCGCCACCTGCGGGTGCGCCGGACCTGGCGGGGCCTCTACCCCATGACCCCCGACGGCATGCCGCTGGTGGGCTGGTCCCGGGAGGCGCGCGGGCTGCTGCAGGCGGCGGGGATGTGCGGCCAGGGCTTCATGCTCGGGCCGGGGCTGGGCGAGATGCTCAACGCCATGGTCCAGGACAAGCTGCCGACCAAGGACCGCGAGGTCCTGGATCTGCTCTCGCCCTACCGCGAGTTCAAGGGGATGGAGAAGCTGAAGTAGCCTTCAGCGCTTGAGGGTTCGGTACTTGAGCCGGTGGGGCTGGTCGGCGGCCGAGCCCCGCCGCTTGCGCAAATCCTCGCGGTACTCGGAATAGTTGCCGAAGACGAAGCGGGTGGTCCCGTCCTCCTCGAAAGCCAGGATGTGGGTCGCCACCCGGTCCAGGAACCAGCGGTCGTGGCTGACGACCACGGCGCAGCCGGCGAAGCCGGCCAGGGCGTCTTCCAGGGCCCGCAGGGTGTTGACGTCCAGGTCGTTGGTCGGCTCGTCCAGGAGCAGGACGTTGCCGCCCTCGGACAGGGCTTTGGCCATGTGGACCCGGTTCCTCTCGCCGCCCGAGAGCATGGCGCATTTCTTCTGCTGGTCGGTGCCGTTGAAGCCGAAGGAGGCGCAGTAGGCCCGGGTGTTCAGGGTCCGGCCGCCGACCGAGATCAGGTCCAGGCCGCCCGAGATCTCCTCGAAGACCGTCTTGGCCGGATCGAGGGCCCGCGACTGGTCGGCGTAGGCGATCTTGACCGTCTCGCCGATCCGGATGCGGCCGGCGTCGGGCTTCTCCGTCCCCATGATCATCCGCAGCAGAGTCGTCTTGCCGGCCCCGTTGGGTCCGATGATGCCGACGATCGAGCCCGGCGGCAGGTTGACCGTGAGGTCGTCGATCAGGGCCCGCTCGCCGTAGGCCTTGGCGACGCCCTCGACTTCGATGACCAGGTCGCCCAGCCGCGGCCCGGGCGGGATGGGCAGCTCCTGCTCGTCGCGGTAGGCTTCGAAGTCCTGGCTCAGCAGCTTCTCGTAGGCCGTGACACGGGCCTTGCCCTTGGCCTGGCGGGCCTTGGGCGACAGGCGGACCCACTCCAGCTCGCGGGCCAGCGTCCGCTGGCGGCGGCTCTCGGTCCGCTCCTCCACGGCCAGCCGCTCCCGCTTCTGCTCCAGCCAGGAGGAGTAGTTGCCCTTCCAGGGGATGCCGAAGCCGCGGTCCAGCTCCAGGATCCAGCCGGCCACGTTATCCAGGAAATAGCGGTCGTGGGTCACGGCGATGACCGTGCCCTTGTACTCCTGGAGATGGCGCTCCAGCCAGGCCACGGACTCCGCGTCCAGATGGTTGGTCGGCTCGTCCAGGAGCAGGATGTCGGGCTCCATGAGCAGCAGCCGGGTCAGGGCCACCCGGCGTCTTTCGCCGCCCGAAAGGACATTCACGAGCGTCTCGGGCGGAGGGCAGCGGAGAGCCTCCATGGCGATCTCCAGGTGGTTGTCCAGGTTCCAAGCGTCGTGCTTCTCGATCTCCTCGGTCAGGCGGCCCTGCTCGGCCAGAAGGGCGTCCATGTCGGCCTCGGGATCGGCGAACTTCTCGTTGACCGCGTCGTAGCGGGCCAGCAGGTCGACGATCGGCTGGACGCCCTCGCGGACGACCTCCAGAACCGTCCGGTCCGGGTCGAGCTGGGGATCCTGATCCAGGAGACCGACCGTGTAGCCCTTGCTCATGGCGATCTCGCCGATGTAGTCCGGATCCTTTCCGGCGATGATCCGCAGCAGGGTCGACTTGCCCGAGCCGTTCAGGCCCAGGACTCCGATCTTGGCCCCGTAGTAGAAGCCCAGGGAGATGTCCTTGAGGACTTCGCGGTTCGGGGGGTGGATGCGCCCGACGCGCGACATGGAGAAGATGACTTGGGTGTCGGAAGGCATGGGGGGATTGTACCCGAACGCCCGGCCGGCGTATATAATCGGGCCATGAGATTCACCTTCGCTCACAATAACATCAACGTCCTCGACCTGGAGCGCAGCCTGGCCTTCTACAACATGGCCCTCGGCCTGGAGGAAGTCCGGCGGATCGAGGCGCCCGACGGGAGCTTTACCCTGGTCTTTCTCGGAGACGGCGTCACCGGGCAGAAGCTCGAGCTGACCTGGCTGCGTGACCGGAAGGACCCCTATGCCCTGGGCGACAACGAGAGCCATATCGGCTTCCGGGTGGACGACTTCGAGGGCGCCCACAAGCGGCACCAGGAGATGGGCGTCATCTGCCACGAGAACGCGGCCATGGGCATCTACTTCATCGAGGACCCCGACGGCTACTGGCTGGAGATCCTTCCGCCCGGCCGCGGCTGAAAAAAA
>CAZKXI010000051.1:0-5315 GCA_964556755.1 uncultured Eubacteriales bacterium
AAGCCCATGACCCGGACGATCGGGGAGGGGCAGAAGGTCGTCGCCGCGGTCGGCCGCAACGGACGCATCTTCCGGATCAATACCTGGTTCCGCTTTTCGGGCGGCTTCTACGGCTTCGGCACGACCGTGCTGCCGATCAAGAAAGCCGTGGCCAACCGCCTCCTGGGCTGGCCGCTCAAGGCCACGGTCAGCGGCATCACCGGCTTCGACTGGAAGTTCTACTGGTCCGGCAAGACTTGGCTCCCCCCCCAGCCCGTCCCGGCCGAGCTGGACTACGACTTCTGGCTGGGGCCCGCGCCGGAGAAGCCCTACCACCCCCACCGCGTCCACCAGACCTTCCGCGGCTATTGGGACTACGACGGCGGCGGACTGGGCGACATGGGCATGCACTACCTCGACCCGGTCCAGTACCTCCTGGAGAAGGACGGCACCAGCCCGGTCGAGATCGAGGCCGACGCCCCGCAGCAGCACCCCGACGCCTGCGGCTCGTGGCGCCGGATCAGCCTGCGCTACGCCGACGGCTGCGAGATCGTCCTGGACGGCGAGAACCGGGACGTCCAGGCGCCCTTCATCGAAGGCCCCGAGGGCAAGCTCTACCGCGGCTTCCGCTCGGACATCCCCGGGCTCAAGGAGAAGGTCGCGGCGCTGCCCGACCCTCCGGCCCAGGAGACCGACTTCGCCCGCTGCGTCCGCGACAGGCGGACCTTCGCCCTCAACGAGGCCAACGCGCACCGATCCTGCACCCTGGTCAACCTGGCCAAGATCGCCGTCCGGCTGAACCGTCCGCTGCGCTTCGATCCCGATCGCCAGGCCTTCCTCGACGACGAGGAAGCCAACCGTCTGATCCATGAGCCCATGCGGGCGCCCTGGACCCTGTGAGGATGCCATGAGCCGCAAGCCCCTGAATCTCCGCCGCTTCCCGGGGATGGTCCTGGCCGGGCTCATTCTCGCCGCCTTCATGACGGCGGCCCCGGCCGCGCGCGCCGAAGCGCCCGCGATCGCCCCCCAGTCTCCCGATATCGCCGCCAAGGTCGCCTCGATCCTGGCCAAGCTTCCCGCCGACTCCGGTCCGGCTCGGGATAGAGCGGCCGCCGAGCTGTTGGCGCTCGGCGAGCCGGGTCTGCTTCAAGCATGCCGCCAATTGGCCGCGACGGGAGCGGCTGACGACACAGCGGTCCGCTATGCTCTGCACGCCGTGGCCGTCTCCGCGTCCCGGAGCGGAGCCGAGCGGGAGCGCTCGGCCCTGGCCTCGGCCCTGATCAAGGGATTAGCCGAGCAGCCGGCCGCCGACGCCAAGGCTTTCCTGATCAGCCAGCTCCAGCTGGTCGGCCGGGACGAATCCGTGCCCGGGATCGCCGCCTGCCTGGCCTCTCCGGGGCTGGCCGATCCCGCCTCCCGGGCCCTGGCGACGATCGGAGGGGTGCCGGCCGAGAAGGCCCTGCTCGAGGCGATCTCCTCCCTCGACTCCAAGGCCGTCCGGTCCTTCGTCCAGGCCCTGGGTGACATGAAGAGCCGGGCCGCGGTTCCGGCTCTCATGGGTCGCTTAGAGAGCGCCGACCGCGAGCTTCGTCCGTCGATCCTGGCCGCCCTGGCCGAGATCGGCGACCCTTCCTCCCGGGCGGCCCTTGAAGCGGTCTCCCTGGAATCATCTCACCCGGAGCGGCAGACGGCCGCGGGGCGCTATCTCCGCTACGCGGAGCGGCTCGTCGAAAACGGCCACCGCGACCTGGGCCTGGAGATCCTGCGGGCCATGGCCGCCGGCCGGACCGGCCTTGGCGAAAGCCAGATCCGTTCCAGCGCCGTGACCCGCCTGGTCGCCGTCCTGGGCCGCGAGGCGACGCCGGAGCTGATGAAAGCGGCCGCGTCCCCCGATCCCGCTTTCCGGGCCAAGGCGCTCAGCCTGGCCGGAAGCCTGCCGGGGTTCGACGCGGCGGCCTGGATGGACTTGGCGGCTTCCCTGCCCGCGCCCGCGAAGGCCGATGTAATCCGCCTGTTCGGCCGCCGCGGCGACAAGGAGGCCGAGCCGCTCATCAAGGCCGGCTTGGACTCCGAGGTGAAGGATCTGCGGCTGGCTGGCTTGGAGGCTTACGGCCGCTTGCGGGGCGCCGAAGCCGCCGAGACGCTGCTGCCCTTCTTCGCCACGGATGACGAGGATCAGGCCGTGGTGATGCGTGATGCCGCCCGAGCCTGGCCCACGGCCGTCATCATGGACAGGCTCCTTCCCTCGGCGCCCGGCTTCCCCCCCGCGGCCCAAAAAGCCCTTCTCCAGATCCTGGCCGAGCGGGGCGCCCCCGGCGCCGGCCCGTTCGTTCTCGGCCTGGCCGCTTCGGCCCATCCGGATGTTCGCGTCGCCGCGCTGGCCGCTCTCGAGTCGACGGCCGGTCCGGGCGAGATTCCCGGACTCATCGACGGGATCCTGAAGGCTGAAGAGGCCCAGCAGATCGTGCCCCTCCAAAACGCCCTCTCCGCCGCCTGCTTGAAGATCGCCGAGCCCGCGCGGCGGGCCGACGCCATCCTGGCCGGACTGAAGAGAGTCAAGGAAGACAAGCGGGCCGACCTCATCCGCCCCCTGGCCCGCATCGGCGGGGCCCGGGCGCTGCAGGCCGTCACGGCCGAGGCCGGCGGCAAAGCCCCGGCCGCCCGGGCGGCCGCGCTGTCGGTCCTGTCGTCCTGGCCGGACGCCTCCGCTCTGCCCGAGCTGTTCAAGCTGGCCGCCTCGGCCGACCGCAAGACCCGCTACCTGGCGCTGCAGGGGATCGCCCGCCTTTTGGGCGAGCCTTCCGCCCCGGCTGACCGGACGGCCCTCTGGGAGAAGGCTTTCGCCCTGGCCGCCCAGGACGACGAGAAGGGGCTTCTCGTATCCGGCTTGGGCGGCATGCGCGATGAAGCTTCGCTGCTCAAGGCCGCCTCCTTCCTCGCCCAGCCGGCGTTGCAAGCCAAGGCGGCCGCGGCGGTGTTGCGGATCGTCATGCCGGCGGCCGGCTATCCGGGCCGGCGGGGCTTTGAAGCGGCCCAGGCCCTGCGCGGCGCTCTGCCTTATGTCGAGAGCGCCTACGACTTGGAGCAGGCCGAGATCCTGGCCGCGGATCTTCTGCGGGAGGCCGGCTTCGAAGCCGCCTTCAACGGCAGGGACCTGACCGGCTGGAAGGGCCTGGTGGCCGATCCCCCCACCCGGGCCAAGATGGCCCCGGAGGATCGGACCAAAGCCCAGGCCGAGGCCGACGCCCTGATGCGGGCCCACTGGAAGGTCGTCGACGGGGCCCTCGTCTTCGACGGGAAGGGCCACAGCCTGTGCACGGCTTCCGACTACGCCGACTTCGAGATGTTCGTGGACTGGAAGATCCAGGACAAGGGCGACAGCGGCATCTACCTGCGCGGGTCGCCCCAGGTCCAGATCTGGGACCCGGCCCAGTGGCCGGAAGGCTCGGGCGGCCTCTATAACAACCAGAAGAACCCCAAGGATCCGCTGGTAAAGGCCGATCGGCCGGTCGGCGAGTGGAACACATTCTATATCCGGATGGTCGGCGAGCGGGTCTCGGTCCGCCTGAACGGGATTCTGGTCGTCGACGACGCGGTCATGGAGAACTACTGGGAGCGGGACAAGCCCATCTATGCCGCGGGTCAGATCGAGCTGCAAGCGCATTCGACGCCGCTTCTGTTCAAGAACATCTTCATCCGGAAGATCGTCGCGGGCACGACCGGATTGGCCCCCGCGGAAGAGCCGGTCCCCGAGACTCCCGAGGCGGAGAGGGCGGCCGGATTCGTCAGCCTCTTCAACGGACGCGACCTGGCCGGCTGGGCCGGCGACACGTCCGGATACGCCGTCGAGGACGGAGTCATCGCCGTCAAGCCCGGCAGCGGCGGCAACCTGTATACCGACAGGGACTATGCCGACTTCGTCCTTCGCTTCGAGTTCAAGCTGACGCCGGGCGCCAACAACGGCATCGGCATCCGCACGCCGCCCGAGGGCGACGCGGCCTATGTCGGCATGGAGATCCAAGTCCTCGACGACGGGGCCGAGATCTACAAGGGCCTCAAGCCTTACCAATACCACGGCTCGATCTACGGCGTGGTCCCCGCCCGGCGCGGCTTTCAGAAGCCGGTGGGGGAGTGGAACAGCGAGGAGATCCGGGTCCAGGGCCGACGGGTTACGGTCAGGCTGAACGGGACCGTGATCGTCGACGCCGACATCGAGAAGGCCTCGACGCCGGCGACCATCGACGGCCGCGACCATCCCGGCCTGAAGCGGGCCGGCGGCCGCATCGCCTTCTGCGGGCATGGCTCGCGGGTCGAGTTTCGCAACCTCCGGCTGAAGGACCTGGGCGGCTCGGCGCGCTGAGGCCCGACCGCCGGGACGGCGAAGGGAAGAAGGGAGAGAGAGGATGAAGAAGACGATCCTGACGGCTGGCGGGCTTGCGCTGATCGCGCTGGCCGCCTTGGCTTCGGCCGGCTCCGCGGCGCTCGTCCCGCCGGCCCCCCAGGCGGGTCCAAAGGTCTATATCTCGATCGATATGGAAGGGATTTGGGGGGTCGTCCACGGCGACCAGACGTCCGCGGCCACGGCCGACTACGGCCCCGCCCGGCGCTGGATGGCCGAGGACGTCAACGCCGTGGTGGCCGGCCTGTTCGAGGCCGGAGCCTCCGAGGTCGTGGTCAACGACTCGCACGGCAGCATGCGCAACCTCCAGGCCGACGCCCTCGATCCGCGGGCCTCGCTGATCTCGGGCAAGCCCAAGCCCCTGCTGATGATGGAAGGCATCGACGCGACCTTCGACGCCTGCGTCTTCGTCGGCTATCACGCCCGCTCCGGCTCCTTCCCGGCGATCCTCGATCACACCATCTCGAGCGCCGTCGTCGCCTCCATCCGGATCGACGGCCGCGAGCTGCCCGAGATGGGCATCAACGCCGCCGCGGCCGGGTACTACAAGGTTCCGGTGATCCTGCTGACCGGCGATACGGTCACCTGCGGCCAGGCCAGGGAGCTGTTCGGGGCCGATCTCGTCACGGTGGCCGTCAAGGACGCCATCGGGCGGACCGCGGCCCGGATGATGCCGCGGACGGCCGTCTTGGCCGAGCTGAAGGCCGGCGCGGCCAAGGCTTTAGCCGGCCGGGCCGGGCGCAAGCCGTTCATCCTGTCGCCGCCGCACGACTTCCAGCTCGATCTCCACAACAGCGGCCAGTCCGAGATGCCGCTCCTCGTTCCCGGCGTCAAGCGGCTGGGGCCGCGGTCAGTCGGCTTCTCGTCGCCCGATTACCTGGAGGGCGTCCGGCTGCTGCGGGCCCTGATCGCGCTGGCCGCCGCCGTCTGAGAGGAG
>CAZKXI010000052.1:0-4950 GCA_964556755.1 uncultured Eubacteriales bacterium
CATCTTCGAGCGGCAGCGCGAGATCGGCCTGATGCGGGCCGTCGGCGCCTCGAGGACGGATATCCGCTCCATGATCCAGGGCGAGGCGGCGGTCATCGGCATCGCCGGCGGACTGGCGGGCGTGGCTCTGGGCGCGGTCTTCTGCCTGGCCACGGATCTGCTGGCCGGGCGCCTGCTGCCCAAGTTTCCCTTTAAGCCGGACCACTTCTTCGCCTACCCGTGGTGGATGTTCGCGGGGGGGGTTGGACTGGCCGTCGTCTTCTGCCTGGTGGGAGCCTTCGCCCCGGCCAACCGGGCCGCCCGTCTGGACCCCGCCCGGTCCCTTTCCGGACGATAGGGGTCAGGTCTCAAGTTTCGAGTTATCTCGGGTTGCCAAGCCGGGGCTCGCCTATTTCGCGTAAATCCCGGTTGTCAGATAGCTTGAATCTCAAGACCCGGCCCCCCTGGCTCGGAATACGATCAGGGACCGGAATTCATTGCCCCTCTTCTCGGTCCGGGCTCATACCCGGGCGGAGCCTTCCCGGCCGCCCCGCGGTTCCCGCCGCGCCCGTCCTAGCCAAGCCGGACGGAATCGCGTAAACTAGCGCCGTTTATGGCCCCGGCAGCTTCGACCCAACACCCATGATAAAAGCGGTCCTCTTCGACAGCGACGGCGTGCTGGTGGACACCGAGCGCCTGTTCTTCGAGACGACGCGGGACGCTTTCGCCGACGCCGGAATCGACCTGCCCGCCGCCGTATGGTCCCGCCTGTACCTGGCCGAGGGAGGCAAGACTCCCTCTATCGCGGCCCGGCTAGGGATGCGGGCGGACCTGATCCCCGGGATGTTCCAGGCCCGAAACGAGAGATTTCGAATCCGCATGGAGGAGGGGCCCGCGGCCCTCCCCGGGGCCCGGGAGGCCCTGGACCGGCTCCGATCTCGATTCCGCCTGATCATGGTCACAGGCGCCGATCGCCGCCATGCGGCGATGGCCCACCGTGTCACCGGCTTCCTCCCGCTCTTCGACGACATCGTCACCGGAGATGATTTCGACCTTCCCAAGCCCTCTCCGGACGCCTATCTCACGGCCCTGCGCCGGGCCGGCCTTCCGGCCGCCGAGGCCTGGGCCGTGGAGGATTCACCCCGCGGGGCCCGCTCGGCGGTCGCAGCGGGCTTGCGCTGTCTGATCGTACTGACGCCTCTTACGGCCGTCGAGCTCTGCCCGACCGAGGCCTTGATCGTCCCCAGCTTAGCGGCGGCGTGTGACGTCATCCTCGAAGCCGCCGGCGAGGAGCCTCCCCATGAGCCTTGAGCCTAAGAAGTGGTACGAAGCTCTGTTTACGGACTACGCCGAGACCTACGATAAAGAGGCTTTCACCCAAGGCACCATCGGCGAGTGCGACTTCATCGAGTCGGAGATCGGCGGCGACCGGGCCGTGCCTATCCTGGATATCGGGTGCGGCACCGGTCGGCACGCCATCGAGCTGGCCCGGCGCGGCTACAGGGTGACCGGCGTCGACCTCTCCCCTTCCCAGATCGAGCGGGCCCGGGCCAAGGCCGTTGCGGCGGGCGTCTCCCCCGACTTCAGGATCGGCGACGCCCGGGCTCTGCCCTTCGGCCCGGAATTCGGGCTGGCCGTCATGATATGCGAAGGGGCTTTCGCCCTCATGGAGACCGACGAGATGAACTTCGCCATCCTCCAGGGCGCGGCCCGCGCGCTGCGGCCCGGCGGCAAGCTCATCATGACCACCCTCAACGGCCTCTTCCCGCTCCACCGCTCGGTCGGCCAGTTCGAGAAGGAGGGCCTGGTCGAGGCCGCCAGCGAAGGCCACGACTTCGACCTGATGACCTTCCGGATGCGGTCCCGCTTGAGGACGACCGACCGCCACGGGCGCCCCATCGAGATCGACTGCGACGAGCGCTGGTATATCCCCTCGGAGCTCGCCTGGCTATTGAAGCAGGCCGGGTTCGTCCGGGTTGACATCTTCGGAGCCAGGCTTGGCGCCTTCAGCCGCTCCGACAAGCTGACTCCCGACGATTTCGAGATGCTTGCGATCGGGTCGCGATAGGGGTCAGGTCTTGAGATTCAAGTTTTCGGCCTACAATTTCTTGTGAAATGAGACGAATTTTGGAGCCGCTCGTTAGATAACTTGAATCTTAAGACCTGACCCCTAATTGAGGGCGGCGCCGAGGGCGCTGAGAATTTGGGGATAGGGGGGGATGATCACTTCGCGCTTGAGACGGCGCCCCAGCAGCGAGGCCATGCAGCGGCTGCGGGCGACCCCGCCGCAGAAGACGATCTCCCCTTCCGTCTCCAGCCGCGCCGCCAGCGGATAGACCCGGTCGACGACCGACTGGTAAAGCCCCAGGGCCAGCCGCCGCCGGTCCTCGCCGCGGGCGATCAGGGCCACCACCTCCGACTCGGCAAAGACCGTGCACATGCTGCTCACGGCGGCCGCCCGGTCGGCCTTCATCGCCTCCCGGCAGAACTCGCCCAGCTCGTAGCCCAAAGCCCGAGCCATGACCTCTAAAAAGCGACCGGTCCCGGCCGAGCAGCGGTCATTGAGCTCGAAATCCTCGAATCCGCCGTCCGGCCGGACGCGGATGACCTTGGCGTCCTGGCCGCCGATGTCGATGACCAGGCGGCAGGCCGGCCGCAGCTGGTGGGCCCCCCTGGCGCAGGCCTTGATCTCGGTTACGACTTCGGCGCCCAAAGCCTCCGCCAGCATCCGGCGGCCGTAGCCCGTCGCCCGGACCGGCAGCCCGGCCCACGGGGCCAGCTTCTCCCGGATGCCCGGCAGCGGATCGGGTGTCGTGTCGAAGACGTCGGCGTGGCCGACGGCCTTTCCCGTCCAGACGACGATCTTGGTCGTCCGCGAGCCCAGGTCGATCCCGACCCGGCCCTCATCCGCCACGGCGGAACTCCAGGCTCTCGATGAACGCCTCGATCCGGATCTGGAGCTGCCCGATGTCCTCCTCGGAGTAATCGGTCTCGATCTTGATCGAGGGGATTCCGGCCGCTTGCAAGGCCTCAGACATGGCGATGGCCTCGACGTTGTAGGTATGGCAGGCGTGGAGGATGGACTGGACGACACCGTCGACGCGATACTCCCCCGCCGTTCGGACGGCATTCTCCATTCTCTCGGC
The DNA here is from genome assembly GCA_964556755.1 of uncultured Eubacteriales bacterium. Lineage (GTDB taxonomy): Bacteria > Acidobacteriota > Aminicenantia > Aminicenantales > UBA4085 > UBA4085. The sequence goes on from CAZKXI010000052.1 coordinate 3,126, forward strand.
GTTGGGGGAGAAGCAGGAGCAGTCGATGGTCATATAGCGGTCGGCGATGGCCGCGACCAGCCCCTCCAGCCCCTCCGCCGCCTCGTCCACCAGGCCCTTGAAGGAGCGGGTGCCGGTGCAGCTCTCGTCCACGACCACGGCCCCGCCCGACGTCTCGACCAGGTGATGGACCTTCCAGAAGCCCAGAACCGACGGGCAGCCGGCGATCATGATGCGCCGATATCCCTCCGGCAGGGCTCCGATCCCGGCCTCGACACGGGCCGCCAGCTCTTCGTTCAGCGATTCCAAGCGCCCCGTGAAGCGCTCCGGATCGTCGATCAGGGCCGCCTGCATCACGACCAGCGCGTCCGTACCGCTGAGGGGCGGCCGGCCGGCCTTTCTCAGCTCGTGCATCCGGGCCAGGGCCCGCCGCTTGCGGTTCATCAGCCGGACGGCTTCCCGCAATCGGCCCTCCTCCAGCGTGCCGCCGGTCAGATCCTCGATCCGGCAGATGAACTCCCGGACCTCCTCCAGCCACAAAGCCCGGTCGGCCGGCCCCTTCTTCTGCGGCAGCTCCAGGACGTGGAAGCCGCCCTCTCGGCCCAGCACGTCCCAGGTCTTCTTCTTCGCGTCGCAGGTCGTCTCCCCCACCGCTAAATCCTCGAGCGGGCTGTAGGGGCAGGTCCCGGACAAGGCCAGCCCCAAGGTCGACTTGACCAGGGGGCACATGTTGCGGGGAAAAGTCGCCTCGGCGTAGGGGATGGAGGCCGCCGTGCCTCCGCAGAGGGCCAGATGGACGGTCCCCAGAGCGATGAGGATCTCCTCGGGCACGTAGACGCAGAAGGTGCCGACGAACTTGGCGCCCTCCGCCTTCCTGGCCATGACCTCGCGAACCCGGTCCCCATGCGAGCCGTGGATGACGCCGTCGAAGTAGGCCATCCCGGCCGGCCGGCCGGGCCGCGACTCGACCTGCCGCTCGAAATTGGCCCCGATGGAGTCCAATATCCGGCCATGCAGGTCCACGTTCAGGCCCAGCTCGGCCCAGAGCTTCTCGTCGTCGGGCGTGGCTCGATGGGGCATGGCGCTTCCTTCCGCGGCGATCAGGCCTTGGCCACCTTCTCCAGCCGCTTCATGATGCCGAAGATAAAGGCGGCCGAGAGGAGGCAGGCCCCGGCCAGGATAGCCCAGACCGCCGACAGCGGGAGCCGCTCCCAGAACCAGGCCGTCACGCCGACCAGGGAGTTGCCGACGGCCGTGGCCGCGAACCAGCCGCCCTGCATCAGCCCCTTGTACTTAGGAGGAGCGACGCGGGAGACGAAGGAGATGCCGATCGGGCTGAGGAAGAGCTCCGCGATCGTCAACATGAAGTAGGTCGAGATGAGCCAGTAGACGGACACTTGCGACGAAGCCGGGGCGACCTGGCCGCCCAGGGCCTTGGGGCTCAGGAGGCTCAGCGAGCCGACGATCAGGATGCCGTAGGCGGCGGCCGTCGTCAGCATCCCGATGCCGATCTTGCGCGGCGCCGACGGCTCCTTGCCCTTGCGGTTGAGGGCCCCGAAGAGGGCCACGACCAGGGGCGTCAGGACGACGATGAAGAACGGGTTGAAGTGCTGGAACATCTGGGGCTGGAACGGGTTGACGGCCTTGTACCCGCTGTAGCGGAGATAGGCCAGGACGCCGAAGCCGACGAAGGCGGCCCCGCCCAGGGCCCGGGCCAGCCCCTTGGAGGATTTCCTCAGCAGGAATATCGCGCCCAAAACGGAGAGGAAGACCGACAGCAGCCCGGTCAGGTCGAACCACAGGTTGGTCGCCTGGCCGACGCTCGGCACGGTGTAGTCGCGGGCGA
>CAZKXI010000053.1:0-4775 GCA_964556755.1 uncultured Eubacteriales bacterium
GCATCAGGGCCCGGGCGCTCTCGCGGATAACCGCTTCGATTGACTTGCCGATCGAGTCCCTGATATTCTGAGCCCATCCGGGAGAGGGGATTCGCCCATGGCCACGAAGTGTCCGGGCTGCCGTTCCGACAATTTCGAGGGGGCTGCATTCTGCTCCGCCTGCGGCGCGGCCCTTCCCTCTCGGGGAGACCATCCGCCTGCGGTCGTCGAAACCCTCCGATCGCCGGTTCGGGATTTGACAACGGGATCGACCTTTGCCGATCGCTACCAGGTGATCGAGGAGCTGGGCAAAGGGGGGATGGGGAAGGTCTATAAGGTCTTCGACTGCAAGATCAGGGAGAAGATCGCCCTCAAGCTCATCAGGCCGGAGATCGCCTCGGATCCGGAGACCATCGAGCGCTTCCGCAACGAGCTGAGGCTGGCCCGGGCTATCAGCCATCGGAACGTCTGCCGGATGTACGACCTGGGGGAGGCCGACGGGGCCCATTTCCTGACCATGGAATACGTCCACGGCGAAGATCTGAAGAGCATGATCGAGATGACGGGGAGCCTGAGCCCGGGCATGCTGTTGAGCGTGGGCAAGCAGGTCTGCGAGGGCCTGGCCGAGGCTCACAAGCTGGGCGTCGTCCACCGGGACCTCAAGCCCCAGAACATCATGATCGACAAGCACGGCAACGTCAAGATCATGGACTTCGGGATCGCCCGATCGGTCCGGGAGAAGGGGATCACGGGCCCGAGCGTCATGATCGGGACGCCCGAATACATGAGCCCGGAGCAGGTCGAAGCCCGGGACGTCGATGCGCGCTCCGACATCTATTCGCTGGGCGTCATTCTCTACGAGATGGCGACGAGCCGGGTCCCCTTTACCGGGGAGACCGCCCTCAGCGTGGCCATGAAGCACAAGGGAGAGATCCCCAAGAGCCCGAAGCAGGTCAACCCCGACCTCAGCGACGACCTCAGCCGGGTCATCCTGAAGTGCCTGGAGAAGGACAAGGCGGCTCGGTATCCGAGCGCGGACGAGCTGAAGGCCGAGCTGGAGCGGATCGAGAAGAGGATCCCCACCGCCCAGCGGATCGTCCCGGAGCCGCGAACGCATACGTCCCGAACCCTCACGGTCCAGTTCACCGTCCGGAAGGCCATGGCTTGGGCGTTGGCCGGAGCGGCCGTCTTGGGGCTGGCGTTTCTCGGCTGGCGCTTGTCGCGGCCCAAGACCGCGCCGGCTCCGGCGTCCGGAAAGCCGTCCTTGGCCGTCCTCTCCTTTAAGAACAACACCGGCGATCCCAAGCTGGATCATTGGCGGGACATGCTGGCGAACCTGCTCATAACCGATCTGACCCAATCGAAGCACATCCGCGTCTTGAGCGAAGACAACCTCTTTCAAATCCTCGTCAAGCTCCATCAGGAGGACCAGCAAACCTATTCGGCGAAAGTCCTTCGCCAAGTGGCGGCCGAAGGAAAGGTCAGCCACATCCTCCAAGGAGCCTTCGCCAGAGCCGGCGACGAGTTCCGAATCAATGTGACCCTGCAGGAGGCCGCCTCCGGCGAGCTCGTCGGGTCCGCGTCGGCGGCCGGAAAGGGGGAGGCCGGCATCTTCGCCATGGTCGATGAGCTGACCCGCAAGATCAAAGCGGACTTCAAGATTTCGCCGCAGACCATCGCGGCGGACATTGACGAGCCTATCGGGATCGTCACCACGAGCTTTCCCGAAGCCTATCGATTCTATGTCGAGGGGATCCGGCACGATGTCAAGGGCGAGTACCGGCAGGTCATCGAATCCATGGAGAAGGCGGTGGCGATCGATCCCGACTTCGCATCCGCTTATCTGGCTATGTCCTGGTCGTACGGGAATCTCGTTCACTTCGCCGAGCAGAGGACATACGCGGAAAAGGCCCTGGCTTTGAGCGATCGGCTCTCCGACCGGGAGCGATACAACATCCAGGGCCATTACTACGGGGAGTCGGAACAGACTTACTCCCGCGCCCGAGAGGCGTTGGAGAAATTGCTTTCCATCTATCCGGACGATATCTCCGGCGGCAACATGCTGGGCGTCGTGTATGGCCAAATGGGAGAGACGGAAAAATCCATCGAGCGGTACAAAGGCTGTATCCGGGCCGGGACCACGGACGTGGTCATCTATCGGAACCTGGCCGGAGCCTATGGACATCTCGGCCAGTACGACAAGTCCATCGAGGTCATGGAATCCTACCTCAAAAACGTCTCCAATAGCGCCGCCGCGCGCCGTGACCTGGCCTTGACGTACATCAACCTCGGAAAAAGGGATCTCGCCGTCGCCCAACTGGAAAAAGCCTTCGCCCTAAGCCCGGCGGATTGGGAAAACCACCGCACGAAGGGCGATCTCTTCGTCTATTCGGATGACCTGGCCGGCGCGGAACGGGAATACCAGACCGTGTGGCAGAGCGGCCAGGCGGACAGCACGGGTTGGGGCATGCAAAGGCTGATCTGTCTTTACATGCTCCAGGCCAGATACGAAGAAGCGAAGAAGCTGTCCCGGGATTTTATTCGGATCGGGGAACAGCGCGGGCAACGCCGCTGGGCGAGGATGTTTCGGAATATCCTGTCTTATCAAGAGCGTCGATCGGGCCATCTGGAGCTGGCCCTGAAAGAGCTGGATAAGGCCTTGGCCAGCGCGACCGCGGACTCCGACGTCCGGGACGAGAGGAAGATCCTTTTGGATATCGGGCTTGTCCATCTGGAGATGAAGTCCGCGGCCAAGCTCCAGGAGACCGCCGCCCGGCTCAAGGCTTCCGTGGAGAGGGCGCCGAACAAGAAGCTCATGTGGCATTCCCATTATCTGACAGGGATGATCGAACTGGGGGCGGGGCGTTACGCCCAGGCTGTCGATTCGTTCCGGAGGGGATTGCCCCTGCTGAATGCGGACAGCGATGATCAGATTCGATTGGCCGACGGGCTGGGCCAAGCCTTGATGCGGTCGGGCGATCTGGAAGGAGCCCGCTCGGAGTACGAGAGGGCTGTTTCCCTCGGCGTCGGTCGGCTGGCCTACGGCGATCTCTACGTCTTGAGCCATTTCTGGCTGGGGACAATCAGCGAGCGGAAGGGCCGCGGCGCCGAGGCGGCCGACCATTACGCGAAGTTCCTCGAACTTTGGAAGCGGGCCGATCCCGGCCGCCCCGAGGTCGAGGAGGCCAAGCGAAGGCTGGCCGCCCTTCAAAACGGAAGCTGACGCTTCCCGTAAAGAGTTGATTCGGCTCGAGCCTCGTCTCTGGAGCGTTGACTTCGATCCTTCATCTGTCCTATGATCGCTGGCTCCGCGTCCGACAAAATAAGCCACAAAGCCTCTCCTCGATAGAATCGCGCTCTATGCGGAGGGGGCCATAAGGACTCATCATGCTCAAGAAGGGATGGCTCGTCACCGCGGCCGGGCTTGGCCTCAACCTGGCGCTGGGTATTCTCTATGCCTGGAGCATGTTCAGCAAACAATTGACCGAGGCTACGGCCGCGGGGGGCTTCGGCTGGACGCGGACCATGGCCACCCTACCTTACACTATCGCGATCGCTTTCTTCGCCATGGTTATGGTCCCAGCCGGCCGCCTCCAGGACAAGCTCGGGCCCCGCCTTGTCGCGACGGCCGGAGCCGTGCTCTGCGGCCTCGGGCTCATCGTCGCCTCTTTCGGCCGTGCCGATCTGGTCTGGCCGGTCATCGCCGGATTCGGCATCCTGGCGGGCACGGGCATCGGCCTCGGCTACGCCGCCGCTACCCCTGCCGCGGTCAAATGGTTCGGTCCGGAAAAGAAGGGACTGATCACGGGGATCGTCGTGGCCGGCTTCGGACTGGCCCCGGTGTATATTGCGCCGCTCTCAAAATCCCTGCTGGCGTCGCAGGGCATAGGGGGCGCGTTCCGCACGCTGGGCTTCGTGTTCCTGGCTGTAGCCGGGCTGTCGGCCCAGTTCCTGAACAATCCCAGGCCGGGCTACATCCCGGCTCCCGCCCGGCCGAAGAAGGACGCCAAGACTAAGAGACCGCCCCTGACCGACGCGACCTGGAGGCAGATGATCCGCTCGCCCCGCTTCTGGTCCCTCTATCTCCAGTTCGCCTGCGGCGCTACGGCCGGTCTGATGGTCATAGGCCACATCGCCAAGATCGTGGCCTCGCAGTCAGGCGGCGCCATCAAGGCGGGCTTTCTCTTCGTCGCCTTGATGGCCATCTTCAACGCCACCGGCCGGGTTGCCGCCGGCGTCGTCTCCGACATCATCGGCCGCGTAGGCGCCATGATCATCGTCTTCGTGGTTCAGGCTTCGGTTATGTTCTTCTTCGACCAGTTCACGACCGCGGCCGGATTCCTCTTCGGCGCGGCGCTGGTCGGATTCAACTACGGCGCCTGCCTGTCGCTCTTCCCGGCTACGGCGGCCGACTACTGGGGGACCAAGAATCTCGGCCTCAATTACGGCATCCTCTTCACGGCCTGGGGCGTGGGCGGCGTTTTCGGCCCCAACTTGGCCGGGATGATCGCCGACGCCACCGGCAGCTACGCCCGGGCCTATCAAGTCGCCGGCGGCCTGCTGCTCTTTGCGGCTCTGTTGGCGGTCTGGAGCCATATGACCCTGTCCTTCAAGCTGGCCGACAAGCAGCTCGTCATCACGGTGGGCAGGCGAGGCCGGACTCGGGCTGGGGACTCAAGCGCGGATTGATTTTGCGGCTGGTGAGGCCGTTTCTGTCTGTCGGCGGGCTATGAACGGGGAATGGCGGGAGGATGTAGGAATCGAACCTACCTAGCCCCTTCGTCAGAAGCCATGCC
>CAZKXI010000054.1:0-4631 GCA_964556755.1 uncultured Eubacteriales bacterium
TCCATCGGCGAGCCCGGCACCCAGCTGACCATGCGCACCTTCCACATCGGCGGCATCGCCATGGGGGCCAAGGAGCAGTCCAAGCTGGAGGCCAAGAACGACGGCCTGGTCAAGTTCACCAACGTCAAGGTGGTCAAGGACGAGGACGGGGCCCTGATCGTGGTCAACCGGACGGCCACCATCGCCCTGACCGACCGCCGCGGCCGCGAGACCGAGCACTACCAGGTGCCCTACGGGGCCAAGCTGCTGCTGGCCGAGGGCCAGGAGGTCAAGGCCCGCCAGGTCTTCGCCGAATGGGACCCCTACAACGCCCTGGTCCTGACCGAGGAGTCGGGCCTGGTCCAGTTCCACGACGTGGTCCGCAAGGTGACCATGGAGGAGGCCCAGGACGAGGTGACCCTGCTGATGAGCCAGGTCATCATCGAGCCCAAGGACGAGAAGCTGCAGCCCCGGATCGAGATCGTCGACCCGGCCCACAAGACCAAGGACAAGCACGGCAAGGAAGTCCCGGCCGTGCTGAAGCGCTACTACCTGCCGGCCGGGGCCCACCTGGAGGTCAAGGACGGGACCCGGGTCCACTCGGGCGAGATCCTGGCCAAGATCCCCCGCGAGCAGGCCAAGACCAAGGACATCACGGGCGGCCTGCCCCGGGCCGAGGAGCTGTTCGAGGCCCGCCGGCCCAAGACCCCGGCCGTCATCTCCGAGATCGACGGCGTGGTCGAGTTCGGCGGCCTGGTCCGCGGCTACCGCAAGATCACGGTCAAGAGCGACCGGGTCGGGTCCAAGGAATACCTCATCCCCCGCGGGGCCCACATCAGCGTCGGCGACGGCGAGCGGATCAAGGCCGGCACGGCCCTCATGGACGGCCCGGTCAACCCGCACGACATCCTCCGGGTCCTGGGCGAGAAGGAGCTGGCCGAGTACATGCTCCGCGAGGTGCAGGAGGTCTACCGCCTGCAGGGCGTGCCGATCAACGACAAGCACATCGAGACGATCATCCGGCAGATGCTCCGCTGGGTCAAGGTCGAGGAGGTCGGCGACACCGAGTTCCTGATCGACGAGCAGGTCGACAAGTTCGTCTTCCAGGAGGAGAACGTCAAGGCCGTGGAGAAGGGCGGCAAGCCGGCCAAGGCCCGGCCGCTCCTGCTGGGCATCACCAAGAGCGCCCTCAGCACGGACAGCTTCCTGTCGGCCGCCTCCTTCCAGGAGACGACCCGGGTCCTGACCGAGGCCTCCATGTTCGGCAAGGTCGACTCCCTGCGCAGCCTCAAGGAGAACATCATCATGGCCCGGCTGATCCCGGCCGGGACGGGCTTCAAGTTCTATCGCGGGGTCGAGGTCAAGGACGAGGCCCTGCCGGAGGCCGAAAGGGCGGGGGAGGACATCCTCCCGACGAGCTGACCGGAAGACGCCGGAATGTCTTGACAGGCCCGGCGCTTTCCGTTAGAATACCGGGCACTTGTCCCGAGCAGGCTAAGTCTACTCGGAGCCAGGACCCCAACTCGCTTGGATTCGTAGAGAAGGAGTGTTCTTTTGCCGACGGTCAACCAGCTCATCCGCAAGGGACGAACCCTGAAGAAGGACAAGAGCAAATCGCCCGCTCTGGAGTCCTCTCCCCAGAAGAGGGGCGTCTGCACCCGCGTGTTCACGACGACGCCCAAGAAGCCCAACTCGGCCCTCCGCAAGGTGGCCCGCGTCCGGCTGTCCAACAACATCGAGGTCACCGGCTACATCCCCGGCGTCGGCCACAACCTGCAGGAGCACTCCATCGTGCTCGTGCGCGGCGGCCGGGTCAAGGACCTGCCCGGGGTGCGCTACCACATCGTCCGCGGCACCCTCGACAGCGAGGGCGTGGCCAACCGCGGCAAGGCCCGCTCCAAGTACGGGGCCAAGCGGCCCAAAGAGAAGAAGGCCTAGGAGTCCGTCATGCCCCGCCGCGGAACCATCAAGAAGCGCAAGCTCGTCGGCGACCAGAAGTACGGCTCGATCCTGATCGCCAAGTTCATCAGCAGCCTGCTCAAGGAAGGCAAGAAGTCCACCGCCGAGCGGATCGTCTACGGGGCCTTGGACCAGATCCAGGCCAAGACCAAGGAGGATCCGCTGAAGGCTTTCGAGAAGGCCATCGACAACGTCCGGCCCCTGCTGGAGACCAAGTCCCGCCGGGTCGGCGGCGCCACCTACCAGGTGCCCATCGAGGTCGACATGAATCGCTCCATCTCGGTCGGCTGCCGCTGGCTGATCCACTTCGCCTCCGAGCGGGGCGGGCGGACCATGGTCGACAAGCTGACGGCCGAGGTCTTGGACGCCCTGGGCAACAAGGGCGGAGCGGTCAAGAAGCGCGAAGACACCCATAAGATGGCGGAGGCCAACCGGGCCTTCGCTCATTATCGTTGGTGATCTTATAGATGTTCGAACCCCGCATCGGAGAAGCCGGCTTTCGAGAATCGAGCGAGCGATGTCATGACGCGACCTTATGTGATGGAGCACGTCAGGAACATCGGCATCATGGCCCATATCGATGCGGGCAAAACGACGACGACGGAGCGTATCCTCTACTACACCGGCATCACCTACAAGATAGGAGAGGTCGACGAGGGTACCGCCGTCATGGATTGGATGGCTCAGGAGCAGGAACGTGGCATAACCATCACATCTGCCGCCACCACCTGTTACTGGAACGCCCACCGCGTTAACATCATCGACACGCCCGGACACGTCGACTTCACGGCCGAGGTCGAGAGGTCGCTGCGGGTCCTGGACGGAGCGGTGATCCTGCTCTGCGGGGTCGGTGGGGTCGAGCCCCAATCCGAGACAGTCTGGCGGCAGGCGGATAAGTACCGGGTCCCCCGGCTGGCGTTCATCAACAAGATGGACCGGGTCGGGGCCGATCCGGAGCGGGCCGTGGCGCAGATGCGCTCGCGGCTCAACGCCCATCCTCTTGTCATCCAGATGCCTCTCGGCCGGGAGGACGCCTTTCGGGGCGTCGTCGACCTGGTCGGGATGAAGAGGTACGACTGGGGTGCGGACGTGATCGGCAGCGAGATGACGACGAGCGACGCCGGCGGCGACCCGGAGGTCCGGGCGCTGCGGGCCGCTCTCGTCGAGCAGACCGCCGACGTCGACGAGAGGATCATGGAGATGTACGTGGAGGGCCGGGACGTCCCGGCCGACGAGCTGCGGGCCGCCATCCGCCGGGCCACCCTGGCCGGGCGGGCGGTGCCCGTGCTGCACGGCGCCTCCTTCCGCAACAAGGGCGTCCAGCCCCTCCTCGACGCCATCGTCGACTACCTGCCCTCGCCGGCCGATATGCCCCCGGTCCGGGGCCACCACCCCAAGACCCGCCAGGCCGAGACCCGCCGCCCGGCCGACGAGGAGCCCTTCACGGCCCTGGTCTTCAAGGCCCAGAACGACCCCTACATGGGCCAGCTGGCCTACTTCCGGGTCTACTCCGGCAAGGCCCACGCCGGGACCGTCCTCTACAACCCCGGCAAGGACGAGGAGGAGAAGCCGGCCCGCTTCCTGGAGATGCACTCCAACAAGCGGAAAGAGGTCTCCGACGTCTACGCCGGCGACATCATGGCCATGGGCACCATGAAGGGCCTGGCCACGGGCGACACCCTGTGCGCCAAGGCCAAGCCCCTGGTCCTGGAGAGCATCACCTTCCCCGAGCCGGTCATCCAGATGATCGTCGAGCCCAAGAGCAAGATCGACCACGGCAAGCTGGAGGCCGCCCTGGCCAAGCTGGCCAAGGAAGACCCGACCCTGCGGGTGACGACCGACCCCAACACCGGGCAGGCCCTGCTGCACGGCATGGGCGAGCTGCACTTGGACATCATCCTCGACCGCCTGGCCCGCGAGTTCGGCGTCCGGGCCAACACCGGGCGGCCCCAGGTGGCCTACCGGGAGACCATCGGCAAGCCGGCCACCGGCCGGGCCGAGATCTCCCGCCAGTCCGGCGGCAAGGCCCAGTACGCCAAGGTCGAGCTGTGGCTGGAGCCCCTGCCGCGGGGGACGGGCTTTGAGTTCGCCAACAAAGCCCGGCCCAACGAGGTCCCGGCCGAGTTCGTCGGAGCGGTCGAGGACGGCGTCCGGGAGTCGTTCGACGTCGGCCTGCTGGCCGGCTTCCCCCTCTCCGACGTCAAGGCCACCCTGGCCTCGGGGGCCTTCAACGCCGACGAGTCGACCCCCCTGGCCTTCAAGATCGCCGCCGCCATGGCCTTCAAGGACGCGGCGGCCAAGGCCGAGCCGGCCCTCATGGAGCCGCAGATGCGGCTCGAGGTCGTCGCCCCCGACGAGTACCTGGGCGACATCGTGGGCGACCTCAACGCCCGCCGGGGCCGGGTCGAGGGCATGGAGATGCGCGGCGGCTCGCGCGTCATCCGGGCCAGCGCCCCGCTGGCCGAGATGTTCGGCTACGCCACGGTCCTGCGGACTCTGACCCAGGGCCGCGGCGTCTTCTCCATGGAATTCGCCCAGTATGATACGGTGCCGCCCGCGGTCCAAGGGCAGATTATCGCCCGGATCGAGGGCCGGCTGGCCTACGAGACCCATTAAGGGAGCCAGACAAGGAGGACACATGGCCAAGGCGAAGTTCGAGCGGACCAAGCCGCACGTGAACGTGGGGACGATCG
>CAZKXI010000055.1:0-4590 GCA_964556755.1 uncultured Eubacteriales bacterium
TTTCAGATGCCGGTCGAACCACTCCAGATAGCGGGACAGCCGGTCCCTCTGATAGCTGGGCAGGGTCAGTCCGTGGAATTGGCCGGGGTAGACGACGAGCCGGGTCTCGACGCCCAGGCTCTTGAGGGCCTGGTACATCTGCTCGCCGCCGATGATCGGCACGTTGAAGTCCTTCTCCCCTCCCAGGAACAAGGTCGGGGTTCGGATCCGGTCGGCTTGGAAGAAGGGGAAGGAGATCCGCAGCCACTGGTCCCGGGCTTTCCAGGGCGGGCCGATCTCCCGCTCGTACTGGAGGATGTACTGGTCGCTGCCGTACATCGACAGCTGCAGGGCGCTGCCGGCTCCGCTGACCGCGGCCTTGAAGCGCGGGTCCGTGGCGATGGCATAGTCGGTCAGGATGCCGCCGTAGCTCCAGCCGCAGATGCCCAGGCGGTCGGGATCGGCCACCCCGTCGGCGACCGCCCGGTCGACCGCGCCCAGCAGGTCCATGACCTCCTTGCGGCCCCAGTCGCCGAAGATGGCCTTCTGATAGGCCGAGCCCCGGCCCGAGCCGCCGCGGTAGTTGATCAGGAGGACGACGTAGCCGTTGGCGGCCAGGAGCTCGGCGTCGAACGTGAACCGGTAGGCGTCCTGGCCGTTCGGCCCGCCGTGGACATAGAGAAGCATGGGATAGCGCCGCCCGGCCTCAAAGGAGGCCGGCTTGACCATCAAGCCGTGAACCTCCGTGCCGTCCGGGCTCCGGGACGTGAAATCCTCGGTCCTCCCCAGCTGGAGCTCGGCCATCAGGGCGTCGTTGTGGCTTGTCACCTTGCGCAGGCCGTCCCCCTCCAGGACATGGACCTCGGCGATCTCGGTCGATGAGCCGGACAGGAGCGCCAGCCGGCCCCGGCTGTCCATGCTCAAGCCGGAAGCGGTGCGGCGTCCCTGGGTCAGGCGGGCCACGGGCCCGCCCTCGAACGGGACCCGGCCGACATAGACGGCCCGGTCATCCTCGACCGTGAAGACCAGAGAGCGCCCATCCGGGGCCCAAAGAATGGGGTCCGACGCGGATCGGTCCAGCCCGGGGGCCAGGAGGCGCGCGGCTCCCCCGCCGGCCGGGACCACAGCCGGCTTGGCCTGGTTGTAGGCCGAGAACTTCGGCTCGTCGCCCTGGAGGTAAGCGATCCAGCGACCGTCGGGGCTCCAGGCCGGCCGCCCGGAATCGGGGCCGGCGAACGTGGTCAGGGCGCGGGCTTCGGCGCCGGCCCGGGCTTCGATGACGTAGATGTTGGAGTCGTCGGAGCGGTCGGGATCGGGGCCGCGGACGCTGACGAAGGCGATCGCCCGGCCGTCCGGCGACCAAGCCGGCCGCTCGTCGCTCCAGGCCCCCGATGTCAGCGGCTCGGCTTTCTTCTCGGCCACATCGAACAGCCAGAGATGCGTGTAGAGCCGCTTGAGGTACCCTTCCCGGTCCTGCTTGAAGTGGTAGCGGTCGATGACGATGGGAGGAGCCGCTTTGCGCTTCCAGCCCTCGAGCGTCTCCGGCTCGTCGGCCGGATCGGACTCGGCCACGGCCAGGACGATTCGGCGGCCGTCCGGCGACCAGGCATAGTCCGAGATGCCTCCCTTGATGTCGGTCAGCCTCTGGGCGTCTCCGCCCCTGCGGTCCAGCAGCCAGATCTGGGCGCCTTTCTTCTTCTCCTCCTCGGTCCCTCGGGCCGCCAGGAAGGAGACGAAGCGCCCGTCCGGGCTCCAGCGGGGAGCGCTCTCCCCTTCCGGTCCCCGGGTCAGCTGGATCCGGCGGGAGCCGTCGCGGGAGACCATCCAGAGATCGCTGTCCCGCTTGTCCTTGGCCGCGTCGGTCGCGCCCAGCGCATAGAGGATCCAGGCGCCGTCGGGGGAGATCTGGGGACCGGAGACCGATTGGACGCGGGCAAGGTCGTCCAGACGGATCGGGCGCTTGGACGGCGTCTGGGCGGAGAGCGGCAGGGCGGCCGCCAGGGCCAAGGCGGTCAAGGCTTGAAAGACGCGGGCGGATGTCTGATTCATGGGCGGAGCGCTCCTTCGGCCGTCTCGGGGCTGAAGCCCCGAGTCCGGGGGCCAAGATAGGCCGGAGTCGGGATGCCTGTCAAGGCGGCGGCGTCCGCCGCGGCGGCCGGCCGCTTGCGGGAGCGGCCCGGTTGTTCTATTCTGCCCTCCATCGAATACCGAGGAAGCCGAAAGTGACCGCGAAGCGTCCCGAGAAGAGATTCTTCGGCCTGGGCCGCAACGTCTTCGTCTTCGGCTTCGTCAGCCTGCTCAACGACTTCAGCAGCGAGATCACGGTCCGCATCCTGCCCCTCTTCCTGTCCAACGTCTTGGGCGTCAAGACCTCCGTCATCGGCCTCATCGAAGGCATCGCCGACAGCACGTCCACCCTGCTCAAGATGCTCTCGGGCTGGCTCTCGGACAAGGTCGGCCGCCGCAAGCCGCTGGTCCTGGCCGGATACGCCCTGTCGGCGCTGTCCAAGCCGCTTCTCTTCTTCGCCCGCTCCTGGCCGTTCGTGCTGGTCCTGCGCTTCCTGGACCGGGTCGGGAAAGGCGTCCGGACGTCGCCCAAGGACGCGCTCATCGCGGACTCGTCGAGCGAGAAGAGCCAGGGCCGGGCCTTCGGCTACAGCCGGACCATGGATCCTCTGGGCGCCGTGCTGGGCCTTCTGACGGCGGCGGGGATGATCGCTCTGGGCGGCGCCGCGGCGACGATCATGACCCGGAGCGCGTTCCGCGGCCTGGTGCTGCTCTCGGCCATCCCGGCCGTCTTGGGCGTCGTCCTGGTCGTGCTGTTCATCCGCGATAAGGACAAGCCGTCCGGCCGAAGGTCCCTGCCCAGCCTGTCGCTGCGCGGATACGACCGGCGCTTCCGGGCTTTCCTGGGCCTCATGGTCCTCTTCACCCTGGGCAACTCCTCGGACGCCTTCCTCATCCTCCGCGCCCAGCAGCTCGGCCTGTCGCTCGTTCAGATCCTCCTGATGCTGGCCATGTTCAACCTGGTGACGACCCTGATCGCCTATCCGGCCGGCGTCCTCTCGGACCGGGTCGGCCGGCCCAAGGTCATCGTCGCCGGCTGGCTGGTCTACGGGCTGATCTACCTGGGCTTCGCCGCGGCTGATCGGGGCTGGCAGGTCTGGGCGCTCTACACGGCCTATGGCGCCTATTACGGAGCGACCGAAGGCGTCGCCCGGGCTTTGGTGGCCGACGTGGTCCGGGATTCGGGCCGGCGCGGCACGGCCTACGGGTTGTACAACGCCGCCGTGGGGGTCAGCGCCCTGCCGGCCAGCTTGATCGCCGGCCTGCTGTGGCAGAAGATCGGCCCGGCCGCCCCTTTCCTGTTCGGCGCCGCGCTGTCCTTGATCGCCTCCGCCGGCCTGGCTCTCCTGACGGTGCGGCGCGGGCGGACGGAGAGCGCCTAGGTCCGCCGCTTGAGGGGAGAACGACTGGAGCCGGACATAAGCCGAATTCTGTTCCCGCGCGAAGCGGGGGCGGTTATTTGACTAGCCCCGCGGTTGCCCGCGGGATCCTGCGGCCGACCCGCCCCCGGAACGGGCCGTTCCATGGGGGGCCGTTTGGCCTTGCTCCGGATGGGGTTTGCCCTGCCCCCGATGTCGCCACCGGGGCGGTGAGCTCTTACCTCGCCTTTTCACCCTTGCCCTCGCGGGCGGTGTGTTTTCTGTGGCACTTTCCCCCGGTCGCCCGGAGTCGCTGTTAGCGACCATCCTGCCCTGCGGAGTTCGGACTTTCCTCCCCCGGCGGCCCCTTGCGGGACCGCTCGGGAGCAACCGCCTCGCCGGCTCCAGTCGCCCCCTTTATACCACAAGGGGACCGGCCGGAGAAACGCGTCGCCTCTTGGCCACGGGGAGGGCCATTCCCACCCGGCCGTCCCCCCCGCCGCGGTCCCGGGCGCCCGCCCGCCGCCCGTTCGCCTCAATCCGCCCCGGTCTCGGAATCGCCGTCGGGAGGCGCGACCTCTCCGGCGCTGGAGGTGATCTTGATGCCGTACTGCTCCAGCTTCTTGTAGAGGTTCGAGCGGGGGGTATCGATGTCGCGCGCCGTCAAGGAGATGTTCCAGCCGTTGGCCTCCAGCTTGGCCAGGATGAAATCCTTCTCGGCCTGGTCCCGGAAGTCCTTGAGGGTCCTGATGCGGTCCGGCTCCGGCATCGCCGGGGCCCGCCCGCCGCGGAGGCTCTCGGGCAGATCGGCCCGGCCGATGACGTCCTTGTCGACCATGATCAGGAGCCGCTCGATGACGTTGCGCAGCTCCCGGATGTTGCCCTTCCACGGCGCCTTGACCATGGCCTCCATGGCCTCGGGGCTGAACGACTTGGCCCGGAAGTTGTTCTCCTCGGCGAAGAGGCGGCTGAAGTACTCGACCAAGAGCGGGATGTCCTCCCGCTTGTCCCGCAAGGGCGGCGACTCCAGGGGCACCACGGCCAGGCGAAAGTAGAGGTCGTCGCGGAAGCCGCCCCTCTCGATCTCCTTCTTGAGGTCCTTGTTGGTGGCGGCGATGACCCGCACATCGACCTTGGCGATGCGGCTGGAGCCGACCTTCTGGACCTCGCCCTCCTCCAGGACCCG
>CAZKXI010000056.1:0-4367 GCA_964556755.1 uncultured Eubacteriales bacterium
GCGAAGACCATCGAGGCGAAGATGACGATGCTGGTGATCCCGGGCGCGGTGCCGAACATGTGGAGGAAGTTGGAGAAGACCTGGCTGAGGAAGCTCCCGGAGGAGGGGGCGATGTCCGGGATGCCCCACTTGGTGGCGAAGAGATGGGTCGACAGGGCGGTGAAGGGAAAGATGGCCGAGTAGAAGGTGAGGCAGAGCAGGGTGACGTACCAATAGGAGGGCTTGAAGGCCTTGATGTCGGCCAGGACGATCCTGTCGCTCCCGACCGGGGGCATCTTGAGGACTTTCTCGCCCCGGGCGTCCATGAGGTTGGCGGCCAGATTGCCGGCCAGGCTGACCAGGCAGAGCAGGAGGGCGGCCCAGAGAGCGTAGCGATAATGCCCGAAATACCGGGCGATCATGGCCTCGGTATTGAAGCTGAAGAGGGTGCCCAGGCGGCTGACGGTCAGGGAGACGCCGAAGGCGAAAGCCAGCTCCTTGCCCTTGAACCACTTCGACATGAAGGCCATCTGGGCCACGACCAGAGACTCCGATCCGGCCCCGAAGACCAGGCGCCCGGCGAAGAGAAGCGGGCCCGACTTGGCCAGGGCCACGATCAGGGCGCCCAGGACGACGAGCGCCGAGAACAGCAGGCTGGCCCGCCGGACGCCGAGCTTGTCGGTCAGGATGCCGCCGAAGAAGACGATGACGATGGCCGCCAGCGAGTAAGCGGAGTAGAGCCCGCCGATGGCCCCAGAACCCAAGCCCAGGGCCGGGATCAGGACGTTCTCGATGGCCCCGATGCTGTCGTAGGCGAAGTAGCTCCCGAAGGTCAGCAGGGCCACGAAGGCCAGCAGGGTGAACCGGTAGAGAGCTTTGGACGGGTGGAAGGTCCCCGGAGCCGGAACAGCGGTCTCGTTCATGTCGCTCCTCAGTCTTGGGCGAAAACAGGCCCCCTCCCCCCCAAAAGGGAAGCCCCATCTCGAGGCGGACGGCTTCTTATTTCTTGGTCCCGACGGCAGGCGCAACTAGTCCCAGCTCTTCGATGATGATCATCCCGACCAGCTTGCCCTGCTCGATCTTAAACTCGGTCTTGACCGGGCGCTCGGATCCGTCTGGAGGCGTGGGGATCTTCACCCCGCACTTGAAGACGGTGCCGTCCCAGGTGATGTCGGTCAGGGGGATGTCGGTGAACATCCCGCTCTGCTCGCTCAGGGTTCCGGCCAGCTTGCCGTCGACGAGCTTGAGGGTCAGGGGGAGCATGTAGATCTCGCCCGCATTGACTTCCAGTAGCCACGTTCCCAGCAGCGGCGCGGGATCCGGTTGGGGCGTCTGGGCCGACAGGCCCAGGGCCAGGGACAGGACGCCGATGGCGAGAAGCGCTTTAAGGGCTGTTTTCTTCAAGGCAACCTCCTGGGTCAGCTCCCGGATCCGGCGATCCGGGGCCCCTAATATGGGGCTTTTGCCGGGAAAGATCAAGTCTCGAGGGGAAGAGGCCCCGGCCTCCGGATTGAAAAGGCGCCCGGCCGGGACTACAATCGGGCGGCCATGGAAGCCACCGATATCCGTCTCATGGGACTCGAGTCGCCGGGGAACCGCGAGGCCGAAGCCCTTGCCGCCGCCGTCGAGGAAGCTGGGGCCGGCCTGGACGCCGCCAAGACCGTCCCGCGCATTTGGGCCAAGGATTGGACCCTGTGGAAGGACCGGGACGAGGAGATCTCCAACCGCCTCGGCTGGCTGGACGCCGTCGACGAGCCGGCCCCAGCCGGCGGGGAGGAGCTTCTTCGCGACCTGCGGGCCGAGGGCGTCGAGCGGGCCGTCGTCCTGGGCATGGGCGGCTCCAGCCTGGCGCCCGAAGTCCTGGCCAAGGCCCTCGGCCGCGCCCGGGACGGGCTCGACCTCTCGGTCCTCGACAGCACCGATCCGGCGGCTCTCTTGGACGCCCGGGCCGGACGACAGGCGGGACGGACCTTCTACCTTGTCTCCTCCAAGTCGGGCTCGACGCTCGAGACCAGCTCGTTTCTGTCCTTCTTCCACGCCGAGGCCGTCGGCGCGGCGGGCCCGGAAGCCGCCGGCCGCCTCTTCGCCGCCATCACGGATCCGGGGACTTCCCTGGCCCGGCTGGCCGGGCGTCTCGGCTTTCGGAGGATCTTCGAAGGCGATCCGGACGTAGGGGGACGCTTCTCGGCCTTCACCCCCTTCGGCCTCGTGCCGGCCGCGCTTCTGGGGATCGACATCGCCCGCCTGCTCGGCCAGGGGCGGATGGCGGCCCGGGCTTGCCGCAAACCGGATTCCCGCCTCAATCCCGGAGCCAAGCTCGGCGCCATCCTGGGAGCCGCCGCCCTTCAGGGTCGCGACAAGCTGGCCTTGCTCCTGCCTCGGCGCTGGGAGAGCTTGGGGGCTTGGATCGAGCAGCTGGTGGCCGAGAGCACCGGCAAGGAAGGCCGGGGCATTCTGCCTTTCACCCGGCGGCCCGAAGACGAGGCCGGCGGAGCCGGCTCGATCCTCGACCTTCCCGGCGTCCTCCCGGTCTTCTTCGAGACGGGCGAAGAAGACGGCTGGCGCGAGACGCGGGAGCGCGCGGCCGCGGCGGGCCGCCCCGGCATCGTCGTCGGGACCGGAGAGGCGAGTCTCGGCGGCCAGCTCTTCCTCTGGGAGTTCGCCACGGCCGTCGCCGGCCGCGTCCTGGGGATCAATCCCTTCGACCAGCCCGACGTCGCCTCGTCCAAGAAGAGGACCATGGAATCCCTGGCCGAAGCCGTGAAAGAAGGCCGGGTGGCCATGGGCGCCCCCGACGCCTCCGATGCCGGGGAGACAGTCTGGGCTGGAGGTCCGGTCAGGGACGCCGCCCAGGCGTTGGGCCGGCTGACGGGTGAGGCCGCGACGGCCGGATACGCCGTCTTTCAGGCCTTCCTGCCGCCGCGGCCGGACGTCCGGGAAGCCCTCCGCCGCCTGGCCCTCCGCTTCCAGACAAGGGCGGGCCTGCCCACCGCCTTCGATTTCGGCCCGCGCTTCCTGCATTCGACCGGCCAGCTCCACAAGGGCGACTCGGGGCGCGGGATCTTCATCCAGCTGACGGCCGACCATCCGGCCGATCTTCCGGTGCCCGGACCGCCCGGCCAAGGCGAAGCGCCGGCCTACACCTTCGGCACCCTGATCGACGCCCAGGCCGCCGGCGATCGGCGGGCTCTGCTGGAGAAAGGCCGCCGGGTCCTGGCCATCCGCTTCCACGGCGATCCGGTCGCCGGCCTGGCCCGCCTGGCCGCGGCGCTCTAGCTCGGTCAGAAGGCTCTTTTCCCCTCTCCCGCAGGCGAGAGAAAGCCAAAAAAAAAGCCGGCCCCCGAGCGGGGACCGGCTGGTTCGAGGCGTCGAGTCGTGGAGCGGGATCAGTAGAGGCCGGCGAAGACGACGTCGGCGTGGAAGATCTCCTTGGTCCGGCCGCGCTGGTTGGCCGGCACGCTCTCCTTGACGGTCAGGTAGAAGTAGTACTTGTCGAAGAGGCGGAGCTTCTTGAGATAGAAGTTCGAGTACTCGCTCATGGAGTCGATGAGGACCTTGGCGGTCTCCTGGCCCTTCTCGTTGAGAACGGAGACGGCGGCGGCGGTCTTGTCGCCGGCCGGGATGTAGCGGCCGAAGACCTTGAGCTTGCCTTTGCCCTCCCAATCGGCGGCCTTCATGACGCTGGCCACTTTGAGCTCGGGGTAGTCGGCCCGTTCCTTCTGGGCGAAGAAGTCGCCGGGGGCGACGGGAGCGGCGGCCGTGAAGGCGCTGGTGTAAGCGCCGCCGTCGCCCTTGACCTCGATAGCCTGGGCCAGCAGGAGGGAGGGAACCTCGCGATTGAACTCGGCCTTGACCTTGACGTCCTTGCCGACCAGCGCGGAGGCGTCGAAATCGCCGCCGGCGGCCAGGTCGAACCCGGGCATCTGGGAGATGTAGAAGTACTTGCCCAGGGCGCTCTTGACCGTGCCGGTTATGTCGTTGAGGCCTTCCTTGATGCTCATCTCCTGGGAGATGGGGGCGGCTTCTTCTCCGGAGGGAGCGGCGCCCTCGGCGGCGGGCTTCTTGCCCGAGCAGGCGAATCCCCCGAGCAGCGCAAGTCCGGCCGCCAGGGCGAGGACGAGGAATCGTCCGGTATGGCTCTTGATCGACATGACGGGTACCTCCATGGACAGAGTCTTGGCGAGAAACGAAATGGATTTATACCATTGGCCAGGCCAAAAGTAAAGGGCGGGAGGGGCTCAAAAGGCGGCGGCCGGGCGCCGCTCTCGAAGCGCCCGGCCGCCTATGGTGAAAGGAGGCTTCGGACCTGGTCAACGTCTCCGGGAGCCGCCCGAGGAGGAGCGGGGCGAGCCCGAAGAAGCGCGGGAAGAGCCGCCGCCCGAAGAAGA
>CAZKXI010000057.1:0-3936 GCA_964556755.1 uncultured Eubacteriales bacterium
TCCCCTCGTAAATACAAGATGTTGTATTTATCGGCTTAAGAACCCACCAAATATAGAGCTAGGAAGAGAGCTTTTTCCGGGTTTTCGGGCCATTTCGGGACCCGCTGAGGCAGGAGGAGCCGGATGAACTCGAAGATCATTGCCCGTATCAAGAAGCGCGACGGGGCCGTGGTCGATTTCGCCCAGGACAAGATCACCCACGCCATCGCCAAGGCCATGAAGTCGCAGGGCATCGACGACTTCAGCCAGGCCAAGACGGTCTCCGACATCGTCACCTTCGTCATCGAGGAGAAGTTCGGCGGCTACACCATCCCCTCCGTCGAGCAGATCCAGGACATGGTCGAGATGGTCCTGATGAAGCGGGGCTACCTCGAGGTGGCCAAGTCCTACATCCTCTACCGCGAGCGGCACAAGAGCATCCGCGAAGCCCGCCAGACCGGCATCAACCTGGAGAGGCTGATCAAGGACTACATCAGCGACCACGACTGGAAGATCCGGGAGAACTCCAACGAGGGAACGGTGAGCTTCTCCGGCCTCAACGCCCGGGTCTCCGGCGAGGTCCTGTCCAACTACGCCCTCAACCACATCTACACCGAGCCGATCAAGCGGGCCCATCAGGAGGGCGACTTCCACATCCACGACCTGTCCTACCCCATCGTCGGCTACTGCGCCGGCTGGTCGCTGGACACCCTCCTGCGGCGCGGCTTCGGCCATGTCCCCAACCAGGTCCACTCCGCCCCGGCCAAGCATCTGGAGACCGCCACCCTGCACATGGTCAACTACATCGGCACCATGCAGGGCGAGTTCGCCGGGGCCCAGGCCTTCTCCAGCGTCGACACCCTGCTGGCCCCCTTCGTCCGGCACGACAAGCTGGACTACGACCACGTCCGGCAGGACATCCAAAAGCTGGTCTACGGTCTCAATGTGCCTTCGCGCTGGGGCTGGCAGACGCCCTTCTCCAACCTGACCTTCGACTGGACCGTGCCCCGCGACCTGGCCGCCAAGAAGGTCGTCGTCGGCGGCAAGGAGCTGGACTCCGTCTACGGCGACTACCAGGCCGAGATGGACATGATCAATCGGGCTTTCCTGGAGATGATGGTCGAGGGCGACCACCAAGGGCGGGTCTTCACCTTCCCCATCCCGACCTACAACCTGACCCAGGACTTCGACTGGGACAGCCCCAACGCCCGCCTGCTCTTCGAAGCCACGGCCAAGTACGGCATCCCTTACTTCCAGAACTACATCGGCACCAACATGAACCCGGGCGACATCCGGGCCATGTGCTGCCGCCTGAACCTGGACCAGCGCGAGCTGATGCGCCGGCCCGGCAGCATCTGGGGGCCCGGCGACTCGACCGGCTCGATCGGGGTGGTGACCATCAACCTCAACCGGATCGGCTACACGGCCAAGACGGCCGATGAGTTCAAGGAGCGCCTCCGCCACCTGATGGGCCTGGCCAAGGACTCCCTGGAAGCCAAGCGGGAGATCGTCAACAGCATGCTCGAGCGGGGCATCATGCCCTACACCAAGGTCTACCTGGGCCACTTCAACAACCACTTCTCGACTATCGGCATCTGCGGCATGCACGAGGCCGGCCTCAACCTGCTGGGCAAGGGCATCGGTACCCCCGAGGGGCAGGCCTTCGCCGTGGACATCCTCAACTTCATGCGCGACGTTCTGCGGGGGTACCAGGAGGAGACCGGCAACCTCTACAACCTGGAGGCCACCCCGGCCGAGTCCACCTCCTACCGGCTGGCCCGGCTGGACAGGCAGAAATACCCCCAGATCATCACCTCCGGCTCGGAGAAGCACCCTTACCTGACCAACTCGACCCAGCTGAACGTGGACGCGACCCGGGACGTCTTCGAAGCCCTCCAGCACCAGGAGGCGGTCCAGTCCCTCTATACCGGCGGCACCATCTTCCACACCTTCCTGCCGGAGGCCATCGACGGCGCCACGTGCCGCAAGCTGGTCCGCAAGATCGCCGAGACGCGCATCCCGTACTTCAGCATCACCCCGACCTTCAGCGTCTGCGAGCATCACGGCTACCTCAAGGGCCAGCACCCGCAGTGCCCTGACTGCGGCGCCGAGACCGAGGTCTATTCGCGCATCGTCGGCTACCTGCGCCCCGTCCGAACCTGGAACGACGGCAAGCAGCAGGAGTTCAAGGACCGCACCCCCTACACCCAGATCGCCTAGGCGGCGAGGGGAGGCGGAGCCGGGAGGGACGCGGGATGGATTATCTTCTCTTCACCTATCCCAACTGCCACAAGTGCGAGGCCCTGAAGGCCTTCTTCGCCGAGCGCGGGCTGGCCAGGCAGGAGTACGACGTGACCCTCAAGGAAGGCCGGATGAAGATCCGGGAGCTCCTGCCTCACGTGGTCCGCGACGAGAAAGGCTCGATCATCCTGCCGACCCTGATGTGCCTCGAGGGCGGAAAGGTGGAGGCCGTGCTCAACGGCCGCGAGGACTTCGAAGCGTGGTTGAGCTCAAGGGCCTAGAGAAGTTCGCCCCCAAGGACTTTCCCGGCTTCATCTCCTCGACCGTCTTTCTGGCCGGCTGCAACTTCCGCTGTCCCTTCTGCCACAACCCCGACCTGGTCCTGAGGCCGGACGGGCTGGCCGATGTGCCCATGGACCTCTTCCTGGCCTATCTGGACGCCCGGAGGGGCTGGCTGGAAGGCGTCTGCGTCACCGGCGGGGAGCCCCTGCTGGCCGACGACCTGGAGGGCTTTTTGAGCGTCCTCAAGGCCAAGGACCTGCTGGTCAAGATGGACACCAACGGCTCCAAGCCGGACAGGCTGGAGGCGGTCCTGGCCGCGGACCTGGTCGACCGGATCGCCCTGGACGTCAAGGCCCCGCCCGAGCTCTACGTCCGGGCGGCCGGGACCAAGGCGGCCGATCCGGAGGCGGTCGCCCGCTCGGCCTCGATCCTGCGGGCTTGCGGACGGCCGTACGTGCTTCGGACGACTCTCGTCCCGGGGCTGATCGGGGAGGCCGAGGTCCAAGCCATCGGCCGCTGGATGCGCGGCGCGGCCGTCTTCCAAGTCCAGCAGTTCTCTCCCCGCAACTGCCTGAGCGAGGAGTACCGGAGCCTGAATCCCTACAGCCAGGAGGAGGTCCGGCGCCTGGCCGCCGCCGCCGAGCCCTTCTTCGGCGAAGTCAAGATCGAGGGGATCTAATGGGGGGCACTAAAAATAGGGGTACAGTATACGTAATTCCCTATTTTCCGGCCGTCGGGATGCCCGGGTGGCCCGGCATCCCGGAGCGCGGATCGGAGAAGCGATCGGCCGGCAGGTGGGCAGGAATTAAAGCTGAAAGAATGAGGCGAACATGCAGATTAAGGTGAAGAGGATTGTCCCCCAGGCCAAGCTGCCGTCGTATGGCCATCCCGGCGACGCCGGTCTGGATCTCTATGCTTCGATTGATCACTCCCTGGCTCCGGGCGGCGTCTTCGCCGTCCCCACCGGGATCAAGATGGCCATTCCGGCCGGATATGTCGGCCTGGTCTGGGACAAGAGCGGCATCTCGCTCAAGGGTGTCCACCGGCTGGCCGGGGTCGTCGACGCCGGCTACCGCGGCGAGGTCCAAGTCGTGCTCATCAACCTGTCCCGCGATCCGTTCGAGATCAAGGCCGGGATGAAGATCGCCCAGATGCTCATCCAGCCGGTCCAGGCGGTCGAGATCGCGGAGGCCGAGGAGCTCGACGACACGAGCCGCGGCGAGGGCGGCTTCGGCAGCACCGGTTTATATTGAAGCTGCGGCTTGGCGCGTCAAACCACCTTGGAGGATATAACGGCCTCGAGCGGATGATGCCGACCGTCGGCGCCCCGGCCGAGGGACGCCCCCCTTCTCCAGGGCCGGGACCGCGGCCGGCCCGCAACGTTATCGCACGGGAGAGCGTTCCCTTAATGGCCGCATCGAGGAGGACTCCATG
>CAZKXI010000058.1:0-3269 GCA_964556755.1 uncultured Eubacteriales bacterium
TCGAACCACAGGTTGGTCGCCTGGCCGACGCTCGGCACGGTGTAGTCGCGGGCGAAGTAGGTCAGGGTCACCGCGCTCTGGTGGAAGGCCATCCAGAAGAAGATGACCACGAAGAAGACCAAGCCCAGGGCCACCAGCCGCTCCCGGGTCTGCTGGGGCGTCAGCTCCACGACCGCGGCCTTGTGGGCGGCCGACTTCTTCTTCTGGATCTCGGTCATGTCGGCGGCCTTGTAGTGCTTCCGGAATCCCCAGAAGATGAGCATGGAGATGATGAGCGAGACGCAGGCCACGCCGAACCCGAAGTGATAGGACTTGCTCAGGGCGTTGATGTAGGTCTCCGAGAAGCCCTTCAGCCCGTCCAAGGTCAGGCCGGGGTTCTGCCCCTGGGCGATGCCCAGGTAGGCGGCGGCGTCGGCCAGCTTGCCGGCCAGGAAGTCGTTGGCCAGGGCCGGGATGCGTGCGTCGTAGACCAGGCCCGAGCGGCCCATGATCCAGTTGCAGACGGCCATGGAGGCCGAGGGGGCGAACATGGCCCCGATGTTGATGCCCATGTAGAAGATGTTGAAGGCCCGGTCGCGCATGGGGCCGTACTTCGGGTCGTCGTAGAGGTTGCCGACCAGGGCCTGCAAATTGCCCTTGAACAGCCCCGTGCCCAGGGCGATGACGGCCAGGGCGGCGATGATCAGGACGAAGCCCGAGTTCATGGTCGTCGGCAGGGCCAGCAGGAGATAGCCCAGGAACATGACGATCAGGCCCAGCGAGATCGTCTTGCCGTAGCCCAGGAAGCGGTCGGCCAGGAAGCCGCCCAGCAAGGGGAAGATGTAGACGCCCACCAGGAAGGTCGCGTACATGGAGCCGGCGGCGGCGGCGGACATCCCGTACTTGGCCTGCATGAACAGGACGAAGATCGAGATCATGGTGTAGAAGCCGAACCGCTCGCCCATGTTGGCGAAGAAGGCGACGAACAAGCCCTTGGGGTGGTTCTTGAACATGGCGGATCCTCCATGCCGGACAGGATGCGGACCCCGCCACTATACGGGGAAGGCCGAAGCCCTGTCAAACGCGGCCGGAGGCCGGAGCCTGGGCCGGCTTTGAGCCGGAATCCAATTGACAGGGACCGCGGCCGAGGGTACGATCTCCGCCGGGAATTGGACGGATGTGGACAAAAAGCCTGCCCTTTACGATCATCTTGGTGGCGGGATCGGCTGTCGTCGTGGCGGTGGTCCTCTACACCGCCATCCGGCGCCGCTCCGCCATCACTTGGCCCTTCATCGGCCTGCTGACGGCCAACGCCTGCTATTCCTTCGGCTACGCCTGGGAGCTGAACTCGGTCCATACCCAGGGCATGCTGGCCTGGACCCGCTTGGAATATCTGGGCATCACCGCCATCCCGATCTTCTGGCTTCTGGTCGCGGCCCGGTTCTCGGGCCGAACCCGCTGGCTCAGCCGACCGCTCTTGGCCGGCATGACCGCGCTCTCGGTCTTGACCCTGGTCCTGAATTGGACCAGCCCGCTGCACCAGCTCTATTACCGCTCGATCAGCGTCTCGACGTCCGGGCCCTTCCCGCTCCTCCTGACCGAGAAGGGAGTCTTCTACTGGATCTTTCAAGCCTATATCAACTTGGCCCTGGCCACGGGATCCATCATCCTGGTCGGGGCCCTGCTGCGGGCCCCCGCCGCCTATAGGCGCCAAGCTTTAATCATGGTCATCGGGGCCCTGGTCCCCTGGCTCGGCTACGCCGTCTACATCTTAGGACTGACGCCTTACGGCATCGACGCGGGCCCCTTCGGATTGATCCTGACCGGGCCGATCTTCGCCATCGGCCTCTTCCGCTTCCGCCTCCTCGACCTGGTCCCGGTTGCCAGGGAAGCCGTTTTTCTGGGCATGACCGAGGGCGTCATCGTCCTGGACGCGGCGAACCGCATCATCGACAGCAATCCGGCCGCCCGCCGGCTCTTCCCCGGCCTGGGCCAGGCCGCCGTCGGGAATCCGGCCGAAGGCGTCCTCGGCCGCTACCCCGCGGCCCGCGGCCTGCTGGCCAAAGGGGCCGAGCCGGGAGCCGAGATCGGAGTCGAGATCGACGGGCGCCTGCGCTATTACCAAGTCCGCCTGGCGCCCATCCGCAACCGCCGGGGTCGGGTGATCTGCCGGGCCATGTCCTTCAACGATTCGACGGAGCAGACCGTCCTGCGCCAGAGGCTCGGCAGCCTGGCGGCGACCGACGAGCTGACCGGCGCCGCCAACCGGCGCGCCTTCATGGAGCAGGGCCGCCGCGAGCTGGCCCGGGCCAAGCGGGGCGGCCACGCCCTGTCGCTCATCATTCTCGACCTGGATCATTTTAAGGCCATCAACGACCGCTGGGGCCACGCCGCCGGCGACGCGGCCCTGGTCGAGGCCTGCCGCCGCTTTCGAGCCGGGCTCCGGGCGGCCGACATCCTGGGCCGCCACGGCGGCGAGGAGTTCGCCGTGCTGCTGCCGGAAACCCCTCCCGCTCAGGGCCTCCAGGCCGCCGAGCGCATGCGGGCCGCCTTGGCCGGCGAGCCCCTGTCCGTCGGCGAAGATAAGTCGGTCGCGATCTCGGCCAGCCTCGGCGTCGCCGGGTTGGATCGCGTGGGCGACGAGGTCATCGAGGACCTGGTCCGGGCCGCCGACCAGGCCATGTACCAGGCCAAAGCCGCGGGACGGAACTGCGTCCGAGCCGCGGCAAGCGTCCCGGCCGGACCCGACAGCCGCCCGCCGGTTTGACAAGATCGGCCCCCCCGGCTAGAGTAAGTCCGGAGCTGAGCCGTCTATGAGCACCGTCCACATCGTCGACGTCATCATCGAGATCCCCAAGGGAAGCCGCAACAAGTACGAGTTCGACAAGGCCAAGCGGGCCTTCAAGCTCGACCGGATGCTGTTCTCCTCCATGCACTACCCCAGCGACTACGGATTCATCGAGAAGACCTGGGCCGAGGACGGCGACCCCCTGGACGCCCTGGTCCTCCTGACCGAGCCGACCTTCCCGGGCTGCCTCATCGAGTCCAAGCCGGTCGGACTGTTCAAGATGCGCGACGAGAAGGGCCTCGATCATAAGATTCTCTGCGTGCCGATCCACGATCCCCTGTGGAACCACATCAACCGGCTCTCCGACGTGGCCCCCCACCTGCTGATCGAGATCGAGCACTTCTTCGACGTCTACAAGGAGCTGGAGCACAAGAAGACCGACGTCCAGGGCTGGGAGGACGTGGAAGCCGCCCGCACCGTCATCCGCGAGGCCCAGGACCGC
>CAZKXI010000059.1:0-3060 GCA_964556755.1 uncultured Eubacteriales bacterium
TCGCCTTGACTTGGCCGGAGGGGGCGTGTAAAAAGGACTTTCGCCGCCAAGGACGCGCATCCATGTCTTATGACTTCGCTTTCAAGCCCTTCGCCGACATGACGCCCGAGGACTACGCCGCCGTCGGCTTCAAGTCCGGGCTCGAGATCCACCAGCAGCTGCTGACCGAGCGGAAGCTCTTCTGCCGCTGTCCGGCCGGCCGCTACAGCCCCGTCTACCACGCCGAGATCCTCCGCCACATGCGCCCGACGCTGTCCGAGCTGGGCGAGTACGACGGCACGGCCCTGATGGAGTTCAAGACCCGCAAGGAGATCATCTACCGGATCAACCGGGAGACCGTCTGCACCTACGAGATGGACGACACGCCGCCGTTCATGATCGACGAGCAGGCCCTGGACATCGCCCTCAGCATCGCCATGCTCTACGAGTGCGTCATGGTCGACGAGCTCCACATCGCCCGCAAGCAGTACCTGGACGGGAGCATCCCGACCGGCTTCCAGCGGACCACGATCGTGGGCGTGGACGGCCGCATCCCCTACAAGGGCCGGACCGTGAGCATCATCCAGCTGGGCCTGGAGGAGGACGCCTGCCGCGAGGTCAGCGACGTCGGGCACCGCCGGACCTACCTGACCGACCGGCTGGGCATGCCGCTCATCGAGACGGTCACCGGGCCCGACATGCGGACGCCCCAGGAGGTGGCCGAGGTCGGCCAGATCCTGCGCCGCATCGTCCGCAGCACCGGCCGGGTCCGGACCGGCCTCGGGGCCGGGCGCGAGGACGTCAACGTCAGCGTCACGGGCGGCACCCGGATCGAGATCAAGGGCGTGCCGCGCATCCCGCGCATCCCGCTGCTGACCTACAACGAGGCCATGCGCCAATGGAACCTGCTCCGCCTGCGCGAGGAGCTGGGCCGGCGGGGGATCCGCCCCGAGACCTTCAAGGCCTCCAGCGAGGACGTCGCCAAGGTCGTCCGGCGGAGCGCCTTCCAGCCCCTGCAGGCGGCTCTGGCGGCCGGGATGACGGCCTGGGGCGTCGTCCTGCGCGGGTTCCGCGGCCTGCTCAACTGGCCGACCCAGACCGACACCTACTTCCACCAGGAGATCTCCGATCGGGTCCGGGTGGTCGCCTGCCTGACCCTGCTGCCCAACATCGCCCACTCCGACAGCCTGGGCCAGGGCCTGGCCGCCGGCGAGTGGGCGGCCGTCAAGAAGGCCCTGGGCGCCGGGGAGAATGACGCCGTCGTCGTCACGTGGGGATCCGAGGACGACGCCAAGCTGGCCGCTCAGGAGATCATCCTGAGGGCCAAGGAAGCCTCGATCGGCGTCCCGTCCGAGACGCGCCAAGCGCTGAGCGACGGGACCAACGGCTTCGAGCGCATCCTGCCCGGCCCGGACCGCATGTACCCGGACACGGACCTGCCGCCCAAGAAGATCGCCGCCGACCGGCTGGCTTGGCTGCAGGCCCGGCTGCCGGCCTCGATCCTGAGCCGCGAAGCTTGGTATCGGGAGATCGGGGTTCCCCGGGACCTCGTCGAGCAACTGTCCCTGTCGCCGTTCGCGGACCTGTTCGAGAAGGCCGTGCGCGAGCGGGGCCTGAGCCCCAAGCTGGCCGCGACCTTCCTGATCCATCAGCCCCGGCGCTGGAAGCGGAAGGGGATCAAGCCGGAGTCCGGGACCGCGGGCGCCGTCGAGGCCCTGGATGCGGTCTTCGAGGCGCTCCAGACCGGCCGGCTCTACAGGGAGGGCGCCGGGGACGTCCTGGCGGCAGCCCTGACCTCGGGGCGGCCGGTGGAAGCCCTCCTGCCCGTCCCGGGCGAGGGCCAGGCCCCCGGTCCGGACCAAGACCGCATCGCCGCTTCGCTGACGGGACCGCGCTGGCGGGATCCGGGGCGGCGCGAGCGGCGGGCCATGGGCCTGCTCATGGAGGTCTGGCGCGGCCGCATCGACGGGGCGGCGGCCGCCCGGGATATGCGGGAAGCGCTGGGGAGGGTGACGCCATGAGCGAGGCCGGGCTTTATAAAGGCTACAAAGGCCGGGCCCTGGAGGTTCTCCAGCGCTTCCAGACCCCGGTCTGGTGCGACGCCACCTTCATCACCGAGACGGGCCGCTATACGGGCATCGTCCTGCCGCGCTCGGAGACCGCGGATCCCTTCCACATCGTCCTCAAGCTCCGCTCCGGATACAACATCGGCGTTCGGGCCGATCGGGTTGCCGCCGTCGAGATCCACGGCCGCAAGGAAGCCCACTACAAGATTCCGGAGAAGGAATTCCCTTACGATCCGGTCAAGCCGCGGGTCAAGCTGCTGGGCACGGGCGGGACGATCGCCAGCCGCCTGGACTACCGGACCGGGGCCGTCATCCCGGCCTTCTCGCCGGGCGAGCTGTACGGGTCGGTGCCCGAGCTGGCCGACATCTGCAACCTGGAGACCGAGAAGCTGTTCGGCGTGTTCAGCGAGAACATGGGGCCGGAGCAGTATATCGCCACGGCCCGGGCCATCGGGCGGGAGATCGAGAAGGGGGTGCAGGGGGTCGTCATCGGCCACGGCACGGACACCATGCACCACACCGCGGCCATCCTCTCGTTCATGGTCCAGAATTCTCCCGTCCCCATCGTCATGGTCGGATCGCAGCGGTCCTCGGACCGGCCGTCGTCCGACGCCGCGCTGAACCTGATGCACAGCGTCAAGACGGCCGCCGAGAGCGACATCGCCGAGGTCATGGTCTGCATGTTCGGGCCGACCTCCGACACCTACGGCCTGCTCCACCGGGGGACCCGGGTCCGCAAGATGCACTCGAGCTACCGCTCGACGTTCCGGACGATCGGCGACATCCCCCTGGCCATGGTCAGCCGGGAGAAGATCACTCCGCTGCGGCAGGATTACAAGCGGCGGCGATCGGACCGCGAGGTCGTCATCAACACGGCCTTCGAGGAGAAGGTGGCCATCGTCTACTACTACCCGAACATGAAGCCGGACATGATCGACTCCCTGATCGACAACGGCTACAAGGGCATCATCATCGCCGGCACGGGGCTGGGCCACGTCAACAAGCCGCTCTACCC
>CAZKXI010000060.1:0-2814 GCA_964556755.1 uncultured Eubacteriales bacterium
CGCCCAGGGAGACCATCACGGCGTGGTTCTCGGGCAGCTGCCGGGTCAGGTACCAGAGGCACTCGCTCATGACGTAGGCGGAGATGGCGTCGGCGTCCTTCTTGACCTGGTTCAGGCCGGTCTTGTCCTTCCCGGCCCCTTCGCCGAAGCGCCCGAAGAGGCGGGTGCCGAGCGCGGTCAGGGCCCCGGTCATGGCGAACTGGCGCTCCAGCGCGCCGCTCAGGAAGGACAGCCGCGAGGTGAACTCCTTCTGATACTGGCCCCGGACATAGGCGATCTCGACGTCGTCCAACCAGATATGGAATCGGCCCAGAATGGACTTCGTGTCGAAGGCCCACTGGGCGACGCGGTTCTTGCGGTCCTGGCTGGTTGGATTCATGGCGGCTCCCTCATCACGTTCCGGCCCGGGCCGTATTTTATCCTATTTGGGCGGCGAAGAGGGAGAGGCGGGCCGCCTTGGTGATTTCGGCTCTTTACCCCATTCCGGGGAGGCTAGGCGGTTCGGGGAATCGGCCAACGGCGGAGAAGCGCCGGTTGAGCCCGTGTTGGCAAATCCTTGATGGAGAGCCGCCAACAAGATCGAGCCGGCACTCCATGGCCCTATCTGAATATCGGTGAAGGCTCAACCAAGCAGCCGGGCCAATTCCCCGAACCGCTCTCCACGGAATGGGGCGATGAGCCGATTTTATCGACGCCCGGGCTTTCGCGCCGGCGAGGCGTCAAAGACCAGGACCTCAAACGGCCGCAGCTCCAAGGTCAGCTCCGCTCCGGCCTCGGCCCGAAGCCGGTCGACGCGCTGGTCGGCATAGGCGGCGGTCAGCTCATAGGTCCGCGCCGCTCCCGGGGGAAGCTCGAAGGCCTTCCCGATGTCCAGCTTCACGGCCGCCGGGTTATCGGCGGGGTTGCGCAGCATGACCGTGCCCCGGGCCGGAGACCAAGCCGCGCAGCCGTAGATCTCCAGCCGGCCCGGATCGCCGCCGATCCAGTGGGCATCGGTCAGAACGCCGGCGTTGCGGTGGGCCCAGCGGACGGCCTCGGCCAGCTGGTCCCAGGAGGCCTCGGTCATCAGCTCGGGGCCGATGTAGAGTTCCTGCAGCACGGGGCCCATGGCGAACAGGGCCCGCAGATCGTTCTTCATGTCGCCCTCGATCTTGGCCGCCTGATAGTGCCGACCCAGGACCGGCGCGCAGTGCATGATCGAGTTGATCGGATAGAGGGGCGCCCGGCGAACGACCCGGTCGTAGAGCTCCTTGTCGCGGTAGGTGATGTATTGCTCGCGGCTGTTGCCGGGGCCGAACCAGCCGCAGTCCGATCCGCCCCTCCAGGTGGCGTCCATGGTGTTGAGGAAGAACGGCGAGGGGAAGGTGTTGACCGTGGTGTTGATGAACAGGCTCGGATCGATCTTCCGGAGCTCTTCGGCGATGCGCCCGAGCGAGGTGAAGTCGGCGGCGTTGTCCCATTTAAAATAGTTGACGCCCTCGTCGCGGATAAAGGCCGCGCACCGCCGGAGCCACCAGTCGTAATAGGAGGGGAGGTCCAGGCTCAGGCTGCCTTTCGGCGGCACGATGCCCGCCTCGCGGGCCCTCTGGAGGCGCTCCGGCTGCTGCTCGCCGTACCCGGCCAAGGGGGAGATCCAGATGCCCAGGCGCGAGCCGGCGCGGGCCAGGTCGCGGCGCAGGGGGCCGAAGCCGCCGGGAAGCTTCTTGGCGTCGACGGCCCAGAAGCCCGCCTGTGGATCGTCCCATCCGTCGTCGAGAACGAATGAATCCAAGCGGATGCCCCGGCGCCGGACGAGGTGCTCCTCGTATTGGCCGGCGACGCGCCGGAGCTCGCGCTCATCGAGGCCGCGGCCCAGGTCGTACCAGCAGTTGTAATGGAGGAACGGCTTGGATTCGCGGGCCCGCTCCCGCTCCATGTAGGCCGCAAACGCCCGGCGCATCTGACCCTCGGGAAAGACGCCGATTACCGCCCCGACCCGGCAGGGATTCCCGGCGGACCAAGGAATGTCGCCGTCCATGCCCCAGCGCAAGATGCGGCCATCGATCCGAGCCGAGGCCATGGGCAGCTCGACGCCGAGGAACGTCCGGCCGGCGACCACCGGGCTGCCGGGGACTTGGCCGACGATCGCCGCCCCGGCCGCTTCGATGCAGAGCGGCGACAGGCTCCGAATCGGCTCGGCGCCGGCCGGCCCGCGAAGGATCAGGATCTGACGGAGATAATGGCCTCCCTCCCTCAGCTCGGCCCGCCATTCCATGATGGCCCCGGAGCCGCCGTGCCTCAAGGTCGCGACAAGGGCCCGGCCGGGGAGGCGCTGGGCGACCCGGGCCGCTTTCGGCTCGGGCTCGAGCTTCTCGATTCGCGGCGCGCCGTCGACGACAAGATCCGCGGACCTCAGCTCCAGCGGCGGCGCCTCGACCGCGAACATCTCACCCCCGACGCCCGACAGACGGGAGCCGTCGAGCCGGTTGACAAATTCCACGAGGCGAAGCGCTCCTTCGTCGACGCTCCATTCCGCGGCCAATACGCGGTTTTCCAGACGCAGGCGGCGGCCCGCGATCACGGCCTTGGCCGGTCCCGGATTCGGGCCGGGAAACGCAACGGGCCCAAAGGCCGCCTCGCTTTTCATGCCGGAAGGCACGGCGCGGAGAGAGCGTCCCTCCGCCATGACCGCCCAAGCCACGATCAAGGCCATGCCGACGCGGAGATTCGCGGACCTTAACGCAGCTCTCATGGCCGCTCCTGTTCGGTCGGGCTGTCCAATCAACCCGGTCTCGGCTCAGAATAGCGGCTCCGAGGGACATGCGTCAAGAACGG
>CAZKXI010000061.1:0-2625 GCA_964556755.1 uncultured Eubacteriales bacterium
CGTCCAGGGCCCAGCCCGTCACGGCGATGCTGCTCATCACCGTGGCATTGTTCGCTGGCGTGTCGAACGAGCCGAAGGGCCCCGCGGATACCCCGGATCCCCACACTCTCAAAGTCACGGCTATGCTCTGAGGCGAGTTGGAAGCCTCCCCGGAAGCGATGGCAACCGCTCCCGTGTACGTCCCGCTAGGAAGTCCGGAGATATCGACGCTTACCGTCACGGTTCCGGCGCCGGAGCCGGAGCTTGGAGACGCCGTCAGCCAGGATCTGTTCGAAGTGGCCGTCCAGTCGATGTCGCCGCCGTCCGAGCTGGAGACCACGACCCGCTGAGGCTTGGTCGCTTGTCCGCCGGCCGCTCCCCCAAAGGCCAGGGAGGCTTCTGACAGCGTGATCCGGGCGGCGGCGATCGGGAAAGCAAGGTGGGCGATCGTCCCGATAGACGCCTTGATGATATGGCCCATATAGGCGCCGTTCAGCCGGGCCAGCAGATCATTGGCCGTGTGGTAATAAGGATTGAAGTCGTTCCAGTCGTCCTCGATGACCACGATAGCGGGGTAGCCCTCATTCCAGAAAGAGGAATGATCGCTCCAGTCGGATCCGTCCGCGATATTCACGGGGGTAAGCTTCGCCGAGAGGCCATACGCGGCGACGACTCCGGCGAACGTGTCGGCGATTTTAAAGTCCCCTGCATATCCCGGAGTACTTGTCGAGCGCAGGTAGAGGTTCGCGACTGGCCCGCCGCTGCTGTCCCAGGCGATCATGTCGAGGTTTAGGACGGCAACGATGTTCTCCCCCGCCGCGGCGCAGGCGGCGGCGTAGGCCGCGCTCCCGTAGAGGCCTTGCTCCTCGCCGGTGAAGAAGACGAAGCGGATCGTGCGCTCGAATTGACGCTTGGCCATGATCTCCGCGGCAAGAAGGACGGCCGCGCAGCCGCTGGCGTTGTCATCAGCGCCGGGGGCAGCTCCGCTCGAGGGCATGTCGTCGATGTGGGCCGTGATCAGCACGACCTCGCCGGAGAGAGTCGAGCCGGCCTTGGCTCCGATGACGTTGCGACCGGATACGGAGCCCGCGGTCCAGCTTTGGAAAGCGACCGAAAGTCCATAGCCTTGAAGGAGCTCGTAGACGTATTGGGTCGCCTTGGCGATGGGAGTCCCGGAGCGCGTGTGGCGGGTGGTGAGCGTGTAGGGCGCGCCGGAGATAGTTACGGGTGAGACGCCGCTTAGGTTCCCGTCATGCACGAGGGCCGCGGCGGATGTCGCCTCGTCCATCATCGCCTGGACGACGGGATTGGCGACGATCCCCTGGGGGGCGGCGAGGAGGGCCTCGGGGGCGGGGCGGAAGCGGACTGGAGAAGAGGGGAAGCGGACGATATTGAAGCCCGAGACGGCCAGCGCCTCGGCCTGAGCCTCCGAGGCGCGGGCGATAACGCGGACACCGTCGTCCAGGAGGACGCGAAGGGAGGGAGGCGGAAGGAGGGTATCCCGCGCGTGACGGCGCCAGCGGGGGCGGGTGGCGATGACGTAGCTTCTCGGGTCCGCCGGAGAATCGAGGACTTGATAGCCGAGGTCCGATGATTCAAGGCCAGATTGCGACGCGATGACGAGAGCCGTTACCCCGTCATTGGGGCCCATCCAGGAAGCGAAAATCGGCAACCCGAGTCCGCCTAACGGCTCCTGCGTTTGGATTTTGGCCAGGACGGGCGTCTGGAAGTCCGAGGGTATTCCGGCCGGATTTCCAGGCAGGCCGGCCAGGACGACCAACGCGCAGATGATGGCGGCGCGGAACATCCCCTTCTTCACTCTCATAGCGTCATTGTACGTTAAGATTGGGGTCAGGTCTCAACATTCAACATTTCTATCAACAAACGTTGACTGTGACTGTTTGGAAGGCGGTGTGCGGATGGTAGCTGTGCCAGAAAACCAGAATCTTAAGACCCAACCCCTGATCAGCCCCTAATCAACCCCTATTCGGATAGACAGGACAATCTTCTCTGATCTCTCCCTGTTGACAAAGACAAGCGTGTAATCCCCTAAAAAGCCGGGACCCGGGAGCCAGGAAAAGACCCCCGCGGCGGAGTCGAGAGTGGAGCCGATGGGCAGACGGCGCAGCTCGTCGCCCACAACCAGGTAGCCCTCCCACCGGGCCTTATTCTGGTTTGATGCCGTCTTACGCCACTTTTTTTCGGGCGGGATCGCAGATTCATAGGTGATTGCCGCCAAGTCGGCCCTTTCGGCTGCCCTTCGCTCGACATCCGCCAACCAGGCCGATTCGTCCAGCAGCAACTCGATCCTTTCGAGCTCGCGTATCGATACGGACGCGATCTCGAAAAGAGACGGAACGGGAACGGTGGAATCGACGGTCGGGGAAGAATCCGGCGGCCGACTTCGGTCGAAGCCCCGGCGCACGCGGACAAAGCGGCTCGCGGCGTCCCTATACTTCACAAGATCCGAGACCTTAGTGAGCGCTTCTCCCGCATGAGCCGCTCTCCCCTCTCCCTCCGCCGCCGTCTCCGGGATTGGCTCAGGCGATTGTATTGGCGCTGGGGTCCCGGTGTTCAGTATCCAGAAAAAACGGCTTCCGATGCCGTCTTCGTTGCCCGCATTGTCCCGGACGCTCCAGGCGATAT
>CAZKXI010000062.1:0-2245 GCA_964556755.1 uncultured Eubacteriales bacterium
CGGCGGCGAGGAGGGCGAGGGCGGGAAGGATCTTTCTCATGGGGCTCTCCTGCAATGGAATCGGCCCGGGCGCCTAGCGGCGGCCGAGGAGCTTCTCGATATCGGCGATCTCCTTGGGGGCGTCGCGGGTCAGGACCTCGCAGCCGTCCCTGGTGATCAGGACGGTGTCCTCGATCCGGATGCCGAAGCCTTTCTCGGGATAGTAGAGGCCCGGCTCGATGGCGAAGACCATGCCCTCTTCGAGCCGAATGATGCGGGGTCCGACGTCGTGCGTGCCGAGCCCGACGAAGTGGCCGAAGCCGCCCCTCTCGCCGCGGCCGTCCAGGCCCTTGGCCTCGAGGACCTCGGCCACGCGGGCTTGGACGTCGGCGGCCGTGGCGCCCGGGCGGTAGGCCTCGAGACAGGCTTTCTCGACGGTCAGGACGACCTCGTAGGCCGCCCTCTGCTCGGGGCTGAAGACGCCGGAGACGGGCCAGGTCCGGCTGATGTCCATGGCCATGTGGTCGAGGTCGGCTCCGAAGTCCATCAGGACCAGGTCGCCGGCTTCCGTCTTCCGCCCGTTGGCATCGTAGTGCCAGATGCAGGAGTTGGGCCCCGAGCCGACGATGGGAGCGAAGGCCATGCCCCTGGCGCCGCCCTTGAGGGTGACGAAGCGGGCGGCGGCTTCGATCTCGTACTCGAAGACGCCGGGCCGTGTGGCCAGCATGGCCTGCCGGACGGCCTCGGCGGAGAGCTTGCCGTTGCGGCGCAGGACGGCGATCTCCTCCGGGCTCTTGATCACCCGCAGGGCGTCGAGATGGGGGGTGAGGTCCCTGATCTCGAAAGCCGGGTAGCGCTCGCGCAGCCTCTGTGTGCGGAAGTCATCGCGGGTCATCTGGGCGTTATAGTGAGTCCGGTTCTTGCGGGCTTCGAAGATGAGGACCTCGGAGCGGGCGTCGTCGACGCTGTCTCCCGGCTGGAGACGGAGCCACAGGGCCGCGCCGGTCCGCGCGTTGCGGGCCAGATACTCGTCGAAATAGCCCAGGTCGTAGAGGCCGGTCAGGCCCCAGCGGGCCGCGGCCTTGCCGTCCGCCAGAAGGTTCGGCCCGCTGATCATCTCCTCCCGGGCGGACTGGCGGGGCAGAAAGAGGTTGGTCTCTCCCGAGCGGGCGTTGATGGTCAGAATGGCGCCCAAATCCTCCACGCCGCAGAGATAGAAGAAGTCGTTGTCCTGGCGGGAGGGGGCGCCTTCGGGCGGCACGTCGCGGCCGAAGAGGACGATGATCCCCTCCTTGGTCCGCTCGCGCAGCGCCTGGCGCCGCCGCAGGAACTCGTCCTTGCTGAACCCGACCCGCTGGGCGGCCAGGGGGCCGGCCGCAAGGGCCAGGAGCAGAATGCCGCCGATGAGGCGCGGGACGCGGCTGAGCTCTCGCTTCATGATGATCTCCTTGGTTCGCGATACGGGCCCGAGGCTCGTCTACATCCGCCGGACCGACAGGATCTTGACGGGCGGAGTCAGCTGCTCCCGATCGTCGACGGGCGCGGCGTGGATGCGGCGGACGACGTCCATCCCCGACGTCACCCGGCCGAAAGCGGCGAAGCCTTGTCCGTCGGCGTTGCGCCGGCCGCCGAAGTCCAGCTCCGGCTGGGGGCCGAGGCAGATGAAGAAGCTGGATGTCGCCGTGTCGGGCCCGGAACGGGCCATGGAGACCGTGGCGTCCTCGTGGCGCAGCCCGGTCAGGCCGGTCCGCTCCAGCGGCACGGCCGGGAAAGCCCGTTCCCGTTCCACCTGGCCGCCTTGGATCACCTCGATCGGCACGGCCTGGTTGCGCGGGCTGGCCTTGGTCACGGCCCGGTGGAAGACCGTGCCGTCGTAGAGGCCCGCGTCCACGTAGCGGAGGAAGTTGGCCGCGGTCAGAGGCGCCCGGACCGGATCCACCTCGATGGTGATGTCGCCCATCTCGGTGCGCATCAGGATGAGGGGCTTGTCCGGGGACGGGAGGCCGACGGAAGCCGCGAGCAGGATCGACAGAGCCAGGGCGATCGGACCCATGCGTCCTCCGGGTGATCAGAGGACCCGGCCGGCCAGGAGGTAGCTCGCCGCCGCCACGCCTCCGGTCAGGACCATGCCCCAGAGAAGGTCGATGATCGTGACAAGAAGCGGCCAGTCGCGCAGGGTGGCCAGGTTGGTCAGGTCGTAGGTGGCGTAGGCCAGGAGCCCCAGCAGGGCGCCGGACAGGACCGCCCGGCCCAAAGAGCCCTTGTC
>CAZKXI010000063.1:0-2066 GCA_964556755.1 uncultured Eubacteriales bacterium
CCATGATCTCGGCCCGCTTGGCGGCGTATTCGGCCTCGCTGATCAGGCCGTCCTTCCGCAAGGCCTCCAGCTGGCGAAGCTTGTCCGCGAAGCCGGCCTCCCCGGCCTGTCCGGCCGCGCCGCCCGGCTCGTCGGGGATGAGGATTTCCTCCACGATCTGGCTTTTGGCGTTCTTGTCGTAGGTCCTGAGGTTGTGCAGCACCGTCCCGCCCATGAAAGCTACGATCAAGAGCCAAAAGGCCATGAAGCCCACGCCGATGCCGGCCCCCTCCCGGGCGAAGATGACGAGCAAAACGACGCCGATGATGAAGAAGGCGGCCACGACCGCCAGGCTGACCCTCAGGGCCGGCTTGGTCGTTCGGATATAGGCTCTACGGGGCATGGCGCGCCTACTTGGCTAGAAAGTATTTCTTGACGATGCCGAAGAAGCTGTTGTCGGATCCGCCGGAGCCCGAGACCACCCGGTTGGACACCGAGTAGGTAAAGCCGCCCTTCAAGCCGAGGTCCTTCTCCAAGTCGAAGAGGACAGGCGTTCCGTCGGGAAAGAAGGCTTTGCAGCTATCCATCTTGATCCGGTTGACCGTCAGCACGTAGTGAGCCGCCTGAGACGCGGGGCCCGGCGCCTTGGCGACATCGACCTTGAAGGAGTCCTTGTCCGTACAGCCCCCGGTGGCGACGCGGATGAGGAGCTGTCGCGGTCCCAGCAGCGCTTCCAAGAGCACTTCCTCTCCCAAACGCCTCTGGTCCGGGCGATCGGCCGACTGCGCCGCCAGCGTCCCCCCGAGAGCGCACGACAGCATAACGAGAACGAAGAAGGCCAGGCTCGGGCTTGCTTTCTTCATGGCTTCCTCCCCGATGAGCTCCGCGGATGCCCTTAGGATACCACTCCGGAAACAGGGCGCAAGCCCCTGCCCGGCGAAAGGGCGGGGATGCCTCGACGCTCGGCCCCGAGTCGGGTAAAGTAAGGAGGCCCCATGCGACGCCCCAAGCCCCTGACCTCGCTGCTCCTCAAGCCGGCCGGGCCGGACTGCAACATGACCTGCGGCTACTGCTTCTATCGGGACAAGGATGCCCCCTCCCCTCCCCCGCCGCCCCGACGGATGAGCCACCCAATCCTGGAGGAGACCATCCGCCAAATGCTGGAGCAGAGGATCCCCGAGATCTTCTTCGGCTGGCAGGGCGGCGAGCCGACGCTGATGGGCCTGCCGTTCTTCGAGACGGCGGTGCGCCTGCAGATGAGGCACGGCCGCGGCCAATCCGTCGGCAACGGCCTGCAGACCAACGGCCTGCTCCTGGACCGCGGCTGGGTCCCGTTCCTGAGGGATCACAAGTTCCTGGTTGGCCTGTCGCTGGACGGGCCCGAGCATGTCCATGACGCCTACCGCGTCCGCCGGGGAGGGCAGCCGACCTGGGCCATGGTCGTCGACCGGGCCAAGATGCTCCTGGACGGGGGCGTGGAGGTCAACGTCCTGAGCGTCGTCAACGCCCTCTCCGCCCGCTTCCCGGAGGAGACCTACTCCTTCCTCAAGTCGCTCGGCCTCGTCCACATGCAGTTCATTCCCTGTGTCGAGACCGATCCCGGCGATCCCGGCCGAGCGGCGGATTTTTCCTTGTCGGGGGACGATTACGGAGACTTTCTCATCAAAGTCTTCGATCTGTGGATGGCGGACTTCCGCGACGGGAGGCCGACCACCTTCGTCAGGACCTTCGACTCGCTCTTCTTTCTCTATGTCGACCGCCGACCGCCGGACTGCGTCTTGCAGCCCGAGTGCGGCACCTATCTCGTCGTCGAGCACGACGGCGGCGTCTACGCCTGCGACTTTTTCGTCGAGGAGCGCTGGCGGCTGGGGAGCGTCATGGACGGCCGGCTTGTCCACATGCTGAACTCGGCCCGGCAGAGGGAGTTCGGCGCGGCCAAGGCCGATCTGCCGCAAGAATGCCGGGCCTGCCACTGGCTGCGGCTCTGCCGCGGCGGCTGCCCCAAGGACCGCATCCGCGATCCCCGCGACGGCGGGCTCAGCCACTTCTGCGCCGGGTATAAGAAATTCTTGGCCTACGCCGATCCG
>CAZKXI010000064.1:0-1966 GCA_964556755.1 uncultured Eubacteriales bacterium
ATGCGCATGGGCCGCGGGATGCGCCCCGGCCTGATGAGGGACGTCCCCAAGGACGCGCCGCAGCCGGAGGCCCCCAAGGTGAAAAAGGACGCCATCGAGCTCTGATGCTTCGCTGACCAAGGCTCTGCTCCGCCTCCGTTCCCCGCTCCTTATCGGAGCGGGGGCGGAGGTTTTTTTTTGCTCTCTGTTCTAGGTGTCCTCAAAGGAGGACGGCTATCCACCAGAATCGCCTCTCTCCAGGGGAGAACGATTTGGCACGCTTCTCGCATTTGTTTGGGGCGAGAGGAGAAACGAGATGAGAAACAAGCTGGTCCTGGTCATCGCGATGGCGGCCCTCCTGCCGCTCGCCGCGCTCGCCCAGTCCAATGGCTACTACGAGCGCAGCTACACGCGCATGAGCTTCGTCCAAGGCGACGTCTACGTGCAGCGGGCCCAGAATCAGGGCTTCGAGCAGGGCCAGGTCAACCTGGTCGTCGTCGAAGGCGACAAGCTGGGGACCAAGTCCGGCCGGCTGGAGGTCCAGCTCGGCCTCGGCAACTACTTGAGGCTCGACCAGGGCGGCCAGGTCGAGGTGGCCGGCCTGCCCGACGCGGAAGGCCAGCCGACCAAGTTCCATGTCCTCGTCGGAAGCGCCTTTGTCCGCGTCGCCGCCATGGATGTGGCTAAGAGCTTCGAGATCCATACGCCCGACGCCTCCTTCTATGTCTTGAGGGAGGGGCTTTATCGGGTGGATGTCCGGGGCGGAGAGACCGAGTTCTCCGTCTTCGAAGGCGCGGCCGAAGGGGCCGGACAGGGCGGCTCGATCGTGGTCGAGGAAGGCCAGCGCGTGCTGGCCGCGGACGGCAGCTTCATGGGCCAGCCGGCCGCGCTCCTGGCCCAGCGCGACGACTTCTCGTCTTGGAACGACACCCGGGACGCGCTCTTCGCCAGCCGGACCAACCTGACGACGTCCTATCTGCCGGCCGAATACGCCGACTACGAGTCCGAGCTGAGCGCCTACGGCTCGTGGGTCGACGAGGCCGACTACGGCTATGTCTGGGTGCCCCGGGGCGTCGGCGCCGATTGGCGGCCCTACAGCTACGGCCGCTGGGTCTGGTACCCGATCATCGGCTGGACATGGGTGTCCTATGATCCGTGGGGCTGGAGCCCGTACCACTACGGCCGCTGGGGCTGGCGCATGGGCCTCGGCTGGTACTGGATTCCCCGCCATCACCTGGGCTGGAATTGGGGCTATGGCTGGGGTCCGGCTTGGGTCGACTGGTGGTGGGACGGCGACTACTACGGCTGGTGCCCGCTGAGCTACTGGAACCGGCCCGCCTACATCTGGAACAACGCCTTCTACGGCCGCTGGGACCGCTCGTACTACAGGGACCGGCGCGGCTTCGGCCGGACCATGACCGCGATCCGGCGCGATCAGCTGCACGCCCGCAACGTCCGTGACGTGGCCGTCGGCTTCGATCGCCTGGCCGGCCGGATGGACAAGATCGACTTCCGCGGCAGCCAGCCCGGCTTCGAGCGGGCCGTCCGCAGCGACAGCGTCCTGAACGCCCGGGCGGCCGAGGCCTTCTCGGGGCGCGGCGCTCGAGCCGTCGAGCGCGGCTTTGCCGGCGACGGCTCGCGGCTCTCGGCCGGCGAGATCCGCTCCTCCAGCACCCGCGGCCGCGACGCCGTCTCCAACGCCAGCTCGCGGATCGTCCGCGAGGGCGGCGCGATCCGCTCCGGCGGCGCCGGTCAGCCTGCCACCGGCCGCATCCGGCAGGGCGACGCGAACGCCTCGATCCGGTCCGGCTCGGCCGATCGCGGCGGAGCCGCCGGGTCCTCGGCGCGCAACATCCGCAGCTATCCTTCCAACGGGGGCTCCTCGCCCCGGGTGAGCTCGGGCAGCGTCCGGACGGGGCGGGATACCGCCTCCCGGGCTTCCGGCTCCTCGATGCGCGAGTATCCCTCGACCTCTCCCTCCCGCAGC
>CAZKXI010000065.1:0-1935 GCA_964556755.1 uncultured Eubacteriales bacterium
GCCGCGCCGGAGCGATGCGACCGGCCGGAGCCGCCGCTCGTCGAGGGGCTATGCCCGCCGCCGCGCGGAGAGCGACCGCCCGAGGAGCCGCCTCTGCGGCCGTGTCCGCCGCCCCGGCTGCGGCCGTGCGCGTCGCGGCCGCGATCGCCCTCGCCATGCCGGCGGTCGCCGGGCAGCTCCACGCCGACGCTGCGGTCGATGCCGTACAGCGAGGCGTCGGCCCTCTTCTCCGGGATCATCGTCCCGATATAGCGCTCGATCGGATAGAGGTTCTCCAGGAACTTCTCGCAGGCGAAGGACAC
Organism: uncultured Eubacteriales bacterium; assembly: GCA_964556755.1. Lineage (GTDB taxonomy): Bacteria > Acidobacteriota > Aminicenantia > Aminicenantales > UBA4085 > UBA4085. Next base: position 303 of record CAZKXI010000065.1, read on the forward strand.
GGACTTCCCGCTCTGGCCGGCCCGTCCGGTGCGGCCGATGCGGTGGACGTAGTTCTCGGCCTCCTGGGGCAGGTCGTAATTGACGACCAGCTCGAGGGCCTCGATGTGCAGGCCCCGGGCGGCGACGTCGGTGGCCACCAGGATGGGGAACTTGCCGGATTGGAAGTCCTCCATGACCTTCATCCGCTTGATCTGGGGCAGGTCGCCGCTGATGTGGCGGGCCTTGAAGCCGTTCTTCTCCAGCTTGCGGGCCAGCCGCTCGGCCTCGTGCTTCATGTTGGTGAAGATCAGGGCGTTGCGCGGCTTCTCGGCGGCCAGGATGCCCAGCAGCAGGTTCAGCTTGAGGTGGCTCTTGACATGGTAGAGCTCCTGGCTGATGGCCTCGACCGGGATCCGCTCCGGGCTGAGCTCGATGAAGACGGCTTCGTTGAGGTAGACCAGGGCGATGCCCCGAGCGGCCCGGTCCAGGGTTGCGCTGAAGAGCATGCTCTGGCGGACGCCGGGCGGCGGCAGGTGCGAGGCGATCCGGCGCAGGTCGGGCAGAAAGCCCATGTCGAACAGCCGGTCGGCCTCGTCGATGACCAGGACGTCGAAGGTCTTGGGATTGAGGGTCCGCTTCTGGATCAGGTCGAGAAGGCGCCCCGGCGTGCCGACGGCGATGTCGGCGCCCTTGCGCAGGAGCTTCTCCTGGCCCTCGTAGCCGACGCCGCCGTAGATGGCGACCGTGGTGAAGCCGAGGTCCTTGCCGAGCAGGCGGGCCTCGCCCTCGATCTGGACGGCCAGCTCGCGGGTGGGGGAGATGATCAGGGCTCGGCCCCGCCGGCCTTCGGAGCGCAGCAGGCTCTCGAAGATGGTGATGAGGAAGGCGGCCGTCTTGCCGGTTCCGGTCTGGGACTGTACGGCGGCGTCGCCTCCGCGCAGGGTCACGGCCAGCGTCTTTTCCTGGACGTCGGTCGCGTCGGTGTAGCCCCGGTCCGCGATGGCTTGCCGCAGCCGCGGATGAAGGCTCATTTCGTCAAATCGCATGGAGATTCCTTGCTTCGGATTTCAACACGAGAGAGGGCAGCCGCCCGTGGAGAGGAAACAGATGTCTTCAACCCTGTGTTAAGGAAGGGATTATACGCCCGTCCGGCCCGCGATGCAAGGGATTTTCGGCCTTAGAACATGAAGCCCAGGCCGACCGTGAAGGCCAGGGCCGAGGAGCGCAGCAAGCGGCCGAAGCGATCACCCTCGTAGCTCGTCCGGAGATGGTTGATGTCGCGGCCCTTGCCCTCGCCGTAGGCGTAGTAGAAGATCACGAAGCGATAGACCAGGCCGATATCCAGGAAGGTGTCGGGGGCGAAATCCCAGGTCAGTCCGGCCCCGGCGTGGAGCCCGGCCCCGGCATAGGCGGCATTCAGCCTTTCCCCCAGATAGGCGGCTCCGTCGCGGACGGAGACCAGCGGCAGATCGATGCCCAGCTGGCCGTAGGGCTGCAGAGCCCGGCCGGGGAAGAAGAAGGAGCGGCCCGCTATCTCCAGGCAGTGGAGCTGCACGGCCTCGGCCGCCCCGGCCACGTCGGCCTTGGGCAGGGCCAGAGAATAGCGGATCTCCCAGGCGCTGTAGGCGTTCTTGCGGCCGATGCCGAGGCCGA
>CAZKXI010000066.1:0-1826 GCA_964556755.1 uncultured Eubacteriales bacterium
TGACGTTGAGCAGGGTGGTCTTGCCCGAGCCCGACGTGCCGACGACGCGGACGAAGGCCCCCGCGTCCGCTTCCAGGCTGATGCCGCGCAGGGCGTAAGCGGAGGAGTCGCCCCGGCCGTAGACGCGGGTGATGCCCTGCAGCTGGATCATGGGAAGCTCGGTCGCGGCGAATTCTATAACCGGCCGGGCGCCGATTCAATCCCCCCGGTCTGAACGCCGGGAAGGATATTGATTTCGGACGCGAAAAGCGGCAAGATGGGGCCAGGCAAGAGCGAAATGGGCGGGAAAACCTTCACGGCCAGGCTTGTCCGCATGGAAGGCGTGGGGACCTGGACTTATCTCGTCGTCCCCTTCGACGTGGAGAAAGCCTTCGGCCGGGGAGGCCAGGTCAAGGTGGCCGGGACCGTCGCCGGCATCCCGTTCCGCAGCTCGCTGCTCCCCAACGGCGACGGCAACCACTTCCTGGTCGTCCCCAAGCCCGTCCGCGACAAGGCCAAGGTGAAGGTCGGCGACCGGGTGAAGGTCGCCCTGAGCCTCGATGCCGCGCCCCGGGCCGTCGAAGCCCCGCCCGACCTGGCCAGGGCCCTGGCCGGGAGCAAGCCGGCCAAGCAGGCCTGGGACGCCTTCGCGCCCTCCCATCGCAAGGCCTATGTGGCCTGGATCGTCGAGGCCAAGCGGCAGGAGACCCGCGCCCGCCGCATCGAGAGAGCCGTCGGCCTGATGGCCGAGAGAAAGCCCCTCAAGTGATCCGGGCTCTCAGAGCCCGCCCTTCGTCTCGCGGTTCAGCCTCTTGAAGAAGGCGGTCATGAAGGCATGGCGGCCGCGGGCCAGGCGTTTCCCTTCGGCCGTGGTCATGCGGTCCTTGATGAAGCGCAGCTTGACCAGGAACTCGCGATAGGCGGTGTCGTCCCGGGTATAGGGCCGGGTCTTCCCGACCTCGATGTCCGGGTCGTGCATCCTCGCTCCGACTTCGCCGGCGAAGAGGAAGGCCCGCCCGATCCCGGCCGCGCCGATGGAGTCGAGCTTGTCGGCGTCGAAGAGGACGCGGGCTTCGGTCGTCTCCGGCCGGACGGCCTTGCGGTAGCGGTGGGCCCCGATGCAGTGGACCACCCGGGCGATCGTCTCCTCGGGCAGCCCCCGCCGCTCCAGGATCTTTCGGGCCTGCCGGGCCCCGGCCTCGGCGTGGCAATGTCGGCCGTTGCTTCGATCCTCCTCGGCGCGCCCGATGTCGTGCAGGACGGCGGCCAGGCGCAGAACGGCCAGGTCGGCCTTCTCCCGGCGGCCGATACGGAGGCAGAGGCGCAGGACGCGCTCGGTGTGGTCCCAGTCGTGGCTGCCGCGGGCCTCGTCGAAGCGGGCCCGGGCTTCGGCCCGGACGGCCGCATAGACGGCCTCGGCGGAGGGCGCCCGGCTCAAACCGCCTCCTCGATCCGCGTCTCGACGGCCTTCCCTCCGGCCTGGCGGCTGTCCTCGGCGGCGAACCCGATCAGGTGGCTTTCGACCGAGGCCTCGATGGTCGAGGTCAGAAGGCTTGGATCGCGCTTGTCGACCGCCCGGACCAGGTCGTGGACCAAGCCGTAGTCGCCGCCGCCGTGGCCCGAGTCGATCGCGGCGAAGTCCTTGACGGCCAGGGTCTCGACCGTCTTCTTGGAGAAGCTCCCGATCCGGAGGGTCGCCTCGTCCCCGACCAGGTCGCCGGCCGTGCCCATGATCCGGGTGCGCCGCCCGGCGTAGGTGGTCAGGGCTTCCATGGAGAAGGCGGCCGTCGCACCGCCCTCGAACTCCATGTTCACGACCTGGTGGTCGACCACGTCGTTGTCGCAGG
>CAZKXI010000067.1:0-1726 GCA_964556755.1 uncultured Eubacteriales bacterium
GGAAGCCGGCCTCGATATGCGAGTCGCCGAGGTGGAAGATGACCGTCTGTCCCGGACGGCCCCGCTCCAGATCGGCCAGCTTGTCGAAGACCAGGCCCAACGCCGGGGTGGGGTTGGCGATCCGATTGATCTCGGGATTGACCGGGACAAGGATGCCCTTGTAGGCGGGAGCCGGCGATTGCGTCCGGACCTGGGCGGAGCCGATCGCGGCGGCCAGGATGGCGGCCCAGACGGCGGTCCTAGCGGGCACGGCCTTCCTCGAAGGCCCGGAAGCGGGCCATGAGAGCGTTGTAGAGGAAGCCGGCCACCCGGCGAGAGCCGCTGCCGGACAGGTGGGTGTAGTCGAGGGCGGCCAGCGGCGGGTCATGCTGGACCCAGGCGACCATGGCGTTCAGTCCGCCCATGGCCGCGTAGAGGTCGAAGAAGGCCGCTCCGGAGCGGGCCGCGGCCCGGCGCTGGACTTCGACCAGGTCGGGCAGGCCTGGCAGGGTCACATAGTCCAAGCCCTCCTTGACGCTCCGGTCGCCCGTCCCGACGAGCAGGATGGAGGCTTCGGGGAAAGCCTCCCGGAAATGGGCCACCGTATCGGCCAGGCCCTTGCCGTACCAGCCGTATTCCGTCACCTCGGGGGAGGCTACGTTGGTCCCGAAGTGGAGGATGATCAGGCTGTAGCGGAGCCGGGCGTCGAAGTCCCGCAGAAGCGCGACCGGAATCTCGCGCAGAGGGAGGCCGGAGTTGCCGCGCAGGGCGAGATTGTCGACCTGGACCCCGTCCGGCCCGTCCCAGCTGACGCCGTAGACCGGCAGCGGGCTCCCGGCCTGGAAGGCCAGCCGGACCTTGCGCGCCGGCGGATCGGGATCGATCGCCGCCTCGCGCAAGCCGTCTCCCGCTTCCAAGGCGACTTCGACGGGGGGGCCGTCGTCGGCCGTCCAAGTCATGACGGCGGGGGCCTCGCTGGGTCCGTAGAAGAGCCTCAGCCGGCGGAACTCCTTGAGCAGGGGGCGTTTGGCCGGCGCCTTGAACTCGACCCAGGCCCCGTCCTCCGCGGGCAGATAGACGAAGCCGGAGATCCCCACCTCGGCCGGCCTCTTGCGCTGGAGGAGGGAATAGGTCTTCCAGCCCAGCGAGAAGTCTTGGCCCACGGTGATCCTGAAGTGAGCCACCTCCGAGGTGATGGGCAGGAATCCCGCCCCGCCGCCCCCGAAGGCCTTCTGGAAGCTCGTCCGCAGATCCTGGGTGATGAGGTCGCCCTCGACGATCGAGTCGCCGTAGTAGGCGATCCGGACGCCGGCTTCGCCGCGGACGCGGCTTTCCAGGGCCAGGAAGAACTTGTCCAGGACCCCGTCCTCGGCCATTTCGATCGGCTGGACCACGGACTGGCCGACGGTTTGGGGGACGTTGGGGATCTCCACCGGCCGGCGGGTGATCGGCAGGGCCCGGGCCAGGCGCAGGGCCCGCACGATCGTCTCACGGAAATACGGCGGGCGGGGAGGAGGGACGCGAATCCCGGCCAAAAGGTCGAGGGAGCGGAGGAACGGCTTGCCTCCGGCCGCCGAAGGAGCGGGCAGAAAGGACGCGGCTAAGAGGATGGCCACGGCGCCCAGGACGATGAGGGCCGGACGAAAGCGCATGCGCCTTTCAGGACGTCGGGTCCGGGAACAGGCCCTTGTAGCGGTCCTGGGCCTCGCGGATGACGGTGCGGGCGGCTTCCACGTCCTCCCAGCCC